>NZ_JBHULH010000001.1:0-1131315 GCF_042684245.1 Pseudotenacibaculum haliotis
TTCAAAACACAACTCAAAATCAACAAACAATATATGTGAGAGTAACAAACATCTCTACAACCTGTTTCAACACTGTCTCTTTTGATCTAATTGTGAATCCTCTCCCTGTAAACAGCCCTATAAGCGATCTTGTCTTATGTGATACTGATACTGATGGGCTAGTGCAAAACATTGACCTTAGCCTACAAACACAAAACATTATTGACGGACAAAGTCCAGGCGATTATTCTGTAAGCTACTACACCTCTTTGAATGATGCGCAAAACAATACAAACCCTATTGTTGGGCCTTTTACCAACACAACTCCTTTCTCGCAAACAATATATGTGAGGATAACCAACAATACAACAGGATGCTTTAGTACTGATAGTCAGTTTGATATCATTGTCAACCCTGAACCTTTTGCTAACAGAATAAATGATCTAGAATTTTGTGACAATGATCTAGATGGAGACGATACCAATGGTTTTATTCAAGATATAAATTTCGAAAACTTGGCAGCTTCAATTTTAGGTCCAAGTCAAGATCCAAATGATTTTCAAGTTACTTTCTACGAAACACTAGACGATGCTAATACAACGAGTAACCCTATTACTTTTCCTTACAGCAACTCAACAGCCAACGTACAGGAAATATTTGTAAGAGTAGATAATAATAATACAGGGTGCTTTAACACAAGAGTATCTTTTCAATTGAATATAAATCCTCTCCCTGAATTTGAAGTTACCTCGCCTCAATATATTTGTCTTGGTGATACTGGCTTGTTACTTGAAGTAGAAAACCCTACAGAACTCTATGACTATTTTTGGGTTGACGCTAACGGAAATACAGTTTTAGGTGAAACAATAACTGCTACTCAAGCAGGCACGTACTCTGTAACAGCTACTAAGTTAGATGGCACAGGCTGTTCTAGAACTAGAGATATTGTTGTGATTGCCTCTAGTGTAGCAACTATTACAGAAGAAGATGTAATTATTGATGATGGTGATAGTGATAATTCGATTTTAATTAACAACAATAATGGAAACTTAGGAATTGGCGATTATGAATTTGCCCTACTAGATTCTGAGAATAACATTGTATACAACTATCAAGATGAACCTTTCTTTGACAATCTTCCAGGAGGTATTTATACCATCTTAGTTCGTGACAAGAATGGCTGTGGTGAAGCAGAACTGGAAGTTGCTGTTATAGAATTACCTAAGTTTTTCACACCTAATGATGATGGTGTAAATGATACTTGGAATGTAAAAGGAGTTAATACCGACTTCTTTCCAAAAAGTAGAATATCTGTCTTTGATCGATTCGGAAAACCCATTGCTCAATTCAGTATAGATCATCCCGGCTGGAATGGTAGATACAATGGTCGAGTTGTAATCTCTAACGATTATTGGGTAAGAGTTGAACTTACAGACAGAAATGGAAAAGTAAGAGTTGAAACGCAAAATTTTGCTTTATTGAGAAGATAAAAATCCTCATTTTTATTTTCGATTTTCCATCCCATAAAATGAAAAAGCTTCGTATTTTTATGGGATGGATTTTAAGCTACAGTCAGAGTTCAAACCCACTGGTGATCAACCCGAAGCAATCAAACAACTTTCAGAAGGAATCGTATCGCAAGAGAAGTACCAAACCCTCTTGGGAGTTACCGGTTCCGGTAAAACATTTACCGTTGCCAATGTGGTAGAAAAGGTAAACAGACCTACCTTGGTATTGGCTCACAACAAGACTTTGGCGGCACAATTGTATTCAGAGTTCAAACAGTTCTTTCCGGAAAATGCCGTAGAGTATTTTGTTTCTTACTATGATTATTACCAACCGGAAGCTTATATCCCCGTTACAGGAACTTATATAGAAAAAGACCTCTCTATTAATGATGATATTGAAAGGCTGCGTTTAAGCACTACTTCTTCTCTCCTATCCGGAAGACGTGATGTATTGGTAGTAGCCTCTGTATCCTGTTTGTATGGTATTGGAAACCCTATAGAGTTTAAAAAGAATGTCATTCCTGTTGAAGTAGGTCAGATTATTTCCAGAACAAAATTCTTGCATCAACTAGTTACCAGTTTATATTCACGAACAGATGTAGAGATCAAAAGTGGAACTTTTAAAGTCAAAGGAGACGTGGTTACCATTTTCCCCTCTTATGGAGAGAACGGATACCGAGTACATTTCTTTGGAGATGAGATCGAAGAAATAGAATCCATCGATATTGTTAGCAATCAGGTTCTAGATCGATTTGAAAGCTTAACCATCTATCCAGCTAACTTATTTGTAACCTCACCGGAAGTATTACAAAATGCCATTCATCAGATTCAAGATGACCTGATGAAGCAACACGATTACTTTAAAGAAATAGGAAAACATTTAGAAGCAAAGCGTTTGAAAGAACGTACAGAGTTTGATCTAGAAATGATCCGAGAATTGGGTTACTGTTCTGGAATCGAGAATTATTCTCGTTATTTGGATGGTCGTGAGGCCGGAACTCGTCCTTTCTGTTTGCTAGATTATTTTCCGGATGATTATTTAATGGTGATTGATGAGAGTCACGTAACCATTCCTCAGACACATGCTATGTATGGTGGAGATCGTAGTAGAAAAGAAAACTTGGTAGAATATGGTTTCAGATTACCTGCTGCTATGGACAACAGACCTTTGAAGTTTGAAGAATTTGAAGCATTGCAAAACCAAGTGATCTACGTAAGTGCTACTCCGGCTGATTACGAATTACAAAAAACAGAAGGGCTATTTGTAGAACAGGTCATACGACCTACAGGTTTGCTAGACCCGGAAATTGAAATTCGTCCTAGTTTGAATCAAATTGATGATTTGATCGAAGAAATACAAATTCGTGTAGAAAAGGATGAACGTTCTTTGGTAACTACTTTGACCAAAAGAATGGCAGAAGAACTGACCAAATATCTAACAAGAATTCAAATTCGTTGTCGATATATCCATTCAGATGTAGATACTTTGGAACGTGTTGAGATCATGCAAGATTTGAGAAAAGGACTGTTTGATGTATTAGTGGGTGTAAACCTACTTCGTGAAGGGCTGGATTTGCCTGAAGTATCGCTCGTTGCCATATTGGATGCTGATAAAGAAGGTTTTTTACGCTCGCATCGATCTCTAACTCAAACAGTAGGGAGAGCTGCCAGAAACGTAAACGGAAAGGCCATCATGTATGCAGATAAGATCACTAGAAGTATGCAGTTGACTATTGATGAGACCAACAGAAGGCGCGAAAAACAAATTGCTTACAATACTGCAAACAATATCACTCCAAAACAGATCAATAAAAAGATTGATGAAACTCTTTCCAGGCAAGCTGTAGCGTCCTATCAATACAATACTGCAACACAGAAAGTAGCAGAACAAGATTTGGAGTATTTGCCGAAATCTGAAATTGAAAAACGAATTAGAGACAAGCGAAAACAAATGGAAGAAGCTGCTAAAGCCTTAGACTTTATAGTAGCTGCTCAGCTAAGAGATGAAATTAAAGTACTGAAGGAAAAACTTTAAATTAGGATTTCCTTATTTATTGTGATACTTTTATTCAAGTTATGAAAAACTTGAATCTTATCACACTTAGATCTTTTTGCGTTTTTTGTTTTTTATTATGCATCTCATCATATTGTTTTTCTCAAACCAATATTGTTGATGCATACAAGAATCACCACAAATATCCGCAAGAAGAATTCCATCTTAGATTTAACAAAGAAGCTTTCTATCCCGGAGAAAAGGCTTGGTTTGAAGCATTTGTGACTAATTCAAAATCAGGGAGACTCTTTGAGCACACAAAAAAGGCCAGCTTACTCATATACGATCATGAAGGCAAGTTGATTGCTCAAAAATACTTACAATTTCAACAGGGAATCTCCAATTCTTTTATTCAGATTCCTGCAACTTATAAAGCATCTACGCTATTCTACAAACTGACAACAAATTGGAGTAAAAACTTTGACACAAACAAATTGTATGAATTAAAAATTTATACCAAAGAAAAAGGGAAAACAACAGGAAGTCTTTTAAACAGTGTCTCTTTCTTTCCTGAATCCGGTCATATAATTCACGGAATAAACAGTTTCACCGGAGTAAAAGTTGTCGATAAAAACGGAGATGGTATCGTCGTTAGTGGGAAGATCAAAGATGAGAATAACAAAGTAGTTGCTATCTTTAGAACAGACATTACAGGAATTGGAAAATTTAGGTTTCGCCCGAATTCTGCATTAAAATACTTTGCTGAGATCGATCAAGATTCAGAATACAGAAAGTTTGCTTTACCTCAAGTTAAAAGTTCAGGTATTCTTATTAGTGTTGTAGAGAAAGAAGACTCCTTTTCTTTCTATTTTAAATCCAAAGATTTTACTCCCAAAGACACACCTGCTATCATCATCCATTCAAAAGGAAATGTAGCACTATCAAGCCCTATCAATCTCAAAGGAGGACAAGTCTTTTTCAGCCTCCCTAAGCGACAACTCTCAAAAGGGCTAAATACCATCACACTTTTTGATGGAACCACTCCTCTAGCAGAAAGACATTTCTTTAATAACTATGGTATCTCTTCAAACAGAGAAGACGTTCTGGTAAAAGCTAAACGAGCTTCTATAGATAGCGTTGAATTTCAACTTCGCAACTGGCTTCCAAATTCTCAGATGTACTTGTCAGTTTCTATTGTTCCGGAGGAAAATTTACTTGTAAAAAAGAACACATTTAAAACACACTTTTACCTTGGTAACCTTACCAAAGGATTCAATTACTTTAATTCTACTGAAAGTATTTCAAAGATCAACACACACTTGCTCACCTATACCAAAGATAAAAGCAAGTGGATACGAATCATTACACAAGATACAACTGGTATTGAACATCCTTTTGAGACAGGCTTTACTATTAAAGGGAAGCTTTTAGACAGGAAAAAGAAAGGAATCCCCAATGTCAAAGTTGATTATTACACCGATCATCAAATAGGTTATATAAATACTGATGCATCTGGAAACTTCTTGCTAAAAGATCTGATTGTAAATACAAACGACAAAGTGATACTTTCTGCCAAAAAAGGAAAAGGAAGTCAACGTCAAATTTCATTCGAAGTTTCAGAACACACAGAAAACCACGATACTATTGTTACCTTAAAAAAGAAGCAAGTAATAGATATCAGCAATACATCATACTCTCCTTTTGTTGAGGATAGCGAACTCTTAAAAGAAGTTGTTGTCAAAGGAAACGCTACCGCAAAAGATGATGATACTTATGTCAATCCTATGGACAAGTCTACGTTTAACGAGTCTTTTACAGTTACAAAAGACTTGATCACAAAATACAGAGATGTATTGTCGTATTTGAGCACACGAGGCGGTGTTAGAGTTATTTATAGTGCAGGAAGCATTTACATCTATTCTACACGTACAAAAGATCAGACAATTTTAGGCAGAAACAATTTTGGTGTAGATGTTGGAAGTCCGGGTAATATGATGAATGTTTATGTAAACAGAACTTTGATCAGACCCAATCAATTTGAAATATTGAAAGAGATTTCTTTAGATCAAGTGAAAAGCATCAAAATCAATCGTTCCGGTATTGGTGATGGAGGGAAAAATCCTTTTGGTTCAATCAATATTTATTTAACTAACGAAAGTATTTTTGGCTATAAAGATCCTACAGACACAAGTGTTTATCGACATGAGTTCTTTGCCAAAAACGGGTTTTCTAAGTCTACTCCATACGAAGCACCAAATTACCTTTACGATCCGTACAGTAACGAGTATAAAAAACATGCGACTTTATACTGGAAACCAAACATCATGCTTGCCGATCAACCGTATACTTTTCGAGTTGAGATTCCTGAAAACATTCAGAGATATAAAGTTGTAATTCAAGGAATGACTTCAAATGGTGATATTATTGATTTTACAAAGGAGATTTCTTTACAATAATCATACGTAAATTTCTTTTGCAAAACATTGAAATCATGTACCTTTACCCGTGAAAAAAAATTGTATTTCTAAAATTTATTTAACGGTATGAAACAAAAAATTTTGCTATGCCTGCTATTATTGGCAGGAGCAACTGCTATGGCACAAATCGAGTTTAAAAAAGGGTATTTTATTGATCGAGAGGGAACAAAAACCGAATGCCTTATTAAAGATGATAATTGGGATGTGATCAAAGGATCTTTTGAATACAAAATCTCAGAAAACGATCCTGAAATTATCAAAGAGTTTGGTAGTATTGATGAAATCAGCATTTATGACATTAACAAATACAAAAGGTTCAATGTAGATATTGATGTAAGTATTAGCAACATCAACAGGTTAAGTGCAGACAGAAAACCTAAGTTCAGGAATGCTCCCCTTTTATTAAAGGTATTGATCGAAGGAAAGGCTTCATTATTTCAATACAAAGAAGATAAGATTGTTCGCTTTTTTTACACAAATGAAGCTAACCAAGTACCTGTTCAGTTAATCTACAAAAGATATTCTACCTCTAGAGGAACGTTGGGGTATAATGAGCAGTACAAACAACAATTGAACTTAAATGTAAAATGTGAAGGGACAAAGAACGCTTTAGATCGTATATACTACTCAAATACAGCTTTAACAAAGTACTTTATCAAATATAACAACTGTTTTAGCGATTCTTTTAAAGAGTATAAAGAGTTCGAACAAGGTAAAAAACTTTATGTAAAAGCAAAAGTTGGTACTTCTATGTCTAATATGTCAATAAAAAAATACGGTACTCAATTTATATTTGGGTACGAGGTTGATTTTGGAAATAAAATCGTTCCTATTTTTGGTTTTGAACTAGAATATATGCTACCTACAAAAGGAAACAAATGGTCTCTATTTATCGATCCTAAATTTAGATCTATCAATACCACAGTTACAGCGGTAACGTCAGATAGACCTATAAACAATACTGAAGAAATTGAGCTCACATACAAATCAATCGAAATCCCTATCAGTATTCGTAATTATATATACTTAAAATCTAAATCCAGACTTTCTCTTAGTTTTGGTATTATGTTTGAAAAAGGGTTCAAAAGTTCTAAGTTCGATTTTGGAAGAGACATCCCTAATATAATCCCTAAGCTGGATGCTTTCAATGGTTTAGTATTTGGTGTAGGCTTTCACAAAAATGATTATGCAATTGAATTAAAATACAACTCAAGAAATGTAATAGAAAATACTTCAGGTTGGTCAACTAAGTATCAAAACTTAGATCTTAGCTTTAGTTATACCTTATTTTAAGAGTAAAATTTCAGCCACTCAGTCGAGTGGCTTTTTTTATGCTTAAATTTTTGTTAATAAATGTTAAAAAACGAAGGCTTGTAAAGCCTCTCTCCCATCTTTTTCGTAATATCACGGGTCAAATCAACATTTCAAAAATGAAAAAAACACTATTACTAGCCAGCGCCTTAACGGTCTTGTTCTCTTGCCAAAAAGAAGCAACCAAGGAAGACGTTGTGAATTATGCCAGTTCTATTACTCAAGATGAGCTAAAAGAACATTTATACATTTACGCTTCAGATGAGTTTGAAGGACGTAACACTGGAGAACCTGGGCAAAAGAAAGCTGTAGAGTACCTTAAAAAGGAATACGAGAAGTTAGGAATTGGACCTGTTATTGAAGGAAACTATTTCCAAACTGTTCCTTTAAATGAAGTAAGCACTCCAAAAGTTAGCATTACCGCTAATGGAAAATCATTCAACTATTACGATGATTTCATTGCTCTTGGTTCTGCAGAATCTGCAAAAGTAGACGCTACTGAGATTGTATTTGCCGGATACGGTATTGATGATGAAAAATATTCTGACTACAAAGGTCTTAATGTAACAGGGAAAATAGTTGTCGTAAAAGCTGGAGAGCCTAAAGACAAAGCCGGAAACAATGTAATTACCGGTGATAAGAAAGCTTCTAAATGGTCTAACGGACGTCAGGCGCTTTCTGCTAAAAGAGACGCTGCTAAAGAGCAAGGAGCAAAAGCTTTATTCTTTATGGACAATAGTACATTTGAGCGTTATTCTTCATTCTATAAAAGACGTGAAGAAAGCGGACATGGTAGTCGTTTGTCTTTACCTCGTAAAAAAGACGCTGAGACAAACATGTACTTTTTCTTGATCAGTGATAAAATGGGGAAAGCATTGGTGAAAAACATCAATAAATCAGCAAAACCTGCTACAGTTCCTTCAAAGTTTGCAATGGACTTCCAAACTTCTACTACTCCAAAACCTTCAGAGAATGTAGCTGCTATCATCAGAGGTTCAGAAAAGCCTGATGAGTATATTGTTATTTCTTCTCACTTAGATCACGTTGGTGTAAACGAAAAAGGAGAAGTTTTTAACGGTGCTGATGATGACGGTTCCGGAACAGTTTCTATTTTAGAAATTGCAGAAGCATTCAAAACTGCTGCTGATGCAGGTCATGGTCCAAAGCGTTCTATCATTTTCTTAAACGTAACTGGTGAAGAAAAAGGATTGTTAGGATCTAGATACTATACAGATTACGAGCCTTTAGTACCGCTTGAGAATACAGTGGCAAACTTAAACATTGATATGATTGGTCGTATCGATCCAAAACGTAAAGGAGATCGTAATTATATTTATTTGATTGGAAGTGATAAGTTAAGTACTGAACTACATAACATTTCTGAAAAAGTAAACGATGAGTTTATGAACATAGAATTGGATTATACATATAATGATGAAAATGATCCAAATCGTTTTTACTACAGATCAGACCACTACAACTTTGCAAAGAACAACATTCCAATTATTTTCTACTTTAACGGTACACACGATGATTACCACAGAGTAACTGATACTCCTGATAAGATTAACTACGATCTTTTAGAGAACAGATCTCGTTTGGTTTTCCATACTGCTTGGGAATTGGCTAACCGTCCAGAGCGTATCAAAGTAGACAAAGGTGAAGAAACAGTAAAACCTTAATTAAATAGTCAATACATAAATAGAAACACCACTCAAATGAGTGGTGTTTTTTTTATAGTGTAACAACTAGTCTTCTATCCTGTTGTCTTGTTTATCTAGTCAAAGAATTATTTCGTCAATACTTCTTGTACTTTATCAGCAGCTTCTTGGAACTCTGTTGCAGAGATAATTTCCATTCCACTGTTGTCAATCAATTCTTTAGCTTCTTTAGCGTTGGTTCCTTGTAATCTACAAATAATAGGCACATTAATCTTATCACCCATGTTCTTGTAAGCATCTACAACACCTTGTGCTACTCTATCACAACGTACAATACCTCCAAAGATATTTACCAAGATCGCTTTTACATTAGGATCTTTTAAAATGATTCCGAAAGCTGTTTCTACACGCTGTGCATCAGCAGTACCTCCAACATCTAAGAAGTTTGCAGGATCTCCTCCAGCTTGTTTGATCAAGTCCATAGTTCCCATTGCCAATCCGGCTCCGTTTACCATACACCCAACGTTTCCGTCAAGATCAACATAGTTTAATCCGGCAGCATTTGCTTCAACTTCAATTGGGTTTTCCTCTCTTAAGTCACGTAACTGAGCATAGTCTTTATGACGGAACAAAGCATTGTCATCTAAAGTTACTTTAGCATCTACTGCTAAGATCTTATCATCAGATGTTTTTAAAACCGGGTTGATCTCGAATAAAGAAGAATCAGATTTTACGTAAGCAGTATATAATGCTGTTACGAATTTTGTCATCTCTTTGAAAGCTCCTCCAGATAATCCAAGGTTGAAAGCAATCTTACGAGCTTGAAATGGTAATAATCCCATCATTGGATCGATCTCTTCTGTAAAGATCAAATGTGGAGTTTCCTCTGCTACTGCTTCAATATCCATTCCTCCTTCAGTAGAATACATGATCATATTTCTACCAGTTGCTCTGTTTAATAAAACAGACATATAGTATTCTTCAGGTTCAGAATCTCCAGGATAGTATACATCCTCAGCAATCAATACCTGATTTACTTTCTTTCCTTCTGGTGGAGTTTGTGGAGTTTTTAACATCATTCCAATGATATCATTAGAAATAGTTTCAACTTCCTCTAAGTTCTTAGCAAGTTTAACTCCTCCTCCTTTTCCACGACCTCCCGCGTGAATCTGCGCTTTAATTACATGCCAGCTAGTTCCTGTCTCTGTAGTTAATTGTTTTGCTGCATCAACAGCTTCCTTATGATTACTGGCAACGATTCCGCGTTGAATTCTCACGCCAAAACTGCTTAAGATTTCTTTTCCTTGATATTCGTGTAAGTTCATGTATAATCTTTGTTTAAAACGCTAGCAAAAATACAAATTTCGATTCGATATCATCACTATGATGTTGATAAAAAATAAAACAATTTTAGAGTCGATTTCAAATAGTTACAGTTCACTACATTCTTGTTACAGTTCATGTCATTTCATTTTTCGAAGAGAGCAACCCATTCTAATTTAGCCACATCTATGAATGTTATAGAAATCTTAAAATTCGGATTTCAAATGTTAACATCTGTAACGCTTAAGATTTAGCGTTGTCCTTAGGGTAAATCAACAGGTTCAAATGAATCCTGAAAGAATTGATAAATAGATAAGCAACCATTTAAACTACAAATCAACCAAAATGTCTAAAGTTCTATCCTTATTTGTTATTCTTTTTTTATCGGCAAATTGTTTATTTGCTCAAGAAGAAATTAATAGCAATCGAAAAAGAATCAAAACCACGAGAATTACTAAAGCGCCTAAAATTGATGGGCTCTTAGATGATGAAGCATGGAAAAGTGCCGAAATTGCCAAAGACTTTGTTGTATTCAGACCTGACAATGGAGAGAAAGCTCCAGATACTCATAAAACAGAAGTAAGAGTAATATACGATAATGACGCTATATATATTAGTGCCAACATGAACGATCCTGATCCGTCTAAGATCCCTATGGAATTTACCAATAGAGATAACTTTGGACAATCAGATTTCTTCTTGGTAACCATCAATCCTAATGATGATGGGCAAAATGGATTCGAATTCATTGTAATGAGTACAGGATCACAAGCCGAATCTAAAATTTCTGAAGGAAATGAAGATTTTAGCTGGAATGCTGTATGGCAAAGTGCCGCAAAAGTAAATGGAGTTGGATGGTCTGTAGAAATGAAGATTCCATACAGAGCCTTACGTTTTGCCAACAAACCTGTACAATCTTGGGGATTTAATTTCCACAGAAGGGTTTTGAATGAAAATGCACAATATACATGGAACTGGATTGACAATACCAAAGGTGTTTGGACTCAATACGATGGTTTGGTTGAAGATTTTAGAGATATCAAACCTCCAACACGTTTAGCTTTTTACCCTTATACCTCCGGAACTATTGATTCTTATGATGGAAATTCTGAAAGCTCAGGAAGCATCGGTATGGATGTTCAGTATGGTATTACAGAAAACTTCACCTTAGACGCAACATTAATTCCTGATTTTGGTCAAGTTGGATTTGACAATGTGAGTTTGAACTTAGGGCCTTTTGAACAAGTATTTAACGAACAAAGACAATTCTTTGTAGAAGGAACCGAATTGTTTGGAAAAGGAAACCTTTTCTTCTCAAGAAGAATTGGAAACACACCTACAAACTTCTCTGCCGTTTATGACAATTTGGGTGCAGATGAAGAAGTTGTTGATAATCCTAATGGAGTAAAAATGCTAAATGCCGTTAAAATCTCCGGAAGAACAAAAAAAGGATTGGGTATCGGTTTCTTTAATGCAATTACAGAGAAAACAGAAGCTACCATCAGAAATAACAATACAGGAGAAGTACGTAAAGAAGTTACCGAGCCTTTTGCCAACTATAATATTATGGTATTGGATCAAACATTCAACCAAAACTCTTCCATCACATTAATCAATACCAATGTAACCAGAGATGGTAATTTTAGAGATGCCAACGTAACCGGATTGCTATGGCATGTAAGAACAAAGAATAGTAAGTATTTTGTTGACGGATCTTACAAGCAAAGTAACGTAATGCAAGGTGGTACTACTGTTACCGGACATACTTTTGACACTAGTATAGCAAGAGCTGCCGGAAATTGGAGATGGGAAGCCGGATACAATTTTGAAGACAAGAACTACAATCCAAATGATTTGGGAGTATTGTTTAGCAATAACGAGCAAACTTTCTACGGAAATGTTTCTTACAGAATCTTACAGCCAAAAGGGAAGTTTAACAACTACGGTGTAAATGCATGGTGGAATATCAACTATTTACACACTCCGGGAACATACACCGGTAATAACGTAGGAATTTCTTCATGGTACAATACTCGTAATCAAATTAATTTTGGAGCAAACATCAATGGAAATATAGGACGTCAGTTCGACTTTTTCGAGCCAAGACAAGGAAGTACGTCTGGAGTTTTCTTCCTAAGACCTACTAGATTAAGAGCTAATTCATGGTTTAACTCAGATAGAAGAAAGAAATTGTCTGTAAGTGCAAATGCCTACAAAACAGCATTCTTAAATCACCCTAGAGACGGATACGGATTCAATGTTTCTCCTCGTTACAGATTTAGCAACCAATTATCTTTCTCATACGGATTCGGATTCAACCAAGATTATAACGATCAAGGTTGGGTAGGTGAAGACAGCGGAAATCAAATATTCGGACAAAGAGATCGTAAAACCTTTAATAATACCATCTCTGCGAAGTACAACTTTAGTATCAACTCTTCATTGAGTCTGACATTCAGACACAACTGGTCGGATGTTCGTTACGAATCGCAATTTTACAATTTGAGAACTGACGGATATTTAGATCCAAACTTAAACTACAATGTAAATCACGATATCAACTTTAACAGTTGGAACTTAGACCTGAACTATTTCTGGCAATTCGCTCCGGGAAGTCAATTAATTGCCTTCTACAGAAACAGTATTTTTAGTGTAAACGATCAAACCGGAGACGATTTCTTTACCAATCTGGATAATTTATTCAGCGAACCAAAGCAACATATCTTTTCTTTGAGATTGGTATACTTTATAGATTACAACAGAGTAAAAAACATATTCTAAAATCAGTAGCCTTTTTGAGCACTTTTTAATACTTTCGTTATCATTAAGTGCTCATCAATGGTTATTGCAAAAAACATACACAAATATTACGGAGATGTAGAAGTATTAAAAGGTGTTGACCTTGAAATACAAAAGGGAGAAATTGTAGCAATTGTAGGCCCTTCCGGTGCCGGAAAGACAACGCTGCTGCAAATTTTAGGAACACTTGACAAGCCTATCAAAGAACTGGATTTCGAACTATCTATCAACGGAACCTCTCTTAAATCTCTTTCCGACAAACAAGTTTCATCCTTTAGAAACGAGCACATAGGCTATATTTTTCAATTCCATCAGCTATTACCGGAATTCACTGCCTTAGAAAATGTTTGTATTCCCGCATTTATTGGCAAGAAAGACAAAGTCAGTACAGAAAAAAAAGCCAAAGAGATCTTAACTTTTCTAGGATTGGAAGATCGTATTCAACACAAACCCAATGAACTTTCGGGAGGTGAGCAACAAAGAGTTGCCGTAGCCAGAGCTTTGATCAACGATCCTTCTGTTATTCTTGCTGATGAGCCTAGCGGAAATTTAGATTCAGCCTCAGCTGAAAGTTTGCATAACTTATTTTTTGAACTGAGAGACAAATTCAATCAAACCTTTATCATTGTAACCCACAATGAAACTTTAGCCAATATGGCTGACAGAAAGTTGACAATGAAAGATGGTGTTATTGCATGAAAAAGTCAGAATTAAAGGAATTTCTTGACGAAAAGGTCATCCAATACAATCATCCAAAATTTGTAACCTCAGACCCTATTCAAATACCACATTCTTTTTCAAAGAAAGAAGATATCGAGATCTCTGCATTTCTTTCTTCTACCATCGCTTGGGGAAATAGGACTATGATTATTAAAAATGCCAAGAGAATGATGGAGATCATGGATCATGATCCCTATAATTTTATTTTGCATCATACCGAGAAAGACTTAAAAGGAGTAGAATTTGTTCATAGAACCTTTAATGCTATTGACTTTACTTACTTTATCAAAGCATTGCAAAACATCTATACAAAGCATCAAGGATTAGAATTTGCTTTGCTCCCATCCAAAGACGCAATCAATTATCAACATGCAGTTGCCAATTTTAAGACATTGTTCTTTGAACTGGATCACCCAAGCAGAACAGAGAAACACATTTCCAATCCTTTAAAAAATTCTGCTGCCAAAAGAATCAATATGTTCTTACGATGGATGGTACGAAATGATAATTGTGGTGTAGATTTTGGTATTTGGAAATCGCATTCTCCTGCAAAACTCTCTTGTCCTCTAGATGTACATACCGGTAATATTGCCAGAAAGCTTAAGATCTTGAACAGGAAACAAAACGATTGGAAAGCACTGGAACAGCTAGATACTACCTTACGATCTTTTGATCCTAACGATCCTGTAAAGTATGATTTTGCTCTTTTTGGATTGGGTGTCTTTGAGAAATTTTAAACGGATACTTGCTACCTGTTTAATTAACATTTCTCTTGGAGATAAGTCATTTTTTTCCGCTAAATTAGACGTCCTTAATTCTTTTCACATGAGAAAACTATTACTTCTACTAACCATCATTTGTTTTGTAAATGCATTTGCACAAGACAAAAGAATTCCTTTAGATACTACAGTTGTTACAAATAATGAAGTCGTTATCAACGGTAAAAAAATTTCTTATCAAGCCACTACAGGAATGCAACCTGTTTGGGATGATAATGGTGAGATCATAGCCTCACTGTACTACACATACTACAAAAGAACCAATGTAAAAGACGCTTACAAAAGACCTATTATCATGTCTTTTAACGGCGGACCGGGCTCTGCTTCTGTATGGATGCACATTGCATATACCGGGCCTAAAGTTTTGAAGATAGATGATGAAGGATATCCCATTCAGCCTTATGGAGTAAAAGACAATCCGAATTCTATTTTGGATGTTGCTGATATTGTATATGTAAACCCTGTAAACACAGGATATTCAAGACCTGTAGTAAAAAAAGGAAAGAAACTAGATAAATCAAAATTCTTTGGAATTAATGCAGATGTAAAATATTTAGCCGGTTGGTTAAACACTTTTATTACGCGTAACAATCGTTGGCAATCTCCCAAATACATTATTGGAGAGAGCTATGGCGGAACTCGTGTAATGGGGTTGGCTGCCGAGCTACAGAACAGACAGTGGATGTACTTAAACGGAGTGATCATGGTATCTCCGGCAGATTATTTGGTATTAAGAACCGGAAGTTCAGTAGAATCTGCTATTAACCTTCCTTACTTTACTGCTGCAGCGTGGTATCACAAAATGTTACCGGCAGAATTACAAAGCAAAGATCTTTTAGAAGTATTACCACTTTCTGAAGACTATGCAATTAATGAGTTAATCCCGGCCATGGCAAAGGGAGGCTTTATTTCTCCAGAGGAAAGAGATAAAGTTGCAGAGAAGATGTCTTACTTCTCAGGAATTAAGAAAAAAGTGATCTTACAACACAATTTAGATGTTCCAAAAAGTTATTTTTGGAAAGAGTTATTACGTGATAAAAATGGGATGACTATAGGTAGATTAGATTCAAGATACAACGGTATTGACAAGAGAGTAGCAGGCGACAGCCCCGATTACAACTCAGAAATTACTTCTTGGCTGCATTCTTTCACCCCGGCAATCAACTACTATATCAGAGAGCACTTAAACTTCAAAACAGATGTTAAATACAATGTATTTGGACCGGTAAGCCCATGGGATCGTAGAAATAACGATGTAAGAGAAGGTTTGCGTCAGGCTATGGCACAAAATCCGTATTTAAAAGTCTTGATCCAATCAGGGTATTATGATGGAGCTACCACCTATTTTAACGCAAAATATACCATGTGGCAAGTAGACCCTAGTGGAAAAATGAAAGATAGATTTGAATTCAAAGGATACAGAAGTGGGCATATGATGTATCTTAGAAACGAAGATTTGAAGAAATCAAATGATGATTTGAGAGAGTTTATCAAAAATAGTTCGGCAAAAGGAAAAGCCGCAAAATATTAATTGGCAGACGTAGATTTATGCAGTTTAAACACCCTGAAGTTTTTTATTTTTTATTACTACTTTTAATTCCAATTCTTGTACATTTATTTCAATTACAGAAGTTTAAGAAAGTAGCATTTACAAACGTTTCTTTTCTTAAGAAAATAAGCTTAGAAACCAGGAAGAGTTCACGCTTAAAAAAGTGGTTGATTTTAAGCACAAGACTGCTTGGACTTTTAGCGTTACTTTTTACATTCTCACAACCCTACTTTAGTAGTAAAAAAGTAGAAGAAAAAAATCACAATTTTGTTTATTTGGATAACTCCATGAGTTTAAATACGAATGGGAGTAACGGTAATAAATTACGAATTGCAACTCAGGAATTGATCGAAAATTCTTCAGAGTTAGATGAGTATACTTTGCTAACAAATGATGAAATTTACAGAGATCTTACCAAAAAAGAGTTTGAAGAACTCCTAAAAAACGTTCCATTTTCTTCAAAAAAAGGAAATTTAGAGCAAAAATTGCTAGAAATCGAAAGTCAAAAAAATACTAAAAGCAAAACTTTATATAAAAATATATTAATTTCTGATTTTCAATACTTTACAAAAAACAAAAATACAAAGTTTACAAATGTAAATAGCGCTTTTTCTCTAGTAAAACTGAAAAACAGTCAACAAAATAACGTTTCTATAGACAGTATGTTTATCTCAAACAATACTGCAGATGAAATTAACATCTCTTTTGTGATCAAAAATCAAGGAGGAGAAAAAAAGGACATCCCCGTTGCTTTATATGATGATGAAAATTTGATTAACAAACGCTCCTTCTCTATCGAAAAGGATAATGCAAAAAACATCGAATTTTCAATACCGAAAACTACGAACTTTAAAGGAAAAATACAAATAACTTTTGACGATATTTTTCTTTTCGACAACACTTTTTTCTTCAGCATAAATTCGCAACAAAAAACACAAATTCTAAGCATTGGAAACGACAGTGATTTTCTCTCTAGAATATTCACTCAAGAGAGCTTTGATTTTTCAAGTTCATCACTTCAAAATGTAAACTATAATACTATTCCGGAACAACAATTAATTGTTCTGAATCAGCTCAAAAATATTCCAAGCGTTTTACAAAATTCACTAGTGCAATTTTTAAAAGAAGGAGGACATCTTTTAATCATTCCCGATAAAGAATTAAACATCTCATCTTATAATACTTTTTTTAGATTGTTTGCCAACGGATCTATTAATGAGGTAAGAAAAGATTCTCTTAAGATCACAAAGATCAATTTTGACCATCCTTTGTACACAAATGTATTTTCGAAACGCGTCAGCAATTTTCAATTTCCTTCAGTAGCTTATCAATTTACAAACACACTACAAGGAGATCAGATTATCTCTTACGAAAACAACAGAGCATTTTTGCAAGAAATCTCAAATCCCTACTCAGAAGTTTACTGGTTCTCCTCCCCTTTGGATTCAAAAACAACCAATTTTACCAACTCTCCTCTTATTGTACCTACTATTTTTAATATTGGACAACGAAGTTTGGAAGTTTCCAAGCCTTTTTACACGTTGCAAGAAGAGAATACGATAGAAATTAATAAAAAAATCAAAAAAGACGAGATTCTCACCATTTCAAACGAAGCAGAATCTTTTATACCTCTGCAACAATCGTATCCCAATAAAGTAAAGCTTACTACAAAAGAGAAACCTATACTTCCCGGATTTTATAAGATTTCCTTAAAAGAACAGGCCTTAGAAACAATTGCCTACAATATTTCTAAAGAAGAAAGCTCCCTAGATTTCTACAGTACAAATGAGCTAACCAAGGTCAATGAGAACTTTAAAGTATATGACTCAATAGAAGAACTTTTTACAGAAATCAATCAAAAAAATGAAGTTCAATGGCTATGGAAGTTGTTTTTGGCAATAGCTATTGTATCTTTGCTGCTGGAAATTTTAATTTTAAAATTCTTCAGAACATGACCACGCTTATAAAATCGGCTACGATTATAGATGCTTCAAGCTCGCATAACCTTAAGAAAAAAGACATTTTAATCGTTAACGGGAAAATCGCCCAGATAGCCAATTCAATTAAGCAAGAATCCAATTACAAAGTAGTTCAACTAGAAAATCTTCATGTTTCTTCCGGATGGTTCGATACCAGCGTTTGTTTTGGTGAGCCCGGTTATGAAGAAAGAGAAACCATTACCAATGGTTTGAAAGTTGCTGCTAAAAGTGGATTTACAGCAGTAGCAGTAAACCCAAATACTCATCCTATTGTAGACACAAAGTCAGATGTTGAGTTTTTAATTAATAAGGCCAACAATTCGGCAACAAAACTTTTTCCTATCGGAGCTCTTACACAAGGAAGCAATGGGATAGAACTTGCTGAAATGTTTGATATGCAACAATCCGGAGCAATTGCCTTTGGAGACTATAACAAGTCTGTAGTTAACGACAATCTACTAAAAGTAGCTCTTTTGTACGCTCAAAACTTTAATGGTTTGGTACTTAGTTTTCCTAAGAACAAAGCCATTGCCGGTGAAGGTGTTGCCAATGAAGGTGTAAACAGCACTAGATTAGGATTGAAAGGAATTCCGGCTTTAGCTGAAGAAATACAAGTAGCCAGAGACTTGTTCTTACTGGAATACACAGGAGGAAAACTACATATTCCAACTATTTCTACAGCCAAATCAGTACAATTGATCAAAGATGCTAAGAAAAAAGGATTACAAGTTACTTGTAGCGTTTCTGCACACCACCTTTCTCTTACCGATGATGAATTGGAAGGGTTTGATAGCAATAGCAAAGTAACTCCACCTTTGCGTACAAAGAAAGACACCAAAGCATTGATAAAAGGATTGAAAGATGGTGTGATCGATATCATTACATCTGACCACAATCCAATTGATATAGAAAACAAGAAAGTAGAGTTTAGCATTGCTGAGGACGGAACCATTGGTCTGGAAAGTTTATTTGGAGCCGTAAACGCTCATTTAGACATAGAAACCACTGTTAAAGCCCTTACAGTTAATCCTAGAACCATCTTTGGACTAGACAATTACTCTATCGCAAAAGACCAGGAAGCAAATCTGACGCTTTTTGACCCAACAACAGAATACACCTTTACTAAAGAAGACATCCTATCTTTCTCAAAGAATTCTGCTTTTACAGGAAAGCAATTAAAAGGAAAGGTTTACGGAGTATATTCTAACAAAAAATTAGTGTTACAATAATTATGAGCAATTCTTTGCACTACATCGTAAGAGAACCTAAAAAAGGTTCTGAAAACCCGCCTTTATTAGTTTTATTACACGGATACGGCAGCAATGAATTAGATCTATTCTCCTTTGCAGACGAATTACCTGACGAGCTACTGATAGTAAGCTTAAGAGCTCCTTATGAAATGGGATTTGGAGGGTATGCTTGGTATGCTATCAACCTAGATGCAGAGAACAACAAGTTTTCAGATTTGGTGCAAGCTAGGGAATCTTTAACTAAGATAGCTTCTCTTATTGATGAGCTAAAAACGCAATACAATTCTGATCCTGAAAAGACTTTCTTGTTAGGGTTTAGCCAAGGTGCTATTTTAAGTTATGCTTTGAGCTTTAATCACCCTAACAAAGTACAGCATGTAGTTGCGCTAAGTGGCTACATCAATCACGACCTTATGCCTGAAAACATTGAAGAGAAATTCAATACTGATTATTACATTTCTCATGGTTCTGTAGATCAGGTTCTTCCTGTAGATTGGGCAAGAAAGGCTTCTCCTTTCCTGGATTCTTTAGGGTTAAACAATGTATACAGCGAGTATCCCGTAGGTCACGGTGTTGCTCCGCAGAATTTCTTTAGCTTTAAAAAGTGGATTGAAGAAAGATTATAAATATCAAAAAAAGGAGTTCATCTAGAACTCCTTTTCTTTTTTAACTCTTACTTATTACATTGCTATCTCCTATCAATTATTACCTTTTTGGTAATTGTACCTTCTCTAGATATAATCTTTAGAGTGTATATTCCCATAGATAATTTTCTACGTCCTATTTTCACGTCTTGTGATTTAGAACTTTGCTTTATAGATTTTTCTTCTATAAGCTTACCAAAGAAATCGTAGAGTCTAATTTTCACATCCTCTTTTGCATTAACCAGTTTTATTTCAAACTCGCCATTAGAAGGATTTGGGTAAACAATTGCATCAAAAGTATTCTCTTCATGATTCTCTTTGATATTATTTTTCAACAGAGCTTGAATATTTCCTTCAATACAAGTAGCTCCACATTCACCTAAGCTATCAGGGTGACTTGTTCCTACACCGTGATTTGTTAAGTGATGCATTACTGCATTAGGACTAATACTTATAGTTACATGTTTCGTTCCTTTTTTACCATTTGTATGATGACATACTATTACTTTCCCATTGGGGTTTCCGGCATTATTATATGCTCTAACATCTATAACACACACATAGATATCTGTTGTTGCCGAACATCCATTGGAATTGGTTACAGTAACAGTGTAAGTCGTAGAAGCCTCAGGACTTATTGTTGGATTTGCAACATCTGCTACAGCTTCACCTGAAGAAGATGTCCAATTGTAAGTAAATCCGGTTCCTCCGGTAACTACTGTGTTTAAAGTTATACTTTGCGGACCAAATCCTAAATAAATTGTGTTAGTGTCTTGAGTTTGCACCGCGGTAAAATCATCAATAGAAATAGTAGGTATATCTCCAACCACAGTAACAGTAGCTGTTTGAGAACTTGTATTTCCTGAACTATCTACGGCAGTTAATGTAACTGTATGATCTCCTATGTCTGAACATGCAAAGCTATCTCTACTAACAATTAATGAGAAATCACAATTATCATAGGAGCCATTATCAATACTCGCAGCTGTAATATTTGCCACACCATCAACTAGAGTAACAGAAATATCTTGAGTTACAACAGTAGGCGCTATATTATCTATTACTGTTACTGTAGCGCTTGCTGATGATATATTACCACTAGTATCTGTAACATATAGACTAACTGTATTATCTCCTAAATTTTCACAAGTGAAGGAAGCATTATCCAGTTCAATTGTTTCAATAGCACAATTGTCTGAAGATCCGTTGTCTATTTGCTCTGCGGTAATTGATGCGTTTCCGTTTCCATCTAAATAAACTGTTATGTCTTGTACCTGAACATCCGGCGCAGTATTATCTTCTACAACAATATCAAAAGTTTGCTCATCATTTCCGCAAGCATTTGACACTTGTAAAGTAACAGTAGTTACACCAATATTGAAAGCTGCCCCAGAACCGGAACCACTTCCGCTACCAGAGGTTGCTCCACTAAAACTATAGGTTAGAGATGCTTCCGGGTCTCCCTCAAAATCAGGCGTATAATCTACTACCGCACTACAAGCATCCGCATCATTTCCTACATCAATATCTGCAATAACACTTAAGAAGCTAGCCGGTAAACAAGTGATTTCTGCTGTTAAAGAAATTCTTATTTCTGATTCATCACAATCATTAGAGTTTACCACAAACTCGGCATTATACACTCTAATATCAACTGCATTAAACAAAACATCAACTCCTATTGTTGTGTTTCCTAAAGTGCCACTTGTTCCAAATCCAAATGTATCTAAACTGAAAAATGCTGCATCTGGACCTTCTATAGAAATATTGGTTATATCTAAAATAGAGCCGGCTACAGTATTAGAAATTGAAAATGATTGACTTACATTTTGGTTTGGAAATACATTTCCAAAATTACCATCCCCAAGAACATCTATTTCTGCAGGGTTCTCACTAACACTTACTACATCAGAAGTAGCAGAACATCCAAACAAGTCAATTACTCTTACACTATAATCTCCCGCAGAAGTAGCTACATAGGATTGCTGTGTC
This sequence comes from Pseudotenacibaculum haliotis, assembly GCF_042684245.1. Classification (NCBI taxonomy): domain Bacteria; kingdom Pseudomonadati; phylum Bacteroidota; class Flavobacteriia; order Flavobacteriales; family Flavobacteriaceae; genus Pseudotenacibaculum; species Pseudotenacibaculum haliotis. Next base: position 21,965 of record NZ_JBHULH010000001.1, read on the forward strand.
GCATTGGGTATATCTACTCCGTTTAACATCCATTGATAGATTGAAGATTGCGATGCTGTTAGAACCGCTTCTCCATTTGGTGGACACAGAAATGCATTTCCGCTAGGCGATACATCTACCGTTGGGTTTTCATTTACTACAATAGGTGTAGGTAAAGATTCTCCCGAACATCCTCCTGCATTGGTAACTTCTACAGTATACGAACCTGAAGTTGTTGCGATATAGGTTTGATTTGTTGCTCCCGGAATGTCTACCCCATCAACCTTCCATTGGTATGAGTCTCCGTCATTAGCATTCATTGTTACTGTTTCTCCTTGACAAACGGTAGTTTGTCCTGACACAATAATTGCTGCAGGTTGTACATTTACTGTTGCCGTACAGGAAGCTGTATTTCCTGCTCCATCTGTTGCAGTTAAAGTAACTGTATTTTCCCCTATGTCTGCGCAAGTAAAATCTGTTTGCGACAATGTTAAAGACTCGATCCCACACGCATCTCCTGAACCATTATCTATCATTTCTGGTGTGATACTAACCGTTCCATTAGGATTCAATGCAACAGTAATGTCTCTACAGGCAACAGTAGGAGGAGTTACATCATTTTGAGCTCCTGTATTTCTATGAAACCTGATTGTATTACTGCTAATCCCAGAAGTTGCAATATCCGGAACAAAATCTCCGTCCAAATCTCCAATAACAATTCCAGATACTTCCGCTCTAGAAGACGAAGTATAATCAAACCTTGGAGCAAAACTTACGCTTCCAGTTGTAGCTGTTGTATTTCTGTAAACAGAAAAGACATTAACCCCTAAAGATTTTGTTACAATATCGGGGTATCCATCTCCATCTACATCTCCTACTCCAATTCTATAATTATTTCTTGGAGAAGGAATATTTACAGTAGGAGCAAATGATATATTTCCTACAGTTGACGTATTTCTCCATATTGCAGTATTGGTTGTTCCTAAATAATTACACGAGGTAAAGTCTATTCTTCCATCCTTATCAAAATCTGCAATTTGAGATCTGTACGGGAAACTTCCTCCTGACCCCCAATATTCTGGATTTTCAAATGATGCTGTAAAACTACCATCTGCTGTTGTATTCCTAATAGACACCGCTCTATTGGCTCCTCCTTGAGATGCAATAAAATCGGTTTTCCCATCACCATCAATATCTGCAGCTTGTATACCGGTACATCTACTTCCAACGTATTTAACCAGAATTCTATTTGTAAAATTAAAATTACCCGGTCCTGTACTTGTGTTAAAAGCCACATATATCCAGTTACCGTTTTCTCCTATAATGTCAATTTTTCCATCATTATTAAAATCACCGGCAGCTATTTGATAACCTGAAACTCCTCTCGAATTTACAGCATATGCTAATCCAAAATTACCCGGTCCTGTACTTGTATTTCTTAAAACACTTACATTGGTTACCACATCTTTCTTTCCATCTCCATCAAAATCTGCTATGGCTAGTGTTCTTGTTGATGTAGGAAAATTATATGCAGAAAAACTAATAGTTCCCGGAGAACTATTGTTCTTTGCTATGGTAACTCCTCTATTTAATCCGGCAGAAACTACTTCCGGTTTCCCATCATTGTCCATGTCTTGCGAAACCATATTATAAGCTCCATAGATTCCTCCCAACTCTTGTGCAACATTTTGATAGGATGTTGATGTAAGCGGTGTAGGACAGAAAATTCCGTTAAAATGAGTCTTTGAATAGGCTGTTAAATTGCATTGGTTTTTAACACTAATTAAAGAAGTAGTACTTCCTTCCGGAACCCTAACTTCTAGTGTACCGAATGTTGAAGAAACCACTGTAGCTTGAGTAGCTCCAAAGAAAACTTGATTATCGCCAGGAGTTGCGCTAAAGTTAGCTCCTGTAATCGTTACTGTACTTCCAATAAACCCTGTTTTAGGCGAAAAATCATTAATAATAGGTCTATCGTTACATTGCGCATTTAATTGTTCGCTTACTCCCAAGCAAACAATAAAAATAAGTAATGCTATCTTTTTCATAACCCTGTTTGATATGTTATTTCAATTTTCATTGTTTTTAGATCAATCTTCTCCGGGTAATCAAACTTTAAGTTTGAATATTTGCTAGAGTCGCATGATGCTATAAACATATCTCCAAGCTTTGTTTTGAATGGAGTAATCTTAACTACTGCTGTATTACCATTATCATCAGAGAAGTTCAAAGTAAATCCAACTTTAGGATTTGTTCCGTCTTCATTGAATGCATTTAATAAAACCACAGCTTTAGAATTAGGAGAACATTTTACAATACTGTAAGAAACATCAAAGTGAAATTCTGCTTCTTCGAGAGCTGTCCAATTTTTAATCACTTCAGGACTAGTTTGAGCAGCCAAGTTAACTGTAAATAATAGCGCCATAGCAATAATGACACTAAAAGAAAAAGGATTTTTGTGCATAGTTATTTGATTTAGTTAATTGATTTATACATGTTATAAATTGAATTATAAATGTCATCTAGAGGGCATTAACTATAAAAGCTCGTAATCAAAAAAATGATAGGGAACCATATTAGAAATAATATGCTCAGATAGGGAACTAGAGAAATTTTAGATTAACTTATTGTCTTAACAATAAATAGTTGTTGTAGTTTATTTTTAGCTATTGCTAAATGAGAAAGGAATTTTGTGCATAGTTATTTGATTTAATTGATTATACATGTTGATAGGTTACATTGTAAATGTTATCTAGAGGGAGGTATACCATGTAAAAAATAGTAATCAAAAAAGCGATAGGGAACCATATTAGAAATAATATGCTCAGGTAGGGAACTAGAGAAATTTCAGATTAACTTATTGTTTTCTAAAATTAAATTTGAATGTTAGTTATTAATTGTGTTATTGTTACTGATTGCTAATTTAAGAAAAAAAATAATACAACGCAATGAATATCAGTTATTTACATACAAACCCCTTTGTTTACCTAGCAAAATCATATGCTAAGCACCAATCCATCATAGCTCAAAAACACATTCTCAGGAAGTAGTTTTTCTACTTCTGCGTGAAACCCTAGCTTATGACTGATATGGGTAAAATAGGCTTTTTTAGGTTTCAATTCTTTTACAAAAGCTAAAGCCTCTTCTAGATTTAAATGTGTAGGATGTTCTTCTATTCGAAGTGCATTTACAATTAAGACATCAAGGTTTTCCAATTTCTTTTTTTCTTCATCAGAAATTGTTTTTAAATCTGTGATATAGGCTACATCATCAAATCGATATGCAGTAATCGGCAGCTTGCCGTGTATTACTTCAATAGGAGTTACCTCTACCCCATCCAATTCAAAAGAATCTTTATCAATAATATGTTCTTCTAGTTTAGGTGCTCCGGCATATCTATTTTCTGTCTCAAAAATATAGGCAAACCTGATTTTGAGGTTATCTACAATTCTTTTTTTGGCATAGATAGGAACTTCACCCATTTGATAACAAAAGGGACGCAGATCGTCAATTCCGGCTGTATGATCAGAATGTTCATGTGTAAATAAAACGCCATTGATAGACTGTACATTCTCTCTCAACATTTGCTGACGGAAATCTGGACCACAATCAATAATATAGTTTACATCACCCCAAGATATCATTACAGAAGAGCGCAATCTTTTATCTCTTGAGTCTTCAGATAAACAAACAGGATCATTATTAGCAATCATAGGAATTCCTTGCGAAGTTCCTGTTCCTAAAAAAGTAATCTTCATATACACAAAAATAGCATAAAATTTGATGGTTGATTTCTAAATTTAGTACTTTTGTTTTTCAAGCAAAACCTAGTAAAATGGCTATTTCTTTAAAAGGAGATCAAAAAATAAGCAATGTCCCTGCTACGAAAGCAAAAGCATTACGAATTAATTTAAATACTGACATCTACGGTACGTTTGCAGAAATTGGTGCCGGTCAGGAAACGGTGCGTAATTTCTTTAGAGCTGGTGGGGCTTCTGGAACGATTGCAAAAGCGATGAGTGCGTATGATAAAGATTTTTCTGATGCAATTTATGGAATTGAAGAAGACGGACGTTATGTAACAGAATCTCGTTTGAAAAGAATGCTTAGACATGAGGTAGATCTTATTGAAGATCGCTTGAGCAGAAAAAAACACCCGGACAAGTTGTTCTTTAGCTACGCAAATACTGTAGCAACAATAGATTTTTCTAAAAAATTCAAAGGACATGGTTGGGTAGGTATTCGTTTTCAACTAGATCCATTAGAGGATTATAATGAAATTGTATTGCATTTACGTTTTAAAGAAACGGATGCTCGTTTGCAACAAGAAACACTAGGGGTTTTAGGAGTAAATCTTATTTATGGAGCATTTTACTTAAATGACAATCCTAAAGAGTTACTAAAATCATTCTACGATAACTTAGACAAAGATCAGCTTGAAATTGATATGATCAATTTCTCAGGGCCTCGATTTATGTATGTAGACAATCGTTTGATGAGTTTACAATTAGTAAAGAACGGCATGACCAATGCGGTAATGTTTGGGCCTGATGGAAACAACTTACTACCGGCACAAGTTCTTTACAAGAAGAATATCTTAGCATTAAGAGGAAGTTTTAGACCTGTAACCAAGGTTAATATGGACATGTTCGAAAATGCTAAAAAGCTATTCTTTAAAGAAAAGAAGGTAGATCCTGAAAACTCTCAGATCATCTTTGAGATCACCTTGAGTAATTTACGTGCCGAGGGAGAGATTAATGAACGTGATTTCTTAGACAGAGCTGAATTGCTTTGTTCATTAGGTCAGAATGTGATGATCACCAACTTCCAAGAATACTTTAAACTGGTAGAATACTTTAGTGAGTTTACCAAAGCTCGTATGGGATTAGCCATGGGTGTATACAACCTTATCCAGATCTTTGACGAGAAATACTACCGTCATATGAGTGGAGGAATTTTAGAAGCCTTCGGAAAACTATTCTACAGAGATCTAAAGGTATACATGTATCCTTATAAGGATGAAAAAACGCAAGAGTATATTACTAGTGATAACCTGAAAGTTCACCCTCGTATGAAAGAACTTTATAAGTTCTTTAAGAACAACGGTAAATTAATTGACATTACTGATTTTGATCCTGAGATCTTACATATCTTCTCTAGAACTGTACTGAGAATGATCTCTGAAGGAGAAGATGGGTGGCAAGAAATGTTACCGGAAGGTATCTCTGAAACAATTGTTCAAAACAGACTTTTTGGTTATTCAAGAGCTAGAGTAAGAAAATAACAGTTCGCAAGATCTCGTAAATATATTTACAGTTCTTTGTCTCGGATAATTGGATAATCTAACCAATAGAGCATCTAAAAAATAATTTAATTAAACCTTTCTATCTTTACTAGGTCTAAAATAGAAAACTAGTTAAGTTGGTAGATGAAGTAACTTTAGTTGAACAACTCCAGGATGTTCAAACCAAAGAGCAGGCTTTTCGAATATTGATCAAAGAATACAAAGAGCGTTTGTATTGGCATATTCGAAAGATCGTTATATCTCATGATGATACTGACGATGTGCTGCAAAACACCTTCATCAAAATTTTTCGAGGAATTGACAATTTTAAACAGGATAGCAAGTTATATTCTTGGATGTACAGAATTGCTACTAACGAATCCATTACATTTTTAAATAAAAGAGCTCGAGAACGAAATACAGATATTTCTGAGATCAAACAAGATTTGGTAGGGCACTTAAATTCTGATGATTGGTTCTCTGGTAATGAAATTCAACTAATTCTACAAAAGGCAATTGCTACTTTACCGGAAAAACAACAGCTGGTATTTAATATGAAGTACTTTGACAACATGAAATACGACGAGATTTCCAAAATTCTGGAAACCTCTGTTGGAGGCTTAAAAGCGTCATATTTTCATGCAGTTAAAAAGATAGAACAATATATAAAGTTATATACAGATTAAACTTTTATAATAAAAGTTTGTCTAACAAGAAGATGGAAAACAACTATAGAAATATCGAAGATCGATTATCAAAAATCCCAAAAGATTCAGGATTTGAAGTTCCTCAAGGATATTTTGATCAGGTTGAGGATGATTTTTCTTTTAAATTAAAGGAAGAGATCATACCTACAAACTCTGGTTTTGACCTTCCTGAAGGGTATTTCGAATCTTTAGAAGATCGTATCTTAGAAAGAGTTGAGCTACCTAAAAAAGGGAAAATAGTTCCGTTAAGAACTAGAATTGCTCGATTCTCTAGCGCAGCAGCAGCTGTGGTTCTATTGTTTGCATCCTATTTAATTGTTTATGGCAAAGGTGATCCAGATCTTACTTCAGACGAAGTAATTGCTTGGATTGATGAGAATATTGAAATCGTTTCTACAGAAGATATTGTAGATGCATTTGATGAAGACACAGATCTTGAAGATACTTTTGTCTTTGATAATGATTTAGAAAATGATATTATTGATAAATATTTAGACGAAAATGACACTTACATTCTAATTAAAGAATCTGAGGGTCTGTTTGAAGAACTTAATTAATTATGAAAAACATTCGTTACATAATCCCCATACTCGTGTTCTTTTTAACTGTGAATGCGTATTCACAAAGAAGAAGTAAGCACGATCCAGATAAGATTAGAGCTTATAAGATTGCTTATATCACAGATAAATTAAACCTTTCAGAAGAAGAGGCAAAAAAGTTCTGGCCGGTATACAATGCTCATGAAAAGAAAGTATCTGAACTTCGAAAAGAAGAAAGTACTAAGATCTGGAGAATGATCAGGAGCAAAGATCAAATTAGCGAATTATCTGAAGCAGATGCCAAAAGTGTAATCACTTCTATGATGGCTATTCAAGAGAAATATCACAAGGTAAATAAAGAATATGCCCAAAAGTTAAAGAGTATTTTTACTTACAAGAAGATTCTTCAACTGAAAGTTGCTGAGAGAGGGTTTAAACGAGAACTTTTTGAAAAGCTACGAAAGCAACGAAAAAGAGTTAAGAAAGAATAAATGAAATAAAAAAAGGAAGCAATTATGCTTCCTTTTTTTATTCTCTTATGATGGCTAAACAGGCCGATAAATCGGGTTTATTTACTGTGTACTCTTTTAGCCATATGGTTAATTCTTTTACTTCGTGTGGTAGTAGTCTTGTTAATGCTTTTTCTAATTCTTTGCAAAATAGATCTGAACTAAAACTTACCTTTTTCAGGATGGTTTTAGTATACTCATACATTGCTCTAGCCATTTGGGGATAATTTTAGGTTCATAAATATAACGAAGCCGAAACTGTTTTCGTATGTAAACAAAAATAAAAAATAAAAACCACTCTTGAACAAAGAGTGGCTTATCAGAATTATAAAAAAAAGTTAATTTATAATTTGTTTACTTTTTCTATCAATTGCGTAGCTTTTGATTCTAACTCAGCACTAATAGATTTAAAGTGTGCTCTCTTGTCTTCAACATCTTTTGCGTTTACCTTAGCAATTAACTCATCTATGGCTTCAACAGCTTCACCTATAATTGCTTCAGACTTCTTCATATCTGCTTTTGGGTTAGAAATTTCCCATAAACAGCATTCTACTATAATATCATCAAAAACACCGTTAATGTCTTTCTTTAGATTCTTAATACTTGCCATATCGTTCTATTTTAGGCTACAAAGTTAGCCTATTTTATCTAATTCTGATTGATAGTGTTTAAAAAACTCACCCACATGATACCCATCAGCCAACGCATGGTTTACAGCTATAGAAACCGGCATCATTAATCTCCCTTCTTTTTCTGAAAACTTAGCAAAAGCTAACTTAGGAACAGATTCTTTGAATCCGGATACAGGTTCTTTATGACTGGAAAATTGAATCCATGGCAATGCAGAACAATAAATACAATCTTCTGTATTCACCGGAGGAAATAAGTCAGTGCTATTTACAATGCGCTCTTTCTCTTTTTCCAAGTTATTATTAAACTCTTCAAAGTCTTCTGAATAATGGATAAATGAAAATCCGAATGTGGTATCTTCTCTTGGAATGGTAGCAGAAGCATGAATTACATCATGAATAACCACCTTATCTCCTTCTATTCTATATTTTAAATTCTCTACAGCATTGATTGCTTTGATACATGCATGTAAGTACAAAGCAAAAAACGAGATCTTCTTTTCTTTTGCGTATTGAAAAGCTTTGGTAACATCTACATCTGCAACAACAGCAAAATAAGGGTCTTGTAGTTTACTAAAATGCTCGAAATGTTTTTTTCTGTTCCAGTTTTCTATATCCAAATATCTCATAGCACTAAAGCAGGTATGTCTTTTATAGATTGAACGGTTTTATAATCGGAATTTGCAGCATCTTGCTGAGATACTTCTTCATGAGCCCATGTTGTATGGAAAGGCACATGAATAGCCGATGCTCCTATTTCAATAAGCGGTAACACATCAGATTTTAAAGAATTTCCTATCATTAAGAGTTCTTTGGGTTCTATATCTAAGTGTTTTACCAACTTTTTATAGTCAGGTACTTTCTTTTCGCTCATCACCTCAATATGATGGAAATAATCTAACAATCCAGATTTTTCCAACTTTCGTTCCTGATCCAATAGATCTCCTTTGGTAGCAACAATTAACTTGTATTTACCTTGCAATTGCTTCAAAACCTCTACAACTCCATCCAACAATTCAATTGGTTTCTCAATCATCTCTTTTCCTATATCTAAGATCTCTTCAATGACTTTCTGAGAAATTGTATAATTAGAAAGTTTTAAAGCGCACTCTACCATAGACAACATGAATCCTTTTACTCCGTATCCATACATATCTAAGTTCTTGATCTCGATTTTGAATAATTCTTGATCAATTTTATTCTCAGTCTCGTATTGTGAAAGTAAGCGAGCAAATCTCTTTTCTGCCTCTCTAAAATATGTCTCATTTACCCAAAGGGTATCGTCTGCATCAAATGCAATGACTTTGATATTCTTATGCATTGTCTTTTAAAATTCTTTTTGCTTTTTCTAAATCTTGCGGAGTATCTATTCCTACTACAGCACTACTGGTTTCTACCATTTTAATTCTCTTTCCTACTTCCAAATAACGAATTCCTTCAATACTTTCTGCCAATTCTAATGGTGTTTTGGGAGTATAATAGAAGTCGATCAATGCGCTTTTTCTAAATGCATACACACCAATATGCTTGTAGTGTTTTACTTCTATTGAAGTATTTCTTACATAAGGAATTGGGTTTCTTGAAAAGTACATAGCAAAATCATCCTGATCAACAATCACCTTTACATTGTTCGGGTTTTCTATCTCATCTACTCCATTCATCTGCACTTTTAGAGAAGCAAGATCTATCTTTTCTTCCGGATCATTCTTAAAAACATCAATAAGCTTAGCCAAAGAAATTTCGTCAATAAAAGGCTCATCACCTTGTACATTAATAACAATATCTACATCCAATTCTTCAACGGCTTCGGCAATTCTATCGGAACCACAATCGTGTTCTTTCTGACTCATAATTGCCTTTCCTCCTGCATTGGTAATGGTTTCAAAGATCACATCCGAATCTGTAACTACATAAACTTCATCAAATAACTGTGTAGCTAAAGTAGCTTCATAGGTTCTTAGAATAACCGGTTTTCCTCCCAAATCTTTCATTAATTTCCCCGGAAAACGCGAAGCACTGTAGCGTGCAGGTATCATGGCTATTATTTTCATCTGCTGATGTCTGATTTTAGGCCTCAAAGATACATATTTATGCATTCTTAATTTTGATTAGCTCAAATATTGAAATCTTTAAAACTTTAACATTATAATTAACAAGTTGATTTCTTGTACTCAAAATTAATATCTACATTTGGTGTATATGAAAGGCCTTAAAAACACATATAGATTTATTGCTCAGATGATGGTTTCCGTGATCTGTAAGAAGACTATGCGTCAACAATATATCTATGTAGAAAAAAGCACCGATCATATACGTAGGAAAAGATAAAATCTTATCAAAATATATTTAGTAAAAGGTGCTTTTTTAAAAGGCACCTTTTTTTGTTTGTATAACTTAAAAAGGAAATATCATGAAAATTAGTAAAACAGTAAAAACATGCATGCGTCAACAATTCATTAACTCGTCACAAAAAGTAAAAGACCCAGAGCCATTGTTGAATTTTAATCCGTAGTCATGCATAAGTTTTATATAGAAAAAAATAAGAACTCTTTTGAGTTTACAGTAAATAAAAGACAGGTAAATAAGTACAAAGCTTTGAGCACTTCAGTTCTCTTTGATAAAGTGGAATACATCGCCAAAAGTTCGATATTTCCTTACAACGATATTTTAGAGGAAATTCCTAAAAGTTTTGAGTTGAACTTTGTGCAAAATGCTTATTTGAATGATGAACTGATTGTAGAGAACCAGATCAAAAAGCTAAGCAATTCCGATCTGGAATTATTGGTAAAAGTTTCTAAAAAACAATCTGTTAAAAATGAAATTATCTGTGAAGCCGTCTTTGGCTACACATTTAAAAGAGCTTCTTAATTTGTTTTAAGTTGATTTTGGTTTGTTTGCAACAGGCTCGGTTTACCGAGTCTGTTCTATTTTATGTATACCTCTAACAACTCTGCTTTGGTTTTCGAAGTAATTGAAAACTGTTGTAATGAAGCCGGCACCAATAAGGTTTCTCCGGTTTGCAGCTGCTCTTTTTGTCCTTCTTTCTCAAAGACCACTTCGCCTTCTACACACATGTAAATAACAAAAGAGTCTTTGCCTTTATGATCTATTGATACTTCTCCGTTTACAGGAACAACATGGGTTGTAAAATAAGGGCAAGAAACAATCTCTGAAGATGTGTTCTGAGTTTTTTCATATACCGTCTTGTAGGTAGGTTGCGCTTTGTAATCGATGGCATCAATAGCTTCTTCGGTATGCAGTTCTCTATAATTCCCTTGAGCATCTTGACGATCCCAATCGTACACGCGATAGGTAATATCTGAAGTTTGTTGAATTTCTGCTAACAACACTCCTGCCCCAATAGCATGAACTCTTCCGGTTGGAATGAAATACACATCACCTTTAGATACTTCGTCTATGTTCAGAATATCTGTCAACGACTTATTTTCTAAATGATGTAAGTACTCTTCTTTGGTTACATCTTTTTGAAAACCTACGATCAAATTTGCTTTTTCATCAGCTTGCATCACATACCACATCTCTGTCTTTCCAAAAGAGTTATGGCGTTTCATAGCCAAATCATCATGTGGGTGCAATTGTATACTTAAAGCTTCTTTTGCGTCGATGAACTTGATCAATAAAGGAAACTTATTTCCAAAATGATTGTAAATTTTTTCACCAACCAATGCTCCTTTAAACTCCTCGATCAATTCTTTTAAGTCCTTTCCTTTTAGCTTTCCGTTAGCTACAATTGAAGTATCTCCTTCTACATCAGAAATTTCCCAACTTTCTCCAATATCTTTTCTTTCAGATTCTTTTTGAAGAAGAGTCATTAGCTTCTCTCCTCCCCAAATTTTGTCTTTTAAAATAGGTGTGAACTTTATGAACTGATCCATAGATTATATTTGAGCCGCAAATTTAGGATAAATCCCAAAGAAAAGCATCATTAAAAAATAATTAACTTTGAGATAAGCTGTAAAGTATTAAATATAAATTTTGCAAGCTTAATTATTTGTAACATTTTTACAAGAACAAAAACTAATCATTAACTAATCAACCTTTTAGATGCTAAAAATTTTTAGAAGAGTTCGCCAAAAATTACTTCGAGAGAACAAGGTTAGCAACTATATGCTATATGCTATTGGTGAGATTGCTTTGGTCATGATAGGAATTCTTTTGGCCTTACAGGTAAACAATTGGAATGAAGAGAGAAAGAGCAACAAGCAACTAAAAAGCATTCTTAAGAATGTTTCGCTAGATCTTAAAAGAGATACTGCATCTGCAAGTAGAATCATTCGCTTTTACGACACCATTAAGAAAAAAAGCGACCTGATCATTCAAAAAAAACTCGACAGAAACAATTATAAAGAATGTCCGGAATGCAGAAGTTTGGTAACTATTTATCAACCTTTTGTCATACAGAAAAAAGGATATGAGCTTCTTAAGGACTTTTCTAATAATCATCAAACAAAAACAGATACGTTAATTACCAATATCACTCAATTCTACACTACATTCGATGTTTTGGTAAAAGACAGTAACGCTTTTATCAAAGAAGAAGTCTTTAAGAATATAGAGTTCTTTAAAACTAAAGATTGGTTTGTAGATTGGACTTTAGGCAAGTATTCTAGAGATATGGTTATCTTTTTTACAGAAAGTGAAGAGTATCGGAAAATGGTGGCTGCCAATGATGTATTGGCCGGAAGAAATCACAAACTTTTTGTAGATCTGTATAATAAGGGGGCTGTTGAATTATTAAAAAAGATAGAAGAACGAATCAAAAAAACGGAATAAATGGATGGGTTTGATATTGTAATGGTTATTGCCATTATCTTGTTTGCTAGGTTGGGAATCCGTTTGCTTATAGGATATAAAAAGCATAAAAAAGACAACAATAATGATCAAGTTCTTTAGAAACGTAAGAAGATCTCTTGTTTCAGAAGGAAACACCGGGAAATACTTTCGTTATGCCATCGGAGAAATCCTTTTGGTCGTAGTAGGTATTTTACTGGCGTTGCAAGTAAGCAATTGGAATTCTGATTTAAAAAGAGAAAAACAGGAGTTAGATTTTCTCGAGCATATAAAAGAAGACCTTTCTAGTATGCTTAGCGATATCAATGACGATTTCCATTCTTTGCGATTAGGAGAACGTGCTCATTTTAGAATTATAGATCAAATTTCTAAAAACGAAAGTTATCAAGATTCTCTGTGCTTTGATTTTTATTGGTTGATGAAAGATGAGTATGTATATCCTGTACGTTCTACTTACGACGCTATAAAAGAGGAAGGTTTTGCCATTATAAAGAACGATTCGATACGAAAAGGAATACAAATTGCTTACGAGAACATTTTTCCAAGAATAAGCAAACAGAACCCTTTTTATCCGGATGTAGAAATCTTCTTTTCTGACTATTTGCAAAAGCATTTTACAGCCAACACCGACTCTACACTGGTAATGATAGAAAAGTTCCCAGATTTCACATTGAAGTACCCTTATAAAAAAGCAAGTGAAGGAAAACCTCACCTTGTTACTGTTGGATTTGTACCTAAAAACTTCGAAGAATTAAAAAAGGATGACACATTTAAAGTTTTGATGCGCCAAGCTTATCGATATAGGTCCTATAAAATCAATCGCTATCGTGGAGGGCAATTCTATGTAAAACAATTAATTGCTCTTTTGGAAAAAGAACTAAAAAGACGAAAATGATCAAACTTTTTAGAAAAACACGTCAAAATTTTCTTATGCAAAACAAAACAGGTCAGTATTTTAAATATGCCATTGGAGAAACACTCTTAGTTGTGGTTGGAATTCTTATTGCGCTATACATCAATAACTGGAATGAAGGTAGAAAAGACAGAATAAAAGAGAAGTCTATTTTAAAAGAACTTCACAAAGACTTCTCTAAAAATTTGCAGGAGTTTAAGAGTGTAAAAGACATTTATGAAAGTTCATTAGCCGCATCAGAGAAATTCAAATTTTACATCAATCATCCCAATCCTGTTCAGGTAAAAGACAGCATAGGTAAGTATTATTTTAAAGCGTTTAACGGTATTACTTACAATCCTTCTAACGGTATTATAGAATCTTTGATTTCTTCAGGAGAATATCAATTGATTAGCAATGACACATTGAGAAACTATCTAATCTCATGGAAAGATGCATTAATGGATTATGTAGAAGAGGAACAAGTTGCTAATGTATTCTGGTCAGAAAAGATTGAACCTTTTTTAATTGACAACGGAGATTTCACCAAATTAGAAAATCCTGTAAATTTTAAAGTTATTACGACCCAAAAGTTTAAGAATTTGACAGAACGCCATATTTTCTATTTACGAAATGTATTGCGTTCCATTAAATATGAACCTCTGGATTCTTACTTGAATGAAATTGTTAGACTATCTAAAACTGAAGAATAACTACGCTCCAGAGTAGCTTACAGAATTTCTTGGTGTTTCGTACAAAGTAACTTCTAAGTCTAGTGTTTCTTTTATATGTACTCGTAGCTTGTTGTAGATTACCACACAGATATTTTCCGCAGTTGGATTTAACTCCTTGAATTCCGGCACTTCAATGTTTAGGTTTTTATGATCAAAAGCATCTTCTATTTCTGCTCGAATCAATTGCTTTAGTTTTCCCAGATCATATACAAAACCCGTTTCAGGATCGATCTCTCCGGTTACAGAAACAATCAATTCATAATTGTGTCCGTGATAATTAGGATTGCTGCACTTTCCAAAAACCTCTAGATTCTTCTCATCACTCCAATCCGGGCGAAATAATCTATGTGCTGCATTGAAATGTGCTTTTCTATGTGCGGTTACTCTAGGCATCTTTTAATTTAGCATAGGATTCCTGAAAAATAATCTTGAACCAAGCTGTATAAATTTCAGGATTCTTCTCTATGTCTTCCTTCACAGCTTCTAGAGGCATCCACTTATAATCTTCTACCTCTTCCTTGTTAATGTTAGGCTCTCCATTAAATCTTCCTATCATTACATGATCGAGCTCATGCTCAGTCAATCCATTATCAAAAGGAGCTTTGTATACAAACCAAAAAATCTCTTCTAACTCACAAACAAACCCCATTTCTTCCTGTAAACGACGTTTCCCTGCTTCTAAAGAAGTTTCTCCATCTCTTTGATGCGAACAACAGGTATTTGTCCATAATAAAGGAGAGTGATATTTGTCAGCTGCTCTTTGTTGCAGCATTAATTCGCCTTGGTCATTAAATACAAAAACCGAAAAAGCTCTGTGTAATACTGCTTTTTCGTGTGCCTCCATTTTTGGCATGAGCCCCAATTGGTTGTCTTGCTCATCAACCAAAATAACTAGTTCTTCCATTGATAATCTTTCGTAAAGCAAAAATAAGAAATTGAAACTAGACTGATTCAACCGCCTTTTGTTAATCTTTCGCCAAGAAAAACAAGCTAGAGTTTCTTAAATTTGTTCATTCCAAAATTACTATCAATGAGATATTTTGTTGTTTTATTCCTTCTGTTGGTTGCATTTTCTCAATGTAAAGACAACGAAGTAAAGCAAGAAGTAAAAGCTACTCCTCAAAAAACTATCAAGAAAAAATCTGAGACTTCTACTGTAAAAAAAGAAGTTCCGGTAGAAAAGGAAACCGATACCATTAACAAAAATAATGTAGTAGAATTCTTAACAGCTTACGGAAAGTTAAACCCGGAAACCATCGTTCTTTTTGAAACTCGTTTGGGAAATATCAAGATCCGTTTGTATAAAGACACACCTCTTCACAGAGCTAGTTTTATCTTTCTAACCAAAACAGGATACTTTAGCACAACTTGTTTCCATAGAATTGTTCCCGGTTTTATTGTACAAGGAGGAAACTCAGATCTTCCTATTACTCGTAAAAAAAGAATCAAATACAACTATAGAATTCCTGCCGAAATAAAATCATATCACAAACACAATTACGGGTCATTGGCAGCAGCCAGACAATGGGAAGACAATCCTAAGAAGGTATCTTCTCCTTTTGAATTCTATATGATTCAAGACAAAAGGGGAAGTCACCATTTAGATGGAGAACACACTATTTTTGGTGAAATTATTGAGGGGCTTAGTACTATGGAAAAGATTGCTAAACTGGAAGCAGATAATAAAGAGTGGCCGGTAAAAGATGTTTTTATAAAAGCATCTGTAGTTAAGTAAATATACCATGAAACAGTTTGTTCTATCCATACAGAAACTCACTAAAATCATTCAAGATGATCAGAGCTTGGCTGAACAAACCTATGATTTTGTTGATCTTCTTCAGCTCTCAGAAAGCGAATTGGAGCAAATAAGAAAAGAAGTTGTAGATATCAAACTTATTGATTCTAACGATTTTTGGGATCTCACAGAAGAAGTCTATAAAAGTTTGATCTTAAAAACTATCCAATCAGACCTGCTTCAATATTTTAAAAAACTACAAGAAAATCAAACTTTCATTATCCGGTATAACTTTCATCCTTGGCACAAGTTTTCTCTTACAGCAGAAAACATAGAACCCCCTGAGAAAAAACACTCAGCTGTTTTGGAGATGAAAACCAGTTATGCAGAAAAACAGTTGCAAACGCTACTGGATCATTTTCAGATCAAAGGCGGAAACTGGAAAGATGATCTGTACGATTTTGACTATCATTTCAATTTTGAAAGTGTTGTAGAAACTCTTTTTTGTGAATTGGCTTTTGAATGTTGGAAAGAAGTAAAACCCAATACAATTAGCTTTATTACAGAAATCAATGGCGGTAGTTACACGTATGATCTTAGCAATGGAGAAAATTTAGACAAAATGAATTTGACGGTTCAAGAGTATATTAATCAAGCAAATTCAACAAAAAACAACTCGTAACTCAGTATTCGCAATTCAACATTTGTAATTCGTAATTCTCTATTCGTAATTTTCAATATTAAACTTACCTTTGCACATCAATTTTTGTAGATGAGTTTTTTAGAAGAAATACAACGTAGAAGAACATTCGGAATCATTTCTCACCCTGATGCCGGAAAAACCACATTAACAGAGAAGTTATTATTGTTTGGAGGAGCTATTCAAGAAGCAGGAGCTGTAAAGAATAACAAGATCAAAAAAGGAGCTACTTCCGACTTTATGGAGATCGAACGTCAGCGTGGAATCTCGGTAGCCACTTCTGTATTGGCTTTTATTTACAAAGACAGAAAGATCAACATTCTAGATACTCCTGGGCACAAAGACTTTGCTGAAGATACATTTAGAACACTAACGGCTGTTGACAGTGTAATTGTAGTAATTGATGTTGCCAAAGGGGTTGAGGAACAAACTGAGAAACTCGTAGAAGTTTGTAGAATGCGTAAAATTCCAATGATCGTATTCATCAACAAACTAGATAGAGAAGGAAAAGATGCTTTTGATCTTTTAGATGAAGTAGAACAAAAATTAGGGCTTAGAGTAACTCCTATGAGTTTTCCTATTGGAATGGGATACGATTTCAAAGGAATCTATAATATTTACGGAAAAAAGATCAATCTCTTCTCAGGAGAGAACAAACAAACCATTTCTGAAGGTGTTGAGTTTGACGATATCACCAATCCTGAATTGGATGAAATTATTGGAGAAGATGCTGCTGAAACCTTAAGAGAGGAATTAGAGTTGGTATACGAAGTGTACCCTGATTTTGATCAGGAAGAATATGTAAATGGAAACTTACAACCTGTTTTCTTCGGGTCTGCCTTAAACAATTTTGGAGTAAAAGAATTGCTAGATTGTTTTATAGACATCGCTCCTAACCCACAACCTAAAAAAGCAGAAGAGCGTGTTGTAGATTCTAAAGAAAATAAGATGTCCGGGTTTGTCTTTAAGATTCATGCAAACATGGACCCTAAGCACAGAGACAGATTGGCATTTGTAAAAATCGTATCTGGAACCTTTAAAAGAAACACACCTTACTTACACGTTCGTAACAAGAAAAAATTAAAATTCTCGAGTCCAAATGCATTCTTCGCAGAGAAGAAAGAGATCGTTGAAGAATCTTTCCCGGGAGATATTGTTGGACTGCATGATACCGGAAACTTTAAGATCGGAGATACTTTGACAGAAGGAGAAGTTCTGAATTTTAAAGGAATTCCGAGCTTTTCACCAGAGCATTTCCGCTATGTAAACAATGCTGACCCGTTGAAGTCTAAGCAATTATACAAAGGTTTAGATCAATTAATGGACGAAGGTGTTGCTCAATTGTTTACCTTAGACATGAATGGAAGAAAAATTATTGGAACTGTTGGGGCACTCCAATACGAAGTAATTCAATATCGATTAGAGCATGAGTACGGAGCCAAGTGTACCTATGAGAACATACACGTACACAAAGCTTGCTGGGTACAACCGGAAGATGAGAAAAATGAAGAATTTAAAGAATTCAAAAGAGTAAAACAACGTTATCTTGCTAAAGACAAGCAAGGACAATTAGTATTCTTGGCAGATTCTGCTTTTACCATTCAAATGACACAGCAGAAATATCCAACAGTGAAATTGCATTTCACAAGTGAATTTGAATAACATGAAACAACTGACCACACTTTTAGCTGTATGCTTGTTTTCTACTACGCTTTTTGCTCAAGAAGATCTGAGTAATCTAGAAGGAAACACCTTAAAAACAGGAATTCGACTTAGTTATCATTCGGTACAAATGCCTAATGAGAAAGTAAGTTATCCTTTAGAACCTAGAATGGGCTTTTTAGGAGCCAATTATCTAATCCATATCAATGATTGGTTGTATACCGGTTTAGGATTTCACGGAGCTCTGTTTGGCGATCAGGGTGGACTTTTTACACTGGGCGCTAATCTTGGTGTAAACACAAAAATTTACAAGAACCTTTATTTTGATGCCAATATCCATGTAGCCGGAGGTGGTGGTTTTCGCTCACTGGTAAACGGTGGATTGATGCTAAATCCAAACATAGGTTTGCAATACAAAAAGAAAGGTTTTGCGTTTGGAGCACAATATTCTGCTATTAACTTTACCAACGGAATTATAAGAAGTGATGGTGTTTCTTTCTTTGTAGAGATTCCTAGTTCTGTTAGAAAAGCTAGTTACGAAGACGCTCAGAGAGAATTCGTTGCTAAGAACCTAAACTCAGATAACTATTGGAAGAAGCCTGTAGTAAGAAGTGTAACACAAGCTCGATTTGATTTCTATTTCCCTATTGGAGACTCAAAGAAAGATAATGGCGAAGATTTAGATGTTACCTTATATGTTTTGGGAGGTGAATATCAAAAGTATTTGACAGAAAGAACGTTTATCTATGCGCATACAGATGCTATTTACAGAGGTTTAACAGCAGGTTACATGCAATTGTTCTTTGGGGGTGGTCATAATTTTGTACAAACCAGAAGCATCAATCTCTTTGGAAAGTTTGGTTTGGGAGCTGCCGGAGGAAGAGTAGCACAAGAAGGAGGTTTTATGATGTACCCAAGTGCTGGTTTTGATATTAAAATAGCTAAAAAAGTTGCATTTAGCGGACATGGTGGATACCTAAGAGCTTTAGATGGATCTTTAGAAGCTTATACATTAGGATTTGGAATCAAGTATTTGAACTTTACAGGAGGTTCAGAAGATCCTAATGGAAACTCGATCGAGAAGTTTAGAACTCAAGGAATTCGTATTGCTATAGAAAATCAATCCTTTGCAGATGTAAAACGTTTTGGGGCTCACACAGTAGATCTTCAATCTATTGCATTTAGAGTGCTGTACGACATCTCTAAATCGTTCTACTTAGCAGGTGAAGCCAGTTTTGCTTACGAAGGAAATTCCGGAGGGTATGCCCATGGTTTATTTGCCTTAGGATATCAAACACCTAAATTCTTCAACCAAAACTTCTCATTGTACTTTGAAGGTGGTGTAGGAGCTGCCGGAGGAGGAAGAGTAGATACAGGTGAGGGAATTATTGTAAGACCAGTTGCAGGTATCAACTATCACATTGCAAAAGACTTTAGCGTCTCTTTCTCAGGAGGAAAATTAATTACTCCTATTGGAGATGCCAATTCAACAAATATAAATATCGGACTTACCTATGGTTTGTCTACATTAATCGCAAAAAAATAAAAAACGAAAATCAATACTCATGAATAACGGAATCTATGCAAAGTTTACAACTCCAAAAGGAGACATCTTGGTAAACTTAGAACATGAAAAAACGCCGGGAACAGTTGGAAACTTTGTAGCGTTGGCAGAAGGAGATCTTGAAAACAGTGCAAAAGCTCAAGGAACTCCTTATTATAACGGATTAAAATTTCACCGTGTGATCCCAGATTTTATGATCCAAGGAGGATGTCCTCTAGGAACAGGAACAGGAAGCCCGGGATATCAGTTTGATGATGAAATTCATCCAGATCTAAAACACGACGCTCCAGGTAAATTATCTATGGCCAATGCCGGTCCTGGAACTAACGGTTCTCAATTCTTTATCACACACGTAGCTACTCCTTGGCTAGACGGAAAGCACACTGTTTTTGGAAGTGTGTTAGAAGGACAAGATGTTGTAGATGCTGTTGCTCAAGGTGATGAAATGTCTGTTGAAATTATCCGTGTAGGAGAAGAAGCTGAAAAGTGGAATGCTGTTGAAGCTTTTCGTCTGTTTGAAGGGGCAAGAGAAGAACGCGAAGCTGAAGAAAAAAGAAAGCAAAAAGAGTTGTTAGACAAAGTAGCTGCCGGATATGACGAAACGCCAAGCGGATTACGTTATAAGATCATCCAAAATGGTGACGGAAAACAAGCTACAAAAGGAGCTACAGTATCTGTACACTATAAAGGACAGTTATTAGACGGAACTGTATTTGACTCTTCATACAAACGTAAGCAGCCTATCGAGTTTGCTATTGGAGTAGGACAGGTAATTCCTGGATGGGATGAAGGTATTCAATTACTAAAAGTAGGTGACAAAGCTCGTTTGGTAATTCCTTCTAACTTAGCTTATGGAGAAAGAGGTGCCGGTGGAGTAATTCCTCCAAATGCCACTTTGATCTTTGATGTTGAGTTAATGAATGTAAAATAAAGAACACTCATTATAAATACAAAAAGCCGTTCCTTTAGGAACGGCTTTTTCGTTTTAAGAACAATCAGACGCTATCCAATGATGAAAGTCGACAGTCTGACCTTCTTCACAGGCAAAATATACATTGTCTGTACCATCTACATTAAGACTGGCTGCAAAATGCTTTTTGTTTCCTACACTAGGATCACACCCCATCGTAGAATTACTAATCTTTACAATACCTTGATTGGCATCAATTTGAGCTTGCAAAGCAGCAGATACATCTATTGCTTGCGTTTTGTTTTCGTTACCTCCGTTTAAAGCTCCATAAACGGCAAAATTTACTGAAATTGACATAGTTTATTAATTTAAGTTTCTCTTACTCTGTTTAGGTTTTTCAGATTCCACCTCTTTTCTTTCAAAACTATGTTCAATTACACTCGCATAATAGCGTGTTTTAGCTCCTTTATAAAAACCATTAGTAACACCTAACTATTTTTATGTAAGTAATATGACTCGTAAAAATTAATGGGTATTTTTATAGAGAAATTATAATTCGTCATTTTAAAAACTCAACCAGTATGATCAAGAAAGCATCACTACTCTTCATAGCCTCTCTCCTATTCTTTTCCTGTCAAGAAAAAGCTCCACAAAAAATAGAGAGCACAGTATTATTGGAAACTACAAAAAGCTGGAATGGTAATCCGCTACCTGAGTTAAAAGGACAAACTAAAGTAACTATCTCAAAAGTTATAATTCCGGCTGGAGCAAGTCTTCCGTGGCATTCTCATCCTGTGATTACAACAGGCGTATTAACCAAAGGAGAATTGACTATAACAGATAAAGACGGGAATCAAAAAACCATCAAGGCCGGAGATGTATTGGTAGAGATCTCTAACGAAAGGCACTACGGAAAGAATACAGGAAAATCAACTGCTGAGATCTTGGTATTCTATGTAGGCGAAAAAGACAAAGCCGTTACACAGATAGCTCTTTAATTAAGTATCTATGAAACATCAAATCGCTTATATTACCGATCTTCATCTTGAAGAACAATTCCCAAAAGATCAAGGAGTAGATTGTCAAAAGAATTGGGAGCAAATATTACAAGATGTTACCTCTCGAGGCATCGATCATATTATTATCGGAGGTGATATTGGTGAATATTCTGTCAACAAAATATTCTTCCAATCTCTCAATACCTTTCAAGTTGATGTTTCTCCGGGAAATCACGATTCATCCTCTGAAATAGTAAAACATTTCAACCCAGGCATTCTAAACTCACAAGAAAAACTCTACTATCGTAAGGACTATAACCCGTATACTTTTCTGTTTTTAGATTCCAGTTTAGGAGTTATTGATCCAGAGCAATTGCTATGGTTAGAAAAACAACTTGCCTCTGCTCAAAAAGCTATCATTTGTATTCATCATCCTATAATAGAAGTTCCAACAGAAGTAGATCGTTTGTATTCGTTGCTCAATAGAGATCAGGTGCAGCAAGTTTTACAGAATTCTCAAAAAGAGATCACTCTGTTTTCCGGTCACTATCATTTAGATGATGAGAGAACTATAGGTCTTATACGCCAGTATGTGAGCCCTGCAAGTTCCTTTCAAGTAGCTAAACTTCCTGACGATATCCAGATAGACACCAATAGCTTCGGCTACCGTATTCTTACCTTACAAGAATCTGAAATACAAACAGAAGTTATCCTGTTTTAAATCTATTGACGGATGATTGCAGCCTCGGCTTCCAAAGCTGTTTTTGCAGCAGATGCTTCTGTACTTAAAGTTGTTCCAATCAAGTTATTGGTTTCGTAGGCATCAATTGTCAAATTATAAAACTCTTGATTCCCATTTTCGTGAACGATCAATTTATAGCCGAAGTTTCTTATTGTATAAATTACCCCGTTGCTTGATCTTTCCGTATATACAAAATCTCTTTCCGTAGCATTCTCATCAGATAAAAGATCATAAAAACTATAACTGTCTTGAATTTCTTGTACAGTAACTCCCGCAATCGAAGAAATGGTTGCAAACAGATCTGCTGTATGTACCAAAGCCGATTCTCTAGCTCCAAATCGATTCACCCCTACTCCAGATACGATCATCGGTACATTTACTCCTCCTTGATAAATAGATCCTTTGGCACGCATAGCACTGTAAGGTGATTGTGCTACTTGATTTGGAGTTCCATTATCTCCTATAAAAATGATAATGGTGTTATTTCTCTCTTCGGTAGATAAGCTATTGAGAAATCTTCCCAATTCACTATCCATTGCTTCTACTGCCGACATATAATAAGGTAATGGATTGGCATCAATAGATGCTTGATCTGTAGGTAAATTTCCTTGAGAGTGCAATCCGGTGGGTGCAAGATGAAAAGGGGTGTGTGGTGCATTAAAAGCCAACCACAAAAACCAAGGTTTTGTCTGACCTCCCACCCAATCTACTGCCAAATCTACAAACTTAGTTGTGGTATATTCAGTAGAATTTCCGGATTGCCCATTTTCAACCAAATTCCAATTTGTATAAGACTGAACTCCTCCATTTAAGATTCCAGCATAATAATCGATTCCCATTGTAGTAGGGTCCGAGATTGTATTTGATAAATGCCACTTTCCTATAATAGCTGTTGCATATTCGTTTCCGGTATGTGTATCAATATATTCTTGCAATGAAGTTTCTGCTGTAGAAATGTTATCTCCTACTTCCAAAACTCCGGTTCTAAAGCCATATTTTCCTGTAAGTATAGATGCTCTTGTAGGTGTACAAACCGGGTACGACCATAGATTGTCAAAAGTGATCCCTGTAGTGATTAAACTTTGCAATGTAGGCATCATAGGTTTTACACTTCCTTCTGTATAATTGATCATAGCATCTTTTCCAAGATCATCGGCTATTATCAATAAGATATTGGGTTTGCTACTGGTTACAGGATCCGAATCATCTATCGGGTCATCAATTACTTCTTCTACAGAAGAACTACAACTAAACATAACAAGAGTTATAAGCGACAGGAAAATTGATCTTAATTTCATTCGGTTCATTTGGTTTCTTTCTTAGACCCAAGATTATATGAATAGTTTATTTTTTGGTCACTTTTCTTCATCCGTCCTATTCTCCGTTTTTCAAAACAGGTAAAAACACCTGTGCTTTATAAACGCTTTGTTTATAGTTTTAAACTCCGTCCCATATAAAAGTAACCAGTAAATATTCTTAATCATGACTATCAATTTTTACAACAAAACAGGAAACACAGATTTGTACTTATTTTTTGACTTCGCACCAGGCGGAGCAACAAAAGCAGAAGGATTTGCCAACATGGAGTACCTACAACCTTGGGCATTACCGGCTCCAGAGAGCGAGATCTTACCACTAAGCTTAGACAAGCCTTACACATGTAGCTTTGAATACTTAAATTCAGGAACTTTTTGGTATATCATCACCAATGAAGCCGGAGCAAAAACCATTAAAGATCATCCTAGCATTTCTATGGGAACAGCTGACCCTAACTGGGTAGGTGGTTTCTTTGAATTGACCTATTTAGAAGGACAAGACACTTATTTTGACGTAACCAATGTAGATCAAGTTGGTTTGTTATGTGGTGTTGAATTTTTAGATTCTAAAGGAAGTAAAACAGGAACTTGCGGATATGGTGAAACCGCTAATGATATGATCTC
Organism: Pseudotenacibaculum haliotis; assembly: GCF_042684245.1. Taxonomy (NCBI): domain Bacteria; kingdom Pseudomonadati; phylum Bacteroidota; class Flavobacteriia; order Flavobacteriales; family Flavobacteriaceae; genus Pseudotenacibaculum; species Pseudotenacibaculum haliotis. The sequence continues at coordinate 46,301 of NZ_JBHULH010000001.1, forward strand.
CGGGTTGATCAGTGCTTGTAGTTTAGCTACAGATACTTCAGCAAAGGTATCGCTAACCGGTACTGACGGAAATACATACACAAAACTTTGGGGACCTACAGTTCCTGAGGTTACATCGCAGTACAAAGGTACTTACGATGATTACATTACCAAGATCACAGAAAACGGCACAACCATAAACATCCAATCTGATAGTACTAAAGGGTCTCCTCACGGAGGAACACAATTAGACGCTTTTAATTTTACCGGAAAATTCGGTGCTCCAGACTTTGACATGCCTACAGGATGTCCTATTGAAAAATCTGACGTAGTTGTTTGGTTTACATCAGACGATTGTACCAAAAAAGGAGATACCACATATATTTTCTGTACTAAAGATGCTATTAATGGAGGAACCATTATGAGTGGAAACAGTCCAAGCGGAATGTATGTATATCCGGCTTTTGAATATGCAGATCCTAGCGATCAAAGTAAAATTAAAAAAGGAGGTTGGGCAAACAATGTTTCATTAAACTGGACAGCTACCGGAGTCAATGCTGTTGCAGATACAACTTGTTTTCAAGCTATGATCAGTAGTGTACTTAGAGACCTTGTTACAGCAATGAACTTAGGCTATATAGGAATTTCTGAAGACACAAATGATTTTACATATAAAGATAACTCAACGTACGCTTCTCAAGCAACTCAAGATAAATATATGAATGAGTGGAACAATTACATCACTAGCAATTCTGATTCTTACGGAATGGCTTATTCTGATGGAACGCATGCAAAAGTACAATTTCATCCTGCCGCAGACGGTTCAATCAACTGTCACATTTTTGGGCAAGATGATGCAGACACTAAAAATTATTGGTCAAAGAGTTAATCAACTCCACACTCTTGATAATTGATAAAAGCACCCGTAAACGGGTGCTTTTTCTTTGTACCGCTACCTTTCTCCTATTTTTCAAAACAGGTAAAAACACCTATAAACATCAAAAGCTTAGTCTCTAATTTTAGTACTCTACTTTTTGGTAGAGATTATCTAAATATCAAATTCAAAAAAACCAATCTCATGAAAAATTTAATTTCCATTATTATCCCCGTAATAGAACAAATGGAAGATAGCCACATCAAGAGTCAACTTCTGAGTTATTTTCCAAAGCAAGATGAGCAGTTTAAAATTATCGAAAGTAGTTTCACTGCTCTTACATCAACAGAACAAAAGAAAGAAACCTTGTATTCTTTCTTTCATAGCTGGAGTCAAACAAATAATAGTGCTGTAACTGTAGCGGGATTAAGTAACAGGATGACAATGCTTATTCATAAAAATAAGCCGGTGGTTAGCGAATATGATTTATTTAGATCCGTAGCAAGTTTAAACAGAATTGTAGATGAAGATCTTGCTGTAGTAGGTAGAGTATTACACTCGAAACTATTCTATACTATGGCAACCAATATTAGTGGTAATGATACATGGTTGACAAAAAAATACTTATGTCCAGAAGCCAAAGCTTTCAAAGATTGGAAAGACAAGAACTCACTAAGAAACAAAGACATCATGATTGGTTTGTTAACCACATTAGTTCATGAGATCTATACACATGGTGAGGTTGAATTTATCTTACCCAAATTTGATCAATGGTTGCGAGCAACTACAGATATGAGTGATCAAGAAATTCAACATTCATTAGCATGGATAGAAGTACATTGTGGACCTACTGAGAAAGATCACTTTTTCCACGCAGTAAACGCTGTTGCTTCTTACTCTAAAGCCCAAAATATAGACATTACAGAATACGATCTGGAAGAGATTATTACAGATTATTTGCGATTAAAATCGGAAGTAATGGGTGTTCTGGAAAATCAATTAGCAGAAAGTGCACTAGCATCATAATATAAATCGTTCCCAACATGATAGACCAAAAAGAAACAACAAAAGCATCTGTGGCAACTCTTTCTAAAAAAGAGTTGCCACATCAAAAACTATTAGACAACCTTAAAAATTTTATCGGAGAGATTCCTTACGAAGAAGGAAATACATTTCTAAATCAGCCGGTACTCGTAAACAATGATTATTTAGTAAACTCAGAACGCATGAGTAGCATTCTGAATTCTCTATTGGTTATGTTTGTTTACAATTACTTTAGAGATGTAAGAATTCAAGGAGTCTATCAACTAGATAAAGAGCTTCAAGAAATTCTTTCTATGACTGAAGGAGTTCCTTATGAACTGGGTCTATATCGTCCGGATTATATTTACGACATTAATGGTCAGGCAAAAATCTGTGAGATTGGATGTAGGTACCCTATCAACGGATGGATGCTAAGCACTTACTTAAATAGTTCTGTTTCCTCATTAGTAAAAAATGTTGATGAGAATTGGAATGCTATTCCAGAACAAAATGATTTCATTGAAGAGCTTTCAGGCCGTTTTGATGCTGATGAGCCTATCTTCATAGTACGTAAAAGCGAAAAAGGAACCGAAGTTAACTACCTTAAAAACGAATTAGCTTCTAAAGGAATTACAATGATAGACGTAGCGCCTGAAGATTTGCAACTTGTGGGCGGACAAGTAATGGCAGGAGATCAGGCAGCACGTCAATTCTATTTAGAAATGGATCGTGAAGAGTTAAAATCTTTCGACAAAGATGTATTGAAAGCCATTATCAAAAGTGGTAGATGCATCAACGATGTAAGAACGTTGATCCTAATTCACGATAAAAGAATACTCACCCTGTTGTACAATGAAGAAATTATGGGTAGCTATATTAATTTAGATGACTACAATTTTTTAAAGTCATACCTCATTCCATCTTTCAATATAGATAACCCGGGTGATCGTGAATTCTTATTGAATTCTGAGGAAAATTGGATACTAAAGCCCAATAGTGGTGGTCGTGGAATTGATATGCATGTCAAAAGCGAATGCGATCCGAAAGTTTGGGAAAACTTAGTACAAAACGAATGGAATAACTACATGGTACAACCGTATGTAGAGCAAAAGAAATTCGAGATCAATAGAAACGGAACAACAGAATCCATCAACTTGGTAGGGCTAGATCTTTGCTTTAATGGTAAATCTTATGGTCCCGGTTTGTTTAGAGGTTCTTCTAAAAGTATCGTAAACTTACACCAAGGAAGAGGCGTTGTATTTCCGTGTGTTCTTGACAAATCTGAATAATTATGGAGTTTTCCGTTGTTATTCCTCTTTACAATAAGGTCAATTATATTGCAGAAACACTTGCCTCTGTAGTAGCTCAGGAAAAACTTCCTAAAGAATTGATCATTATTGATGATCGCAGTACAGACGGAAGTTTAGAAAGAGCCAAAGCGTTTTTAGAAACTACTCCAAAACGATTTGAGAAAGTTGATGTTAAAATTATCGAACTCGAAGAAAATAGAGGCCCCGGATATGCTCGTAATCTCGGTTTTTCCAAAACCACCGGAGATATCATTAGTTTTTTAGACGCTGATGATCTGTATCATCCAGAATTACTAAGTCAAGTAGAACAGCTTACCAATCAGCACAATATCGATTTTTTGGTTGTTGGAATCCAATTATTTCCTAGTAAGATTGAATATCCAAAACTCATTAGCTTCTATGCAGACCTTACCTCTATTACCAGGGATGGATACCGATTAGATCAACCTCTAAAAACTATTACTTCTCCCGATTTTGTTATGGGAACCGGAAGCAATGTTTTTGCCAAAAGGCAATGGATGGAATCTATATCTTATGTAGAAAACGCTTTATTTAATGAAGCCAATGATTTTTGGTACCGAGTTCTTAAAAATGTGTTGGCCAATCTTGGAAATGTAGGACTATTGATGGGAAATTACATTCAGGTACGAGAAGTACAAGGAAGTCTATCCAGAAAAAAATACCGAAGCTGGAGCGAGATCGAAATTCCTCCTATCTACAAACGATATAAAAAAAGCACCTACAAATACGACAAATTGTTAATGGGCGTGATCTGTCAACGATGGATCAAGCACTCCTTTAGGAACCTTAGTTCTTCCAGACAAAAGGTTTACTTTACTTACAGGCATCGATCTATTTTCTTTAAGCAGTTACGATACTACTTTTTACGCATAAACGCCTGATATGGAAAAACAATTACAAGAACATTTTTTGCGAATCAAAAGTTCGCCTATGTTTCGTTCTTATTACGATGGAATCGAACATTATCAAGACGCACCTATCATTCAAAAACATCAACTGGTAGACGCTCTTAGAGAGCGTTTTACCTTAGAAGGCGAAAAAAAAGGAGTCTATTTAGTTAGATCCGGAGGTTCCAGTCATAAACCACTAATTTTTCCTGTAGATATTCAGGAAAATCTATTGCAGCGTCAGCGTTTGGCAGAAAGACTTACTAGCGAAGGTATATTCTCATCAGAAACCATTGCTTTGAATCTTTTTAGCTACAAAGCACTTTACAGAACTGCTTCTATTTTTGATGATGTTTTAGAAAGGTGCAATGCCACTACTCTACCCATCAGCAGCAGTGCCCCTCATGATATGGCTTATAAGATCTCAGAAGAGTTTAAACCCGATTTTATTTTAGGCACTCCTTCTAAGTTAGTTCTATATGCCAAGTATTTGCAAATAGACAACAAGCAATCAAACATCAAAAATGTTCTATATGGAGGTGAGTTTTTACTGCCTTCACAACAAAAGATCTTACAAGAAACACTTAATACCCAACAAATTTATTCCTTATACGGGTCTGCGGAAACCGGAATTTGGGCTTGGTCAGATTTTTCTAACAGTCCTATGCATTTTCATTTCTTGGAAGATGTTTTGATAGAGATTATCAATCCAAATGAAGAAGGTTTTGGTCATATTGTGGTAACCAATTTGCTTAGAAAACGCTTTCCTTTGTTTCGCTATCAAATGGGAGACATTGGAAAAGTGATAGAAAAAGACGGAAAAAAAATATTGATTCTAGCTGCCAGAGAAGACAATTCGTTTGTGATTAACGCAGATTCTTTCTTTTTAAAAGACTTTCAGGGATTCTTAGGAAAAGTAGACAGGTATCAATTTCAGCTCTCTATGAACACTTCCTTTCAAAATGAAATAAAAGTGTTGCTAATCAAGTCCGATATCACAAAAGAACAAGAGAAACAATACGTACAAGAAATTACCGAAGGTTTGCAAAAACATTTAAAATGTGATCCCCAATTTACCATCTTAACTGTCGAATTTACAGACGAGAAGGAACTGTATGCAGACCCTACAACATCAAAGACACCAAAGATCAAAGATTTTAGAGATTAAAAGATGTAACAAAACAAACTAAAAAGTCGTCTCATGTACATGAAACGACTTTTCTTTTTACAAACAAAAGTTTATTTTTAACAACTAAACCTCACTATATGAAACGCGTCTTTTACCTTTTAAGTATATTCTTATTAATTTCTTGTGGAAATTCTAAAAACTCTCCTGAGTTTATAGAAGCTGCAGAAGGGAGATACCTCTTTAATTCTGATGAAACTCTTGATGTTCATTTTGTAGATGGTAAGATGAATGTTAAATGGCGAGGTCAGGATATGGTTCCAATTAAGGCTGGTGACAATTCTTTCTACTTAAAAGAAATGAATGAAAAATTGATCTTTGTTTCTGAGCCAGAAATGCATATAGAACTTGCTCCTAAAAGAGAGCATGATGGAGAAAAATTTAGTTTTCTAAAACTGGCTAAAGGAGAAAAAACACCAAATGAGTATTTTAGAAACAAAGAATACGAGAAAGCTTTACAAGGGTATTTAGCTATTCAAAAAAGAGATTCTTTAGATCGCACGATCAGAGAGTGGAGTATGAATCAGTTGGGTTATCACTACATGAGAGAAAATAAAATGGAAGACGCAAAGGCTATTTTCAAGATCAATATTGCATTGTACCCAAAAAGCTCTAATACTTATGATAGCATGGGAGATGCTTACCGTAAAGAGAAAGATACTGTAAAAGCTATCGAGTATTACAAAAAAGCTTTGGCAATTAATCCTGAGAACAGAAGTTCAAAACGTCAATTACAAAAACTTACTAAGGAATAATCAATCGCTAACCTACAATGACTGACTTACGATATCCAATAGGGCAATTTGTAGCTCCTGAGAACATTACAGAAGAGATCAAACAAGAATGGATACAAACCTTGGAAGATTTTCCAACACGACTGAAAAACTTGGTAAAAGATCTTTCAGAAGAACAGCTAGAAACTCCCTATAGAGAACGTGGTTGGACAATAAGACAAACAGTTCATCATTGTTCAGACAGTCATCATCATAGTTACATACGTTTCAAATGGGCATTAACGGAAGACAACCCTTTGATTAAAGCATATGAGGAAGCAAATTGGGCTGAGTTATTTGATACCCGAACTGCCCCTATTCAATTATCGTTAGATCATTTAAAAGCTGTACATGCCAAATTAGTGTATCTTCTTCGTGGATTGACAGACGAAGACCTCAACAAATCTTTTGTACATCCTGAAAGCAAAGACACTGTTGTTTTGAGAAAAAATATTGGCATCTACGCTTGGCATTGCAATCATCATTATGCGCATATAGAAAACCTGTTGATTCGCAAAGGTTGGAAATAACATAGCCTGTTTATAGTTTTCTCTTCAACTCCGCTCAGAGAACAGTGATTATTGATAGCTACATTGTCACTGCGATTCCGAGTCTTTGGAAGAAGCAGTCCGTTTATGGGGTGATGTGTTTATGGGTTTATAAGTTTGTGTCAAATCAAACTATCAACTCGATTAGGAACTACGTTGTCACTGCGATTCCGAGCCTTTGGAAGAAGCAGTCTGTTTATGGGGTGATGTGTTTATGGGTTTATAAGTTTGTGTCAAATCAAACTATCAACTCGATTGGGAACTACGTTGTCACTGCGATTCCGAGCCTTTGGAAGAAGCAGCCTGTTTATGGGTTGATATGTTTGCTGGTTTATAGGTTTATAAGTTTATAGGCTTGTTTCTCTTCGACTTCACTCAGAGAACACGACTTCGCTCAGGGAGCGCGAACAATGGTCAATCGAGAAGTCTTCATTAGAACCAACAATATTGTATTTAAATTTCTATCTTTAGGATTCAAATTTTTTCGATATGAAAACCGCACAACAATGGTTTGATGAGTATGCTGTAAGTCATCAAAATCCTACCAATCAAATGGTACACTATATTTGTGTTCCAGCTATTTTCTTTAGTGTTATTGGGCTCTTAATGAGCATTCCTACAGGGTTTCTTAAAAGTACTTTTGGCTTATATAATCCACTATTGGAAAACTGGGCAGTTGTTGTAGGGTTGATCATTTCTATCTTCTATTTACGCCTTGGATTTTGGTACTTTGCACAAATGATCTTTTTTATTCTCTTAGCCATTGTAGGCAACTATTGGTTAGGGAATAATGTAAACATCTTATATGCTTCTATTACTATTTTTGTTGTGGCTTGGATTGGGCAGTTCTACGGTCATAAAATAGAAGGAAAAAAACCTTCATTTATCAAAGACTTACAATTCTTATTAATTGGCCCATTATGGGTAGTAAAAAAATTGAGTAAATAATACCAATGGCAGAAGAAATTGCATTTGAAGACTTTCTAAAAGTAGACATTAGAGTAGGAACTATTATTGAAGTAAACGACTTTCCTAAAGCTCGTAAGCCCGCTTATCAATTAAAAATCGATTTTGGAGATCTGGGAATCAAAAAATCGAGCGCTCAGATCACTGATCTCTACACCAAAGAAGAATTACTAAACCGTCAGGTAACATCTATTGTTAATTTCAAACCTAGGCAGATTGCCAATTTTATGAGCGAATGTTTGGTTTTGGGTGTATACAATGATGATGGGCATGTAGTTTTGCTACAAGCTTCTAAAGAGATTAAAAACGGAGAGCAGATTAGTTAACAGTTGGGCAATGATCAGTTATCAGTTATACAATTATACAATTACCAGTGATCAGTGTTAATTGTTAATTGAAGTATTGTTTATTGAAGCATTGTTCATCGTTAATTCTTCGGGTTATTTAAGATCACCAAAGCACCTATTACACCAGGAACCCAGGCACATAAAGTTAGCAAAAACACTATAAAAAAGGAGCCACATCCTTTGTCTATAACCGACAAGGGTGGAAATAGAATGGCTAATAATACACGTAAAAAACTCATAGCTTATTTGTTGGTTAGTACACTTAAAAGACGCACCAACATTGATTTTGTTACACAAAAAAACCCACAAACTCAATGAATTTATGGGGTTAACAATATTTTTTGAACTGTCTAATCTAAATTAGGCTGAGGAGTTAATCTTAAATAAGGCTTTACTTCTCTATGTCCTTTTGGAAATATTCCTGGAATTTCTTCATTGCTTACCGAAGGTACAATAACACAATCATCTCCATTATTCCAATTGGCCGGAGTAGCTACTTTGTGATAAGCTGTTAATTGTAAAGAATCAATCACCCTTAATAACTCATCAAAGTTTCTCCCTGTAGAAGCCGGATAAGTAATGGTTAATTTCACTTTTTTATCTGCTCCAATCACAAATACAGAACGTACAGTCATCTTATCATCAGAATTTGGATGAATCATATCATATAATGTAGACACCTTGCGATCTTCATCTGCTACAATTGGAAAATTTACTACTGTATTTTGAGTCTCGTTAATATCTTTAATCCAACCATGATGCGAATCTATCCCATCAACACTTAAAGCAATAACTTTTACATTTCTTTTGTCAAACTCAGCTTTATAGTTTGCTACTGTTCCCAATTCGGTTGTGCAAACCGGTGTGTAGTCTGCCGGATGAGAAAATAACACACCCCAACTATCACCCAACCAATCATGAAAATTAATTTCTCCTTCTGTTGTTTGGGCCAAAAAATCCGGAGCTATATCTCCTAATCTAATTGTACTCATTTTATATAAATTTAGTTGTTAGTATTTTATTTGGTTTGCCGTAAATGGCTCTACGTATCTTAAGTCGTATTTACCTCATATTATTACATCTATAAAAGAAAAACCCCACCTCTATTTCGATTACTCTTAATGTCAGTGGGGATTATTTTTCTTTATTTTCAAAAAAATCAGTCTACAAGAACTCAATACTAACACTTAAGTGCTAAGTACAAATTACATTTGATTTCCAAAGAATACAGCGTTCATCAATAATTTGTTGGTTCCGTACCAGAAAGCTCTAAAGTTGGTATTGTCTGTAAAGATCATTACTCTACCTCTTCCCATACGTTGAACTTTAAAAGGCACCGTGTTTTTGATCACCTTGGCATTCTCTTTAGAGATATATCCGCTTAACAATGGATTACTGGTATACTGAATAGGGTTGTTATAGCTTCTCTTATCTGGCTTGATAAAAACTGTTGTGTTTCTAAACATCGCAATCTTATCATTCTTATACCCAAAGTTAACCGGATGAGAACGATCTACTTTTGCTTCAAAAATAGCTCCTCCAATTACTTGAGCTCCCGATTGTTTTGAACGGTCTTCAAAAGACACATTCTTTACAGTATCTATCTTTGCTTTGTCTAAATCTAACGTCATAAATTTCTGACTCTTTAACCAGTTTGCAGCATTTCTGTAACCTACAAGAACTCCACCATTTCTTACCCAGGTTTTTAGCTTGTCTGAAGCAGCTTTGCTCATGCTATAGCTATTTGGGGCAATTATGGTTGTGTATTTGCTAATATCTACACGATTAAAATAGCTCATATCCAGTTTGGTTACATGCATATCAAAACGTTGGTCAAACAAGTGCCAGATCTCTCCTGCATCGTTTCCAAAGATGTTTCCTCCTACCAACATTGCTACTTTAGGTTTTCTGATGTTTCTGAAATTGTTACTTCCTAAATCAATTCCATCATTCAACCCAGTACTAACTCCGTTGATCTGTAAATGAGAATCCTCAGCTACTTTTTTCAGGAAGCGATACAATTCGTTCGAATCCATTTTCTGGTTCTGTACAGGAATAAAAATGGTTCCGTAATCGTATGAAGTTCCTCCGTTCTTAAAGTTTTTCATAGAAACTTTAGCACGCAGTCCTTTCTGCAAAATGGTGTTTAAAGCTTTTGGAGCATAATATTCGTTCCAAGGCATTAAGTATCCAAGATCACTTTTTACACTTACGCTTCCTTTTTTAAGCTCTAAGTTCTTTATCTCATTCCCTACTCTATTCAAAGCAACATTCTCAGCATAGTCAACTCCAAAAGAATGGTTAAAAGTCCAAGCCGATACATCATAGAACAAGCTGTCTCTAAATTGGGTTCTTACATCGAACATGGCTTTTACCAAACGACTGTTCTTCTGATTCATTGGTACGATATAGCTATATCCTTTTTTGAATCGCTTACCGTTGCTTGTAAAATCAGATTTGATATCGTGAATTTTCACATTGTGCCTTTTCAATATTTCGGCCAAGTGATAGGTTTTTGCAGCATCTTTTTCATCACCAAAAACAATGGCTTTTCCTTTGGCTGCTTCTCTTCTTGCTTGCTTGTAAAAATCTTGCTGGTATTTCAAGATCTTAACACGCATATTCTTAGCAGCTTCTAAAGTAGACATGGCTGCTGTATATTGGTTTCTAATGGTAAATGGGAAAGTTAGTAATCCGTTACTGGTTTCTTGTGCATGACCACGAGAACTTCCTTGCTCAAATAAGATTCCGATACTTCCGTTGATATCCGGGAAGGTTGATCCTTTTCCGTAGTAGAAATCGTCAAAACTCTCTTCTGAATAGTATTGCGAACCAATCTTATCCAAAGCCTTAGCATGGTAAGTAGCAATCTCTTTTGTAAGATCCTGGTTCATTTGAGGTGTTAAAGGATGTGTTCTACTAGGAATTCCCGGTTGAAAAAAGAAAGTAGAATTCGACCCCATTTCGTGATGATCTGTTAAAATATTTGGCAACCACTTATGAAAGGTTTTGATTCTTGCTCTGGATTCCGGTAACTGCACCGGTAACCAATCGCGATTCATATCAAACCAATAGTGATTGGTTCTACCTCTAGGCCAAACTTCTGTATATTCTCTGTCGTTCGGATCCGGATTTACATTCTTACTCTTGTTGGTATTTGCCCAATATGCAAAACGTTGCAATCCATCAGGATTGAAAGAAGGATCGAACAAGATCACAGCATTGTTTAACAAACTTTGTGTTGAAGACTTAGAAGATGCTGCCAAATAGTACGCAGCTGCCAAAGCAGCATTAGAACCACTAGGCTCGTTTCCGTGAATAGAAAATCCTTGGTATACAACAATAGGATCGTTACTCACATCAATAGACGCATCGTTTGTAGCAGCAATATGTCGTTTACGAATCTCTTCTAATCGTGCATGATTTTGAGGAGAAGTAATGGTTAACAATAACAACGGGCGACCTTCAAAGGTCTTTCCTCTATCTTCTAAAGTAATTCTATCAGAAGAAGCTGCCAGCGCTTTCATATACTCAACTAACTTATCATGAGTTACATGCCACTCACCTACTTCATGTCCTATGATCTCTTTAGGAGTTGGAATATTGGTATTGTAACGTTCATCACCAGGAATGTAATAACGAAGATCTACCTTTTGAGCTGATACAGAAAAACTTAGCATCAACAAAAGGAAAACAGATAAAAAATTTCTCATTGGGAATTTTGAATTTAGTTCTAACAAATATATTAAAATCACAATCAGCAAAAGATTCCTACTCAGGATTTAACGACATTTCTTTATCTGTTGAACCTTCAAACCTTAAAAGCTACTATAGATAAGGCTCAAGTTCTTTTCAAAAAAACTCTTATTTTTGAGAGTCAACTAAAAAAACTATGCTTACCAAAATCCGATATTCCGTTAAAGACATGTTTCTCTGGTCTCGCGGCGAAACTTTTATCTTTTTAACCTACACCGGAATCATTACCTATTTATACGAAGTTCAAGAGTGGTCTTTCTTAAATGTACCATGGACACCTGTAGCTTTAATTGGTACCGCTGTTGCCTTTATGGTTGGTTTTCAAAACAATGCTGCCTATGATAGAATTTGGGAAGCACGTAAAATTTGGGGAGCTATTGTAAATACATCCAGAACTTGGGGAATGAAAATTCAAGACATGCTAAACAACAACCATGCAGTAGACCCACTTTCTGAGCAAGAATTAAAAGAGCAAAAAAGAATACTGATCTACCGACATATTGCTTGGATGACAGCACTGCGATATGCCATGAGAGAAAGCAGAAGTTGGGAAGCTTCTCATAAGTCTAAAAGCAATAGAGAGTGGACCAAAATGCTACACATTCCGGAACGAATTTCTACCTTAGAAGATAACCTATTAATGTATTTGTCTCCGGAGGAAAAAGCGTATGTAATGAGTAAGAAAAACAAGCAAACAGCACTTTTATATTTACAGTCTAAACACATCAGAGAACTTAAAGACCAAGGATATATTTGGGAGTTTGCTTTCTTAGAATTAGAAAATGTTTTGGAAGAGTTGTTTACGCATCAAGGAAAATCTGAACGAATTAAAAACTTCCCTTATCCAAGGCAGTACGCTACTTTAGCGTATTATATGGTAAAGCTTTTTGTTATTTTATTGCCTTTTGGTTTGGTACCGGAATTTGCAGAAATAGCAAATCAGATCTCATTTACACACCCTGTTATTGGGTCTTATTTTATTTGGTTGGCCATTCCTTTTTGTGCCTCTGTATCTTGGGCATTTCATATTATGGAACGTATGGCAAGAGTAGGTGAAAATCCGTTTGAAGGAATTGTAAACGACGTACCTATTTCTACCATTTCAAGAGGAATTGAGATCGATCTACGTCAGATGTTAGATGAAGAAGAAGACATTATCCCAAGTCAGTTCCCGGAAGATCACAACGCTCAACTATAGTTTTTATGCATAAAAAAAGCATCATTTCTTGCAGCCCCCTAAAGCTTGAAATGATGCCAAAAACAAATCTCTTTTTCTAAAAGCCTAAGCTTCCTGCAATCTCATATCTGTACTTTCAAAGATTTTATCTGCCGAACCGGCAATGAATCCTGAATACAATTCTCCTGTAATCATTGGATAACGAAATGCAAACTCATAATAGCAAGATGTAATCTCTTGTGTACGCTCTTGAAACTCAACCGGAATTCTATCAGCCAATACGCTAGATTGTTCTAATAATTGCTCCGGAGTTCCTTTGATCTCACCTCCAGATGCATTCATTTTAAAACCGTTTTCTTTTAAGAAGTCATTTACTTCTTGTAAAGAAGAAAATGTATCTAATCTGTTTACATCAACGGTAAAATGGTTTGAGCAAAATCCGTTTACATACAACCAAGCTGCATATTCTGTTTCTTCTAACAATTGGCTGTATACTTCGTAACTAGGTTGCTCCCATAAGCGACCTTTAAAGATCAACTCATCGGATGTTAATTCTTCTTCAGCAATGCTGTCGATCATTTTCTTTACCTCGTTTTGCAACGCAGGAGAAAACTCTTCTACCAATAGTTGACTAATAAATACTCTTGGAGCATCTTTGTCTGTCATATGCTCAAAATGCTTTGCATATAACTTCTTTTTTTCAAAGTTATACTCACCACACTCTTCATAACCTGCTTCTAAAAAAGGAACAGCCAATACATCAATATCCACACGAGGATCGTTAAATGTTCTAAAAGCAACATGATCGTTATACACGGTATTGCCTTTGCTTGTAAATAGATCTTTAATCTTTTCTGCAGAAGGAGTACGCTCTGTATACTCATTCCACAATTTGCTAAAAAGCTGTGTTGTTGTCATTTTTAATTCAAATAATTTACATGGCAAAATTAAAACGATTTGATTCTATTTCAATCACACAAAACACAATTTAACCTATATACCATTTATTTTATGTCAAATTGATTTTTATCTAATTCAAAAATTGTATTTTTGTTTCAACTCAGTAAAAAACTATTTTATGGAGAATCAATTTGATTATGTAGACAAGCAATTGTTGTCACATTTAAGGGAAGATGCCAGAAAACCCTACTCTCAAATTGCAGAAGAGTTGAATGTTTCTAATTCTTTAGTGCATCAGAGAATCAAAAAGTTAACACAGGAAGGCGTAATTAAAAAGACCGAGTTTATCTTGGATGAAAGAAAGCTAGGTTACAAAACCAAATCCTATACAGGTATTCGATTGCGCGAAGCTCGTTTTGCTAAAAGTGTGATGGAAGAACTTCATAAAATACCGGAAATTGTTGAGTGCAATTATGTTTCGGGAAACTACGCTATATTTATTTTGATTTTCGCAAAAGATAACGAACATTTGCAGAGAATTTTATACGATAATGTACACTTGATCTCTGGAGTAGCAGGTACAGATTCTTTTATCTGTTTCAATACCGGTTTTCAAAGAAACGTTCCAATCGAATAGTCCATGGTCCAAACTACAGCCTTACAAGCATTGCAATCTTCTTTAACAGGAGAACTATATTTTGATGACCTGCATAAGAGTATTTATGCTACGGATGCTTCTGTATATCGTAAAATTCCTTTAGCCGTTGCTTTTCCTAAAGAGATTGAAGATATTCAAAAACTAATTGAGTTTGCTCAAAAACAACAGATTACTTTGATTCCGCGTACCGCCGGAACTTCCTTAGCCGGACAATGCGTGGGAGAAGGTATTGTGGTAGATGTTTCTAAATATTTTACGCAAGTATTGGGCTTTGATGAAGTTGCTAAAACAATAACCGTTCAGCCCGGAGTTATTAGAGATGAGCTTAATCTCTTCTTGAAACCTTACGGATTGTTCTTTGGCCCCAACACCTCTACCTCTAATCGTTGTATGATTGGCGGAATGGTTGGGAATAATTCTTCGGGTAGTACTTCTATCAAATACGGAGTGACTCGTGATAAGGTATTGCAAATTGAAGGGTTATTGAGTGATGGAACTCCTGTAACTTTTGGCGAATTGACTTCACAAGAGTTCAAGACAAAAGTTTTAGAAAATACTTTAGAAGGAAAGATCTATCGGGCTTTAAAAAACGAACTTTCTCAAGAAAAAATACAACAGGATATTCATACTGAGTTTCCTAAAGATTCTATCCACAGAAGAAATACAGGGTATGCGGTAGATGAATTGCTGCATTCTGAGTTGTTTGGTGGAGATCAAGAAACCATTAATGTTGCCAAGTTATTATCGGGTAGTGAAGGTACTTTGGTATTCTCTACAGCCATCACCTTACAATTAGACGATGTACAACCCAAAGAAAGTATGATTGTGGCTTCTCACTTTGAGAGTGTAAACGAGAGCTTAAAAGCTACCGTTTTGGCCATGAAACACGATCTGTACACTTGTGAATTGATGGATAAGGTAATCTTAGATTGTACCAAGAGTAATCGTGAGCAAGCGCAGAATCGCTTTTTTATCAAAGGAGACCCGGAAGCTGTATTGATGTTGGAAGTATCTGCAGATACTCCTGAAGAAACAGAACGCTTGGCTGATGCTTTGATCGAAGATCTGAAACAAAACAATTTTGGATATCATCATCCTAAAATATCGGGCGGAGATATCAAACGTTTGTTTGATCTGCGTAAAGCGGGATTGGGATTGTTGGGAAATATGATTGGCGATCCGAAAGCTGTGGCTTGTATTGAAGATACTGCCGTTGCTTTGAACGATTTGCCTGATTATATCGAAGAGTTTACCCAAATGATGGAACGTCATCAGCAAAAGGCTGTGTATTATGCACATGCCGGAGCCGGAGAGATTCACTTACGTCCTATCTTGAATTTAAAGAAGTCTGAAGATGTAAAGCTCTTTAGAACCATTACTACAGAAACTGCTGAGTTGGTAAAGAAATACGGCGGTTCGTTTAGTGGTGAGCATGGAGACGGAATTGTTCGTGCGGAGTTTATTCCGTTGATGATTGGAGAAGAAAACTATCAGTTGTTACGCCGTATCAAAAAGGCTTTTGATCCTAATAATGTATTTAACCAAGGAAAGATTACAGATGCTTTTCCTATGGATAAGCATTTGCGTTATGAGGTAGATAGAAACGAGCCTGAGATTGATACGCTACAGGATTTCTCTGACAATATGGGTATTTTACGTTTGGCTGAAAAGTGTAACGGATCTGGAGATTGTAGAAAGCCTGCGGCTGTAGGCGGAGCCATGTGTCCGAGTTACCGAGCCACCAAAGATGAAAAGGATACTACACGTGCGCGTGCCAATACTTTGCGTGAGTTCTTAACCAACTCAGAGAAGGTAAATAAGTTTGATCATAAAGAGTTAAAAGAGGTTTTTGATCTTTGTTTAAGCTGTAAAGCTTGTGCCAGCGAATGCCCAAGTAATGTAGATGTTGCTGCTTTAAAAGCAGAGTTTTTATATCAATATCAAGAAGAGAACGGA
Organism: Pseudotenacibaculum haliotis; assembly: GCF_042684245.1. Taxonomy (NCBI): domain Bacteria; kingdom Pseudomonadati; phylum Bacteroidota; class Flavobacteriia; order Flavobacteriales; family Flavobacteriaceae; genus Pseudotenacibaculum; species Pseudotenacibaculum haliotis. The sequence continues at coordinate 62,662 of NZ_JBHULH010000001.1, forward strand.
TATTCTTTTAGAAGTAAATCTTTTGCCAATTCTACCAAGGTAAACAAATTGGCTTCTAAGGTTCCGGGATTGTACAATGCCTTTGCGCGCAGCCCAATTACAGCGCCTATCATCAAGCGTGTAATGGGAATTCACCCGAACAGAACCATTCCAAAAGCCACTAAAAGCTATACATCTTTTTACAATCATGCCAAGTCTTTGGGTGAGGATGTGCAAAAAGAAACCATCAAAACAGTGTATCTTTTTGTGGATGAATTTACCAACTACCTGGAGTCTGAAATTGCGGTTGATGCAGAGATGTTGTTGAGTGTTTTGGATTATAAGATGATTCCTGTAGATCATTTAGAAAGTGGCCGTAGCTATATTTCTAAAGGGTTCTTAAAAGAAGCCAAAGAACTGGCAAATGAGAACATCGAGTTTCTAAAAACCTTTATCTCTAAAGACAGTCCATTGGTAGGAATAGAGCCTTCTGCCATTCTTACCTTCCGAGACGAATATTTACGTTTGGCTGATGATAAAGAAGCAGCAAAACAAATTGCCGAAAATACATTTACAATAGAAGAGTTTATCGCAAATGAATTTGCGAATGGCCATATAAACGCAAATATATTTACGAGTGATGCAAAAGAGATCAAAATTCATGGGCATTGCCACCAAAAAGCACTTTCTAGCACGCATGCTACTTTTCAGATCTTAAACATTCCCAAAAACTACAAACCGGTGATCATGAACACAGGATGTTGCGGAATGGCAGGTTCTTTTGGGTATGAAAAAGAGCATTATGAGGTAAGTATGCAAGTGGGTGAAGATACCTTGTTTCCGAAAGTGCGAAAGGCTCCAAAATCGACTATTATTGCGGCTTCGGGTACGAGTTGCCGACATCAGATCTTAGATGGTACGCAGCGTGTAGCTAAACACCCGGTGACTATTTTGAAGGAGGCGGTTTCTAATTTTTAGTTTATAAGTTTATATGTTTTGTGTTAACTCAAATATGGTTGAGAGGGTTATTTCTCCCTTCGACTTCGCTCAGGGAGCACGACTTCACTCAGAGAACAGTTACAATGAACAATACTTCAATGAACAATTAACAGTGATCATTGATTATTGATTATTGTCAACTGATAATTGACAATTGCATAAATGATAATTGTATAACTGATCACTGATTGTTGTTAAATATTCTCATTTCAAGTCTCTGATCGTGAAAAATTCCTAATTTACACAGGATTAAACCCATCCAACGTGTCGAAACCTAACAAAGCCCTGTCTATTTTTGCTTTAATAGTTGCGGGAGAAGCTGTTTTTCTCTTGCCGTTTATTTTAATGCGTGTCTTCCGTCCTATCATTCGTGAAGCTTTTGTAATTACAGATCTTCAAATTGGAAAAGCGCAAGCTTTGTACGGAATCACAGCCATGATCTCCTACATTTTTGGAGGCTTTTTTGCAGATAAGATGGAGGCTCGAAAGTTACTAGCGGCTTCCTTGGTTTTAACGGCTTTGGGTGGATTTTGGATGATTACCATCCCTTCTTTTGAGAGTCTGCGTATCCTATACGGATTTTGGGGAGTTTCTACCATCCTACTTTTTTGGGCCGCTCTCATAAAAGCTACTCGACAATGGGGAAATGAGAACAATCAAGGGTTGTCATTCGGATTGCTGGATGGCGGTCGTGGTGCTTTTGCAGCGGCTATTGCTACGTTTGGAGCTTTTATTCCGAGTTTGTTCTTTCCTGAAGATGCTACGCAGGTAACCTATGAAGACAAAGTGCAAACCATGCAATACATTATTGGATTTGTTACTGTAGTGGTTTTACTGGTGGCTATTTTTGTATGGAGAATGTTGCCTGGGCAAGAAGAAAAGAGTAAAGATCAAGAAGAGAATATTGTCAGTATCGATTTTAAAGCGGCTTTAAAACTGATTACAAAACCGAAAGTGATCTTTCATATGCTGATCATCGTTTGTGCGTATTCGGCTTACAAGATCACAGATGTTTATGCTACTTATGCAAAAGATGTGTGGGATTACAGTTTGGAAGAGGCTTCCTTTTTTGGGGTACTGATTCAGTGGTTACGTCCGGTTGCGGCGATTACCATCGGGTGGATTGCAGATAAGTTCATTCCATCGAAATTGATTCTTACTTGCTTTGTGGCAATGATGCTTTGTTCTTCTTTGATCGGGTTTGGATTGTTGGATGATCTACCTGTTCTGATGTCCATCTTTACCTTTGTCTTAATGGTCATCGGTACCTACGCGCTACGTGGCTTGTACTTTGCGATTATTGAGGAAGCAAAGATTCCACTAGCAGTAACAGGAACTTTGGTAGGAATCATTTCTTTTATTGGTTATACGCCGGATATTTTTATGTCGCTTTTGTCAGGATATATGCTAGGCGAAAATCCCACGGTGGTTGAATACCAACATTTATTTCAGCTCTTTACTTTATTTCCGCTTGTAGGTTTATTGGCTACTCTAGGTTTCCGTAAGGTGATTGGAACGAGGGTGGTTTAGATTTATAAAACTGCTTTATTGGTAGACGGGTTCTTTCTATCTAGTCACGGATTATGCTTCGGCAAGCTCAGCACAAGAAATCTGCGCCAGCTGATTTATAAACTCTCTTTATTGGCAGATAACTCAGAACTAATTAACTATAATCCGAATAATCTAATTTATCTTTCTTAACTTGTTTTCTTATAATACTTTTCAGAATATTCACTAAGTAAGTCATCTACTCTTAATTGATGAATATTAACAAATTCTTGGACTCTTTCATCTGAAAGAGAATCTATTTCATATTTACTAAGCTCTCTAAAAAAACTTTTTACGTTATTTCGAAACTTCCTTAGCTTTCCTCTTCTCATTATTTCGACTTCATGAGTAAAATCAGCATGAAAAGAGACATTTTTAGTTGGAATTATCATAACTCTTTTAACAGGTTCATTATTATATTGATTTTCAAACCATCCACAATGAGTATTCATTTGTCCTACTTCATGTTTGTTTATCTCTTGCCTTTCGACTTTTACTTTACTTTTACACTCAAATATAAAATACTGATTACCAACACCACACCATAAATTATCTGGTCCTTTCTTGAACTCTTTATCTGGTCTTTCACTTAAAAAACCGAGCATTAGCCCCAGTTCTTTCATAGCTGACTCAAATTTTTCTGCCGTAATGCCAAACTCTAAATTAGATAATACTCCTTCAACCGACAGCATTAATTCCTCAAAGTTTTTGTGTTTTTTTATCCAATCGATTATTCTCTTAATTCTATTTTCATTTACATATTCTAATTTTTGATAAGTAATACCTTCACTTGGTTTTAGTAATTCATTATTTTTAAGAAAAGCACTTTTTTGAAGACTATTAGAATCTTTTCTACTTTGAATAAATTTATATCTAGCCATTATTTGAAGATACCATCCTTTTTCACTATCATCTTTGCAGTGATTATCAACAATTTGCTGTATCAGTTCACTTGCCTTTTCATACTCACCTTTATAATTTAACTCTGCAGCTTTCCTCTCTAAGGTTAGCACTTCATATATTGTACTTGAAGATTTTTCTATCTGAATTCTATTCATTTCCTCTTTATAAAATTCTTTCCATCCTTCATCACGTTGTAAACTTTGCTTCATTAGAGATTTAACAACATCAAAAGGTTCTTTTTCCCCTGTTATTTCATCAGATGCCATTTGGGCTATTTCCATTCCAATTTCAATTTGTTTCTTGGTTTGAGGTGAAAAATACTTGTTTGTTCTGGAGCTCTTTATGAACTTTATCAAGTCTGCTCCAACAATAAGTATTAAAGAATAATCTTTTTCCCCTCTAACACTTCTACCTAGCCCTTGTTCGATTTTTTGAGCAATCTTAATATTAATAGAATCACTATCCATCCTATTTGATTCCTCATATCTATCCGATAAAGAACGAAAAAAAGGTTTTCCATCTATAACAAGAATCCTACATGTCTCATCTGGTAAATCAATACCATCATACCTATTAGCAAATACTATAGTCTGCTTAAACTTTCCTTTTTTTAAATGGTCTACTGCTGCAGAAACTTCACTTGATTTAGGTATCAACGCTCCTAATTTCTCATAAGTTTTAGATTTATCAAATGAAGATACTAACGAAACCAAACCATAATTTTTATCTGATGGTTTTGCTAAATTATTAACCATCTTGTCTCTATCTAAACTATCATCTACTAGAGAAGGAATAACTAACATTTTTTCACCAGACCATATCTGGTCTGGATTATCTAATGGATTCTTTATTGCTTCAGAGCTAAATCCAAGTCCTTTAATAAAAAAAGAATCATCTTGAGTTGTTGCAGACATCAGTATCCTTTGCCCTGCTTTATGAAATGATGAAAACTTCTCTATAGGAATATGAATTGGACTAATCTCTATACTTTCTCCTGAAATAAATGCTTGACAATTTTTTAAATTATCCTTTATAAAAGGCCATGAAAACATTATCGATAAATCTTCTCGTTGAGAAGATATTATTTGAAGAACTTCATCAAATTTATCTATCCAGTTCCAATAGGGAATTGGTAAAAAAGAATTGTAATCACCATTTTCTATCTCTAAAAAAGTACCTTCTCCTTGTTCTGGAAGAGCATCTTTAAACAACTCAAACAACTCTTTATATACTATATGATCATTTTTAAGGCTTATAGTAAATGCTTTTCGAATAGAATCAATACATGCATGCGAATCATCTAGAATTATATTTTCAACAGGTATAAAATCATGCCCTAAACCAAAAATAGTTTTACCATTAAAAACTTTTTGAACATGAGTTATCAGGATTTTTTTTCCATCCACAAATTCATTAGGTAATGAATTATCTTCCCCAATCGCACAATAATTTATTCCAAACTTCTTTGCATCCTTCCTTACTTGTTGAACAAGATATTTATTAGGGCATATAAACAAACATGGACCTTTTCCTGAGTTAATTTTAGATTGAAGTATTAATAGCCCAATCAACGTTTTACCTTCACCCGTGTGTAGTTTAACAATTAAATCTTTTTGAGATTTATATGATTTATACCATTCTGAAAGTATTTTATTTTGAGCAGGTCTCAATGGTCCTGCAACACTTCTTCTATCTAGAGAATCATATATCTCTATTGGATCTATCTTTTTCTCTATTTCTGATTTATTAAGTCTCTTCCTAAAATCTACCATTATTTTACAAGTTTGGTTAAGTAATTATGAATCGATTTTTATAATCTATATCTCAAATAAATTATTAGATATAGAAAATTTGAAATTATCAGGTTACCCATAAACATCCTTACGGAAAACCTTAATTTCATCGACAATTTCCTGTAGTTGAACGGCTCTTTCTTACCCAAAAACAACTAACCTATTGACAGTCAGTATTTTTTATACTAACTTTATAGAAAATATAATTCCAAATGGCAACGAATAAGATCATGTTAAAAAATGCATTCCTGATCTTTTCAGGAATCGTGCTATGGTTTCTTGTAATGAAACTGCTGGGGTTGGAAACACGTTCTGAGCTTCGTTTTATCAACTTTGTTTTTGTTTTGTGGGGTGTCAATCGCTCTATCAAAACAAATATCTTAGCCAACGGCGAAACTTTATACGTGCGAAATCTGGCGATCGGAATTGGTACCTCTGCCCTGGCAGTAGGAATGTCTATTGTAGGATTAATCCTCTATGTAAATCTGTTTGAACCGAGCTTTATCGCTTTGATCCAGGAGTCATTTTTATGGACAGGTACGGTTACCATGCCGTTAATTTCCTTTGCTTTGTTTATTGAAGGAATGGCCTCTTCTGTGGTCTGTTCGTTCATCCTGATGCAGTATTATAAGAATTACAAACCTGCGTAAAAGAATAAAAAAGCCGCTGATGAGCGGCTTTTTTTCAATAATCAATTATTAGTTGTCAGTTATCAATGATCACTGTTGATTGAAATATTCTTCAATACAAATTTTGCCAGTTCTACATTCCCAAATGTGGAAGATTTGTCAAAGATCACTTCCAAGAGAATATTAATAGCTCCTTCGGTATCTTTTTGGATATAATCAATAGCTAATGCTTTATTAATTTTTAAGCTTCCTTCGGTTTCTACATCGCAATCCAATTGCAAGCCTTTTTCTAGTGCATTGATTCTTTCCTCTCCGTCTAAGGTATTGGCATAATCTTTCCAGTAAGGAGCGTAGTTAGGAAATTTTGTTACTAGAACATCTAAAAACTCCGCTTTCTGTTCCGGGTCTTGAACCCATTCGAGCGTAATGTAATTTCTATACAATCCTTTTTCAAAAACACCTTCTTGTTCTTTTTTCAATGTAAATACAGCTATTTTGGAGGTAAAGAATCCGTTTGGGGCCAATACATCGGTCATTTGATAGTACTTCAATGCATTATCGTAATCGTCTTTTAACATATAGGTAAAAGCCAAGTCATACAATGGATATGGCCATTTGGGTGATCTCTCATGCGCTAAAAACAGCTTTTCAATTGCTAGATCGTACTCTCCTGCTTGTCCAAACTGTCGAGCTTCATTATGCAATACCATTGCTTCTTCGGAAGCATTGTTAACACCAATCATCTCATATTGATACCTACCTGTAGCTTGCGCCAATTCTTCAGTAGTAATCTCATTACCGTTTTTGTCTGTAAATTTTAATGTTGGTGGCTTCTGCTCCTGAACGGGTTGTTTAGGCTCATTGCCTACTTTTTTCTTCTTGAAGAAATTAAAGAGTCCCATAACAATTTTTAAATGAAGTTAGTATGGATTAAATGTACTAAAAAAGCCACTATTCAACAGTCTTTTCTATTTCTAATCCTATTTTACCTACTTATAGGGAATACGATCTTTTCATCTAGCCACTAATTTGGTCTTCAAATATTCGCGTCATGAAAAACTATACAATCATCAAAACATTTGTACTGTTATTGAACTTATCATTATCAGTACAGAGCATGAATGCTCAGGAAATTACCCCTACTAAAGAAGACAAAGCTAAACTAGCAAGAGAATTTGCACGTGTAGCCACAGGAAACACCTTCTCCTCTATTGGAAATTTTGCAGCCATAAGCACTGATAACAAAACGCTATCTGCATCAGCTTTTTTTATTACAGATGACTTTAATGTAATTAATATAGAAATATCTGGAGGTGCTATTAATGGGATAGCAGCTGTTTTTCAGGAAGGTAGGTTAAACAGTAAAGTAAGTTTTGGTGCATCATATAACGTTATGTTGAGAAAGCTGAACAGGAAAAACAACGTTATTTTTATAAATGATACAGAAGAGCTTAACCTAAAACTCGCTATTGAAGAGGAAAAAAGAAAGCTACAGAAAAAAAGATTCGCTTTTTTTAATCAAACAAGTAAAGCTGCATATAACAAAGAAAAAAACAAGTTAGACGCTGAGTTATTAAAGATAAAAAATGATACTATTCAAGATAAAGCAGCAATTGCTATTCTCGTATCTAACTCTGAACCTAAATACAAGATTAAACCTCTACAGAAAAAAATTAAGGCCGCACAGGAAAAAGCGAAAAGAATTAGCTCTTTACTTGAAGAAATGAAAAGAAGTCAAGATTATTTTGACAAACTTAAATATGATGAGTTAGCTACTGCATATAGATTAGAAAGCTCTAAAAAAGTTAAAGATTTAGAAGAGAAAATAAAAGATTTAAGGCCATATGCTTCTTCTTTTTCATGGTTATCTTTTGGATATAAAGCAACAAATGATTCATTTTCTTTGTTTGATGAATCACTACCTCTAAGTGAGCAACTGTCAAAACAGAGTTATACCTCACAAACAATCTTTTTTAATTTCAATCATCAAAATAATGCTCGAATCGTTAGAGAAAATGGAATTATTAAAAAAGTTCTTAAGTATCGAGGAAGAGAATATTTTTCAATAGGAGGGAAATTAGAAGTGACCCACAACTTATCTTCTTTGGATCAAGTAGAAATTGTAGATACTACGATTATTGATGTTAATACTGGAAGAGAAAAAACAACTAAACAAAATGCATTTTCCGGAGCTTACTTAAATGACTTAACAAATGGGTTAATTTACGCTGACTACTTCAAGTTTTTTTCAACAAAAGAAGATATGGCTGTTCATTTAAACCCTACAGTTTTGATGAGAGAAAACTTTAAGCCAGTTAGTTCATTTCAAATTGGAATTCTTTTCCCTTTTAAGGATAAAGACAAACAAAAAAATACTGTTAATCTAGAAATATTTTATCGTGCTAACGATATTTTCAATACTTCAAATAGCAAAAAATCCATACTAAATAGAAATACAATAGGGTTGCAAGCTATTTTTCCCTTTAACTTTTAATATTAACCATTAAATTTAAAATTATGTGGATTGTTATATGCCCAGAAAATGATTACCACAGCCCTATTTTTAGTAAAAAGGCTGATGCGTATCGAGCAGCCGAAGACCATAACAGTAGAACTGGTCACAGTGCTAGTGTTTATAGAGCTGCAGAAGAAAGTGATTAAACAAAAAAACCACGCTTTTCAGCGTGGTTCTCTATACTCTTTTATCTTTACTTCTTATCCTATTGCAAAGATGCCAAACTAGACTTGATAGTCTCGATCTTTGCCAAGGTATCTGATTCTTTCTTGCGCTCTAAAGCAATTACTTGCTCCGGTGCGTTGTTTACAAAGCGTTCGTTAGACAGCTTCTTCTGAATTCCGAATAGGAATCCTTCTGCGCGCTTCAACTCTTTGTTTAACTTTTCGATCTCTTCTTCTACGTTGATATTGTCTAAAGAAATCGGCACAAAATATTCGTTTGATTTTACTCTAAATGATGCTCCGTCTATTTTCTCTTTTACTTCATTGATCTGTGATACATTGGTCAATTTCTGAATTACAGAATTGAATTCTGATGTAAATCCTTCATTATTGATCACAGATACTTCAATGGCTTCTTTAAAAGCAATGTTCTTTTCTTTTCTAACGGTTCTCAACCCTGATACAACATCCGTAGCAAAATCAAAGTTAGAGATCAACTCCTCATCAAAAGAAGTTTGTTCAGGATACTTCGCAATGATCAATGCTTCTTCCGGAGTTCTCTCTTTTAACGTTTGCCATACTTCTTCTGTTAAGAATGGCATAAACGGATGTAAGATCTTTAAGTTATCTTCAAAAATATCGATCACCTCTGCATAGGTTTTCGCATCAATAGGCTGCTGATATGGAGGCTTAACGATCTCTAAGAACAACCCGCAGAAATCATCATAGATCAATTTATAGATCGCCATCAAAGCATCCGATAAACGGTATTTGCTATAGTGATCTTCGATCTCAGCTAATGTCTTCTGAAACTTAGAACGATACCATTTGATTGCCAACTTGCTAGATTCCGGTTGCGCAACTTCTTCTGAAGTTTCCCAAAGTGTTGTTAAGTAAAATGCACTCCACACTTTGTTTGCCAATCCTTTTCCTTGCTGACATAATGCTTCGTCAAACAACAAATCGTTTCCAGCAGCAGAACTCAACAACAATCCTACACGAACTCCATCTGCTCCAAAGTCTTTTATTAATCCTAAGGCATCCGGTGAATTTCCTAAGGATTTCGACATCTTTCTACGTTGTTTGTCGCGTACCAATCCTGTTAAATATACATTCTCGTACGGACGTTCGTCTTTGTACTCGTATCCGGCAATGATCATACGTGCTACCCAGAAGAATAAGATATCCGGTCCGGTTACCAAATCATTGGTTGGGTAGTAATATTTGATCTCTTCGTTCTCAGGGTTACGGATTCCGTCAAATACAGAAATTGGCCATAACCAAGACGAGAACCAAGTATCTAAAGCATCCGGATCTTGTTTTAGATCCTCAATGGTTAGTTTTGAGTTTTGAGTTTTCTCCTTTGCTAGTTGTAATGCTTCTTCTTTGCTTTCCGCTACCACAAAATCTTCTTTTCCTTCTCCGTAGAAGTAGGCAGGAATTTGTTGTCCCCACCACAACTGACGAGAGATGTTCCAATCGCGAACATTCTCCATCCAATGACGGTAGGTATTCTCAAACTTTTTTGGGAATAACTTTACTTCTCCTGTTTTTAATACAGCATCCAGCGCAGGTTTTGCCAATTCTTCCATCTTTAAGAACCACTGATCTGACAATCTTGGTTCAATCACAGCTTTGGTTCTTTCAGAAGTTCCTACATTGTGCGTAATACTTTCTGTTTTCACCAAACGTCCCATTTCTTCTAATTCCTTGGCAACATCTTTTCTGGCTACTACTCTATCTTTTCCTTGGTGATGCATTCCGAAACTATTCATAGATCCATCAGCATTCAATACATCAATCACTTCTAATTTGTGACGATCTCCAATTTCTTTATCATTTACATCATGTGCAGGAGTTACTTTTAAACACCCTGTACCAAACTCAATATCTACATAATCATCTTCAATAATTGGTATTACACGGTTACAAAGAGGAACAATTACCTTCTTTCCTCTCAAGTGTGTATAACGCTCATCATTTGGGTTGATACATACGGCTGTATCTCCTAAAATTGTTTCCGGACGTGTAGTTGCAATGGTTACGAATTCTTCTTCTCCTTCGATCTGATACTGTACATAGTACAACTTATCATTTCTCTCTTCATAGATCACCTCTTCATCAGACAAGGTTGTTTGTGCTTCAGGATCCCAATTTACCATTCGGTATCCACGATAGATCAATCCTTTGTTATACAGATCAACAAACACTTTGATCACGGCTTCAGACATATCCGGATCCATTGTAAACTTTGTTCGATCCCAATCGCAAGAAGCTCCTAACTTCTTTAATTGCTCAAGGATGATTCCTCCATACTTGTCTTTCCATTCCCAAGCATGCTCCAAGAACTCTTCTCTAGTTAAATCGTTCTTATCAATTCCTTGCTCCTTTAATTTTGCTACTACTTTTGCTTCTGTAGCAATAGAAGCATGATCCATTCCCGGAACCCAACAAGCATTTTTACCCAATAAACGAGCACGACGAATCAATACATCTTGAATGGTATTGTTTAACATATGTCCCATGTGCAAGACTCCGGTAACATTTGGTGGCGGAATTACTATTGTATACGGTTCTCTGTCATCTACTTCTGAATGAAAATAATTGTGTTTCATCCAGTAATCATACCACTTGTCTTCTACTGAAGTTGCATCATATTTTGATGGAATGCTCATAAATTTGGAATACTTTTTGAATATAGCCTACAAAAGTACAACTATCTCCAATATTTAAGAAATGAAAAGAGAGTAAAGATGGTTGAAATTGAAATTGAATCTTGAAGTTGAAGTTGAAAACTGAGTACTAAACACTAAGTGCTAAAAACTCATTAACTATTGTATTCAAAAACTTTAACTTTTTTGCGGATGATTTATTTGTACTTTTACAAAAAAGAAAATCTTATGAGAGCTGTATTGACTTTTGCTTTGATCTTGTTTGTGGGTTTCTCTTCTTTTGGTCAAGATGACAAACCTATTTTTAAATTTAAAGCCGAGACCTTAAACTACGGTAAGATTGCACTGGGTTCTGATGGAAAACGTGTGTTTGAATTTACCAACGTAGGAAAGTCTCCGTTGATCATTACCAGAATTCAAGCTTCTTGTGGATGTACAGTTCCTAAAAAACCTGAACGACCAATTATGCCGGGAGAAAAAGGAACGATTGAAATTTCTTACGACACCAAAAGAGTAGGCGGATTTTCTAAAGCTATTACCATTTTTTCTAACGCAAAGACTCCACGTAAAATGGTAAAGATCAAAGGATATGTAGAAAGAGTAGCTGCTCCTGAAAAGAAAAAGAGCATGCTTTCTAACGATAGCTAGATAATCCTTTTCAAACGAAATTTATAGGTATATTCTTTTCCGTCTCGTTCTATCTTTAGAATGATGCGTCTGTTGTTGCTCGACTGAAAAAGTCTGTTAATATCACTCAGCTTGTACACATGTGCCGGTCTTCTATTGATCGTTAAAATAACATCGTCTATTTTGAGTCCTGCCTTATGCCCCGGCGATCCTTCTACCACATTATGAATTCTATAAGACGGTCGGAATTTATAACGATAGGTAGTTACCACAGAAACACTGGTATTTCCTGAAGTTTGACTGTTTCTAGAATATCCTGTATTTATCTTAGGTGCTTCTTCTACTTTTACCAATCGTCTTCCGTTGTGAATTACATCCAATCCACTCATATTATAGTTGAATCCTCCTTTTAAAGAACCTGTTTTCTTTAAAATGATGCGTCTGTTTGGATAATCAATCCACACTCTGAATCGTTTTAAGATATTTCCTCCTATACTTCCATTTCTTCCTATTACCCTACGAGCTATCTTGGTAGAAACCGTATCTAAGAACGATACTGTAGGCTCCATGATCTCAAAACTACCGATCTTCATTCTAGGAATTCGGCTACGGTTTCCGTAGATGGTTCCGCTTAACCCTTCTCCTAAAATATCTCTGAAATGCTTATTAGGAGTCATAATGTTACTCTTGGTATGTTCAAACAACCAAAAGGCATCACTTCCTCCTGAATCGATCAAGAGTTTTACCGGTGTTAGTGTGTTTCCAATAGTGTCTACCTGCGCATCTGCATACATGTATGGCTTATTTTTGATGAGCTCTATTTTGAACTCTTCACAGGATTTACATTTTCGTATTGTATTGTTTTTGGGATTGTAAAAAGTGACGTACTTTTTGTTGTAATCGATCTTTACGATCATGTCTTTGATCAATCGATATCCAATAATTCCGTTAATGGTAATCCCCATTTTTGCTGATAGATCAAACTTGTCATTAACAACCAGGTGTATAGACTCGTTATAACTAATCAGATTATTTAGTGTAAAGGTATTATTTCTGGATAGTAAAGATTCTACTGCTTCTCCGTTTCCTAGTCCTTGTAAATTAACCTTCTGTACATTCTTTAACTCAAGACTGTCTTGATCTGAAAGGTTAAAAAGGATGGTTTTATTGACCCCTGTATCTAAAATAAAGTTCAATTTTCTATTATTGATCTCTAGTGGAATTACAATCAAATTATTGATCAATCGGAATTTTACCTTGGTCTTCTTCTGAGTGGGATCAAAAAAACGAAAACCGCTCTGACTAACAACTGTGCTAGAGCTTATTAGACAAAATAGTAAGGCAAAAAGAGTAACATGTTTTTTCAAATGCAGTTGAGTTTCTTAACTAAATGTACAAATTTTAAGAAATTTCCTTTTCTTTTTTAGAAAACTTTAACCTTTCAAAACAACCTCTAAAACTATCTTATTTATAAAATTTATTTCGCAAATTTGCATGTGAAAATTCAATTTTTAAACAATGCCATCGATATCACATAAGGGGCAAGCAATGCCCGAATCTCCTATCCGTAAATTGGTTCCTTATGCAGAAGCTGCAAAGAAGAACGGAACTAAGGTTTATCATTTGAATATTGGTCAGCCAGATATTAAAACACCACAAGTTGCATTAGATGCTGTAAAGAACAATACTATTGAAGTATTGTCTTATGCTCGCTCTGAAGGTTCTGAAGAATACAGAGAAAAGCTAGCGGCTTATTATCAAAAGAACAACATTCACGTTGGTTCTAATGATATTATTGCTACTACCGGAGGTTCTGAAGCTTTATTATTTACTATTGGAAGTATTACTGATCCGGGTGATGAAATTATTATTCCTGAGCCTTTTTATGCGAATTACAATGGTTTTTCTACCGCTTCAGGAGTAAAAGTGGTTCCTGTGATCTCTTCGATTGATGATAATTTTGCTTTGCCAAAAATTGAAGATTTTGAAAAACTAATCACTTCAAAGACCAAAGCGATCTTGATCTGTAATCCCGGAAACCCAACCGGATACTTATACAGTAAAGAAGAAATAGAAAAACTAAAGCAGATTGTTCTTAAACACGATCTGTTCTTGATTGCTGATGAAGTATACAGAGAATTTGCGTACGATGGAAATACGCATCATTCTGTAATGTCTGAAGAAGGATTGGAGCAAAATGCTATTATGATCGATTCTGTTTCTAAGCGTTACAGTATGTGTGGAGCAAGAATTGGTTGTATTGTTTCTAAGAATCAGAATTTTATCAATACAGCGATCAAATTTGCGCAAGCGCGTTTGAGTCCACCAACTTACGCATTGCTTGCCAGTGAAGCCGCTTTAGATACTCCGCAGAGTTATTTTGATGATGTAATTGAAGAATATGTAGAGCGTAGAAATACGTTGATCTCTGAATTGCAAAAGATCGAAGGTGTAAAAGTTGCAAACCCAAAAGGAGCTTTTTATTGTATTGCAGAGCTTCCTGTAGATGATACAGATGCTTTTGCTCAATGGTTATTAGAAAAGTTTAATGACAATAACGAAACTGTAATGGTTGCTCCGGCAGGAGGATTCTACTCTACAGCAGGAGAAGGAAAGAATCAGGTTCGTATTGCATATGTATTAAACAAGAAAGATCTAACTCGTTGTGTTGAGATCTTAAAGAATGCCTTAAACCAATACAATTCCTAGTTGAACATTCAACAAAACATATCACTTAAAGAATACAATACGTTTGGTATCGATGTTACTGCCAAACGTTTTGTTTCTGTAGAGAGCTTTTATGAGCTTCAAGAAGTCATTAAACAAGAGAAAGATATTTTCTTACTAAGTGGCGGAAGTAATATGTTATTGACCGGCGATATTGAAAAGCTGGTTGTTCATGTAAATATCAAAGGGATTTCTATTGATGCTGAATCGGAAAGCCATGTGAATCTTACTGTTAATGCCGGTGAAGATTGGCATCAGTTTGTTTTGTGGTGCCTGGATCAAAATTATGGAGGAATAGAAAATCTTTCTTTGATTCCGGGAAATGTGGGTACCTGCCCTATTCAGAATATTGGTGCGTATGGCGTAGAAGTTAAAGACGTGATCACCAAAGTAGAGGGAATTGATATTGCTACCGGAAAAAGAATCGAATTTTCTAATGAGCAGTGTCTATTTGGATATAGAAATTCCATTTTTAAGAATGAACTGAAAGGTAAATGTGTATTGACTTCTGTGAGTTTCCGATTGACTAAAAAAAATCACACTTTAAATACGAGTTACGGAGCAATCGAAGCTGAGTTAAATACACAAGGAATTGCTTCTCCTACCATCAAAGATATTTCCAATGCGGTAATTAAGATTCGTCAATCTAAATTACCAGACCCTAAAGAAATTGGAAACAGCGGTAGCTTTTTTAAAAATCCTGTGATCTCTACAGATCATTTTGAAAAACTTAAAGAAGCTTACCCCAACATTCCTAGTTATCCTATTTCTGAGCAAGAAGTAAAGGTTCCAGCGGGATGGTTGATTGAAACTGCCGGGTTTAAAGGAAAGCGTTTTGGCGATTTTGGCGTACATAAAAAACAAGCTTTGGTGCTTGTGAATTATGGAAATGCTAGTGGAAAAGACATCTACAAATTAGCACAAGAAATTCAGCAAACCATTCAAAATACTTTTGGCATCTCACTAGAGATTGAGGTGAATGTAATTAGATAAAAAAAAGCCTCCCGAGAATCGGAAGACTTTTGCATTTAATTAACCAACCAAAACCAAATGTTTTTATAGTCCTGTTCTACCTCTATTTATTTAGACACAAATACTCATAAAAAGTTGTTTTTGCCTCTTAATTTCTTCTCCTTCTACCTCTTTCGGGTCTTGGCGCCTTGTCCAACTCTTCTTTGCTTATATAATTATCTCCGTTTACATCTACTTTATCAAAGTGATCACTCAATGGGCCTCTAGCTTCTTTTTTACTGATTTTCCCATCTTTATTTCTATCCATCATCTTAAGAATCTCTTCGCTACTTGGTGGCGACTGTCTTCTATTGTTTCCAAATCTGTTTCTAGTCATTCTTCTACCTCCGTTTCCTAGAATGCCGCCTCCAACAGCAAAATCTTTGCTTGGTGTTCCTACAAAATATCTTGGTAGCGAAGGAAAATCATCTGTAATTACATAATAGTATGTTCCTTTAGGAAACTCGGGAGTAATCCCAAATCTTCCGTTTGCCTTGTCTAGATTTCCCAGACCTTCTACATATTCAAAATCTCTTACGTAGGTACCGTCATAGTTACCATCCGGAGCTGTTTTTCCATCTCCCGGCCTCTTTCCTTGTTTTAATTGATAGCTTGACGTTAGAGCGATTACTTTTGAGCCTGCATTCATCGGATCTTCATAACCAAATTTGTAGTAGATCGGGAATCCATCTGCTGCCCATCCTACTTGCTGCATCCCTTCTTTCTTCATACTTTTTATAAACTCCCAAGGAGTTCCGTGGTAATGATATTCTCCGGTAGGTTGTACATGTGCATTATTACAATCGTCTCCTAAATTTACATTGGTACTCAATGCTTCCAATGTCCAATCAGAATTCATATTTCTGCCTCTTCCTCCAAAGAATTCAGCTGCTGTAGGTTCTAACTTTACTCCGTTTAACGCTACACCAAACTCATAAGCCGGAAATCCTTTTCCAAATCCGTCTGCAGATACAGATGTCAGTTTACTTGCTTTTTTAGGGTTCAATGGAATATTATATTGTTTGTTTTGCTCACTGATGGTATTTGGATTTCCCGGATTGGGGAACTCTCCTACCTTATGATCCGGAATAGCATTGGCTGTAATAATCCTGTAATCTCCTTTGGTCTTTTCTGTTACCTTGTTCTTTTGCGTTAAGGTTTGGGTACATTTTATACCACTGGTTACAGAAAAAGTTCCATTCTTTTCTTGTGCTGATATTCCTATGGTTATGGATAGCGCTATTGCTAATGTGAATTGATCTTTCATCGTTATTCTGTGCTTTTAATTCTCTTTGAATGGATCTGAATACTTTTCGTCTGTTACAAAGTTGTTATCTGTAAGTGTGAGTAGAAAATCGATCAAGCCTTGTCTTTCTGCTGGAGTAAGATTCAACCTTCTTACTTGTCCTCCTCCAACTCTCAATCTGTTATCCAAGTCGGCACTATTTTGTACTCCTGTATCGTAATGATCGATCACATCTCCTAGTGTTGCAAATCGTCCGTCATGCATATAAGGCGCTGTGAGTTCTATGTTTCTTAACGAACCTACTTTGAACTCTCCTCTATCTCCATTGTTTCCGGTAACTCCTCCCACACCTAAATCTGTGAGGATTGCATCCAAACCATTGTTTCTAGCTGCATCACCTACCATAGCATTGGTATCATGACAGTCTGAACATCGAGTTCTGTTACTGTAGAATAAGTTCTTTCCAAGGTTTTCTGAAGCTGTAAAGTTTGGAAACGGAGTATTTTCATTGTTTACCTGTGCCATTCCTTGATCAAATTTTGATTCATAAGAAACCATAGATCTTACAAATTGTGCTAAAGCCATAGATATTCTTTCGGTTGTAACATTGGCATCACCAAAAGCTCTGGTAAATAAAATTTGATAATATTCTTCTGCTGCTACTTTATTGGTCAACTCATCTAAAGTCAACCCCATTTCAACGGCATCTTGGATAGGCATTAAAACCTGATCTTCAAGTGAGTCTGCTCTTTCATCCCAGAAAAACCTTCCATTGTTATAGAACTTAGCATTGGCCAATCCCATAGAGTTTCTTCCTGTTAATCCTCCTTCAAATCCAATACTTAAAGTATTTGGGTCTGAAAAGCCATTCTCTTGAATGTGACAAGAAGCGCAGGAAACAGTGTTGTTTGCCGATAGTTTTTTATCGTAAAAAAGAACTCTCCCTAAAGTTGCTCCGGCATCTGTGATGGGATTATTGTTTGGCGTGTTGTCTTCGTCTTGCAATTGGTTGTCTAAAAAATAAATCGGAAGGATAATATTGGCATAGTTAAACGAAGTCGTTGGTAAATTTAATGTCAATGCTAAAATATCATCATCAGTTACATCTCCATCGTCACCGTCGTTTACAATATCATCATTTGTGATGTCTACATATTCTTCTTCGCTAGCACATGAAATAATGTTAATCGCTAAGATCAGCAGTAAAATATTTTTTAAGTTCCTCATAATACATCTTTTTAAATGAAACAATGGTTGTAAAAACAGGTCGTTTTATCATTTGGATGTAAGCGAAAAGAAAAACTTGTGCTTGTGCTAAAAAAAAATTGAATTAAAATAAAAAACCCCGACAGTTGTCAGGGTTTATTTTAAAAATCTCTTTCGGGAGGTCCCGGTGGGCCTCGTCTGTCTGGACCCGGTTTTTTTGGACCTCTTCGTCGCAGTACTTTATCTATAATTTTATCGAATATTTTTGCTTGATCTTCATCACACAAACTTCTTACTTCTTTAAAAAAGGCATACATTTCTTTTTGCTTGGCTTCTTCTAATTCTCCAATTCTGGAAGTAATAGAATCCGGAGAGAACCCTTCTTCTGCAAAAGAATTGAATAATTTCTTCCTCAAATCTCTTAACTCGTCATCTAATTGCATCATTTCACGTCGATGCACACGATCTAACATGAAAAAGCGATCTTTTTGTTCTTCAGTAAAGTTAAGCTCTTCTGTAAGAAAACCTGGACCTTTTTGAGGTTGTTTTCCCATCTTCTTATCCAAGATCATATACAACAACAGTGCATTGATGATCAACATGATAAGCAAGAAGGCATATAGTAGTTTTTTTCTCATGTCATTTAGTTTAATGTGAGATCTGAATCTGAATAATCTAAATCGTAATCTTCAACAAAAGCCTCAAAACCTGTTAGCTCTTGATCTATCCCTTGTGAAGTAAACGAAAAATAAATGGCTGTAGCATTGATCATGACAATTAATGCGAATGCTGCTAATTGCAGTTGTGGAGTAAACCATGCCAACGACGGTACTTTTTCTTCTGATTCTTGGCCAATTTGGTTCAATACTTTGTTCTTAAAGAAAGGACTCACCTTTACTTCTTGAATCTCATCTAAAACATCGAAAGTATTGTTATTTTCTATACTGTTGTTTTTATTTGTTTTCATCTCTATTTCTTTAAGATGCAATATCTTTTCAAAACTTGCGTTTATGATTCGTTTTTATAAAAATTTTCTAATTTCTTCTGTAAATTCTTCTTTGCTCTAAACATAATAGATTCTACAGAGGACAAACTTTTTCCGGTGATCTCTACGATCTCCTGATAGCTTTTACCATCGATCTTTGCTAGTGTAAATACTACCCTCTGACTTTCGGGCAGGGTGTTTATAGCTAAAAAGATCGTCTCTGATTTCTCTTTATTTTCCAATAAAATTCCGGGGTGATTGAACTCTGTAAAAAAACTTGTTTTGTCTAACGGAATCTCATCTCCTAATATCGTTTGCATAAAAGCAAATCTCTTCTTGGCGTTTTTCTTTCGTATAAATTCCAAGCACTTGTTTGTACATATTTTGTAGATCCAAGTAGAGAGCTTAGAGTTTCCTTTGAATTTATGCACAGATCTATATACTTCTAAAAAAACCTCTTGTGCTATATCTTCTGCATCTTCCTTATTTGGCACAAAAGAAATACAGGTATGAAACACTTTTTGCTGATACTCATCTAATAACTCTGCAAAAGCTGCTTCGCTCCCTTTTTTTAGTTTTCTTATGAACTCGTCTTGGTTAGTCAAAAAAGTAGAATTCTGCTCTTCCGAAAGTATAAAAAACTTAGAATAACTCAATCATTTGGAATTATTTTTTCTGAGAATATGATTATCTTTGCACACATAAAAACGTATTTGAATGAAACTTTTATTTATCACATTAGGATTATTAGCCTTAGCTATTGCAGGTATTGCTATTAAGATCTGGGCTAAAAAGGATGGTGAGTTTGCCGGAACTTGTGCGAGTCAAAATCCTGCTTTGAATACTACGGGTGAAGCTTGTGGTTTTTGTGGTAAGACTCCAGACCAGTTTGATACGTGTACTGAGACTTCTCACCAATAATTTTTTGAAATGATCTTTACTGTACTCTTCTACATCTTTGTAGCTGTTACGGTAATACAATTGATCTATTTTATCTCTTTTTTTTCTTTTGCTTTTCATCAATCCAAGCAAAGTAAAACTACAACAGAATTTCCTGTCTCTGTAATTGTTTGTTCTAAGAATGAAGAAACCAATCTTCAAAGATTGATTCCTTTGCTTTTGCAACAAGAGCATTCGAAATTTGAATTGGTATTGATCAATGATGCTTCTTCTGACAATACTTTGGAAGTGCTTCAAAATTTTCAAGAAAAAGATTCCCGTATCAGGATTGTTAATGTGGAAAACAACGAAGCTTTTTGGGGAAATAAAAAATACGCCTTAACACTGGGAATTAAAGCTGCCAAATACGATCATTTGCTCTTTACAGATGCTGATTGTGCTCCTGCATCTGCACATTGGATCTCGCAAATGAGTCAACAGTTCTCTACAACCAAGAGTATTGTTTTGGGCTATGGAAAATATAAATATGTAGGCTACTCTCTAGTGAATCTAATGATTCGTTTTGAGACATTACTTACCGCTGTGCAGTATTTTAGTTATGCGCGTTTAGGATCGCCTTACATGGCAGTTGGTAGAAACTTGGCGTATACCAAAGGAGAGTTTTTTAAAGTTAAAGGGTTTATCAATCATATTCAGGTGCGTTCCGGTGATGATGATCTGTTTATAAAAGATGCTGCAAACAATAAGAATACAGCCATTAGTTATCATCCTGATAGTTTTACCATTTCTGAAGCTCCAAAGAGTTTTACTGAATGGTTTCGTCAAAAAAGAAGGCATATATCTACAGCTTCCTTATACAAGTTCAAGCACAAATTCTTTTTAGGGCTTTTCTTTGTATCTAAATTCTCTTTTTGGTTGCTAGCTCCTTTTATCGTGTACTCAGAACCTATTGAAATGTCCTTACCTATCATAGGTTTGTATTTCGTATTCAATTATATTGCTTTAGGTGTTTCAGCCAAGAAACTAAAAGAAACACAGGTTATTTATTTCTTACCTCTGCTAGAAATCTTTTTGGTCTTATTTCAAATTACTATATTTATTGCCAACACGATTTCAAAACCCACCCATTGGAAATAACTGAAGAGATTCTAAATCATCACATCAGACAAGCAAAAGAAGGAAGTCAGATATCGTTTAACTTTTTGCTCGATCATTTTTGGAGTGATGTATATCAGTATCAACTCAAGAGAACTCAAAATGATAATGATGCAGAAGATATTACCATCCAATCTTTTTCCAAAGCTTTTGACAAGATCGATTCGTTTGATGCAAAGTATAAGTTCAAGACTTGGCTAATTACAATTTCAAAGAATATCCATATCGATATGGTTCGTAAGAATAAATCTTCTTTGAACCTTAAAACTACCCGAGAACAAGAAGAAGAGGCTTATGCTGTGGCTGATGATAGTCCTTCACCGGAAGACAAGATCATTACAGAACAAAATCTCGCTAAACTATTGAGAGATATCAAACAACTGAAGCCTAAATATCAGCAAGTTATTCATCTGCGCTATTTTCAAGAGTTGAGCTATAAAGAGATTTCTGAACAGATTGGAGAGCCAATGAACAATGTAAAGGTGAAGTTACTTCGTGCCAAAAAATTGTTAGCAGAAATCATAAAAAGATCATGAGTGCAAAATCCATTTTACGTTCTTTAGGCCCGGGACTCCTTTTTGCAGGAGCCGCGGTAGGGGTTTCCCATTTGGTACAATCTACCAGAGCCGGAGCTGAATTTGGATTTGGTTTGTTATGGGCATTGTTACTTGCCAACTTATTTAAATACCCTTTCTTTCAATTTGGTCCCAGGTATGCTGCTGCAACCGGAGAAACCTTATTGGATGGTTACAAAAGACTGGGAAAAGGTATTTTAATTGCTAGTTATGTAGTGAGCTTTGTAACTATGTTTATCATACAAGCTGCTGTTACTATTGTAACTGCAGGGTTGGCTAAAAACCTTTTTGGACTCAGTATCGAAATGGTAGATTGGTCATTGATCATCACCGGAGTAAGCATTGTTGTTCTGTTAGTTGGTAGGTACAAACTACTGGACAGTATGATGAAGTATATCATATTGTTGCTAACCATATGTACTATTGTAGCTGTAAATGTGGCTCTTTTTAAAACTACCGATACTTTTGATTTTTCTCAGGTATTACCTCAAGGAACCGTTGAGATCACGTTTCTTATCGCCTTCTTGGGATGGATGCCTGCTCCGCTAGATATTTCTATTTGGCAATCTATTTGGTCTTTAGAAAAAGAGAAAACCACTTTTCAAAAGATCAGTCCTAAGCAAGCTATTTTTGATTTTAATGTAGGGTATATCGGTACCATTTTCCTTGCGGTATGTTTTGTGATGTTAGGTGCTTTAGTGATGCACAAATCAGGTGAGACTTTCTCCGGTTCGGGAGGGGTTTTTGCCGGACAGCTTATTGAATTGTACACAAGCAGCTTAGGCGATTTTGCATATATCTTTATTGCTATTGCTGCCTTTACCACCATGTTTAGCACTACCATAACTACATTAGATGCATCGCCTAGAACTATGACTTTAGCCAATAACTTACTCTTCAATAAAAAAACAAAATTGAACTACTGGTTTTGGATCATCCTTTTAGGATTGGGAACTTATGTTATTCTCCGATATTTTAGAGACAACATGGGCTTAATGGTAAAGATAGCTACCGTACTGTCTTTTTTAACTGCTCCTTTCTATGCCATTTTGAATTATATTCTCATTACCGGAAAGCACACTCCTGAAGAGCATCGCCCTAATATCTATTTAAGAATATTAAGTATTTGTGGTATTTTATTCTTAGTAGGATTTAGTGTTTGGTATTTATTCAGCTTATAAGCTAGCTATATTTACACAAAAAACCAACTATGAAAATTAAAATTGCCGTTCTCTTTATCATTACTTTTTGTCAATATTCATTTTCTCAAGATATAGAGTGGAGTACTTATGATTTTGATTCTATTGTTTATTTAGATATGCCTAATGAGGTATATGAAATGGATACTATCATAAATAATCAAAAGCTTTATCAAATATTCTCTAAAAATGATTCAGTAGAGTTTGTTGCTCAAAAAATACTTTTGGGAAAAATGTCCTCAAATGGAGAGGTGATAAGGCCTCCAGACGACATCAAAAGCTTAAACAAACTATATTCAGATCTCATATGGGTTTTTACCGAACCTTATGAGCAATACTTTGGCTCCAGTAAAGAAATTATAAAAAATGATTTAAAAGGCTTTAAACTGACTTTTAAAAATGATAATGAAAAAATTGTAATTGAAGTTGACTTATTTATTGTCAATAAGAGTTTTTATACTTTTTCCTACTCCAATTTAAATGGTTTAAATGAAGCAGACAGAGATTTGTTCTTTAACTCTATAAACTTTGATAGTAAACAAGAGTTAAAGCAATATCATAAATCACCTTCTGTTTTTAATAAGTATACAGCTCTAACTCTTGTCACATTACTATTATTGTCATTCTTTTTCTCATTGATAAAAAGAAGAGCATAAAATCATTACAATTAAAAACCAAATATCTACAACACTTATAGTCAAGCAATTACACCCTTTCTTAAAAATACGTATTTAAACTCTTGTCTTACAATTGATTAGCCTATACCTTGATTCATTATTAATCAATTAATCATGTATTATGGCACGTATTAGTGGAAATATCCAACCCAACGGAACAAAAACATCGAACACCAGTAACAGTAAAAATGATTTTTCTGTAGATTTTAATGAGTATACTCAAATGTATACCATTACTTATGACAAACCTTTTAAAGAAGTACCTTCTGTATTAGTGAACAGAACCAATCAAGAAATAGGTCCTAATATCAATGTGAATATCACAACGGCGATCAATCCGGGAAAAGAATACAGTACGATTCAATTTTGGAACAATGACGAAAATAATTATGAAGGTTTTAATTTTTGTTTTGCTGCTTTTGGAGATTTAGCTTAAGCATTGAAATCATTTCTTTTCTTCGTACCTTTGTTGCTTAAATATTTCTATTGATGAGTAGCGATACAGTTGTAGCAACGGAAAGAAAGAAAAAACCTGAATGGTTACGTGTAAAACTTCCTGTAGGAAAAAAGTACACAGAGCTTCGTGGACTGGTAGATAAGTACAAACTAAATACTATTTGTACCAGTGGTAGCTGTCCTAATATGGGTGAATGTTGGGGAGAAGGAACTGCTACGTTTATGATCTTAGGAAATGTTTGTACGCGTTCTTGTGGGTTCTGTGGTGTAAAAACCGGAAGACCTGAAACAGTAGAATGGGATGAGCCTGAAAAAGTGGCACGTTCTATTAAGATCATGAGCATTAAGCATGCTGTGATTACTTCTGTAGATAGAGACGATTTAAAAGATGGCGGATCTATTATTTGGGCAGAAACGGTACAAGCAATCCGTAGAGCCAACCCTCATACAACCTTAGAAACTTTAATTCCTGACTTTCAAGGAAACGAGAAATTATTAGATCGTATCATTGAAGTACATCCAGAAGTAGTTTCGCATAATATGGAAACTGTACGTCGTTTGACTCGTGAAGTACGTATTCAAGCAAAATACGACAGAAGCTTGGGTGTTTTAAAATACTTAAAAGATAATGGTATGCGTACCAAATCCGGAATCATGTTAGGTTTGGGAGAAACAGAAGAAGAAGTAATTCAAACCATGAAAGATCTTCGCGAAGTTGGTTTGGATATTATTACCATTGGTCAATACCTACAACCAACCAAAAAACATTTACCGGTAAAACAATTCATTACTCCGGATCAATTCAAAAAATATGAAGAAATTGGTCTAGAATTAGGGTTTATGTATGTAGAAAGTGGTGCTTTGGTACGTTCTTCTTACAAAGCGCACAAACACGCTAGTTAAGCGTATTATTAAATTCCTAATTTTTTAGCGATTTACTGTGATTTTTTCAAAGCGAAAACGGTTACATTTTAAAGAATTCATAATTATTTTCTTTTAAATGTTAAATAAAAATAAAAATCACATCTTTTTAACAAAAAAATCAAAAATAATTCATTTTGGCACGGTAATTGAAATATACTTTACGAAGCAAGTAAAATTGTTTTCATTGTGTAAATTATTTGAATTAGTTGATTAGTAAAAACCACCTCGCCTGAGGTGGTTTTTGTATTTACAAAATACTTATTCTGTACTTGTTTCTTCAGACTGTATTTTCTTAGCTATATTTTCTACTTCATCTAAAACTCTCAATAAGTTTCCGCTCCATAATTGAGCGATCTGTTTTTCTGTATATCCTCGTTTTACCAACTCGGCTGTAACATTTAAAGTTTCTGATGCATCATCCCATCCATAGATTCCTCCTCCACCATCAAAGTCAGAGCTAATTCCTACGTGATCAATCCCGATCTTTTCAACCAAATAATCTATATGATCTACAAAATCTGCCACATCAACAGGTTGAGCTTTGCTTTTTACACTTTCTGCTGCTTTCTTAGAGACCTCTCTTCGTTTGGCAATGTATTCACTAATTTCTTCGTCTTTCATCTTTCTCACTTCTCCCCAAGGTTTGATCTCAAAACCTTCTTCTTTAGCTACTATTTTCATTTCTTCACCAAGTGCTTTTCTGTATGCATTGTGCTTATCAGTCTTTAAATAAGAACTAAAAGCCACAGTTTGTACAACACCTCCATTTTCTTTTAACCATTCCAATTGTTCATCATCTAAATTTCTACTGTGATTGCACAAAGCTCTTGCAGAAGAATGCGAAGCTATAATTGGTGCTTTGGAAAGTTCGATCATATCTTTCATCGATTTTTTTGAAGGATGAGAAACGTCAATCATCATTCCCCATTTGTTCATTTCTTTGATCACTTCTTTTCCTAATTCACTTACACCGTTATGCAACCAAATGCTGTCTTTTTCTCCGGTATTGGAATCGCACAGTTGACTGTGTCCGTTATGTGACAACGACATATATCTAGCTCCACGATCGTAAAACTCTTTTACTCGAGAAACATCGGTACCCACAGGATATCCGTTCTCAATTCCGATCATAGCCACTCTTTTTCCTTTTGAGTCGATCTCTTTTACCTCTTTAGAACTCGTAGCCAAACCAATTCTGTCGGGCGCTAATTCATTCACCAATCTATGAATAGCATCAAACTTACTAATTGCATTCTTGTATGCTTTTGCATATCCTTCTTCATTTAACTCTCCCTGCCCGGTATACACAATTAACCAAGCAACATCCAAATCACCTTCATCCATAAATGGCAAGTTTACTTGAGTGCTAAGTTTCTGATTATAATTTTTCTCTGCCGTAAAATTATTGACGTTGATATCGACATGCGTGTCTAGTTTGATCACTTTCTCATGAATTTCTTTGGCTTTTTTTAGTACCTCATCTGAATACTCCATAGGATTGTTTTCATTTGTTTTTTCTTTCGCACAGGAAGCAATAAGTACGAATAAAAGGAGAATTTTAAATGCTTTCATTTCAATTGGTTTAGTTATTGCTGTTAAAGATAGGAATCTTAGTCTATTCAATTTTTATTACTTTTAAATTATGAAAGTCAGATATTTACTTCTTTTCTTTTTATGCAACAGCACTTTGTTCTTTGCACAGGAATCTTTTGTTTTAAAAACTCCTAATGCAAAAAAACTCAAACAAAAGTTTGAGAAGAGCAATTACCAGATGAATATCATCGTATCTTATTTACAAGCAAATTACAAAGCTGTCTCTGGAAAAGTAGATGTAAAGAATGATGAAGAAATGGGTGGAGTTGAATGTGGTTATACCATGAAATTTGAGTTTGGGATCACATACACATACCACAACTGTGGTGAAGCTGCCCCTATGAAAGAGAAAATTGTTTTTCCAAAAACTGAATTGGCGAAATTGAAAAAATGGATAGAGCAGATTGACAAGGCAAATCCTTCTAATGAAGAAAGTGTTTGGTACAAAGGCAAGAATGAATATGGCCCAAAAAATGAAGAGGCCGGTTGCTATTATAAAATAAAACAATCTAAGTCAGAGAGTGTCGTTGATATTTTCTGCGGATGTTAGACATAAAAAAGGAGCTTTAAAAGCTCCTTTTTTATGTCTGATATTTTGTCTGTTCGAACGGAGTCGAGAACTTCTTACATTTCGACTCTGACCGTTTTTACATATGACTTAGATTGCACTGATAATATCGTACTTGGTAATGATGTGGTGCTTTCCATTTCCTAGATCAACCAAAACAGCTTGATTGTCTTTATTGATCAGCTTAGATACTTTATCTATAGAAGCATCTTTTTTCACAATAGGATAAGCAGCTCCCATCACATCTTTGATTGGTTTTTCTGCAATGTTCTTATCTTCTAAGAAATATTTTAACAAGGTAGATTCATCTACAGACCCAACAAATCCGTTTAAATCTTCAACAGGAATTTGAGATATTTTATATTCTCTCATTCTTTCAATTGCATGAGAAACCAATTCTTCTGTTCTTACAGTCAATAAAGGTTTGTCTGCATGATCTTTGATCAAATCTTCTGCTGTAGTAATCTCTTCATCTAAGAATCCTCTGTCACGCATCCAATCATCATTAAACATCTTTCCTACATAACGACTTCCGTGATCGTGGAATAACACAACAACTACATCATCTTTGGTAAAGTGCTCTTTCAATTGAAGAATTCCTTTTACGGCAGATCCCGCAGAGTTTCCAACAAAAATCCCTTCTTCTTTTGCAATCTTTCTCGTATACACAGCCGCATCTTTATCGGTTACCTTCGTAAATCCGTCAATCAGACTAAAATCTACATTTTCAGGTAAGATATCTTCTCCAATTCCTTCGGTAATGTATGGATAGATCTCATTCTCATCAAAGATTCCTGTTTCGTGGTATTTTTTAAATACAGATCCGTACGTATCTACTCCCCAAATCTTGATGTTTGGATTTTTCTCTTTTAAGTATTTCGCAGTTCCAGAAATGGTTCCTCCGGTTCCTACTCCTACTACAAAATGAGTGATCTTTCCTTCTGTTTGTTCCCAAATCTCAGGTCCAGTTTGCTCGTAGTGTGCTACAGCGTTAGAAGGGTTGTCATATTGATTTACATACCAAGAGTTTGGTGTTTCTTCTCCTAATCTTTTAGAAACAGAATAGTATGATCTTGGATCATCCGGTTCAACATTCGTTGGACATACAACTACCTCTGCTCCTACTGCTCTTAGGATATCCATCTTTTCTTTAGACTGCTTATCAGAGATCACAAAAATACATTTGTACCCTTTTACAATTGCAGCCAAAGCCAATCCCATTCCTGTGTTACCTGAAGTTCCTTCAATAATGGTTCCTCCCGGTTTTAAACGTCCGTCTGCCTCTGCATCTTCAATCATCTTTAATGCCATACGGTCTTTCACCGAATTTCCCGGGTTAAAAGTTTCTACTTTTGCCAGTACCAAGGCATCTACTTCTGAGGTTACAGAATTTAATTTTACCAAAGGAGTATTTCCTATGGTTTCTAATATATTTTTAGCGTAGTTCATTCAATTAAAATTGTGGTGCAAAGGAACGAAATATTTAACAATGTATAATTGTATTTCACAATAAAGGCGATGATTTTTTAATTGCATAACTAGAACACAAAAGTGTCTAGAAATAACTTTGCAAATTTAGATTTATGAACTGCTGCTCCATCCAACGGATTTCCCCACCACATGCCTTCACTGTTTGCTAAAAGTAGTAATGTAAGTTTCTTTTCTGGAACCTTAAGATACAAGGCGGTAAACCCTGCTTCTTCATCCCACCCCGCATGCCAAATCAATTTTTCACCACGGTATTCCTGTACATACCACCCAAAAGCATAAGGAAGCTTGATTCCTTCCGGATTAGTTGCCGGAGAAAATAGTTTTTTCATTACAGCTTCAGAAGCCAGAACTCCATTATCTAAAGCAATATCATATTTAGCAAGATCATTAACTGTAGATACAATACCCGCTCCGCCAGCAAGATGTCGTTCCGGGCGTAATAGCTCTCTATACCTACCTTCTTTATACTTGTAACCTTGCGACATATCAAAGAATACGTGAGGTTTATCTCGCTGCCATTGGCTAGCCATTGTCCAACTCATATCTGCCGGCCCCAAAATCTTTTCCTGAATAAGCTGTGCCAATGTATTATGACCTCTTTCAGCTGCTTGGATCGGATTTCCATGCATGTATTCTACATATCGTGAAAGCCTGGAATACATAATAGGATTGTAAAAAAATCGAGTTCCCGGCTTTCCATTAACCGTATGATTGAGAACATTCTGAATTGTGATGGGTTCTTTACAACGCAGATCTTTACCAAAAATGATCTTAGAATTTGACAACCAGTTACAAAAGCCTGCCCACCCCGGCATGTCATTAATTCGGTTATTCAAATCTACCTTACCTTCTTCTTCCAGTTGTAAAAACAAAAGCCCTAGAAAAGTTTTGGTTACAGAAGCAATCCAAAAAGGAGTATCAGGCGTGACCTTTTGAAATTCAAATCCATCTCCTGTATCAAAATGAGAAGCTCCATAACCTGTAGACCACGCCAGTTCTTTATCTTTTACAATAGCCACTGCCAGTCCCGGAATATGTTGTGCTTTTCTTAATGAGTCTAAGGCTTTACCAAAAGCTGTATATACCCCTTTCTCTTGAGCTTTTGTAGTCTTTTGAGATAGTGCTACTGTGCAAAAAAACAGTGCAGCAATCCATGTTATTCGTTTGATGTGTTTCATAAAGTGTAAAATGAGCTTGTTCTTATAGAGTTCTGATCGAAATCTATATTTGAATTATTTTACACTATAGACGAAAGCTTATTAGAGGAGTTGCGAATTTCTACAAAACCTACTTAAAACCAGTAAATTGCTAAGCGAATCGGATGGATTTTGAAGGTTGAATCTTTGTTATGATTACAGAAGGAATTAACAACATAGCAAAACACAAAACCAAGGTTCCTATGTTTAGCAATAACATTGAAAACACATTGATATACACAGGCACTTCAGAAACGTAATAATTTTCTGGGTCTAGCGTGATAAAACCAAAGTATTGTTGTGCTAAAAGAATTGTGAGTCCTATCAAATTTCCCCAAAACAATCCTTGTAAGATCAAATAGGTTGCATTGTATAAGAATACTTTACGAATACTCCAGTTAGAGCTTCCTAAAGCTTTTAAAACTCCGATCATAGGCACACGCTCTAAGATCAACACCAATAAAGCTGTGATCATATTAATTCCTGCCACTAGGATCATAATTCCGATAATAAACCAAATATTATTATCAAACAGGTCTATCCATTCAAAAATAGCCGGATAACTTCCTACAATGGTTTTAGAATCCAATGTAGAGCCTGTTTGGCTGTAGATCTCATTTCCTTTTTCTGTGAGTTGATCAAAATCATCAATAATCACTTCAAAGCCTCCTACTTCATCGTCTTTCCATTTGTTTAATCGTCTTACTTCACGTAGATCGCCAATCATCATACTTTGGTCAAACTCTAAGAAACCTGTACTGTAGATTCCCTTGATGATTAACTTATAATTGCTTGGTAGTTTGTTTTTTGAAGATTTTAAAAAGGAAACTAAAACAGTATCGTTCAGTTTTAATTTGAGTCGGTCTACCAATGTTTTCGACAACAGAATATCGCGAGTTCTTTTTTGGTCAAAATTTGGCACATCTCCTTCAACCAAATATTCTTTAAAGAAAGACCAATCATAATCCGTAGAAACTCCTTTAAAAACAATTCCCTCGAAATCTGTTTTGGTACGGATCAAACCTGCTTTGTTGGCAAAGACTTGTACGTTCTTAATCCCGTCTATGTTCTTAAAGTTTGGATAAAAATCTTGATTGATACTGACAGGTGCAATAGAAACATCAGAATTGTTATTGTCGTAATTTGTAATCTGCACATGCCCTTTAAAGCCCGACATTTTATCACGAATCTTACGTTGTAATCCGGCTCCGGTTGCTACCGAGATCATCATGATAATAATTCCCAAAGCAATTGCTGTGATTGCAATTTTAATTATTGGAGACGATATGCTACTTTTGTATTCCTTACCGGCAATAATCCGTTTGGCGACAAATAATTCGTAATTCAATTCTATGATTTTAACTGCTCGTAAAAGTACGTATTTATTCTTTGCTTTTTTACTGATGATTCATATGAGTTCTTGTGCTCAAAACTCATCAAACACTATTGTAACGGCGGCAGACCAAACCTCATTGTATCTCAAAAAGTTAAAAGGTAAAAAAATTGCCGTTGTAGCCAATCAAACTTCGGTTTTATCGGTTCTACAAAGAGCAGAAGTTTCAGAAAATGTGATGGGATCTAAAAAGGTAACACAACACCTGGTAGATTTCTTGCATAATTACAATGGAGTTACTGTAAAGAAAGTATTTGCTCCGGAACATGGATTCCGAGGAAAAGCAGATGCCGGTGAAGAGATCAAAGATGGTGTAGATACAAAAACCGGGCTTCCTATCATTTCTTTGTACGGCAAGAATAAGAAGCCTAGTAAAGAACAATTGAAAGGAATTAATGCTGTTGTTTTTGATATTCAAGATGTAGGAGTTCGTTTTTACACATACATTTCTACATTACATTATGTGATGGAAGCTTGTGCTGAATCTGGAATTCCTGTAATTGTTTTGGATAGACCAAATCCTAACGGACATTATATAGACGGGCCTGTTTTAGAACCAGAACATAAGAGTTTTGTGGGTATGCACCCGGTTCCTGTGGTTTATGGAATGACAATTGGAGAGTATGCAAAAATGATCAATGGAGAGAAATGGTTAGCCAACGGTATCAAAGCAAAGCTTACTGTGATTCCTTTAAAGAATTACACACATCAATCTGAATACAGCTTACCAATCAAGCCTTCTCCTAATTTACCAAATGATGTTTCTATAAACCTGTATCCTAGTTTGTGCTTTTTTGAAGGTACTAACGTTAGTGCGGGTCGCGGGACTGATATGCAATTTCAAGTATACGGTTCACCATTTTTAAGTGATAAGAATCCGTTTTCATACACGCCTTCTCCTAATGAAGGAGCTAAGTACCCAAAACATGCTTATATGATCTGCTATGGTGAAGATTTGAGAAAAACGCCACGTTTAAAAGAATTGAATCTAAGTTGGTTGATGAAAGCTTGCAAAGAGAACACAACCAAGAATTTCTTTAATAAGTTCTTTACCAAACTAGCAGGTACTACTATGTTACAATCGCAATTAGAAGGAGAAGTTCCTCAAGCAGACATTAAACGTACCTGGAAAGAAGGTTTGGAAAAGTTTAAAAAAGTAAGAGCGAAGTATTTGTTGTACAAATAGAATTAGAAAAATAAAACCCGGATTTAAAAATCCGGGCTCATATATATCTAAATAATTTTTAGCTCTTTTCTAATTTTTTAGCAATGTGATTGCGTAAGAAACTGTAGAGTCTTTTGTTTTCATCATGTATTTCTTCTTTAGAAAACATCTTTTCTAACCTCTTTAACGCTTTTTTATCTTTATCTTTTAAAGTACATGCATATACATGTTTCAGTAGAGCTATTCGTTGCTTCTCAGCCTTTGTAGCTTCTTTTTCTACCTCTTCTAAGTAGGTAATTCCGGTTTTTATAAACCTGCTTTTTAATTTTCCTTCATACTGCAAGGAAAGAACTAAATACTTACTGGCAATTTCTATAGCTTTTCTTGTTTCTTTTTCTTTTTCATAGGTGGTAAAGTCTTTGTGAAGAGAATTGAATACAGGAGAATAGGCTTTCAGAATTTTTTTAATCTGACTTTTGGTTACATCTGTAGAACATTGCAATAACATTTTTCCATTCGGATCAAAAATCATCATAAACTCCGGATACATTGGCAAGCTATATTTTCTTGCCAGTAACGGTCTTTCTCTGTATTCATCACTTACTTCCAAGCTTACAAAAACAAAGTTTCTTTTAAGCAATTGCGTTTCAAAATCATTAAAATCAATTTTCTCAAAATGCCTTCCATAAGGAGTCGCTGGGTTGTAAAAATTCACAAAGATCATCTTTCCTGACTTGGCTGCTTCTTTTTTAGCTTCTTCATAAGAATTGTACCAAATATCATTTGCATTTGCAGTGATAGAAATTAGAAAGACAACGAGTAATAAGTAAAGTTTTTTCATAATATATTTTTTTTGAGTTCAATTAATTCAGCAGCAAAAATCATTCCGATTTTCCTGAAACTGTTGGTTTTCTATATTTTTGAAAAGGTTGTTTTAATAACTCCCATAAATTACTGTTGATCTTTTCATCCGGAAAGGTATCTACTCCGTACACGATCTTTTCTCTATCCAAATACATATAAGTTCCCAACAAACGATCCCAGACAGAAAATATATTTCCGTAGTTAGAGTCTGTGTAAGGTAATAGATTATGATGGTGAATTTTATGCATATCGGGAGAAACAATCACATAACTCAACACCTTATCCAACCGTTTGGGCATTTTAATATTGGCATGAGTAAATTGCGTAAAGATGAGCGACATAGATTGATACAGCATTACAATAGCAATAGGAGTTCCAATGATAAAGACTCCGAACAGGGTAAATGTAAATCGAATCATACTCTCCAATGGATGATGTCTGTTTGCCGTAGTTGTATCTACTTTATGATCTGTATGATGTACCAAATGAACCATCCATAAAGGCTTTACTTTGTGTTCTACTAAATGTGGCAGGTAGGCTCCAAAGAAATCTAAGAGCAAGACTCCTAGAACAATCTTTGCTCCTGTAGACATTTCCGGCAACCAATTGATAATACCAAAATCATTGGCTTTTACCCAATCTGCTGTACTTAACAATAAAAATGCTAAAGCAAAATTAATGACTACTGTAGTTGCTGTAAAAAACAGATTTGGAAACGCATGCTTCCATTTGTGATAACTAAAACGAAACAGTGGCAAGGCGCCTTCTAACAACCAAAAAAAGGTGATTCCTCCAACCAAAATAATGCTTCTGTGAAGCGAGGGAATGTTCTCGAAGTAATTGAATATGGTTTCCAAGATGTGTAAATTTCCTTCTAAAATAAGGAATTTATTGTCTCCTCCCTAACCCTCTTCTTGGAAGGAATTGGAAACATCCTCTTGAGAGGATCATGGAGTATTTATAACGGCAAACGTTTCTTCAATTCTTCTACAATACTATAGGTGGCCGGGCAAATTTCTGTATTCTTAATTGTCAGATCTGTGATCTGTAGAAACTTTCTTCGATTGGTATGTGGATATTCTGAACAGGCTTTTGGTCTTACATCGTAGATAAAACAAGTATTATCTGACTCATCTAAAAAGGTACAAGGCGCCGACTTTAACACCATGAAATCATCTGAATCTCTCTCTAGATATTGATCTACAAATTGACGTTCTTTCATACGCAGGTGCTTTGCTATACGTTGAATATCTTTTTCTGTAAACATTGGACTGGTTGTTTTACAACAATTCCCACAAGTCAAACAGTCTGTTCTTTCAAACTCTTCATCGTGCAATTTCTGCATTAAAACATCCAAGCGCTTAGGTTTTCTTTTCTTAAGCTTTTGAAAATACTTCTTGTTCTCCTGTAGTGCTTCCTTTGCTAATTTTGGTAATTCTTCCAGTCGTTCGTCCATAATGCAAAAGTAGGAGAAATGATCCATAAGAATCTACTTCCTCAAGTTCCTTTTTCAAATTCCCTTTAATTATTCTTTCCATTGTGATTTCAGTCATAAAATAATTGTGGTTTGATATAGAACTTTGTCTTGTATTTTTGAAGAAGTGTAATTCTTCTCAAAATAAAAAATTATGTACCACAAGGCATTTAAAATTAGAACTTCCCTGATATTTATCTGGTTAGGATTTGTATTGGCTATCAGCTTTATGGAAGCTTGGCTTAAGTTTCAGGCTCCCGGAATTACTACAGAACTTGGATTGGGAATTGGGAGGTTGGTATTTGGCGCTCTTAATAAAGTAGAAATCGCTTGTTTGCTCATCATCCTTCTTAGTGTGTTCTTATCCGGAGCCGGAATTAGAAAAAACAACAGTATTCTAATTGTACTCACAGTGATCATACTTGCTCAAACTCTTTACCTACTCCCTGAATTAGATAAAAGAGCAGTTGCGATCATTGAAGGGCAAAATGTACCGGAAAGTAACCTACACCTCTACTATGTACTCTTGGAAGTTGTAAAAGTTATCTGCCTTGCTATTTATGGTATTCAACATTTAACCTCATTAAATTATGGAAATTCACCTACAAACTCTCGTAAGTGATATTGTTGCTGAGAATTACAAAGCTGCCAATATCTTTAAACGTCATCAAATTGATTTTTGCTGTAACGGACAACGTTCAATTCAAGAAGTTTCAGAGCTCAAAGAGATCGATCCTGAGTATTTGATCCAAGAAATTAACCAATACATTCAAGAAGAAGTAGAAAGCGATACCAACTATCTGTCTTGGGATATTGGCTTTCTGTCTGATTATATCTACAACAAGCATCATAAGTATGTTGAAGAAAAATCTCCTATTATCCTAGAGTTCTTAAATAAGATCTGTAAAGTACACGGAAGACAACATCCTGAGCTTTTCGATATTCAAGTATTATTTAGTGAAGCTGTCAAAGACTTAGCTGCACATATGAAAAAAGAAGAACTCATTCTGTTTCCTTATTTCAAAAAGCTAGCACAGATCTCTAAAGATGATTCTAAGCCAATCAATTCGCCTTTATTTGAAAATGTTTCTAGTCCTATTGCCGTTATGCACCTAGAACACGACAATGAAGGAGAGCGATTTAGAAAGATCTCAAAGCTTACAAATAAGTACACTACCGGAGAAGATGCATGTACCACCTATCGGGTTTGTTTTGCAATGCTTAAGGAGTTTGAAGAAGATCTGCACAAACACATTCATTTAGAAAATAATATTCTGTTTAAAAAAGCTCTTGAGATAGAGGAAGAATATAAGCGATCGAAGGCATTGTCTTAAGGTTTCAAACCGACTTTATCTGTATTCTTAAAATGTGCATTTTTGGGGTCTTTTGTCACTCAAATAAAAGTAACAGAGACATCCGTATCAAAACAAATAAAATACGTAATTTTGCACTTCAATTTTAATGAATTCGATGAATATTCAAGCACTACTTGAAACAAAAGTAAAAGAAGGTTTTTCTGCTTTATTTGATACTGAATTGCCCAGCGTAGAATTCCAAGCTACACGCAAGGATTTTGAGGGAGATATTACTGTGGTTGTATTTCCTATGCTTCGCTACAAAAAAGGGAATCCGGTACAAATTGGAGAAGAACTGGGAAGCTACCTAAAAGAGCACGTTGAAGAGATCAAAGATTTTAATGTTGTAAAAGGATTTTTAAATCTAGTTGTTTCTGATACTTTTTACATCAATTTCTTCAATGGTATTGCTACAAATGAATCTTACGGTTTCGTTAGTGAAACTGTAGATGCTATGATGGTAGAATATTCATCTCCCAACACCAACAAGCCTTTGCACTTAGGACACATCAGAAATAACCTTTTGGGATATTCTGTAGCCGAGATTTTAAAGGCTGCCGGTAAGAAAGTGTACAAGACACAAATCATCAACGATAGAGGAATTCATATTTGTAAATCCATGTTGGCATGGAAAAAATATGGAAATGGAGAAACTCCTGAGTCTACAGGATTGAAAGGTGATAAATTGGTTGGGAACTACTATGTAAAATTCGATCAAGAATATAAGAAAGAGATTGCCGAGTTGGTAGCCTCTGGTGTTTCTGAAGAGGATGCTAAGAAACAAGCTCCCTCTTTAGTAGAAGCTCAAAACATGCTCCGTAAATGGGAATCTGGAGATGCTGAGACTGTTGCGTTATGGAAAACTATGAACGGTTGGGTATACGAAGGATTCGATATTACTTACAAGAACTTGGGAGTAGATTTTGATGCTTTATACTATGAAAGTGATACTTATTTACTAGGAAAAGATGTGATTGCTGATGGATTGACCAAAGGAGTATTCTTTACTAAAGAAGATGGTTCTGTTTGGTGTGATCTGACAGATGAAGGATTGGATGAAAAATTGGTGTTGCGTTCTGATGGAACTGCGGTATACATGACGCAAGATATTGGAACAGCTATTCAGCGTGTTAAAGATTATTCCGATATCAACGGAATGGTATACACTGTAGGAAACGAGCAAGATTATCACTTTAAAGTATTATTCTTAATTCTTAAGAAGTTAGGATTCTCTTGGGCAGAGCAATTGTATCATTTGAGTTACGGAATGGTAGACCTTCCATCCGGAAAAATGAAATCTAGAGAAGGAACTGTAGTTGATGCCGATGATCTAATGATAGAAATGGCAAATACAGCCAGAGATATTTCTCAAGAGTTAGGAAAGCTTGACGGTTATTCTGACGAAGAAAAGAATGAGTTGTACAAAATGATCGGATTAGGAGCTTTGAAATACTTTATTTTAAAAGTAGATCCTAAGAAGAGAATTTTATTCGACCCACAAGCTTCTGTAGATTTCCAAGGAAACACAGGGCCTTTCGTGCAATATACCTATGCAAGAATTCAATCGATCTTGAGAAAAGCAGATTTCGATCATTCGAAAACTATTTCTGGAATTGACTTGCATGAGAAGGAGAAAGAATTGATCAAACAGTTAGAGCATTACCCGGAAGTAATTCAGCAAGCAGCAGCAAATTATTCGCCGGCTTTGATTGCTAATTACACCTATGATTTGGTGAAAGAATTCAATTCTTTTTACCAAAATGTCTCTATCTTAGGCGAAGCAAACGAAGACCAAAAAATATTTAGAGTACAGCTGTCTAAAAAAGTAGCTGATACCATAAAATCAGCATTCAGTTTGTTAGGAATTCAGGTTCCTAACCGAATGTAAACAACATGGTGTCTGAGCGGAGTCGAAGACACCTTAATAAAATTAGATAGTGTGATTTCGACTCCGCTCAATCACCCAAATAAAACAACTAAAAAATGAAATACGATGTAATAGTGATTGGTAGTGGTCCTGGAGGATACGTAACTGCCATTAGAGCTTCTCAATTAGGATTCAAAACTGCAGTAGTTGAAAAGGAAAACTTAGGAGGTGTATGTTTGAACTGGGGATGTATTCCAACCAAAGCTTTGTTAAAAAGTGCTCAGGTATATGACTACTTAAAGCATGTAGATGAATACGGTTTAAAAGCAGAAGCTATTGATAAAGATTTTGAAGCTGTTATTAAAAGAAGTCGTGGTGTTGCTGAAGGAATGAGCAAAGGTGTTCAGTTCTTAATGAAGAAGAACAAGATCGACATTATTGAAGGTTTTGGAAAAATTAAAACCGGAAAGAAAGTTGATGTTACTGCCGCTGATGGAAAAGTAACTGAATACAGTGCAGATCATATCATTATTGCAACAGGAGCTCGCTCTAGAGAATTACCAAACTTACCACAAGATGGTAAGAAAGTAATTGGTTATAGAGAAGCAATGAGCTTACCAAAGCAACCAAAATCTATGATCGTAGTTGGTTCCGGAGCTATTGGAGTTGAGTTTGCTCACTTCTACAACTCTATGGGAACCGAAGTAACAATTGTAGAGTACTTACCAAACTTGGTTCCATTAGAAGACAAAGATGTATCAAAACAATTTGAGCGTTCTTTCAAGAAATCAGGAATCAAAGTAATGACAAATTCTTCTGTTGAATCTGTAGACACTTCAGGAAAAGGAGTAAAAGCTACCGTAAAAACTAAAAAAGGAGAAGAAGTTTTAGAGGCTGATATCGTATTGTCTGCTGTTGGAATTAAAACCAATATTGAAAACATCGGATTGGAAGATGTTGGAATTATTGTAGACAGAGATAAGATCTTAGTAAACGATTGGTACCAAACCAACATTCCGGGTTACTACGCTATTGGAGATGTAGTTCCAGGTCAGGCTTTAGCACACGTTGCTTCTGCTGAAGGAATTACTTGTGTTGAAAAGATTGCAGGATTGCATACCGAAGCTATCGACTACGGAAACATTCCTGGATGTACCTATGCAACTCCAGAGATTGCTTCAGTTGGATTGACAGAAGCGCAAGCAAAAGAACAAGGATACGAATTGAAAGTTGGAAAATTCCCATTCTCTGCTTCAGGAAAAGCAAAAGCTGCAGGAACTCCTGAAGGATTTGTAAAAGTGATCTTTGATGCAAAATACGGTGAGTGGTTAGGATGCCACATGATTGGAGCCGGAGTAACAGACATGATCGCAGAAGCTGTTTTAGGAAGAAAATTAGAGACTACAGGGCATGAAGTATTAAAAGCAGTTCACCCACACCCAACTATGAGTGAGGCGGTAATGGAAGCTGTTGCAGATGCTTATGATGAAGTGATTCACCTGTAAATCATATTGAATATCATAAAAAAACCGAAGCATTAAGCTTCGGTTTTTTTATTAGAACCTGAATCCAATTCCTAATCGGAATCCTTTGATATTATTTATATCAGGATGAACATTTTTGGTAAATCGATGTGTGTATCTCAAACTCAAAAACCATTTCTCAGACAGGTCGTATTCTACACCTAAATGCGCTCCAAAATTAATTGGATTTTCTATTTTTCTATCAAAGAAATTAAGATTTCTTCTATTGTATAGATAGTTTACTTGAACTCCTGTAAGTACTCTGAATCTATCCGTAATTTCGTATTTTAAAGATATCGGTAACTCAAACATATTGAAGTTTTCACTCTGTATTCGAGAGTATAAAATTTCTGCCTGTAAGCGAAATTTTCCTTTTAAAGATCTTTCTACAAACAGCCCTCCGTAAAGGTTTGTAGGTTCTTGGTTCCGATACCCATTTAACGTGTGGAAATTGGAGTTTAACCCGGCTGTAATTCCAAATGTTGTCTTCTTTTTTTGAGTCAATTTTTTCTCTTGACTGAATCCTGATATCGATATCAATACCAAGAAACTAGCGATAATTAATCTTTTCATTGTGATTTTTATTTAATTGATTGCCTCTAAACTAGGCCATTAGAGTCTTAAAAAGAGATAACAAAAACACAACAAACAGCTAATTATCAGTTAATTATTCCTAAACACTTAAGAAACCTTTAATATTTCTTTAAGTATTGGCATCATATTTGTGCTTAACAAAACTTTAACGAAAACTTCCAACCATGATTCTAAGTTTACTAAAAAGCAAGATTGTGGGGAGAATTGCTAACTAAGAAAAGGTTATACACACTTTTTGAACCGGGGACTCCAATCTTCGGTTTTTTTTATCTTTGAATATGGCCAAATCTAATCTCAGACAAATAGAACCTGTTCTTCCTTCCCAAAATATCAAAAGAGATATTGAATGGTATGAGAAACATACAGGCTTTACCTTGGCTTTTGGAGATGATATGTATGCCGGATTAAAAAGAGAGCATTTGTACATTCACCTGCAATGGCATGCAGATAATGAGCAAGATCCATTACTAGGCGGTTCGGTAATCAAAATATTTGTGGAAGATATTGAGCCTATCTATAAAGAGTTTGTTGAAAGAGGAACCATCCAACCAGAAAAATTACGAATGAATACTCCTTGGGGAACCCACGAATTCGGTTTTTTCGACTTGAATAAGAATGCTATTTTTATTGTTCAGGATATTTAAAATTGCCAAGCAACAATTCTAGTTACTTTATTTCCCTGATGCATTGGAATTACTTTAAAAGCCTTGGCTTCTAATTTTTGAGCAGACTTCTGTAGACTTTCTACGTTTTCTTTTTTAGACACCAATGACGTAAACCATTTGCTTTGTTTAGGATACAAAGAACTCTCGTACAAATAATTGTGTAAGAAAGCTTTCTCTCCTCCTGTATACCAAAGCTCATTGTTATTTCCTGCAAAGTTTCTCACAGCATTGTTTCCCAGATTTCTCGATTTCCTGGCATTCGCACCTCTAGCTTCTGCTTCCGATTTATAGAAAGGTGGATTGCACATGGTTGCAGAAAACTGATCTTTTTCTTGAAGAATGTTCTTCAAAATATGTTGCTTATCGGATTGAAATCGAAGCTCAATCTGATCGTTTAATTGGTTTTTATCTATAATCTTCTGTGCAGCTACCAAAGAAGTAGTGTCTACATCTGTTCCGGTAAACTTCCATCCATAGGAAGCATTTCCTAACAACGGATAAATACAAGTGGCTCCTGTTCCAATATCTAAAATTTTTATCTCACTTTGATTTCCTGAAGCATTGATGAGATCAGCTAAATGATGAATATAATCTACACGCCCAGGAATTGGCGGACAAAGGTTTTCATCCGGAAAATCCCAAAAATCGATTTGATAATGAGACTTCAGCAAGCTTTTATTCAACTCTTTTACTGCTTTAGGGTCAGAAAAGTTAACGGACAGGTTTCCATACTTGTTTTTCGAAACAAAAGACTGTAGGGCTTGATTTTGCTTTACCAATAATGGAAAATCATACCCGGATTTGTGCTTATTTTTAGGATGTAATCCCGATTTAGAATTCATTAGAGTTCTAAAATAGTAAATTCTAATTGCAGTGGTTCAAGAGCTTCTTTAAGTGCTTTTACAAAGCCTGAACCATATTCTAAATAGTATTCAGAAAAATTACGCTGACGTTCTTCCAAAGCTTGATTAGGCAACAATTGATCTTGTAAATCCGTAATTCTATTTACCAAATCTGCATGCTTTCTTTTTTCAGCTCTCAACAAACGCTTTTGCAAGTTTTCTAAACCTTTCATTTGCTTTTTATGTTGCGCATTCACGGCTCCTACAAAAGAAACATCTGTTTGTTCTGCTACACGTTGCAAAGCTGCAAATTGTTGTTCTAATAAGGTTTGTGCATCTTGAAAACTAAATTGAATATCTGAATTCTCTCGTACTTTTTTTGCTAGCAATTCGTGTTGCTTCATAAAAACCTCTTCGTAAGAAATACTCAAGTTTTGCAATTTCTTCCCTTGCTTTTCAGATACAACTTGTACTGAGTTTCTCAATAAAAGAATTGGAAATGGAATGTCTACCTTTTCAAAGTAGCTTTTCAACTCTAACCAATAAGCCAACTCACCTCCTCCTCCAATATAACAGAGGTTTGGTAAAATGACTTCCTGGTACAGGGGCCTCATGATCACATTTGGGCTAAAACGTTCCGGGTGACTCTCTAATTCCTCTAAGATCTCTTCTTCAGAAAAAGTAATCTCAGTATCATTTACAATGTACTTCCCGTCTTCAAAAATGATTCGTTCACGTAAGGTATCTGTCAGATAAAACTGATTGATCTCACGTGGATTCACTTGAACTTTATATTCTTTGCCAAACTCCTCTATTGTTTCAGAAACCGCTTTAAAAGAAGTTTGATTCAGCAATTCATCTTTTACAATCGGAGCAAACAATCGCTTTAAATCTGCAT
Source organism: Pseudotenacibaculum haliotis (assembly GCF_042684245.1). Classification (NCBI taxonomy): domain Bacteria; kingdom Pseudomonadati; phylum Bacteroidota; class Flavobacteriia; order Flavobacteriales; family Flavobacteriaceae; genus Pseudotenacibaculum; species Pseudotenacibaculum haliotis. The sequence goes on from NZ_JBHULH010000001.1 coordinate 105,040, forward strand.
TATCAGCATCAATAACTACCAATCCGTACTCCTTAAATAATTCGTTGGCAATATATCTCGTAGCTCCGGCAAGATTATCGTGCTCTACATAGGCTTTTTGAAATAGCTCTTTTAAATAGATGGCATTTCTTGAACCTCCTAAGTGCTGTGAAAATACAGCCAAGACCTCATCCAATCCATCAGTATCAAATCTTCCTACTGCTCCACCGTCAGGTCTATTCCAACTTACCTTTGTTCCTCTAAAATTGAAATAATTGATCTCATCAAAATCGTGATCTTCTGTAGCCATCCAATAGATAGGCACAAAATGCTGTTTTGGAAATTTCTTAGACAGCTCTTCACATAAATTGATGGTTGATATGATCTTATATAAAAAATACAAAGGGCCAGTAAATAAATTTAATTGATGACCCGTAGTTATGGTAAATGTATTTTCGTCTTTTAAAGAACTAATGTTAATTTCTGTTACTTCTGATATATCAACATTCGCATATTGATCTTTTAAGACTTCCACTAAAACTTCTCTGGAAGCTAATGAAATAGCTGTTTTTTTCTCTTTTATTTGTTTTGAGAAACCATCTATGTCTGGGAAATTATGATAGTATGCTTGAATGCTTTCATTCTTTTCTAAATAATCACGCATGGTTTTAGAAAAGAAGCCGGTTTGTTGAAATGGTATATGCGTAACTTTCATCTAATTCTTTCTTTGAAATAATGCATAAACGTAAGGTCTTTCACCTCCATACGGGTTTACAAATGTATAATCAAAACTCTCTTGAAGTGTAAACTCACTCCCTAAGTTGTCTTGTAACATTTGTACGTTGTATCGCTGTAAAGGCAATCCGCAACATTTCTCAGCACCATCCAATGCAAAAACAGCAATTAGAACAAATCCGTTGTGTTTAACTACTTTTCGAACCAGATCAAAATAAGCTTTCTGCTCTTCTTCTTTTAGGAAAAAGTGAAGCACAGCTCTATCATTCCAAAGATCTACACCTTCTAGTGTATTTAATTTTTCAGGCTTGATCAGATCATCAACAATAAAATTAACTAGGTCTGACTTCTCTCCCAATCGTTCTTCTAAATCTTGTAATGATTTTGCTGAAAGGTCATTAGCAATCTGATTTGTGTACCCTTCTTCAACCATGTCGTCAATCAGTGTTGAAGAACCTGCTCCTACATGTAAGATGCTAGCGTCTTTAGGTAATTGAGTTTTGGAAATTAACTCTAAAGTTTGAGTCGATTTTTCTTCGTACCATCCAAGCTTTTCGGTTGGATTCTTAGTATATGCCTTGTCCCAATGTTCGGTATAATTGACTTTAGAAACTTGACATTCGCTTTCGTTTGTAGTCATAGTTCAAAAATACGATTTTTTGGTACTTAGACGAAAGGGTCATTTCATTCTAACAAACATTTAACTACCTTCAAAAATATTCAGTACATTTGAGTCTTTTCAAAATAACTTACATGAAATTCAGACTTCTTTTTTTATTTGCATTTACAGTGTCAACACTGATATCTGCGCAAAGTATTCAATCGCCCGAAGAATTTTTGGGTTACAAGCCGGGAGAGCGTTTTACACGCCATCACAAAGTAATTGAGTATTTCAACTATGTGAGCGATCAATTAAACAATGTCGAACTGGAAAAATACGGTGAGACCAACGAAAAAAGACCGCTATATGTTGCCTATGTTTCTTCTCAAAAGAACATGGACAATCTAGAACAGATTAGAAGAAAAAACCTGGGACAAACCGGAATCATGCCTTCTAATGGAGAAAGTGACATTGCTATTGTTTGGTTAAGCTACAATGTACACGGTAATGAGGCTTCCAGTACAGAAGCTGCTATGCAAACATTGTACGAGCTTGTTACCAGTAAAAAAAGTTATTTAGAAAACACATTGGTGATTATCGATCCTTGCATCAATCCTGATGGTAGAGATCGTTATGTAAACTGGTTCAATCAAGTAAGCAGCTCACCTTATAACAAAGATCCGAATGCGAAAGAACACAAGGAGCCATGGCCAAGCGGAAGACCAAATCATTATTTATTTGACCTAAACAGAGATTGGGCTTGGGCTACTCAAGTAGAGTCTCAACAACGTTTGAGCGTATACAATAAGTGGTTGCCTCATATTCATGTTGATTTCCACGAGCAATACAAGAACAATCCATACTACTTTGCTCCTGCTGCTGAGCCTTTTCACGAGATCATCTCTGATTGGCAACGTGACTTCCAAACTCAGATCGGTAAAAACCATGCGAAGTATTTTGATAAAAACGGATGGTTGTATTTTACCAAAGAGAGTTTTGATCTATTATACCCAAGTTATGGAGATACCTACCCAACTTATATGGGGGCTATTGGTATGACATACGAGCAAGCCGGACACGGAATGTCTGGATTGGGGATAGAAACTGACCATGGGTATGAATTGACTTTAATAGACAGAGTAAAACATCATACAACAACAGGATTATCTACGGTAGAGATCTCTTCTAAAAATGCTAAGAAGTTAAACGAAGAGTTCAAGAAATTTTTCGACAACAGAAAGCTTGCTTATAAAAGTTATGTTTTGAAAAATGAAAACCAAGACAAGACACAACGATTAATAGATCTGTTAGACAAGCACGAAATTGCTTACGAATACACGAAAAAAGGACAAGTAAGAGGATACAATTACCAAACTCAGAAAGAATCAAGAATGAATGTTTCTGATAATGATCTTGTTGTACATACAGATCAACCGAAAGGAAAAATGGTAAAAGTATTGTTTGAGCCTAATGCAAAGTTGGCCGATTCTTTAACTTATGATATTACAGCATGGTCTATTCCTTATGCTCACGGATTTAAAGCAATGGCTTCTAAAGCTAAAGTTCCTTCTGCAAAAGGTGTAAACACAAGTGTTATTGTAAATACTCCTAGCAGAAATTCATACGCCTATTTAGCAAAGTGGAATAGCTTAGAAGACGGTACCTTCTTAGCACAAATGTTAGATGCCGGAATTCGCGTTCGTTTTGCTGAAGGTGATTTTAGTACTGAAGGTAACAGCTACAAGAAAGGGACTTTGATTGTTCTTAGACATGACAATCGTCAGAAAGATTTTGATGAAAAAATAATTACAATTGCTAATAAGTACGGAAGAAAATTAACTGCTGTAAATACTGGTTTTGTAAACTCAGGAAAAGATTTTGGATCTTCAAGTGTAAGTCCGATCAACAGACAGAAAATTGCTGTTCTATCCGGGCAAGGAACTTCATCTTTAAGTTTTGGTGAGATCTGGCATTTCTTCGAAACGCAATTGAAATATCCTTTAACAGTTTTAGATACTGATTATTTTGGTGGTGTAGATTTAGATAATTATGATGTGTTGATCATTCCGAATGGTTATTACGGAAGAGTATTAAACAAAAGCGGATTAGACAAAGTAAAGAGCTTTGCTCAAAATGGAGGAACTGTAATTGCTATTGGAAATGCATTGAGAAGTTTTGCAAATCAAAAAGGGTTTGCTTTAAAAACAAAGAAATCGAAAAGTAAGGAAGCTCCTAAAGCCAACCTGACTCCGTATGCGGATCAAGAAAGAGCTGGAGCTGATTATTTGATCACAGGTGCTGTATTTAAGAGTAAAGTAGACGAAACACATCCTTTGGCTTTTGGATATGGAGACGAATACTTCTCTTTAAAGTTAGGAAGCAGTTCTTATGACTATTTACAAAGCGGTGGAAATGTAGCTTACTTTACCAAAGACGCTACCAATGTATCTGGTTTTGCCGGAAGAAAAGCAGCAAAGAATATTCCTGAGTCTTTATTGATTGGTGAGGAAAGAAAAGGAGGAGGAAGCATTATTTATTTTGTAGACAATGTATTGTTCAGATCATTCTGGGATAATGGGAAACTATTCTTTGTGAATGCTCTTTTCTTAAGAAATTCAAGTGAAATAAAGAGGTAATTGACACCTCCCTAAGTCCCTCCTCAAGGAGGGATTTTTTTGTTATAATGCCTTCATAGGCTTTAAAATTGAAAATTGTAATGAAAGAAAACATCTCTGTATCAAAAGCAATAAATAGAGGTCAACTGATGATTAACTTACCTGTTTTCATTAGTATGCTTGGGGTTCCTGGATTAGCGCTATTTTTATCAAATAAAGGTATAATTCCAAGCTGGGGAATTGGTATAGGTTTTTTAATTGGGATTCTTTTAGCTTGGCTAATTTGGAGCTTTTTAATTACTAAATGGAAAGTTTGGGCATTTGAAAATGTAAGAAATGTTCATGAATTAAAAAGAAAAGCGATCAGAGATAAGCTTATCTGGCCTGATGACAGCATATTTAACAAAACTGAAATCTGGTCTTTTTCTGATAAAGAAAAATGGAACCGTCTTCAAAGAAAATTCAATAATGAAGACGTACTCAAAGAAGATCAATCTATACCTCCAAAGACTGAAATATTTTACTCAAAATTCAATTTTATTGAAATGGCAATAATGCTTGTAGCAGCTGGTTTTGGGGTTTATTTAATCATCAATGATCAATTAGTATATGGAGTCATCGCAACAGTTTTAGGAGGGTATCTTGCATATAAAGAATACTTACAGGCAACAAATTCTGAAGTGCAAATCTATATAGATAGCAAAGGCATGAGAACTATCAATACAGATTTTAAAAGCTGGTCAGAAATTCGTGATGAACAAGTTATTTTTCGTCAATCAGGAAAGCATAGAAGAGCATATTTATCTTACGAGTTTGATCATGGTTTTGAAGAATTATTAATCGACAATTATAATACCACTCCAAAAAAACTAGAATCTCTTATGCAAACCTATAAGGCACGCTATAAGAAATCTAAACGGTTTTAGTTATTTTTATAAGAACAATGTCTACATCTTACCCAGAAATACAAGCTTTAGAAAAACTTTGTCAAGACCATAGAGTTCACATACAGGTTTTAGACAAACAGGCTCCTTTTAAAGCCTTAGAACACGTTTGGGTAGATTTTACGATTAATAGAGAAACATTCACTTTGATAGTTGATGATGAGTACAAAGATTTTCAGATTGACAATCCTTCACTTCATTTGTGCTTAGTTTTACGCGAATTGGAAACTTACCATGAAGAGGAAGATATTCTAGAATGGACCAAGCATAAATATTTGGATGCCGGAAATTCGAAGGTTTTAGCGTATTACAGAAGCCTATCGGAAATCTATACTCGAATAGAAGGTCTTTTAGGGAAAATCAACTCACATATCTCCTATTTTGATTTTGAGCTCAATGCCGGAGCTGCTCAAGAATTACGTCGAAAAAAATAACTATGATACTTTCTATTATCCTTTCCCTTATATTTCTAGTTCTTTCATTAATTCATTTCAATTGGGCTTTAGGAGGCTCCTATGGGTTTGAAGTATCTCTTCCAACAAAGGTAAATGGAGAACGTATTTTAAATCCTAAAAAGATCGATAGTGCAATTGTAGGTTTAGGCTTGTTAAGCTTTTCCCTCTTTTATTTTTTTAATTCTCAACTCGTTTCTTATTCGTTACCTGACTGGATCACTACCTATGCTTCATGGATTATCCCTATCATTTTTACAGTAAGAGCTATTGGCGATTTTAAATATGTAGGTTTTTTCAAGAGTGTTAAATCCACCAAATTTGGAAAAGTAGATACACGCTTCTTTTCTCCATTATGTTTAAGCATAGGATTGACGGGTATTCTTATCGCAGTGGCTTAACTTCCTATCATTTTTATTTTCTCATCTGTTTTTTTCTTTTTAGATTTAACAAAATCAAAAAGTTACGTCCTCTCCTTAGTAACAAATGATTGCTATTGATTTGACTTTTATTTAACGAAGTAAATGGAAAAATTATTAGAAGGACTCATTTCTACTCCCGTAATTGTAGTTGCCGTTATTGGGGTTTTAGGAAACTGGCTGGTCTATCAGCTTAACAAGAGAAAAGAAATTGCGCAAAGAGAACAACAGTTCCTTTTGGAAAACCTGAAGGGTTTTTGGGAAAAACAAAGTAATTTATATTCTGAAGCGCTAAAAGTCTCTTCTGTCTTGGTATTCACAGAAGATATTGCATCTGATGAATTCACTTCTAATTACAAGCGATTTTGGGAGCTTTATTGGTCTGAGTTGCCTACTTGCGAAAGCTATGAAGTTGAATTGGCTATGGTTAAGATAGGTGAAAAAATAAAACAAAAAGCATCGGGAAAAGCTGTTAAGGAAATGGGCAAAGAATTATACGGCCTATCAACAGCCATCAGAGATTCTTCTCTTTTATTGGAATACTCAGAAGTCTTAAGAGCTCGAATTAAAAAAGATGTAAGAAAAAGAGTTGATCGATAATTCTTATTTAGGAAGCAAATCACAATACCAAAAACTGGTATCATAATTCTTTTGTTCTTCTTTGGATTGATGGCAGTTGTCCGAATCATCATCGTGTAAGGTATAAGAACGTAGCACCTTCTCTCCTATTTCAAATTCTACAGGTTTTGAGAAGATTGGGCCGTCAAAAACAAAGGTGTGGAATTCGCCATTCTCACCACATACATCCACTGTATCCGGTAGATCATTGATAAATTGCTCATCAATAATTCTTCCTACAAATTCTTCTCCTAAGAGCTTTGCATTTACACAAACTGTAATTGCTTTAAATCCTAATGCTAAAAATTCTTTTAGTAGAGCTCTCGTATCTTGTTTCCAAAGAGGATAGACTCCTTGCAAGTTTACCTCTGCCAGTTTTGTATCTCTATAAGCTTTTAGATCTTCTAAAAAGATATCTCCGAAAACAGAATAGTCGTAACCTTTCTGTTTAAATTTAGTAAGCTCCTCATGCATCTTTTGGTTGTACAATTCCATGGTTACATCTGCAGGGAAATACAATTTTTGTAAAGGCAGTCCAATATTTTCTGCTTGAGCATCCAACAGGTTTTCATGCAAACCGTGCATAGACACACGAGAATACTCCTGGTTTATATTGGTAAGCAAGGTACCAATCTCGTATTCTTTTTGCTGTAGTGTTTTATAGAGTGCTAAAGCTGAGTCTTTACCTGAGCTCCAGTTGAAATACGCTTTTTTCATGATTTTACAGGTGTTCCGTATAAGTCAAAATCTCCGGCTTCATGGATCTTTACATCAACAAACTCACCTATCTTGATATAATGCTCTCTGGCATCTACCAACACATCATTATCTACATCAGGCGAATCAAATTCTGTACGCCCATAGAAATAGTTCCCTTCTTTTCTGTCAAACAAACAACGATAGGTATTTCCTATTTTTTCTTGATTGATCTCCCAAGATATTTGCGACTGAATTTCCATGATTTCGTTTACACGACGAAACTTTACATCTGCAGGTACATCATCTTCCAAAACATAAGCTCCGGTATTTTCTTCATGAGAGTATTCAAAGGCTCCTAAACGCTCAAAACGCATTTCTTCTACCCAATCTTTCAATTCTTGGAAATGCTCTTCTGTCTCTCCGGGATATCCTACAATCAAAGTCGTACGAATAGCCATATCTGGAACTGCTTCTCTAAACTTATGGATTAAAGCCGTAGTCTTTTCATGTGTTGTACCACGCTTCATCGACTTCAGTAACTCGGTATTGATATGTTGTAAAGGAATATCTAAATAATTACAAACTTTAGGCTCGTTCTTCATCACCTCCAAAACATCCATTGGAAATCCTGCCGGGAAAGCATAATGCAATCGAATCCACTCGATACCTTCTACTTTTACCAATTCTTTTAATAGATCGGCTAAGGCTCTTTTCTTGTAAATATCCAACCCATAATAGGTAAGATCCTGTGCTATCAACATCAACTCTTTGATTCCTTTTTCAGCTAGTTTTGTAGCTTCTGTAACAATCTCTTCAATAGGTGTTGATTTATGTTTTCCACGCATCAACGGAATGGCGCAGAAAGAGCAAGGTCGGTCACATCCTTCGGCAATCTTTAAATAGGCATAATGTTTAGGCGTAGTAGTTAAACGTTCTCCTATCAACTCGTGTTTATAGTCTGCTTCTAAAACCTTTAACAAGTTAGGGAGGTCGTGCGTACCGAAATATTGATCTACATCTGTAATTTCTTTTTCCAAATCCGGCTTGTAGCGTTCACTTAAACATCCGGTTACAAAAACCTTGTCTACATCTCCCGCTTCCTTCTTTCCAACATAATGTAAGATCGTATCTACAGATTCTTCTTTAGCTTTTCCAATAAAACCACAGGTGTTGATCACCACAATGTTTCCTTCATCATTTTCATCTTCATGAACTACCTCTTTTCCGTTGGCTTTTAGCTGCCCCATCAATACTTCAGAATCATAGATGTTTTTGGAACACCCTAAGGTAACAACATTGATCTTATTTTTCTTTACAGATTTTGTACGCATAGTATATTAGTTGAAAGGAGTAAGGAGAAAGATTAATCCAAACTTCCTTTCAGTTTTTTAATATATGTATTTAATATTTTTGACACTTCTGAAAGTTGCTCTTGCAATCTTTCTGTTATTGAAAAGTTTAAATCTTGAATCAAGATTAAAAAATATCTTGTTTCTTCCAAAGAACCATTTGCTATATATAAAAAATGTAGCTTTTCTTTTATACTTCTCCTACCATAACCTTCTACAATATTGGCAGGAACAGAAACACTGCTTCTTTGAATCTGATTAATTAATCCAAACTTTTCTGAATTAGGCAAATTAGAGGTCATCTTATAAACTTCTAAAACCAACTCATGTGCTTTTCTCCAAAGCACTAAATTTTTAAACCCTTTCATAGCTCTCTTTTTCTTTTTTACTTACTCTTTTCTCTTTTTCTTATTGGGCGACAAAAATAAAGCTTCTCAGCTAAATTCTACTCATATCCTTCCGGCAATTTTCTATGCTTGGTTAGCTTCTCAAAAGCATTTCCTAAAATGAGTAGTTTTGCTTCTTCTTTAGGTTTGGCAATAAAAGTCATACTAACAGGTTCTCCGGATTCTTTATATCCCATAGGAACTGTAATATTCGGATATTCTGCAACTGCAGAAAATGCTGAATGATAATTGTTGATCGATAAAATTGCATCCAGATTCTCTTTGCCTAAAGCTTCGAAATATTGACGTGCATTTGCCATTAAAGTCTTCTTTATTTCTTGTAATTGCTCTACTGTTGTTGAATCTGCAACAATCCCTTCAAACAGTTGCTGCCCGTAAGGAGCTCTTAAAATAGTGTCTTGTAAATTGAAATCGATCACATCTTGTACAGATCGTACTTTTACGTTGTTGTCTGTATAATTTTTCAAATACTCAGGCAGATCGTGTTTCATATCTATATTCAATAAGGTTAAAAAGCCCGGTAATCCTACTTGTGGCGGAGTAATCTCTACGATCTCTGCCCCGGCTTCTTTCATCTTGTTCACATTGGCATTGAATACAGAATCTTGTAAATACGCTTTTAAAACACCAAATCGTTTACCTTTTACTCCATCATTAAAGTTTCCATAATTCTTATCTACGTGTACATAGGATTTTGGGTCAGACTTATCATATCCGTACATCGCATTGATAAAAATCCAATTGTCTATCACACTTTTGGTCATAGGTCCCGGTGTATCCAAAGTACTTGAGATAGGAACAATTCCGGTTCTACTCAACAACCCAATTGTTGGTTTCAATCCTACAACAGAATTCTGACTAGATGGTGAGGTAATAGATCCTGCTGTTTCTGTTCCTACAGCTGCTACTGCATAATTTGCCGCAACGGCTGTTCCGCTTGATGCACTAGAACCTCCTGTCTCAAATTTTCCTCTTCCGTAAGGGTTTAAAGATTGTCCTCCAACCGCACTGTATCCTAACGGGCAGCCTGAACAAAAATAATAAGCCCACTCACTTAAATTTACTTTTCCTAAGATCAAAGCACCTTCTTCTTTCAGTCGCTTTACAATAAAAGCATCTTCTGTATTCTTATTATCTGCTAGAGCCAAAGCTCCTGCTGTAGTTGGCATGCCTGCTGTATTGATGTTGTCTTTTAACAAAATTGGCATTCCGTAGATCTTATCGTAGTTTTTATTGTTGGGCTTGTTCAAATCTCTTTCGCGAGCTTCGTTTACCACATTAGGGTTAATCGCAATAATAGCATTCAATGATTTTGTGCTATCACTTTCAAATTTTCGAATTCTATATAGATAGAACAACGTTAGTTTTTCGTAGGTTAATTGACCTTCTCTAATGCTTTTTTGAATACTAGGAATATTCTGTTCTACAATTAGAGGCTTTAATGTATTGTATTCTTCTTCTGAAAAGTTTGCCAAGTCTTGCTCTACAGATTTGAAAACTTGATTCATATCCAAATATTTCGATTGAAATAATTTGAATTTCATACGTGGATTTTGATGATCTTGTTGCTTATTCAACTCAGCAGACTCATCATATTTCTTGAAAAATTTTGGGGCTTCTTTTTCTTGGCATCCGTAAATAAAAGTAACGAACAGTAGTACTATAAGAATTCTTTTCATGGTTATCGGTTTGAGAAAACCAAAGATAACTCATTAATCGTTAATTTAATATTTGCCATAAACGATTCAACAGATAAGAGATTTCTGTTAGAAGTTTGTTGAAGGGTGCTTACTCTCGTTCTTCAAAAGGAATGATAGTTCCTTTCTCTACATAGTTTTTCAAGCCATTCAACAGCATTGCCCAACAGAACGAAGAATGCTTTAAATGATCATTATCTTTTGGCCAACCTGTATGACTAAAACGAACATAGGTGCCATTTTCCTTTTCTTCCAATGTAAATCCGAAGGTGGTTGGATTCCAATCTTCATCTGAATCGGTCATTTTGATAAAGAAAGAAGCGTTCTCTTTGCATTCAATAACTTTACCATACCAGTTGTATGCATCTGTAAAATTGAAATTATAAATGGAATTTAATTCAGGAGTTCCTGATGATTTTAACGGCCACCAATTATTTAAATGCTTTGGAACAGTAATTGCTACAAATATTCTCTCCGGACTAGCATTGACCAGTAGATTATGATAGATTGAAAAGCCGGTATTTTTATTTTTAGTCAAGAGTTTTTGCTAAGTTTGATTATGAAAACATCCCTCCTAAGGATATTGATTTTATTATGCTTTATTATCAGTTGTTCTCAACCTGAAGAACCTCTGCAACTAAAAATACAAAAAATTGCCGAGCTTCAGAAAAAAGCAAAATTCCCAATAAACCCAAGATCTTTTGACTATCTGAAGTCTGCTGACAGTATTATTGCAACTTCTAAAAACTTACCTGATAGTGTTATCATTGAGAATATTTTCTCAAGAGGTTTTTGCTACCGGATGAACGGGGAATTGGATTCTGCAAAAGTACACCTTCATAAAGCTATTGATCTGATAGATAGTAGTAATGTTAGAAAGAGAGATATTATCTACCACAGACATTCTTGGGAAACAGATCTTGCCTTAGAAGATTATGGTGATGTTGTGAGTTCTGCCAACAAGTTTATCGCACTTTTAGATAGGACAAAGAATTACGGAGATTTACGATATGCCTACAATGCTTTAGAACGTGTGAATTTATCTTTAACAAACTATGAAAAGGCCTTATTGTATAACGATAGTGTTCAAACAGTTTCTACAAAAATATCAGATAGGAGTTTGTCCAATATTACCAGTTTCTCTAAAGCAAGAATCCTGTTTAAATTGAACAAAGTAGCTAAAGTATTCCAACTCATGGATAGCTTGTCTAATACTTTAGAAGGAAATGATGTTAAAAGACAATTTTATAGAGATTACGGAGCTCTTTTATATCAAATATCCAATTACAAAACGTCAGTTGAGAATTTCAAAAAATCGTTGAGTTATTTAAAGAAAATTCCTCAAACAGAAATTGAAGATAAGGATACAGAGTTATTACAAGCCTATTTGAATATTACAGAAGCGTACACCAATCTTAGAAATTTTGAGTTGGGAACTAAATATTTAGATTCGGCCAAAACGTACATCAATTCCAATACTTCTGTTGAGAATTCTTCTTTTGCCGGTGAACTTCGTTTGAAGTTAGGGATTCTGAATTCAGCCAAGATTGATAACATTATGACCGATTATTATGCATTGGTCAGGAATTTAAATAAAGCTCATGAAGAAAAAATAGAGGAAGAACTTTACACTCTTAAGCTTGCCAATAAGAAAGAAAAACAACTTTTAACGGAAAACAAAGAGAAAGAGATTAGCAACCTCAAATTGAAGTCTTGGTTTCTATTTGTATTGATTCTCGCTGTATTATTGGTAATTATTGGGTTACTTTTTTACAGGCAAAAGCGATTGCGATATGAAAAGAACGACCTCTTGCTACAACAACGCTTGTTGCGCTCTCAAATGAATCCGCATTTTACCTTTAATGCACTCTATGCTATTAAAAATCAAATTGCTACTGATTCTAAAACAGCAACTGATTATCTGCTACGCTTTTCTAGATTATTACGACTCATTTTAGAGAATTCTGTTCAGAACTTTGTGGCTTTGGAAGATGAATTGGAATTATTAGACAAATACATGGAATTGCAATTGCTTCGCTTCCCTGAGAAGTTTGACTATGAGATTTCCTTGGAAAATATGGAACGTGATGAGCTTATATTTATTCCTCCCATGTTATTACAACCATTTATAGAAAATAGTATAGAACACGGATTTAATGGAATTGATTACAAAGGACAGATCCTAATTAAACTGAAAAAACTTGACAAGATTATTTCTTGTACAATTATAGATAATGGAATAGGAATTTCTGAGAGTAGTACACAAAATAAGACCTCTACTTCTACCCGATTGATTTCCGATTTTGTTTTAAAAACAACAAAAACACATATAAAGATCAATAACAGAAATGATAAAAACCCAAATGAAACGGGTGTTGTTGTTGAATTTTTAATCCCCTACAAACTAACCGAATATGATTAAATCGATACTAATTGAAGATGATCCAGAGATCAGAAAAGATCTACGTGAAAAAATAACGAGACTTTTTGGAGAAGAAATCACAATCGTAGCAGAAGCAGATGATGTAGAAACTGCTTTGTCTCATATTGAAGAACATCAACCCGATCTTCTTTTCCTAGACATACACCTCAAAGAAGGAACAGGGTTTGACGTATTAACCAACACTCCTTATAAAGATTTTGATGTAATTTTTATTACCGGGTTTGATAATCATGCAATCAAAGCAATCAAAGTAGGTGCTCTAGACTACATCATTAAACCTGTAGATGAGCTGGAACTGAAAGAAGCTATTGAAAAAGCCATCAAAAACAAGCAAGAAGACAAACATCTGGAGAAGCTAGCACAAGTATCTAGCGAATATTTTAAAGGCACAGAAAAGAAACGCATCGTTATTAAAACCTCCAATACGGTTTATGCTATTTATGAAGATGATATTCTGTATTGTAAATCTGATGGCAATTATACCACTCTTTTTACACAACATTTTGAAAAGATAGTTGCCTCAAAACCGATTAAGAAGATTCTTGAAGTACTCTCTGAAGATGTTTTTGTTCGTTGCCATCAATCTTACATCGTCAACAAAAAATACGTTTCTAAATACAATAAAAATGGTGTTTTGGTTTTGATACAAGATATCAAAGTTCCTGTTTCCAGTAGGCGTCAAGACTACGTATTAAAGAGAATTTTCTAGTTGCAAATCTGTATTAGCTAAGTACACTTATGAAATGGATTCCTACAGTAATGAACCGTGCCCTTTTTTAACTTCTTTTTGGATTTATCTTTCCAATGAACTTTAAAACATTGAGATATGAGATATTTTAAATATATATGCATGGCACTCATTTTAGCTGTCGGTTTTTCCTGTCAGCAAGAAAATGAGCTCGAATTGGAAAATGATCTAATTAATTATACAACGACTTCAAAGGCTCCTCCAATAACAAATAGTTCTATTGACGATCCTTTTGAAGCTCAACTGCAGTGGGTTTCTTTTTTAACAGCAAAAGTTATTCAGCAAAATCCCTCTGCAAGAACTCAGTTTATGAATCTTATTGGAAATATTAACCCGGATGTTGTAAGGCTCAACGATCTTCTTGTTGATGGATCTGCTTTTGAGATTGCCTTTAAACATCAATTTATTCTTCATAACGGAGGGAATACAGATGAAAAGTGTCCGGGCGGAACAAAAGATCCTAAAGGAAAGCCAAAACCACCCGGTGCAATTGGTGGATGTCAAGAAGGTTTTTGCTTAGATACTTTATACCAACAATATATTGAGTATTTGACTCAAGAGAATTGCATTGAAATATTTCTCCCAAATGGCTATGTTCCTACTACCATTTTGATCTATTCAACTGCTCATCCATTGACCAACAGCAATTACAACAAAGGCTACATTCTTCCTGAACAGTGTGATGGTGAGATTACTATTTATCCTTTTAATTTAGCTTCACTTAACAATGTTCTTGTAGCAAGACCTTATAGAGAAGTCACAATAACAGAATCTGGAGGCAGTACTTCTACATGTTCTTATAATGAATATTCCTCCATTATAGATTTTACATATTTTTTAAATTATTAATTCCCCCTAAAGAGAATTTATAAACCGTTCAAATTAAACTTGAACGGTTTTTTTTATAGCTAAAACCGATTCCAAATCCAATCAAAACGAATATGAACTAAAGAGGTTCACATATACAATATGCATTGTGTAGAGGCTAAAATCGTAGCAAATTTACATCAGAACGGGCATAAACTGTGAGTGCCTAAACAAGTTCACAGACCTTATAATCTTATTCATTAATTCTATGAAAAATCTAGCAAACCTTGGAGAAGCTTTAAATAAAGCTGAGCAAAAAAACATTTATGGAGGAAACTTAGTTGCTCATAGCAACTGTTTAACAAACGGATGTCCGGCAAATGAAGTATGTACAGAAGTATTTCATGACCCTGATGGAAGTGGACCACAACTTCCAGAAAGTCAGTGGATATGTGTTGATCCTGTAAATTACAAATAAACTTTTTTAAGAATATATTACTGAAAGGTAATACCTATTCTTCGCGAAAAAGAGAAGGTTGATTCAAAAGCTATCCTAATTTATTAGGGTAGCTTTTATTTTTTAAAACAGTTTTTAAAATACTTATTACGAATATGTAATGAATACCTACACGTATACAATTACCCTTGTGCAAGATGAACTAAAGTCAAAACTTAGGTAACGATAAATCAAATTATTTACATCATGAAAAAATCTATTTTAACTTTAGGTAAAGCTCTAAACAGAGCTGAACAAAAAACTATTAACGGTGGAGACTTTGGTACTTGCTCAAATCCTGGGCCGGGACAATTTCATACACAAGCTGATTGTTGGAGAGCAGGAATGCCTTTTTGCTATCCTTTGAACAATGATTGCTGGGGAAGTATCAACTATCAGTAAAAGCAAAAAAAAAGGCTGTTTAAGAAACAGCCTTTTTATATTTTAATTGAAGAAACTATCTACAAACTCGTGTTTATTAAACACCTGTAAATCGTCTATTCCTTCTCCTACTCCAATATATTTTACAGGAATTTGAAATTGATCTGAAATTCCGATCACCACTCCTCCTTTTGCCGTTCCATCTAATTTGGTTACTGCTAAAGAAGTAACTTCTGTTGCTTTGGTAAATTGTTTTGCTTGCTCAAAGGCATTCTGTCCGGTAGATCCGTCTAATACCAATAATACATCGTGTGGTGCATCTTCAACAACCTTTTGCATTACGCGCTTGATCTTAGTAAGCTCATTCATCAAGTTTACCTTGTTGTGTAAACGTCCGGCTGTATCAATGATTACTACATCGGCATCTTGTGACACGGCAGACTTTAATGTATCAAATGCTACAGAGGCGGGATCTGACCCCATCTCCTGACGTACGATAGGAACATCTGTTCTGTCTGCCCAAACCTGTAACTGATCAATTGCTGCTGCTCTAAATGTATCAGCTGCTCCTAACACAACTTTTAATCCTTTCTTTTTGAATTGTGAAGCTAACTTACCGATTGTTGTAGTTTTCCCTACTCCGTTCACTCCTACAACCATTAACACGTAAGGTTTCTTGTTTTCCGGTACTGTAAACTCTGTTTCTTCTCCGGTATTTGTCTCAGAAAGTAAGGATGCGATTTCCTCTCGTAAGATTTGGTTCAATTCATCTGTTCCCAAATATTTATCTCTGGCAACACGTTCTTCAATACGATCGATGATCTTAAGTGTTGTTTCTACTCCAACATCTGAAGTAACCAACACTTCTTCTAAATTATCAAGAACATCATCATCAACTTTCGATTTACCGGCTACGGCCTTCGATAGTTTGTTAAAGAAACTCGACTTAGATTTTTCTAGTCCTTTATCTAAAGTTTCTTTCTTTTCTTTTGAAAATATTTTCTTAAAAAAACTCATTTTTCCTCTGCGAAATTAAGTGCCTCAAATTTAGCGAATTTAAAGGCATAAAAAAAGCTACTCTCAATTTGAAAGTAGCTTTTGTATATTGTAAAAAGATAAACTTATTTTTTTGCTAAAAAGTCGTTTACTTTTGTAGGATCCATAATAGCTTCAACAAATGTGTAAGCTCCTGATTTAGGAGATTTTACCATTTTGATAGCTTTTGTTAATCTTTTAGAACCTGTTTGTAACGTTGCTACTGATTTCTTTGCCATGACCTACTTATTTAATCTCTTTATGAACTGTCATTCTCTTCAAGATCGGGTTAAATTTCTTTAACTCAATTCTATCAGGAGTGTTTTTCTTATTCTTCGTTGTAATGTATCTAGAAGTTCCTGGTTTTCCAGAAGCCTTGTGCTCTGTGCACTCTAAGATTACTTGTACTCTGTTTCCTTTTTTTGCCATCTTTCTATACTTTATCTAGAGAATTACTTAGTTAAGAAACCTTTTTCTCTTGCTTCTTTAATTACTGCAGAAATTCCTTTCTTGTTGATATTTTTTAACGCAGAAGCAGACACTTTTAATGTGATCCATTTGTCCTCTTCCGGAATATAGAAACGCTTAGTCATTAAATTAGCGTTGAATTTTCTTTTCGTTCTGTTCAAAGCGTGAGAAACGTTGTTTCCTACCATCGCTTTTTTTCCTGTTAATTCACAAACTCTAGACATCTTCTTACAGTTTTAGGTTCTTATCTTTAAACGAGGTGCAAATGTACGACATTTTTAAACTTCTACAAAAACAATCTTAGTTATTTTTTAGAATTTCTTCTTGAAGCATTTCCAAAGATTTATTTACGGTTCTATTGATAACCTTTTCTCTTGGTTGTCCGAAGTTAAATTCTTGACAACTTACTCCTTTATTTGAAGCTATTGCTATAAAAACAACTCCTACAGATTTATCTGTCTCATCTGTTGTAGGCCCTGCATTTCCTGTAACTGCAATTGCGTAATCTGTTTGCATCTTTTCTCTGGCAGATACAGCCATTTCTTTTGCTACTTGACTGCTTACTACCGTATATTGATGTATACTCTTTTCTGAAACGTCTAGTAAATTCATTTTCATTTCGGCAGAGTATACAACCATACTTCCTTTAAAATATTTTGAAGCTCCCGGTACAGAAACCAAAGTAGTTGCAATCTTACCTCCCGTTAAGCTCTCTGCAGTAGAAATGGTTAGGTCTCTTTCTGCTAATAATTCTCCAACATATTTTTCAATCGTTCCATTCTCGTCATAGCCCGTTATAATATCCGAGATCAAACTTTCTAAAGTATTTAACCTTTCTTCTAGTGTTTCTTCTAAAACTTCTTTATCCGGTCCTTTTGCCGACAGTCGTAAGCGAACTCTTCCAAAAGAAGGCAAATAAGCTAATTTGACAAAATCAGGAAGATTCTCTTCCCAATCTGCTATGCGTTCTGCAATTGAACTTTCTCCTTGCCCATAAGTCATTACAGTCTTATGAAGAATGTGTGGTAAATGAAACTGTTCTTGAATTTTAGGCAAGACATGATATTTCATGAGTCCTTTCATCTCATAAGGAACACCCGGCATCGATACAAAAATGGTGTCATTCTCATAAAACCACATTCCCGGAGCTGTTCCTAATCGATTCATCAACAAAGTAGCCTTTGACGGGAGTTGCGCTTGGTATTTTTGCACTTCATTATAAGGAATGTTGAATTTCTTAAACATTTGCTGAATGTGCTCAGTTACCTGAGGATAATCTATAAATTGATCATCTTCAAAAAAGTCTGCAATGGTTTTTTTGGTGATATCATCTTTTGTAGGCCCCAAGCCTCCGGTGATCAAAACAATATCTGCTCTTCCTTGTGCTTCTTCCAATGCAACTAAAATGTGCTCTCTCTCATCTTGTATGGAAGAGATTTGGTGCACAGAAACACCAATTTTATTAAGCTCGGTTGCCATCCATTGCGAATTTGTATCTACGATCTGTCCGATCAAGATCTCATCTCCAATGGTAATAATTTCTGCATTCATAAACCCTAGGGTTAATCAGTTCCTATATCATCTATATTGAGAGACCCTTCATTAGACTCTTTACTTTTTTCCCATGATCTCTTAAGGAGATAGTATAAAAGATATGCTAATCCAAGCCCAGCTGGAATAGCCGTAAGTCTAAGCGTCCAAGTATCAATATCACTTTCAAAAGCATCAGGGTTATTAATGAAAAATATAACAGAGTAAAGAACTCCGTAAATAAAAGTTCCAGCGTAATATGTGATTACCCCAAGAACTGCATATCCCCATTTGCTTTTCTGAAATTCTTCAGCTAATTTGTAAAAAAACTTCCCGATAAAGAAGAGTAGTAAGATCCCTAACATAGTAATTTATTTTTAAGTGAATAGTTTATTTAACTCGTATTTGAAAGGCTTGTTTTCCTTCTATTGTACCTTTTAAAACATCATTTTCCACTACTTTACCCACACCTGCCGGAGTTCCTGTAAAGATGAGATCTCCTTTTTTAAGAGTAAAGTATTGAGATATGTAGCTGATTAGCTCATCAATCTTCCACAGCATTGCATTTGTATTTCCGTCTTGCACTACTTCATCATTCTTTAATAACTGAAAAGAAAGATTTTCCAAATCGAATTCAGATTTTGGATAAAACTTCCCTACAACGGCACTTCCATCAAAAGCTTTGGCTTTTTCCCACGGTAGTCCTTTCTCTTTACAATGCGCTTGAACATCGCGAGCTGTAAGATCAATTCCCAAACCTATTTCATCATAGTATTTATGAGCAAATCGAGAAGCAATATGCTTTCCTACTTTATTGATCTTTACCAATACCTCTACTTCGTAATGTATGTCTTCCGAAAAAGGAGGAATAAAAAAAGGATTGTTTTTTGGTAGTATTGCTGAGTCCGGTTTTAAAAAGATTACCGGATTATCAGGTCTTTCGTTTGCTAATTCTTCAATGTGCTTGGCATAATTACGCCCTATACATATTATCTTCATTCGCTAATTTCAGATTTTGAATCTTAGAATTACGATTTTGAAATTTCTATTCGTAATTCATAATTAAACATTGTTCCTCTATTAAGGAATCCACTTTTTATCAAAGTTTGGTTTGCGTTTTTCTAAGAAAGCATTTCTACCTTCTATTGCTTCATCTGTCATATAAGCCAATCGAGTTGCTTCACCTGCAAAAACTTGCTGTCCTACCATACCATCATCTGTAAGGTTCATAGCAAACTTTAGCATTTTGATAGAGATTGGAGATTTTGCCAAGATCTCTTGTGCCCATTCATAAGCTGTGCTTTCTAATTCATCATGAGGAATTACGGCATTTACCATTCCCATTTCGTAAGCTTCTTGTGCAGAATAATTTCTTCCTAAAAAGAAAATCTCTCTGGCTTTCTTTTGTCCTACCATTTTGGCTAAATAAGCTGAACCGTATCCTCCATCAAAAGAGGTTACATCTGCATCGGTTTGCTTGAAGATCGCATGTTCTTTACTGGCTAGCGTCAAGTCACATACTACATGTAAACTGTGTCCGCCTCCTACAGCCCATCCTGGAACTACAGCAATAACTGCTTTTGGCATAAAACGAATCAATCGTTGTACTTCCAAAATATTTAAACGGTGGTACCCATCTTTTCCAACATACCCTTGATGTCCTCTTGCTTTTTGATCTCCTCCGGAGCAAAAACTCCAAATTCCATCTTTAGAAGAAGGCCCTTCTGCAGACAACAATACAACTCCAATAGAAGTATCTTCATTGGCATCGTAAAATGCGTCGTATAATTCGCTAGTTGTTTGAGGCCTAAAAGCATTTCTTACATCTGGTCTGTTAAATGCTATTCTGGCAACTCCGTTGCTCTTCTTATAGGTAATGTCTTCGTATTCTTTGACAGTAATCCATTCTGGTTGTATCATAATTTTGGACTTTATTCGTTCTAATGGTAGTTTGTATTATTCATCAAAAGCGAACACAAAAATAAAACATTCAAAATTGGCATGATAGATTTTGATAAGAATAATCCTTTTCTATTTTTTGAAAACTTATATCTTTAACACATAAATGATTCCCTCTTAATTATGAGAACACTGATCTTACTATTATTAGTTTTTTCTTTTTCACTTTCTTTTGGACAAAAAACCATCTACAAAAAATACGAGTCTGATGAATTAAAGGATATTAGAGATGTAACCATCCATTTGCCTAAAGGCTATGAAAAAGATTCTATTTCTAATTTTCCGTTAGCTATTGTACTGGACGGACAGAAACTTTTTGATCTTTATGTGGGTGTTTCTAATTATTATGCTTCACAAGACAATGCTCCTGAGCAAATTGTTGTGGGAGTGAATATGGAATCTACACGAAGCAAAGATGCGGGATATGATGTTACCGATAGCAAATTAACAACTGATGCTCGACGTTTTTATCGATTTTTGAGAGACGAATTAATCCCTTTTGTTGAAGCTAATTACAAGACTTCTCCTTTTTTAACCATTGTTGGAGAAAGTTTAACAGCAAATTTTATTACTCATTTTCTAAAAGAGAAAGACCCTATTTTTAACGCCTATATATCCATCAATCCTACGTTAGCACCTGATGTAAATGCACAAGTACAAAGCTACAACATCGAACGATTGGGAACCATGGACAATACTTTTTACTTCTACGTATCAGGAAATCCTTATGCTAAAAGTGAGAAGCTTACCAAAATTCAGGCATTTGGGAAATTTATGAAATCTATTGGTGTAGAGAATTTTAATGTGGTATTTGATGAGCTGTCTAGTTCTCCTAGTTCTGCTTCTGTAATTGGAGAAGGAATGTCGAGAGCATTTGCTAAGATTTTTGAAATCTATTCCGGAATCACTCAAGATGAATATGATAAAAAGATCAAAGAATTAGATCCTCCTAGTGCTATTGCCTATTTAGAAACAAAATATCTAGATATTGAATATTTATTTGGTTCTAATATTGGAATCAGACAGCAAGATGTGGTGGCTATTGAAGATATTATCATAGAAAAGGAAAATGGTGATTATCTTAAAGATTTTGGAGAAATGATCTTAAAATTATATCCAACATCCGAAATGGGGAACTATTATTTAGGTCGCTATTTCGAGAGTGGAAATGATTTTAAAGCTGCTTTGGAGCAATACAGATTAGGATACGGAAAAATGAATCCGGCTGATCCAAATGCAGATCTTTATTATTTGAATGTAGAAAGAATGTTAGAAAAGCTGTAACTAAGCTTTTTCTATTCGGTCTGGAAATAATCTTACTTTTTTCTCTTTATACAAAGCGCCCAAAGCTCTTTTAAAGGCTTTCTTGCTCATCTGTAATTGAAACTTAATAGCTTCAGGACTGCTTTTATCTGTAAGTTGTAAAACACCTCTATTTTGCTTGAGTCTTTCTAAGATCTTTTCTTTATCTCCGGTAATGGTATTTCTGTAACCTTGAGGTTGTAGAGAAATATCTATTTTACCATCTTCTCGGATGTTTTTAATGTATCCGGTTGTTTTTACACCTTCTTCTAAAGGTTTGAAGATTTCATTTCTATAGATCAATCCTTCATGGGTTTCATCAATCAATACGGTGTATCCAAGAGCTGTTTCAACTCCGATAATTAAATCTACTTTTTGTCCTACTTCTAATTCCATTATCTTAAATGATTGATGTATTGTTTTAAAATTTGATCGTTTTGATCGTTTGGCGTAAACACTTCCAATAACTTTGGTTGTTCTCCTTCGTAAAAATTCTCTAATCCTGCTTTTAGTGACTCCATACTATCAGCAGTAGCATATTCAAGTCCATACATTTTGCACAAATGCTCTGCAGTTAGCTCATGAGGTGCCTCAAAATAATGCAAAGAATTTGTTGTACTTGGTCCGGGAATGATCTTAAAAATTCCTCCTCCAGAATTATTAACTATGATAATTCTAAAATCTTTTGAAATATGACGGTTCCAAAGACCATTGCTATCATAAAAGAAACTTAGGTCTCCTGTTATTAATGTTACTCTATTGGCAGAAGCATAAGCTGCACCAACAGCGGTACTGGTACTTCCGTCTATTCCGCTAGTTCCTCTGTTGCAGAAAACTGTTACAGAGTCTTTCATCTTAAACAACTGAGAGTAACGAATGATAGCACTATTGCTAAACTGAACTCCAGAATTCTCAGGCAAAGTTTCTAAGATACTTTCAAAAACTTTTAGATCAGAATAAGGAGCTATTTCTAAATATTCTTTGTGCTTTTCGTTGGTATGGTCTCGGTGACTAATCCATTTAGACTCGTAATCACTTCCATTACTATAATGAGTAAGTTTACTAAAATGCTCAAAGAATGTTCTGCTATCTATTTTGATATGCTTGGTCAAAGCAAAATACGTGTCAAACGCACGCAATTCATTTACATGCCAATGGGCTTTAGGCTTATAATCTCTTAAAAACCTTTTGATCTTTTTAGATACGATCAATCCACCAAAGGTGAGTAAGATATCCGGTTGTAAAGATGTAAATTCTTCTTCTGTTAAGTTGAAGATCAGGTTATCTATAGAATTGATAAATCGATGGTTATGTAGATTTGATGTTGTTTCTGTTAACACCAAAACTGATGGATCGTTAGCCACTTTGTCTAACAGCAGTTCTAACTCTCTGTCCGGATAATGAACTCCTACCAAGATCATCTTCTTTTTGGCTGTGTTCCATTCAGAAGACAAGGCTTTGTAAGCTACATCGTCCATTTCAATTTGTTGATCTACCTTAAACGGGTATGCTTTCATAGCATCAACCGTTTCATACAAAGGCTCGTCAAAAGGAGCATTGATATGGATGGGGCCTTTTACTTGCGTTAACATAGAAAAAGCTTCCGTTAACATGTTGCAGTTCATTTCTGTTCTACCTTCTTCCAAATTAGCACTGAACAGAATGTGATTGGTAAAGACATTCTCTTGTCGTATGGTCTGACCGTCTCCAATATCGATCAAATGTCTGGGTCTATCTGCAGAGATTATTACTAAGGGAATCTGGCTGTAGTATGCTTCTGCAACTGCCGGGTAATAATTCAACAAAGCAGAACCTGAAGTACAAACAATGGCTACCGGTTTTTGTCTTTGCTGTGCAATTCCTAAAGCAAAGAAAGCTGCACAACGTTCATCTACAATACTAATCGTGTCAAAATCCGTATCATTAGAAAAACCAATGGTTAACGGAGCATTTCTCGACCCCGGAGAGATGACTACGGTTTCGATTTCAAATTGACGACAAGCGGAGATAATAATTTGTGCTAATTCCTTTTTAGGATACATTCATTTTTATGTTAGGAAGTTTCAAAGTTAAAAGTTTCAAAGAAGTAACAACAACTTAGAAAATAATAACAGAATGCAAAGTTACTTTGTTTATTTGGAATCAATTGTGACTCCATAAAAAAAGTCAGAAAATTGTTCGGAAATACATCCCTTCAATTTTCTGACTTTGTAACTTTAAAACGTTGTTTTAGTTTCCTTTCTTGTAATCTGCTAAGAACTTTTCTAAACCAATATCAGTTAATGGGTGCTTTAACAATCCACTAATTGCGCTTAATGGTCCTGTCATTACATCTGCTCCAATCTTAGCGCAATCAATAATGTGCATGGTATGACGTACAGAAGCTGCTAAAATTTCAGTCTCGAACATGTAGTTGTCATAAATCTGACGAATCTCTGCGATCAGATTCAAACCATCAGTAGAAATATCATCCAAACGTCCAATAAATGGCGATACATAAGTAGCTCCTGCTTTTGCAGCTAATAAAGCTTGTCCGGCAGAGAATACTAAGGTTACATTGGTTTTAATTCCTTTATCAGAAAAATATTTACATGCTTTTACACCATCTCCAATCATTGGTAATTTAACAACAATCTGAGGGTCTAAAGCAGCCAATGCTTCTCCTTCTTTTACCATTCCTTCAAAATCTGTAGCAATTACTTCTGCAGATACATCTCCATCTACGATATCGCAAATAGCCTTGTAGTGATTGATAATGTTCTCTTCTCCTGTAATTCCTTCTTTGGCCATTAAAGAAGGATTTGTTGTTACTCCGTCTAAGATTCCTAAAGCTTGCGCTTCTCTAATTTGATCTAAGTTAGCAGTATCGATAAAAAATTTCATGAGTGAATATTTAGTTGTGTTTTATAATTTATAATGATTCATCAATAATCGTTCATACATAGTGTCGGGTAGGATTCTTTTTAGAACGATGGAAAATTTCTCCATAAACCCTCCTACTTTATAATGAACCTTAGGTTTTCCGGAACGAATGATCTTTTCAATCTTTTGTGCCATTTTCAGTGGATCCATTCCACTATCAACATGACTATCCATCAAATCCAGGTTCATTTGGTATTTTTCTTTGTACGCTGAGTCTTCAAAAACAGGCGTATGATATCTTCCGGCAGCAATATTGGTAGCAACATCTCCCGGTGCTACGTTGGTTACTTGAATTCCAAATTCCTTCACCTCCATTCGTATTGCTTCAACAGTTAATTCCAAAGCCCCTTTGGTAGCCGAATAAATTCCTCTATAAGGAAGCCCCATATATCCGGCAATGGAAGTCACGTTGATAATGATTCCTGAACCTTGCTTTCTCATGCTTGGCAAAACAGCTTTCATTACATCTACAGCTCCAAAGAAATTGGTATTAAAAACTCTTTTCATTTCTTCTGTTGGAGTATCTTCTACAGGTCCGGTAATCCCCATTCCTGCGTTGTTTATGAGTACATCAATTCTTCCTTCTTTATCTAGAATTGTGTCAACAGCGTTTTTGATAGATTCTTGATTGGTTACATCCAAAGGGATCATTTGGTAGTTATCGTTTCCTCCTTTAGGATTTCTACTGGTTCCATATACAACAAATCCTTTACTAGATAAAAGCTCGGCTGTAGATTTTCCAATTCCGGAAGAAGCTCCTGTTATAAATACAACTTTGGACATAATGAGAAAAATATCGGGACAAATATCTAAAAAGAAACCGTGACTAGCGTGTAATTTTGGTGGTAGATATTAACAGAGTTATGAAAAGGTAACTAAAAGAAATAAAAAATGGCAAGCTATCTACATCACACTGCTACAACCAAGTACCCTTGCTGCGTTCCCGCCCTGGGGGATTCCGAGGGAGCTAGTTGTGTAGGACTTGCCGCTGCAAAGTTACAATCAATTTTTAGCATAACAAATGAAAACTTTCTCAATTTTTCTGTAACATTCCTAACTCTTTGTGTACTAATGTATTGTTTTAAGGGCCTAGAAACCTAAAAACATACTGAAAACGAAATCTTTATATTTGTATAACTAACTAAATTTAAAAACCTTATGGAAAATCAAGCTTCTAGTAAAAACATAATGCTTAACTATGGTGTTTACCTTGGAATTTTAAGCATTTTGGTAAATGTAGTATTGTATGCTACGGATAGTTTAATTGAAAACAGTTGGATTGGAGGAGTTGTAAGTTTTATTGCAATGATCGTAATTCTTGTTTTAGGAATTAAAAAATTCAAGTTTGACAACAATAATATTTTATCTTTTGGACAAGCTGTAAAAGTTGGTGTTGGTATTGCTATTGTAAGTGCTGTTATTGGTATTGTTTATAATCTTATTTTCTTAAACTTTATTGAACCAGATTTCCAAAACCAAATGTTGGAGGTTCAAAAACAAGCTTGGGCTGATGCTAACATGACTTCTGAGCAAATAGAATCTGCTGCTGAAATGACAAAGCGTTTTTCTAACCCAGCTATTACATCAGCGATCTCTATCGTAGCTGCAGCTTTCTTTGGATTCATTATTTCTGCTATCGCAGGAGCTATTATGAAAAGAACTGAGGAAGACGGATACTAGATTCCTATTTTTAGTGTTAAGATTATCGTTACCTTTGCACTATAAATAACCACTTATGGATATATCGGTAGTCATACCTTTATTAAACGAAGAAGAATCATTACAAGAATTATACAATTGGATTGCATCCGTGATGCAATCCAATCGGTTTTTATATGAAGTCATATTTATAGATGATGGAAGTACCGATAGTTCTTGGGATGTTATTGAAAAATTATCTCAAACGAATGAATCTGTAAGAGGAATTCGTTTTCAAAAAAACTATGGAAAATCTCAGGCTTTAGATGCAGGATTTGAAATTGCCAGAGGTCGTGTAGTAATTACTATGGATGCCGACCTGCAAGACAGTCCTGATGAAATTCCGGAACTTTACGACCTCATTACTAAAGAAGGATTTGATTTAGTTTCCGGATGGAAAAAGAAACGTTACGATAATGTTATTGCCAAAAACCTTCCTTCTAAACTCTTCAATTGGGCAGCTAGAAAAACTTCAGGTTTAAAACTGCACGATTTTAATTGTGGACTTAAAGCTTACAAGAATACCGTTGTAAAAAGTGTAAAAGTAAGTGGTGAGATGCATCGTTATATTCCTGTTCTTGCCAAGAACGAAGGATTTAAAAACATTGGAGAGAAAGTTGTACAACATCAAGCAAGAAAATATGGTGAAACCAAGTTTGGAATGAACCGTTTTGTAAATGGTTTCTTAGACTTGATCACAATCTCTTTTTTATCAAGATTCGGAAAAAGACCTATGCACTTCTTTGGTCTTTTAGGAACTTTGATGTTCGTTTTTGGTTTTATTTCTGCCGCGTATATTGGAATTATGAAACTATATAAGCTATCTCAAGGGATGAAAACCATCTTGGTAACTGACAATCCTTGGTTTTATATAGCTTTAACTGCTATGATTTTAGGAACTCAATTATTTATGGCCGGTTTTATTGGCGAATTGATAATTAAGTCGAAAGGAAGTGAAAAACATTATAAAGTTAGAGAAAAGTTAAATCACTAATCCTAAATTAGTCTGCTAATTTTTGAACTATGCAAAACATTTTAGAAAATGCAAAACAATGGCTAACAGAGCCATTTGACAATAAGACACAAGAAGAAATCCAACAACTGATCGATACCAACTCACCCGATTTGGCAGATCGTTTTTACAAAGATCTAGAATTTGGAACCGGAGGTATGCGTGGTGTTGTAGGTGCAGGAACCAATCGCATTAATAAATATACTTTAGGAAAAGCTACACAAGGGTTAAGCAATTATCTCCATAAGGTTATTGCTGATGATACCATCAAAGTAGCTATTGGATACGATTGTAGAAATGATAGTGAATGGTTGGCTAAAACTGTAGCCGATGTTTTAACAGCCAATCAAATTCAAGTATACTTATTTGAAGACTTACGTCCTACTCCTGAATTGTCTTTTGCAGTAAATGAATTGCATTGTCATGCCGGAATTGTATTGACAGCGTCTCACAATCCGCCGGAATATAATGGTTACAAAGTATATTGGACTGATGGTGGACAGATTGTTCCTCCTCAGGACCGAGGAATCATTGACGAGGTTAATGCCTTAGCATATGCCGATATCAATTTCAATGCAAATGAAGAATTGATAACAGAGATAGGAGCTGAAATAGATGAAGCTTTTTGGAAGGCTTCATTAAACAACGGAACTTTTAATGTAAAAGGTAGAGAAGATCTAAAGATTGTTTTTACTTCATTACATGGAACTTCGATTAAGTTAATACCTGAAGTTTTAAAACGTGCAGGATACAATCAAGTTCATATTGTAAAAGAACAGGAAGTTCCTAATGGGAATTTCCCAACAGTAAAATCGCCAAACCCGGAAGAGCCGGAAGCCTTAGAAATGGCTACCCAATTAGCAGAAAAGATTGGAGCAGATATCGTATTAGGTACAGATCCTGATAGCGATCGAATTGGAATTGCTGTTCGTGACAATCACGGTAAGATCAAATTATTAAATGGAAATCAAACTATGAGTATGATGACCGATTTCTTGATCAAACAATGGCAAGAGCAAGGAAAGCTTGATGGAAATGAGTTTGTAGGTTCTACTATTGTTTCCACCAACATGGTGAATGATATTGCCGACAGTTATGGAGTTGAGACTAAAATTGGTTTGACCGGATTTAAGTGGATTGCAAAAATGATTCTAGACCACCCTGAGCTAGATTTCATTGGTGGTGGCGAAGAGAGTTTTGGATATATGGTTGGTGACTTTGTTAGAGACAAAGATGCTGTTACTTCTGCCCTATTGGCTTGTGAGATTGCTGCTGATGCCAAAGCAAACGGAAGCTCTTTCTACGAAGAATTATTGAAATTGTATGTACAACATTCTTTCTATAAAGAACGATTGGTTTCTTTTGTAAAGAAAGGAATGGATGGGGCACAACAGATCAAACAGATCATGATCGACTTAAGAAGCAACCCATTAACTCATATTGATGGTTCTAAAGTAACTTACATTAACGATTACCAATCTTCTGTTGAAAAGAACTTAATTACCGGAGAAGAGAAAAACATGGATATTCCAAAATCCAATGTATTGATCTATCATACAGAAGACGGAACCAAAGTGGCAGCTCGCCCTAGTGGTACCGAACCTAAAATTAAGTTCTATTTTAGTGTAAAAACATCATTAGATTCAGTAGAAAATGCTGATGTTATTGAACAGGAGTTAGAAGCTAAAATAGATCGTATTATTGACGAAATGGACATTTAATGAAGTATTTCAAAAAGATATTACATTACGCACACCCGTATAAAAGATTTGCCTTTTTAAATGTGTTCTTCAACATATTATATGCAGTCTTTTCATCATTGTCTTTTATTGTTTTGATGCCTTTGTTTCAAATCATTTTTAAAGAAGACGAAAATGTAGTATACAAAAAACCTGTCTACAAAGGCTTTACCAATGCTGTAGAATATTTAAATGATTATTTTAACTATTATGTTTCTACTCAGATAGGCGAAGACCAAGAGAAAACACTCCTAATGGTTATTGTATTGATATTGGTTGTCTTTATCTTTAAAAATATCTTCAGTTATCTAGCTTTTTACTTCATTACATTTTTGAAAAATGGAGTTTTAAAAGACATTCGAAACGATCTTTATCAAAAGACTGTTTCATTGCCTGTGTCTTATTTTTCTGAAAAAAGAAAGGGTGATATTATGTCTAGAATTGGACCAGACGTAATCGAAATTCACTATTCTTTCTTATCCATTTTAGAGCTGATATTCCGTGACCCGATTATGATTTTGGTGACGATTATTTCTATGCTAGCTGTTAGTGTGAAATTAACCATCTTCATCTTTGTGTTTGTTCCTGTTGCAGGTTTTATCATCAATGTAATTGGAAAGAATTTAAAAAAGACATCCGATAAAGTTCAAGAAGAGCAAGGAACCTTTTTATCATTATTAGAAGAAACCTTATCGGGGTTACGAGTAATAAAAGCTTTTAATTCAGAAAAATTCTTCAAAGGAAAATTTGGAGAATCTACTTCTCGATTTGAAAAACTTTCTAATAAATTATTAATCAGAACCCAACTGGCAGGTCCTGTAAGTGAGATCTTAGGAATCTTGGTTTTTTGTGTTCTTATCTGGTACGGAGGGTCATTAGTTTTGGTTGAAAAATCAATTCCACCGGCTGTATTTATTCCTTTTCTAGGATTGGCCTATAATATCATTACTCCGGCAAAATCCATTTCTAAAGCAAGCTTTACCATCAAAAAAGGAAATGCTGCTGCAGAAAGAGTTCTTCATATTTTAGAGACTGAAGATCCTCTAAAAGACAAAGAAGATGCGGTTGAAAAAACAGGTTTTGCTTCTGAGATTTCATTTAACAACATCTCATTTAAATACGAAGATGAATACGTGTTAAAGAACTTCTCTTTAAAAGTTCCAAAAGGAGAAACTGTAGCATTAGTGGGTCAGTCAGGAAGTGGAAAATCTACTTTAGCAAACCTGGTGACTCGTTTTTATGATGTAAATGAAGGTAGCATTACCATTGATGGAACTGATGTAAGAGATATTAAAAAGAAATCTTTGTTAGGCTTGATGGGGATTGTTGCACAAGATTCAATCTTATTTAACGATACAGTTGCTAATAATATCAAGTTAGGAAATCAAACTGCTTCTGATGACGAAGTTATAAAAGCTTCAAAAATTGCCCATGCTCACGAGTTTGTTAAAGATATGTCTCAACAATATGAAACCAACATTGGTGATAGTGGTAATAAACTCTCTGGAGGTCAAAAACAACGTTTATCCATTGCTAGGGCTGTTTTAAAGAATCCGCCTATTATGATCTTAGATGAAGCTATGTCTGCTTTAGATACTGAATCCGAACAAATTGTACAGGTAGCTTTAGAAAATATGATGGAGAATCGTACTTCTTTAGTAATTGCACACCGTTTGTCTACCATTCAGAATGCCGATAATATTGTAGTATTAAGAAAAGGAGAGATTGTAGAGCAAGGAAAACATGAAGAATTGATGGCACAAAAAGGAGAGTATTTCAAGTTGGTGACCATGCAAAACCTTCAATAATGTTGGGAGAAAAGATCATTTTCAATCTCTTGTACAAATGGAAATATCTTCTGGCATTTCTCAAAGCTAAGTCTTTACCCAAATCGAAATCCAAAGAGTTTACAACTATCACTTATGTAGCTCGTGAAGCCGATCAAGATTGGATTTTTGGTGCTAAAGTGAGACGATTGGCTAAATTCTCCGGACTGGATGCAAAAGCCTATTATCACGATCGCTTGCGTGACCTACCTGATTCTGATGGATATTTCTTTGTCTTTCATCAGTATTTTTACAGAGCCATGCGTCACAATCCAAAGATTCTAAACAAGACGAATATTGTAATGTTTACCCATCCTAATTGGACTTTTTCTTATTCTAAATCACATGTGATCTGGTGTTTAAACAAAGCTGATTATGTAATCTGTTTGAACTCTGAAGTAAGAAAAGAACTCATAAGCTTAGGTTTAAAAGAAGAAAAAGCTGTTTTAATGCCTATTGCTTCTGATCCTAACTTCTTTTACTCTCATAAAAGAACAAGTGGTTCTGTTGGTTTCTGTAGTGCTTTTGGAGATCGTAAGAATCCCGAAATGGTTTACAACTTGGTAAAGCATATGCCCGAACGACAGTTTTATATGATAGGTCGTTATTGGGATCAATATGAAAAGTATGATGAATTAATCTCATTTCCTAACTTCACTTATTTTGAGAATGAAGACTACGAGAAATATCCTAGTCTCTATAACAAAATAGATGTATTTATTTCTCCTTCTACTTTAGAAGGCGGACCTGTTCCAGTATTAGAAGCTATGTTATCTAACTGTTTCCCGATTGCATCTAAAACAGGATTCTGCCCGGATGTGATAAAGCATGGTGAAAATGGGTTCTTATTTGATATTGATGCTGATTACAAAGAAGTAGTTGATCTTATCAATAAAACTGACGGCAAAGATGTAGATGTGCGTGCTACCGCAATGGAACATACTTGGGAAAACTGTTCGAAAAAGCTGGATCAGTTGTTTTTAACGACGAAGTAAGATCTCTCCCATTTTTTGATGAACCAAGTTGATGGCTTTTAATGGTCGGATCATTACTTTGAAATCTATAATTTTTCCTTCTTCATTCCAAGTGATCATATCAATTCCATTGATCAGTACTCCATCCAGCTCTACTTCAAATTCTAAGAAACTACATTGGTCATTCTCTACTTCTCTTACATATTTGAACTCTCCTGATAAAAATACTTGTAAAGCTGCTAGAAGATATATTTCGGTAATCTTCTTTCCTTTTTGTGGCGAATGAACTACCGGTGAGTGAAAAACAACATCATCAGCCAAAAGCTTAGAAAGAATCTCTGGGTCTTTCTTAGTTACTACTTCGTGCCAATGTGCTGTATAGCTATTCATGCATCAAGGTTTTTTTAATCCTAATTCTGCTCCTTTTTTTAGCATATATTCATAAGAAGCGTCATATTCATTCGGAATTTCTCCTTCTAAGATAGCTTCTTTGATCGCCTCTTTGATCTGACCTATTTCTCGACAAGGCTTCAATCCGAAGGTTTCCATGATCTTTTCTCCGGTAATCGGTGGTTGAAAATTACGCACTCGATCACGCTCTTCTACTTCCTTGATCTTTTTACGAACCAATTCGAAATTTTTGTGGTAACGCTGAAACTTTCTTGGGTTTTTTGTGGTAATATCTGCCTCACATAAGGTCATTAAAGAATCAATATCATCACCGGTATCAAAAACCAAGCGACGTACTGCCGAATCGGTTACTTCAGAAGCCAATACAATTGGTCTAGAGCTTAGCAACACCATCTTCTGAACAAACTTCATCTTGTTGTTCAACGGCATTTTTAAGCGCTTAAAAAGCTTGTATACCATCTTAGATCCAACAAACTCATGAGAATGGAAAGTCCACCCTACTTTTTTGCTAAATCGTTTTGTAGGTGCTTTCCCTATATCGTGCAATAATGCTGCCCAGCGCAACCAAACATCTTCTGTATTTCTAGAAATGTTATCTACCACCTCTAGTGTATGGTAAAAATTGTCTTTATGCTTTTGCCCTTCTACCTCTTCTACTCCTTTTAGAGCAATTAATTCAGGTAAGATTCTTTCTAACAAGTTGGTCTTTTCTAACAATAAAAAACCAATGGAAGGTACAGGCGAAGCTAGTATTTTATTTAACTCATCAACGATTCGTTCTCTTGTGATGATATCTATTCTAGTGGCATTCTTAGTAATTGCTTCTAGAGACCCTTTCTCTATTTGAAAGTTCAACTGTGTTGCAAATCGAATAGCTCTCATCATTCTAAGCGGATCATCAGAATAGGTAATATCCGGATCTAAAGGTGTTTTTATGATCTTTCTTTCAAGATCTTCTACTCCACCAAAAGGATCTAACAAGGCTCCGTAGTTTTCTTCATTTAGACTAATGGCCAATGCATTAATGGTAAAATCTCTACGGTTTTGATCGTCTTGTAAAGTTCCTATAGAAACCTTAGGGTTTCTACTTTCTTCTGAATACGATTCTTTTCTAGCGCCAACAAACTCCAATTCGATGTCCTTATATCGTAACATCGCAGTTCCGTAAGTTTTAAACACCTGAACTTTAGGTTTATTTGGCAATAAACTAGCTACTTTTTTTGCCAGCTCAATCCCACTACCTACAGCAACCACATCTATATCCTTTGCATTGCCTCTTTCTAAAATAAAATCACGGACAAATCCGCCTATCACATAACTCTTTACATTCAATTCTTTGGATGCTTGAGAAATGACAGAAAAAATATCAGCAGCAATGGCTTGTTTGTAGTTGTTCTTATGCATGAATTAAGCTCTTATCACTTGAATCTCTTCTCCATTAATTTTAATGATCGTAGAAGATTTTGTTGTGATTTTTTCGCGCTCCAAATTTACTACATAATCTACGCCCTCCAAAATAGGGCTAGAGATTTCTGAAAATGATTTTGGAGTAGGCTCTCCGCTAATGTTAGCTGAAGTAGATACAATTGGTTTTCCAAACTTCTCTATCAAGGCTTTACAAAAGTTGTGTTGCGGAATTCTAATTGCTATGGTATCATCTGAAGCAATCGTATTTTTTGCCAATCCCTTAGGTTGAGAATAGATAATTGTTGTAGGTTTCTCTTGTTTACTGATAATCTCCAATGCCTTTTCAGGTATCGTAGAAATATATTCTTGAAGCATTTCAAGTGAGCTTACCAATATAACCAAGCTCTTACTTTCTTCTCTATTCTTTAGCTTGTAGATCTTCTGAACAGTATCTTCAAGAGTTGCATCACAACCAATACCCCAAACTGTATCTGTAGGATATAGTATAGTACCTTTTGATTGTAAGGCATCTAGTGTACGTTGCAATTCGTTTTCCACAGTACTAGTCTTTTTTCTTCTTAGCTACGGTAGCAAATTGCATGTAAAACATGTCTAACTGTGTAAACAGAAGTGGAATATTAAAAATGATTGAAAACGGAGCATACAACATAGATTTGGTTCTGTTGATGCCGCTTGATTTTACTACTTCATAGCCGCAACTTTCAAACATTCTTCGAATGCTCTTCTTTGTAAAGAAACGAAAGTGAGTAGAATCTAAAATTCCGTGCTCTGTATATTTCCAATCCTTTTTAAGCAACATATTAAAGATGTTCTTTGCATATCTAACATTTGGTATGGAAGAAACAAAAACACCTTCGTCATTCAATTTTGATTTTAGTTTTTGGATATCATCCCAAGGCTCTAACAAATGCTCTATAACATCATTCATGATAATCACATCAAAATAATTATCAGGAACCTCACCAATTTTTTCGTCTATAGTACCTTCTATGACTTTGGTTAATTTCTGAGCTGCATTTTTTGCAGAATTAGGATTGGGTTCAATGGCCCATATTTCAACTCCATCTTTCATCAATTGGGCAGAAAAATTTCCTTCACCACAACCAACCTCTAAGATTTTGGTTGCACTGTTTGGAATAAACTTCAACATTTCAGGTCGAACGTTTGCGTAATATTCTGCACTTTTTTTATGATTGCCCATCAAGTTTTATTTTATGTTCATAGATCGTTTGCTCAACCAACTCATTCGTAGTAAAGAAGATCCGTAATGTCTCATTAATTTCAGGAACAAATATACGTTTAATCGCATTTTTGGAACAAAAAATAGTAAAACTCCTAGGATTGCCAGCAATAGCTTGACAATGCAATTGTTAAGGATCAATATCAATTGACCTACCAATTTTCCTATTCCTCTAAAATGATTATTGATATATACGTGTTTGGATATTTGTACTTCTGTTTTTGTAATGGAAGCTGTCTTGATATTTAAACGAGAAGCTCCACCGTGATCGTGAATGATCTCTGCATCTTTTAACAGCGCTACTTTACCATTGGCATACTCAACTCTTTTACAAAGATCCATATCTTCATAGTACATCCAGTAATCTTCATTCCAACCATCTACCTGCTCTATCCACTCTTTACTCATAAAAACAACAGACCCGGAAACCCAATCGGGATATAAAACCGTTGCTTGTTCTGCAAACTTGTTTTGTAGTTGTTGTTTATTTAATGATTTGTACAAAGCTCTGGTGAGCCCAAAAAGTGTATAAAAGTTTAGAAAAATACGTTTGTTCTTTTCGTAACCTCCTCCTGATTTTTTTTGTTCACACGAAACAATTCCAACTGTTGGGTTCATTTTAGCAAACTTCCACATCTTCCCTATTGCTTCTTCATTTGCAATGGTATCAGGGTTTAAAAACAGTATGTATTTTCCCAAAGCATGTTTTGCTCCTAAGTTACATCCGTTGGCAAATCCGTTGTTTCCTGAGTTTTCCAGAAATTCTACTTCCGGAAATTCAGTTCTAAAAACATCTAATTTCCCATCTGAAGAATTGTTATCTACAACAAGGGTTTGGAATGAAAATTCTTTGTTTTGAAAACGTAAAGAAAGCAGGCAATTTCTTAAGTGTTTCCAACTTTTATAGTTGACAATAACAATAGAAATATCTGTATTACTTGTCGAATTTGTCATTTCTTTTATGCTTCTGCTTTAGGTTCCAAAGCTTAATATATCGTACTAAAACACCGTATGAAAGTGCAAATGAAATGATAAAACCGTAAAAACCATCTAAGATTCCTAGTTTTATAAAGTAATGCTTTACAAAACGTGCAACGGGTTTTACTATAATGTGAAAAGGTGTTATTACCAACCCTTTCTCATACAATTCTTCTGCTTTTAGTGCCGAGTGTTGATTAAGCTTTACAATATAGCGATCAAAGCTAATATAGGAATAATGTAAGATCTTATGCTGGAGAGTGCCTAATTTTCCTTCCGGCTTTATCTTTTCGTGTACTTTTCCTTCGTACTTGCAATGCTTTCTGTTGAATACACGAATCAACTTGTCGTTTTGAGTTCCTGTATATCGCATTTTCTTCCCTTTAAAAAAGAAGACTCTATATACATAAAACCCAACAAGATCTCCGGCATTGCTTGCAGCCGTTTTCATTTCATCCTGAAGCTCTTTTGTTAAAACTTCATCAGCATCTATCCACACGATCCAATCGTTGGAAGCTTGTTCAATAGCATAATTTTTTTGAGAAGAAAAATCGTCAAACTTCCGTTGCAATAGTCTTGCGTTGGATTGTTTGACGATTTCTACAGTACGATCTGTACTATATGAATCTATGACAATGATCTCGTCGGCAAATTCTGCTGATTTTAGTGAGTTTTTTATTCGTTCCTCTTCGTTTAGAGTTGGAATAATCGCAGTGATCTTAGTCATAGGGGGTTTTTGGATTAAACTGCTACATCATATTCACGTAGCGCATCATTAAGTGATGTTTTCTTATTGGTACTTTCTTTTCTTTTCCCAATAATCAAAGCACAAGGTACATTGTATTCCCCTGCAGCAAATTTCTTGGTATAACTTCCCGGGATTACCACAGATCTTTCTGGTACATATCCTTTCATTTCTACTGGTTCATCTCCAGTTACATCAATAATCTTGGTACTCATCGTTAATACCACATTGGCTCCTAAAACAGCTTCTTTACCTACTCTTACTCCTTCTACTACAATACAACGAGAACCAATAAAAGCTCCGTCTTCTATAATTACAGGAGCAGCTTGTAACGGTTCTAAAACTCCTCCAATTCCTACTCCACCGGATAAGTGTACATTTTTTCCTATT
The DNA here is from genome assembly GCF_042684245.1 of Pseudotenacibaculum haliotis. Lineage (NCBI taxonomy): Bacteria > Pseudomonadati > Bacteroidota > Flavobacteriia > Flavobacteriales > Flavobacteriaceae > Pseudotenacibaculum > Pseudotenacibaculum haliotis. The sequence continues at coordinate 142,087 of NZ_JBHULH010000001.1, forward strand.
TGAGCACAGCTTCCAACAGTAGCCCACGTGTCTACCATTGTTCCTTCATCTACATAAGCTCCAATATTTACATAACTGGGCATTAAGATGGTTCCTGCAGAAATATAAGCCCCATGTCTGGCAACAGCATTAGGAACTACACGAATTCCTTTGGCTTCGTAACCTCTCTTTAACGGAATCTTATCGTGGTATTCAAAAATACCCGCTTCCAAAGTTTCCATTTTCTGAATAGGAAAATACAATACAACTGCTTTTTTCACCCATTCATTTACTTGCCAATCATCTCCAATTGGTTCTGCTACACGCAAGCTTCCTTCATCTAAAAGGCTCACAACTTCTCTTATGGCATTAATGGTTGTTTCTTCCTTTAAAAGAGCTCTGTCTTCCCAAGCTTTTTCTATAATTTCTCTTAAAGCGTTCATCTTTTTAACTTTGAGTTTTATGGTTATTTCTTTTTAGTTTTTTATAAACCTACAAAGATACCATTCGTGTCAGTCTTTGGTTACGAAGATACATTTTTTAAACAGATAAAAGTTGCTTGTTTAAAATCGTTATTTTTGTCCCAAATTCATCATATGGGAAGAATATTAGCCATTGATTTTGGGAAGAAAAGAACAGGTATTGCTGTTACAGATGAGCTTCAGATTATCGCTTCTGGTTTAACAACTGTTGCTACAGATGATCTTCTATCGTTTTTACAGGAATATGTTCGTAAAGAAAAAGTGGAATTATTTGTGATTGGCGAGCCTAAACAGATGAATAATACAGAAAGTGAAAGTGAACAGTACATTCAACCTTTTTTAACTTCTCTCCAACAAAAATTCCCTAATATACCTGTAGAAAGGGTTGATGAGCGATTTACTTCAAAAATGGCTTTTCAAACAATGATTGATAGTGGATTGAACAAAAAACAACGCAGAAATAAAGCACTTGTTGATGAAATTAGTGCCACCATCATTTTACAGTCTTATTTGTACAATAAATAGTTTGTGATTAGTTTTTAGTACTTAGTGGTTAGGATGTTTGTAAATATATTTACAAAGCTCTTTTTCTTTCTTTTATCACATTACTGCTTCAAACTTCTCAACTTTGTTTTTCTAAGGTTTTATTTTATCCTTTTAACTTTCGTACTTTTGCCGAGAATTAAGAGAATTATACTTTTACTATGATTTTACCTGTTGTTGCTTATGGAGATCCAGTGCTAAGAAAAGTAGCCAAAGAGATCGATGCAGACTATCCGAATTTAACTGAGTTAATCGCCAATATGAGGCAAACTATGTACAATGCTTCCGGTGTTGGTATTGCTGCTCCTCAAATTGGAAAGTCTATCCGTCTTTTTGTGATCGATGCAACTCCTTTTGCTGATGATGAAGAGCTTACTGAAGCAGAGAGAGAACAATTAAAGGATTTTAACAAAGTATTCATCAACCCAACAGTTCTTAAAGAGGAAGGTGATGAATGGGCTTTTAGCGAAGGATGCTTGAGTATACCGGATATTCGAGAAGATGTTTTCAGACAAGAGAGCGTTACTTTCGAGTACTTTGATGAAAATTTCGAAAAGCATCAGCAAACACTTACCGGTGTTGCGGCTAGAGTTTTTCAACATGAGTACGATCATCTAGAAGGAATTTTGTTTACAGACAAATTATCTTCTTTGAAAAAGAGAATCTTAAAAAAGAAATTAGAAAAAATATCACTAGGAAAGATCAATGCAGATTATAGAATGCGCTTTCCTAACATCAAGAAAAAATAATACATGGAGTTTAGTAAAGTTATCGCAATATCCGGAAAACCGGGATTGTATTCAGCAGTATCACAAACCAAAACAGGATTCATAGTTGAGTCTTTAACTGAAAAGAAGCGTTTTCCTATTGCTTCTACCAACAATGTTAGTTTGTTAGAGAATATTGCTATTTATACCTATGAAGAAGAAGTTCCTTTATTAACTGTTTTTAAAGCTATCTTCGAAAAAGAAGAAGGTAAAGAAGCTTTGAGTCACAAAGAAAGTGGAAATAAATTAGCAGCATATTTTGCTGAGGTTTTACCTGATTATGATGATGAACGTGTGTACACTTCTAACATCAAGAAAGTGATTCAATGGTATAATATTCTGGTAAAAGCCGGATTGGATTTTTCTACAATCGAATCTGAGCAGGAAAATACAGAGGAAGTATAAATGAACTCAAGAGCACAGCAGCTAGAAGCCTTTAATCGTTTGCTTGATATCATGGACGATCTCAGAGAGAAATGTCCTTGGGATAAAAAACAAACCTTAGAATCTTTACGTCATCTGACTATTGAAGAGACTTATGAGCTTGCTGATGCTATCTTAGATAACGACCTGGAAGAGATCAAAAAAGAACTTGGCGATCTCTTATTGCATATTATTTTCTACGCGAAAATAGGTTCTGAGAAAAAAGCATTTGATATTGCAGATGTTGCCAATTCTATTTCTGAGAAATTGATTGACAGGCATCCTCATATCTACGGAGATGTTGAAGTTGAAAATGAAGAACAGGTAAAACAAAATTGGGAAAAACTCAAACTAAAAGAAGGTAAAAAGTCTGTTTTAGAAGGAGTTCCCAAAAGTTTACCTGCCATGGTAAAAGCCAACCGTATTCAAGATAAAGTTTCGGGAGTTGGGTTTGATTGGGAAGAACCTCATCAGGTATGGGAAAAGGTACAGGAAGAACTTTCTGAACTGAATGATGAGATCAAAAAAGGAAATCAAGAACGCATTGCTTCAGAATTTGGAGATGTACTATTTTCTATGGTCAACTATGCCCGTTTTATCAAGGTAAACCCAGAAAATGCTTTAGAAAGAACAAACAAGAAATTCATCCAACGATTCCAATATTTAGAAAAAGCAGCTCAGGAGAACGGAAAGAAACTGGCTGATATGTCATTGGCAGAAATGGATGTTTTTTGGGATGAAGCAAAGAAAATACATCAATAATGAATGTACTTTTTGTCATTAAAGGAAATGAGCCTTATGTTTCTCAACAGGCCCAAATTGAATTGGCTGTTGGGTTACAGGAAAAAGGGGTGAATGTTCTTTTGACGGGAAATTTTTCTGAAGAAGTTGAGCATTATCTCAAAGATCTTACCATTCAATACAAAAAAGTTTTTCCAAAAAAGTCTATTGACAAGAAGTATACAGAAGATTTTAAACAACTTGTAAAAGAGTATCAAATAGATTTGGTGCATTTTGTAGATGGCACATCATCTCGAAATGCAATTCCTGTATTGAGGAAAACAAATATCAAATCGGTCATCTACTTTGGGTCTGCAAGTTTGCATTGGTACGATCCTAGCTCTTATCTTACTTATTTGAACTCTAATATAGATGCCATTATTTGCAATAGTCAGTTTGTGTACAATCATGTCAGAAACCAACTCTTTGGAAGTAATAAAGAAAAGGCCGTTAAGATATACAAAGGATATAACCCCGACTGGTTTGTAGATTTCTCACCCAAAGACTTATCGGAATTTGGAATTCCGCAAGATGCTATTGTGGTTACCTTGGTTGGAAACCATAGAAAAATAAAAGGAACCAAATATTTCTTAGAGTCTTCTTATCATCTAAAAACAGATAAAAAAGTTCATTATATCCTCATTGGAGAAAGAACACAACAAGCATCTTTTGAAGCTATGAAAGAAAAAAGTCCTATCAAAGATCAAATTCATTTATTAGGACGAAGAGATGATGTGGTTTCCATTCTAAAAAGCACCGATATTTACACGCAAACTTCGTTAGAAGAAGGTTTTGGAAGAGCTATAAGCGAAGCCATGTCTGTTGGAAAACCTATTGTAATGACTGATGCCGGTGGATGTACTGAATTAATTGATGAAAATTCCGGTATTGTAGTCCCTAAAAAAGATTCGAAAGCAATAGCTGGCGCCATCTCAAAATTGGCAAATGATGATGCCTTACGAACTCAAATGGGAAACAATGCACAAGAAAGGATTCGTTCTGTATATCACATAAACGATACTGTAAAAGCTACGTTAAATCTTTACCAAGACCTTCTAAATCAGTAAGTTTTTCTCAATTTAATTGCTAACTTTAGACAAACTAAACGAATTATTATGAGAAAATCAGCTTTCCTATTTAGTACATTTTGTCTCGTTGCAGCACTTACAATTTCTTCTTGTAAAGGAGAAGGTGATCATGGTGAAAAGCACGACAATGATAAAAAACACAAAGAGCATAAAGCTTGGAATGACCAAGATCACAAGGCAGTTAAATCTGCAATCTTAGATTATGTTGAAGGTATTTATGAAGTAGATTCTACCCGTATTCAAAAAAGTGTAGATACTACCTTACGTAAAATTGGATACTGGTACAACAAAAAAGATAGTGCTTATATGGACAATCTTCCTATGACTCATGATCAATTGGTACGATTGGCAGCTCGTTGGAACAAAGATGGTTCTAGAGCTAATGAAAATTCTCCGAAAAAAATTACGATCTATGACATCAATTCTAAAACAGCTTCTGCAAAACTAACAGCAGAATGGGGAATTGATTATTTCCACTTGGGGAAATACAACGGGCAATGGAAGATTATGAATGTAATTTGGCAAAGTATGCCCGAAAATGAAAACTAATGTGGGAACAGCACTTACAACTCTTTGATGAAATAGCTGCTGATGCGCAGCTGGAAAGAAAAGGAAAAACCATGCCCTACACTTCTTCCAACGGGTATATGTTTTCATTATTAAACAAAGATGGTGAGTTGGGAATCCGACTATCTAAAGAAGATCAAAAAAAGTTTATTGAAGAGTTTCCGGAATCGGGTCTGTTCAAATCTCACGGAGCTACCATGCGTGATTATGTGTTAGTTCCGGAATCTTTGCTAAAAACTAATAAAAAAATAGTGACTTTTTATTTGAAAAGGGGTCATAGCTATGTAAATACTTTAAAACCTAAATAACCAATCGTATGGATACAGACAAAATCTTAGAGAAGATTACCAACATGGCCATTGAATATGGACCAAGATTACTAGGAGCAATTCTTGTTTTGATTATCGGATCATGGGTGATCAAGATCATCATGAAGAGCTTTACCAAAATTCTTAACAAACGAAACATTGATGAGTCTTTAAAACCCTTTTTAAGAAGCATATTTGGCATTCTATTGCGCATTATGCTTATCATTAGTGTATTAGGAATGGTAGGCATTCAAATGACTTCTTTTATTGCTATTTTGGGTGCGGCCGGTTTGGCAGTTGGAATGGCTTTGTCCGGGACGTTACAAAATTTTGCAGGCGGAGTTATGATCTTACTATTCAAACCTTTCCGTGTAGGAGATTTTATTGATGCACAAGGTCATACAGGAACAGTAAAAGAAATTCAGATCTTCAATACTATTTTAACTACTCCAGACAACAAAACTATCATCATTCCAAATGGTGGCTTGTCTACTTCTTCATTAACAAACTATTCCATTGAGCCGTTACGAAGAGTGGATTGGACGTTTGGAATTGGCTACGGAGATAGTGTAAAAACCGCTCGCGATGTCATTCAACGATTAGCAAATGAAGATGCTAGAATCTTAAAAGACCCCGCTTTGTTTATTGGTGTTGCCGAATTGGCAGACAGTTCTGTAAACTTTGCCGTAAGAGCTTGGGTGAAATCTGAAGACTACTGGGACGTTTTCTTTGAAATGAATGAAAAAGTGTACAATACTTTTGATAATGAAGGATTGAATATTCCTTATCCACAAATGGATGTACATTTACATAAAAACGACTAGGTAAGTAACAAAATTCTTATAAATTAGTCTTAAAGCTAAGTAAACAAAAAAACCATGAAAGCTTTAAGACTAATTTTTTTAACTGCACTTTTAGGAGTTTCTTCCTTTTTCGGATACAAAATCTATCAACAAGAAAAACAAAATCAAGCCTATCATGATCATCTGGTAGAACTTGAAGACATAAAATATGGCCTGTTTAATGTTGATGAATGGAAACAGGTCTTTGCCGGACTTATCGCCAAAAAGATGGATGATTTTAATCTGGAAAACACAGATGAAGAGGAAGTAAAAAAAGAGATTGCAGCTTTCTTAGGAAAAGCCATCGATAACTTCGAAAAACGTTACAACGAAGAAAACAAAGGCGGCGGAATTACCAGTTTGCTCAAAAGAAGTATTTCTTCCTTTGCCGGCATCTTTGATCAGGTACGAAAAGATATTCCTGTTTTTACAGACGAAATTTATAATTTCCTTACCAAAGGAGGCAGTAGAGAGCTCCTTCAAAAATACTTGGAAGATCAGCTAGATGCTTATACAAAAGACACTTTCTTAGCTACTGATTATACAGCTATGAACAATATCATCAGTAAGTACGAAGCTACCGATAAAGCGGATGCCATTCAAATCATCAAAACAAAAATAGACGAGAATAATTCTAACAAGAACATGTACAATTATGCTCTTTTAGCCATGTTCTTAGCTTCTATGGTCTTATTGATCTTCTTAAAAGCAAAAACCAAAGTAGAATTCCTTTTGTTTACTTTATATAGTATATTTCTACTTTCTCTGGGAATTTTCTTACCTATGATCGCTATTGATGCAAGAATAGAAGAATTGAACTTTCCTTTCTTAGGCGAAACCATTCAGTTTAAAGACCAAGTACTATTCTATAAGAGTAAGAGTATTATGGAGGTTGTAGATCTAATGATCTCTCAAAACCGATATGATCTTCTTTTTGTGGGAATTTTGGTATTGCTATTTAGTGTTCTCTTCCCGGTTTCTAAATTAATTTCTTCTCTTGGATATGTGTTTAGTGACAAACTCAAGAACAATAAGATCATTCGATTCTTAACATTCAAAACCGGAAAATGGTCTATGGCAGATGTATTTGTTATTGCATTGTTTATGGCCTATTTAGGGTTTGACGGATTGATTACTGAGCAGTTAAATCAGATGCAAACACTTACAAAGTCAACGGCTATTTTAACCACAAACAATTCCGGATTGTTATTTGGATTCTATGCCTTTACAGCTTTTGTTCTAATGAGTATTTTTATCTCCCAAAAAGTAGAGAAGTTGAAATAATCAGTTTGTTCCGTAAATAAAATCACATAATTTAGTTGTTGCATTCACCATTACTAAATTCTGTGTCTCAAACTGCCATCAATCAATGTTTGCCTAATCTGGAGAAAGATCTTTTAAAAGAGATCTACGAGAGTTCTGAAATAAAAGATTTTTCAGCACAAAGTTATGTTGTAAAGCAAGGACAATTTGTTCGTTTCCTCCCTATTGTAATTAAAGGAAGCATCAAAGTGTTTAGTATAGAGGAAGACAATCAATTTCTTTTGTACCATATTACTTCGGGAGAAACGTGTATTTTTAGTTTTGCTCATATTTTTAATGAAAAACCTATTGAGTTTTCTGCGATTACTGAAATTCAAAGCGAACTTTTATTATTACCCATAGATTTGGCAACTCGGTGGATTAAAAAATATCCGTCGTTTAGCAATTTGTTGCTGCAAAACTATCAACGTCATTACGAAGATCTTTTGCATACTACCAAACAAATTATGTGCTACAATCTTGAAGATCGTTTGTTCTCTTATCTAAAAAACAAGACCACTATTGAGAATTCAGTAACCTTATCTATCTCTCATCAACATATTGCTGATGATTTAGGAACTTCCAGAGAAGTGATCTCTAGATTGTTAAAGAAAATGAATCTCGATAAAAAGGTAGAACAGATAGGGAGAAAAATAAAATTGTTGTAATGTGACCTAAGTCACTGTTTTTAATTGTTGCATCATCTAATCTTGTATTGTAAAACAAAACAGTACAAATATGTCAGAATCTATCACATTAATTCCCAACAATTCATTACTAACAAATACGCCAGAAGAAGGAAGACAATTGGCTGTAAAAATGGCTCGTTTGATTATAAAAATGACACAGCCAGATGCTGAGGTAAGAGACCGCTTACGCCCTACTTATGCAGAAGATGCATCTATGTTAATTGCCATTGGTCAGGTAGTAGCTACGGAATTTGCAACCATTGCCAAAGCAAATGATTATTGGAAATAATTAACAAAACTGTTTTCTATAATCGTTTATCTTTAAAGAATAATTTTATTTCTTGCTCTTATGAGAAAATTATTCTTTACAATTTTTTGTTTACTCTCAACAATAACATTTGTTGCTCAAAACAATAGCCAAGTATTTAAAGCTATAGATCAAAAATTAGATGAGATCTGGAAAACATCGCAGGCTCCCGGCTTGTCTTTTTCTGTAGTTCTTCCAAATGGAGCATCTAAAACGTTTACCAGAGGTTTTGCTGATGTTGAGAAAAAAACTCCCATGTCTGCTACCACAAAGATGTTGGGAGGTAGCACAGGGAAAGTTTTTTATTCTGTGGTTGCTTTGCAGTTGATTGAAGAAGGCAAACTAACTCTTGACGATCCTATCTTTCCTAAAATGAACCAATACCAATGGTTTTCTAGAATTCCCAATGCCAAGACATTAACGGTACGAAACTTAATGCAACATCAAACGGGAATTCCCAGGTATGTTTTTAGTCCCGATTTCCAAAAAGATGTTCTAAAGGATGCTGATAAAGTTTGGAAGCCCAAAGAGTTGTTGTCTTATATTTTTGATGCCAAACCTGAGTTTGAAGTAGGAACCAATTTTGCATATTCAGATACCAATTACATTATTCTGTGTATGCTTATTGAAAAAGTTACCGGTAGTTCTATTTATGATCTTGTTCAAACTAGAGTACTGAACAAAGCCGGATTGAAAAATGTGGTACCTCAAACCAAAAGAAGTTATAAAAATATTGCTCAAGGGTATAACGGAGCTAATGATCCTTTTTTCCCCGGATTGCAGTTTGACAGCAACGGGAAGAGCAATTACAATCTACAATTTGAATGGGCCGGTGGCGGACTCGTCATCACGACTCATGATTTGGTAGTTTTGGGTAAGAAAATCTATGAAGGAAAGATGTTTGATCCTAAACTACTGAACGAATATTTTAAAGGTGTTGATGCAGGAAGATTAGGCGGAACATGGGGCTTGGGTGTTCATATTAGAGAAACGCCTAACGGTAAAACTTATGGACACAGTGGTTATATGCCCGGATATATTACCAACATGATCTACAGTGCCGATGGTAAATTTGCTATTTGTTATCAGTTGAATACTTCTGATAGAAATAAGCTGTCTATAATGAGAAGTTTGCCTTCTTTAGTTGGTTTGGTTCATGAGACTTTGAAAAGAGATTGAACCTATGGAAATAGAAACTAAACCTTATTTAGGAGATCGAATTGTTGCTGGTTTTTTAGATTACCTACTTATTTGTGGATTTCTTTTTTATTACGCCATTAATTTTGGTGAGCCTAATGAAGATGGGGGTTATCATTTGACAGGTATATCTGCATTTGCTCCTGTAGTATTTTGGGGTATAATAACAATAGGCTCCGAACAACTTTTTGGCGCTACAGTTGGCAATCTTTTGGTTGGATTAAAGCCTCTATCGATTGATGAGAACACACATGACTACTGGGGTAATCGGGTTACATTTTCCCAATCTTTGAAAAGGCACCTTTTAGATCCAGTTGACATGTTCTTCTTTGGTATTGTTGGTATCGTTACTATCAGTAATTCTGATAAACACCAAAGAGTTGGTGATATTTGGGCCAAAACTATTGTCATTAGAAAAGCTGATTTGGAAAATTAATTTCTATACTTATAAATACCCCTAGTAGGATACACGAATGCTTTTATAAAAGTACAAAAACAAGTAACTCTTTGGAAGCCGTTTTTTAACTGTATCTTTTCTTATAACACTTTCGTAAATATATTTATCCGTTTACGGGAAATCTATTTATGAAAGTACCTTTTTTAAAAACCATATCTCGGCTTACAATGTGTTACGGTTACATTTCTCGTAAAATAAAAAAACTACGCTAATCTCTTAACTTAGTTTTTATTTAACTCTATATACATATCTCTACTTTACCACACGAAACACTTCGGCAAGCTCAGTACAAGCATTTCCCGTAAATACGAGACAAGCTGTGCAGGAGCAGGGATTACAAATCCACGCCATCGGAGTAGTCTAATTCGATTACTACATCTTTCAAGTTAATTTCATATGTTTTTTTGTATTCAAAAAAACAGTTCTCACAATAAGGTGATTCTAGAGGTAATTCAGAATGAATTCTTTCAAATTCTTCAAACTCTTTTACATTCTTAAATTTCTCTATATCTTCAACTTCAGCGAAAAAATATATAAAATCAGAAAGGTTATTAATCTTAAAAATTAATTTAGTTACTTGTGTTTTTTCATTATTTAACAAGTATTCTCGTAACTTATTGCTCACCAATATTATAAAACTTTCACCATGGTTTTTACATTTAATTTTTCCCATTTTTTAATTATTTAACATCTTTCTTATAAAACCAAATTGTTTAATTGCCCTTAGCTGGTGCGCCCTCGCGTTCCAATAAAAATAAAAAACTACGCTAATTTCTTAACGTAGTTTTTATTTATTCTACATGCCTTCTACTTTACCACACGAAACACTTCGGCAAGCTCAGTGCAAGCATTTCCCGTAAATACGGGACAAGCTGTGCGGGAGCGGAGGTACTAAAATTGTAATTAGTATCCCTGAATAATTATTTTTCTACTTTTTGTTCTTCTAAGATTTTTCCATCAGAATATAAAACTTTTGTTTTTATCTTTCCTCTTTCATCAAAAAAAACTGACCATCCATCTAACTGATAACCTTTGATACTATCATATTTCCGAGAACTAATTTTTTTAATAACTCCATTATCATAAAAACTTAGGTTTTGCGTGTGACTGTTATTTTGAAAAGTTTCAGATAAATAATTCAATCTTCCCTCATTATTGAATTTTAAAGTCAATCCATCTTTAAGGTTATCGTTCTTGTAGGCTGCAATTGTATTTGGTATTTTAGTATCTTTTGAGAACACCATAGCTATACCGCTTCTAACTCCATTATTGTAATTAATAGTTCCAGAGATTTCTCCTTTATTATTATAATAATATACTAGTCCATTTAATTTCCCTTCCTTGAGAAAGCCTTCATATTGTTTATTTCCATCTTTTTTGTAAAATGTTACAAAATTATCTTTGACTAATCCTTTTCCTTGATAATTCCCTCTTATAAATTTTTGTATACTATCTAATTTACCTTTATTCCAGAAATGATATTCTTTTATTTGAGAATTATTGAAAATAATTGTGTCTATTCTTGTTAGTTCTTTTTTCTGTTTAACAAGTTTTTTTTCTTTTTGTTCGTTACTTTTATTACAAGCTATAAAAGCTAATAATAGTATAAAAATTACTTTTCTCATTTTTAATCTTTTATTTCATAAGTTTTCAATATATAGATGTTATTACCCAATTGAGTAGCAACATTAGCATATTTCCATTTTTTAGTAGCATGAGGAGAATCAATAACATTAGTATTACTTTCACTAATAGAATTTGTAGATGTAAGTAATTCATTTGAATAAACTATAACAACATTATTAAAATCTTCTATACCTAGTAAAGAATCCAAACTATTCCTTGCATTATCCCATGTAACTATATAGTCAGTTTCTCTTAATGTTTGTTCTATAGGGTCATCTAACATATCTATAAAAAATCCAAAAATAGGCAAATTAGCTAAGCTTCCATTCTCACTAGTAGCACCAGCTGTAGCAATAATAAAAGATAAAGGTGATATTGAACCTGATTTTTTAAGTAAATTAAGAAGTCCTTTAACTTTTGATGCTCCAACTCCTAGTTTTTTTAATAACTTTTCCTTAGCATCATCACTTTTAAGATCTTTTATAGCGTTTATAAGTTCACTAAAATATAATTCTTGCTGATCCTTAGGATCAAACCCATAACCTATAATATCATTTGCTGTATTATCTTTTGTAGGGTGTGTAATTTTAAGTTTATCTCCTATAAAAAATGCATTAAAAATTTCATATTTACAGTCTTTACATTTAGTTTTTTGATTCTTATTACTTGAAAAAGTTCCATCATTATTGTTAGTCCACTTTTCTCCATTTGAAGATCTACCAAAAATATCCATTATGAAAGAAAAAGAGTCAGCCCCACTAGGGTCAGCCCAAAAAATAGGATTGTTATCAAATGCATTGTACGTGGATGTAGTATGATGTGTTACGGGGTCAATAGAAATCCATCTAGCTAAGGCTGGATCATAATTTCGTATCTCCATTTCATAGAGATTCAACCCTAAAGCTTCTTCAAATTCGATACTATTGTACTTAAACTTCTGCGCCACGGAATTCCCATTCGAAGAAATCACGTTATTATACCCTTTATGCTTTAAACCAAATGGATAATAGTGTACCGTCTTTTTTAAGGGCTTTTCCATTTTTTTGGAGTATGCCACCCTTAAAACAGGTTCACTTTCAATATGTAATCGGAAACATCCCATAGCAATCCAAAGCTACAGAAAATAATTCCCTAGACCTAATTTTTAACTTAAATGTAACTTGAAAAAACATTACCTTTGAAATAGAGATGGAAACATCTCTTTCTTTTTCATAGCAATTTTTCCCACTCAATCTTGAGTGGGTTTTCTTTTTTATAAAGCAAAATATGATTAACCTTTTCGACCTCTATTTAATCTTCTTTGAGAAAGTTTTTTCCAAATGCTATGTGCCATGTTGATTTCATTATCTGAAAAGCCTAAGTTATTCTTAAGTATTTTTTCATTTGTGATCTTTAAAATTTCAGAAATATCTTTTTTATTTCTGATCATGGCGTCGATGAGAGGCAATAGTTCTTGATTGGTAGAGTTGTACGGTAATAGAATTTCTTCAACTTCATTTGGCATGAGTTCGAGAACTCCACCACCATGACTCCTCCCGCATATTTCAGAAAAAGCTAAGGAAAGAGAATTATAGTAACTAGCAGTTAAGGCTTCTATATTGACGTCAGGCTTAATAGAGACCCTATGCATGGTGTCGGTAGTATAAGCTTTAGCTTGGTTGATAATTAATTTAGGGTAGATATTGTTTCTTCTTATAAACAATGCATCTGAAACTCTTAATGAGGGGATTACTTGCCACTCCTCTCTGATGCGACATTTATAACCTTCATTTATTTTTTGTTCTACTCCCCAAGCTATATAATCTCTAGCTCCAATCGAACCATTTAAATCCTGCATCAATGGGAAAGTAAGAAGATGTGATCGTGCTTCTGAATTTTTATTCTGTTTCCAATCTTTTTTGGTAAAAATAGTACTTGGTACCTGAACACTTCTACCCACCATTGGTTTTGCATATTTTTCAAGATTATATCGTTGAACCGTAGATAGAGGTACTGTAAAGAACGGATTAGAACCAGTAGTGATACCTACTTCTACCTTTGCAAACTCACCTAACTTAGGAACAATCTTCTTTCGCTGAAGCTTTTCAAGGAAATTAATTTCTTTTTGACTTAAAAAATAAAATGTCCATTTATTAGATTTAAAATCAATTTTCTTTTTAGGACTCTTTAATTTTTCTACATCAAGTTTTGCTAATGCACTGGCATCTTTCAATTCAAGATGCTCGATTAGATGTTCATCTGATTCATTTTTCTCACATAGCAAAAGAACAACTTCTTGTTGAATATCCGGAAATACTAATTTTTCAAATGAAACTATATTTATCTTGTTGTAGAATTTTGACAGAAACTCTCGCAGAGTTTGAGCGTAGGATACTTGAAGGATTTCAGCAGGCAGTACAAAGCCTATCTTCCCCTTATCTTTTAAAAGTAAAGAGGAACCCACTACAAATGAAACCCAGGCATTAGTCAATTTGTTATACTTGAGGTTTGCCCTATCAAAAATCTCAGAAGCAAACTTTTGTTGTTCCTTTTCAAAATACTGATAACGGATGTAAGGAGGGTTGCCGACAATTAAATCAAACTTTTTCTTGGTTCCTAGACAGTACTTATGAAAGTCGGAATTAACAATTCGCGATTTACTCAATTTAATCTTCCTCGCCTTATTGGCTTCTTCCTTATCGTATTCAATAGCGGTTACAGAATTGTATCGATAGTTTCCGTTCTGAATTTCTTCAAGAAAGACTCCATCTCCACAGCTAGGCTCTAATATATCTAAGTCTTTTTTCCCATTAAATGCCCACCTCAAAATAAACGAAGCAATCGCTTCTGGCGTGTAAAATCCACCTCTTAATTTTTCTTTTGATGCGTTTTTAATTAGCTGCATATATTTCTGAAATCAACGGTACTAAATTATCTCTTTCACCTAAACCATACAACTCTCTTAAAAGGTTATCTAATCTTGTTTTATGATTCCTAAAGTGACTAACAAATGGGGCTAATGCTCTTCTATTCCCTGCATTCTGATCTATCTGACCCTGAAGAGTAATAAGTCTTCTTTGAAGATCAGCAATCTGATCATGCATTAACCTTTCATTTTCTTTTTCAAAGTTAATTATTCTAATTGGAAGTTTTTTCAAAACCTTTGTCCCTCTTGCAATATATCCTCCTCGAAAAACTTCTCCATACAGACCTGAGAACCATTCAGAATATTTTGAATTAAGAATAGCCTGAATGTAATAAATCGAATATTTTGAATCATCGGGTAATGTGATCATGCAATACCCTGCTGTTCCTCCAGAAGAAATGAGGGTTCCATGATAGTCTATAGCATATTTATCACCTTGAGATAATACACCAACTATTATCTTGGCTGGAACATCACATTTATCGAGACTTTGATGCCTTCCATATCTGTACCATTCATTTTCTGTCTGAGGGGTAGGCTTGACATCTCTTTTTGGATTACTGAGCACATATTTATATGAATTAAGATATTCATATAAATATGGATAAAACTCTTGCAGAGTTTCAATATCTATAAATTCAATCGAGTCACCTGATTTGTAATACGGATAAATAACAAATGAGTTCGGTTCAAAAGGGCGATAGGTGTTTAAACTATTACTTGAGCCAACAGTTTTGAAATATGGTTTTGTTAATGCTCTTTCTATTTTCCATTCAACACCATCTTTGAGGAAATAAATAAAGTCTTCATCTTCTTTTAAAGCTCTGTGAATGTAAATACTATTTGCACTTGTTTGAATCCCATTGTAAATATTATCTGAACCCACAATGTTTTCTAAGGGAGAAGATTTGGATAAAATTTCCAAGTAGATACCCTTTAAGTGACCAGGTACCAAAACCCACCTCTCATTATCTAACTCATCAAGACTAACGCTATCAGGAATTGATGAATCATAATTTCTGACTTCCCAATCTTTAAGAGAATCAACCTCAGTATACTCCAGATTTGTTTGAGAACTCCCTCTTAAAATTAATAAACAAGTATAGGTAGTTTTATTTTTAAAGATTTGATTCGCTCCGAATGAAAATATTTTACTTAATGCACCTTTTTCTACGAGCATCTCTCTTAGTCTTTTTGCGGCACCAACCTTGGTCAATTTGCTAGGAACGATATAACCTAGGTAACCATTTTCAGTCAAAAGATTTAATCCTCTTTCAATGAACAAGAAGTATTTATCATATTGTTTAAAAGCGGAGTAATATTCTTTTGAGTAAATGGGATATTCTAAAGGAATTAATTGCCTCATGTGTTCAGTTGCCATATATGGAGGGTTTCCGACGATGACATCAAACTTCTTATCTTCGAAATCAAATGGATTTATTGACTCAACACTCTGATTGGTGATGACTTTAAAATCAATCAAACTATTTCCATAGTTAATATTAGCATCAATATTAGGAAGTGCAGGACTAGGGATAGAGTCATTGGTTTCTCCTTCAAGCAACTTAAGTAGAAGTCCGAATTTACAGGCTTCAACCGCATTGAAGTCTTTGTCCACCCCATAAATACAATTAACAAGTATTGAAGTCTTAATTTCAAACTTAAGTTTATAGCTATTAACTCCGTTAGGAATTATGTTCTCTGGATTATTTTCTAAATAATAGTCAACTAAAGTATCATGGAGTAGTTGATATGTTTCTAGTAAAAATGCTCCCGAACCACATGCAATATCTGCAAATGAGCCATTTAAGATTTCTTGATCTGTTTTGTCCCTGCAAAATTCAAGTACGGTTTGTCGCAGTATATCTTGTATTATGTGGGTAGGAGTGGTAACTATATCTCTATCTAAATGCTCAGGCTTTTTCGTTAATATTATTCCCTCTTCTGTAATCTCAAGTCTTTCGGCTAGAAAAATTTCATAAATATTGCCTAAAATATCAGATGCAAAAACAGAAAAAGAGAATGTACTTTCGGGGTAATAGAGTTGATGTATTACCTCCCAAAAGGCAGAATGACTGTTGTTGATGATTTCTTGATTGTAGGGCTGATTAAAAAGACCTGCATTAAACTTTGTATCTGCATCAACAAATTTCTCCAATAAGGCCGAGAAATCTTTATTGTCAGCAAAGTTGAGAAGTGTTTTGTACTGCTCTATATTCCGATCCTCGCAAACCCTAAGAAAAATAATACTATTAATATAACTCTGAACGATATCATTCAAGGTTGTGCTATCGAGGTTTCGGTTATGTTGATAAATAGTATTACCGAGAATTAACCTCCAGTCATTTATTTGTGTTAGAAATAAATCGTCTACGCTAGATAATCTAATTTGATCTTCTATGTCACTCCAATGCTCATCAAACGTACCATCGTAAACAGAATCTTTTCCTAGCTCTTTATTGATATCTTCAAAGTAATCAAGGTATTCAGAGTAATGATATAACTTTATTCTCGAGTAATTGACATCGTCAGTTTCATCAACTTTCCTTGAACAATCATAGATAGCTAAGTACTCAAAATTGGAGAGAACCGATATTTTTAGTTTAGCTGTAAAACCATAACGCCTAATCTGTTTGGCAGGATCATTATCAGAATCTATTTTAACACTAGGCTTTTTTGCTTCAAGGAAAAACTTCCTTTGAGAAAATAATCTAAACGTATAGTCTGGTTTCTTAGTATTTAATAAAACTCCCGTTTTAAGACTTTCTTCAACAAGTACTTCCCTCTCGTTGGTTGGTTTTCCCTGATTATTTACAATATCCCATCCTAGTAAATTGAACAACGGATCTAAAAAATCTGTTCGTAGTTGAGTTTCATTATATGCATTAGTTAGATATGTATCCCTATTAGACTCATATTTCTTAATTAGTTCTTTAAGTTTTTCTAGCTTCATTTTGTATCCGATGACTTCTCCAGACATATATTTATTTTACCTTATAAGGTAATTAATCAAAGGTAGAGTATTTTGATTAATTCATTTTTTAATCTATTCCTAAGAGCTTCTCCCTTCATCTTGAATTTCTATGTCTTCATACGTAATTAACTCAATACTATCCGATTCTTGGGGAATAATTCTTGCTGTTAATTCCTTAGAAATTTTATTCAATCGAGAATTAAAAAAAAGATCATAGTCATTTTCCAGAATTCCATAGGTTTCTAAATCATCAATCAAATGCGTTTTCATAGTGTCTTTTAAGTTTATATTACAATTTGAAAATTCACTCATATATTGAGATGGAGCTTTGGCACGTATTTTATTCTTATTAAGATAGCCATCGACAATTGTAATATTAACTATGTGATTATAGAGCCAATACTCCACTTCTGGCTTGTTTTTTCTCATGTAAGACTTTGGGAAAAAGTGATGATAATTTTTTGAGGTAGCAATTTTTAACCAACTGTTATCAATATTTACATCTAAATGGTTATCGAAAGACTTTGGTTTAAAAATTGTATACAAACACAGTATTGCTTTGGTAAGTGACTTTCCTGTACTAAAATAACCGTTATTCTTTATAAAATCAGGTGTTGTATTAATACTCCACTCGTAACGTGGTTGTTCTTCTCTCAAGATTTGATCTATCTTATCAATATCTTGAACAAGTTTCCCTTCTACGGCAGATGAATAACGAAATCCTAAAGATACTCTCCAAAAGAAGTCTTCAAGAAGTTGTAGTTTTTTCCCTGTTGGGTTATTTGGGTGGTGGTAGAAAAAATATCCAAAAGGAACAATAAGAGCATTGTATGGGAGTAGTTTTGACACAGGTATTCCATAACTCCTAAAGAAATCTACTGCACTTTTTACACATTCAACTACCTCAAACCAAGTATCAATAAATTTCTGTTTCTCTAGTTTTAAAATCGTCTTTCTTTTGCACTCTCTTTCTAGCAAAAGAGATGTGAGTTGTAATATGCTAGATGCGGAAATTGTGTCATATTTCGATTGGGATAGTTCGACTCTTAATTCATCAAATTTTTCTGATAGGTCAAACTCACGTTGAGGGTCGTATGTTTTTGCGACCATTATTTCAAACAATGTTAAATCTCTACCTCCTACATTAAGTCTTGTAAATACCTCTGTTGCTATATCTATTTCAGCCTGCTTGAGATTAATTCCTTTGAACTGATACGACTGTAATATCTCCCTGTAATTATCAATTGTGTCATCATACTTTTCAGGAAAGTCATTAAAAAACCTTCTTCCTTGGTTCATTAGATCTGTCAGTTTTACATAGGTGAAAGGCTTTTTCCCTACTACTTCTACCACAACTATGTCTTCGTCTTTTTGTGCGTCAAGATCAATATAAATTGAGGAAAAATCTTCATGCTTCCCATTATCACGAATGATTGTTTCTCCTCTCAGGGCTGCAAAAAGTGATGTGATTCTTTGTTGACCATCTAATACATAATTAACAAATTCTCCCTCTTTAGGTTCAGGTAGCTTTATATTCCCAATATCTCGAATTGCTCGCAATCTCTCATTGGTTCTCCAATATATAAATGTACCTATCGGATACCCTTTAAGAATACTGTCGATTAACTTTGCCGAAGAAGCTAAACCCCAAACAAATTGACGCTGGAATTGAGGAATTTTTATTTGCCCTGTTTCGATTTCATTTAAAAGAGTAGAATACTTTTTATCTCCATTTTCTATTATAGCCATAGCAGAATTTAAAAAATTAAATATCCCATAAAGCTAGGTAATATTGATTTAAGGACAATAATTTTTGGCTACTTAATTAATACGAAAACTTCAGATCACGAAATAGGATGTAAATTCTCAATCAAATCATGAAGACTCTCAAGATCATCTTGCAGATATCGTTCTGTGGAAGAAATGTAACGATGTCCTGCCATGTACTGTACCTCCCTAATGTTAATGCTCTTTAGCCAATGGGAGATGACAGAAGCCCTAAGCTGTTTGTTGTTAGTCACCTTGTGGTTCGTTTTCTTGAGCTTGGTAAAAACTCGACTGATAAGAGCGAGCTTCTCAGTGTTACAGAGAAACAAATCATTAGAGTAGTTGTGTAGTTTGTCCTGTAGCAATTCTCGGTGCTTTTCTAAATATTGAATAATAGGAATCATCTGCTGTGGTTTCAGCTCTAAAACTCTGCTGTTTGAGTTTCTGGTACTCGGAACGTAAATTCTTCCCTTCTCTAATTGTATATGTTCATACTGGAGAGCTCTAAGCGTTGTGGTACTTAACCCTTGGTAGACCATAAGTCCAACAATCACCTTGTTGCGAATCGCCACCGATACATCGTCAAAGGATGCTAAGTTTTCAGTCCTATAGCTGTAGTATAAATCCTCAAGTTCATCAAACTCCAAGAGGTTATGATTGAGTGTTCGGCTTACGCCTCGGATATTGATACTCTGAACGGGATTATCGAAACGGTGTTCGATTTCTACGAGGTAGTTAAAGTAAATCTTTAGTGACCCGACAATATGCCTCACGGTGCTCTTTGTGGGCTTTTCTCTGCGTAGTTTCTTTACATACTCGAGGCAATCCTTGTATTCCATTTCAAAAGGCTTGTAACCCTTCTGGTCGCACCAACGAACAAAGAAATTTTTGTTACGAGCGTAGGTTTCAACCGTGCTCTTGGCGTAGCCTTGTCTATGTAAGTATTCACGAAACTCCATAATACTCGCCTGACTTTTCTAACTTATCGCTTGGCATTGCCAAGTGGGTATATATTTGTGTTGATTCTAATGATGAGTGACCAAGAAACTTACTAATGGATTTCATCGGCACTTTATTCTGAAGTAGGTGGGTAGCAATACTGTGTCTGAGCGTATGAAGCGTTATTCCCTTTTCCTTTATCGTTTCGTTATCTGCGGACTCAATAATCGCTTCTAGCCTTAGAGCGATGGTTTTATCTCCCATACGTTTTCCTTGATGAGAAACGAGGAGTGAATCGGTTTCCTTGTTTCGTAAAAAGTCTAGTCGTCCGTCATACATATACTCCTCAATTATTTGCAGATTGTGGGTGTTGATAGGAACGAATCGCTCCTTGTAGTTCTTCCCTTTGCGAACATACACACGTCCTTTTTCAAAAAGGATGTCAGAGCAATTTACGTGTACTGCTTCGTTTCTTCTGAGACCACAACTATAGAGTAGAGCAAGTATAGTTCTATCCCTTTGGCGGAAGTGCTCCTGCATGTGAGAATAATCACAAGCATTGAAAAGCTCTTTGATTTCAGATTGCGTAAGTACATTCTTGATTCTCTGCTGTTCAATCTTTTCTCCTTTAAGGTGTACTCCAAATCTCCTCTTCACATTGTGTTCCTTCAAGTACGTTTGAAAGAGTTTGAGTGCCTGTTGATGCTTGTTCAAAAAAGCCTTACTCAGTCCACCGCCTCTTCGAGCATTGGTTCTACCTGATAGGTGCTTGTAGTAATCTTTGATCGTGTGGTTGGTAATAAGACTAATGTCTCGCTGTCCTTTTTTCTCTAAGTAGTAGAAGAACTCACGCAGGTGGTTCGGAAGATTGTATACCGTAGACTCAGCGTATCCCAATACTTCAAGCCATGACTTATAGGACTCCAAAAGAGTCTGAAATGTCTCGCTATGTATTGGTAATTTCTTCATTTTTAACTTACCAGCCTTTTACTTTTCTATTTTTATGGCGAGTCTCTCACCACTCTTTGATTATCAGGTTGTTATCCTCGCCATTTTTGCAATGGCGACCCTATGGCGACCCTGGCGGAGCGGAGCCCGCTCTGGCAGGTACTATTTTTCTATCAATAAACTCTCAAGACATACATCTAATGCCTTGTTGATGCTCTTTTCTAAATCACCAAACTCATCTACATCGACAATTACATAAGAAAAAGAACTGCCTACTGGCGTCTCCTGCTTTTTGAGATACCCTTCTTGCACAAGCAAATTGTGGTATCGCCTTAATGAGCTTTCGGCAATTCTTAAATTCTTACGGATTTCACTGTTGGTGAACATCTCTCTCTTTTTCATCCCTAAGTAGGCTTTGAGCCTCTCAAGGTAATTTCGTGTGGCTCCGTTAAGGGAATCTGATTTTCTAAGGAGGGTGCCTTTAATCAGATCGTTAGCCATTTTAATATCATCAAGTGTTGTTTCTATATACTCCTCACCAGTCTGGGTGTCGAACTTCGACTCACGTTGGTGCTGGTGGTAGAACGTCACCGCTTCGATGAACTGTAAGTAGTGAGCGTTTGTTCTTCGTGGTTTAAAGACTGACTTTGGAAGCGTTAGGTATTCAGCAAACGGATTGCGAACGGTAACTGAAGTTAAAAGCCTCTGTACATTCTTAAGCAATGTTTGAGCGTCTATTTCCTCTTGGTAGTTAACCTTCCCCGCCGACATCTTTCGCTGGTAATTCATGATACGTTCGTCTTGCTCCTCGCTTTCATCTATGTAGAGCAGAAAGCTCCTGTTTGAGTTGTCCTCATACAAGCTTTCCTTGGTGGTACATCCTGCTACCGAGACAGGGCCCTCAACTACGAGGTTGGTGGTCTTACCCTGTCCGCCGAGTGATTTCTGAACTACCGACTTTGAGATACGCTTCTTGGTTTGCAATTCTCGAAGTGGATACAGAACATCATCGGCTCCATCTAAATCTTCAATGAGTACCAGCTTGTTTTTAAGCTCATTCTTCTTGAAGTAGTAAAAGCTATTGCTTGATAAGCTAGTGAGGCTGAGCCTCTCTTCTTCGGGGATGAGTTCGGCAACCTTACTCTGTAAATGAGTCTTCCCTGAACCGCTACTTCCAAAGCTCACACAGTGAAGCGGGTTCTCCATCTTGCGAGAGGTAAAGATGAGATACATGAGCAATCGGTTGGTTTCTTCTCCAATCACTCCGCTTTGCCCGATGTACCTATTGGTGTTTCTAAGCAGGTGTTTCGCCTTTAGAAAGTCCATTGCCGACCTACGCTCTTTTTTCTCCAATAGGTATTCTTCTGCTTCCTTTTCCTCAGCTTTATCCAAAACCTCAATGCGATAGTTCTCTAATAGGTGGATGAGCTCTTGGAGGCTTCGTCTTATAATCCCTGTGGAGATTTCCAAGTATTCGGCAATTCTCCTAACAAACTTTTCAACCCCATTGTGGTTATATAGGTCTAGGTTATGACGGATGGCATTGAACTCATCTTCGCACCTGTTTACCTTTAGCGTTACCTTCAACCTATCCAAACTGTATGCTCCCAGACCACCTAAAATGTGGAATTCAAGCTCCTCGGTTTGGAACAGAAAGTGGTGTTTATTGGAAGTATCAAATTGACTCATATTTTTTGAAGCACATATTTTATTCAAATATATGCTTTTAAACACAAATAATAAAATGTTTTTGTGTTTAATTGTATTTTTAAGTTATTTGACCTACTTTTGAAGTGAATTAAGACGATATTATGACTGAAACACAGCAAATCATCTCTCAGAATTTAAAAGCCATTAGAAAGGAGAAAAAGATATATCAGAAGGATATAGAGAAAAAGACGGGACTCCTGGCAAGTACCTATTCTCGTATAGAGAACATGGAGGTGGTTCCCAACTTGGGAAGCCTTGAAAAGATTGCAGAGGCACTAGAGGTTCCAGTCATAGAGCTCTTCAAGTCTCGTGAAGTTAAGGATAAGTCTTTGTTGGATAAGGTTGAAATGCTCAGTGGCTTATCGGAGTACAACCAAGAGGTCGTCAATATTATGATTGACACCGTTGTTGAGAAAGATCAACTGGAAAAATCGCAACAGGTGCAAATGAAAAAGAGATTGAAAGAATTAGATAGAATACGTAAAAAATAGATAACTATTCAAATCCTTTTTCTTCATTCTATTTTTTAAAATGGATGACTAAAAAATTCACATAATATCAAATACAATTCGAACAAATTAAATGCCCATTAAAAACATAATAGGCAACATGTCTTTTCTTTTTAGAATCACTATGAATTTGGGTAAATACCTTGTCTCCTCTTTTGAGTTTAATATTTACCTGAAAACTCCCAGTACTTCTCCTTCCACTTCCTTCTCCACTCCAAGCATGACCAATAGATAATTCATTTTTAAAAAGTATAATATGTACATCATCTTGAGTACCTCCATGATAGAAAGTATCTTTAACAAATGAAATAGAAAAATTATAAATACCATCAACTGGAGTAATAAATTCTGATCCGTTCCAACTCCACCCTTCATTAGATATTGTATTTGGGTAATTAAGAAGTTTATCAGTTCCAAATGAAACATGATTATCTCCTTGACCGCTAAAAGCTACACATTTAAAGCAACACCCTTTATTAGCATATTGACCTACACTTAGATTTTGAAGACTGTAATGCATAACTGCAGCTTGAAGTGTTGTGATAGTCCATGACTCCTGACCTCCCATTAGGTTATTATTGTTTAGAGAAGGTTTAGGAATGGGGCATTGCTTTGTGGGGCTGCATCCATGTATATCATAGATATAAAAAGGATCATTTTCATCACAAATCGGTGAAGCCCCACCTCCATTATAGGTATGAGTTAACCCTAGAACATGCCCTAGTTCATGAGCCCAATGTTGGGATAAAAAATAAGGAGGTATTGGGTTTAGCCGATTTCTAAAAGAATGAATATATTGTTTAAATGATAAGTTTGAGCTTGGAAATCGGGTATATCCTAGGGCAGGTTGAGGATTGTCAGGATCTGTCAAAAAGATATTCAATTGTGAATTCATTGATGCATCTCTTTGAAGCATTGCATTTACTAAAGGAGTATAATCCCAAGCCCCTAGATTACATAAAGCATCATCCTGATAAAACTCAATCCTATTCAAAACAAATCTAATTCGTGTATCTATTTTTTGTTCTAAAACTGGTTTTGAATTACATACACCTATATAGTTTGGTTCGTATATATTTTGATAGGATGCATTTATCCAATCGAAGATCTCTCTAAATCCCTTTATATGAGATTCATTATAATTTTTTTGCCCTGTTGAATCTTGAAAGACATGTAAATTCACACAAATAAAAGTTATAGGATCATCTTTAGAAGGAATGTAATCGATTAAATTAATTGATGACCTACTAATATATTGTGCCTTTTCATTTTCAATCGATTCAGGCATACAGCAAATAGTCTGCTCATTTAAGGGTTTAAACCCTTTATCTAGTTCTCTTTTTAAAGCTTGTTTTGATAGTCTTTCTAATTCTTTCATAGAGTTTTATAGAGTTTCAGGCATTTAATTCCCAATAATCAACGCCTCTAAAAATCTCTCTAAAATACTCATAATCAAACAATAAGAGAAGTGTAAAACCGCATTGAAAAATGCGGTTATCTGCATCAAAAACTTTTAAAAAATTCTGAAAGACTTATCTGGTGTGCATCCAATATTTTAAGCAAGCTTTCAAATTGGAAGTTTGTTCCTTTTTCCATTCTCCAATACTGCATTCGTGAAATGCCATGTTCGATAGCAAAGTTCTCATAACTGGTATAGCCTCTTTCCTTCCTTATCCTCTCTAATTCTTTAGCTATTAGAACAATTCTTGAATCCAGCTTTTTCTCATCCTTTTTTATCTGTTTTGCCATAATAATGGGTTTAAAACAAAGATGAGAGTTCAATAACTTTTATATTACCTCAATTAAATTACATCATTTATAAACATTTTTTTCTTATGTTTGATCTTATTAACCTAAAAATCAAGCATTATGAAAAAACAAATTTTAACCACCTGTTTTATTGCCTTGCTTTCTATGAGTTGTAGCGCTCAACTTTCAAAGAGTGAAGCTTTGAAAATAGCACGAAAGCAACTTCGAATTCAAAATTGTTACTGTGAAATCACAAAGTCAACAAGAAGCACTTGGAAAAGCTACAAACAAGATGCAAGTACCATTAGAAAACTGGAGAAAATTGGATTGATTACCACACGAAGCTACCAAGACACTCATTCAAAATTAGATAGAAGAACACATACCGTTATTGACTTTAAAGGAACAGCCAAAGCACGGAAGAGATATGGTTTCAAAGACACTCGGCATGGCTTTGGTGGGGCTAAAGCTCAAGTTATTTACTCAAGAGGTATAGTTACTAAAATATTGGGAATTTCTCTCTCTGCTGATAAAAATAAAGCAACCGTTCTTGTACGGATTGACTATGCTAAAACTCCGTTTGCTGAATTAGTAGGTGAACGCCATGAGCCTAGAAATTGTCATAAAAGAAGATATGAGGAAAAAGAAATCAACTTAATTAAATACGATACTGGTTGGAGAATAACGAAGAAAAAGAAATTTATGGGAGTTGAGTGGCCTGAGTAAATTAAACGTAATTGTCCTTTAGAGAAAAATGTCCTAAGTCGATTCGCCAAATTTCAAATGGCAATCTTTTAGGACATTTTTGGTTCGATTTAACGTAAGTTACTGGCTTTTACGACAAATCTCAATCCATTTTTTTTTGGATGCCCAAGATTGCATGTTGCTACAAACATAGTTTCCACAACATGCTATCTTGGCAAAGGAGCTCCTTTGCAATCCCTACCTTGGCAAAAAAAACGAATCTAATTCGAAACATGTTTTTATCTTTTAATAATTTTTTTAGTTAATACCCTTCCTTCATTTGACTCTAAAAAAAGTATGTAAATTCCAGAATCAAGGTTCTTCATAGATATTTTCTTAGTTATTTTGTTATAAGGTACATTATCAATTTCTCGTCCTAAAACATTATAAATCTTAATTAATTTTATAGATAGACTTCCTTTAAGTTGAATTGATAATTCGTTTGTAACCGGGTTAGGGTATAATTGGAAGGCTTCTTCCTTAAATTCATCAGCACTTAATGTCCCAGATGACAGGCTCGTCAATTCATTACCATTGTCCATATCTGTACCGCTAAACCAAAGCTTATTTTGATACACCAAAGGTTCAAATGAAGAAATAAGTATAATCTCTTTTGCGTTTCCTGTTAGGGCTTCTGTACCTATTGATGTCCCATCTGTTACCCAAAGCTGTTGAGAGTCAAAGTAAAACAGTTTCCCGTCATATTCTGTTGCATGCAAAAACTCTATTGACTCTCCTGTATCTGAAACACTTACAACTTTTATCGTTCCATTTTCTGTACCATCCGTTTTCCATAATTCAAAATCAGAAGTAGTGTTGTCGGAGGCTCTAAAATATAATTCATTTTCAAAAACAGTAAACCTTGGTAGGTTAATTCCATCTTCATTATTTCCTGTTTTTATGTCCTTAACTAAGCTCACCGAATTTCCATCTGATTTCCAAAGCTCTCTCCCTGTACTTTCATTATTTAAATAACCATGAGCTGTAAAATAAAGTTCATTATTAAATATGAATAAGTCTCTTGGATTACTTCCTATAATATTAAATCCACTACTTTGCGTATCATTTGGAAAAATATCAAACTTTAAGACGGTTCCTGAAGATGTTCCATCTGAAACCCATATTTCCGAGCCTGTAGGAGTACTTTCGGTACCTGCAACAAAATATAATAATCCATCAAACACTATAAATTCTTTAATCCCTGAAAGGTTTTCCTTTACTTTTACTGTTCCTGCTTCCGTACCATCTGTTTTCCACAATTCATTATTCATGATAAAAAATAACGCATTATCAAATTCTAGTCCCATTGTAGATGTTTCTCCTTTTTGAATATAATTTGGAGAGTTGCCAGAACCAAAATCTTTCACAGCTACGGTGCCTGCTTCTGTACCATTCGTTTTCCATAATTGAATAGAAGTATCTGTATTTCCTCTGAAATAAAGCTCTCCATTGTATTCAGCAAAGATTTCTCTATCATTTGTATTACTATCCATACCGTTAGAAGAACCTGTTCTGACATCCTTCACTAGAACAGTACCTACATCTGTACCATCTGTTTTGTACAATTCCATACCTACTCCAGAAACCGTAGCTGTGAAGAAGAGTTCACCATTCATTACATACATAGATTCTGGGGAATAACCTGCTCCTCCATTCAAATTTGTAGCAATAACCTGTGTTCCCGAAGTTGTACCATTTGTTTTATACAATTTTTTAAATGATGGTGTAATATCAA
Organism: Pseudotenacibaculum haliotis; assembly: GCF_042684245.1. Lineage (NCBI taxonomy): Bacteria > Pseudomonadati > Bacteroidota > Flavobacteriia > Flavobacteriales > Flavobacteriaceae > Pseudotenacibaculum > Pseudotenacibaculum haliotis. The sequence continues at coordinate 169,424 of NZ_JBHULH010000001.1, forward strand.
ATGCTTGAAAGTACATTTCTCCTCCAAACTTGGTAAAATATCTAGGAGAACTCCCATTGCTTCCTGACCAAATATCAATTTGTTCAAAACTATATTGTCCATAACTTAGACTTGAAATAATAAGGGCTAAATAGAATAGTTTTATTTTCATAATGGTTTAATTTCTTATTTGATTATACAGTGTGTTTAAGTTATTTTTTAACTAACACTTTATTTTCTTCGTGATTCTTGAACTTGAAATTCAACTTCAATGTTAGATTTTACTATTTTCTCGGTACCATCATCCATTCTGATTTTCATTGTAAGAACATCAGAAAAACTTCCCGATACATTTCTTCTACTTTTGTAAACAGATTTTTTCCAACCTCCTACGGAACTGATTTTAGTATTCGTACACCCACTGAAATCTCCATCAATCCTCTTATAAGATTGATTGTTCTTTAAATCAATAAAGTTTAAGCTTCCACAACCTCTTGTGTATTCTTTTGCCTTGTGTTCTCCTACTTTGGAATCTCCCTGATAAGGTCTAGATATATAGTGTACTTGAAAACCACTTTCTGTCGTTAGCTTCGATGCATTTAGTTTGCTTACTCCCTCAAAAAGTTCTAGATTGATCTGACTCAAATAATTTCCTTTTTCTGGAGTAAAAACATGTGTTCCTTTTAGCGGCCCTTGATCAAAAGTAATTTTGATAAAATATTTTGGTTTCTTTTGACTATAACCAGCAGTTGCGATCAACATAAAAACCATTAGCCCTGCAAATAAAATCTTCTTTTTCATCATTAAAACATAGATTTATATTCACCTGAATTGATGGTTACCTTTTTCTTTCCATCGATCTTAATTACTTTAACATCTGCTCTTTCTCCACTTTTGGATTTTGAATTCAATTCAAGAACAAACCCTTCAATTGCACTCTTTTTCGTCATCCCTAGCATTGGCGCATATTTTGATTTGATAGGAAAATTATCTTTAGTAATCCACGCTGAAATACTTCCTCCGTCATTTGAATAGAAATATTCATGACATGTATATCCCATGATTGTTTTGACATTTCCTGTTTTCTTTAAGTCTTCTTTTGAAGGTACTTTGTCTGAATTGTCTAGTTGTGAAAATTGGTCTGCTGAAGATGATTTCTTAATCTTCATTCCGCCAGCATTGATAAATGCAATGATTTTTTTTGCAGTTATTACATTATAGATTTGTCCTGATTCACCATTATCCATCATCATACAAATCGTTTCCTTATTCTCATTGCTAAAAAGAATTTCAAAGGATGCTGTATCTCCTTTTTCTGTTGAAATCTCAATGGTTACACTTCCATCAAACTTATATGTAGCCTTTTCATCGGACTTCTTATTTTCTGAATCCGAAAGCGTCTTATCCAAAATTTTGTCTGCTTTCTTATCTATTTTATCTTCTACTTTTTTGGATACTTTGTTTTTTAGTTTCTTCCAGATTTGACCGTCTGTCTTGTTGATTGAAAATGCAAGAAGCATTATCAATATGACGATTTTCTTACTATTTGAATTGATAATCATTTTTAAAAATATTTCAGCTTAATGCAATTTTCTTCAAAAGGTTAACATCTTTCTTCAATTTTTTTATTCTAACTCTCCTCTTATTTTCTTTCAGAAAATCATAAGACCTTCCACAGGAAAAAAAATCGTGTATTTTTGTTTACCTTTTAAACTTTCTACCATTAATGACGGAAAATGAAGTAATTACTCTTCTAAGTTCTGGTGATCGTAAAACCCTTAAAAAAGTGTATACAGATCATAGATCTGCTTTTATTGCTTTTTCAAGAAAGTTTTCATTGGCAACAGAAGATATTCTTGATGCATATCAGGATACTATGGTTATACTTCAACAGCAGGCTTTAGAAGGAAGGCTAGAAAATCTGACATGTACTTTACGAACATATATATTCAGTATAGGGAAACGTATTTTATATGAAAAGATTCGTGTTAAAAATAAAAGGAGTGATATTCCTCTTTCTATCTCGGGAGAATACAATTACAAGGAAATTGTATCGGATTATTTGAATGATAAAAACGACGAAGAGTTACAGAGGTTAAAAAAAGTATTTCTTCAGCTAGGAAAGAAATGTCAAGAGGTGCTGACACTTTTCTACTATCGAGGTTTTACAAATGATGAAATTGCGGAAACCTTGGATTATGAAAATAAAAATGTTGTAAAAAGTCAGAAATCACGGTGTTTAAAAAAGCTAAAAGAACTCTTTAAACAGAAGTAATGGAAGAACAAAATTCATTTGACCATAAGGTAAAACGCATTATCAAATCTGTTGAACGCGATAAGCTTATTCAGGAATTCAAAGACTATGAAAATACTATAGGTCCTGAAATTGAGAGGAAGTCCTATTGGAAATATTGGATGAGTGCTGCTGCTATTCTATTGCTTTCATTTATTGTCTACTTTATGAATTCTGATAAAACGATGTCTACTGAAGAAATATACGATACTCATTTTTCCATGTATAAGAATACTGTTGTTCCTATTATTCGAAATGGAGATTTGAAAGGTTTAAGTTTAACAGAAAGAGCATTTACATACTACGAGTTGAAAAAGTATGATCAAGCACTTGTTGCTTTTGATTCACTAACTCGAACTAGCTCTATTGATACAGAGGCTATTAACCTATATCAAGCAAATATTTATTTACACAACAACCTCCCTGAGAGGGCTCTTTCATTACTTGATGCAATCTCCCTTGATCATGAAAAAAGAGATCAAGTGTTGTGGTATAGAGGCCTTACTTATTTGAAACTTAACAAAGTGCAAAAGGCTAGAAAAAGTTTTCAAAAATTAAAAGGATCGTCTACTTACAGGAAGGAACAAGTTTTACGAATTCTTGAAAGCCTTTCTAAGGTTTCTTCTAAAGAAGAAAACAATCAGTAGAATCAAAGAAATTCCAATGTAGTTCCAATAACTATTTTTGTCCAGTGGAGTTGTATTTCCTGAAATGGTAAATGCCGCCCAATAATAAGGTACTGCTAAAGAAGGCTCTTGATTCGTTTCTAAATAGTCTATTTTCGCCATTTGTAATGCCTTCGATTTTGAATTCCCTTCTTTTAAATGTTTGTAAAAAGAGACCATTATTTGCTGTGTGGCATCATCTGGAGCTTCCCACAAGCTAGAAACCGTTGCAGAAACGCCTGCATATGTAAACGCCCTTTGTAATGAAATATGTCCTTTGATATCGTCCATTGCTCCTTCTCCTGTACTACATGCACTTAAAACAGCCAAATCAGCTTGTAACTTCATTCCATACAACTCTTCTAAATACAATTTTTGACCTAGGTCTTCAGAAAAAATAAAATAACTCAACTCTGGGTGTTGCCCGTTAATTGAAGCATGCATCGACAAGTGTAATATTTTTGCATCAGGTGATTTGTTCAGAAAAAAGCTTTTGCTTGACTGGCTTCCTTCAAATAATTTCGTTTTATAAAGCTCGCTGATTTTCTCTGTTTCTTCTTTAGCTCCATTCAACTTTACAGAACTTCTATTGGTGATTTTATTAGAATAATTGGGTCTATAAATCTGTATCTCTTCAACTGTCTGGTTTTGTTGTTTTTTATTCGCAAAAACAAGATATGATGCATAAGAAATGGATTGATTATAAAGTAAATATTTTGAATCTTCATCAACCAATGCCTCAAAAGGAAGGTGGTACAAAATATCATCTGGTAAAATGATGATTTGTTCAAACTCACTTAAGGAAAAAGGGAGTATTTTTTTATATAGATTGTTTCCTTTCTCAAGGTCTTCTTTTCTAGTTTTTAGAATTCTAATGTATCCCTTTATTTCCTCTTGTAGTGTTGTATCAAATTCTATAGGGGATACATCTATTTCATCTTGTGTTATCCTGAATAGATACATCCTATCTCCTATTCTTTTATACTTCAAAGCACAAGTGTTTTCATTTAATTGCTTTTGAAAATTCTCATATTTGAATTCATTAAATATCGATGATGATATTGCAGGAAAATTCTTTTGTAAATATTCTCTATGATTTTCAATTTGTTTTTCTAAGGCAATGATTTGTAAACTATCATTCTTCTTCCTTAGTTGCACTATTTCCTTTCTCAACTGAAGCTCTCTATTAAAAATAGAATCGGGTAAAATCTCTTTGGTATGTTTTCTGTTTTGTAAGAATTCTTTCCACGCCAATCGATTCTCTATATTCTCTATTGCATTTACCATCTCTCCTACCTTTAAACTACCATTTTTTAAGATCCCATCAATTGCTAAGTGGTAATAGCTTTTTAACTTATCATTTAGTTCTTCTTTTCTATAACAATTTTTGAATTGCTGAAGTCCTATTACATACATTTGAGAGGAAAGTTGTAAAGCATCTCTATGTTCTGGAAAATGTTTTTGAATAATCCCAGGAATCTCAACTAATAAACCTGTATGGTGCAATTCTTCACTTGGTTGAAAGTTGGAAAAATCTGACGATAATTTCTCACCTCTGTGAATTAGAGTAATCATTCTTGAAAGCTCCACCTTAGCTTCACTAAATTTCCCTTGTTCTAAATATAGAATTCCTCTCTGAGCATGAAAAAAAGGAAGTCGCTCATCGTTTGCTTCAACACGTTCAATAATTTCTTTATTGACAAACAATGCTTTTTGGTATTCTTTACTATATCTAAGCTGCTTCGCAATATTGAACTTGAATTGTATTTCGTTCTTTGGGTATTTCTCTTTGTCTAGTATTGTTAGAGCTTTCTCAATGTATTTACCTCCTTCTAAAAGGGCACTTTCTCTTTCCAAATCTTCCAAATTATTGAGATAAAAGTCACCCACTATATTTAAAGATACAGCATACATCAAATTCTCGACATCATTAAACCTTCTTAGGTTTTTCATTTTTGAAAACTCCTGAATTTGTTTCACTAATTCTTTTTCTTGCTTTTTTGAACTGTACAATTCTACAAGTTTGTATCGGAATAACACCTCTTTAGAAGCTTGATTCTTATCAGCCACTACCTTCGATTTATTCTCTTTATAAACCGAAATCCCTTTTAAAATATAATATTCCGCCTCTTCTAAATATCCATATGTTATTGCTGTGCCTGCAATGTCGGCATAAATGGATAGTAAATAATCTAAATTTGGAGCTTTTAACGTTGTTAATATAGACTCAGCTTCTTTCACCGATTCATAAGATGTTCGATATTTTCCCAATGAATATTCAGAAAAAGCTCGGTCGAATAACATCATCCCTTTGAGATTTTGACCTCCCTCGTTATTCGGAGTATAAAGAATCGACTGGTTGGCTAGTTCGATTGCTCTTGTGTAATTGCTCAATTCATAATGAGCATTGGATTGCAATGCCAGTAACTCGGCATAAAACAAGCTATCAGTAGTATTTGGATCGGGAGGAATTTGAAAGCTTTGTTGAGTTACTTCTTTGTATTTACCTTCTTTATAGAGATTCTCAATAGAATTCAGTATATTACGTGTTTGAGCGTAGCTGAAAGAACTCACTAGTACTAAAAGGTAAATAGTTGTTTTTCTCATAATAAATACTTCAAAATGATTTTAAATATACTTAAATAAAGTAGGTTTATTAGGCATTTAAATTAAAGTGTTATTTTAACTTTACTATAAAAAGCTCCTTTGTAATCCTTGCACATTTCACAACAATAAAATGCCTTTTACCACTCTCTACCTCTACGGTTTTTTTGATTTTTGCAGCGAAGACCGTCTAGCCTTTTCTGCTCTCTAGTAAGAGCTTTTAAATGAGATTTATCAACACCTAAGGTAGTAAGGCGTAGCTTCCTATTTCCAAGCCGTACTCCAGCGAGTAGCTCTTTTCTATAGTAAGGTTGTAACTGTTGTTCTCGGAGCTTCTTAGTGAGTTCATCCAATGATTTACATTGCTTTGCTATTTTTTTAACTAAGAGACTGAGTCTCTCTTTTTCTGAGAGCACCCCACGAGACTTTTTCATATGCTTTTCTTTCTGCGTAAGGCGAAGCGAGAGGGCTTTTTTTTTGAGTGCTCAACAATTGAGTGACTGAGCTCCGGGAACCTCTGTTTCTGGTACTCCTGCAAACGAATCTTAAAAGCCTTGAAGTTCCCTCTGCTAATGCGGGTAGATTTACCATCCAAACCAACCCCTGCAATGACAAAGTGCAGGTGGATAGACTCTTCCCAATGCACCGCACAAACGCCAATTGACTCACTTCTGTTTCTTAAGTACCAAGCACCAATCTCTTCTAGCATATCTACTGTAATTTTGTGATTGTCCTCTGGTGAGAATGCAACAATCTCATGCCTGAGAACAACCCTGTTCTTATGGGTAAAACTTCTGTTCTCATCATTACGCTTAAAGGCGTCCACCCACCTCTTTGTATCATAGCCACGAATGTGACGTTTTACCAACACAGCTTCTCGGCCACACTGTTTGTCCATTGTCTTTTCAGGGGCAAAGCAGTAGTCCAGTAGCTTTTTCATAGCTGACCTCTTATCGCTCTTATGGGATATGGCTTTTACAATCATAACTGCTCTTCTATCTTTTCCAATCCATTTAGAATGCTGATGGGGTCTATACCCCTATTTTTATAAAGAGCCTCTTCAATAATGTCCATCAGTTCCGAGAGCTGAATTTTAACCTTGACATTGTCATTCGCAGTTGTTTTCAGAGCCCTTTGCTTGGCAAGGGTTGTGACCTTGATTTTCTTTTGTTTAGCACACTCTTTGAGCTGTCCAAACTGGTGCTTTGATACTCGAAAGGTAATCTGAGTATGGTTTTCTTTGTAGGTTTCTCGGTAGTGTTTTTGATACAGTTTTCGATATGTTTCTTTGGCTTTTTTTATCTCCTTATCGGAAGGATTCTCACCTGTAAAAAAAACATCCATGTACTCATGGACACTTTTGTATTTGCTATTCTTTTCCATTAGCGTTCTTGGTCTTGTGATTTTTCTTTCTTGCTGTTATTTAGCTTAGCTAACCGTCCCTTTTCAGGAAACAGATCGTAGAAGCGTATTTCTTTAAAGTCAATTTCTCTTTCTATCCAAAGTCCTAGCTTAGAGGTATGCCTCACTCCATCTATTACAACCGTAGTAAACCTTTGTATGGATTCGAGCTCAGAAACAGAAAAATACCCCCACTCATCTTCTAACATACCTGTGGCATATCCAAAACAAGTATTGGTTTCTTTGTCATACTCGGTAGCATACCATGTTGCTGAACCTAAAGGATCAAAAAACTTGGCTACAATAAGCGGGTTTTCATTTTCGGATTGGTCTCCAATCTCTTTAAATCGTGCTTCTAATTCTGGTGTTATCAGTTTCATAGTATTTGGTTTTAGTGGTTATTGTTCTCTCTGGTTATCCTTTTGCTTATCCTTGGCGAGCCTTTTGATTTCTGCCATACGTTGAGGAGTTGTTTCCTGAAGCATTTGGTGCGTCTTCTCTTTTATCTTTCGCATGTCTCTAATGTGAGAAAAGAGGTCTTTGTTGTTATCAAAATCAGGGAGACCTCCATAGCTGAGCTTTAAATTGGGATCTTCTAGAAAAGAGAAATAAATGTTTCCTGGACTATCTTCTCTTGGAATGCAACCCGTGAAGGTTCTATACATGTCGTAGATAGCTTCTCGGTGTTTTGCTTCGCCTAGTTCAAAGAGCTCCTTTTCACCTTCTATCTGGTGACTCTCCTTTAGAAAGTTCAGGACTAGTTTTCTTGAGATATTTTGCACCTCTTTAGGAGCTTTATATAACTTGTCGGGAAGAGAAAACTCCTTTGATTGCTTTATTAGGTTAAGACGCTTGTGGTAGCCCCTTAGCAAATAATCAATGGCATCGTGAAGCTCATGTAGAGAGTTAATCTTCTCCAACTCGACAACTTCAGTAGCGAACATAATTCCCTCCATATCTCGAGTAAAGTATTTGCTGGACTTATCATAGTCAAACTCTGCAAACTCTTTAATCGCTGAAAGAACGACCTTTTCGATTTCCTCTCTATTGTAGGTGTTAAATAATTCATCAGGATCAATAACCTTTTGATCTTCTATTATAAAGAGATAAAGTGCTAAGTAGTTTTGTAAATTTTTCATAGTGTTTAGTTTTATTTATAGTTACCGATCTGGTTCCTTGGCTTGGTCTGTATTGTTTTGTTTAAGTTCACTGAGTCTTTGCTGAGCTTTATTTCTATTTAGAGCAGAAGCAAAAAACGCATCCGCTTCATCGCGTTCAACCTTGCTCAATAACTCTTGTTCTCTGAACTTTTTCTGCTCTTTGTTCTCCTTCCTCTTATCGAGTCTTTTTACAGTTCGCTTTACCTTGCTCGCCTTAAAAAAGAGCCTGTGAAGCCCCTTCTCGGCAAGCTCCAGCAGTTTCGCTGGAGCGTTTGTAAGCACATCATTTTTTGTCCCCATCTTTCTGAGTTTTGTATTTGTCTAGTGGCAGGTATTGAGCCGTGTATTCCAACTGGAATCCTGACTCATAGTCTTCGGGAAGCTCCATTTCCATGTACCTGAGATACCTTCTGTTTTTATAGAAAGGTGTTGCCTTACAATAGAGAGGAAGAAGTCCACCGTTAGGCAAAATAATGACCCTGTCTCTACTCATTGTGCGTAATTCTTGTGCGGTCATCAGTTTTCGGGTACGCAAAATCTTCTTCTCCTTGTCCTCGTAATACTGGTACTCTCCGAGAGCCTTAGAGATACGTTCACACTCGGTATCTAGTCCACTCATATACACCTTGCATGCGTTGTTTAAGATGGTTTTAGTTGAATGCTCACCGTAGTTTTCGCTCAATTGCGATTCGCTCTGAAGTATCCCAAGAATAGAGAAGTATTTTCTCGCATTTGCTATCACCACTGGTAGGCTAGGTAGCGGAATTGAAGAAAGTTCATCTATTAGTAAAAACAGTGGATTATCTGTCGGATTGGGAATGTCATTCATTAGCTCTGAAAAGAGCTGTTCAAAGAACAACCCCAATATGGGGCTATAAAACTGCATGTCCATAGTTTTGATGTTTAAAAACAGGCAAATCTTTTCAGATTTTAGCCTTGAAAAATCAAAATTGTCTACGCTTGTAACGTCACATAGCTCAGGTGAGTTCCCAACAAAAGACAAAGCACTAATGGCAGAAGAGATAATGCTCGCCTTGGTATTCTCACTGTTGGCAATCACCGCCTTGTATGCGTGCCACTGTTTTTCTGTTGCCTTATCTGCAAAAAGCCTGTTAATAGTATCTTCATCACCTGCAAGATTTTGAAGCAGATAATATACATTAGCAATGTTCTGATGCACTTTAGAAGCATGACCTAAGAGAAACTCGATCATCAAACTAATCAGTTCTACCGACTTAATTTGCCAGAAGTCCTTAGATTTTTTGCTCCCCTTCACGACAAGCATTTCAGCTATCTTCATCACATCCGTAGAGGATTTTATTCGAGCCAGAGGGTTGTAGTAAATCGAACGTCCTTTATCGTTTGGGTTAAACTTTAGGACAGTATATCCTTTGGAAACTAAAAAGGCTTCGAGTTTTTCATTTTCTCCCGAAGGGTTGTTGATGATCATGCTCGAGTCAGTTTTCGAGCTTCCGATGCGAATGGCACTGGGTATCAGGCATACCGTCGTTTTTCCCGATCCTGAGGGTCCAAAGAACATCACGTGTTCCTTGGACTTCTGAATACTTAAAAACTTGGTTCCCGTAAGGGAAAGCCCCTCGTTTCTCTTGGAGAGTAAACTGCTCTCTTTTCCAAACTTGGCAGAGAGGAGCTTTTCTTTTTTGCCGAATCCTGAGATGGCGTCCAAGGCAAACTCGCTTCCCTCTTTTGCCATGTCAGATAGTGTGTCGATTAGTAACTTTATCATTTTTCGTAAATTTTTTAGTGAATGAATTTTTCTGTAACCTTGCTAACAAAGCCTGCAAGTATTTCTACCATCCGTGCTATGGCGTATATCAATAGCAACAGTAACTTCCATATCCCTTTAAGGATTCCTCCCAGAGCCTTTGCAAATGTGCTTCCTTTGCTACTCATAACTAAAGCGTTATGATGTGTACCTGAGATACCTTCACGGTAGCTCCCCTTGATTCAAATAAGCTTCGGTAAAGAGCAACCATAGCGGTGAACCCGAGGTCTTCCTCTGGCTTGGGTCTGTAGAGAATGTGTAGGGTAATTCCGGAGAGATTCTCAGGAATTACCACATGATCCTGAAACAGTTCTACTAGAGTCATTGGTTCTCTCAGGAGTTTTTGCAACTGACCCTTGTCGTACATCGAGAAGAGCGAGCTGTGCTCCTTAATATCAGAAACCAACAAGAGCGTTCGCTTCCCTTTCTGCTTCGACAGGTGTTCCAGTTCATCTACCACCAGTCGGAAGATCTCTGACCTTTGCAAGGGTTGTTGACTTTCTAGGGTACTCTGGAGCGTGTCTTTAAACTGCTTTAATAGCAGTCTCTTCTTTCTTCTCTGCGTATCCTCGTTAGAGAGCCAGCCGACTTCACCTTGCTGTAGCACAAACTGGTACTTCGGAGCGTACCTCGTTTCCGATACATACCGTAAGGAAATCTCAATACCATCGCTGTGGTGTCCCTTTTTGAGATAGGAGAGTATTTCCTTCGACGTAGGCTTGTAGCTTCCCTCTTCACTCAGATCAATAATTGTGCTTAAGTACTGAGTCTTGGGGTTGTGCTTATCACACCCTATAAAAAGCACAATAAGTATAATTGCTAACTTTTTCATGTGCTTTCTTTTATGAGGATGTGATCAAAGTAAGTTTTAAGCTTTGTAGGTTCTTCCAGAAAGGCTTTTGGGCTAACACCATCTTTCCGCTGAAAAAGGTTCTTTGAAATAAAAAGGCTAACCGCAGATTTGTATTCTGAAGCGATCGCATTCTCATAATGCTTTGCCATAAAACGCAAATTTTTCATCTGTGAGAGCCTCTTTTCCAATTCCTGTGGAATTTCTAAGAGTCGATCGTCAATCTCTCGAATATTATTTTGAATTTCCTTTAACTGATCCTTGATTTTGCTGTACTCAATATTCTTAGCAATATCAGTCTTTAAAGGTTTGTAGATAAGAGCGATAATCACCCCTGCTATCCACATAGCAAAGTTGATAATCACAAAACTCCACTGAGAAACCCCAGAGGTAAGTTGTCCCTCATTTTGCATATAGGAAATTCGAATGGTATTAAGGTTATAGAGTAATAGAAGTACCCCTATGACAATTCCCATTCCTACTAAAAGCTTTATCGATTTAGGTGAAAAATAGTTTAATACATCTTTAAACGAGTGAGCAATGACAAATAACACCGTGCAAAGACCAACCGATGCAACTAGAGCAGTAGCCTGATTTGGAGTAACAATGAGCAGAATTTTATAATTCACAGCAACTTCTCCAATACTAAGAGTCAAAAGCACTAACCTCCATTTGTATTTCCATCGTCTTATTAAATGAGAAATATCAGAAAGCTCTGAAAGTTCTTTTTGTAACACACGAATATCTTCAGATAGTTTTGCTTGCTTTTCCTTAAGTGCCTTTTGCTCCTTTTCATACGATCTTACAAGATCATCATCTGTTCTACTAAGTACAGCAAAAGCTCCAATGATCTTGAGTACTGTCTCCAGTAATACCTCAAACAAGCTTTTAATCTTAGGAAGAAATAAGATTTGTGGATCGTTAAGTTGTGGTCTTCCTTGCCTGGCCATATCTATGGCATAGGTGACGACTTCTTTTTGAATGAGCGGAATTCTTTTTGTAATCAGCTGATCCGCTTTTGGATGATAGAAGCTTACAACTTCTACCTTAGATTTTTTACGATTCATCTATATCATTTTTATGGTTATCCCACAAAAGTGATATAGGTAGCAATGTCATTTATAATCAGGGTGAAAAGTAGTTTATTCCTTGTGGATATATAGGTGTTTTACGTGAGAGGTTTCCCTATATTACTACTCATAGAGTAATTTAAACCGATTTTTCACCTCTTTCTTATATCGCTCACTAATGGTAAACATCTGGTTTACAACCGAAATTCTTGATTCGCTGATCTGCCCCGTTAGGTGCTTGGCTGAAATATTTACAATATAGCTCTCATTGATGCGTACAAAATGATAAGGGAGTTTTCCGATAATATCTGATAAGGACGAACGTAAGAAATAGTAATTCTTGTCTTTGGTTTGAAACCACAAATAATTAGCCTTGAGCCTCTCCTGTTTATCATCTTCATTTATAAAAGGCTTAACGGTAAAAAAGCTGATATCTGAAAACTGTACCGGAACTTTAGTGATTTCTTTATGACTGGTATCTTTCATATCACTGAGGTACATAATAAGCCCCATTATGCCATTTTTGAAAAAGACGTTGGTCTCGCTATTTCTCTTTTGAAGTGTTGTATGTATGGAACGAATGATTTCTTTTTCATTGAGCCTGGGTTTACTTTTAACAATAAAATGCTCGTGATGTGTATTAAGTCCTTCGTAAAAAGTCCTATCATCATCAAATCCCGTAAGATAGATAAACAAAATGCCATAAGTTTCATAGAGCATTTTGCCCAAATCCAATCCTGATAGTTTACCCTGTAGATCAATATCTAAAAGGACAATATCAGGTCTCTTCTTTTGGATTCTCTCTAATGCTTTTTCTACACTGGGTGTAAAATCATCAATCGTGTATCGTTCTTTTCCCAGTACTTTTTTTAGGCGTTTGTACAAAAGTGCTTCATCTTCTACTATTAATATATGCGCTCTCATAATATTAGGGTAATGTTTAGTTTATTTCTTTTCAAAAGAGCAATGAAATTTTACTCCATCAGCCCCATTTAACTCAAAGCTTCCTCCAAGTTGCTCGGCAAGGAGTTTGATAACGTCCATACCGAAAGTATCAACTGAGTTTAGATCAAAATCTTTAGGTAATCCGATTCCATTGTCTGCAAGATCTATTCGGTAGTATTTACCTTGAGCTGTAATGCTGATAGTCACTGTTCCGTCGTTTCTTCCTTTAAATGCATATTTATAGGAGTTGGTCAAAAATTCATTGACAATAAGTCCAACAGGAAAGGACTGTTCTACCTCAAAAGTTACCTCAGAACCAATATCCATTAAGATGGTTACAGGCTTATCAGAAAACGATTGTTGCACGCCCTTTATCAAAGCACCTATGTACTCTTTAGCAGATACCTGAGTAATCCTTCCTTTGGTTTTATACAATAGCTCGTGTACTTTGTAGATGCTTTCAATGCGATTTTGGAGCTCAGAGAGCTTTTGTTTTCCCTTTTTATCTGGCATTCCATCTTTTGCCGTATCAATAAAAGTATCAATGATCGCAAGGTTGTTTTTGATACGATGGTGAAGTTCTCTCTGTAATTTTTCAATGATCTTTTTCTGCTTTTGGTTTTTTCGGTAGAAGTAGAAAAAGACCGTCAGAATAGTTATTGAGGTCGCAAGTCCAATAGCAAAAAACCACTTCCGTTTGTTTTCTATCTCCAGTTCCAACTCTTGCTGGGCGGTCAGTTGTATTAGCTTGGCATTTTCTGCTTCTTTCTTTTGGGTTTCGTATTTAGTCTCAATCTCATTGATATCTTTTAGCTTTTCAGCAGAAAGCAAACTATCACTTAATACTTTGTATTTCTCATAATAGATAAGAGCATTTTTGTAATCCCGCTTACTTTTTCTAATATCAGCTTTTGTCTTATATACACTTGCCAAAACTGTTTTAAGTAAATATTTGCTAGAGCCTTGATTTAAAACCTGATTTATATACCTTTCTGACTGATCAACTTTTCCATTTTGAAACAATGCCCTAGATAAAAATACTTTAGAACTCAAAACGTTATCTTTCATTTCAATTCTTTGAGATAACTCTAGTGCGTTTTTATGATAAACAATCGCTTGTGGGTAGTTCTTTATCTTCTCATAGGTTTCCCCCAAATTTGAATACGCTTCAATCAAGAAAACATTATCAGAAAGCTTTTTATAAAGATCAATAGCTTGCTTAAAGTACTCAATGGCTTTGTACAAATCTACTTCGAGAGCTTTCAAACATTTCCCTAAATTCTTTTTATTATCGGCAATCCCTATTGTAAAATCAATTTCCTTAGAAATCTTAAGCCCTTCTTGTGCATACTTTATTCCTTTCCCATATTGTTTTAACTCATAATGACAAACCGAAAGGTTGGTCAGTGTATTGATATATCTTCTTGGGTTTTTGTTAAAGTCTTTATGCTCTAGTGCTTTGACGTAATATTTTATTGCCTTCTCAAAATTTTCCTCGGAGAATGCCATTCCCCCGAGATTGTTATAAACTACAATGTATTTATCTTTCCTGCCGTACTTTTCAATAATCTCAATGCATTTTTCATAATAGAGCTCCGCTTGTTTGAAATTTCTTGCATACCTATATGTAGTTCCTATGTTTAAATAGTCAGAGTATAGGTTTTTCTTTTGCCCAATCCCCTCTAGAATTTGCACGTTTTTTTTAAATAGAGAGATGGCTTGTCCAAACTTCCCTTCCGTTATAAGCAGGTTTGCTTTATATCGATTACCAAAAGTGAGCATTTTGTAGTCTCTTGTTTTCTTAGAAAGGAGCATTAAAGTATCCAGATAAATAAGCCCTGCTTTACTATCGGTATAATAAAATTGCGTGCAAATTTTTTGAAGCAATTTGATTTTTGAGGAATCACTATGGTGCTTTCTATACTCTAAAAGTAGACTGTCTAGTTTAGCTTGTTGAGCAAAACTCACAGTAGTTATAAATGTCAAAGCAATAACCAAAAGAGCGATAATTCTTTTTCTAAAATTGAGACTGCGTTTCATTTTTTATGATCTGAGTAAATCAAATCTATGCAATCAGGCTGCTAATTTTCCACGTAAATTACCTTAAACAAGAAGTGTAAACAAATTTCACCCTGTAGGGTGAACCTATTTTTTGCTTGAGAATTTTCATTTCCACGCTACTTCTTGTTTTTTTCACGCCATTTATAGAGGTTCTCTCAAAGATGAAATTCCATAGTAATTCCATAGCTAATTTTACAATCGAAATAGAGCTTGTGCACCAATTGATGGCTCTTTCAAAAGCGTTTTGCAAAACAGATTGTGTAACATCCAATTACCAGAATCCTAGGTACTGAATTGGAAAAACCAAATGAGGGAAATGAAAAAAAGAATCCTCTATTGTTTGTTTGCACTCTGTATAATTGGAACAACAACATCATGCTCAATCGACGAAAGCGATGATATACTTATTCCTACTTACAGCACAGGAGACGAAGGAGATGATCCGGTAATTCCTCCTAAGGGTGGTGATTAAATTTGCTCTTCTAATGTTTGAAAAGCCTTTTACTTGAAATACAGTAAAAGGCTTTGTTTTTTTCTATCTTTAACCTGTCCCGAAAAAAAATTACTAGTTATTCCAATGAGTCGGATTTTTCCACTAATACTTATTTGCGTTTTTTTTACTTGTTTCTCTTTTGGGCAATCGGTTGAGCAATCAGAACTTGAAACTATCATTCAGACAAAAAGTGATTCTTTAAAAAACAGACGCTTACATGATTTTATTTATCGTAGTTACGTAAAAAAACAATGGGATTTATTCCATAAAGCTCGAAAAATACATCTTAAGTTTTCAAAAAAAAGAAAAGATTCAGCTTCTTATGCCAACACCTTAGAGTTTACCGGTTCTTACTTTCAAAACCATGCGGTAAGACCCGATAGTGCTTTTTACTATTTTACAAAAAGTAAACACATCTATCAGCGTCTTAAAGATTCTTCTGGCATTGGAAGAACACTTCTCAATAATGCAATCCTTAGAAAAAACATTCATGATTACGCCGGGAGTATTGCAACATCCTTTGAATCACTAAAGTATATCAATCCAAACCAGCAAAGATCAGTAGCGTCAGCATATAATAATTTGGGAATTTCTTTTAACCAACAAAAAGATTCTGCCGATGCCATCAAGTATCACTTAAAATCATTGACTCTTCGGGAAAAGCTCACCAAGTATCCGCATCTAAAATTACAATCGATTAACAATTTAGCTAAGGTCTATAAAGACATTGCTCATTATTCAAAAGCAATTGACTTACTAGAACCTTTTATAAAAGACAGCAATGCTTATAAAAAACACCCTAAGACCTATGCTATGATGTTGGATAATTATGGTCATGCACTTTTTCTGTATGGAAAAAAGAAAGAAGGATCAGGGGCTATGGAAACAGCTCTTAACATCCGAAAGAAAATCGCTCACAAAGACGGAATCGTGATTAATAAAATTCATCTCGCTGAGTATTATCTGTGGGAAAAAGATACTACAAAAGTCATTTCTTTTGCTAGGTCTGCAAATGTTCTTGCCAAACAAATCCTCAATTATCGTGACTATCTAGCTTCTATGAAATTCCTTGCCGATGTCTATAAAGGCGATGATTCTAAAAAGCTATATCAAAAATATAATCATGTTAAGGACAGCTTAGCCCTTGCAGATAGAAGGCATAAAGATCTGTTCAATCAATTTGAGTTTGAGTTAGATGAAAAACAAAACGAACTCTTAACTAAAGATAAAAAGTTAGCTGCTAATCAATACATCTTTATAGGCATTGGAATTATTGCTTTTTTAGGAATTATCCTTTTTATGATTCACAGGCTTAAAATTCGTAAGCTTAAAAAACAATTTGAAAAAGGTTTTAGACAATACCTTATCGATAAATACAATCTGTCTTCACAAAATATTGAGTTTTGGGAAGCTTGGCTACTAGACCTAAAACCAAAAGAGCTTTCTGAAAAACTCTTTATATCCATTGATGCTGTAAAATCTAGGCGACAATCACTTCGAGATAAGGTCTATAAAATTCAAAAGCTAGAGGGAAACTTTACTCAATCTAGAGCTATTAGAATCTACAATCAGGAGCTGGAAAATTTCAAAAATCACAGCTAAAAGTAACTCTTAATTCTCTAAAGCATAAAAATGCTGCACCCTGTAGGGTGATATATGTGTTGGAGAAGGTTAATAGCTTTTTTATATAACCGTTTCGTTATAGTTTCAGAGCAAATTTTTGCACTCAAAATGAAGCATTGGATTTTTTTTATTCTTTTTTTCTCGCTCAACACCGGATTTTCACAAACGGTAAACAAAACTTATCTTACCAACGAAGTCTTTCGATCCATTTATGGAAATGGAGCCGATCCAGATGAATATCCAGCAGCAAATTATCCTGCTGTCTACCCTGACTTGCAAGGAAGTGGAGGATTTGAAAAAAAAGCACGTCTACTAATTTATCTTGAGTTTCAAGACAACATTCCTGTACTAAGGCGGGATTTATGTTCTTTTAATGCTGGTTCAATTCCATATAGAACAAGTGTGATCAAAACATTATTAGAAGCATATAAGGTTCCTCTTAATCTGACAGGCTCCCTTCCCTACAACGATGTAAATGCTTCAACCCTATATTATCAGCACATACTAACAGCATATAATCTTGGGATGCTCTCCAGTTCATCTTCTTTTATCCCTCAAGGAAGTATAAATGCAAATGAACTTGAAGGTTATATTGATTTTTTGGAAGGATCTTCATTAGTTGATCCCCCTACTCAATCAGAGCTCAAAGACAGTAACAATTATTTTAATCCAGGGTTATACAGTCCTGAAACCTTAGGGCAATTTCGTGGAATTGAACATGGTGTATTTAGTCATTATGCTAAAAATAGTTTTGCCATACCAGATCGGAAGATGAATCTAAATTTTTCTCATTTCTACAGTACATCAATGGTAGAAATTCCTGATGACTATTTTCCAATACGTCCTTTAGGTAAAGGATGGTCACACACCTACAATTCGTACATTATCAGAGAAAACAATGTAGGTGATCAAAATATCGATTACTATTACATCGTCTGGCCAGATGGAACTATACATGTATACAATGAGGATGAAAACGAGTATGTAACCCTCGGAGTGTATGATGAAATTGATCAAGGCTCTACAGTTATTACCATAACCAAAAAAAATCAAGTTCGCTATAAGTATCAGCGATTAGATAGTGATAGACTTTTGTACTACCTAGTGGAAATTAGGGATCCTAATGACAACAAAACCACAATTGATTATGAAAATGCAGAGGAAGATGACACAAAACGTATCGAATATGTAGAAGCTCCATCAGGAAAACGATTGAATTTTGAATACACTAACAATACTGATTATATAGAAAAAGTTATTGACCCTATAGGAAGAGAGATCCGTTTTGACATGGATGAAGATGATGATAACCGATTGGAAAAGTTTTACGATGCCAAAAACAATAGAACTCGATATCGATATATAGAAAATAATGCCAATGCTCCACTTTCAGAACAAATCAATCGGTTTCTGCTAGATGAAATTAAACTACCCAAAGGGAATAAGATCACAGCTAGTTATGACAGTAACAATGCAAAACTTTCTTCTTATAGAATCAACAATGACGACCCTGTAGCGGTAGGGGTTTACTTTGACCATCAATCGGATAGTTACACTTCTGAGGTAGTGAAGCCCACCCCTAGTGGAAACAGTCTCACTCAAAATTATACTTTCAATCAAAACGGAAGAGTTACTTCATACCAAAGTGATACCGATAATGTGAATATCGAATACCCAACCTCTGGCATTAATATTTTTCTACCGGATAATTTAAATACCAATGGAGTAGGTATTGAATACGAATATGATGAGAGAGGAAACATAACCAAAATAGACAAAGAAAATGGAGATGTCGTTGAGGAGTTTGGGTATGATAATGACAACAATCTAACCGAATATACCGATCCTAACGGAAACATTACCAAGTTTTTTTATGATGGTGATGAAAACCTTATCAGAGTGGAAGATGCTTTTGGAAACTCGATCTTTTATGATTATGATTCTCATGGTCAATTAGAATCCGTAACCAATCAAGAAGGAATTACCATTAATTACACCTATGAGAGTGATGGGGCTGTTTCTTCAATAACTGCCCCTGCTGATATTGAAAGTAGTTTTAGTTATGATGGTGTCAATCGTTTGTTACAACGAATTGATAACGGTCTTACCTCTAGTTACGATTACGACGATAACGATAATATTACCTCTGTGACCAATTCTGGTGGATTTACCACCAGTTACAACTATGATGATAATGATAATTTAACCTCCATCGTTAACGCTAATGGCATTGCTACTTCATTTAGCTATGACGAGCAAGATAGGCCAGTCTCAGAGACTTTTGGAAATCTTACTAAAGAATATAAATACTCTGATGAAGGTTTTTTAACTGAGTTCACCAAGCCCTCAGGAACTGATATTGACTATGAGTACGATAATGATGGGCGACTTAAAGAGACTGGAACAATTACAGATATTGATTACAACAGTCGAAACTTATTAGAAGATGTTGAAAATGATGCAGGAAGCGTTTCATTCCGATACGACAACCTTAATCGAGTTGAAAAAATTACAACAGTACACGGATTTGATGTTGAGTATGATTATGAAGATACGGGCAAGATAGATGATATCGAATACCCCGATATTAACGGAATAGAATTAAAGGTATATTACGTCTATGATGATAAGAATAGAGTAACTAAAATAGGGCTATTGAGAAATGTTGGGCAAGACGGCTTAATCATAGCAGAGTACGATTATTTGAAAGATGACAGGTTGAAGAGAGTTGAGTATGCCAATAGCTTTAATACTTATTATAATTACGATGACGCAGGTAGACTCAATGATATTTATCATAATGATCTAACGACCGGAGGTTCTATCTATAATGCGACATTCAGCATCGATAATCGAGGAAATATCACTGATGCTATAGAATGGGTGCCAGCTATCCCCTCCTTACCTCTTAATAATTCTTCAGGAAGTTATACATACAATCAAAACAATCATATTACACAAGCTAATGGAATTCCCTATATAGTTGATCTAGATGGAAATACTACAGGGATTGATTCTGGAGTAACACTCAATTATGATGTCGATGATCGCTTGACCTCATACTCAGATATTGACAACGATTTTGAATATAAGTATAATGGTTTTGGTCAGAGAGTTGAAGTAACTCACAACGGGGTAACCACTAAGTTTATTCGTGATGTTCTACGTGACAATATTCTTATTGAGTTAGACCAAAATAACAATCCACAGTACTATTACATCTATCATCCTAACGGAATGTTGGTTGCTCGAATGAAACCCAATGGTGATTTGCAATATTATCATGGGGATATACGCGGAAGCACTGTAGCAATTACCAATGAATCAAGTGAAACAACTCACTTATATCGTTATAGTGATTTTGGAGAAATAACTCATGCCGTTGAGCCAAGTAATGATCCTAACAGATTCAAGTATATTGGTACCTATGGGGTAGAATATGATTTGCAAGATCTGTACTATATGAGAGCGAGATATTATCTCCCATCGATAGGTAGGTTTCTTACTGAAGACCCTATTTGGAGTACAAACCTGTATCCGTATGCGGATAATAATCCGATTAGTAGGATTGATCCAAATGGAGAGTTAGCTTTTTTAATTCCAACTGCACTTGTGGTCGCAGAAATTTCATTAAGTGCTATAGATGTCTATTATTTAGATACTATTGAAAATGATCCATATTCGACTCAAGATGAAATAGATGAAGCTCATTTTAGCGCATTCTTAGGTTTAGTTGCTCCTTTGGGGGGGTATGCATCGTTAAAGAACTCAAAGTTTTACAACTCAGTAGAAGAAGTAATGGGCTCAAGCTACAGGAAAGCTGGAGAAGTTATAGTGAATATAAAAGATAAATCTCTTTTAGAAACCCTAAATAAAGCTTCTTCAGGTGATTGGGTAAAGGTCTATGAGGCTGCAAAAATAAATGGGAAGAGGGTCGAAATCCACTATTTTAGAAATAACTCTACTGGTGAATTATTTGATATAAAAGAAAAATATCAATATTGGCATCAAAGAATATTTAATAAGCTATGATAATTAATAAAAGAAAAATAACAGATTTATCGAAAAGTGAAAACTTAAGGAACGAAGAGAAAGGTATTCTCTGTGCAGTTTTGAATGCAATGAATGATTGGCCTAATCAGTTTAATGATATTGAAGACTTTGAAAAAGACATTGAGTTATTTTTAGGGGGAGAAGTAAATAGATTAAATATAGAGAGCGTACTAAAAAAAGAGAGAAATTTAAATGATGGTGGTTGGAAAACAGAAGCTTTAGCATCTTTAAATGAAATTTTTAATCATGAATCTTACCAAAATTTATCATTAACTCAAACTATTAAACTAATAAATTCTATTAATAATTAGCAATGAAAGCAACAATCAAATACATATTATTTTTTATAGGCTTCATAGTAAATGCTCAACTAGAGCAGGTAACTACAGAGTACGAATACGATAACCTCAACCGCTTGGTAAAGGTTGTTTTTAATAATGGAGCAGAAAAGAATTATGTCTACGATGATTTAGGTAATAGGATTCAGTTGAATACAACGACTCTTAGTATTGATTCTGAAACCTTACAAAACACTATTACCGTATTATACCCAAATCCTACAAATCAGTTTCTGAATATTAAGTTACCTGAAATACTTAAATCAAAAGAGCTTATAGTAAAGCTCTTTGATATCAATGGAAAGCAATTATTACATCAAAAATATTCCATCAAAGACGATTTTATTAAAATAGATGTTCAAAGGTTATCCAATGGAGTCTATTTGCTCAATCTTTTTGATGGAAATACTAGATGGTCTCAACTATTTATTAAAAAATAAATTACTCTATTTCACTCTTACATTGAATCATAATGCTTGCCGAGGCAAGCAGTCGTCCGTTTACCTCATGAATGCTCATATTTAGTTTGTTGCAAATCTCTCTGAGATTGAGCTTCTCTAGGTAGTACGCATCGCAAACGTCTTTCATCTTCTGGTCGATGATAATCAAATGAATCCGCTCTCTGTTTGCTAGGTAAAATTCAGTTAGGTTGCTGATGGCTCTCAAGTTCATGTTTCTGCTCTTTGTTAGGGCTTATAGTGGCAAAGTGGGTACACATAAGGGCGTGTGCATCGAAGATTCCCATGTAGTAATCTTCTGTTTTGGTTAGGGTTCGCTTTGGGGCAAGTAGGTGTTCAAGGTTGGGATACCAGCGAGATAGTGTGAGGGAGATGCCAAACTTGTTGGTCTCTCCAAACTGACTGAAAATCTTTATCATCTCAGACCGTGAATAGCGGTGGACAGTCAGCCCCTCTTTGTAAGCTACATTCTCAATGGCTTCTATGACTTTTCTCACCCTAGGCTTTACCATGTAGAGCCCTTCCCCGTAGTCTTTCAGGACAATCACGTGGGGCTTATAGGTTTCAATGAACTTGCACAATCGCTTCACATAATAGTTCGGTGCGAGGATTTTGAGGTAGCCGAGCCCGTAGTCGATAATGTCTCTAGGGGTTCGGCAGATAACGTAGCCCATGCCTCGGTAGTTTGGGTAGATGGCAACCGTAATGTTACTCCCTCTACTCATACTGAGACTCGAGTTCCTCTAGTCGGCTAATGATAATCTCAATGAGGCTCAGTCTCTTGTGGATGGATGTCGTTGATCTTTGATCTAGTAATTTCTCTTGTAGGTCTTCAGCATTACTCAAACAGCTTTTCACAACTTTAATAACGTGCTCCTTAAAGAGTTTCTCTATCGAGAGATCTAAAATGAAATGATACGCAAAGATTACCTCAATCCCTGGAGTAATTATTCCTGATTCGATTCTTGATAAGGTAGCAGGGTGCATTGCCAGCACTCCAGCTATATCTTGCAAAGAGAAACCTGATTGCTCTCTGTAGTGTTTTAAGTAATTGAATGTTTTAATTTTTTTCATAGATTTTTTTAAAAGAAATAAGTGTCAATTAGCCGACACTTACTAGCTATGATAAAAGACTTAAATGTATTCTCTTAGGCTCGGAATATTGCGTGAGAGGTAATTTTTTTCGCGGTAGCGTGAATATTCTGTGAATAAGTCGTCTTAGTTGGGTACAGCGACATTCTATCTGGAAAAATGTTCACAGTACAATGTATGTCTATAATAATATGTAGTGTGAAGATTCTTCACTCGGATGGTTCTCTTTTTGTTAGTTACCCACATTTGCCCCACAAAAAAACTACTCCAAGGTAGTTTTGAAGTAGAGTTTTTTACTGAGTCTGCGAAGCTCTGGAGTGTGCACCAGCATTCCCCTCTCATTTTTAACCATAATGAGTCGTTTGTTAATGAGTAGTTGGATGGCTAATCCTATCGCCTTTCTTGACTTTGACGTTTTTTTGACAAAAAACGAAATGGTGAGCCAATCCCACTCTTTATGACGACCTCTCTTTTTATCGTAATACCCGTAGGTTTGGCGTATCACCACCAGCAAAACCTTCAGCTCCACTTCCTTTAGATGCAGATGCTTATCGAAAAGTTCGTTGGGAGTACAGGTTCGGTAGAAATATGCCATTCAAACAGCTTACAAGAGCAGTTGTACACCTCTTAGTATCATACTATTGCGTCAGAGGTAAAAAGCAGTGTCTAAGAGAAAAACTCCCTATCCTTATACTCACCGATATATGAGTACAAAAAGATTACTAGAAAAAGTTAGAGAGTTTATTAAAGAAAGTGGTAACGAAGCTCACCTAAAAGGAATTACGGATGAGATATTACTTGAAATCATTGAAGAATGTTTAGCTAATCGGTTGATAGAGGAAGCCAAAGAACATCGTAAAAATTCAGAGAGTGTAATTGAATTTTAAGCTTATGATTTATGACAGTAAGCAACTAAAGACTTTAAGTGTTCTTTTTGAAAAATACCTTTGTGAATGTCAGTACAGCAAGGGTTTAAGACCTAGAACCCTTGCTGGGTATTCAGAGGTTTTTGGTACATTTCAAAAAATTGTTCCAGAAGTAATAACCACTGAGGATTTAAGCCCGCAAGTAATGACTGTTTTTTTCAAACGAATTAGCACCCGAGAGCGTATTGTTGGAAGAGATACTATCAGGATAGGAGTAAAACCCTCAACAATAAAAACCTATCACAATAAACTAATAGCATTTTTTAAGTGGCTCGAAGAAAACAATCATATTGAAAATAAATCGTTGACAGAAAAAATCATTACGCCTCCTGAGCCTATATACAATGATGAAAGAGCTTTGACTAAGGAGGATATTTCAAAAATTATCGCTTCCATTGCATTAAACACAACTCATAACGAATTTTTATACAAGAGAGACATGCTCATTATCAGTCTTTTAATATATACAGGAGTTCGTAAAACAGAGTTACTCTCTCTTAAAGTTCAAGATGTAGACTTTAACCAAAGGTCACTTTTTATAGATGGTAAAACATCTAAATCTAAAAAAAGTAGATCCATACCACTTCATATTACAGTCATCATGCACTTAAAAAACTACCTAGCACAACGCAAAGCAAGAGGAACAACTACCGATGCTCTTATCATATCCAGTAAAAGAGATAAGGGGTTTTCAGAACATGGTTTAAAAAATTGGATACAAAAATATAGACGGCTTTCGGGAGTTAAATTCCACCTTCACCAAATGAGGCATAGTTTTGCTTGTTCATTGGCTAGATCGGGGGCGGATATTACAACTATTATGAAAGCCTTGGGACACACCACCATGCGGATGACAGAAAGGTATCTTCGCTCTATAAGTTCAGAAAATTCAAGGGATTATATTGATAAATTATCGTACTAAAAATGAGTTGTAATAAGCAGTTTATTGTGAAATAATTAAAAGGTCGATACATTTATAAATTAACTAAAATGTATCATCTCTATCAATAGAATCCTGGAAAAGAGGTGCTAATAGAAAAACAGGTAAAAAATTAGGCTCATGCCGCTAAAACCCTTATAAAATAACAAAATATAAGGATGAGCCTTTCAGTTCACTACTTGCACTGAGGAGGTGGCAGGTTCGAGTCCTGTCAGGTCCACCAATTCGCCTTATTTACCAACGTTTTAGACGTATCGGTATGTTGGAAAAAAGGTACCTAGTAGCACCTACCGTAGAAAGGTGGTAGCACAAAGGGAAATTTGAGAGATGATATGTGTCATCACTTACATGAATATTACATTACTCTTGGAAGATTTTTGTCATCATGCTTATTACATGAAAGGACAATCTCCTAAGACAACCAAACGTTACAAAGAGCAAATAACATACTTTTCTAAAGCGTCAAAAATTGATCGCATTGAACAAATTGACACAGACCTTATAAGGTCGTTTTTCCTGTTTGGGAGAGTTGAAAAAAAATGGAAAGCAACAACCTGTCATACCTACTATATGTCGTTAAGGTCGTTCTTATCTTGGTGTTTAGAAAATAAATATATAGCTCAAGATTACCTTCAAAATATTGAGCTCCCCCCAATTAAAAAATCACTCCCTAAAGGGCTTAAAAAACAAGAAGCCTTAAGGCTTTTAGAGATTATATACAACTACTCTTATACACAAGATTTTGTTCGTTATCGAAACCACGCTATTTTTTCTATGTTCTTATTCGCAGGGTTAAGAAAAAATGAGCTTCTTAATTTAAAGCTAACCGATGTGGATGTAGATAACCTCACTATTTTTGTGCGTCTTGGTAAAGGAGCAAAAGACCGAATTATACCAATGAGTTTTACTCTAGCTCAAAGTTTAAAAAGATATCTTGAAAAGAGAAAAAAACAAGGCAGAACCTGCCCTGAGTTTTTTGTATGCTCTAATAGAGATAGAGGATTTTCAGAACATGGTCTTAAATCGTTTTTAGATGACTTTCGCAAAGCAACTAACATTCACTTCACTATTCACCAGCTACGTCACACGTTTGCAACACTTATGCTTGAAGGAGGGTGTGATATTTATAGCCTTTCAGGTATGTTAGGACACAGCGATATTAAGACCACAACAATTTATCTTTCTGCTACACCTGAGCACTTACGGTGCCAGATGGCTAAGCACCCTTTAAATCGTTTTTAACTCATCTGTCGTTACTGTTTTTGCAGAGAAAGCATCCGATACCCTCCCTCTTACCAAAAGCCTTAGGTAAACATGGTAATGTTCTAGTTCCACAAAATCAGAAGCTGAAAAGATGGGGTAAAACTCTTTTTCCATGTGTTTTGCATCAGAAAGCCCTAGCTTAAAACACACGATCGTTCCAATGTTTCCCAATACTGCATCTCGAACCTGAGTAGAAAGTTGGCTTATGTACTGATGAGCAAGCGTATATCCGACAGCGAACTTACGATGCTCCGAGAGCATCCCTACCACAGAGCCCGTGGTGTAATTATGAAACTCGTCTAAAAATACGTGGAACGGTACCCGCTTTTCTATCGGAATATCAATCCTGCTAAAGGCAGAGGATGAGAGTGCGGTTAGAAGCAATGAACCAAGTAAGTAGGCTCCGTCTGCTCCCAAGCTTCCCTTTGAGAGATTTACCAGTACAATTTTTCGGTTGTCCATAGCGTACCTCAGTGAGAGTTGCTGTTGGTTCTCGACAAGCACCTTCCTTAGAAAAGGAATGGAGAGAAACGAACTCACCTTGTTAATCACAGGCAGAATGTCTGACTTCCCATACTTGGGTAGCTCCTCTAAGAGAAACTTTTTCACGTGAGGATTGATTACCCTTTTTGCACAGGTATTCCTGTAGGGTTCATCCAGTAAGAGTCTCGGAATATCCTCGAGGTTGGAGTGCTCCTGATCCAAACTAGCTAGAATTAAGTTTCTTAAGATGTACTCGAGTCGGACTCCCCAACTCTGACCTCCCCAGGTCTTTTTAAAGGTCTCCAACAAGCTCGATGCAATTAGAGCCCTCTTTGGGTAACTCACCTTTCTTAAGGGGTTGTATCCCCACTCACAATGTGGGTCATCAGGATTTAAGTAAATGACGTCCTTCTTTCGATGCTTTGGAACAAGCTTCAACACATCTCGTATCAAATCACCATTGACATCTGAGAGGTACAATCCCCTGTTATGAATCAAATCTTGATAAACCAATATTTTTATCAAATTCGTCTTTCCCGAGCCAATTTTCCCGAGTATGTACATGCCCATCATGCGGTCTCTTTGAAGGATGCCGAAAAGTCTGTTGTCATCTCTAAAGTCCACCCGCGCGAAGTATGAAATTTCTGGAGAGAGTCTCATGTTTCGCATTTTCTCGTGACGTTTCGCCTTTTGGTAGTAACGTCTTTTTTCGTGGTTGCACCTCACGCAAAAAGCAGAGTCTAAGAGGAATTTCCAATCTGGGAGATACTCCTTCCCAGATTAATCCTTAAATAAATATTTATGAAACTAAAAAATCTTACCACTCAGATTCTGAGTAGTTCGGTTATCAAAATTCACTACAAGCGACCACTGTTTGATTCAATGACGCACATCACTCGCTCTAGAGATGCGATGGCGGTTCTCAGGAACTATGCTGATCCCGATAGCATTGACCTGAAAGAGCACTTTTATGTGCTAATGCTCTCTAACGCCAATAGGCTCTTAGGGGTTTCCCTAATCTCTATCGGTGCTACCGCTGGTGTTTGCGTGGGCTTAAAAGAGATTTTACAGCTTGCTCTTATCACCAACAGCACGGGAATCATTATCGCCCACAATCATCCGTCAGGGACTCTGATGCCTTCACAAAGTGATTGTGAAATGACCGAGAGAATCAAAGAGGGCTTGTCTCTTGTAGATATCAACTTACTCGACCACCTTGTATTCACCTCAGATGGATACACATCCTTTGCTGACAATGGATATCTATAGAAGTCACTGACTCAATTTACCAGACTTACTTTCTTCTTTTCTTTATGCCCAAAACCCCAATCACGTACTATGGAGGTAAGCTGAATATGCTCAAGCATATTCTTCCACTTA
Source organism: Pseudotenacibaculum haliotis (assembly GCF_042684245.1). NCBI lineage: Bacteria > Pseudomonadati > Bacteroidota > Flavobacteriia > Flavobacteriales > Flavobacteriaceae > Pseudotenacibaculum > Pseudotenacibaculum haliotis. The sequence goes on from NZ_JBHULH010000001.1 coordinate 197,287, forward strand.
TCCCTCCTCACAAAATTTTCACAGAAAGCTTCTTCGGAGGCGGAGCGGTATTCTTCGCAAAAGAGCCTGCCGAATCCGAAGTAATTAACGATAGGTTAAACCTTGCCATTGTATTCTACGAGCAGGTGCGGACAAACTTCGATGCTCTCAAAGAGAAGATTGAAGCCACCCTGTTTGCTCGCAAGAGCTACATGAAGGCAAAGTACATCTGTGAGAATGCAAACCTATACAGTCCGCTCATGCAAGCGTGGGCGTTCTACATAGGGACTAACATGGGCTTTAGCTGTCAGATTGGATCATGGGGGTACGATAAGTACGGAAAGCGGGTGAGAGCATTTCTCAACAAGAAGATGCTGTTTAATGCAGATATCGCTAAACGCTTGGAGAACGCTCAGATTGAGAACAACGATGCGTGCAAGGTCATTCAAACCCGTGATGCCGATGATGCCTTTCACTACGTTGACCCGCCATACATCGACTCCTCACAGGGGCACTATGGTGGCTATACCGAGAAGCATTTCAAAGATTTACTAGATACGCTTTCAAACGTAAAAGGAAAATTTCTTTTGAGCTCATATCCTTCAGATATTTTGGAGAGATACACTACTGAAAATGGGTGGTATACCAAAACTTTTGACAAACCGCTCTCTGCCCGAAAAGCTAAAAATGGAAAGGCTCGTGGGCGCAAAACTGAAGTCTTAACGGCCAACTTCCCCATCTAAACTGAATATTAATTTTTAAATCTAAATATCATGAAGGACAACAAGAACATTTGTCCAGATGAAGTATGGGAGGTTCTCTCTCAACTCGGACACCACACACATTACCTAGCTTCTAAACCCATAGAGTTATGGGATGAATATGATCATAGCAACTATAGATCTCTCAGGCGAAAAGCGGGAAAAGAATAATTGTATAACCTTAAATTTTTTAATCATGAAAACAGATACACAAAATCTGATGAAACACTTTTCCTCTGTGCTAAGAACCAGAGCAAATAGTAAAGAGGCTACCGAACCTAGCATAAGCAAGTCTATTTCAAGGTTTCTATCTCGAAAGGAGCTCATCGAAATTATCAAAGAGAAATTCTCCGGTTCAATCCCTAAAGAGCACAATCTTGTGGAACTGGAGAATGAACAGCTCTTAGATATTATCGGTGATGATATGTACATCATTGCCTACTGCACTCAAAAATGGTGCGGAGAATCTCCGCTGATAGGTAGTAAGAAAACTGAAAAGAAAGAACCTACTAAACCAAATTCAAATGGCAAAGGAACCTCACAAAAGAAATAGCCTCCAGAAAGCTTTAGATGAAGCAGTGTGGATTAACTTTCGCCACAGAAATACTGATTATAAAGTAGGAGTGATTGAGAGCGTTAAGGGTGGGTATATCATAGCTCACCCTGACCACTCAGCTTTTGAAAGAGAACATTTTGAAACTTTACCTTCAGATTACAGTGATATGACCTACAAACATATTGCCTCTATCGGAATGGATGAAGATCCGCTCAAACATTGGGAGGAGATTCGTGGCATGGTATCGGTAGTGGATGGAGAAATCTTACGCTTTATACTTGCGAAAAACGTACCTCTTGAAAAACTGATACGATTTGAGCTTGCCTGTCGTGGCTACGATAAAGATCACGAATGGGTTGGTTTTGAAAAAGCCAAAGAAATTTGGCTTACAAATGAATAATTAAAAAACCACTCTTGTTACAGAGTGGTTCTTATTTTAGAATCTGTTTAATAATATGCACAGATTACAAATCCGCACTATCGGGTTATGTTTCGTTTTTTATCATTTATTTCTATTTTCAAGAAAGAAAGCAATTTGATCTTTAAGCCACTGTACATCATACTCTTCATACTTTTTCTTATAAGCTTCAAAGAGATTTTTATATTCACTACCCTCTACAATATTGATAATAATTTTATACCCTTCGTTCATATAATTACTCATATTTACTTTGATTGACTGATTAAGGTACTCTCTAGCTTTAAGTAAATTTTCATTTAATAAATAGAAATTCATAATTTGATTAAATATCTCCTGATCTTTTGAAATTTCTAACATTGTTAGAATTTTTCGTTCAGCTTCATCATACTTGCCTAAATCATATAATAACCAAGAATATGCATTAATTGCATCTGAATTACTAGGTTCAAGTTCTAGACTTCTTTTATATAATCTTTCAGCCTCTCTAAAATTTTGAAAATATTCATGATAAAATTGCCCTAATGAAAAACAATTATTACTAGTCTCTTTAATCTTTATTGATTTTTTTAAAGATTCTTTAGCTCCTTGAATATCTCTACAATTAATCTGAGCAACTCCTAACATATTAAATGCATCGCTATCATTATATGTTTCTGGCAGATCTTTAAGTATTTCAATAATTTCAATACAATTTGCAAATTCATCAAACTCAAAACTTTTTTCAACTCTTGCCCAATAAAAATCAGGGTCTATTTTAAGAGCCTCCTCTAAGTATTTCCATGCCTCATAAGGAATTTCATCTTTTAAAGCAGTAAATAATTCAAGTCTAACCCATTTATTCTCGTTATTGGTGTCTAATTTTACCGCATCTTTTAAAAGCTCAATTCCTTGATTTTTTTTTCCTTCTTCTATTTTTAGAATCCCTTCATTCATTTTCATCAAACTTTCAAAAAATGAATTTTTATCAAAATCTAATTTTGAAATTAATTCTTTTGCTTTGGATGTATTTTTATCATTAAGATATTTATATATCAACATTATCTTTAAAAATGAACTATTATTATTAGAAATCTCTTTTTCAAAAAAAGAATAAGATAGATTGTAATTGTTCGTTAAAATTCGATCATAGTTTTTTGTTAATTCATCCATAGATTGAGAGTGTAATAATTGAATATTAATAAGGCAAAAAATAATAAAACTTCTTAAAAACATATAAAACTAATTTGTTGGATTAATTTGTAAAGGTTTTCTTGTTATAACATTATATTCTTCGGCCTGACCCTTTTTTAAAGCTTCCTGAGCAACAGCATTTACAGTTTGTAAAGGTGATGGTCCTAGCATCATCATCACTTCAAATTTATGATATTTAAAAGTTTCGTTTCCATCATCATCAGTTACCGTTTCAGACATTAGTGAACTGAACTCTTTTTGATATTCAGCTTCTAACCCTATAAGTTTAATAGCAGTATCAAAATCTTTAACTCCAATGCTTCCTTTATCTAAATCTTTAGTCAAAGGAATTCCTAGACCTCCTGTTTCGCCTACTTCACCAATACCTACTGTTTTGAAAAAATCTTGGGTGTCAGCCACTAACTCTAATGTCTTCAGAGCATATAACCCAGGACCTTCAGCTTTTCCAGATGCTTCAGAAGGATCTCTTGGTTTAAGGTTATGGCTTTCTACCATATTTCTTACATTTTTTGCAAAATTAGTTGATTCTATTCTGAAACCTTCTTTTAATCTTATCGAAGATTCTCTAATAAAGGTAGCTTTAGCTCTAGCTCTATTGTTACTATATAACCTTCTATTCCTATTTGTATTAATACGAGGTCTTGGTCTTGGGCCTGTTCTTGCTCCACTACCACAACATGCAACTGGTTTCATTCCATCAGGGTCCATCCAATAAACTGGGTTATCAAATGCATAATTATATGGAGAATGTCTTCTCATTTGTTCAGCTAATGGGTCAAGATTCATCCAGCGCCCTAAACTAGCATCATAGTTTCTAGCTCCAAAGTCGTACCAATTTAATCCAAGTTCATCTTGAAATTCCATACTACTATATGTAATTTTTTGCGCCACGCTATTTCCGTTTGAAGAAATCACGTTATTATACCCTTTATGCTTCAAGCCAAATGGATAGTAATTAGACTCTTCTACAATCTCTGTGCTAGCATTAATAGTACCATTGTTGTCAGAATCTGCATAGGTCAATCTTACATTTCCTAAATGGTCTTTGTATTGGTACATATAAGACATCTCGACTCCGCTCGATGTGACATTCGCTTTTACATAGCCTTCTGCATGGTTAAAGAACTGTAATTTTGCTTCCTCTCCTTCTAATACTTCATAAATAAAATTACCTGCGTATTCTGTAGCAATAGGGTCTTCAGTTGCAGATTCTACTTCCTTTCTTAATTTCTCTCCTGTTGCATCATATTTGTAAATGATATGACCTCCATTTGCAAATGTTACCTGTTCTGGCAAGTTTAGATGATTGTACGTTATATTGGTAATACCCTTATTATCATCACGAGTCATGTTTCCATTGGCATCATAGGCATAATCATCGCCATTATCCGGAGTTGTATCAACTGCATCATCCTTAAACCCAAACTGATCTATAAGAGCTGCATCTGCAACTCTAAGTAGTTTGTTTCCATCATAAGAATATGTTAGGTCGTCCATAACTCCAAACGAGGTAGCAGCACTGTTGGTATGCCCCTGTCTTTGCAAGGTAAGAATGTTTCCGTTTTTATCATAGCTAATACCTGTTAAATTATAATTACCCGTATTGTCTACAGCCGATGTAATCCTGTTCAGTGCATCGTAGCTATAGGTATACAAGTTACTTACAGGGTTTCCTGTGGTATTGGTGCTTGCTGTTGTCCAACTGGTTTGAGAGATGTTTCCGTTAAAGAGTTTTGTAGCGCTCCCTGTTGGGTTGTTGTAACGAAGTGTAAAGTCAAACAGATCATTGTCACTCTGCGTATCGTTATTGATGTTAGTCAACCAACCTCTTACATTGTAATTGTAATCTACATTTTGCAATCCTTTGCTGTTGTCTACCAAGTGTAAATTCTTGATCTGCGTGCCATCTGTACAGATACTTAAATCTCCTAATAAGTTTCCTGATGATAGTGTTTCTGAGATGTAAATAACTTCTCCATTTTTCTTGTAGTAGATCTTATTTCCTATACGCTCTACTCTAAACACGTCTCCAACGCTATAAGTTCCTCCATGATACCCTTTGTGAACGGCATTCTCATAGATAACAGTATTTCCCCCTTCATGGTAAATAGCATAATCAATAGTAGTCCACACAGCATTTACATTACTGTCAGATAACCCTACCATAAAGTTAGAAACTGTTCCTGCTTCGTACTCTATATAACCGTCTGCCTGGAAGTTTCCTAAAGTAGCTGCCCCAACATACCAACAAGAACCCGATGTTTTACTAATCACATTCTCATTAATAACCAAACCACTGGTTACATCTGTTAACCCTGATTGGGTTCCGTTTCCGGTAAGCTTACTTTTTAATTGCCCAAGATCGTCATAATTGTTCTTTACAATACGCTCCGGAAGCCTATTGTTAACCTTCTGTGTTTGAGAGATCAATCTATCCTGATGGTCATACTCAAATACATCTATAGTTACAATATCTGACTTTCCTGTCTTTTTGTGTGTAGTTCTTGTTTCCAATACTTTTCCTGTAAAGTCCAACTTAGATTCTACAATATCGGTAGTCTCTAAAAACTCATTATAACTGTATACATACACAGGTCTTGCCAAATCATCATAGTAAGTAATGGTTGTGATCCACTTTTGTGGATTTTGCCCTAAAACTCTTACTTTACTTACCGTTGCCAATCCTTTTGTATTGGTTGTAGATGCAACACCATAATAATTGGTTACTGTATTTGTCATTCCAGAACCATTAGGAAAATCAATGTAGGTGTCGTAATAGTTCACCGTATGTACCTCAAAGGTACTGGAAACTGGAAGTGCTGTATTTGTATAATATAGTCGTGTTCCGGCTAACCAATCTACTGTTGTTAAAGATTCAGCAACAGGATACGATGTCCCATCTGCAATGGATTGTGTATGTGTTCTTGATCCGCTATACTGCCAGATTCCTGTATAGGCCACTCTTCCAAAGTCATCATATTTGGTAAAAGTCCATTCCCTAGGAGATTTGTCATGTTGAATCTTATCTTGGGTTAAAATAGGTCTATCCAATCTGTCATATACAATATATTCCCATCCTTTTCCAGGGATCTTCTTTTCTACCAAACGGTTTCTATTATCGTACTTGTACTGATAGCACAACCCATCTAATATCGTAGATGAAATGGTTTGATCCGAAGCTTTAGGAGGCAATACATAGGTCAAGTTCCCATAATCATCATATACATAATAAGTATCATGTGGTGATACACTGGTATCCATACCTTTTTTACCATAGGTTCTCTTTAGGACAACCTGTCCTTGCTTGTTCTTAAATTCTTCTGTTGTATGAGCCAGTCCATCACTAACTTTCCAATTTTCATCTTTGATAATGGTTTTAGCAAGCTCTTTAGCATTATAATATCCATTTTGAGAAATACTCGGCGTATAGGTATTGTTGGATAAACTCAAACTCACATCAAAACGTTTTACTTCATTAAGTATATTAACCCCATATTCAAAACGAATACTATGTCCATCCGAATAGCCTTTTCCTGATATGGTATTGCTTCCTTTTTTCCAATCTTTCCCAGGTGCTGTTTGTTCCAAGATTCTTCCCAGTGGAGAACTTTCTAACACCTTATCTGAATAGGAGTTAATATCTGCTGTATTCGTTACTCCTGAAAAATCGTCTGCATAGTTGTTTTGATAATAGCTCTGTGTTGCCAAACCTGCTCCTGTATTGATTCTTCCATCAGAAAACGCACTCGCATATGGTAAGAATTCTTTGGTTTGCCTTCCTATAGAATCATACTCAAAATGCGTTACAATATCCTTTGCATTTATCTCTTCACTGTTAAATACTGTAGCGGTAGTCAACAAATCATTTATAGGTGTTTCTGTTCCGTCGATCTTTTGTACTACAGGACTCCATAAATATTGTCTTGTACTACTATCTGCATTGAACAAATAGTTTCTAAACTTAGAATACGTCCCTCCCGAGGTCCATTTAAACTCTGTTCCATCTAAAACCTTGTTCCCTTGCATGTCATACACTCCAGATACTCCTGTATCTCCTCCCGTGTAATCTGAAGGGTGAACAATACCTACCAATAAATACCAAACATCATTCTGAGGAAGTGTATTGGCAAAAAAGTATGGGTTACTGTTTGTAGTTCCGTTTAGATTATTAATGTTGGCATGAACTCCATGATAGGTTCTTCCGTTCAATGGGTTATTTCCTGTCTTCTTTACCCAAGTGGTATATCGATAGGTTTTCGTATGATCTATAGACACATGATCACTTATCCAACCTGAGCCTCCACTTATATTCTTACATTCCCATAACAGGTCTGTATCTCCAAAAGGTGTGGTTCCATTTACGATCTCATTCTCTGTACTTGAGCCCTCTAAATTGTAAAAACCTGCGTTGGTTGGGGTTCCTAAAGACCAATCATAAGGCAGATGGTTGTTTCCATAGCTACCACTTCCTCCTTTAACCAATACACTCTGTTTGGCTCTTCCCAAACCGTCCATGTATTGGATTGCTGTGTTTACAGTATCTGTGTTTTGTGTATTTAAAACTGTGGTGCTTTTTACCTTATAAGTTTTGGTTACTACATGATTCTCTGTAGTACTCTGGGCACCTAGTGCCATGGGTAGCGCCGCTATAGCTAAGGCTACCATCTTTGTTATCTTCTTTCTCATAGCTGCTTAGTTTTTATAGTGGTACTGGTTCTCACTTACAATATGTCCGTCTTTGTCTTTTACCAACTTCAATCGGTTAAATGAATCGTACTCATAGTAGATCACATTGCCTCTAGGATCGGTCATACTGGTAATTCCTACCAGTGGATCGTAAGTAAACGTAGTAACCATGGCTCCAGAAAGATTAGTGTGATTACGTAAAGCCTCTAACTCATCTCTAAGTAATTTCTCTGTTGCTGTGTCTACATCGTTATTTGAGGTACTTAAAATATTATTGTAGATAGTTGCCGGAATGCTACTAAAAGATATATTCTCAATTTTTGCTACCGGTAATGTTTGATTATATCCCCAGATATATACCACGTGAGTTCCATCCTTTTTGCTTACCTCTTTGATGTTTCCATTAGCATAATAACTATGATATGTTAAACGGTCTTCTAGAGGTCCAGTTCCTTTAGATGTTTGTATTGTACTTGGTAAAAAATATGTATTATGAGTTCCAAAAATTGTTTTTTGAGTTGAAAGCTTATTTGTTCCACTATATGTTTCTACTTGAACAGGAGAAGCAATTCTATTTGCATTAACTAAAGTTGTATTGCTAACATCTAAAGGATAAGAATTCACTGTTTTAAGAACCAATCCTTTACTATCACTAACAGTTGATTCGTCTAAATAACCTGAATTAGAGTCGTATTGGTAAGATTTTGTTACCGTTATACTATCCAATTCTTGTATAGATGATGTTAAATGATAAAACTCAGGACGATTACTAAACGAATTTTCCTCAAAATCGGTGTTATCATATTCAATTAAAGCGCCTTGCACTCCTCTATAATCAAAAATATTTCTTCCAATAACCTGTCCAATAGAGTGCTTTCTAGTAGTAGTATTAGAAACATACGGATAAACAGTCGCATATGTGTTGACTGTTTTACTCACCGCTATTAAAGTACCTTCTCTCTTAGCATATTTAGTTTCTGTTAAAAGATTTCCTTTTCTCCAGTCTCTACTATTGATAGGCGGGAATGGATATCCAGGAGCTGCATTTACTTCACTAGAAAATGTTAATACTGTTTTACCATTTGTGTCATTCCCATTTTGTAATACCTCTACACGATCATAAAGTACAGGTGCCCCTTGGAAACTGGCCAAAGGAATACTGCTATTAGATGAAACATTTTTAAATGTACATTCTCCATTAAAATCTGCTAACGTCTGAATATATTCATATATAGGAGTAGATAATAATTGTCCACTTGTTTTCCCATCAGTTCTTATGTACTTATAAGTTTTATTAATACAATCGTTAACTGTATTACAATCTGAAGTAGACTTCACTCTTATTCCCCCTACTCTCGGTGTAATATAGGTTGTTCCATTCTCTATAATCTCTGTATAATCATCCAACTGATCTTGGGTGGTAGGATCAAAATACTCCAACTTGATAAAAGCCTTACCCTGAGCACTAAACTCCTGAAGGTTTGCAGATATAGTAATTGAAGCCCCAGCATCAACATAATAATAATTTGTGTAATTTTTATTAGAACTTCCTCCAATTACATTACCTTGTTCTGCTATTGTTTCCGCTAACAGTAGACAGTTACTCCCAAAAGTTCCATAGGTATTACATTCAAAATTACTAGCACCTCCAGCGGCCGATAACTCAACATTAGATTCCATTAATCCATTTCCACTGTTAAATTGTGTGATCATAGTAACTTTTATTACCTGTCCAACAGGTAGCGTAACTGTTTTGGAATTAGATCCCGTAGCCGTTAGGTTAATTTCTTCAGATTTATTAGGCTGTACAGTTTGTGTCATTAAAATCAGGTTTTTATGACTATCAACACTCATTTTAGCTCTATTAGGTTCGTAAGTGATCTCACTATATCCTTTGGTCGGATATATGATCTTTGTCAAAGCCCCTAAAGAAGCTTGGCTAAAATCTACTGATCTATCATTCTGAAAAAAGTTAAATCCTGATTTTCCATTATAATATCCCCAAACATCTTGTGCTCCATAAGTTATGTTAGAAGGTGGTGTTCCGTTATATTCAAAACTGTAAAAAGGATGTTCATTATTGGAGGCGTCATATTTTCTAATCTTCTCTAATAATTTAACTTTTGAGTTAATATTATCATATTCAAAAGTATATAAAGAGATTATATCCCCAGAGGAGTTCTTCACCGTAATAGAATGTAAATAACTTGTTAAACCAGAAGCTCCGTCATTCACATCTCTAATATCAAATTCAACACTACCTTTAGGGAAACTAATAGTAGAAATCTGAATCCTATTTATAATAGATGTATCAAAATGACTTTTGGTAATAGCTCCAGAAGTAGAAGAACATAACTGGCTATTTCCTGTTTTACTTGTATATATTTTCCGAGATTCAGAATGAGAAGTCTTGTCATATGCCCCCTTTAAAGCATATGAAAAAGTGATCTCTTTATCGTTTGTTGGAAACGATATTTTTGACAACCCCCAACTTGAAACATAAGTAGTAGGTGGACTCAACTGTTCATTGTTAGACATCGCCTCTGCAGTCGTAGTTTCCTTATCGTTGAACTCGTATGTAATACCCTGATCATCTTTAATTGTATAATTATTTGAAGACTTGGATATGATATAGTTTTTTTGTGGATAAAAAATGGCATCTCCAACTTCATTATAAGAAAAAGATCCTCCAATACTGGCAGCATTAATTACAAACTTGTCTGGTTGAGTATCCCAACTCCCATCTAACCCATTCCTATATAGCAAATTAATTTTATTCGCTTTTTCCGATGGCGTTAAATTATCCCAAAGGTTAAAATTGTATGGTATTACCCAATTTAGTCCAATGTTCCCTCCTACATAACCATTAGAGTCTTCATCTGGCTTTCCTCTCATCTGTCTTATAATTCTCCCTCCTGCATTTAAAGTCCACCCTAGCCCCGCTACTCCGGTATCTTCTTCTGCAAGAAGCCCCCCATTGTTGTAAGAAAGTGAAATCGGCAGTTGATAACCATTGACATCAATGGTGAAAATTGGAATGTTATATGAGAGTCTTCCTGTAGATAAATTTACAGGTAGATCTCCATATTTACCTAAACTAGCAGCTTCCGGTGATACCGGTACTACTTTAGGCATTAGATCTTGGGCATAAATAGTACTTACCGCTAATAGCAGTACGCCCAGTAATGTTGTTCTTTTCATACTGTAACTTTTTAAGCATGGTTAATAAAAATTCCTTTGAAAAAGAAATTTGAAGGAGAGGTCTTTCAACTAAGCAAATAGCAATCCATAGGGTCCTAAAACCCATAGACATACCATTTATAAATTAGCTGAGAAGCTTCATAGCATTTTTTTCTTTTTCAGCAGTTTAAAGATATCAAAAAAACTAAACCGTACTCCTTTTTTATTTTTAAAAAATGGTTAGCTTATTTTAAATTTCTTTTCACATCATTTCCCACAACCTTCTAGTTATTAGCATTTAATAGGGTTTGAAGTTTTTTTGGTCTATAAATTTTTAATGAGCTTACCTTAAAATCAAAGACCAAAAAAAGTGGCAATAAATACGTCATATAGCGTATGTTTTGACAGAGTTTTGATCTCTAATTTGCCTCAAAATCAATTATGAGGCTCATACAAACCATACTTTGTCTTTTTATTACCTCTTTTAGCTATTCTCAAACCAATATTGTAGAAAGCTCCAAGCATGGATTAAAGAATGGTGTGGTGTCTGCAAAGACATACAACTACTACCCCGACAGTCAAAAGCTCAATAGAATTACGCATGCAACCTACAAGAATGGAAACATCACTTCTTTAGAAGAAGACTACATCCATCTTGATATGAAACACTTGTATACATTCTCCTATTTAAAAGATGAAAAAGAGCTTCTGATCGATTATAAACATTTTTACAAAGGCACCAAGAATATCGACTCTACGACATTATACCAACGTGTAGACTTTCATGGATTTCATTTTTATTATCCAAAATATAATTTGAAACAAGCATCATATCAACTCTCAAACAATTTGGAGATAACATATACTTTAGATGAACAAGAATATTTTACTCAACTTATTTTCAATAAAGACAGTACGATTACAGAACAAAATCAATTTGAAGATTTTAAAAGACAAACCTTTAATCAAAAAGGATGGGTTACTTCTAAAAAATATTCAAATACCTATCGCACTGACTATTATTACAATGACCAAGGGCAATTGATTACAGATTCATTTCATGATAAATTGATGAATCGAAATCGCATTCCTGCCATCAATACAAATTATTATTACGAATATGATTCTAGAGGAAATTGGGTCAAACAAGTAATCATTACACCTCAACCTTACAAAAAGAAAGATGTTCTTTGGGTTCGATTTGTATCCCGTCAATTGGTTTATAAAGACGGACTTTTATCCGGTAAAGTTGATTATGATGAAAAGTTTGTAGAGAAAACAATGTTAAAACATCGTTCTAAAAAGCGTAAAATTTAAAAAAGCTGCCTGATAGGTTTCAGACAGCTTTTTATTTATACTAATTTCTTTGCGTTCTTTGCTTTCTGCTTGGTGAGCGCAATATCTATTACCTCACTCATCTCTGTTACATAGTGGAACTTCAATCCTTTTAAGTAGCTCTCTTTAATTTCAGCAATATCTTTTCTGTTCTCTTCACAAAGAATGATCTCTTTGATATTTGCTCTTTTTGCAGCTAAGATTTTCTCCTTGATTCCTCCTACCGGTAATACTTTACCTCGCAAAGTAATCTCACCGGTCATTGCCAATCTACTTTTTACTTTACGTTGCGTAAATACAGATACTAGTGACGTTAGCATGGTTACTCCGGCACTAGGGCCATCTTTTGGAGTTGCTCCTTCCGGAACGTGAATGTGTACATTATAGTTTTCAAGAACTTCCGGTTTAATCCCAAACTCTTCTGCATTTGCTTTGATGTATTGCATTGCAATGGTAGAAGATTCTTTCATAACCGTACCTAAGTTTCCGGTAATGCTCAAGTGACCTTTTCCTTTTGATAAAATTGATTCGATAAATAAAATATCTCCTCCAACACTTGTCCAAGCCAATCCTGTAACCACTCCTGCTACATCATTATTCTCATACTTATCTCGCTCTAATCGAGGAGCTCCTAAAATAGTTTCGATATCTTCATCGGTTAAGGTTACATTGTACTCTTCTTCCAAAGCAATCGATTTTGCTGCGTATCTAACAACTTTAGCCACTTGCTTTTCTAAACCACGAACTCCGGATTCTCTAGTATATCCTTCTACAATCTTTTCGATTTGTGCTTTTCCTAGTTTTAGATCTTTAGACTTTAACCCGTGTTCTTTTAATTGCTTAGGCAACAAGTGTCTCTTAGCAATTTCAACTTTTTCTTCTATGGTATATCCTGTAACGTTGATGATCTCCATACGATCTCTTAACGCCCAAGGAATTTGACCTAAGTTGTTTGCCGTAGCAATAAACAACACTTTAGAAAGATCGTATCCAACTTCTAAATAGTTGTCGTAAAACTCAGTGTTTTGTTCTGGGTCTAAAACTTCTAACATTGCTGATGAAGGGTCTCCTTGATGACTTTGCCCTAACTTATCAATCTCATCTAAAACAAAAACAGGGTTTGAAGTTCCTGCCTTCTTCAAATTCTGAATCAAACGACCCGGCATTGCTCCGATATAGGTTTTACGATGCCCTCTAATTTCTGCTTCGTCTCGCATTCCTCCTAAAGACATTCTTACATATTTACGCCCCAAAGATTCAGCAACAGACTTTCCTAACGATGTTTTACCAACTCCCGGAGGCCCGTACAAACAGATGATCGGAGATTTCATATCTCCTTTCAACTTTAATACAGCAAGATGCTCAATGATTCTTTCTTTTACCTTCTCTAACCCAAAATGATCACGATCTAAGATCTTCTGTGCATTTTTAAGATCAAATTTATCTTCAGAATACTCACCCCAAGGAAGTTCCAACATCAACTCAAGATAGTTGCGTTGTACACCATACTCTGCCATTTGAGGATTCATTCTTCTCAGGCGTTTTAATTCCTTATCAAAAGTCTCTCCTACTTCTTTGCTCCATTTTTTCTTCTGAGCTTTTAATCGCATCTCATCCAACTCCTCTTCATTAGAAGCACCACCTAATTCTTCTTGAATGGTCTTTAACTGCTGATGTAAATAGTATTCTCTTTGCTGCTGATCAAGGTCAGAGCGTGTTTTCGACTGAATATCGTTACGCAATTGCAGCTTTTGCAATTCTTTATTCAAGTTCTTTAATGCTAATAAAGCGCGCTCTTTTAAACTATCCTTTTCTAGTAAAACTTGCTTTTGCATTACAGACAGATCCATATTAGACGCAATAAAATTGACTAAAAATGAATCACTCTGAATGTTCTTAATGGCAAAAGATGCTTCTGAAGGAAGCATTGGGTTTTCCTTAATTACTTCTAAAGCTTGATGCTTTATCGAATCGATAATCGCGTCAAACTCTTTAGGATCATCAATTTCTCTATCTTCTAATGCTTCTTGAACTGTTGCCTTTAAATAAGGTTGTTCTTGAATCATATCAAGGATCTCGAAACGCTTTTTACCTTGTATGATAACTGTTGTGTTTCCGTCAGGCATTTTTAATACCCTCAAGATCTGTGCTACCACACCTGTCTGATAAATATCATTTCTTGTAGGCTCTTCTACTTCTTCGTTCTTTTGTGCAACAACTCCAATAACTTTATCTCCTTTGTTTGCTTCATTGATCAATTCAATTGATTTATCTCTACCTGCCGTAATTGGAATTACAACACCCGGAAACAAAACTGTATTTCTCAAAGGAAGAATAGGAAGTATTTCCGGAACTTCTTCTTTATTAATAATCTCCTCATCTTCAGGAGTCATTAAAGGAATCAATTCAGAATCTTCATTCAATATATTGGAAAGCGACAAACTGTCTAGTGTTACTATCTTGGATTTACTCATATCTTATTTATCTGTCATTGTGACATTGTTTTCTTTACACCGAAAACAACCAAACTTTTTAAAACAATTTTAAATTGCTAGAAATCAACGCTTTAATCAATTAAAAACATTCATTCTCAATTAATAAAGTCAATTGTTATGCCAAGTATAAATCGCAAAGCAAATTTGTTAGTATAGCTTAGAATCATAATTTTTTCTTAAATTTTATAAATCCTATAGGAATGATAGGAAAATAAAATGAATCCCTATATCTTTGACTTCCAAACCCAAAGCCAACTTATGACCACCAGTTTATACGAAACCCTACTATGTCCTGAGTGTAATGAAAGATTCGACACAAATACAGTTCATGACTTTTGCCAGAAAGATAGCCACCCTTTGATAGCAGATTATCATTTAAATGGTTCTTTTCCTAAGGAATCTTTACAAGGCAGAGAATACAACATGTGGAGATATGCAGAAGTTTTACCTATTGTAAAACAAGAAAACAGAGTAAGTTTAGGAGAAGGTTTTACTCCTCTTCTATCCTTAACAACTCTATCAGGCACCTATTCGCAAAACCAACTCTTTCTTAAAGATGAATCTGGCAACCCAACCGGATCTTTTAAAGCTAGAGGCTTGAGTATGGCTGTTAGCAAGGCAAAAGAGTTAGGTGTAACAGAAATTTGTATTCCAACTGCCGGTAATGCAGGTAGTGCCTTAAGTGCCTATTGTGCTAAAGCAGGAATAAAAGCACATATTTTTATGCCGGAAGCAACACCAAAAGTTTTTCAATTGGATTGTGAGATCATGGGAGCTCATGTCACTCGTGTTAAAGGAAACATTGCTGATGCAGCCAAGCTGATGAAATCTCAAAATGACGGTTCTTGGTTTGATGTATCCACCCTGAAAGAACCTTTCCGATTGGAAGGTAAAAAAACAATGGGCTATGAAATTGCAGAGCAACTCAATTGGGAATTACCCGACGTGATCATTTACCCAACCGGAGGTGGTACAGGTTTGATTGGTATATGGAAAGCTTTTCAAGAAATGAAAAAAATGGGGTGGATCGAAAATATTCCAACTCGTATGGTGGCTGTGCAAGGCACAGGTTGTAACCCTATTACTCATTCGTTTCAAGCGGGTATTGAAACTATTGAAGCTTTTGAAGATCCGGCTCCTACCATTGCAAATGGTTTGAGAGTACCCAGACCATTTGGAGATCGATTGGTTATGAAAACCATTTATGAAAGCAACGGTACAGTTGTAGACATTTCTGATGAAGAGATCAAACAAGGTTTGCAAGAGTTTGCAGAAGCCGAAGGTTTGTTTATTTCTCCAGAGGGAGCAGCTGTTTGGACAGCCTATAAAAAGTTAAGAACTAGTAATTGGATTAAGCAGAATGAATCAGTAGTGATGCTCAATACTGGCTCTGCTTATAAATATGCAGAAAACTTATACTCATTATCTTAAGTTTATCGATAAGGACTTTGTCCTTTCTTTTTTGAAATAGCACTCTTTATTGGGTGCTATTTTATTCTTGCCAACTATTCTTTTCTTATCTGTTTTCAAAATTTATCTAACTTTATTTTCAAAACTGTCACAAACAAAAAAGTAGATTGTCTCTAGAATAGAACTGTTTCTTTGGAAGCGAAAAATCAACATATCAACCAACTGTTAGAACGCTGCAAAAAATCTGATCAAAATGCTCAGATGCAGGTATACAAAGGCTATTATAAAGCCATGTATAACGCTGCATTCAGAATTTTGAGAGATGAGTATGAAGCTGAAGATATCATGCAAGAGGCATTTCTAACAGCCTTTACCAAACTACATACTTTTAAAGGAGAAGTAACGTTTGGAGCTTGGTTGAAACGTATTGTGATCAACAAGAGCTTGACACAGTTAAAAAAGAACAATCGCTACCAAGAAGTAAAGATGGAAGTAATACCAAATTATGAGGTTCAGGAAGAACGAATTGATTATTCGGTACTCAAAGCAACAGAAGTAATGGATAAGATCAATTCTTTAAAACAAAACTATCAGTTGGTATTGAACTTGAATCTAATTGAAGGGTATGATTATGAAGAGATTGCTCAAATTTTGGGATATACCAATGAAAATGTGAGAACCACAATTTCAAGAGCAAAGAAAAAATTAAAACAAGCCTTGTCTGAAGGGCCTATAAATACACAGATGTATGGAAGATAAATTACATAACTTTTTTAGTGAAAATGAATTTGATTTTCACGAACCACATTCTGGTCATCTACAACGTTTCGAAAAGCGTTTACAAGGAACAAAAACTCAGAAGAAAGTTTCCTGGAAATGGATGAGTGTAGCCGCTTCAATCATTTTAGCTCTAGGTTTCTTCTTAGGGCAAACGATGAGACCAAATACTGAAGGGCCTATTTTAAGTAGCATTTCTCCTAAAATGCAAGAAGTAGAAACCTACTTTGTAAACACCATTAACGTTGAACTCCAAGAGTTAGAGAAGAATAGAAGCTTAGAAACTGAGAAAGTAATTGAAAAAGCACTGGATCAACTGGAAGAGCTAGAAGACGATTACAAATTATTTATCAAGGAGTTGAGCGAAAACGGAGAACAACAAAAGGTCATCACTCAGATGATAGAAAATTATCGAAAACGTCTAGAAGTTCTAGAAAACACTCTTATACAAATTGAACTAATCAAAAACCAAAAAACCTTAGAAGATGAAATCTATATATAAGTTAGCTTTTCTGTTATTATTGATTCCATCCGTTGTATTTGCAAACAATGATAACGACAAAAAGAAACATGAAAGAAGTAAAGAAATCAAAAAATCTTTCGATGTAAACAGCGATGCAAAGTTGGTAATTATCAACAAATACGGAGATATTAATGTAACTACATGGAATCAAAACAAAATTCAGATCGATGTTAAAATAACTGTTCGAGGAAATGACTTGGACGATGTTGAAAACAGATTGGAGAAAATTGATGTAGACTTTAATGGTTCTTCAAGCTTAGTAGAAGCTAAAACTATTCTCGGAAGTAGAAAGAACAACTGGAGTATCTGGAAGAAGAGTAAGAACATTTCTTACAAGATCAACTACACTGTAAAAATGCCAATTACCAATAGTACTAGTTTAAACAATGACTATGGTAGTATTAGCTTGAACGAATTGGAAGGAAAGGCTACAATCAACTGTGATTATGGTAAGATCAGCATTGGAGACTTAAAAGGAAACGATTCAACCATCAACTTAGATTACTGCTCTAGTTCTACCATTAATTCGATGAAAAATGGAAATGTGAATGTTGATTATTCTAAGTTAACTATCGATAATGCAACTGATATTAAGCTAAATACAGATTACTCTACTGTAAGAATAAAGGAATTAGACAACTTTACTTTTAGTGCAGACTATGGTAGTGTAGAAGCCGAAAATGTTGTAAATGCAACTGGTAATGGAGATTACACAAGTTTCCGATTTGGTACCGTAAAGAAAAACCTAAAACTAACTTCAGATTATGGTTCTATCCGTATCAAAGATTTAGCCAACGGGTTTGAAACGGTAAACATCAACAGTGAGTATGCAGGAATAAAAATAGGAACATCATCCAGTAATAATTTCAGCTTTACAATTGACCTACAGTATGCAGGTTTCAAAAGAACAGATAGCAATATAGAAATGTTCAAAAGCATTGTAAAGAGCACTAAAAAATATTATGAAGGTGTTTATGGAAAAGGAAAATCAAATTCAAAAATAACTATCAAATCAGAATACGGTAGTGTTTCATTGTACGAAAATTAATCAAAACTTATAAAACTAAAATATCATGAAAAAATTTATTCTAACAGCATTTATTTTGACCATCACATTCTCTGTGGATGCTCAAAGTTGGTGGGGAAACAAAAAAGTGAGAGGTAACGGAAATGTTACTACAATTACTCGCAGCACGGGAGATTATGACGGAGTAAGCCTAGGAGGTTTCTTTGACGTGATCTTAGTAAGAGGAACTGAAGGGAAAATTAAGATCGAAGGGGAAGAGAACTTAATGGAGTACATTGTTACAGAAGTAAGCAGAGGTACGCTAAAAGTAAAAGTAGAAAAAGGAATAAACCTTAAAACTACTCGTAGAATCACGGTTACTGTTCCTGTTAGAGAAATTGATCATGTTTCTTTAGGAGGTTCCGGAAATGTGAGAAGTGAAATTCTTTTAAAGGCAGAAGATTTTAAAGTAAGCTTAGGAGGTTCTGGAAACATTGAACTAGAAGTTGATGCTACCAACGTAAAAAGTTCTATCGGTGGATCAGGGAACATCAAATTATCGGGAAAAGCTGATCATATGAAAGGTTCTATCGCCGGATCAGGAACCATTAAAGCTTACGAGTTACAGGTAAACTCAATCAAAGCTAGTATTGCTGGATCTGGAGACATTAGAGTAAGTGTAAAAGATGAGATCAAAGCTACTGTTGCAGGATCTGGAAGCATCTACTACAAAGGAAACCCTCCAAAGATTGACACGAAATCTGTAGGATCTGGAAGCGTAAAAAGCAGAAACTAAAACAACCATTTTTATCCATAAAAAAAGCCTTGAAGTATCAAGGCTTTTTTTATTTAGTAGTTTCTATAGGTTTTGGTCATTTCAAAGACCGTATCTAAAATATTCTTATCAACTTCAGAAAGTTCGATGCTTCTACGCTTCATAACTACTTCAGCCACTTCTAAAACTTTTCTCATTTGGTAGGTTGTAAACCCAGATGCTCCTCCCCAACTGTAGGACGGGATAAAATTTCTTGGGTATCCACTTCCAAAAACATTGGCGCTTACTCCTATAACTGTTCCTGTATTAAACATGGTATTGATTCCACATTTTGAATGATCTCCCATGATCAATCCACAAAATTGCAATCCTGTTCTGGCAAATCTCCCTGTTTCATAACTCCAAAGTTTTACTTCGGCATAATTATTCTTTAAGTTAGATGTATTGGTATCAGCTCCTAAATTACACCACTCTCCTATTACAGAGTTTCCTAAGAAACCTTCGTGTCCTTTGTTAGAATATCCAAACATTACCGAATTGTTTACCTCTCCTCCTACTTTACAGTAAGGTCCTAAAGTTGTTGCTCCGTAGATTTTTGCTCCCATTTTTAGTACAGAGTTCTCACACATCACAAAAGGTCCTCTAACAGAACAAGATTCCATAACTAAGGCATTCTTTCCAATATAAATTGGACCGGTAGAAGCATTCAATGTAGAAAATGTAATCTCTGCACCTTCTTCAATAAAAATATTTTCTTTGTTGATGCACTGTACACCTTCCGGAATGGGTTGCGATTTTCTTCCTTCAGTAATCAATTCAAAATCAGCCTGAATTGCTTTATCATTCAATGAAAAAATATCCCAAGTATTCTTTACTTGTATAATTTCCTCGTCGAATTCAATAGCTTCATAAGAGTCAAAATCTACTTCTTCCTGGGTGTCCGATGTAAAAAATGCAATTACCTCTTCTCCTTTAAAAATTGCTTGATTCTGAGATAAACTCTTTACTTTTTCTACCAAACTTTTGGTAGGCAGAAAAGAAGCATTAATCATTACATTCTCTGCCATTTCTACCATTGGATATTTTTCTTCCAAATATTCTTCGGTAATGGTTGTTGTAGTTAATCCCAGTACTTTTTCCCATTTCTCGCGTATGGTTAAAATCCCTATTCTTATATCCGCTACTGGTCTGGTGTAGGTAAATGGTAATAAAGCATCTCTAACATTACCATCAAAAAGTATATAATTCATTGAGTCTTTTTTTTAAGGGGAATCCTTACGCAAACTTACTTTAAAAAAGGCACAAAAAAAACCGATTGCTACTAATACAATCGGTTTTCTCAAAATACTCAAATAAATTTTTAGCTCTTAATAAATCGTTGAGCTCCTATTTTATTATCAGCTGTAACTCTAATAATGTATATTCCGCTAACCAAGTTGGTTACGTCTACTTTTCTATTAGAACTGGTTACTTCTTGAGAGCTGATTAGTCTTCCTGTGTAATCAAACACTCCTACCTTGGCTTTTTCTGTTCCGCTTGGTAGTTGAATTGTTACTTCATCGCTGGAAGGATTCGGATACATTTCAAATTTTAACAATCTTGCTTCCGAAATACTAAGGGACGGTGAAGAAGACGAGGTTGTTACCACTTGATCTGATCCATCAAATGCCTGACCATTTCCATTGGCTGCATTTACAGCAGCATAAAATGATACAGTACCTTCATCAGTCGTTGGTGACCTCCATGAGAAAGTCCAACTAGATTGATTCGGATTTGTATGTGTTATATTTCCGTCAGAGTTTACCAACTGGCTTCCAGAACCTGCAATAAGAGTTCCCATTTTCCCATTGTCAGAATCTCTTTCTGCTGTTAATTGGAATCCGTGAGCCGGAGCTGTAGAATTTGCAGTAACAGTTACATTGTAAACAGTATTTAACTCATAACCTGTAACAGGTATATTAGTAGTGATCGTTGCTGAAGCATTAAAATTCCCACCATTATGACAAGCAACACAAGTTGCTCCTCCATCTCCGGGAGAACCGGAAGCGGGTGCAAATCTACCGCCTGCATTAGACATTAAAAACAATGCAAGTACCGGTATGAAAAATAATGTAAGTTTAAAAAGGTAGTTTTTTTTCATTCTTCTTAGGTTTAGAGTTTTTTTTAAGTTTAGATATAAGTTTTTGTAATTCAATCACATAAATTTAAGCAAATATTTTCACTTCAACCTTTTTAAGTAGGAGGTAACATATTTGATATCAGCAATTTGACAATTACATTGTAAATGTAACTTGATACCTTTCAGTGTGAAAAAATTTTTCTCTAATAGGGAAAAAAAACCTTTAAAAGGGAAAAAAAGGGCTTAAGCGGAATGCTTTTTTAAAAGATAAAACCCTTCTAAACATAAAAAAGGCTCCCATTTTGGGAGCCTTTTGTTTATTTACTTAAGTACATTTTTCGTTTCGAGTAGAGATCATAAAATTCATCATCTCTTAAGTTATCTATAAATAAGATACTCTCTCCTGTAGATTTCATTTCAGGCCCTAATGTTTTGTCTACATTTGGGAACTTATTGAATGAGAACACAGGTTGCTTAATTGCAAATCCTTTTTTGTATGGATTAAATTCGAAGTCTGTAACCTTCTTCTCTCCTAACATTACCTTTGTTGCATAATTTACATAAGGCTCTCTATAAGCTTTTGCAATAAACGGAACGGTTCTGGATGCTCTTGGGTTAGCCTCAATAATGTATACTACATCGTCTTTAACAGCAAACTGAATATTGATCAATCCTACAGTATTCAAAGCTTTTGCAATGGTACGTGTATGATCTTTTATCTGATGCATTACCAGTTTTCCTAAATTAAATGGTGGCAATGTTGCATTTGAATCTCCGGAGTGAATTCCACATGGTTCAATGTGCTCCATGATTCCAATGATATATACATTTCCATCCGCATCACAGATTGCATCTGCCTCTGCTTCAATGGCCCCATCTAAATAGTGATCTAATAATAATTTGTTGTTAGGAATCTTTCTCAACAAGTCAACTACGTGTTCTACTAAGTCTTCTTTGTTAATTACAATCTTCATTCCTTGTCCTCCTAATACATATGAAGGTCTTACTAAGATTGGGAAATCTAGTTCGTCTGCCAAAGCCAAAGCTTCATCAGCTGACTCTGCCACTCCAAATCGTGGGTAAGGAATATCATTTTCTTTTAATAGAGTAGAGAAACTTCCTCTGTCTTCTGCTAAATCTAATGATTCAAAGCTTGTTCCAATGATCTTGATTCCGTAACGATCTAACTTTTCGGCAAGCTTCAAAGCAGTTTGTCCTCCTAACTGAACAATAACTCCTTCCGGTTTTTCATGACGGATAATATCATAGATATGCTCCCAGAAAACAGGCTCAAAGTATAACTTGTCGGCTGTGTCAAAATCTGTAGATACTGTTTCAGGGTTACAGTTGATCATGATGGTCTCATAACCACATTCTGCAGCTGCTAACACTCCGTGTACACAACAGTAGTCAAACTCGATTCCTTGTCCAATCCTGTTAGGTCCGGAACCTAGAACAATGATCTTTTTCTTATCAGATACAACACTTTCATTTGCTGTGATTACTTCTCCATCTTTCGTTTCTATTGCATTTTCAAATGTTGAATAGTAATAAGGTGTTTTAGCGGTGAATTCTGCAGCACAAGTATCTACCAATTTGTAAACTCTTTGGATATTCATTTCGTCACGCTTATTGTAAACTTGACTTTCTAAACATCCTAACATATGTGCGATCTGACGATCTCCGTATCCTTTTTGTTTTGCTTCTAGTAATAAGTCTTTATCAATCGTATCAATTGTGTAAGTAGAAATCTCTTTCTCTAATTGATACAATTCTTCGTATTGTTTCAAATACCACATATCAATCTTAGTGATATCGTAGATTTGACTTAATGGAATTCCCATAGCAATGGCATCGTAAATTACAAATACACGATCCCAAGAGGCATGAGTTAACTTTTCTATAATTTGATTGTAGTCTTTGTACCCTTTACCATCTGCTCCTAAACCATTTCTCTTGATCTCTAGAGATTGAGTGGCTTTGTGAAGTGCTTCTTGGAAAGAACGTCCAATTCCCATTACCTCTCCTACAGCTTTCATCTGTAATCCTAGAGTACGGTCACTTCCTTCAAACTTATCAAAATTCCAACGTGGTATTTTTACGATCACGTAATCTAATGTAGGCTCAAATAGAGCTGAAGTAGATTTTGTAATTTGATTTTCTAATTCATCTAAAGTATATCCGATCGCTAATTTAGTAGCTACTTTTGCAATTGGATATCCGGTAGCTTTACTTGCCAATGCTGATGATCTTGATACACGTGGGTTGATCTCAATAGCAATGATCTCTTCCTTCTCATCAGGGCTTACAGCAAACTGTACGTTACATCCTCCTTCAAAATCACCAATACTACGCATCATCTTTATTGCCATATCTCTCATTTTCTGATATGTTTTATCAGAAAGTGTCATGGCTGGAGCTACTGTAATAGAATCTCCTGTGTGGATTCCCATTGGATCCATATTCTCAATAGAACAGATAATAACTACATTATCATTCTTATCACGTAGTAATTCTAATTCGTATTCTTTCCATCCCATCATGGCTTTATCGATCATCACCTCGTGAATTGGTGAGATCTCTAAACCTCTACGCAAGTTTTTATCGAAATCTTCTTCGTTATAAACAATAGCTGCTCCTGCTCCTCCTAGTGTATAAGATGCTCTAATACATAACGGGAAACCAAATTCTTGTGCAATTTCTTTTCCTTTTAAGAAAGATGTTGCAGTTGCTTGAGGTGCCATTGGAACATCTATTTGTCCCATTAGTTCTCTAAACTTCTCTCTATCTTCTGTAATATTGATTGCGTTGATGTCAACTCCAATTTGTTTTACACCAAAATCGTCCCAAATTCCTTTCTCATCTGCTTCAATACATAAGTTCAAAGCTGTTTGTCCTCCCATAGTAGGCAGTACAGCGTCGATCTGCGGATGCTCTTTTAAGATTTTGATAATAGACTTTGTGGTTAGTGGCAGTAAGTAAACATGATCTGCCATAGAAGGATCAGTCATGATCGTCGCAGGATTGGAATTGATCAAGATCGTTTCAATACCGTCTTCTCTTAAAGAACGTAAAGACTGGGATCCTGAATAGTCAAATTCGCAAGCTTGTCCGATCACAATAGGACCTGAACCGATAATTAAAATGGATTTAAGATCTTCTCTTTTAGGCATGTTGTTGTGTGGTTTTCTTTCGGTTTGTAAAAATAATTCGTGGATGGGTATAAAAAAAGGTGTTACTTAAAAAAGTAACACCTTTATTATTAACAATTGTTAATCATTATTTCTTGTGTCTAGATTCAGATGAAACAGACAATTTCTTTCTTCCTTTGGCTCTTCTACGAGCTAACACTTTTCTACCATTAGCAGATGCCATTCTTTCCATGAAACCGTGCTTGTTTCTTCTCTTTCTCTTAGATGGTTGATACGTTCTTTTCATTTCAAGTAATTCTTAATTCTTTATCTAATTATTTAGCTGAAATTCCGTCTGCTAAAAGCGTGGGCAAATATACAACTGTTTTTATCTCTGACAAACACATTTTTCAAAAATTTTAAAATATTTTTTTTTGAGGGGTTTTTAAGGCAACTGTTGATGCTTTTTTAAGATTTTTATTTGTGAGAAAATCTAGAGTTAGTACTTTTGCTCAAACCTAAGGAAACCATGAACAACACCAAATACGTTTTCGTTACAGGAGGCGTAACTTCATCCCTTGGAAAGGGAATTATTGCAGCATCACTAGCAAAACTTTTACAACAAAGAGGATTTTCTGTCACTATTCAGAAGCTAGATCCATATATTAATATTGATCCGGGAACTTTAAATCCATACGAACATGGAGAATGTTATGTAACTGATGATGGTGCTGAAACCGATCTTGATCTAGGACATTACGAACGTTTTTTAAACATTCCTACTTCTCAAGCAAACAATGTTACAACAGGAAGAATCTATCAATCTGTTATTGACAAAGAGCGTAAAGGAGAGTTCCTAGGAAAAACCGTTCAGGTTATTCCACATATTACTGATGAGATCAAGCATCGTATTCAAATCTTAGGAAATACCGGTGATTACGATATTGTAATTACAGAGATTGGAGGAACTGTTGGTGATATCGAATCATTACCTTATGTAGAATCTGTTCGTCAATTACTTTGGGAATTGGGTGAAGAGAATGCAATTGTTATTCATTTAACTTTAGTTCCTTACTTATCTGCAGCCGGAGAATTAAAAACCAAGCCAACACAACATTCTGTAAAGATGTTAATGCAAAGTGGTGTAAGTCCGGATATTTTGGTTTGCAGAACCGAGCATGAGATCTCAGACAATATCAAAAGAAAATTAGCATTGTTCTGTAATGTAAAGAAAGAGGATGTAATACAATCTATAGATGCAGAAACAATATATGACGTTCCAAATTTGATGTTTGAAGAAGGATTGGATCAAGTTGTTTTAAACAAATTGAACTTATCTTCAGAACAGAAACCTCATTTAGAGGCATGGAATCAATTCTTGAAGAAACATAAAAATCCAACTTCGCAAGTAGAAATTGGGTTGATCGGAAAATATGTAGAGCTTCACGATTCTTATAAGTCTATTACAGAAGCGTTAATTCATGCAGGTGCTACAAACGAATCTAAAGTAAAGGTTCGTTGGATACATTCTGAAGAATTAACTCCTGATAATGTTGCTGAACATTTAGAAGGTCTTAACGGTATCTTGGTTGCTCCTGGTTTTGGAGATCGTGGTATTGAAGGAAAGATCAAAGCTGTACAATATGCCAGAGAAAACAATATTCCATTCTTTGGTATCTGCTTAGGAATGCAAATGGCTGTTATAGAGTTTTCCAGAAATATTTTAGGTTTAGAAGGAGCCAATTCAACTGAAATGAATGAAAGTACTCCTCATCCGGTAATTAGTTTAATGGAAGAGCAAAAGAGTGTTACTGAAAAAGGTGGAACCATGCGTTTAGGTGCTTGGGATTGCAAAATTACAGAAGACTCAAAGGTTTTTGCCGCTTACCAAAATGAATTGATTAGTGAGCGACACAGACACCGTTACGAGTTTAACAACGAATATTTAGAGCAGATCAAAGCTGCCGGAATGCAAACTACAGGTATCAACCCAAAAACAGGATTGGTAGAAATTGTAGAAATTCCAACTCACCCTTGGTTTGTGGGTGTTCAATACCATCCTGAATACAAGAGTACTGTATTGAATCCGCATCCGTTGTTTGTAAGTTTTGTAAATGCTGCTTTGACACACTCGAAGAATTAATTCATATAGTAACTCTAATTCCCTAAAAGTTCCCTTTAGTAAGTTGTTCCTGTAACAAACTTTAATGGAATGGGTCATATAGAAGATATTACAGAAAAAATACTGTTCAGTTTAGAAAGTTACTAAAACGGAATACTGTTTGAACTATCATAGTTAACTAAATAATCAACAGCAGAAACACTAAAAACACGTCTATTTTACTACATTTGTCATCGATTTTCCAGAATCTGATTCTAGAAAATGTGACAAACTGACACGAAAAACATATGGAGCAAAAAAAATTTGATTTTACATCCTTTATAGGAATGATTTTATTGGGAGCCATTTTTTTATGGTGGATGAACTCTAGTCAACCGGAAGTTACAGAAGATCCAACATCTCCTACCGAAAAAGTTGTAGATACTACAAAAACTACCAAAGTTACTACTCCAACCAACTTAATGAATCCTTCTGAGAATGATTCTTTAAAAAATGCGGCTTTACAAAACAAATTAGGAGCTTTTGCTTTTAGCGCTATCAACGGTAAAGAAGGAGAAACAGTTATTGAGAACAATGTTTTAAAATTAACTGTTGACAACAAAGGGGGACAAATTGTATCGGCTCAACTAAAAGAGTTCAACACATACGACTCTCTTCCTTTGTACTTAATTAAAGATAAGAATGCTTCTTTCAATATCAATTTTGGAACTACAGATAACAGAATCTTAAACACAAAAGATCTGTTCTTTGCACCTTCTTTGACTGAGAATGGAGATACCAAGGTGTTATCTATGAAGCTAATGGTTTCTGAAACTCAGTTTTTGGAATACCGTTATGAGATGAAGCCTGATCAATATATGGTTGATTTTGCTGTAAGATCTCAAGGGTTAAGTTCTGTGATCAATTCATCAAACCCTATCAGTTTAGATTGGGATTTAAAAGCATTCAGAACGGAAAAAAGTCAACGTACAGAAAATATGTACTCTTGTCTTCACTACAAATCTGATGGTAGTGTAGATGATCTAAGTGCTAATGATACTGAGGTTTTACCACAAGTAAATTGGGTAGCCTATAAGCAACACTTCTTCTCTTCTATCTTATTAACAGACAAGCCTTTTGAAGGTAGTACATTAACTTCTGTTGATCAAAAAGGTGAAGATATCGATTCTTTGTTCACAAAATCATACGCTTTAAAAACTCCGTTAGAGTTAAGCAGTGGCGAGTTGAACTATAATATGAAGTGGTACTACGGTCCTAACGACTACAATCTATTAAAGTCTTACAAAGGAAGTAACTTAAGTGAGATTGTAGACCTTGGTTGGGGAATCTTCGGAACTATTAACAGATGGATCTTTATCCCTGTTTTTGATATGTTACAAGGATTCCTAGGAAACTACGGATTGATCATTATCTTAATGACTATTGTAGTTCGTATCTTAATGTCTCCATTGGTATACAAATCGTATTTATCAAGTGCGAAAATGAAAGTAATTCGTCCTGAATTGAACGAATTGAATAAAAAATATCCAGGGAAAGAGAATGCAATGAAGCGTCAGCAAGAAACCATGGCTATCCAGCGAAAAGCCGGTGTAAGTATGATGTCAGGATGTATTCCTGCCTTATTGCAAATGCCTATTTTCTTTGCTTTGTTCAAGTTCTTCCCATCTAATATAGATCTACGTGGAAAAAGCTTCTTATGGGCAACCGATCTATCTTCTTATGATGTAATCTACCAATTACCATTTGATATTTGGGGTTATGGAAACCACGTAAGTTTGTTCCCGATCTTAGCTTCTATTGCTATTTTCTTCTATATGAGAATGAACCAAAGTCAGCAAATGAACATGCAGGCTCCTACACAAGAAGGTATGCCTGATATGGCCAAGATGATGAAGTGGATGATTTACTTCTCTCCTATCATGATGTTGATTTTCTTCAACAACTACGCGAGTAGTTTGAGTTTGTATTACTTTATCTCTAACTTGTTAACGATCGCAATCATGTTAGTGATCAAGAACTATGTAATTGATGAGAAAAAGATCATTGCTCAAATTGAGGAGAACAAGAAACGTCCTGAAAAGAAAAAGAGTAAGTTCAGACAACGTTTGGACGATGCAATGAAGCAAGCACAAGAGCAGCAAGCTAAGCAACAAAAGAGAAAATAAAATAAAACCCCGCCATATGGCGGGGTTTCTTTTTATATCTAAGGTTGTTATTTTTTATACCTCAACTTACCAGTTTCAATTCCTATAGCGGTTTTTGCCAGCATTGTAAATATAAAAGCTCCTAAGGCCCATATTCCTAAAGTCACACCAATCTCAATACCAGTTGGAGTGTATTCTGCAATTTTACCATAAGGTCCCGGTATAAATCCAGGTACGATCAAACCAAAACCTTTCTCTATCCAAATAGCTATAAATAGTATAGAACATGCAAAAAACAAGACTTTGAAATTGTTTCTAAGCTTATGGAACGTGAGCAACACTGTAGCTAAGACATTTAAAGAAATGGCTGTCCAAATCCAAGGTAACAAAGCTGTTTTTCCTTCCAATCCAAAAAATAGGTAGTATGCACTTTCACTATGATGCGTAGGAGCATAAAACTCTTTAAACAACTCAGAAATTAACATGATCAAATTAATCTGAGCGGCTACCGTTACTACCATCGCAATCTTCTTGATGGTTTTGTCTTCAATTTTAAACTCAGTAAACGCTCTGATAATAGCCAATACTAAAATGATCAAAGCCGGTCCTGCAGCAAAAGCAGAGGCTAAGAATCTTGGCCCTAATAAAGCATTGTTCCAAAACGGTCGTGCTTGTAATCCTTGGTATAAGAAAGCTGTAACTAAATGGATTCCTACTGCCCAAAAAACAGACAATAAAGCTCCGGGTATATACACGCTTTTTTTAGATGGTTTTCCTTGATAATGTCTGAAAAGGATATAAAAAGGAATGGTAATATTTAAGAACAGATAACCATTCAATACAATAACATCCCACGTAAGCATAGAATTTGGAAAGTTAAACACTCCTATTCCCGGAATCATATGCCAGAGAACCGAAGGACCTCCCATATCTGCAACTACAAATGCAAGACACATGATCAAGGCAGCTACTGCCAATCCTTCACCTATTAATACTGCTTGCTTAAAATCTATATCTTTTAATACATAAGTAGGCATCACCAACATCACAGCGGCTGCGGCTACACCCACTAAGAATGTAAAGTTAGAAATATACAATCCCCAACTTACTCTATCTGTCATTCCGGTAACACTTAAACCTTGATCTAATTGAATTGAATAGCAATACATTCCAATTAACATGATCAATGTTAACAATCCCATCCATAGATGATATCGTTTAGAACCTTTGGTTATAATATCTAAACTATCTCTAACTAAACTTATAAAAACTTTAAATCTTCTCATTCGGAATGCTATTTAGTCCATGAAATACCAGAATTTAGGTTCTGTACCTAAATCTTCTTTTAAA
Source organism: Pseudotenacibaculum haliotis (assembly GCF_042684245.1). Lineage (NCBI taxonomy): Bacteria > Pseudomonadati > Bacteroidota > Flavobacteriia > Flavobacteriales > Flavobacteriaceae > Pseudotenacibaculum > Pseudotenacibaculum haliotis. The sequence continues at coordinate 227,248 of NZ_JBHULH010000001.1, forward strand.
CGAAATACTTTTTTGTTTTCCAACACCCAACGTATTGTACTATTGGGGTCTAATAAATTCCCGAAAATTCTTGCTCCTGTAGGGCAAGCTTCCACACAGGCCGGGTTTTTACCTTCTCTCGATCGTTGCACACAAAATGTACACTTCTCCATTACTCCTTTCTTTCTCATTCGATTTCCAAGGTAATGTTGATTTTTGTTCATCTCTTCTTCAGGAACCTCGGGTTTGCTCCAATTAAAGCGTCTTCCATCGTAAGGGCATGCTGCCATACAATATCTACAACCTACACACCAATCGTAATCTATAACTACCAATCCATCATCTTCTCGCCATGTTGCCTGTACCGGACAAACATCTACACAAGGAGGATTATCGCAATGAAAACATTGGGTTCCCATATAAAAATGTCCTTCAGCAGGTACTTCATGATAATAGTTATCATCGGCTTCATTAAAATTGAATCCTTTCCCATCTTTCATCTCATGGATTCTGATGTACTGCATTTGAGAGTTTCTGTCTTGATTGTTTTCTTCTACACAGGCTGTAACACAATCCATATATCCTTGACATTTGGAAATATTAAAAGCATAGCCGTACAGCACGTCTTTTTGTGCATTCTTAGACGACATACTGATGGTTTTTCCTGTACGTAACTGATACGATCGAACCAATCTGTTTACCGTAGCTTCTTTTTCCTCATCGGTCATTAACTTATAGTTCCCTTTGAACTGCTCTTCCCAGTCTATTTGAGCTTTTTCTTTGCTTTCGCCACTTGCAAACGTACTACAAGAAGTGCTTACTGCTCCGGCACCTATTAGCAAACTAGCTGTAAGTTTTTTGAATGCATTTCTGCGGTTCATTTTTACATCAAAGACTTGGTCAAAACCATCTTTGTGTACTTCTTCTCCTATAGAAGCATTTACTGCAGCATCAAAAAATTCTTGATCACTAAGTTCTGAGTGAGAGTTACACCCTCCGCTAGTTTTACCACAACCACAAGAGTCTGAGCTCTTTTTATGCCTTGTACCTAGGTTTAGAGAAAACCATTTTTTTGTATTGTTGCTCATGCCTTTCTATTTACGTTCTTCTATTTTCTGAGTGTTAAACCTTGCCGGCCATTTGCTTTCAAAGGAAGGATTATGAGGGTTGTGACAGTTTACACATGTCAGAGAAGCTCTTGGAGGAGCCCAACCACCTATTTTCTTTCCATGCGCTCCGCCTTTCCAATCATCAAACTGTTTTGTATGGCATTGGCTACATAGTTTATAACTCATATTAAAATCGATACTCTTTCCGGTAATACTTGTTAATTCATCCATATTATCACTGTTATGACAGGTAATACAGTTCATTGTTTGACTACCGGCATGCTTTATTTCTATATTCCAATGTGCTTTCTTTACATCCTCCCCTTTCATTTTGGGTAATGGCTTTGTATGACATTCTGTACATGCATAAAGCTTTATTTCTCCTTTTCTCTCTGGAATTAAGAAGGCATGTTCTCCTTCGGATATCTTGATCATCTTAAAATCTCCAAAAAATGTTTCAGATGACAGATCAACTCCGTGATAGTTCTTACTCTCTGCTTCAATCTTATCAGTAATACTGTGATATTCTTCTTTATGCTTTTTACATGAAGTAATCAGCAATGAGAAAAGAAGAAAATATATGAGACTATACTTATTCATTGGCTTGAGGTTTTCTGATAAAAATTCCGATGTCTTTTATCTCTTTATTATTCATCACATGACACTGCCTGCAATTCACTCGCTCCGGATGTGTTACACGTATTTCTTTAGGAGCACTTGGGCCTGCGTGACAAGCCAAACAGTTCTCTCTTAACTGTAATTGATGCGGAATGATTGGAGGACTGCCTTCTAATGCGTTATTTACTCCTACTTTAGGAACTACTATCCTTCTAAAATTGGTTCCCTTAAACATCGATTGAGTTTTTTGGCTCACATGACATTGTTTACAGTTTACCATTTCCGGGTGCGGTGTTACCGGAGCATAGGCCTTGTATTTTTCAGTAAAGCCTCCGTTTTGGTGACATTTTAAACAGCTGTTTCCTCCCATATTCTTTTCATCTGCTACCGGATGAGGAATAATAGGTGGTGCACCATGATATGCTCTGTTCTTATAATATTCGTATAAAGTTCTTTGATGATTTTCATCAACTGGCATCTTGGCATAATCCAAGGCAAACTCAGAGCGCTGAAAAACTCCTGTTTCAGAAGGGATCAAAGGTACAGGTCTATTATTCTCTATAGGAATATATGCCTCTTCTTGCCCTTCATAGTAACTGTAATTCCAGATGGTAATGAATCCAACAAATAGAATCACAAAAAGAGAGATGATACCTAATCGTTTTCTCATAACCTATACTTTTTGAATGTTAACAGCACATTTTTTATAATCCGGCTCTTTAGAGATTGGACAAAAAGAATCTAATGTGATATCATTGATCAACATGTTCTCATCAAAGAAAGGAACAAACACTTGCATTGGTGCCGGCACTCCTCTTTGATTGATAGATGCAGGTAATACAATTTCACCACGTCGTGTTGTCAATTTTACTTTATCTCCGTTTTTGATCTGCAATCGTTTTGCATCTCCCGGGTTAAGTTCAACATAAGCATGTGGCATAGATTTATGCAAAACCGGAATACGTCTGGTCATCGATCCTGTATGCCAATGCTCAACTACACGTCCTGTATTTAACCAATACGGGTACTCTGCGTCCGGTACTTCTGCTGCAGGCTCATAAGGTCGTTGCCAAATGATAGCCTTTCCATCTGGTTTTCCATAGAAATGGAACTCTTCTCCATTACTACATGCCGGATCGTATTTTGAATTGAAACGCCATTTGGTTGGCTTTCCGTCTACATAAGGCCACTGCATTCCAGAATTCTCTTTCAAGACTTGTAGTGGAGCCATATTATGTTTTTTATTATCGTGATGTTTACGGTACTCTGTGTAAATCTCCTCTACATGAGTTTCTTCATTGTAGTAGAATTGTTTTTCATATCCCAATCGTTTAGCTACCTCAACTATTTGCCAAGTATCACTCATAGCTTCTCCAGGTGGCTCTACCATTTGCTCAAAGTATTGTGTTCTACGCTCTGAGTTTCCATACATTCCTTCTCTCTCTACCCACATCGCAGAAGGTAAAATGACATCTGCAATATCTGTAGTAGGTGTTGGGTAAATATCTGAAACAACAATAAAACGTCCTTCTTTTTTGGCTCCATCCCTATAGCGTTTTAGTTTAGGCATTGTAACCATCGGGTTGGTAACTTGAATCCACATGAAACGAATATCTCCTCTATCTAAGGCTCTAAACATTTCCACTGTATGATAGGTAGGTTTTGAAGGAATGTTCTCTACCGGTACATCCCATATCTTCGCAGCAAACTCCCTATGTTTTTTGTTCATAACAACTCCATGAGGTAGTTTATGCGTTAATGTTCCTACTTCTCTTACTGTTCCACAGGCACTAGGCTGCCCTGTTAAAGAGAATGGACTATTTCCCGGAGTTGATATTTTACCGGTAAGTAAGTGGATATTATATACAAGGTTGTTGATCCAGGTTCCTCGAGTATGCTGATTCATCCCCATACACCAAAGCGACATCACCTTTTTGTTAGGATCTCCGTAAAAAGATGCCATATATTTAATGTCTTTTGCTGAAACTCCGGAGATCTTCTCAACTTTCTCCGGTGTATAATCTTCTAAGAACTTTTTATATTCTTCGAAACTGATCTTTTCGGGCTTGTCTTTAAATTTATAATTGTCTTCTAAGCCATATCCCATATTGGTAAGACCTTTGCTGAAGTTACAATGCTTCTCTACAAAAGAGGTATTGACCCAATTGTTTTTAATGATCTCATAACAAATAGCATTGGCTACTGCCAAATCTGTTTGAGGTAAGAAAAGAATCGATTTGTCTGCCGCAGTACTGGTTCTTGTGGTTCTTGTAGCAAAGTCAATAATTTTTGCGCCTCTCTTTAATCGTTGATCTAAGAGTCTTGAAAATAACACCGGGTGCATTTCGGCCATATTGTTTCCCCATAGGATAAAAACATCGGCATGATCTATATCTTCATAGCATCCCATAGGCTCATCTAATCCGAAGGATGTTAAAAATCCGGTTACGGCACTTGCCATACACAGTCTTGCATTTGCTTCTACATTATTGGTACCTATACATCCTTTAAATAGTTTTGATGCTACATAACCGTCTGGAATAGTCCATTGTCCGGAACCGTAAATGGATACAGAATCTTTTCCATGGTCTTTAATTGTTTCTTTCATTTTAGAAGCAATGAGGTCTAACGCTTCTTTCATGGATGTTTCTACATATCTTCCATTCTTCTTTACTAATGGTTTTCTCAAACGATCTTTACCATACATAGCCATCACAGAGTGATATCCTTTGACGCAGCACAATCCTTTGTTTACTGGAGATTTTGGATCTCCTTTTACAGCTACAGCTTTTCCGTTTTCTACACCGACCAAAACACCGCAACCTACTCCACAAAATCTACAAGGTGCTTTTTTCCAATCTAAATTTCCTCCTTTAGGAATTCCTTTTTCTTGCTCGCTTGCAAACAGGATTCCCGGAAACATTGTAGCGGCTGCTGTCATAGCCGATAGCATTGCCATTTTTTTTATAAAGCTTCGTCTGTTTGTTGTTGAAGTATACATATTAGTTTTTTTTAGGTGTATTAAATCCTGAAACCATTGCCAACAGTTTTAAGCTTTCAATGGTTTCTAGTTTATGCTTTAAAATTTCTTCTTCTTGCTTAGATTCTGTCTCAGTAACTACCACCAGAATATCTTTGTTCTGTGCAGGAATTACTTCACATTGTTCAATCTCAGAGATCTTATTGATAAGCTCATTTTTTTTACCTTCATGAGGGTGAGCTAAGTAACTTTTTATGGGCATAGTAATCTCGGTATTAATGTCTTATCAAATTAAAAAATATTTGCATACAATAAACATGATAATTGTCATAACCGGCAGATTACCAATTCGTTGTGTTTTTAAAGAAACAACGAAATGAAAATATCCCTCTATTTCTCAAGCCTCTAAACCCATATAGTGAATTAAAAAAAGAAGTGATTTTCAGCTAATTTATTTTGATTATAAATAAGCATAAGGCTATGACAAATGTCATAGTTTGTGATTACTGTCACTGCTACCTTTGAGGTGAAATAGTATTGATATGGAGTACAAAATAAAAAGCAGGATATGGATAGAAATAGATGGTAAAATCTTTCTGGGTGAAGGAAGAATAAAACTATTAAAAGCAATCCAAAATACAGGTTCTCTCTCCAAAGCAGCCAGAGCTTTGGATATGTCTTATAAAAAAGCATGGAACTTAATTGACTCTGTAAATAAGGCTTCAGAACAAGCTGTGGTTATAAAGAACACAGGAGGTAAAGGAGGCGGAGGAGCTGAAGTTACCTCATATGGTTGTGATCTTATCGATTCTTTTGATCGTATCAATAAAAATTGCTGGAAATTTTTAGACAAACAAACTTTAGTAAACTTCCCCTAAAAACACCTGTAAAAAAACAATCATAACATTCTAGAATAATAGGTCCATACTATGACATATGTCATAGTATGAATTGTTGATTTCCTAAACCTTTGCACTTTCAAAAACCAATTTAATATGCGTAGAGACATGAATATAGTAACGGCAGAGGAAGCTGTTTCTATTGTGAAATCAAATGATCGAATTTTTTTTCAGGGAGCCTCCATGACTCCAAACTTACTTATCAATTCTTTATGTGACAGATATCAAGAGCTTTCTAATGTAGAGATCATCCAAGTTCACACACATGGAGAAGCCAAATACATGCAAAAACCTTACAGCAACTCTTTTAAACTAGTAAGCTGCTTTGTTGGAAATAATGTAAGAGAAGGTGTTAACACTAATAATGGTGATTACGTGCCTATCTTTTTGAGCGAGATTCATCTACTTTTCAGAAGAGCTATTCTTCCTTTAGATGTAGCTTTTATACAAGTTTCTCCTCCGGATAGACATGGGTATTGTTCGCTAGGAACTTCCGTAGATATTACACTTCCTGCTATTCAAACAGCCAAAACAGTAATTGCTCAAATAAATTCTCATGTTCCTAGAACACATGGTGATGGGATTATTCACATTAATAATATCGATTTTGCTGTGAATGCTGATGCTCCAATACACATCTCGGAGTTAGGAACTCCTTCTGAAATAGAGAATCAGATTGGAGAGCACGTTTCCGGTTTAATTGAAGATGGCGCTACTTTGCAAATGGGTATTGGTAATATTCCTAATGCTGTATTGCATAACTTGACAAATCATAAACGCTTGGGAATCCATACTGAGATGTTCTCTGATGGTATTTTACCTTTAGTAGAAAAAGGTGTGATCACAGGAGAAGAAAAGGAAATAAAGACAGGTAAAATTGTTACGTGTTTTGCTGTTGGTTCAAAAAAACTATACAATTTTATTGACGACAATCCTTTGGTACACTTTAAAGAAGCAGGGTATACAAATGATACTTCTATTATTAAACTAAACCCTAAAGTAACAGCCATTAACAGTGCCATTGAAATTGATATTACCGGACAGGTTTGTGCAGATTCTATTGGTACTTATCAATATTCTGGTGTTGGAGGTCAAATGGATTTTATTCGCGGTGCTTCTTTATCTAAAGGAGGAAAAGCAATTATTGCTATGCCTTCTATAACTCAAAAGGGAGTTTCTAAGATTGTTCCTTTCCTCAAGAGAGGAGCTAGTGTGACTACCACAAGAGCTCATGTACATTATATTGTTACTGAGTATGGAGTAGTTAATCTTTTTGGAAAAAGCTTAAAGCAGCGAGCTAAAGAGCTTATTTCTATTGCTCATCCGAATTTCCGGGAATCATTAGAACGAGAGGTTTACGAACGTTTCCATTAAAACTAATAAAAAAGAGCATTCAAAATGAATGCTCTTTTTATTTATTGAAAATTTGGTGTTGCTATTTTAGCATTATTTTGAACCATTAAATATGGTAGGCTTCACTACTAACATAACCCATCCCCAGTTGTTTGTATTTCCGTCGGTGTTTCCTTTCAGGATTTCCATTCCTTCAGAAGGGAATAATTGAGAGTATCCAACTTTTAGGAAAAGGTCTTTTTGAATCTTGTAAGAATACACCATATCCAATTCGCTTCCAAGTTGTTTTTTATTTGAGTTCATTAAGTCTGCCTGTGCTGAGAAATTGTGATAAGCAATTACTAGATTCGACTTCGCATTTAGCTTAAAGTTTGAATTCACATAAATGTCTTGTAATCCTACATTGTTAAAGTGGTTTCCAACAAAGAAATAATCCATCAATCCGTTAAACTTGTGATTGGTTCCATAGAAAGGTGAGAAAGCTTTGTTTTTACCATTGGATGGAGCTCCATTATCATTACCACTTTGTATCTCAATACCTAAACCTAGTTTGGTCTTGTCTGATGCTTTGTAACTAAGATCCAATCCTAATAAGTAGGCATTCAAATCGTTGTCAGCCACATCACTTCCAAATTGGTAATAGAAATTCCCTGTAAACTTTAGTCTTTTCTTACCATATTTCATATGACTTCCTAAAGTTTGACTGTATCTAGTTTCATTATTATCCGAGTTTGCAGCGTCTATAAATTGCAAACCATTATTTAAGAATAAGAAACTAGCAGAGAAATTAGACCAGTCTTTGTGGTACCATACATACTGAAATGCTTTATAGGTTCCCGGTGTGGTTAATGTAGTTCCTGTTAGAGATTCATTGTCTTGATTGAAAGCAAAACCTATATCAAATCTTTCAGCTCCTTTTTTATATTGCAAAAGAGCTACATCATGACTACGTGCTTGTTGTGCCCAATCTACGTTTCCAAAGAATCTACTATCGTCATAGATAATCTCCTGACGTCCTATTTTTAATGCAAAATTACTATCGAAACGAATCTTTGCCCAAGCTTGATGTATTGATAGTCCGCTATTATCTGCTGTAACTAGCTGAGGAACATCTCCCCAAACTCTAATGTCTTGTAAGCTGATATAAAAATCGTACTTCTCTACTTTATAGTTCAATTTCAAGCGTGTACGCTGTGATATAAAAGCAGCCGGATCTGCATTGTCTGGGAAAAGAGTTTTAAAACCGTGTCGATATTCAAATCGAGGGCGTAATTCTGCGTCTACTTTTACCTGAGCATTTGCGCTCATCAATATTGTGAAAAGTAGGAATGAAAAGCTAAATCGTACAAACTTCATATCTATGTAATTAAAATTTATATGACAAAATTCGCTTTAATCAGAAGCTTAAAGAATGATATTTGTCATGAATTGATTTTTCATGATCTGTAAAATACCATTCATCTTTAAAATGTATTGTTTCAACGAAAGAAAACCTACTACTCACCTATTATTCAAAAAAAATATCTTACATCACCCCTTATCTTTGAAGTATGTTTTCATAGTTGTAGAAAATTTAAGTTTTGATTAGGTTGATTATATAAAGAGCGTTCAGGTACTTTCTGAACGCTCTTTTTATTAGTTAAGCTTTTTTGGTTTTCAGCTTTCCGTAGAAGAAAATATATCCATAGCAGAGGATGACTAAAAAGAATGCTAGTTTAAATCCAAAGTGATCTGTCAATTTTCCATACAAAGGAGGAATAATAGCTCCACCTACAATCATGGTACATAAAATACCCGATGCTTGAGGTTTTAGCTCATCTAAACCGTCAATTGCCAATGTAAAGATGGTTGGGAACATAATGGAATTAAACAATCCTACAGCCAAGATACTCCACATAGCCACAAATCCTGTAGTAGACATAGATATGATAATCATTAATAAGGCTCCTATGGCAAAAGCACTTAATACTTTGGCTGGCTTTAATACTTTTGTCAGATAGGCTCCAATGAATCGTCCTATCATGGCTCCACTCCAATAGAAGGTTACAAAAGCTCCTACAATTGCCAAGTTGCTAACATCTGCTACGCTTTTACCTAAAACTGTTTCAGAAACACTTCTCATAAAATCGCTGTTCTTGATCATATCAGCAAGTCCCATCTTATCAAAATAGTTAACCAAATAACTTCCTATAGCTACCTCGGCTCCTACGTAGACAAAAATTCCAAAAGCACCCATCATCAAAGATCGGTTTCTCAATAATTGAGCATATCCTTCCTTTGGCGCTTTTTGTAATATTTTAGGCAGTTTTACAAATACAAACACTAGTGCTAAGACAATAATAAAGCCTGCTATTCCTAAAAAAGGTGATTGAACGGCTGCAGCTTCACTTGTTAAATAAGTTTCTTTTGCTGTCTCAGACAGGGCTTCTATTTCTTCTGTAGATTTAACCTTATCACTCAAGATCAACATTGCTCCGACTGCAGGGGCAATGGCTGTTCCCAGTGAGTTAAATGCCTGAGATAGATTCAATCTACTAGACGCTCCTTCTTCAGAACCCAAAGCTGCTACATATGGATTGGCTGCCACTTGCAAAATGGTCATTCCGCCCGCAAGTACAAAATAAGCCAGCATGAAAATACTGAACTCTCTATAGGATGCTGCCGGATAGAATAACAAACATCCAATAGCCATCGTGGTTAGACCTAGAACAATTCCTTTTTTATAACCTATTTTAGATAAGATCAATCCTGCTGGAATTGAAAGAACAAAGTAAGCACCAAAAAAAGCAAATTGTACCAAACCAGCTTGAAAGTATGTCAAGGTAAACAGCTCTCTGATTCTAGGGATTAATGAATCTACTAAAACAGTAATGAATCCCCACAGAAAGAAGAGAGAGGTTAAAAAGATAAAAGCGGTTCTATAAGATTTGTTGGATTGGTTCATACTTACCCTTCTTTAATATAAAAGTCTGATTTGTGATTCTTGTTTTCTTTGTCTTTGTATAGGTTGTAACTAAAATGTTTATGAATAGAATAGGCTCCGTAGTCTCCTTGTTTGTTCACAGCTACATATCCTACTTGGAAGTTCTTGTAATTACTTCCCGGTTTGTCTACAATTCTTTTAATAGCTTCTTCACAAGCTTCTTGTGGTGTTTTTCCTTGGCGCATCAGTTCTACGATCAAGAAGCTACCTACGGTTTTTAAAACCTCTTCACCCAATCCTGTAGCTGTTGCTCCTCCAACTTCATTGTCGATGAACAAGCCTGATCCAATAACTGGCGAGTCTCCTACTCTACCAGCCATCTTATAGGCTAGACCGCTAGTTGTACACGCTCCAGAAATATCTCCGTTTTCGTCTATGGCTAACATTCCAATAGTATCGTGATTCTCAATATTGATAATAGGCTTGTATTCTGATTTTTCCTTCCATTTTTCCCAAGCTTTTTTTGAGCTCTCCGTTAGAAGGTTTTCTTTTTTAAATCCTTGCGAATATCCAAATTGTTCTGCTCCTTCTCCAACCATAATTACGTGAGGCGTTTCTTCCATTACCTTTCTAGCTAGGGAAATAACATGGGTTATGTTTTGCACACACATTACTGCACCATATCCTCCTTCTTTATTCATAATACATGCATCCAAAGTAACACGACCATCTCTATCTGGCAATCCACCTTTTCCTACAGTTGTATTTTTTACATTAGCTTCTTCTACGATACAACCTTGTTCTACAGCATCTAATGAAGTGCCTCCTTTTGCCAATACTTCAGCTGCTGCATTTACCGCAGAAGGGGTATTCCAAGTTGCAATAACTAACGGTCTTACAGGATCTTTTCCTGTAACTGGAATTGCTTTTTCTTCTTTTTTTGTTTCACATCCTGCAACATTTACTGCTGCAACGACTCCTATAGTTGAAAGTGACGCATTCTTTAAAAAGTTTCTTCTTTTCATTTTTTGTTAATTTTTTGGAGTATCAGACATCGTAAAAATAAATTCTCCTCCATTCATTAGTTCTTGATGCAAGATATAGTTTCTATCAATACGTTTTCCGTTGATAGTTAAACTGCTTACATACACATTTTCCTTACTTTGATTTTCAGTTGATATAGTTAATTTTTTCCCGTTTTCAAGATTGATGATTGCTTTTTTAACAAGAGGGCTTCCTAAAGCATATTTATCAGAACCGGGTACAACCGGATAAAAGCCTAAAGAACTAAAGATATACCATGCACTCATTTGTCCTGCATCATCATTTCCACACAAACCTTCAACACCCGGTCCGTACATTGTATCCATAATCATTCTTACTCTTTCTTGAGTTTTATAATCGTCTCCTGTCCAGTTATACAAATAAGGAATATGATGTCCTGGCTCATTACCATGTACATAGTTACCTATAATACCGTCTCTTGTAATGTCTTCGTGTTTAGCAATGTATTTATCATCTAATTCCATTGTAAATAACGAATCTAAACGCAAAGAGAATCTTTTCTTTCCTCCCATCATTTCTACCATTTTATCTAATTGATGAGGCACATACAAACCGTAATTCCATGCATTTCCCTCAATAAAACCCTGTCCATGGGTATCTAATGGATCAAAGTTTTTTCTAAAAGTTCCATCAGATAACTTTGGGCTCATATAACCGTTTTCTTTATTGAAAACATTCTTATAGTATTCAGATCTCTCTAAAAATACTTTTTCCGTTGAAGCATCTCCTACATTGTTTGCGATCTGCGCAATTGTCCAATCATCATAAGCCAATTCTAACGTCTTTGAAACCGAAGAGTGACTTTTATCATCTGGAACATACTTGTATTTAATGTAATCACCCAATCCGTCAAAATAAGAAACATTAGCTGTTTCTACAGAGGCCAGCAATGCTTTCTTCTTATCAAAATCTCCAACATTTTTAACAACTGCATCTGCAATAACAGAAGTTGCATGATATCCAATCATACACCAGTTTTCATTAGCGTAATGACTCCAAATAGGTAGCATATTGTGTACACTTTCTTCTTGATGGGCTAACATAGATTTTACCATATCGTTATTTCGCTCCTGTTGAATAATATTAAACAATGGGTGTAATGCTCTGTAAGTATCCCAAAGCGAAAAAATGGTATAGTTAGTAAATCCTTTAGAGTTATGAATATTTTGATCTAACCCTCTGTAGTTCCCATCTACATCTTCATATAAAATGGGACTCAACATGGTATGATATAGTGCAGTATAAAAAACTTCTTTTTGAGATTCCTCTATTGTCTCTACTTCAATTTTAGAAAGCTCTTTATTCCATTTATCTTTAGCTTGTTTTTTTGTCTTATCAAAATCCCAATCAGTAATTTCTGCTTGCATATTTTTTAGTGCTCCATCTGTGCTTACTGATGATAATGCAAACTTCAATTTAATTTTCTCTCCTTCTTTAGTATTGAAGTTAAAATACGCTCTTATATTTTTTCCTGCCATTTCAGGAAAGTTTTCATCCTGCTTAAAACGCCTGTAAAAACCATCATACGTTTCTTGATCATATTTCTTATGCCCATAACTTTTAAATGGTTTTGAGAAAGAAATCGCAAAAAACACTTTTTTTGTTCGTGCCCATCCTTTTGTTTGTCTATACCCTGTAACTAGAGTATCATTCTCTACTCGTAAGAAAGTCCATACATTCTTATTTTCGTGATGATAAACATTGTACACTAGATCCAACAAAATTCTTGATTCTTCAGATTTCGGAAATGTATATTGATGAAATCCTACGCGTTCTGTTGCAGTTAGCTCGGCCTTTATATTGTAGTCTTCTAAATCTACTTTATAATACCCTGCCTTGGCTTCTTCTCTGTCGTGAGAAAATTTTGAATAAAACCCTTTTGTGTTCTCTTTTGTTCTTATTGGGTCCAAGATTAATTTCCCAACGGTTGGCATTACCAATAGATCTCCTAAATCTGAATGACCTGTTCCACTAAAATTTGTGTGAGCAAATCCTATAATTGTAGAATCTTTATATTGGTATCCGGCACAATATTCATAAGTCTTGGTATTGTATTTCCCTTCTTTGAACATTACCTCAAAGTTCGTTTGAGGGCTTAATTGAACCATTCCAAAAGGAACTGTAGCTCCCGGAAAAACATGTCCCATCTTACTGGTTCCTATCATAGGGTTTACATGTTCTGATAATTCTTTTTCGAATACAGCCTCTTCTGCTGATTCTTTTTGAGTATTGCAACCAATACAAAAGACAATAGAAGATACTATTAAAAACTTCTTCATCTTATTTGATCTGAATTTCATCAATAAAGATCCAAGATCTTCCGTCATGTGGGTATCCTAAATGCCATTTTGGTAGTTTTCCAAGTTTTTTAGCAACTACTTTAATGTATCTGGAATTGATCTTCTGAGAAGCTTTTACCTCTTCAATAATCACATCATCTGTATTAAATGGCTTAGGTGCTTTCCAATCTTTAATCTTTCTGAATTTCTTTCCATCTGATGAATGATAGAATTCAACTTCTGTAGGTAAGAAGATCCAACTACGTTGATCTCTTAAGAAATTAACTTCAATAGAAGATATTTCTTTCTTTTTTCCTAGGTCTACAATTGCAATTACATCTTCGTTCCAATATCCTTGCCAGGTACCTGTTCTAAAGTCTTCTGCCCCCAATATTCCATCAATAAGAGCATCATCTCCTCCTGCGTTGTATTGGTTTGCATATTTTGTTTTCAGTTCAATCTTTATATTCGGATCGATCTTATAAAAATCAGTTGTTATAGTAGCACTTTTATCTTCTCCGTTTTGTGCGTACACCTTTAATGTAGATTTTTCTGAAATGGTAAATGGTTGTTCATACTTAGTAAACTCACCACCTAACGTATAATAGATCTCAGAGTTTTTATCTACAGATTGTAAGCTAACCTCTGTACTTCCTTTAAAAGCTACATCACCTTTAGCAATAAAAGGTGCCGGAACAATTTGATATTCTTCAATTTCGGTTGAAGGAATATATTTATCTTGTGTTCCCCAGTCTGAAGGTGTGTTTGTCATTTCAAAAATCAAACTTCCTCCATTTACGATATCTTCATGAGAGATATAAGAATATGGGTGCTCTTTTCCGTTTAAATATACTGCCTTGATGTATTTGTTATCTGCAGACAAAGATTCTGCTGCTACTGTAAATTGTTTGCCGTTTTCTAAATTAATAGTTGCTTTGTCAAACAATGGTGTTCCTATAATATATTCATTGGCAGCCGGTGTTACCGGGTAAAATCCTAAGGAGCTAAAAATGTACCAAGCACTCATTTGACCACAGTCTTCATTTCCTGAAATTCCATCAGGAGTATTGGTATATAACTCTGTTAAGATTTGATATATTTTTTCTTGTGTCTTGTGCGGTTTGTTTACAAAATTGTACAGATAAGCCATATGATGACTCGGTTCGTTTCCGTGTGCATATTGCCCTATTAACCCTGTAATGTCTGCTTGATTTCTTCCTGATGTTTCTTGTTTGGCAGTAAATAATTTATCCAACTGTGCTTCCAGTGCTTGTTTTCCTCCCATCAACTCCATAAATCCGGTAACATCTTGAGGCACATAAAAACTGTACTGCCATGAATTGGCTTCTGTATAATTGAAGTTTACTTCATAAGGATCAAAAGGAGCAAACCAAGTATTTCTGAAACGCCCTCTCATAAATTGACTTTGCGGATCATATATATTCTTATAGAACTGTGCTCTTTCTGTATAGTTTTTATAATCGTCTTGCTTACCCATTGCTTTTGCCATTTGAGCAATCGTCCAATCGTCGTAAGCATACTCTAAAGTTTTAGATACCGATTCTGATTCTTTTTCAACCGGAATAAATCCAAACTCCTTATAGCTTTCCAAACCTAGTTTATCTCTGGTAGCCGAATGCTTCATTGCTTGTAATGCTTTTTCTGCATCGTATCCTTGTATTCCTTTTAAATAAGCATCAGCAATTACAGGCACTGCATGATATCCAATCATACATCCTGTATAACAAGCAGAAAGATCCCAAATAGGCATGATTCCTCCTTCATCATATTTTGCTAAGAATGTATTGATAAAATCGTTGGTTCTTTCCTGTTCCAAGATGGTATATAATGGGTGCGCTGCTCTATATGTATCCCACAGAGAGAATACGGTATAGTAATCAAAATCTTTAGCTTCATGTACATTCAGATCCATTCCTCTGTATCTCCCATCAACATCTTGATACAAGTTAGGAGCGATCATCACATGATACATAGAGGTATAAAAATTAGTTTTGTAATCGTTGTTAGAACCTTCAATAACAATTTTCTCTAGTTGGCTTTCCCATTTATCTTGAGCTTCTTTTTTAACCTGAGTGAAGGTTTTATCTCCAATCTCTGCCTCCATATTCTTCTTTGCTCCTTCTTCATCAACAGGACTGATTCCTACTTTTATATATACAGGTTCGTTATTAGGATTTTCTAATTCAATTCCGGCAATTCTCTTATCCTTATTGTACTTGATAGATTTGATCGTATGCGAAAAACTCATATGAAAAAACAACATTTGCTTTGTTGCCCAAGCCTTGGAATGACGGAATCCTGAAATTGTGTTTTTATCTACTTCATTGATCTTTGCTTCTAAAACCTCATCTCTGTGTTCTAGATCCAACATAATGATCTGTGGAGCATTCTTAGGAAACATATATTTATGAATACCGCTTCTTTCAGATACAGTCAATTCAACATTAATATTCTTATCATCTAACAAAACTTTATAAAATCCAGGCTCTGCTACTTCATTATCATGCGAAAAATGAGCACGATATCCTTCTTTTTTGTCTGCCCCATTGTTAAACACAACTTTGTTTGTAGGCATCAACAAAATATCTCCGTAGTCAGAAACTCCGGTTCCACTTAAATGTGTGTGAGAAAAACCATAGATGTATTCATCTGAATAATGGTATCCTGAACAACCGTCCCAACCATCTAAACGAGTATCAGGGCTTAATTGCATCATACCAAACGGCATTGTTGCTCCAGGGTACGTATGGCCGTGTCCTCCGGTACCAATAAAAGGGTTTACATAAGAAATAAGCGGTTTGTCTTTGCTAGCTTCAGATGGGGTTTCTTTGTCTTTGCAGGAAAAAAAAGTAGCTACAAAAACAATAAGAAGCCAATTGTAGTTCTTCATTGAATTGAGTTGTTTATTTTTATGAACCGAATATACTAAAAATGAAGCACCCATATTACCTTATTCTCTTTATTGCATTATTCTTGTTCAATTGTCAGCAACAGCCTAATAAAGTTGATGAAATTGCAATTATCCCTAAACCTTTAGAGCAATCTATTTCGTCTGGAAATTTTGTCTTTGAAAGCACAATCTCTTTAAAAACAGAAATACAGTTTGCTTCTGTTGCCAATTATTTAACTGATTTTTTAAAATCTGAATTGGATATTACTACCAAAAATTCCGATGAGAAACATCAAATCGTTTTTTCTTTAAATGATGAAATTGATAATGATGAAGGATATGAACTCTCTGTTACTCCTAATCAAATTCATATTCAGGCTAAAACAAAGAAAGGTGCCTTTTATGCAGTGCAAAGCTTGCTTCAGTTGTTTCCTGTTGATATTGACAAAAATAAAACTACTGCACTTCCTTGTGTAGAAATTAAAGACAAGCCTCAATTCCGATATAGAGGGATGCACTTAGATGTTGGGAGACATTTTTACTCAGTTGATTTTATCAAAAAGTATATCGACTTGATCTCTCGATTAAAGATGAACACTTTTCATTGGCATCTGACAGAAGATCAAGGTTGGAGAATTGAGATTAAAAAATACCCAAAACTGCAAGAGGTCGCAGCTTTTAGAAAAGAAACACTGATTGGTCATTACAGTGATCAACCTCACAAGTTCGACGGAAAAAAATACGGTGGTTATTACACTCAAGAGCAGATCAAAGATATTGTTGCTTATGCTCAACAAAG
Source organism: Pseudotenacibaculum haliotis (assembly GCF_042684245.1). Classification (NCBI taxonomy): domain Bacteria; kingdom Pseudomonadati; phylum Bacteroidota; class Flavobacteriia; order Flavobacteriales; family Flavobacteriaceae; genus Pseudotenacibaculum; species Pseudotenacibaculum haliotis. The sequence goes on from NZ_JBHULH010000001.1 coordinate 244,163, forward strand.
ACAAGTTACTGTGATTCCGGAAATAGAAATGCCCGGACATTCACAGGCTGCTATTGCAGCTTACCCTGAATTAGGGTGTACAGGTAAGCAAGTAGAAGTTGCTACCAAGTGGGGAATTTTTGAAGAAGTGTATTGCCCAAGTGAATCTACTTTTAAATTCTTAGAAGATGTAATTGATGAAGTAATTACGCTTTTCCCTGGAAAATACATTCATATTGGTGGTGATGAAGCTCCAAAAACTCGTTGGAAGAATTGTAGTCATTGTCAAAAATTGATCAAAAAAGAAGGATTAAAAGATGAACACGGATTGCAGAGCTATTTCATTCAACGAATGGAAAAATACATCAATTCTAAAGGGAAGCAAATTATTGGATGGGATGAAATTTTGGAAGGAGGTCTAGCTCCTAATGCTACTGTGATGTCTTGGCGTGGAGTTGGCGGTGCTGTTCAGGCTGCCAAAGAAGGCCATGATGTGATTCTTACTCCTACTTCACATTGTTATTTTGATTATTACCAATCAGATAACGAGAAAGAGCCTACAGCCATTGGAGGTTTTCTTCCTTTGGAAAAAGTGTATTCTTTTAATCCGGTTCCAAAAGAACTCACAGAAGACGAAGCTAAATATGTATTAGGAGGGCAAGGAAATGTATGGACCGAGTACATTCCTACTTCTCAACAAGTAGAATACATGACATTTCCAAGAGCTATTGCTTTGAGCGAAGTTTTATGGTCTACTCCAGAACATAAAAACTATAACGGTTTTATCAATCGATTGGAACAATTTCAAAGAAGGCTTGATCATTTAGACGTTAATTATGCAAATCATATTTATGAAGTAAAAGGAAAGTTGCAGAATCATGATGGCAAGCTAACTTATGAGTTAAGCACTGTATCTCAATCCTATTCGATCTATTATTCTACTGATGGAAGCGAACCAACAACTCTATACAAATCTCCTATTCCTGTTGATGCTTCCATGAACATCAAAGCCGTTGTAAAGAATGACGAAGGAAAAGCAATGGGTTATGAGTTTGAACAAAAGGTTAAATTACACAAAGGTGTTGGCGCTAAGATCAGTATCAATAAAGAGCCACATCCTTCTTATAATGCTGGTGGAAAAGAAGCTTTAGTCAATGGTATCTCAGGAAACAACAAACGTTATGGAGACAAAGAATGGCTAGGTTTCTGGGGTGAAGACATCGAGATTACCATTGAATTTGATAAACCTACAGAGATAAATTCTATCTCTACTCGTTTTCATAACGGAAATGGGCAATGGATCTATGCTCCTGTATCATTATCTATTGAATTTAACAAAGCAAACGAAAGTAGTATTACGCAAACAGTTGGGCTTTATTCTAACAAAAAAACTATTTCTGATGTACAAATAGACTTCTCAGAAGAGGAAAATTTATTTTGTAAGAGTATTAGATTAATCATTCCTAATTATGGTATTATTCCTGAAGGAAAACAAGGTGGAGGAAACAAAGCGTGGACTTTTATTGATGAAATAGTTATTGAATAACATGGTTGTAGAAATTTGTGCTAATTCATATCAATCAGCTATCAATGCAGAAAAAGCGGGAGCTCACAGAATTGAATTGTGCTCAGAGTTAGCTGTGGGTGGCATTACTCCTTCCTACGGATTGCTCAAAAAAGTGATGAGTGAACTCTCTATTCCTGTTCATGTGCTGATTCGCCCCAGAGGTGGCGATTTTACATATTCTGATGATGAATTTGAGATCATGAAACAGAACATTCTCTTATGTAAAGAATTGGGTTGTGCTGGAATTGTATCAGGAGTTTTGCATCCCAACGCTTCTATAGACCTTGTAAGAACCCAAGAACTGGTTGAACTTTCTCATCCCATGAGCTTTACTTTTCACAGAGCTTTTGACTGGATTTCAAATCCTAAAGATGCAATAAGTGATTTGGAAAAAATTGGAGTACACAGAGTACTTACATCCGGTCAGAAAACTTCTGCCGAAAAGGGAATTTCTTTACTAAGAGAACTAAAAGACCTTTCACCTGTTAAAATACTACCAGGAGGAGGCATTAAAGTACATAACATACAAATGTTTAAAGAAGCCGGATTTAATGAAGTACATTTTTCTGCTTCTACGCAGATACAAACCATTGCTACTCCAAAAATTTCTATGAACAGCCCGTCTTTTTTTGACGAAACAACAATTACATTTTCAGATATAGACACCATCAAAAACATTCTTTCTAAAATTCATGAATAAGCAACTTCTCCTTTATTTCTTTTGTTGTGTTTTCCTATGGAATTGTCAACCTAAAAAAGAACTCCCTATTGTTCAAAAGCTTCATGCTAATTGGTCATTTAAAAGTAAAAGTGCCGGTGAATGGAATGTTGCTACTGTTCCCGGAAATGTTTTTACCGATCTTTTAAACAACAAACTCATTGAAGACCCTTTTGTAAGCACAAATGAAGAAAAAGTACAATGGGTATCAGAAACAGATTGGACATATCGCTCTGAGTTTTCTGTGGATGAAGAGTTCTTAAAGAGAAAACATATTGAACTGACTTTTGAAGGTCTAGACACTTATGCTAAAGTTTATTTAAATAATCAATTGATCTTAACAGCTACTAATGCTTTTAGAACCTATTCAGTTTCGGTAAAAGAATCGCTTACATTAGAAAATCAATTGCGTATTGAATTTGAAAGCACAGAAATTCAAGAAGTTCGTGAAAAAGAAAAACTAGCGTATGAATTGCCAGAAGGCAACCGTGTTTTTACAAGAAAAGCTCAGTTTCAATATGGTTGGGATTGGGGTCCAAAACTAAATACTTCCGGGGTTTGGAAAGATGTATACCTAAAAGCATGGAACACTGTTGTTCTGAAAGATGTTTTTGTTTCTCAAGGTTTGATTACTGAAACAGATGCATCACTATCTGCTGAACTTATTCTTTCTTCTGATATTAGTTCGGAAGCTGAAATTATTGCAGAAGTAAACGGAAAGAAATTTCAACAAACAATTCAATTAGAAAAAGGCACTTATGATTATACAGTTCCTATTTCAATAAATAAACCTCAGCTTTGGTGGCCGCATAATTTAGGAGATCCACACCTTTATGATATTGACTTAAAAGTTATTTCTAAAGGTACAATTTTAGCAGAAAAAAGCATCAAGCACGGTGTTAGAACTATTGAGTTGGTTACAGAAAAAGACAGTATTGGTGAATCTTTTTACTTCAAGGTAAATAACGTTCCTGTTTTTATGAAGGGAGCAAATTATATCCCACAGAACAGTTTACAAAATCAAGTTTCTCAAAAACATTATCAAAATTTGCTGGATGATGTTGTAGACGCCAATATGAATATGCTACGTGTTTGGGGTGGTGGTATATATGAGAATGACATTTTTTATGATTTATGTGATGAAAAAGGGATTTTGGTTTGGCAAGACTTCATGTTTGCTTGCGCAATGTATCCCGGAGATCAAGCGTTTCTTGAAAATGTACAACAAGAAGCTATCGATCAGGTTGAACGATTAAGAAATCATGCCAGTATAGCTGTATGGTGTGGTAACAACGAAAACTCTGAAGGTTGGCATAGATGGGGATGGCAAAGCGGCAAAACCGAAGAACAGAAAAAAGAGATCTGGAGTAACTATCAAAAAGTTTTTGACAGCATACTTCCGTATACTGTTGATAGGTTAACTAATACTTCTTATTGGGAGAGTTCTCCAAAATACGGTAGAGGAAATCCTAAATATAAATTTGAAGGAGATGCTCACGATTGGTGGGTTTGGCATGATGGATATCCATTTGAACATTTTGAAGAAAATGTTCCTAGATTTATGAGTGAGTTTGGGTTTCAATCATTTCCTAGTTATGAAGCCATCAATCATATCAATGAAAATGATGATGTTGCTATTTTTTCTGATGCGATGAAATCTCATCAAAAACATTCCAGAGGTTTTCAACTAATCGACGATTACATGAAACGAGATTATCCTGAAGTAAAAGCCAATAAGGAATATGTGTATTTGAGCCAATTAACACAAGCAAAGGGAATCACTATGGGTATAGAAGCTCATAGAAGAGCCAGACCATACAATATGGGAAGCTTATATTGGCAATTAAATGATTGCTGGCCTGTAATCTCATGGTCTAGCATAGATTATTTTGGAAACTGGAAAGCATTACATTATAAAGCCAAAAGATCATTTAGAGACCTTCTGATCTCTTCAGAGATGAGACACAACAAAGTATCAACCTTCCTTGTAAATGACCACTTACAAAGTATCACAGATACGCTGTCTATTAAGATCATTAATTTTAATGGGAATGAATTGTGGTCTACAAAGAAATATAGTACTGCCAGTGCCAATACTAGTACTAAGGCATATGAGTTTTCTTTAGATGAACTTAGTATAGATCCTGAGAAAGTTGTGATGATTGTTACTTTTCAAGATCGATCTTCTAATTTTTACTTTGCTAAACCTAAAGAGCTTCAACTTTCTAAAGTTCAGATCGATCGTAAAATTCAGAAATCCAAAGAAGGTTTTTCTATTGAATTAACATCTCCTACTTTACAAAAAGACGTGTTTTTATCTGCTAATGCAAAAGGTCATTTTTCTGACAACTTTTTTGATCTCCTTCCCAGAGAAACCAAAAAGATCATTTTTGAAACAAAGGCAGATGCTATAGAGAACTTGGAAATAATGAGTTTGAATCTGGTTAATCGTTTGGAAAAAGCAGAGACTGTAAGAACCCAAGACCATAACCAAAAAACTGAGTAAGTGCAGTAATAATACTTAAAAAACCTACTTTAAAACTTTTATTCTCTACAGTTGCATCAGAGAAAAGCGCGCTAAAATAGATTCCGTATACAGCAATGAATTGCCAATAACCAAAAAGCAATAATAATATAGACAAGTCAAAACCTAAAGCGAAAAGACTGGGAAACCAATAGGTTAATTTCTTTGTTTTAGGATATTTTCTATTGAGAATGGGTCTTGCTGTACCAAATGCAAAAGTTTGATTGAAAAAACTAGGAATGGTATTTCTACGTTTGTGATATACATAGGCCTCTTCTATAAGTTGTGTTGTATATCCTGATTTCCACAATCTAAAAGTCATATCAATGTCTTCCCCTGCTCTCATATCGGAAAATCCTTGTGTTACCTGAAAAGCTTTCTTTGAGATTCCCATATTAAAACTTCTGGGCTGAAACTTTCCTACTCCTTTTTTCTTCCCTCGAATTCCACCTGTTGTCAAAAAAGAGGTCATTGAATAATTGATCGCTTTTTGCAATGGAGTAAAATCTGGGTGAGCAGCATCGGGACCTCCAAATGCATCTGTATAGCTCTCTTGTAATCGCTCGGATACAACTTTCAGGTATTGCGTGGGTAGAACCACATCTGAATCTAAAATGATAAAGTAACTTCCTTTCGCTCGTTCCATACCGTAATTTCTACTTCCTCCCGGACCAGAATTTTCTTTGTAGAAATACTGAATGGCCAGCTTAGAACTAAAGTTTTCTACTACTTCTTTACATGTAATTGAGGATCCATCTTCAACGATAATTACTTCAAAACTATCCGAATAATCAAGTTGAGAGATACTCTGCAAAAGTTCTTCGATCTCTTGAGGTCTGTTGTATACAGGAACAATTATGGAGAAATTTAATTTCAAGTTGGAAATTTACAAAATTGTGAAAACAAAAAACGCAAACCTCTTCAGATTTGCGCTTTCATATTTTTATTTCACTTACTTTATTCTTCAGTAAACTTTTCCATCACAGCATCACTAACACCCATGTTAGAGAACCCTCCATCGTGGAATAAGTTCTGTAAAGTCACTTTTTTTGTTAGGTCTGAGAATAAGCTAATGGTATAATCTGCACATTCTAATGCAGTAGCGTTTCCTAATGGAGACATTTTTTCTGCATAGGCAATAAATCCATCAAAGCCTTTTACTCCTTGTCCTGCTGTTGTTGGTGTTGGCGATTGAGAAATTGTATTCACTCTTACCTTATGATCACGTCCGAAGAAATAACCAAAACTACGAGCTACACTCTCTAAATACGCTTTATTATCTGCCATATCGTTGTAATCTGGGAATACTCTTTGCGCTGCCATATACGTTAATGCAACAATACTTCCCCATTCATTCATAGCCTGTTTATTGTATAAAACATTCATTGTCTTATGAAATGAAACAGCAGACACATCCCAACCTTTGGTTGTAAAATCGTACTTAGAATCTGTATAGTGGCGTCCTTTACGAACATTTACAGACATTCCTATTGAGTGCAATACAAAGTCGATCTTTCCTCCTAAGATTTCCATAGACTTTTCTACTAAGTTCTCTAAGTCTTCCATAGAGGTAGCATCAGCAGGAATGATCTCAGAACCTGTTTTTGCAGCTAGGTCTTTAATTCCACCCATTCTCATTGCAATAGGTGCATTGGTTAACACGATCTGAGCTCCTTCTTCATGAGCTCTCTCTGCAACTTTCCAAGCAATAGAATTCTCATCTAACGCTCCAAAGATGATTCCTTTTTTTCCTTTTAATAAGTTATAAGACATACTTCTTTTTTTAGTTGATGTTTTAAGTGGCAAATATACTTTTTAATTTTTAGTTCTTAGCTGTTAGTTATCACCGAAATTGAAGGAAGTGTATACCAATTTAACTGTCAGATCAATTTAGCAATTGCCTAGCATGAGTCATAGCACTATCAGAAATATCTTTCCCTCCCAACATTTCAGCAATCTCAACAATACGTTCGTCTTCAGACAATTGTTTTAGCTGAGTGACTGTTGTGTCTTTTTGCTCTTCTTTATATACTTTATAATGTTGATTTCCTTTCGCTGCAATTTGTGGTAAGTGCGTAATTGTGATCACTTGCATGTGTTGACTCATCTCATGCATGATGTTTGCCATTTTATTGGAAATCTCTCCGGAAACTCCGGTGTCTATCTCATCAAAAATAATCGTAGGCAACTGACTGTTCTCAGAAAGTACTTTTTTTATTGCCAACATGATTCTAGATAACTCTCCTCCAGAGGCTACTTTTTTTAGCTCTCCAAAATGTCCTCCTTTGTTTGCTGCAAACAAAAAGGATAATTCGTCTTTTCCATTTTTAAAATACGTGTCCGACAGATTTAGCTCAATTGAAAAACGTGCTTGTGCCATTCCTAAATCTGCTAAAATCCCTTCCAAATTTCGTGTTAACTTTGGAACAACCTTTCTTCTAGCTTCTGAGATCTTCTTGGCTAATTCATCTAGCTTTATAGCTACAGCATTCACTTTTTCTTGATGCTCCTGAATAGCATGTTCTGCATTTTCAACAACTTCAACTTTTTGTGCAAGACTCTCTTGAAGTTCTAACAGTTCTGAATTTGAGCTTACATAATGTTTCTTTTGTAAGTTGTAGATGAGTTGCAATCGGTCGTTTAGTTTTTCTGCTTTTTGTGGATCGAAGTCTACATTCTCATTAGCACTTTCTAATTCTACCGCAATATCATTTAATTCGATCTTTAAACTTGTTATTCTGGAAGATAGTTCTTCGTACTCCTTTGCATACGGAGCTATTTTGCTAAGCTTACTCTCCAAGGTTTGTAACAATGTTTGCAAGCCAATCTGATCATCAAAGGTCATCTGTAAAGCTTCAGATAAGTGAAGCTTGATTTCTTCTACATTGTTGATCTTTTCCAACTGCTCTTCTAGATCTTCCTGCTCATCTTCTTTCAAGTCTGCTTCCATCAACTCATTATAGAGATGCAAATTATAATCGTACTGTTGATTTGCTTCTCGTTGTTGCAAGACCAACGCTTCTAATTCTTTTTTAGCATGCTGGTATTGGGTCAAACCTCTTTTGTACGATTCTAATTTGTTTTGATTTCCTGCCAAAGCGTCCAATAATTGAAACTGGAATTCCTGGTCTGACAGTTGCATTGTTTGATGTTGTGAGTGAATATCAATCAACCTAGTTTTTAGGTTGTTCAATACACTTAAGGTAACCGGAGTATCATTTACAAAGGCCCTTGATTTTCCTGAAGGCAAAATCTCCCTTCTGATGATCGTGTTGGATTCGTAATCTAGGTCTTGCACCTCAAAAAAACGTTCTAGTTTGTATTTTGCGATATCCAATTGTGCTTCTACAATACACTTTTTCTCTACATCTTTTAATGTAGAAGTATCTGCTCTGTTACCTAAAACCAATCCTAACGCTCCTAAAAGAATGGATTTTCCTGCTCCGGTTTCTCCTGTTATAATAGACAAACCTGACTGAAAATCAATGTTTAGCTCATTGATTAAAGCGTAATTTTTTATGGATAAAGATGTAAGCAAGTTTCTAAATTTCGAAAATTAAAATTAATTAATTTTTCTCCACTTATTACTATTGTTGGGTGAGATTTTTTGAACGACTACCAACATCCTCTGCTTGCTTCTTGTGTTGGGTCCTTCGGAGTATAAATTTACGATTTCATCTGCTTTGGCATCAAAAAACAATCGGATCATTGGGTTTCCAATTACTTTATTGAACAGTCGATCTAAGGTGATGATGTTATTTTCTATCGTTTGCTTTCCTTGTGCCTTGTTTTTAGACAACACATCAAACCCGTTTCTGTGATAATTGTACATCACAGATCTAAATTGTCTCATGTTAGGAGCTAGTATATTATCAATCAATTGAAATCTATTCTGAACTCCAACCTGATTTGTCCATGCAGTTAAACCACTTTGCTGAGCTTGTAAAACCACATTCTCTGCTTGTTTAAAATACTGCTCTCCTCCTCTTAAAGCAAAAGTATCAGCGTCCATTCCTAAAATCACATAAACGTAAAACGTGACCATAGAGATCAAGTTGCTATCAAATGTAGTAGGGTTGTAAATAAATTGATCGAACTCATTATAACTAAAATTAAAGTCGTTGTCTTTAATGTTTAGAATGGGAGTTTCATAAGAGGTTCCGTAAACAGGTCTTGTAGATTGTACCTGAATAGTTCCTTCAAACTGATTATTGTCTCGCTTGGTGATGATAATATTCATCGCGCAATTGATACGCTCTTGTGGTTTCACATCTCTGTTTGTCCACTTCTTTTGATTCACAAACTCTGTAATGGTTCTTTCCAGTGTTCTGAATACTTGTTTGTTTGATCCTATTACCTGATTATCATTAATAGTTACCAAACAATTCAGTTCTTGAGATTGTAGTGATAGTGTAGAGAGAAAAACAATAAGAGCTAAAAACTTACGCATCGAGTCTTTTTAATATTTCACTAAGGATATCATCAGCAACTTCTACTTTGGATTTCAATCCGAAAGATACCTGAGCTTTATTTTTATCTATAAAAGTAATCTTATTTGTGTCAGTAGCAAATCCTGCACCTTTATCTTTTAAAGAATTCAATACAATTGCATCCAAGTTCTTTCTTTCTAACTTCCCAAGAGCATGCTCTAGTTCATTGTTGGTTTCTAAAGCGAATCCAACCAAGAACTGCTGTTTTTTAATCTTTCCTAAAGAAGCTAAAATATCCTTTGTGGGTTCTAATGCTATCTCTAACGAAGTATCCTTCTTTTTTATTTTCTCATTAACTACATTTTTAGGTCTGTAGTCGGCAACAGCCGCAGAGAGAATTGCAATATCAGCATCCGGATAGTGTGCATGACTCGCTTCATACATCTCTTCTGCTGATGTTACATCTATTCTTTTTACAAGCGAATGTGCTATTTTTTGTTGACTAGGTCCGGAGATCAAATACACCTCTGCTCCTAAATTGGCAGCAGCATTGGCAATAGCAAATCCCATTTTTCCTGATGAATGATTCCCGATAAAACGTACCGGATCAATTGCTTCATAGGTTGGTCCGGCAGTAATCATTACTTTCTTCCCTTTTAATGGTAATTGAGAAAGGATGTCGTTCTCAATAAAAGCAACAATATCTTCTGGCTCTGCCATTCTTCCTTCTCCAACCAATCCACTTGCCAATTCGCCACTGGTGGCCGGTATCATGGTATTGCCAAACTCTTGGAGTTTGGTTAAACTTTGTTTGGTAGAAGGATGTTTGTACATATCCAAATCCATTGCCGGAGCAAAATATACCGGACACTTAGCAGAAAGATATGTAGCTAATAAAAGGTTATCACAAGTACCATTAGTCATTTTAGATAAGGTATTGGCAGTTGCCGGTGCAATAACCATGTAATCTGCCCACAATCCTAGATCAACATGATTGTTCCACAACTCATTCTCTTCTTCTTTGTCATAAAAAGTAGAGTGAACCGGATTTTTTGAAAGTGTTGATAAGGTAAGTGGAGTGATAAAATCTTTTGAGGCAGGAGTCATAATAACCTGCACTTCTGCCCCTGATTTTATAAATAAACGGACTAAGTTAGCCGTTTTATAAGCGGCAATTCCGGCTGTAACGCCTAAAAGAATCTTTTTACCGCTTAGAATAGACATTATTCTGTTTCTGGGTTTCTGTGGTATACTCTATTTTCTAACCACTCTTCTACAGCAATCGCAGTAGGTTTTGGTAATTTTTCGTAAAACTTAGATACTTCGATCTGCTCTTTGTTTTCAAAAACTTCCTCTAAGCTATCGTTATAGGTAGCAAACTCATCTAACTTTTCGATCAATTCTTTTTTCAAATCAGTATTGATCTGAGTAGCTCTTTTTGCAATAATAGAAATTGCCTCATAGATATTATCTGTTGACGCTTCAATTGCATCCTTGTCATAAGTTACCGTAGTAACTGCAGCTTTGGTTTCTTTATAGTTCATAATTAACTCTTTACTAACTTTTTTTGCTCTTCCTTAATTTCTGACAATAATTTATCAGAATCTTTTAAAAATTTAGACTTCGGGAAGTTTCTTACTAGTTTATCGTAAGCATTTACAGCATCCGTCAACCTTTGTTCCTTCTTTCTTTCTGTACTTACCAGTGCAAGATCGTGATATGCTTTGAATCTGTAATACAAAGCTTCTTCTTTCAACTCTGTTCCTAAATAATCAGAGATCAAGTTATCAAATGTTACAATAGCAGATTTATAGTTTCTAAAGTCGGTAACTGCTGTTCTGTAATAGTTTTTTCCAACTTCAAAAACCTTCTTCTCTAATTTGTAACGCAATTCTTTGTAATGTTTATTTGCTTCTTCTACTCTAGGAGAGTTTGGATAATCATTAATGAATAGTTGAAATGCCAATAATGCTTTATTGGTATCTGTTTGATCCAAACTATATCTTGGAGATGCCAATTTATAACTAAAAGCTGATAAGAAAGCTGCTTCCTCTTTTTTAGAACTTCTCGGATACGTTTTTGTAAATCGATCAAAGTAGTAAGCAGAAAGCGTGTAATTCTTCTCGTTAAAATTGGATTGGGCTATCATGAATTGAATTCGTTCCATTTGAGGTTTTCCCCTGTAAGCAGGCATAACTTTCTCAAACAAACGAAGTGCTTTGGCATACTTTTTTGACTCGTATAATTTTACGGCCATTTTGTATTGCTCCTGACTAGTTCCCTTATTCAACACTTTTTGATATTCTCCGCAAGAACTTAACAATAAAGTGCTAAAAAAAATAAGCGTTAAAATTTTGATTTTTCGCATTCGGCAAAAATAAGGATTTTTAATGGATTACTAAAACGCAATTTTCAATTAAAAATTGCTTGGGCAAGTAACCACAAAAACTCTTAAAAGCTAGATAAAGTCTTATTAAATGTTTGTTAATTTGGATTTGCAGGGTTTGCAGTAGTGATCAACTGTTTTACATCATTGTCAAACAAGTACAATCCACCTTTGTCATCTCCAATCAAATTAATCTTATCTAAAATGTTTCTGGCTAAAGCTTCTTCTTCAATTTGCTCAGACACATACCATTGTAAGAAATTATGTGTTGCATAATCTTTTTCTTGCAAAGAAATATCAACTAGATCATTAATAGATGCTGATACTTTTACTTCGTGCTGAAATAAATTTTCAAACATTTCTCTAAACGATCCGAATTCTGTTGGAGGAGCACTCAATTGAGAAACTTGTGCATGTCCTCCTCTTTCGTTGATAAACTTGATTAGTTTTAACATATGCTCTCTTTCCTCATCAGAATGAGCGTACATAAATGTTGCTACACCTTCAAATCCTTGTACTTCTGCCCAAGAGGCCATTGCTAAATATACCTGAGAAGATTCTGCTTCTATAGTTACTTGCTTGTTTAATGCGTCTTCAATTACTTTTGATAACATATGTTCTATTATAAATTTTGAACAAAATTAGCAATTTCTTTTTGAAGTTTCTCAGAAGCTTTCACTAAAGGTAAACGTACTTCATCTGAACAAATTTCTAAGGTTTGTAACATCGATTTGATTCCGGCCGGATTTCCTTCTGCAAAGATCATATCTATACTATCTGCTACTTGATAGTGAATCTTATATGCTTCTTCATTTTTTCCTTCTAATCCTAACTGAACCATAGTAGAGAATTCTTTAGGCAATCCTTCTCCGATTACACTAATTACTCCCGCTCCGCCTGCTAAAACCATTGGTAAAGTAACCATATCGTCTCCAGAGATCACTAAAAAATCTTTTGGTTTTTGCTGAATGATCTTCATCGCCTGAACCATGTCTCCGGCTGCTTCTTTAACTGCAATGATATTATTGCAATCATTTGCTAATCTTACAATGGTTTCCGGAGCCATATTAGAAGATGTTCTTCCCGGAACGTTGTATACAATAATAGATTTGTCTGTAGCTGCTGCTACAGCTTTAAAATGCTGATAAATTCCTTCTTGAGTAGGTTTGTTGTAATATGGAGAAACTGAAAGAATCGCATCAAAATTTGTTAGGTCTGTCGTTTGAATTTCGTTAACAACAGCCGCTGTGTTGTTTCCTCCAATTCCCAATACCAAAGGCAAACGTCCATTATTTACTTCTATGATCTTTTTCTTTACAGCTTCTTTTTCTTCTTTAGATAGTGTAGCAGGTTCTCCTGTAGTACCCAGAACAACCAAGTAATTTATTCCATTATCGATTTGATAGTTTACCAGTCTTTCTAAACCATCAAAATCAATCGATTTGTCTTCATTAAATGGGGTTATCAATGCAACTCCCGTACCTACAAACTTTTGCATACCTCTCTTGAATTTATTTTGTGTAAAATTACTCTTTTCCTAAGAATTCCTGTGCTTTTCTTCTGTGCAAAAATCGAATTTTACAAATCTTTTCGCTTTGTTAAATTCTAAACGCTAAAGCTTCTGTAAAATAGATAAGTATTTTTTTAGTTCCGTAAAAAACTCATCCGTTTGAGAAATATCTACAGAAATTTCCATATCAAACAAATTTGAGTTCACACCGGCAAATCCAACTTTAAAACTGGCATTGGAAAGTAACGTAAGGTATTCTAAGTATGAGTGTTGTTTAGGATAAAAACAAATCAATAGATCTATAGGCTCTTCAACAAAACTTTTCAAACTACTATCAATAATTTCTCCTCTCCAATTAAAATCCTTTTCTGAAAAATGTTTGTATGATTTCTCTTCTGATTTATTGAAGTTTTTAAAACTATATAACTTGGAATTCTTCAATTCTAATCTATCAGTAACCATCTCCTCTAAAGAAAACTCTCTGTAATATTTCTCTTTGGTAAGTATTCCTACGTTTCGGATTTTGGAGTTACCTACTGATCTTAGGTCAGTTGTATTAGTTAACAACTTCTGTATTTTCTTCTGTATAAAATGATGTTTTAATTTTGATGAAATCATAGATTTGAAAAAACAAAAGACCTATCTTAGTCTCACAAATGTAATTAAAATCATCTGCCCGAAAATGAAAAAAATCTTAAGTCTTTTCTTACTCGTTTTTTTTATGGTTGCATGCAACCGTCAACCACAAAATGTTGCTAAAATAACTGGAAAGACAAATCAGATAGATACCTTATTAAAACAAGATAGTCTTATTATCAAAGAGTATTTACCTTACAAGAACAAGATGATTAAAGAAGTAAATACTATTATTTCTTATGCTCCAGAAAATCTCTTGAGAACGGATGGTAAACTACAAAGCTCTCTAGGAAACCTAATTGCTGATCTTTCTTATGACAAAGCCAATGAACTTTTTGAAAAGGAGACCGGAAAGAAAGTAGATTTTGCCATGTCCAACTATGGTGGAATCAGAGCTGGAATATGGAAAGGTGATGTAAAGGCATTACACACTTTTAATTTAATGCCTTTTGAAAATACGATCGTAGTAGCAGAATTGACTTCTGAGAAAGTAGAAGAGCTTTTCGAATATTTCATAGTAGAAAATAGAGCTCATCCTTTATCCAAACAAATCCAGATTACCATTGGGAAGGGTGATAAGATTGATATTAAGATCAATGGGAAGCCTATAGAAGATGGAAAGACCTATTTTGTGGCAACTTCTAATTATTTACAAAAAGGAGGAGACAATATGAACTTCTTCTTACAACCTGAAAGCTTATATGAAAGTAACTTTTTGGTAAGAGACGCTATTGTAGAGTACTTTAAACAACACGACACTTTAGTGTCTAAACTTGACAACCGTATAATTATTCGTTAGTTATGAAGAGAAGAGATTTTATCAAACAAACCAGTGCAGGGGTCGCATATGCAGGATTAGGTGGATTGACATTGAGTTCTTGTACGACCGAATCTACCAAACATATTACCATTCTTCATACAAATGACACACATAGTCAGATTGAGCCTTTTGAAGCCAATCATCGACGCTATGCAAATAAAGGAGGTGTTGCCAGACGTGCAACAATGGTAGAAGAAATTAGAAAAGAAAACCCAAATACTCTCTTGTTAGATGCCGGTGATATTTTTCAGGGAACACCATACTTTAATTACTTTGGTGGTGAGCTGGAATTTAAGCTTATGAGTATGCTTAAATATGATGCTGCTACATTGGGAAATCACGATTTTGACAATTCTATTGAAGGTTTTAAAAAGCAGTTACCGAATGCTAAGTTTGATTTTGTTTGTGCCAACTACGATTTTAAGAATACTGTTTTAGATACTTTGGTAAAGCCTTATAAGATTTTTGTAAAAGATGGCATTCGAATTGGTGTTTTTGGACTGGGAATTGAATTAAAAGGATTGGTAAATCCACGTTTGTATAAAGAAACAAAATACTTAGATCCTATTAATGTTGCTCAAAGCATCAGCAAGGAGTTGAAGGAAGAGCAACATTGTGATTTGGTTATCTGCTTATCTCATTTAGGATACAATTACAGGAATTCAGATAAAGTTTCTGATCTCAGTTTAGCCAAAGCTACAGAAAACATTGATTTAATTATTGGAGGTCATACACATACCTTTTTACCCAAACCTACTGTTGTAAAGAACAGAAAAGGAGAAAATATGTTGGTAAATCAAGTAGGTGCTTATGGTGTGAATTTAGGGCGAATTGACTTCTTTTTTGATGAAGAGAAGAACAAAACTTCTAAAGAAAAAATTATTCTTGTGTAAGTTCGTTTTTTTTCTTCGTCTAAAATTGCAAGCAACAACCTTTTATAATGAAAAAGTATATACCACTGATTTTAAAGCTCATAGCAGCTGTTATTATGCTACAAACTTTATTTTTTAAGTTTACCGGAGCACAGGAAAGCATAGACTTATTTACTAAGATCGCAGGAGAAAACGAAGCTTTAATGCGTGTAGGAACAGGAATTATTGAATTAATCGCTTCCGTCTTGCTATTCGTTCCAAAGAGAACATGGTTAGGAGCTTTACTAGCTGCCGGAACCATGTCTGGAGCTGTCTTCTCTCACTTAACTATTTTAGGAATTGAGCACGACAATGATGGAGGAGCTCTGTTTATAAGCGCCGTTGTAACACTTATAATCAGTGTGATACTATTAATTCAAAATAAAAAAGATATTCCATTTATAAACAAGAATTAAACGTCTGATTTGTTAACTATAAAAACGATCCTAGAAAGTAGTTTCAGGGTCGTTTTTTTATTTTTTTGTTGATTTGATTATTATGGCTTTACAGATCAAGTATTGTGCTATGATGTAAGTAATCATGATAGAGATCCCTAAAATCTCTGAAGCTTCATAAAACTTATTTAAAGCCAAAATACTATCGGAAACAATAAACGTTAATGCTCCTAAGAACAGCCATAAATTTTCGGTTGTCTTCTTTCCTGTATAAACCAACAAGGTCACTACTCCAAATACTGAGATCACAATTCCATAAACAATGACAGGAATTAGCAAATCTCCTAAGTTTGGGTAGATCATATACATTAAACCAAACAAGATTAATGCAAACGGAATGGAATGCGTAATGATTTTGGAAACGGGAGTCTTTGATACAAATTTTGAGGATACAGTGATATAGAGAATATGCGCTAAGAGAAACGAAGCCAGTCCTAAAACAAAGTATTGATCCGGGAACATCAACAGCACATCTCCCCAAAAAGAGAAGAAGACTGCAGACACATACCAGAAATTCGGTTTCTTGACTGACAGTAAATACAATACTACCAAAGAAGTAGTGATCAGTGGTTTTGCAATCATTTCAATATCTCTGTTGTCTACCAAAATAGCATAGATATCAGCAATGGCTACCAACAAAAAGAAGATAGAGGCTACAGTTGTTTTGGTTAGTTTCATATAATATTAGTTTTTTAAATCTTTTAGTCTGTTGTTAGCTAAAGTTTCTCCCCTCGAGCGGAGTCGAGAGGTAGAAACTCTTTATCTCTTTATGTATTAGGTCTCGACTCCACTCGACCTGACATAGACAATGAATTATTTATACCAATGGAATTTTGAGTTCTAGCACAGTACCTTTACCTGTTTCAGAACTAACTCTCATCGTTCCTTTTAGTTTTTCTATTCTTGATCTAATATTTTTCAATCCAATGCCCTTAGATTTCTTTTTAATATCGAAGCCTACTCCATCATCTTCTACTGCTACTACCAGAACATTGCTCTTAGCTCCAAAACTTACATTTACGTTTTTTGCTTTGGCATGTTTTATAACATTTTGTAAAGATTCCTGAAGAATTCGAAATAAATTCATCTCTAAAACCCCATCTAGCTCTTTCCACGAAAAAGCATCATCTATTTTCAATTGAAAATCAAAATCTCCTAATTTACTTTTCTCTTTTAACAACTGGTTGATTGCGTTTAGCAAACTTGTTTCAGAAAGTGAAATATCACTACTTAACTTATGTGACACTTCTCTAATCTCTTTTTCTATGTTTTGTAATTCCTCTAGGTATTTTTGATATTGACCTTGTGTTTCTTTATCACTATCTAGCTCTAAATACCCTAACCCTATTCTACTTCCGAACAATTTACTAAGAATCCCGTCATGCAATTCTTGAGAGATTCGTTTTCTTTCTGTTTCTTGCCCTTCTAGGTTTGCATTCAGCACTTGTATTTGAGATTCTGTTTCTTTTTGGGATAGCTCTAAACTTAGATTTTTCTGACGCAACCTGTTTTGATTAAGCATAAATGCAAGAAAAATAATTATAATAAAGCTACTCAATCCTATGATCCATAAATTTCGCTCTGTTTTTTGCCTCTTAAGCTCTTCCTGAAAAACCCCTTCTTGTTTTCCTTTTTCAAAATTTCTATCCGCATAGATATCCGCTATTCTCTTTTGAGTCTCTCTATCCTTTATAGTATCATATAAATTCCATGCTCTCTCCTGATAAATATATGCACTGTCCTCTTTCAATTTGTGTTTAACGTATGATATATTTAAATACAGAGCAGCTCGAATTTCATCTACATTTTCGTTTTTTGTTTTTTCTATAGCTTTTAAACCTTTAAACAAAAAGTCTTGCGATTCTTTGTATTTAAATTTAGAAAAATAAATGTTAAATAATAGATTATATACTAAGGCTACATCACTTTTTTCTCCATAAATTTTAAACATTCTAATCGCCTCTAAAGCGTACTTTTCTGCTAATTGGTATTTCCCGCTTCTAGTATATAAGCCTGAAAGATTGTTATAAGTAGATGCTTTGTACCCCATAGCTTCTACAAGCTTTGAACTAGATTTTAAAACTTTCTCATAGAAAAAGACCGTGCTATCACTATATCTCTTTTTTAATATCGAATCTTTACTTTGAAATTCAATTTCATAAAGTCTTTGATAAGATTTTCCTATCTGAAAATTGCATTTTAATAAACGAAAACTTATTCCTGTTTTCTTTTCTTCATTTACATCACTCTCTTTCAACCTGCTATTTAACTCAAGAAAATACGGCTTTAAATAATTTATAGTTTTTTTATAAGCTCTAGTTTTATACCAGATCTTGCCTGCCAAATATTTCGCTAAGAATTCTAGTTCATTATCATTTGTTTCATCGACAACTTCCAAAATTACTTTTAAAGCTAAAGCATAGTTTTCAGAATTATAAAGACTATCAGCTTTATGATATAATTTATATAACGTTGAATCTTGCTTCTTTCTTGTTGCCTGTTCAATACTGACAACATTAATCATATTGTTCTTAGCATAGACACTAGCACAAATAAGAAGCAATAAACTAACTATATAAACTTTCTTCTTCATGTTTTTAGGCTATGACACATTGTTTTTTATTGTCTTTACGATCACGCTAAAGCGTGAGAAGTAATCTTTAGATGTGATCTTGGAAACTAAAGATTGCTTCGTTATTCCTCCTCGCAATGACCTTTAATTAATCATATCAATAAAATCCTGTTCTGAAATAATAGCTACACCCAAGCCTTCTGCTTTGGTCTTCTTACTAGGCCCCATATTATCTCCGGCAACCACATAATCCGTCTTTTTAGAGATAGATGAGCTTACTTTTCCTCCATTGTCTTCAATAGCTTTCTTCAGGTCATTACGGCTCATCTGATGGAATACTCCTGAAACCACAAACACTTTCCCTTGTAATTTATCTGTTTGATTCGCCAAATCTTCTTCTGAAACCTGCATTTGCACTCCATAAGATTTCAATCGGTTTACCAATTGAATATTACTCAAATCATTTGAGAATTCAATGATGCTTTCCGCAATCTTATCTCCAATCTCATCTACAGCTACCAATGTTTCAAAATCAGCAGCCATCAAATTGTCAATGGATTTAAAATGTTTGGCTAGTTTTTTTGCCACAGTTTCTCCCACAAAACGAATACCTAAAGCATACAATACTTTCTCAAATGGAATTTCTTTGGATTTCTCAATTCCGGCTATCATATTTTGAGCAGATTTCTCTGCCATTCTTTCCAGAGGAATGATCTGCTCTACTCGTAAATCATACAAATCGGCATAGTTTTGCACCAATCCTTCTTTACGTAAAAGCTCTACGGTTTCTCCTCCCAAGCCGTCAATATCCATCGCTTTTCTACTAATATAATGCTGAATTCTCCCTGCAATCTGAGGAGCACATCCATAAGTATTCGGACAATAGTGTTTGGCATCTCCTTCTGTACGTACCAGTTCTGTACCACATTCAGGACAATGTGTTGCATATTGAGTAGAGGCAGAATCTTGTGGTCTTTTCGAGAAATCAACGGCAATGATCTTTGGAATGATCTCTCCCCCTTTTTCTACAAATACTGTATCGTTGATTCTAATGTCTAGTTTCTCTATTTGATCGGCATTGTGTAAAGAGGCTCTCTTTACAATGGTTCCTGCCAATTCTACAGGTTCTAAGTTTGCCACAGGCGTAATTGCACCCGTCCTTCCTACTTGGTAGGTAATTTCATTCAATTTGGTAATAGCTTGCTCTGCTTTGAACTTATACGCAATTGCCCAACGAGGAGATTTCGAGGTATATCCTAGCTCTTCTTGTTGTTGTAAATTGTTCACCTTGATCACTACTCCATCAGTCTCATAAGGCAGATCGTGGCGTTTTTCATCCCATTCATTCACAAATTGTAAAACTCCATCAATATCTTTAGCTTCTATGATGGTTGTTGGCACTTTAAATCCGGCATTTCTGGCGGCGTTCAAACTTTCATAGTGAGATGTATATTTTCTTTCATCAGTGACTACCTGATACAACAGACAATCTAAAGGTCGCTTTGCTACCTCACTACTATCTTGCAGCTTTAAACTTCCACTGGCAGTATTTCTTGGGTTTCTATAAGGTTCTTCTCCTTCTGCAACTCGTTTTTCATTCATTTTGTTGAATCCATCCAGAGGTAAGATGATCTCTCCTCTCATTTCAAAATCAGAAACAAAATCTGCTTGCATTGATAAAGGAATCGATTTGATCGTTTTCACATTGGTCGTTACGTCATCACCTTGAAAACCATCTCCTCGAGTTACTGCTTTTACAAACTTTCCGTTCTCATAGGTTAGATTGATAGACGCTCCGTCGTATTTCAATTCACAGGTATAGGATATTTGATCTGTTCCCAAGATCTTTTGAATACGCTTTTCCCAATCCAATAGGTCTTCTTTTGAATACGAATTATCCAACGAATACATGCGGTTTTTGTGGGTAACCGTTTCAAAATTTTTGGTGATCTGTCCTCCTACTCTTTGCGTAGGCGAGTTAGGATCGGCAAATTCGGGATGATCTTCTTCCAACCTTTCCAACTCTTTAAGTTTAAGATCAAACTCCAGATCGGAAATAGTTGCATTGTCTAGTACGTAATAGTTATAGTTGAGTTGATGTAGTTCTTCTCGTAAAGAATCAATTCTTTCTTTAACGTTCATATTGTTATTGTCTCTTTTTTCCTGTTAACACACTTACTCCTTTTGGGAATGGGTTTCCTGACGATCTTCTAAACGACACAATTTGTCCTGTATGCCACAAAGCATCAGAAATAGGTCCGTTGATCTGGTTCCAAAAAGGGAATTCGGTTTTATTTTCTCCACGCTGAAAAACAATGGTAAACTCAGACATATCTTTAGCCTTTCTAAAAATTTTACTGGCTTTTTCTAAGTTTAATAAGGTTTGTTTTCTCATTTCAGCAAAAGTCATGTCCGGTACTTTCTGACCTGTATTTGGTTTCTTAAATGCCGAGTTTAAAATCACGGTTGTTAAATCATAAATATGACGTAGTGTTTCCTGTGCAGTTCTTGCTTGATCATTGGGTTTAAAATTCAAATCTTCAGGGCGTAATCCTTCTGTTGCCCAATAAAAACGGAAACCTAAACCATCTACCATTCTACTTGCCACAGTTCCTGCCGTATACTCTTTGGGAGCTTCCGGAATTTCGTAATAAGGTAATTTTGAATCTTGTGCCATAATTGTACTTGAAATAAGAATTGTAAAAATGAGAGTGTAAAGCGTTTTCATCGATGTTTGTTTTGCGTTAAAATTAATGAAAAAAATACGGGGAAAAAGAAAACCCGAAACGTTTTGTTTCGGGTTTTTATGAATCAATCTATTTTTAGACTTAGCTATCTGATCTAATCAAGTTTAATGTATTATAAGATGTCTTTACTCTAACATTTCTAAAACCTAATTAACCAATATGCTAACTACTAATAGTATGTATATCTTCTTACTTTGGCAATATGCTTTGCTAATCTGATTACTTGATGGCTATATCCATATTCATTATCATACCATACATAGATCACAACTGTATCATTATCTGTAATGGTTGCTTTGCTATCAAAAATAGATGGAGCCGTTGTTCCTACGATATCAGAAGAAACCAACTCATTGTCTAATGAGTATTGAATTTGCTCTACCAATTCTCCTTCTAAAGCATTGTGCTTCATCATAGCATTCAAAGCTTCAGCTGTTGTTTCAGTTCTTAACTGCAAGTTTAATACTGCTAAAGATCCGTTTGGAACAGGAACACGAATTGCATTAGAGGTTAATTTTCCTTCCAATGCCGGTAATGCTTTAGAAACTGCTTTTCCAGCACCTGTTTCGGTAATTACCATGTTCAAAGCAGCTGCTCTACCTCTTCTGTATTTCTTATGCATATTGTCTACCAAGTTTTGATCGTTGGTATATGCATGGATAGTTTCTAAATGCCCTTTCTTGATTCCGTAGTTATCTTCAATTACTTTCAATACAGGAGTAATTGCATTGGTTGTACAAGAAGCAGCAGAATAGATATCTACTGTATCCGGATCATAATCTTTATGGTTTACACCGTGTACAATATTAGGAACTCCTTTTCCTGGAGCTGTTAATAATACTTTACTAGCTCCTTTGGCTTTTAAGTGACGTGCTAAAGCTACATCATCTCTGAAAGCTCCTGTATTATCAATAATCAATGCGTCATTGATTCCGTACTCAGTATAATCGATATCTTCCGGTGCACCTGCTGAGATCATGTATACTGTAGTTCCATTGATGATCAATGCTTTGTTTTCTACATCAACTTGTACAGTTCCTAAGAAATCTCCGTGAACAGAATCTATACTTAATAAAGATGCTCTCTTTTCTAAAACAGTTTGGTTGATCTCTCCACGAGTTACAACAGCTCTCAATCTTAATTGAGACCCTTTCCCCATTTTGCTCATCAACTCTCTTGCTAACAAACGACCAATTCTTCCAAATCCGTATAAAACAACGTCTTTTGGCTGAATGTCTTTTGCTTCAGTAACATCACTAAGTTGGTTCTTAACAAATTCTACCTTGTCTTTACATCCATCAACATTCAAATAGCATTCGTACGCTAATTTTCCGATATCTAATTTAGATGATGGTAAGTCTATTTGCTGAATTGCTTTTGCAATATCTAAAGCATCGTGAATAGAAATTGGCTTGGCTACAAACTCTTTTGCGTAATCAATTAAATTCAATACTTCACTTGCTCTCTTATCTACCAATGGGTTTCTAAATAAAACCAATTCGATTGATTTATCGTACCAAAGATCATTAACAATATTGATAAACTCTGTGGTTGCTCTTCTTGTTTGAGCCTGAGAAGCAACTTCTTGTTCGTAATTTGTGAGTGGTGACATTGTCGTGTTGTTGTGTTTTAAAATTTGTGCAAAAGTATTAATTTCAAACGATTTCGTAATACTATTTTATCATAAAAAAAACCCTGATTTTCATCAAGGTTTTTCCCTATTTATTTCTTACTAAATTCTATTTAAAATTTATAGTGCTCTATTTCTCCGTTTTCATTGCGAACTTTCATCGTTATAGGTCCTCTACTTCGCACTGCAGATTCTAAAAGATCAATAGCATGAGAGGCATCTAGCACATCTTTTTTATTTATACTTATGATAATAGAACCTTTTCCTATTCCGTAGTAGTTCAATGTTTCATTGATACTTTGTATCAATTTTGCACCTCCTTTTAAGTTGTATAACTTTTCCTCCCTCTTAGTAAGATCTTTCAAAACCAATCCTAATCTCTCTGACCTATGTGTGTTTCTCTTTCCTAATTTCACTTTCTTCACCAGTTCTCTACCTTCTCTATTGATGGTTACATTCACAAAATCTCCAGGTCTTTTAGCTTTCAATTGTCCGCTTAATTCAGAGAACTGAGAAATATTTACATTTTCAACTTTCTTAATAACATCTCCTTCTTTCAATCCGGCAATCTTTGCTCCGCCTTCTTCAGAAAGCCCTGTTATCTTTACTCCATTGATTGTTTCATCATTCACATTGTCGTACATAATCCCAATGACAGCTTCCTGTACTTTTCCAAACTCCAGAATATCATCGATGATCTTTTTTGTGATGTTTGACGGTACAGCAAAAGAATATCCCACATAAGATCCGGTTCTTGAACTGATTGCAGTATTGATTCCTACCAATTCTCCTCTGGTATTCACCAAAGCTCCTCCACTATTTCCCGGATTAACTGCCGCATCTGTTTGTATAAAAGAATCGGTAATTCCACCGTTCCCTTTCAAATCTCTTCCTTTAGCACTCACAATACCAGCCGTTACCGTTGAAGTCAGATTATATGGATTTCCAACTGCCAATACCCATTCTCCCACCTGTACATTGTCTGAATTTGAAAACGGAATAAATGGCAATGATTCATCTGCATTGATCTTTAGCAGTGCAATATCGTTTTTTACGTCTGTGCCAATCAATTCGGCTTTATATTTTTTACGATTGTTCAAGGTGATCTCTAAACTTGTAGCGTTTGCAATCACGTGGTTGTTTGTTACAATATACCCATCCGTAGAAATAATTACACCACTTCCGGTACCTACTTGTTCGTATTTTCTACCTCCGTTAAACAGGTCTGACCAAGAGGTAACACCCGATTTAACTGCTGTATTCTTCACATGCACTACCGCATGAACTGTTCTTTTAGCTGCCTCTGTAAAATCAGTAGGCGCATAGGTGGCATCGGTCGTTTCAAATGCCGGTTTAAAATTTGTTTGAAAGGTTTGTATGGGTTGCTGATGGCTTCTTTCTATGACTACAGGTTTTTCCAGAAAAACTTTGTATCCTCCTAATGCCACTACTCCTCCCAAAACCGCGATACTTAAAAAACTTAAAAACTTCTTCATTCTTATTAAAATTTACACTCTATCAAAAATACTAATTTTAACACTTAAATCAATGCAGTTAACAGTTGTTAACGGTTTTTAACCCTGCTTTAACAGACAAAAATTGAGATGCATTTTTGTATCTTTGTCAGCTATGAACATAAACTTTTTTAAATATCAGGGAACCGGAAATGATTTTGTCATTTTAGACAATAGAACAAACACATTTCCTAAAGAGAATAATTCTTTGGTTGCTTCACTTTGTGATCGTCACTTTGGAGTTGGAGCCGATGGATTAATTTTATTGGAAAATGATGACTCTTCTGATTTTAAAATGGTATACTACAATGCAGATGGTAATGAAAGTACCATGTGTGGAAATGGAGGAAGATGCATTGTAGCCTTTGCCAAAAAGTTAAACTTATTTGAAAACAAAACAACGTTTGTGGCTGTAGACGGGCTTCATCATGCTGAAGTTGATGGTGATATTGTCTCACTCCAGATGATTGATGTTGATAGTGTAAAAGTAATGGAGGAAGCTATTTTTGCTGATACCGGATCTCCTCATCATGTTGAAATTGTAGATGCTTTAGACAACTATCCTGTATTTGAAAAGGGGAGAAAGATTCGCAATGAGATTTACGGAAAAGAAGGTAGCAATGTGAATTTTGTAGAACAAATGAATGAAGACACTTTTCGTATCAGAACATACGAGAGAGGTGTTGAAGATGAAACTTTGGCATGCGGAACAGGTGTAACAGCTGCTGCCATTGCCATGCATAAAACACAAAAAACATCTTCTAATCAAGTAAATTTATTAGTAGAAGGAGGAAAACTTCAGGTAAGTTTTGATGTTGAAGACAATAGATATACCAATGTTGTTCTATCCGGACCGGCTCAATTGGTTTTTGAAGGCTCAATTCAAATTTAATCATGTTTCTAGTCGGACAACATATCAAGCTTCGCGCTCTTGAACCGGAAGATCTGGAGTTCCTATACAATATGGAAAACAATCCATTGTTTTGGGAGGTAAGTCATACCAAAACTCCTTTTTCTAGATATGTTTTACGTCAGTATCTTGAAAACAGTCATTTAGACCTGTACGAAGCTAAGCAACTCAGGTTAATGATTACCGAAAAGGATACTGAAAAGCGAATTGGCATGATCGATCTGTTCGATTTCAATCCTCAACATCAAAGAGCAGGTATTGGAGTTGGAATTCATTCTGAATTTCAAAAAAAGGGATACGCTTCTGAAGCCGTAGAGCTTTTAATTACCTATTGTTTCCAGCATTTAAACTTGCATCAACTTTACGTCAATATCACTCCAGACAATACAAAGAGCATTGCCTTATTTACTAAATTTGGCTTTGCAAAAGCAGGAGTAAAAAAAGATTGGCTATTGGTAGAAGGAACTTATAAAGACGAACTTATTTTTCAATTGATCAATGAATAAAAAAGTTATTTTTTCAATCATCGCAATCGTTTTGATTGCCGGAGGCATCATAGGGTTTAACTATTATCAAAAGATATTTGGTAACAACATTCTTAAATCAGGGTTTCTTTATATCAAATCATCAGATAAACTAGAAGATGTTGCTAACGATCTAAAGGAGTTTATCAAAGATCAAGAAGATTTTCTTTGGGTTGCTGAAAAGAAAAAATTCTCTACTGTAAAAGGAGGGAAATATAAGATCGAAGAAGGAATGTCTAATAATGATTTGATCAACTTATTAAGAAGTGGTAATCAAACTCCTATTAAGATATCTTTTAACAATCAAGACACATTAGAAAAGCTTGCCGGCAGGATTGCCACTCAAATTGAAGCTGACTCTACTTCCCTCATAAAAGCTTTTAAAGACAGTGCTTTTATAGCCAATAAAAAAATCACGGAAGCGCAAATGTTAGGGTATTTTATCCCTAATACTTATGAATTCTTCTGGAATACAACTGGAGAACAATTTAGAGATCGCATGTTCAAAGAGTCTAACAGATTCTGGAATAAAAATCGTTTGGAGAAAGCAAAGAAGTTAGGCATGACACCTAATGAAGTAATGGCTTTAGCCTCTATTGTTCAGAAAGAAGCAGCCCAAGTATCTGAAAGATCTAGAGTTGCCGGTTTGTATTTGAATAGAATTAGAATAGGAATGCCATTACAAGCAGATCCTACAATTATTTATATTCTAAAACAACAAAACGGACAAGATTTTCAGGTAAAAAGAGTTCTCTATAAAGATTTAAAAATTAAATCTCCTTACAACACATATTTGAACAGAGGCCTTCCTCCTAGCCTTATTGCCATGCCAGATATTTCATCTATCGACGGTGTTTTAAACTACGAAAGACACAACTATATCTATATGTGTGTGAATGTAGAAAAATTAGGGTATCACGCTTTTGCAAGTACCTCAAAAGAGCACAGTAGAAATGCTAAGAAGTATCATAACTGGCTGAATAAACAAGGAATTAGGAGATAATGAAAAAGAGTGTACTGATCATCTTCCTACTTTTTCTCTCTCTTTTCTCTTATGGTCAGGATACATCCAATTTTTGGAAAAAATCAGACACACTCAACAAATCCAGGCGAAATGCGATTGCTATTTCTGAAGCTGCTTTAGGAGGAGTTACTCTTCTCGCTTTAGATCGAGTGTGGTATGCAGATTTTCCCAGATCTGGATTTCATTTTACCAACGACAACAATCAATGGAAACAAATGGATAAGATTGGTCATGTAATGACTTCTTATTATGTTGGAAAAATTGGAATGGAGTTGTTGGATTGGGCCGGAGTACGAAAAAAAGATCAATTAATCTATGGTGCTACGTTAGGGTTCAGCTTTTTAACTGCCGTTGAAGTTCTTGATGGTTTTTCTGATGAATGGGGGTTTTCATGGGGAGATTTTGCAGCCAATGCTGCCGGTACAAGTTTATTGGTTGGTCAAGAGCTATTATGGAACGAACAGCGAATCACCTTGAAATATTCTTTTCATCAAACCGATTATTCGAAAATTCGCCCGGGAACTTTGGGTAAGAACTTTTTAGAACAAACCATTAAAGATTATAACGGGCAAACCTATTGGCTCTCTGCCAATGTTTGGTCTTTTGCAAAAGACAGTAATTTCCCAAAGTGGCTAAATATTGCTTTTGGATATGGTGCTGATGGAATGTTATACGGTGAAAATTTACCTACAAATCAGTTTCCTCAAAATCCATTTCGTCAATTTTATTTGAGTTTAGACCTTGATTTGACTAAAATAAACACGAAATCAAAATTCTTACAATCTGTCTTTTCTGTTGTTAATTTTATAAAGATTCCGGCTCCTACATTAGAATTTCGTAGCAAAGGAGGTATAAAATTCCATTATCTATATTTCTAAAAAACTCAAAAGAACTGATTATCAGCTATTTAAAAAATAATTTGTACCTTTGCGCCCGCAAAACAGAAAGATATAAATTATTAGAAGGTTTTTATTTTTAGTTATTGTTTTTCTTTTGTTTGTCAATGCCATTGAGAAACCGGAAGAATTTAGAAGGGTACCCTCTTTTGCTCCTGTTACTGTAACAGTAGCTATTGAGGAAGATTCTTTTCAAATCCCTTTTTTACAAAATAACTTCGTTGGATTTAAAGAAGCTTTAGCTTTTAAAGAATCCCAAGGTAGATACAGAGTGATCAACACATTAGGATACTTAGGAAAGTATCAATTCGGAAAAACCACACTTGAACGTTTTAGAATTTATGATACAGACGGATTTTTAAAGAATCCTGAGCTACAAGAACGTGTTTTCTTAGCCTACTGTAGAGTAAACAAATGGATCTTACGTAAAGATATTGAGCGTTCTGTAGGAAAAGTAATCAACGGAATTGAAATTACTGAGTCAGGTATTTTAGCAGCAGCGCATTTAAGCGGTGCCGGAAATGTAAAGAAATACTTGAGAAGTAATGGGAATTACAATTTCTCTGATGCTTACGGAGCCACCATTCAGTCTTACATGAAGAAGTTTGCCCACTATGATGTTTCGGAATTAGAAGCAAATAGGTTAGCAAAAGTTTAAGGTTAATAAATAAAGTTTAATTAAAAAGCTCTCGGAATTCTGAGGGCTTTTTTTATTTCTTTGTATTAATAAATGACTGATAGCAACTTATTGTTGAAAGCGGAAATAAAATCATCCAATACATCAATTCTTCCACCGGAAATCTTACCTCAAACAGATTCACAAATCCAATATAAGACCCTTGAAAAGACCACCATTCTAACTTCAAACCTATCAACTCAAGTGTAAAGTACATTACAAAAAAATAGCTCATTAGAGGAAGTATCTTTACTATGAAACGAGGCTTTTTTATTAGATAAACCAGAAAAGGTGCCAAAATTACAGATCCAATTATCAAATAGGAATACTTCTTAGGAAAAAACGTAGGATTGTATATACAAGTAACTACCATTAGTAACGAAAGTATAGACGCAACCAAGGTCACTTTCTTAAATCTTTCCGAAATTCCTTTTTTAACCGTATTAAGACTAGGAAAAAAGTGTTGATAAACAACCACAGTTAACGCTACCATAAGCATCCAAGCAATAACAATTGGAACGAAAAAGACACCTAACATTTTATAACTGTCTACGTGAATTGCCCAAGCATTGGTTAATTCTCCTATAAAGGTAAAAGGGAATCCTATTACGAAACCAAATAAAAAAACTGCAGCTAAAATTTTACTCCAATCCTTCTTCTTTCTCAAAGACAAATAAATAATTGGAGAAATTATAAAGGTATAAGAAGTTAAGTAGGGTAAATCTAAAAAGGTACCTTCTACAAGAAACAGATAAGAAACGGATAAAGCAATTAGTAGTAGCAATACCAGAACATCAATTTTTATCTTGTTACTCATTATCGTTTTAGCAATAACTATTCTTTATGAATAATAAATATAGCTGGTCTTTTATGAAGATCGGGCTGTTGTCGTTTCCAATCTGCAATTGTATAGGTTTTAATGTACTCATCAGGCAATGTAATATCTGCCGCAATACACAAACGAGTTTGTGGTGTTAAGGTTGCTTTCAGATCAGAAAACATCTTTTCATTTCTGTAAGGAGTTTCAATAAAGATCTGAGATTGGTTTCGCTCTTTCGAAAGTCGTTCTAATTCTTTGATCGCTTTTTTACGCTCCCCTTTGTCAATAGGCAGATACCCATTAAATGCAAAACTCTGACCATTCATACCCGAAGCCATCAATGCTAATAAAATAGAAGAAGGCCCAACCAATGGCACTACCTGAATTCCTTTCTCGTGAGCCAATTTAACAATCGTTGCTCCAGGATCTGCTACAGCAGGCACTCCTGCTTCTGATAATAAACCAACTGATATTCCCTGCTCACAAACATCTAAATAAGTACGTGTTTCTAATTCATCGGCATACTTATCTAACTTCATCATCACTAAAGAAGGTTGTGATTTCTTAGGTGTAATTTTTTTGATGAATCTTCTAGCTGTTTTTTCGTTTTCTACAATATAATGATCGATCAATTCTACCATTTTTCGCACAGAATACGGCATCACTTCCAAAGGCTCATTTTCACCTAAAGTTGTTGGAATTAAGTATAGTTTTCCTTTCATTTTACAATCGATTAGCAATTATATCACAGGCTTCATCTAGCATTTGGTATACATTTTCAAAACCTTGCTCTCCTCCATAATAAGGATCCGGAACACTTAAATTTTGCTGCGGATTTATCTCATTAAGAATCATTTTTACTTTTTTAGCCTCTTCCTTATTCTTAGCTAAAGAAAGAATATTACGATAGTTGTGTTCATCCATCGCGTAAATCTTATCAAACTTCGCAAAATCTTTCTCAGTAAATTTTCTAGCACGTTGATACGTAAGATCAATTCCGTATTTTCTAGCTACATCAATTGATCTAGAATCCGGAAGTTCTCCAACATGGTAGGCTGCTGTTCCTGCCGAGTCTACAAAAACCTCATCCGAGTTTACTTTAGAACGTAAGATTCCCTCTGCCAGGGGAGATCGGCAAATATTCCCTAAGCAAACCATTAGTATTTTTTTCATGGAATTGAAGTTTAGAAAGTCAACTTCTTCGTTAGATCTTCTACGTATTTCCTGAACTGCTTATCAGTTTCCGTTAAGTTATCAACTGTTTTACAAGCATGTAACACAGTAGCATGATCTCTCTGTCCTATCTGAGCCCCAATACTTGCCAAAGAAGTTTTGGTCATTCTCTTTGCAAAATACATAGCTAACTGACGCGCTTGTACAATGTGTCTCTTTCTTGTTTTCGATTGAAGTGTTACCACATCCATATCAAAATATTTAGACACAACTTTCTGAATGTAATCGATAGAAACCTCTTTCTTCGTATTCTTTACAAACTTATCTACAATCTGCTTAGCCAATTCTAAAGAGAACTCT
The DNA here is from genome assembly GCF_042684245.1 of Pseudotenacibaculum haliotis. Classification (NCBI taxonomy): domain Bacteria; kingdom Pseudomonadati; phylum Bacteroidota; class Flavobacteriia; order Flavobacteriales; family Flavobacteriaceae; genus Pseudotenacibaculum; species Pseudotenacibaculum haliotis. The sequence goes on from NZ_JBHULH010000001.1 coordinate 274,945, forward strand.
TTTCTGTTAAAAGAAGCTTGGGCAATCATAGAGATGATCACTCCTTCTAATTCCCTTACATTCGACTTTATATTCTTTGCAATGTATTCTACAATCTCGTCAGACATTTCAACACCATCTCTAAACAACTTGTTCTGTAAAATAGACACGCGTGTTTCATAATCCGGTAATTGAAGTTCTGCTGACAATCCCCACTTGAAACGAGATAACAATCGTTGCTCAATATCCTGCATATCAACAGGAGCCTTGTCTGAAGTTAATATTACCTGTTTCCCATTTTGGTGCAGGTGATTGAAAATATGGAAGAACACATCTTGTGTTCCTGCTTTACCTGATAAGAATTGTACATCATCAATAATCAACACATCGATCATTTGGTAGAAATGAATAAAATCATTTCTGGTATTTGATTTAACAGAATCTATAAACTGTTGTGTAAATTTCTCTGAAGAAATGTATAATACAGTTTTATCAGGGTATTTGTCTTTAATATCTACTCCTATGGCATGTGCCAAGTGAGTTTTTCCTAATCCTACTCCACCATATATTAATAAAGGATTGAAAGAAGTTCCTCCCGGTTTATTGGCAACAGCCATCCCTGCAGAACGAGCCAATCTATTGGAATCTCCTTCTACAAAGTTTTCAAAATTATAATTTGGGTTTAATTGCGATTCGATCTTTACTTTTTGCAATCCCGGAATCACAAAAGGATTTCTTAATTCTCTCTTATCTACCTCTACAGGTACAGATACTTTTTGAGGTTTAAGTGGATTTCTATTAGAACTTGGAATTTTAACAATTTGAGGACGGTTACTACTATACGTATTTTCCATACGCACATCATAGATCAATTTGGCCTCTTTTCCTAATTCTCTTACCAAGGCAACACGTAATAGTTTAATATAGTGTTCCTCTAACCATTCGTAGAAAAATTTGCTAGGAACTTGAATCGTCAAAGCTTCTCCTGACAACTTAACTGGTTTAATCGGCTCGAACCACGTTTTATACGCCTGAGGCTTAATGTTGTCCTTAATAAAAGACAAGCATTCATTCCAAACCGAATCTGCAGTTTTAGTCATAAAACAGTGTAAAGAATTTAGTCGTTAAAAATTGTTCTTTTTCCTTAAGGGGTATCCTTTTTCAAGAGCTTTACAAAAGTGTGAATAATTTTCAGTATAAAAAAATGAAATTGCTATTGATTATTAATTTTTTTTTCCGTAAAATCACAACATATTCTTGTTCAAAATTTTTGAAAAATTTCTCAACACACATCCGAGTACGATATGGCGAAACCGATCAAATGGGAGTCGTTTATCATGGCAATTACGCCAACTATTTTGAGGTTGCCCGAACCGAGTGGCTTCGCAGCCTAGGTGTTACATACAAAGACATGGAAGAAAGCGGAATTATGTTGCCGGTTATTTCGCTATCCTTTAATTTCATTAAACCTGCCAAGTATGACGACATTTTAACAGTCTCGGTTTTATTGAAGAAAAAACCATTAGTTAAAATTGATTTTGACTATGAAATTATCAACCAAAATAAAGAAAAGATATCAACAGGAAATTCAGTACTTGCTTTTATTGATATGAAAACCGGAAAACCCACAAAATGTCCCGATTATATTTTGGAAAAGTTAGACCTCTAATTGACGTATTTCTAGCTGATAAATTGCATCGAAAATTTCAAAGATTTTAACAGCGTCTGATTTTCGGACTGAAATTTGGATCTCACATTTCTCTTCCAACTTCTGTGAAAGTATTTGAAGTCGGTTTTCTTTAATGATTTTCATTGCCTTACTCATCAACTCATAACCAAAAGTCAATTGATAAGAAATGTCTATTGTTTTTTCTATAATTTGACTTGCCTCTATAGCCAATCTTGCTGAAGATCTATAAGCGTTTATCAAACCTCCTACTCCAAGCTTAACTCCACCAAAATAACGAACGGACACAACCAAAACATTAGTTAAATCAAAAGATTGTATTTGTCCGTAAATTGGCATTCCTGCAGAATTACTAGGTTCGCCATCATCATTTGCACGATAACTGATCTTTTCTGTACCCAATTGCCAAGCATAACAAAAGTGACGAGCAGAGTGATGTTGTTTCTTTAAACCTTCTAAAGCATTTTTGATATCTTCTTCAGACCTTACCGGAAAAGCATAGCCGTAAAATTTACTGTTTCTATCTTTAAACAGTGTCTCTTCAGAGTTAGATGCTATGGTTTTATAAGTGTCTTTCATTAAAATAATGCAACCAAAACAATACTTATGATTGCGATGCCAATTCCGATCCAATTTTTCTTGATCAACTTTTCTTTAAAGAACAACAATCCAAATAAGGTAGACAGAATAACTACTCCTACATTATTTAAGGTAAATAAAGTAGAGCTTTCCAAACCTTCGGTACTTAAGGCTTTTAATAAATAGTAAATTGAAAAATAGTTAGGCACTCCTAATAATATACCTCCTAAGATATTCTTGAATTGAAACTTAAACTCTCCACGTAGTATTGGCACAATTAAAAAGAGGAGTCCTAAAACAAAAGCAATTAAAAAGATTGTTGCTGAAAATAGTGGCACGCCTCCCTCAGGAACATACGTAGTCTCTACATATTTAAGTGTTGTATCTATACACCCTGATCCCAAGAAAAGTAATACAGGATAGATTAAATTCTTTGTTTTTACAGGTTGGTTATCACTTTTAGATGATGCTAAATACACCGCTACCAAAGCCAATAGAATTCCTAGAATCTTTACAAATCCGGCTGACTCATTATAAACAATAACTCCAAATACAATAGGAATTACTACCGACATCTTACCGGCTACCGCTGCTACAGAAAGTCCATTCTTTTGTGATGTTATTGCCATTACGTTGAATACTGTAATGAAAAGAACTCCAAGGAAAAGAGCTCCTAAAAACCAAGGTTGACTGGGTATTTCTTGTAATTCTAACGAAACATCTGACAAATAGATACCAAGAACACCGGCTACTAAGTAATTAACAATAATTGCCTGCGGTGTATCGATCTTTAAAACCTCAAACAATTTAAAGATCACAAACAGCAGACTAAGAATAATAATACTTAAAATTAGATAGATCATTCGTCAAATTCTTTTTGGGCCAGCAAATCTACAATATCTTCTGTTAGCGGATCAATGTTCCACACTTTTATTCCCAATTCGGCAGCAGCATCTGTATTTTCCTGAGTATCATCAATAAAAAAGGTTTCTTCGGCTAGCAAACCATTTTCATTAAGAACAAATTCGTAAATATTCAGGTTAGGCTTCCTCAGGTTTATTTCATGAGAGAGGTAAAATTGCTCAAAACAATCTTTGAACTCATTATACAACTCCATACCCCAATCGTTTTGAATCCAGGAAATATGCAGATCATTTGTATTACTCAGTAAAAACAATCGATATTCTCCTGATGCTTTTAGCTCTTTTATAAAATCTAATCTATGTAAAGGGAAATCCAGTAAGATTGCATTCCAGGCATCTATAAATTTATGACTGGGAATGTTTGGGTACAGCTCTTTAAATCTATTGACAAATTCACCCGTTGCTATTCCACCAACCTCATAAAGCTTGTATACATTCATCATCTCCTCTGAGATATCTTTAACTCCCAGCTCATGCAAAACCCTTACTGTTGCAGGCTTATCTAAATTGATAAATACATCTCCGTAATCAAAGACAATATTCTTAATCATTCTTGTATACTTTTAATATATCCTGATCTATAGTTGTAATTTCTTTTGCTTCTTTATTTAATTGAGGTGCTTCAACTCCATTTAGAAACTTTATCTCTCCTGAGAAAACTCTGGCTTCGTCCCACAAATCTTCTTCTATAAAAGTTTGCAACGTTTGTGTTCCTCCTTCAACAATTAAAGATTGAATATTTTGCCTGTGCAAGGCTCCACATATCTGACTTGCTAAAGGCTTTGAAAAGTCTACTTTCTCAAACACCAAATGACCTTGTGATTCTTTTTCTTCCGCTGTGATGAAGATTGTTCTTACCGTTTGATCATAAACATGAGAATCCTGATCTATTTTTAATGATCTATCAACAACTATTCGAACAGGGTTTTGGCCTTCCCAATTTCTAACATTCAACTTTGGGTTGTCGGCTATTACAGTGGTTGTTCCCACTAAGATTCCGTGCTCTTCAGCTCTCCATTTGTGAACCAATTGACGAGATCTTTCATTTGTAATCCAAACAGGCTCTCTTGTCTCCCTCTTGTCTGGCGCAATGAATCCATCCTGAGATTCCGCCCACTTTAAAATAATGTAAGGTCTTTTTTTATTGTGAAATGTAAAAAACCTCTTGTGATGTTCTTTACATTCTTCTTCTAAAACTCCAACATGTACTTCGCATCCGGCTTTCTTTAATTTCTCAATTCCTTTCCCGGCCACCAAAGAATTGGTATCTAGACAACCAATAACAACTTTGGGTATTCCTTTTCTAATGATCAGGTCTGAACAAGGCGGTGTTTTACCAAAATGAGAACAAGGCTCTAGGGTTACATATAAGGTAGCTTTGGCAAGTAATTCTTCATCTTTTACCGAAGAAATCGCATTTACTTCAGCATGACTCCCTCCATAAGGGCTCGTAAACCCCTCTCCTATAATCTGATCATTTGCCACCAAAACTGCTCCAACTGAAGGGTTTGGTCTACTTGACCCAATTCCCTTTTGGGCAATTTCCAGACATCGTTTTATGTATTGTTCGTGGCTCAAAAAATAGGTAACTTGCTGTCACAAAAATAGTGGAATAAATGACACCATCTGATTTTATCATAAGAGAAATAGAACCTCGCGACAATGCTCAAATTGCCAACGTTGTTAGAGAGGTAATTCTTGAAATGGGGGCACCTAAAGTTGGTACTGCTTATGAAGATAAAGCCCTAGATGATCTTCATGCTGCCTACCAAAAAGAAAAAGCTATTTATTATGTAATTGAACATCAAGGAAAAGTTGTTGGTGGCGGTGGAGTTGCTCAGTTGGATAATTTTGAAGGAAACACCTGCGAATTACAAAAAATGTACTTTTTGCCAATTGCCAGAGGTCGTGGTTTGGGTTCTAAAATGATCAATAAGTGCTTAGAAAAAGCAAAAGAATTTGGATTTGATCAGTGTTATTTAGAAACCATGCCTTATATGACTGCTGCCAGATCTTTGTACAAAAAGAGTGGGTTTTCTCAGATTGATGGCCCAATGGGAAATACCTGTCACTATTCTTGTGATGTTTGGATGATAAAAAAACTATGACGCTTAAAACCTTTCATGATCATTTTTCTAATGAATTAACTTCTATTTTCCCAAAGACAGAGGTTGATACCTTCTTCGCTTATTTGATCGAAGAGTATTTAGGGTTGCAACGAATTGACCTGATCATGAATCCGGATCGTGAAATTTCTGATCAAGAACAAGAATCTCTAGACATTGCACTTCAACGGTTAAAAAAAGAAGAACCTATACAATATATTATAGGTAAGACCGAATTCTATGGATTTCCTTTTTACGTAGATAAAAATGTATTGATCCCCAGACCCGAAACTGAAGAATTGGTAGAGTGGGTAATTAAAGAAGTTAAAGAAAAAGGAGAAAAGGTAAAGATCTTGGATATTGGTACCGGTAGTGGTTGTATTCCTATTTCTCTGAAAAAACATTTACCAAATGCTGAAATATCAGCAATAGATATTTCTAAAAAAGCTATTGAAGTTGCTAAAAAAAATGCTGAACTGAATCAGGCAGAGATTAGTTTTATAGAACTAGACATTCTTCAAGTCAATAATTTAAATAGTGTCATTGCGAATGAAATGAAGCAATCTCATGAGATTACTTCGTCATCCCAAAACTTAGGGATTCCTCGTAATGACATAAAATTTGATATTATCATTTCCAACCCACCTTATGTAAGAGAGTTGGAAAAAGCGGAGATGAAAAACAATGTTCTTGAGAACGAACCCGAACTAGCTTTATTTGTTGATGATACTGATCCTCTGATCTTTTATGATACAATTGCAGGTATAGCCAAACAACATTTAACAAAAGGTGGACTCTTGTTTTTTGAGATCAACCAATATCTCGGAAAAGAAATGTTAGCTCTTCTGCATGACTATCAATTTCAAAACATCGAATTAAAGAAAGACTTGTTTGGAAAGGATAGAATGACCAAAGCTACGTTTTAGTATATTTGAGGATCAAGGTAAAATCTCTAAACCAAACCTCGTTGTGAAAATCATAGATCTATCCAAACCCATCCAATACAATAAGACCGATCCTTGGTTTATGAAAGTTAAGATCAAACATAAACCTCATAAAAAGGCAGGGTTATTATTGAGAATTCTCGGGCTACCCAAAAGGCTTTTCCCAAAAGATTTTAAAGGCTGGGCTGATGACACGATTAAAAAAATGGGAGTTCACTCAACAACACATATCGATGCACCGTGGCATTATTCTCCTACTGTAAATGGAGAAAAAGCCAAGACCATTGATGAGATCCCTTTAGATTGGTGTTATGGAAACGGAATTGTGATCGACATGAAACACAAACAAGATTTTGATCCTATCACCTCTTCAGACATCAAAACTTTTTTAGAGAAAGAAAAGCTCTCTATTGAGTCAGGAATGATCGTTCTAATCAAAACCGGAAGGGATATATATAATGGTACTAAAGATTTTCCGGATAAAGGAACCGGCATGAGTGCCGAAGCTACTGAATGGTTGATAAACCAAGGAATTAAAGTTATGGGAATAGATTCTTGGGGATGGGATCTACCTTTAAAATACTTGATCAAAAAAGCAAAAGAAACCAATAACTCAGAATTGTTTTGGGAAGCACATCTTGTAGGTCAAAAAAAGGAATACTGTCATATGGAGCAGCTCGTTAATTTAGACGCCTTGCCTTATACAGGATTTAAAGTTGCTGTTTTTCCTTTAAAGATCGTTGGAGCTTCAGCTGCTCCGGCAAGAGTGGTAGCGATGATCGATTAATTTAATTTTTGAATGGAAAATAAAGAACATTACAGAAAACTGGAACGCATGTATTTAAATGCCAATTTAAATACTGAGATCTACGATACAACAGAATGCAAGATTGGTTTTGAAACTGCTGAGATTGGTCTTACCATCTCCGAAAAATACTTTCATGCATTGGGAGCTATTCATGGCTCTGTGTACTTTAAACTACTGGATGATGCTGCTTTTTTTGCCGTTAACTCTATTGTAGAAGACGCTTTTGTATTAACCACCAGTTTTAATATTAATTTGATTCGTCCGGCAAACAAAGGAAAGATCAGAGCGGTTGGTAAAGTAAAATTTAAATCAAGGAATTTATTTGTGGCTGAATCTATTCTTTATAATGAAAATGGAAAAGAAATTGCTTTTGGTACAGGGAACTTTGCAAAAAGCAAAGTACAACTGTCAGAAGAAATTGGCTATAAATAATTTGCAAACAATTCATCATATGAAAAAAATAACCCTCCTCTTCTTCTTAGCTTCTATAACCCTACAAGCTCAGAACACTGATTATTTAAAAAAAGTACAGACCATAGATAGTACGGTAAAAACTCTATACGCTGTTATTTCCGGTGAAAAAGGTGAAGAACGAAACTGGGAACTGTTCAAATTCTTATTTCACAAAGATGCCAAATTGATTCCTTCAGGAACCAATCCTCAAGGAGTTACAGGCGCTCGTTTTTTAACTCCGGAAGGCTACATCAAAACTTCAGGAAAATGGCTCTATGAAAATGGTTTTTACGAAAAGGAAATTGGCAGAAAAACCGAAAGGTTTGGCAACATTGCTCACTTATTTTCTACTTACGAAAGTTTTCGATCTAAAAAAGATACGAAACCTTTTATGAGAGGAATCAACAGCATTCAATTATTATACGATGGAAAGCGCTGGTGGATATTGAATGTTTACTGGCAAGCCGAAAATCAAAAGCATCCGATCCCAGAAAAGTATATCGACTAATAAATGAACAATACTGTAGAATTATCTATCAGAAAGGGAATTACCGAAAATAATCCTCAAAGACTTATAATTTCGGATCAGTTTATTCAATACGATAATTTCAAGAAGACTCCTACTAAATTTTTAAAAACAGATATTAAGGATTGTAGATTTGGTATTAGATGGATAGAGGTAGAATTTACAATTGGACGTGAGTATCAGGTTTTCATACGAAATAAAAAAGACGAATTATTAAAAATCCAATTTAAAAGTTACTTTGGTTACAAAAAGACACAGCTTTTAAATGATTATAACACTATATTAGAAAATCTCTGGAATTTTTATTTTGATGATATCGCACAATCTTTTATCAATCAGTTTTGGGAGAATAAGCCCTTTTTTATTGACAAAACTCAAATTTCCAAAGAAGGAATAACCATCAAGTTAGATAAAGTGCTTAAACAAAAAGAAGTACTTATCAAATGGGAAGATGCAGGAACTACTGACTATGTAACATATTTTGTAATATATTCAAAATCAGATCAGAGAAATATAAATAGAGCATTCTATTATTTAGAAGATTGGAATACTCATATATTATACAGTGTAGTTAGAACTATCTTAAGAGATATAAACTAACTCAAAACTTGTACATTTGTGGCTATGCGAATTGACATTATTACAGTAGCACCGGAACTCTTAGAAAGTCCTTTTAATCACTCGATCATTCAACGAGCCAAAGACAAAGGTTTAGCAGAAATTCATTTGCATAATCTAAGAGATTACGGATTGGGAAATTATCGTCAAATAGACGATTATCAGTTTGGAGGTGGTGCAGGTATGGTTTTAATGATAGAACCCATAGCTAATTGTATCGAAGATCTTTTGAAAGAAAGAGATTATGATGAGATCATTTATATGACTCCGGATGCTCAAACATTAAATCAATCTATATCAAATACACTCTCACTAAAAGAGAATATTTTGATCTTAACCGGCCATTACAAAGGCGTAGATCAAAGAATTCGCGATAAATATGTCACTTTAGAAATTTCCATTGGAGATTATGTATTAACAGGAGGTGAATTGGCTGCTGCCGTTGTTTGCGATAGCATTGTACGATTGATCCCGGGAGTTTTAGGTGATGAGACTTCTGCCTTGACAGATTCATTTCAAGACAATTTATTATCTCCACCTGTATATACCAGACCGGCAGATTACAAAGGAATGAAAGTACCGGATGTGCTTCTTTCAGGAAATTTTCCTAAAATTGAAGAATGGCGTTCAGAAAAAGCTTATGAGCGTACACAAAAAATAAGACCAGATCTATTGGATGAATAAATTTTTAGCCCTCATAAAAAAACACCCTGCCTTAAGTTGGGTATTAGGTTTTCAAGCTTTTCGCTTATTGTTACTTCCTTTTATGGGATTAATGCCACAAGATGCCTACTACTATCTTTATGGTCAGAATTTATCGTTATCTTATTTCGATCATCCGGGAATGATTGGGTATCTCTTGAGAATTTCCAGCGAAATATTTGGTCAATCTGTATTGGTTGTTAAGCTTACAGATTTTATCATTACCTCTTTAACCCTTTATAGCTTTTACAAGCTTTCATCACTTTTCCTATCAAAACACAGAATATGGAAAAGTATGGTTTTGATGGCTTCTACCATATTTATCTCCATTCTTTCGTTCAATTCTACTCCGGATGTTCCACTAATCTTATTTTGGACATTGAGTATTTCGTTTTTATACAAAGCGGTTTTTGAACAAAAGAAATGGTTCTGGATCATTGCCGGAATTACAATGGGGCTAGCTTTCAACAGTAAGTATACAGCACTTTTACTTCCTATTGGGTTGATTGCTTTTCTTGTCTTCTCTTCGAAATACAGAAAGCTATTGATATCGCCTTGGCTATGGATTAGTTTGATCTTATTTGTTGGTACAACTTTTCCTGTTTGGTGGTGGAACTATCAGAATGAATTTGCTTCGTTTGCATTTCAATCTACAGAAAGAACAGGTTCTATTTCTAAGTTTGAGATCAAACCGAAATCCTTTTTTGGAGCTATTGGTCATCAATTATTTTTATTGATCCCTATTTTGTTTGCCGTATTTATTGCATTCACATTTAAGCACATCAAAAAAGCACTTGTTAAATTCAAGCTTCCTTCTCAAAAGACTCTTTTTCTTTTGGCATTCTTTGTTCCCACTTTTGTAGGGTTCTTTTTATTGACTCCTTTTTATTGGGTAAAAATGAACTGGATGATGCCTTCTTATATAACCGGAGTTATTATTGCCGCTATGTACATCAATAAAAAACTCTTAAAATGGCAGCTTATAATCTCTGTTGTTTTTCATGTTGCATTAGCCGCACAGGTAATCTTTTTCTTTGTTCCTATTAAAAGTGATGATACATGGACAGGTTGGGAAGAGCTATCTGAAGAAGTTGCTAAACTTCAAGAAAAGCATCCTGATACATTTTTGTTTTCAATGGACGGATACAAAACATCTGCACAACTTCGCTTCTTTCTGAATAAAAAAGTGTACGCTCAGAATGTTGTTGGGCTTAACGCTCTGCATTTTGACTACTTGGGTGATGATATGGAGCTCTTAAGAGGTACTGATGCCATCTTTATTGATTCTGACAAACGTTTTAAAAGCGATCAGAAAAAAGGAGAGATAGATCCTAACGTTAAAGAAAACTTTAGTTCTGTTGTTGAGTTAGAACCAATTATCTTAAACAAGGACTCTGGCAGAGCCCGAAAGTTCTGGGTATTCTATTGCTCTAATTATCAGCCAAAAAAATAATCTTAATAGGTTTTATTTACAAAAATAAATTTCTAAATTTGCACTCGCTAAAATTAACCTCTGACGAAGGCCGTGAATGTTGATTTTACTTAAAACCATAAATTATTAAAAATGGAATCTTTAGTAAAATTTGTACAAGACGAATTTGTTACAAGAAAAGAAAACCCAGAATTTGCAGCTGGTGATACTATTACAGTATACTACGAAATTAAAGAAGGAAACAAAACACGTACACAGTACTTTAGAGGTGTAGTAATTCAAAAGAGAGGAAGTGGAACTTCTGAAACTTTTACTATCAGAAAAATGTCTGGTACTGTTGGAGTAGAAAGAATTTTCCCGGTAAACTTACCATCTATCCAAAAGATTGAAATAAACAAGAAAGGTAAAGTACGTAGAGCACGTATCTACTACTTTAGAAACCTTACTGGTAAGAAAGCTAGAATTAAAGAGAGAAGAAACTAATTCTCAACTTTCTAAAAAACATATAGAACAGGCTTCAAATTATTGGAGCCTGTTTTTTATTAACAAATGTTGAAAACACCTGTTAGTACTTTGTTGATTTTTAATCACTTAAAAAATTTGCATCTTTCATTTTCAGTTCTATATTTGAATCATAATTGCTGAGGGAAGTAGGAAAGATTTCGAAAGAAATAGGGAATACTAACCAAAGTAATAAATAAAGTAACGTTCTTTATTTTTTGGATTTCTAGACTTAGTCGATTAGTCTGCGTTTGAGTTTCCTCGGCAAAGACAATAAGGGAAGAGTGAAGTTATGTAAGTAACAGAATGAAACCCTACAATGTATAATTATTTAGTTGTACAAAATGGATTAAGTTAGAAGTTCAGTAGAAGCTCCAATAAAGTTGAGCGGAGGCAACATGCCAAAGTAAGGCGGAGTTTCTAACTGAGGTGGAAACAAGAAACAGTTTCTTTGTTTGAAAGAAACATAGAGTCATATCTCTATTTGATTGTGTAGCAATACAAATCTTTGTTTACAATCTACCTCGAAGAAGCCATATCAGTCAAGCAATTGAATGATATGGCTTTTATTTTTCTCCACATGTATCAAAACCCATAAACATCTTTAAATTTAAGAGTAAAATAACGCCTTACGGACTCGTAAAATAGGCTTATAATTCTTAAATTTGCGCTGCTTTACAGCAAACTTAATTCTTTAATTCACAGACTTTCCCAAAAGTCTTTTCTAGAAAATACTATTATGACGAAAAAAGCTAAAATCATTTATACCATTACAGACGAAGCTCCAGCATTAGCAACTCGTTCTTTTTTACCTATTGTAAAAGCTTTTACCCAAAGCTCGGATATTGAATTTCAAACAAAAGATATCTCTTTGGCCGGTAGAATTTTAGCCAATTTTTCAGATTTACTTCCGGAAGACCAAAGAGTAGAAGACGCGTTAAGTCAACTAGGTGATTTGGCAAAGAAGCCTGAGGCCAATATTATCAAGCTGCCTAACATTAGTGCTTCTGTTCCTCAGTTGAAAGCTGCTATCAAAGAATTGCAAGCATTAGGGTTTGATCTTCCTGATTATCCTGAATCAGCCGATACAGATGAGCAAAAAGATGTTTTGGCTCGTTACAACAAAGTAAAAGGATCTGCTGTAAACCCGGTATTGAGAGAAGGAAACTCTGACAGACGCGCTCCTAAAGCTGTAAAAAATTATGCAAAGAAAAACCCTCATTCTATGGGAGTATGGTCTTCAGACTCTAAGTCGCATGTGGCTACCATGACTGAAGGAGATTTTGCACACAACGAAAAATCAACAACTATTAACGGTGCTACGAGTGTTAGCATTGTACATACAGATACAAACGGTCAAAAAACAGTTCTTAAAGAGAACATTGCTTTACAAGACAAAGAGATCATAGATTCTACAGTAATGAACAGAAAAGCTCTTTTACAATTCTTGGAAGAGCAAGTAGCAGATGCTAAAGAAAGTGGACTATTGTTCTCTTTACACATGAAGGCTACCATGATGAAAGTTTCTGACCCTATCATCTTCGGACATGCTGTAAAAGTATTCTTTAAAGATGTGTTTGAAAAGCACGGAGAAACATTAGCTTCTGTTGGAGTGAATGTAAACAACGGTTTTGGAAACCTAGTAAGCAACTTAAGTGAATTACCAGCAGAGAAACGTACAGAGATCGAAGCTGATATCGCTGCTGTTTTTGAAAACAACCCTGATTTAGCAATGGTAGATTCTGATCGTGGAATTACCAATTTACACGTTCCTTCTGATGTGATCATTGATGCATCTATGCCGGCAATGATCAGAACTTCAGGTCAAATGTGGAATAAAGAGGGAAAACAACAAGATACCAAAGCTGTTATTCCTGATAGCTCTTACGCTGGTATATACCAAGCAACTATTGATTTCTGTAAGAAACATGGTGCTTTTGATCCAACAACTATGGGAACTGTTCCTAACGTTGGTTTGATGGCTCAAAAAGCAGAAGAATACGGATCTCACGATAAAACTTTCGAAATTGCTTCTAACGGAACTGTACAAGTAATCAATGCTGAAGGTGTTGTTTTATTAGAACACTCTGTTGAAGAAGGTGACATTTGGAGAATGTGCCAAGTAAAAGATGCTCCAATCCAAGATTGGGTAAAATTAGCTGTAAACAGAGCTAGAGCTACTAATACACCTGCTGTTTTCTGGTTAAACGAGAACAGAGCACATGATGCTGAATTGATCAAAAAAGTAAATACATATCTTCCAAATCACAATACAGAAGGATTAGACCTAAGAATCTTATCTCCTGTAGATGCTACTCAGTTTAGCTTAGAAAGAATCAAAGACGGAAACGATACAATCTCTGTAACAGGTAATGTGTTACGTGATTATTTAACAGACCTTTTCCCTATCTTAGAATTGGGAACTTCTGCTAAAATGTTATCAATCGTTCCTTTAATGAACGGTGGTGGGTTGTTTGAAACAGGTGCCGGAGGGTCTGCTCCTAAACACGTACAACAGTTTGTAAAAGAAAATCACTTACGTTGGGATTCTTTAGGAGAGTTCTTAGCATTGGCTGTTTCATTAGAGCACTATAGCGAAGTAAATAACAATAGCAAGGCTAAAGTTTTAGCTGAAGCATTAGACAATGCTACTGGAAAGTTCTTAGATAACAAGAAATCTCCATCAAGAAAAGCCGGTGAATTGGATAACAGAGGTAGTCATTTCTATTTAGCAACGTACTGGGCTGAAGCTTTGGCAAATCAAAACGATGATGTTGAATTAAAAGATCAATTCTCAGGAATTGCTGAAAAAATGCTAGCAAATGAAGAGGCAATCGTAAATGAGTTGAACTCTATTCAAGGAAATCCGGTTGATATTGCTGGATACTATCAACCTAATGATGAATTGGCAAACAATGCAATGAGAGCAAGTGCTACATTGAACTCAATTGTAAACGGTATATAATTTCTATTTTAATAGAAACAAAAAAGCCAAGTATTCTACTTGGCTTTTTTTATTGTCTTTTTCCTCTTTTTCTATTGAACCATCGTAACAACTCGTTGTGGTAATGGTGCTTCATATCCCGCTGTTCCTAAAGCTTCAACGATTCTTTGTCTTGTTTCCCAATACACATCCCAGTAAGCTTCGCAAGTTGCATAAGGCATAGCCAAAAGCTCAATACCGTTTTCTCCTAAATTATTAACTACAACACTAGGCTGCATGTCTTTTTCATCAAGTATATTCTTATCTGTTCTCAATACTTCCATCACTATTTCTTTTGCCTTTTTAATATCAGATCCATAACGAATCGCAAATGGCATATCTACCCTTAACTTCCCTAACTTGGTAAGGTTGGTAATTCTACCTGAAGTAATGGATGAATTAGGAATGATCTCAGTTTCCATTTGAAATGTTTCGATCACAGTTACAAAAACTGAGATCTCTCTTACAAATCCGAAAGCTCCATTGGTTTTGATCAAATCTCCCACCTTAAAGGGTCTAAATATCAATAACATAATTCCGGAAGCTAGATGACCTAACGAGCCATTAAAAGCTGCTCCAATTGCCACACCAATACCAGCTATTAAAGCTGCAAATGAGGCTGTAGGCACTCCTACAATTCCTGCGATAGATATGATCAATAAGGCTTTTAAAGAAAAACCAATCGCTGTTAACAAGAAAGGACGCAATGTTTCGTCTATTCGTCTGCTTTCAAAAGCTTTGGCTACTCCTTTCATGAACATTCTAATGATCCATAATCCTAGGATCAATGCTGCAAAAGCTCCTAATAATTTTAATCCCCAGTCTCCTATTCCTGATGCTATCGCATCGTAAAAATTGGCAAATGATTGTTTAATAGTATTCATAGTATATTTCTAATTAATTGAACTTCATTTAATATGACACAGCTTTTATCAAAATGTCACTTTTTGATTTAATTTCAAGCTTAGATTCTTCATTAATGTGTACTTTTGGGTATGGGTTTTATCAAAACTACTGAGCAAGATTCTTACTACGATCATTTAGAAGAGATGAGTACTTCTGATCTCATTCAGAATATCAACAAAGAAGATCAAACAGTTGCATTGGCTGTTCAAAAAAGCATTCCTCAAATATCTCTTTTAACAGAGCAGATCACTGAGAAGTTAAAAGAAGGCGGAAGACTTTTTTATATTGGCGCAGGTACCAGCGGTAGATTAGGAATCTTAGACGCTTCGGAGTGTCCGCCTACATTTGGTGTTTCTCACGGATTGGTCATTGGATTGATTGCCGGCGGCGACTCTGCTATTAGAAAAGCTGTTGAATTTGCCGAAGATTCCGTGACACAAGGATGGAAAGATCTTCAAGAATATGATATTAGCTCAAAAGATGTTGTTGTTGGAATTGCTGCTTCGGGTACAACTCCTTATGTGGTATCTACATTAGAAGTTTGCAATCAGCAAAATATTATCACCGGATGTATTACATGCAATGAGAACTCTCCTTTAAGTAAAGCTGCTCAATTTCCTATTGAAGTTGTTGTAGGGCCTGAGTTTGTAACCGGAAGTTCTAGAATGAAGGCCGGAACAGCTCAGAAAATGGTCTTAAACATGTTATCTACAGCTACCATGATCAAGTTAGGAAGAGTTAAGGGTAATAAAATGGTAGACATGCAACTTTCTAATGATAAGTTAGTTGACAGAGGAATTAGAATGCTTGTTAAGGAATTGGATATAGAACCGTCTAAAGCATCAGAATTGCTAAAAAAGTATGGAAGTGTTAGAAAAGTAATTCAAAACTATTAATAATGGGAACAGATTTTTCAGTTTTAAGGAAAGGATTAAAAAGGTTGGCAATTTTGCTGTTCTTATTTATTGCTTCTCCCATTTTGTTAAGCATGTCGTTTAAAGCAATTGCTATTTATAAAGAAGGGGCTCAATATTGGTTTAGTATTGCTTTCTTAGTAATCTCTTCTTTACTCATGCTCTTTACAATCTTTTATGCTTTTATGACTTTCCGTGTTATTTTAAGCGCTCTTTTTCACGAAAAATAAATTGGCAAATACTCGACTCCATAAAATTTTACATTGGGAACATTGGCCTTTGCTAATGTTTTACATTCCTAATATTCCTTATGCATTTGTTCATGGAATTGTAGCAAGAAACCTTGTATTTTATACCGCAGTAAACCCTTCAATAAGAAACTCCGGTATTGGTTCTGAGTCTAAATACAAAACCCTAAAATTATTACCCGAAAATTATATTCCTAAGTCGGTTCTACATGAAGAAACTTCTGAGATAGATAAAACAATAGAGCTTCTTAAAGAAGAGGGTATTTCCTACCCTATGATTGTAAAACCAGATGTAGGTTTTAGAGGTTTGTTGGTAAAAAAGATAGAAAATGAGAGTGATTTGATCTCTTATTTGGAAAAATATCCTGTTTCTATTATCATTCAAGAATTCTTAACTCATTCGAATGAATGTGGTATTTTTTATTACAGACATCCTGATCAAGAAAAAGGAACTGTTACTTCTATTACACTCAAAGAGTTTTTAACGATTATTGGAGATGGAACATCTACAATTAAAGAACTAGTTGCTTCTGATGAACGTGCTTTTCTGTACTATGAGCTTATCAAAAATGATCCTTTGATCAATTGGGATATGATTCCTGAAAACGGAAAGCACATCAAGCTATCGTCTATTGGTAATCATTCTAAAGGGACTCGATTTATCAATGGAAATCACTTGATTAATGATGAGCTTATAGCTTCTATGAATACATTGAATCATCAAGTAGAAGGATGGTACTACGGAAGGCTTGATATAAAATACAACACGCTGGAAGAGCTCAACCAAGGTAAGTTCAAAATTCTTGAATTGAACGGAATTTTAGCTGAGCCCACGCATATTTATGATGCTACAAAAATGAACTACTGGAAGGCCCTAAAAACCATTAGGACGCATTGGAAACAGCTTTATAAGATTGCGATGTACAATCACAAACATCAGAATGTTCCTTATCGTAAAACCTTCCCTTTTATCAAAGAGATGCTTGCTTTAAAAGCGTATTCGAAGCGTTTGAAAAAATTGTCTAAGAAATAGGTTTATGTTTTAGTACCCTGCGTACAAAATAAGCGCGCTAATACAATTACTCTTCTCATTTTGGGTAATTTTTAAAGGTGAACGATTTGTGAATGATTTTCCACTTATCCTTGATTTTCAATAGCAATAAATAATCAGTATATATCCGTTTACGTGAGGGCATTAATATCTCTATTTTGGCAACTGCTGCATTTCCTTCATAGTCTATAGATAGCACTTTACCAATTCGATTACTTTTTCTTCCTTTTTTTACATTCCCTATATATTGCTTTCCGCTCCACACTCTTAAGGAATCGTTGGCTACAAAATACAGGTTAAAGTTTTCATCAAAAGCTTGTTTTAGCCTTTCCGGTTCTCCATTGGCAGTACCTTCAATGTAATCGTAAAGTACTTTATTAATTGCTTCAACTTCAGATTGAGCTTGAACTGACAGTCCAATAAAGCACGTTATAAGTAAAACTAGTTTTTTCATTTTCGAAGTGTATTTAATTGTTTAATAATTTCTTTTGCTACAGTAGCTGCTGCTGTTGGATCTTGACCCGTAATTAATCTACCGTCTATTTTATAAAAGTTATCCCATCCTTTTTTGGAATACAGAAATTTCCCTCCTCGTTCTTTAATGGTCTCTTCAATAGAAAAAGGAAATGTTTGATAGTATTGAGCATTTTTATTTTCAAACATGTCAGGAAAACCATTTACTTCTCTATTAGCATATAAATAGGCTCCGTCATCTGTTTTTAGATTTACAATTCCTGCTGTTCCATGACAAATAGCAGAAACAATTCCGTTGCTATTGTAAATAGCCATAGAAATTTTCTGAATGTTCTTATCTTCCGGAACACCAAACATTGCAGAACCTCCACCTACGTAGTAAACAGCTTTATAATTAGAAGGGCTTATGTCTTGTGGTTTTTGAGTAGCTTTAAGTTTACCCATAAGGTGTTCGTCGTATAAATAGTGTTTCTGAATACTATCTGACGTATTCAAATATCCTAATGGTATAGCTCCTCCTTTTGGACTAACAAAGTCTACTTGATAGCCTTCCTTTATCAACACATCATAAGCTGATACAATTTCTCCAAAGTGATTTGCAGAATTTAACTTGGTATCTCCATACGTATGTTGGTTTGAAACAATAAATAAGATTCTCTCTTTGCTTACTTTTTCTTTTGTTTTATTACAGCTCGCAAAAAAGAAAATAGATAAGACTAAAACAATAATTCTCATAGGGATGATTTTAAATTTCAGTCAATATGAAAATTGTATTTTGAAAAGTAATTTTGAGTTATAAATTAGAAGTTCGGATTTATAAATTTGAACTTCTAAATTGTGAGGGGGTTATTCCAACAATCTTTTTAAATGCGGTATAAAATGTTGATTTTGAGTTAAAACCACATTCGTAAGCAATTGCTTCTAAAGTAAAACTGGAGTTTGACAATAATTTCTTTTTAGCTTCTTCTATTCTGTATTCATTAACGAAACTAGCAAAGTTTTTACCTAAATTATCGTTTAATAATTGAGAAAATTGATGAGTAGTCAGTTGAATTTTCTTGGCAACGTCTGATGACTTTAAATTCGGGTTTTTGTATAATGATTCTTCTGACATCACATTTTTTAGAACCTCAATTAAAGCTTCTGCTTCAGAAGACTCAAATTTCTTATCGGCATATTTCTCTGTAGGATTAAAAATAATCTTACTCTTTTTTCTATTGAAGAATAAAAACAATATCATCAAGTAAAAGAGAAAAGAAAAAGTCAGTGCCCCTGTAATATAGCTTGTAAAATAGGAGAATTTATAAGATGCCCAAACAGCAAAATTTCCAAAGAAAATACTCAACACCCAAACATCTGAACTCGTTACTTTTGATCTGCCTTTGAGTGCTTCTTTTAAGGCTGGTAGTAATTTATATAATGAGAGTAAAGTATACACTAACCATACATAATAAATAGCATCTATAAAATAGGGGCGCCAAAGATCTATATTTGTTTTAAAAGGATATAAAAATCCTACGACCAAAGCTGTTATCAACAAAAAAGTAAAATGATATATCCATTCCTTTTTAATTGAGTTGTGAGCGCCTTTTACAGACATTATATAGAAATATAAAAAAGGGCCTATAAATAGGCAGGCGGTTAATCCAAATTGTAAATAATGAAATGATAAATCAGGGTTGAAGTAAAAGAATACCGACTTTCCGGTTCTAATACTGATCATGAGTAGAAAAGCTCCTAAAAATTTATTGGAAATGTGTCTTGATTTGACAAAGAACAAAAAATATAAGCTTAAGATAACTCCGTTGAATGCTCCTAATGCACTGAAGAAAAATAAAAGCTCTTTACTAATTTCCACTCAGACTAACGTTTGAGTAAATATAAAAAAGAATCTCTTAAGAATTTACTAATTCTTTCTTTGGAGTTGTTGGGTTGTATCCGAAATCCTCATCCGGTAATTCAACACCAAGTCTATTGACAATAAACCCAATAGTAGCAAAATGGTGAATGGCATGACTATGTGCCTGAATTAAAGCGCTAGCCAAGGTATAATTTGCAGTAACCTTTCCGGTTCCTAAATCATCAGTAACTGAGATCATCATTTCATAATCGTCATCAGACAATTGGTGTAATTTCTGAATAATTGTATTAAAATATTCTATTCCTGCTGCAGTAGTTTGTTCGGCTAAAGGGTTTCTTTCTCTTGCAGAAAAATCAACCTTTTTACTTTCCATTCCATTAAAAATACACGAAAAGACATCAAGTATATGTCGCATATGCGATCCAATACTAGAAAAATAGGGCGGTGTAGAAGTGTTACTATATTGTTCGTCGGTGATAGAATTTAGTAATTTTATTCCCCTGTTCAGGTTCTTTTCGATGGCGTCAATCATAGATGCGATTTTCTCAGTGATAAATATATGAGTTTAATTTAAAATTTGTGAAGTTTTCTGACGAATTCTGTCAAAATCTGTTCACTTTACAACAGTAGTCGCAATAAAGACTTTCAATTACAAAAATTGTTTCAAAAACATGTTTTCATTTTTTTTGGCACGCTCTTTGGAATTTAGTTTTCAAATGCGGAAGCCGAAAAGCATACGAGTAGGCACAACCCTAAAACCACAAATTATGAAAAAAGGTGTACTATTATTATTAGCAATGTTCATGATGGTTTCTTATGTTGAAGCCAAAAATGGCAAAAAATCAACTGAGATCTTTGGGGTAGAAAATCGTTATGATGATGCTGTTACTTTTGTAGAAAGAGGAATTAGATTTCATGTTTTCTTAAATGGAGATTTCGATTTTGACTCTAGGTATCTTAGAAACAACAGAAGAAACCGAAGAATTAGAATTCAAAGAGATTACCAAGGTAGAATTAAACGAATAGGAAATGTTAACATTAGATATGATTACAGAGGGAATGTAAGAAGAATCGGAACTGTTTACATGAGATACAACAGAGGAAGATTAACGAATGTAGGAGATCTAAGAATCAAATACAACAGATGGGGAACTCCAAGGTTTTACGGAGAAGTGAGATATAATGATTATTACAACGATTATTATTATGATGATGGTTTTTCTGTTGGATTTAATATCAACCTAGGAACTGTTTGTTCTTACAACGATCCTTATTTCTATCAAAGAGAGTTTAGAAACAACTATAGAAAGTTTAAAGAAGATGATAACTTCTATTATTACAGAGCAAATCCAAAAGCAAAGGTTTCTAGAGATAAAGTTCTTAAGAGAAGAAAACCAGCAAAAGTTGTGAAGAAAAAGAGAACAACTAAAGAGTATAAAAAAAGAAAAAGATCATAAAAAAAAGACCGCCTAATGGCGGTTTTTTTTATTTTCTAAACTCTTCCTTTTAAAGCATTAAACACCCAGGCTATGGCAAAGAAACCAATTCCAACTGCTCCAAATCCCCATCCAGCTACATCATCATATCTAAAAGCACCCAAACCAATTAGGGCAATACCAACTACAACCATGATGATTGTAGCCCAAGCTAAAACTCCATTTTTATTCATTCTTGTTAATTTAAAACTAAAACTCTCTTAAAAAGAGATGTTTTTTGTAACGATTGTTGACAAATATCGTTCTTTTTTTTAAAAGGTCATTACAATATCTATTCATACAATAGTTAATGAAATCTATATTTAATTTTTTTCTCTTTTTTTGTGTTTTTACCGCCTTTGCTAGCTCAGATCCTAACAAAGAGATAGATGATATAGATACCTTTCATTTTACAAATGCTGAAGTCATTAACAAGTATACAACTCGTATCCCTTTTAAGTTGGTTGACAGGCTTATTGTTATTGAAGGTGTTCACAAGAAAAAGAAGGGATGGTTTGTAGTAGATACCGGTTCTGAAAAATTGCTTTTGAACAAAGTTCATTTCTCACACCTGGCTACTCGAAACAATCGAGTAAACAAATCTTCCGGTGTATTGGACTTTGTAGATAATCCTATTGAAAAAAGAGTTCAGCAATTGTCTTTTCAAAATCTAAATATTCGTGATAAGCGCTCAGATATCATAGACCTCTCCCATATAGAGAAAAGCAAAAAGATTAAGATCTTGGGAATTATAGGCTACAATATTCTTAAAGACTATGAAGTCTTTGTAGACATGTACTTAAATCAGATTACTTTGACTAAGATCGATACGAAAGGGAACAAACTGGGCAAGCAAAAATATCTGGAAAAAGTTATTGATAGTATTGACTTTGAATTGAAAAAACACACCATTGTTATCGAAGGAAGTATCAATGGAAAAAAACTTAAATTTGGCTTGGATACTGCTGCTGAATTTAGTCAGCTTAACAGTAAAGTATCTCGTAAAGTTCTAAGGTCATTTTACCCGAAAAAAAGAATCAAATTAAGAGGAGCCAGTAGCGCAGAGATTGAAGTTATTTCGGGGCGATTGTTCAAATTAAAATTAAGTGAGACTGTGTTCTTCGGTCCTATTAATACGATCTTGACCAATCTACGAAGTATGAATCATGCCTTTGGCACAAAATTAGACGGCGTATTAGGATATGACTTTTTTGCTCAGAAAAGAGCCATCATCAATTATAAAAAAGAGAAAATATATTTTATTAATTACCCTTTGATTCGATAATGAATAGAAAAACATACATATTATTTTTCATTCTTTCGCTAGCTTGTTTGTTCAGCTTCGGACAAAAAAGCGATGTAAAAGGATATCGAATTGAAGGTGATGAAATTGTTTTTTCTTTCAACAAAAGTGACTATGCTATTGTGACACATGAAAAAAGCAAGGCTAAATTTGATTTTGATGATTTTGATATTGATAAAGTGGTTGTATCCGGTCAGTTTAACAATTGGTCTCGAGATGGATGGAAAATGAAAAAGCTTACTGATGATTCTTACGAATTGAGAAAAAAAATAGCTCATTTTCAAGATGACTTCACCTGGGAATTTAAATTCTACGTCAATGATGCTTATTGGGCTGAGCCTTCGGGTGATATTGCGAATGTAGTTCCTGCCAAAAGCGAAACCGGAAAATCGTATTATACCTACAACCTGAAAATTCACAAAGGCTATCCATCAGAAAACGGGAACAAGACATTTCTTTTAAAAGGTTTTTCTGATGCTAACAAGGTTATCTTAACAGGATCTTTTAACAAGTGGGATGAGGAAAATTTTGAGATGAAAAAAACCAAAGAAGGTTGGAAGCTTACGTTACAATTACGCCCTGATACTTATGAATATAAGTTTATTGTTGATGGAGAGTGGATACACGATCCTCTTAATCCTGCTAAAGTAAAGAATGAATACGAAGGATATAACTCTGTATTTTCCATCACATCTAACATCACTTTTATCTTAAAAGGTTATTCTGAAGCTCAGAAGGTAATTCTTGCCGGATCTTTCAATAATTGGAATGAAGGGGGTATTCAAATGAAGAAGTATAGTAAGGGTTGGAAAATCACTCTACCTCTACACAGAGGGAAACATCACTATAAATTCATTGTAGACGGAAGATGGATGGTAGATCCTACCAACTCTGTAAAAGAGTATGATGGTCATGGAAATATCAATTCGGTAAAAATGGTCAAATAACTACAAGCGAGCGGCTAAACGACTACCTTGATCAATAGCTCTTTTTGCATCGAGTTCTGATGCAACATCAGCCCCACCTATTACGTGTACTTTCTTACCAGAAGCCACAACAGGTTCATATAGTTCTTTAAATGGAGTTTGCCCTGCACAAATTACAATATGGTCTACCTCTAAAACCTTTGCTTCTCCTCCTTGAACATAGTGCAATCCCTGATCATCAATCTTTGTGTATTGTACTTCATTGATGAACTGAACGTTTTGCTTCTTTAGGTTTGCTCTGTGAATCCACCCGGTTGTTTTTCCAAGCTTTCCACCAAACTTCCCTTTGCTTCTTTTAAACATAAAGATCTCTCGTTCGCTAGGGTGAATTACAGGCTTAACTCCTTCAATACCTCCTCTTGCATTAATTGTTTTATCAATACCCCATTCTTCTAGCCATTTGTCTAAGTTTAATGTAGTAGATTCTCCTTCATGTAATAGATATTCAGACAGGTCAAAACCAATTCCTCCCGCACCAATCACTGCTACCTTCTTTCCTACTGGTTTTTTATGTTTTAACACATCTAAATAGCTCAGTACCTTTTCATGCTCTATTCCTTCAATTTTAGGAGTTCTAGGCTTGATTCCAGTCGCAATTATAATTTCATCATATTCTGAATTGATCAAATCTTCTTTGGAAACTCTAGTATTCAATTTTAACTCTACATTGTGTAGTTCTATTTGCTTATTGAAATAGCGAATGGTTTCGTAAAACTCTTCTTTTCCCGGAATTTGCTTGGCTATATTAAACTGTCCTCCAATTTCCTTATCGGCATCAAATAAAGTAACATGGTGCCCTCTTTGTGCAGCAATTGTTGATGCTGCCAAACCAGCCGGTCCGGCTCCTACAACTGCAATCTTCTTTTTATGTGTAGTAGGTTCATAATTTAATTCTGTCTCATGACATGCCCTAGGGTTTACCAAACAGCTAGCAACTTTTCTTTTGAAAACATGATCTAAACAAGCTTGATTACACGCAATACAAGTATTGATCTCATCTTCTCTTCCTTCTTCGGCTTTATTAACCCATTCCGGGTCTGCTAAAAAAGGCCTAGCCATTGAGATCATATCTGCATCTCCTCTAGCCAAAACTTCTTCTGCAATATCCGGCATATTAATTCTGTTGGAAGTTATCAATGGAATTGACACTTCTTCTTTCATTTTTTTAGTTACCCAAGTAAAAGCTGCTCTAGGAACTGATGTGGCAATAGTAGGAATTCTTGCTTCATGCCACCCGATACCTGTATTGATAATGGTTGCTCCTGCTTTTTCTATTTCCTTTCCTAAGCTTACTACTTCTTCCCAAGAACTCCCTTTCTCAATCAGATCTAACATGGATAATCTATAGATGATGATAAAATCTTCACCAACAGCTTCTCTAACAGATTTTACCAATGCGATTGGGAGCTTCATACGATTCTGATAAGAACCTCCCCATTCGTCAGTTCTTTTGTTGGTATGCTCTACAATAAACTGGTTGATCAAATATCCTTCAGATCCCATGATCTCAATCCCATCATATCCTGCTACTTTTGAAAGCTTGGCACAGTTTACAAAATCTTTGATCGTTCTTCGAATACCTGACTTAGTCAGCTTAAAAGGTTTGAACGGATTGATAGGTGCTTGGATTTTAGAAGGAGCTACATTGAACGGGTGGTATCCATATCTTCCTGCATGCAGAATTTGCATACATATCTTTCCTCCTACATCATGTACCGCTTTGGTAATCTTTTGATGTTCTCTGGCATGTTTTTTTGAAGACATACGTGCTGAAAAAGGACCTGTCCATCCTTGAATATTCGGAGCAATTCCTCCAGTTACAATCAATCCTACTCCTCCTTTTGCACGTTCTGCATAATAGGTAGCTATTTTCTCAATTCCATTCTTTTCCTCTTCTAATCCGGTATGCATAGAACCCATTAAAATCCTATTTTTCAAAGTGGTAAAACCAAGATCTAAAGGCTCAAAAATATGTTTGTATTTCATAAAAAAACTTGCTTAATTATTATGCGTGCATAATAATTGCAAGATACAATTTTTTAACAACTAAAAAGAAATAAAAAAAGTCGCCTAAAATTAGACGACTTTATATGGGTAGTAAGCTCAAATTATTTGTTCAATACCAAATGTTGGATAAAGAACTCCATCATTCTGTCTCTATTCACAGCTGTATGTCCTCTATCTGGCCCTACTTGTACTTCAAAGCTTTTTCCTTCTCGTTGTAATGCTTGAATTAGTTGTAGAGAATTAGATGGATGTACATTGTTATCATTGGTTCCGTAGTAAATCATCAATTCTCCTTTTAAATCTTTCGCGTAGTTCATCAATCGAGATGCTTCGTATCCTTTTTTATTATTTTCTAACAGATTCATATAGCGCTCTGTATATATATTGTCATAGTTTCTCCAATCTGTTACAGCTGAGTTTGCTACAGCTACGTGATATACATCCGGGAATCTCAATATACATGATGCTGCTGTTGTTCCTCCATAAGAGGTTCCATATACTCCTACTCTATTTTTATCAATATAAGATCTGCTATACAATGATTTAATTCCGGCTGTAAAATCATCCATTTCAACAATTCCTAAGTTACCATAGAGTTTATCCAACATTCTTTTCCCTCTTCCTCTTACATTTCTTCCATCTATTTTTACAATGATGAATCCATATTCAGTTAACGGGTTTGGATAAACAAAAGATTCTCTAAAAGCATTGGTAGCCGGTCCGCCATAATTATCTAAGATCAAAGGATATTTCTTAGAAGGGTCAAAGTTTGACGGAAATTGAATCATTCCATGTAATTGAGTTTCTCCATCGGCAGAAGTAAATGTAAATACTTCGGCTGTTTTAAATCCTAGTTCTTTAAATCTAGACATATCGCTTTTTGCAATCTCCTTTACCAGTTTTCCTTTTGAGTCTACAAGGTTTACAAATGGAGGAATCTCATGAGTTTGTGCAATGTCTATAAAGTGTTTTCCTGTTGGAGATAATACAACTCTGTGGTTGAATTTTGGATCTGTAAGTCGTGTATTCTTCTTTCCATTGAATCGTACTCTATGCAATTGCATTTTCATATGATTCTCTCCGCTTCTTGCCATGTAATACAACAGTTTATTTTTCTCATCTACTTTTACAATTCTTCCAACTTCAAAATCATGATTTGTCAATGCATTTACTAACTGTCCGTTATAGTTGTATAAATAATAGTTGTTAAATCCTGTTCTCTCAGAAGCCCAAATAAAATGTTGCTTGTCTTCTAATTCATAAATTTCTGGAGAATTTTCTGTGAAACTAGCCGGCCACTCTTCTCTAACAATAACTCTGGTTTTCCCTGTTTCAGGATTACCAGCTCTATACTCCATAATATCTTGTTTACGATTGGTGCTGTGGAAGAGTAATTCTTTTCCGTCCGGTGACCATTTGATATCGTATAGATAGGTTCCAACGGCTCCATCATGGAATGGCTTTCCATCTCTGGTTTCTAGTTTGATCGTTTTCTTAGTTTCTAGATCATATACCAACAAATCTACAGGTAAGTTTTTGGCTCCTACTTTTGGATACGCTTCAACCTCCAAAGAGTCTTGTATTCTGGTTTGGTGATAAAGTACATAGTATTTTTTAGCATCTTTTTCTTCAAATCTGTAAAATGCAATCTTCTTATTATCTGGAGACCACCACATAGCAGTATTTTGCCCCAATTCTTCACCATAAACCCAAGTAGCTATTCCATACTTTACTTGATTTTCATCATTTCCATCTGAAGTAATCGCAACTACATTAGAACCATCAGCATTGCTGATATACATATTTCTATCTTTTGTATATGCTGTTAGTTTTTTATCTGGAGAAGTTGCAGAAGCGTATTGTCTACCTCTAGCAGGTCTATTTCCTCTTCTATAGGGTTGTCTTTTTGGTCTTTTATAAGCTTCAGATTTTACCACCTTCTTTTTTCGAACATCAAAAGTATGTACTTGATTATTCTCTAGATATGTAAATGTTTTACCATCTTTACTCCAATTGATATTGGTGTTGGCTCTTTTAATAGATCCATATAGTTTGGGTGCCATTTTTCTATATTGAGTATACCCTGGCATTTTTTTCAATTTATCCTGAGCTGTACTCGTCATAGACATTAGACAAGATACCATTAAAAACAACGGAATTGCTTTTCTTAAGTTGTTAAGGTTCATTTGAATTTGGTTAATATTAATGTTGTAGTAAAAGTACTATTTAATTATATAGACTTGTTCATTTGAAATAAAAAAGAATGATCAAAAACTAAGGTTTCTGATCATTCTTTTTCATAAGGATTGAGAAATAATATTCTTTAATATAAATATCCCATTTTTCCTTGCTGATAATCTCTCAATGCTTCCATGATCTCGGTTTGTGTGTTCATTACATACGGTCCCCAAGACGCTACCTTCTCATTGATCGGTTCTCCAGATAAGATTAACAAGTTGCTTACCTCTGTAGCTTTCATATGGATATGAGTTCCTTCTTGTGTAAAGGTGACCATTTGCGTGGCTCCTTTTTTCAGGTTTTGCTCATTGTTTACAATTGCTTCACCATCCAACAAATACAAAGCTGTATTATGTCCTTCAGGAATATTTATTGTTATTTCACCTGCTGTATGAGCTTTTACAGTAAACACATTTATTGCCGTTTGTGTTTTGATCAACCCTTTTTTACCAGCTTGTTCACCTGCTACAACCTTTAACTCTAAACTCTTATCGTCATTTTGTACTACAGGTATGTCTTCACTTTTTACATGCTGATAAGCAGCGGGCATCATTTTCTTCTTTGCAGGAAGGTTTAACCATAATTGTATTCCTTCCAACTCTCCTCCTCTTTCCACAAATTCTTTGCTGGGTCCTTCTGCATGAATGATTCCTCTTCCTGCTGTGGTCCACTGTACATCTCCTGCTTTTACAATCATTTCATTTCCTAAAGAATCTCTATGCAATTGCTCTCCTTTGAACAATAGTGTAATTGGCTCAAATCCTCTGTGAGGGTGAGGCCCCAGATCAAACGGATTGTTTAATGGGCTAATAGCATAGGGTCCATAGTGATGTAATAATAAAAATGGGTCTACTTGCTCCACTTCCTGATTTGGAATGGGCTGACGTAATCGGATAGGTCCCATGCTTACTAATGGGCTATCCATTTTTTGCTGTATTCTTTTTAATTTATTTTCCATGGAAAATATTTGATTAAAATTTTTTTATCGAATCTTGTCTAATAAATCGCTCAGAATTGTTGCTTCTTCATTTGTAAAGTTCTCTAAAAACTCAAGGTTTAGCTCCTTGTCTATTTCAGACAACAACTTTAATCCAGCTTCAGCAATACTGATATACACAACTCTTCTGTCGCTATCACATCGTACACGTTCAATGAGACCTTTATCGCAAAGTTTATCCATCAAGCGTGTTGCGTTGGGAGCTCTTTCAATCATTCTGTCTTTGATCGTTTGTACCTTAATGGGCTCTCCTGCTCCTCTTAAAATTCGTAAAATATTGAATTGCTGTGGTGAGATTCCGTAAGGCTTAAATGTCTCATTCTCATGACTGTTGATCCAATTTGCTGTATACTTAATATTGATCAATGCTTTGATCTTTGGATCTGTAAACTTAGAATTGATATCTTTTGATATGTCTCCCATTAACCTCTTAATTTTAGTTCTTTCATGATCTTGTTAAAATCATCAGATGACGGTGTTAAATATACGTCATCATCTACAAACAAGGTTGGAAATTTTAACTGTCCTTCATACAGCTCTTTGGTGTGCAACTTTGCCTTTTCATCTTTTAACACATCTACATATTGGAACTCAACATCAGATGTTCTTAAAAAATTCTTGAAAGCTACTGTATGAGCGTGTCCTTGTTTTCCGTATAAAGTAATTTTCATGTTACCTCCTTTCAAGGCACAAAGTTACGAAAAAATAATTTATTTTCCAAGGGATATATTTCCAACACACATTTTTTGATAGTGTAAAAAAAAAGCCAAGCTATTTCTAACTTGGCTTTCTGTTTTTGTTTTATTTTTTCTTGGGTCTTTCTCTGTTCATCTCATCCATATTCACATTATCAATTTTAACTCCTAACAAGTGTTCACTAAAATAATCTGCCTTTAGCCAGAAGAAGTATTCTGTCATTCTTCCAAAACCATGTCTTTGTCCCGGCATGATCATAAAGTCGAATCGCTTGTTAGCCTTAATTAATGCATCTGCCATACGAATGGTTCCTCCAGGGTGTACATTATTATCTACATCTCCTGTAACCAACATCAATTTACCTTTTAGATTTTTTGCCAATGATTGGTTCTTGTCTATTTGGTATTTATACGAAATATTTCCTTTTGCATCTTTTATTTCTTCTATACCGTGGTGTGTTTCACTCCACCAGCTATTATAGATCGTATTATCGTGGTTTCCTGCAGAAGAAACAGCTACATTAAAGAAATCAGGATATACCAACATGGCAGCTGTAGACATGAACCCTCCTCCTGAGTGACCAAAGATTCCTACTTTTTCAATATCAATGAAATCGTGCTTATCAGCTAATTGTTCTGCTACGTATTTCTTATCAGCCAATCCGTAATCTCTTAAGTTTCCGTACCCGTAAGTATGGTACCATTTTGAACGACTTGGGTGACCTCCTCTGTTTCCTAAAGTAATTACAATAAATCCTACTTGTGCCATTCTATCTGTACGGTTCATTCTTGGTGAGAATGATTTACTTACTGCCTCAGTTTGTGGTCCAGGGTATACGTACTCGATTAACGGATACTTCTTGTTAGGATCAAAATCAAAAGGCTTGTACATTACACCATAAATATCTGTAATACCATCGTCTGCTTTTACTTTAAATGGTTCTGGGAATTTGTATCCGGTAGCAAACAATTGTGAAAGGTCTGCTTCTTCAAAACTCATGATCAAAGCACCACTTGAACTTCTCAACTCAGATTTAGGAACAGTATTTACTCTAGAGAAGTTGCTAACAAAGAACTTCTTAGAATCAGAAACATTTACTCCAGTATTAAAATCTCCTGGATTCAGGTTTCTCATTCCAGATCCGTTCAAATTGATTCTATATAAATGTGAGTAATAAGGGTCTATATCTTTGTTAACTCCATTTGCTGTAAAGTATAGAACTCTGTTCTTCTCATCAATTCCTTCAAAGCTATCTACATGGAATGGTCCGTCTGTTACCTGGCGCTTTAGTTTTCCGTTAGAGTCATACAAATAAAAATGCCCCCAACCATCACGCTCAGACCAGTGTAAGATCTCTGTTTCATTGTTGAACAAACGAATTGCTTTTCCTCTGTTCTCAATGTAAGTATTAGAATGCTCTTCGATCAATGTTTTTACCTCTCCGGTATTAATGTCGGCCACATGGATATCCAATCTCTTTCTGTCTCTGCTTACTGTACTAAAATATACTTTTCCTTTTTTAGATAATAAATAGGTTGGATTTAACTCATCCCAATCGATAGCTTTCTTTCTAGGTGCTGAGTAAACAGAAACTGATTGCTGAACTGTAGAGTCTAGTTTTACTTTGGTAATGTCTTTAGAAGCAATATCAAAGATCAATAATTCCGGCTTGTAGAAATCTTTTTCTCCAGCCATGTGATATTTATAGGTTTCTAAAGTGGGTCTCTTTCCTGATGTAGTATTAATTACCCAAAGATCGTTGATATGACGTGAGTCTGTTCTTTGGAAAACGAATTTTTTAGAATCACGTGACCAGTTCACAAAAACTCTTTTCTTTTTGTCTTTATTCTTCTTTTTAGTCTCGTTGTTTTCTCCCCAAGAACCTCCGCCGTAACCGTAGTTCTCAACACCGTCTTTGGTCCATTGGTTTTCAACAATTGTAGAGTCCTTTTCATCTTTTGTTGCTTTTAAAAAGTTCTCTTTATCCATCCAATACAAATTATGATTCTTTGAATAGATTACAATTGAGCTGTCTGGAGCAACATTAGCCCAACTTTGCCATTTTTTTCTTTCTTCTTTTTCATTGTCAATAATGGTTAGTCCGTTACCACCTATTCTATACTCTAAGTGATATACTTTCTTTTCCATTTTAGGCTTTTTCTTAGCCCCTTTTTTCTTCTTTCCATCCTTCTTGTCTTCTTTAGCCTCAACTTTTTCGTTTGAGGTAACACGGAAGCGAATGGCTGTTTCGTTTTTAACAAACTTGAAGCTAAATCTAGGTAAGTGTTTAGCTTCATAAGGATCTTTAGTGATCTCAGATAACCATTTGGCCATCTTTACATTATCAAATAATTCTGTTCTTTTTCTTGCATCAGCATCTACTAAATAGTATTTAGAACCTTCACTGGTTTTGTATTGATACCAAAAACGATTTCCTCTTTTTAACCAATTAGGTCTTACAGAGGTAGAGTGTACCAATTTTCCAATATTTGTTGGAGAAAATCTTGCTGCCAAACGATAATTAGGCTTAGGTGTTTTCTTTTCTTCAGGGGTTTCTTGTGAAAAATTTGGTGTAGAAACTAATAACAATAAAGCGAAAAGTAAAAGTTTTTTCATGATTAAGTTTAGTTGTTTTTTTGAAGTTCGATCAACGAATTTAGTAAATAAAAAGCTACACTCTTTTTTTTTAACATAATCAAAGAAAGGATTCAACATATCTAATCTAAATGTTAAATCCTTTCTGCTTTGATTTTCAGTTTTTTTTACAATTCCGTCTCAAAACTGACCACCTTTGTTTTTAATGTCTCATTAAGACCTTGGTCTGTAATTTTTCCTTCTTTAAAGTTCTCGTAGAATGTTGGTAAAGAGAAGTCTTCCACAACTTTTGCTCCTGCTCTCGGATAGTATCCTTTTGCTGTTTCTAAAACTCCTATTCCTCCTCTAGCTCCCGGCGAAGTAGCCATCAACAACATAGGCTTATCATTAAACATATTTCTTTCTACTCTAGACAACCAATCTGTAGTATTCTTGTATGCTGCTGCATAAGAACCGTTGTGTTCTGCTAACGAAACTATAAAACCATCTACAGAATGAAGTTTTGCTGCAAGTTCTTTGATAACTTCCGGAAAACCATTCTTCTCTTCATCTTCACTAAACAATGGAGCTGTATAATCGTTCATATCAATCACCTCGTATTCTGTGTCATTTAATAATGTAGCTGCATAAGTAGCTAACTTCTTATTAATCGAAGTAGAACTGGTACTTCCGGCAAATGCTAGTATTTTTTTCATCTGTCTTAATTTTTAATCGTTTGTTTAGAAGTTCTTCTGTAATAGATATATGATGCTGTCAAGAAGACAAAAGCTAAGATAGAAAACAATTGCTCTCCATCACTGATCATCACATGTGCAAAGAATGCTAGAATTACATTGATAAAAAAGGCTGTATAAGCCCACTCTTTGATTGTTTTGAATTTAGGATACCAAAGGGCAAATAGTCCTAAAAGTTTAGCTACTGCCAATGGATAAACTAAATATGAAGGGTAACCCATTGCTGTAAAAGCTCCTTTGATCATCTCTGTTTGTGTTAAATACATACTCACAGAGAACAACATGATCCCTGAGAAAAGAATTGTAGCTATGTAAAAAATTACTCTGTCCGTTTTCATTTTAATGTTTTTACTAATTATGGGGACAAAGTTAGAAAATAAAAATTTATTTTCCAAGGAATATATTTCCGTGTAATATTTTAAAAGCTTTTTAAGAAATAGAAACTTCTTCTTGAAGCTAAACTTTTGTAAATTCGCAGTAAATTTTTTTGAATGGATATTAACTTCAATAAAAACGAAGATCACAATAAACTTTTAGCATCAGATTTACGCAGAAGACTTGCTCAGGTAAAATTAGGAGGAGGTCAGAAAAGAATTGATAAGCATCACGAGAAAGGAAAAATGACAGCTCGTGAGCGTATTGATTATCTTTTGGATAAAAATTCTGAGAGCATAGAGATTGGTGCTTTTGCCGGTGAGGGAATGTACAAAGAGCACGGTGGATGCCCTTCCGGAGGAGTTGTTGTGAAGATCGGATATATACAAAAGAAACAGTGCATTGTTGTTGCTAATGATGCTACTGTAAAAGCGGGTGCTTGGTTTCCTATTACAGGAAAAAAGAACCTAAGAGCTCAAGAAATAGCTATAGAAAACAAACTACCTATTATTTATTTAGTTGATAGCGCTGGTGTGTACTTACCTATGCAGGATGAGATCTTTCCTGACAAAGAGCATTTCGGGCGTATTTTTAGAAATAACGCTGTGATGAGCAGTATGGGAATTACTCAAATTGCCGCTGTTATGGGAAGCTGTGTTGCCGGAGGTGCTTACTTGCCTATTATGAGTGATGAAGCTTTGATCGTAGACAAAACCGGAAGTATTTTCTTAGCCGGAAGCTATTTGGTAAAAGCTGCCATTGGTGAGACTATTGACAATGAAACTTTAGGCGGTGCTACTACCCACTGTGAAATATCAGGCGTAACGGATTATAAAGCCAAAGACGATAAAGATGCTTTAAATACTATAAAGAATCTTGTAGGTAAGATTGGTGATTATGACAAAGCCGGATTCAACAGAGTTGAAGCTGCTAAGCCTAAAGAGAATGAGGATGATATCTTTGGAATCTTACCAAAAGCACGTCATGAGCAGTACGACATGAAAGAGATCATCAAACGATTGGTAGATAATTCTGAGTTTGAGGAGTACAAAGAAGGATATGGAAAAACCATCATTACTGCTTATGCTAGAATTGATGGATGGGCTGTAGGTATTGTTGCCAATCAACGTCAGGTAGTAAAAAATGCCAAAGGTGAGATGCAGTTTGGAGGAGTGATCTATTCGGATTCCGCCGACAAAGCAACTCGCTTTATTGCCAACTGTAATCAGAAAAAGATTCCATTGGTTTTCTTACAGGATGTAACTGGGTTTATGGTTGGGTCTAAATCTGAGCATGGTGGAATTATTAAAGATGGTGCCAAAATGGTAAATGCCGTAAGTAATTCTGTTGTTCCTAAGTTTACTATTGTTGTTGGAAACTCTTATGGTGCCGGAAATTATGCAATGTGTGGTAAGGCTTATGATCCAAGATTGATTGCTGCTTGGCCTAGTGCTGAGCTGGCTGTAATGAGTGGAAATTCTGCTGCCAAAGTATTGTTACAAATAGAAACAGCTGCCTTAAAGAAAAAAGGTGAAGAGATTACCAAAGAGAAAGAAACTGAGTTATTCAACCAGATCAAGTCTCGTTATGATGAGCAAATCTCTCCTTACTACGCTGCTGCCAGAATATGGACAGATGCTGTAATTAATCCGTTGGATACACGTACGTGGATTTCTATGGGGATAGAAGCGGCAGATCATGCTCCTATTGAGAAAAAGTTTAACTTGGGCGTGATTCAGGTGTAAGAAGAAAGAAGTAAGGAGAAAAGAGTAAGAATTAAAGAAGATTAAGATAAAAGAGTAAAGTACATGGGAAGAGCATTCGAATTTCGAAAAGCACGTAAAATGAAACGTTGGTCGGCAATGGCCAAAACGTTTACCAGAATTGGAAAAGATATTGTAATGGCCGTTAAAGAAGGTGGCCCTAATCCTGAAACGAATTCAAGATTAAGAGCTGTTATTCAGAATGCCAAGGCAGCTAATATGCCAAAAGACAATGTTGAACGCGCCATTAAGAAAGCTTCGGATAAAGATACTGCTAACTATAAAGAAGTATTGTTTGAAGGGTATGCTCCGCATGGAGTTGCTATTATCGTAGAAACAGCTACCAATAACAACAACCGAACGGTTGCCAATGTAAGAGCTGCTTTTAACAAGTGTGATGGTAATTTAGGAACTTCCGGATCGGTTGTTTTTATGTTTGATCACACATGTAATTTTACAGTGAAGAAAGAGGACATTACCATAGACATGGAAGAGTTAGAATTGGAGCTTATTGATTTTGATGTTGAGGAAGTGTTTGATGATGAGGAAGGAATTATTATCTACGCTCCATTTGAGCAGTTTGGAGCTATTCAATCTTTCTTTGAAGAAAACAACGTAGAAATTATTTCTTCCGGTTTTGAACGTATCCCTACGTCTACTACTAAACTTGAAGGCGATCAACAGGCTGATGTTGAGAAATTATTGGAAAAGCTAGAAGACGATGATGATGTACAGAATGTATATCACTCTATGGTCACAGAATAAAAGACAATCAATTTTATATCAAATCCAACGTTTTATTTCGTTGGATTTTTTTTGTCTCTGTTTCTACAAATTCTTTGACAAAATAGATCTGTTTGGGTCTTTCGTATTTTGATAGGTTTGAAAATATATTTTCGGAAATAGAATACGCTTCACTTTCTATAACCAACACTAATTTTTCTCCTAATTCTTCATCAGCAATTCCGGCAACAAAGAATTGGTTTTCTATAAATTCTGATAGTTTTCGTTCGATCTCTTCGGGATGCAATTTAATTCCGCCTGAGTTGATCACATTGTCATATCGCCCTTTCCACTCAAATTCATTTGACGAAATAATTTTGACAACATCATTAGTTACCACACGTTCTTTTGAAACCTTTGGCGCATCGATCACTAAACAATTTCTATCATCTGTAGAAATAGCAATATTGGGCAATGTTTGGTAATGATTCCAAGCTCCATGATTTAATTTTTTGACAGCTATATGAGTAATGGTTTCTGTCATACCATACGTTGCATAAACTTGAGTAGATACTTGCTGTAACTGTTGTTGCAACTCAAAGGAAACGACACCTCCACCAACGATCAACTTACGAACTTGATCTAATTTCTCTAGAGAATTTCTCACTTGAAGCGGTACCATGGCAGAAAAATCATACTTCTTGTGTATTCCTTCTAGTGGTGATGAGCTAGGTGCAACCACATCTATATGCCAGCCAAGTGTCATTGCTCTTACGAGCATCATTTTTCCGGCTATAAAATCTATAGGTAAACAACACAAAGCTTTGGTCTTCTCTCCTATTTGAAAGAGAGCTCCTGTTGCTTGTGCAGAGTTCTTCATAAACTCTTTTTGAAGCTCTATGTTTTTAGGTTTTCCTGTAGAGCCTGATGTTGTAACACTAACAAAAGGCTTTTCTGAAAACCAATCGGATAAAAAGGTATGCAGTGCATTGGAAATGGACGCAGAAAATTCCAACAGCTCTTTCTCATCAGAAAAAGAACGTCCATTCAATTGAAATTCTTTATGAACCCAATTCTTCAATGACATCTTGATTGATAGGTTTTTCTACTTTTCCAAAAAGTTTTTCTTGCCAGTTTTTCCAACCGTATTTTTTAGAGAAAATAATAAGTACTAATGGGTATAAAACAAATACAGGCAAGAACATTTCCCATCCAACAGAAGGGTCTGAAGTATCTACATACAATGCATCTGTTCTAAATACTGTCCAATCTGTAGTTACAAATAGCGCTGCTATGATATTGTTGATGGCATGCATTCCAATAGCCAATTCTGTTCCTTCATCCAACAGCGTTACAATTCCAAAAAAGAATCCGGTACCTATATAAAATACAAAAGCAATATATCCTATTTTATCGATCTCTGGATTGGCTCCATGCAACAGACCAAAAACAACTGAGGTAACAATTAATGGAAACCATCTGTTCTTTACCCACATTCCTATGGCTTGCATATAATAACCTCTAAAAAGGTGTTCTTCTAAGCTGGTTTGCAACGGAATAAAGAGAACTGATACTAATACTAACGTAAAGAAAGGAATAGGCTTGAAATTCCATTCGTAACTTTCAGGTGATAAAAAGATATCTAGCCCAATGAAGATTATTGATATCGCTCCCCAAACAGTTACTCCAAAGAAGACTCTCTTCCAATCTATATTATCTCTTGAAGTAACAATCCATTTCCATTTCTTTCTATGGATTGCTCTTACTGCTAAGTACAGCATTAATAGACCTGCAACAAAGGATAAAATCATCAAGAATAAGTATAAGTTAGAATCCATACCGATGTTTAGCCATGCATCATTGGCCGTCTCAGAAAAACGTTGCATGTCTCCATCTACTTGATTATAGGCTGCAATAGCCAAAGGAATAGATCCTACTTGAGTTCCTATAAACACTAGGATTAATGTAACTATGTACATCCACCAGTCATTTTTTCCTTTATATCCTGTCTGAAAAAAATTCATATTAGTCTAAATTAAATTTCCAATTCTTGGTTTTATTGTATTGTAAATATCCGTTTTTTACTTCTAACGGACTATCAAAATTGTTTGTAAATAAACTTCCGGTACCCAAACCTTGTGGCATTGGGTTTTGTAATGTGTAGGTCCACTGCGCTATGGCATTTAATCCTACATTACTTTCCAAGGCACTTGTGATCCACCACCCTATCTCGTTCTCATTTGCCAGATCAATCCACTCCTGGCTTCCTTTAAACCCTCCTACCAAACTTGGTTTTAGAATGATATACTGAGGATTTATTGTTAGTAGTGTTTCTTTCTTTTTTGTTACATCAAAAACTCCAATAAGCTCTTCATCCAAAGCAATAGGCAATGGTGTTTCTTCACACAATCTCGCCATTTCTTGCAACTGCCCTGCTTTGATTGGCTGCTCTATGGAATGTAATTGATATTGAGATAGTCTTTTTAATTTTTCTAAAGCTTCTTGTGGAGAAAAAGCTCCGTTTGCATCTACACGTAGTTCTATATCTTCTGCAGTAAACTCTTTACGAATGGATTTAAGCAAGCTCAATTCTGTTTCAAAATCTATAGCACCAATCTTCATTTTGATGCATTTGAAACCTTGTGCTAGTTTTTCTTTGATCTGAGATTTCATAAAATCCTCGCTTCCCATCCAGATCAAACCGTTGATATTGATTGCTTTTTCTGTAGTTGTAAAGACTGATGGAAATAAAGAAAATGGAGTTTCGCTACTTAGAGATAAGAAAGCTTGTTCTAATCCGAATTGAATGCTTGGAAATTCTCTTGTTTCTTGTAACAAAGCAGCTAATCCCAAATGAATATTCTGACATACCCACGCTATTTTATCTTCGTAATCGGGTCTGTCATCTACACTTAGTGTTCTTAGAATTCCACATTCGCCAATTCCTTTCTTCCCGTTTTCTTCTAAAAGGATGAACCACGTTTCTTTGGTTTTCAAGATTCCTCTTGAAGTCCCGCTAGGTCTTTTGAATTCTAATATGTATTTATGATAAGATGCTTTCATTTATATGAGTTCTTTTTGCATAACATCAAATTCAAAATGCTCTTTTCCGATCTGAAAATCGTGTTCTCCTACAACTTCAAATCCATTTTTCAGGTAAAAGCCTTTGGCTCTTTCATTTTGCTTCAGTACAGATAACCAAACAGTTTCTGATCCGTTTTCTTTTGCTGATGCTAAAAGTGTCTCTTGAAGCTCCAATCCTACTTTTTGAGATAAGAAATTTTTTAGTACATATATCTTCTGTAGCTGCGATAGGTTCTTTCCTGAAACAAATGGAGAGGGTGAGTTGAGTTTGAGTTTTGCATATCCTACTGCATGATCTTCATAAAACCCAAGCCAAAAAATATTGTTCTCTTTTTGAATACTGTCTGATATCTTTTCTACGGAAAAGGTACGATCAAAATATGAGAGTAAATCCTTAGGGTCTCTAAAATAATGTCCGAAGGTTTCTGCAAAGGTTATTTTTGCCAATGCCGAAATTGTTTCCGCATCTTCTATGGTAGCTATTTTTGTTTGAACTAAAGAGTTCACTTGACTATTGTTTTTCTGCAAAAGCTTTGAAATTTTGCAAATATCCTTCATCAATTCCCTTGAAGGTTCCTTTAAAATATGGGAATACACAACTGAGTATGTACGATTCTCCTTGATAAGTTACATCTAGTTTGATCTTTGTCTTACCTCCTTCGCTTGTAAAACTGTAATCGTTTGTTTTTAAAACGCTTTCCGAATCGACATAAAAAGTTACTTTCTCATTCTCTACATAGGCTAAAACCTTCTCTTTCATAGTTATTGTTTGCCCATTATTGTCTACAGTAATTCGGTATTCACTTCCGGTTACTCCCGGTTTTTCATTGATCACTTCAACTTTTTGAAACTCCGGAATCCATTCTTTGGTTTTAGATTGATCGTTGAACAATCTAAAAGTTTCTGAGATTGGTTTATTCACTTCTACTTCTAAGGAATAATTATTCTCTTTCACCACCAAACCTGTTCCAAAGAAGATAAGGGTTAAAACAACCAAAATGATTAAAATGACTTTTACAACTTTCATAAATTGAGATTAGTAAGAAATTAAAATTACAAAACTTGACCTATTCCAAAAAGGATCGCGAATAAAAAAGTGCTTAATGCAACCACTTTTAATTGACCATCTAGCAATGACTCGTCTTTGTTCTTAAGTACAAAAAAGATGTGCTTCATCAATGGGATATAGGCTATTAAAAAAAGAAACTGAATTGGCTTTTCATAATGCATAGAAACATAGGCTAAAGCAAATAGTAATGAAGCTCCAATTAAGTAATAATGATAGTATTTAGCGAATTCACTTCCAATCTTTACAACGATCGTATTCTTTCCTGCCTTCTCATCATTTACACGATCTCTCATGTTGTTCAAGTTTAATACGGCAGTACTTAACATCCCAATAGAAAATGCAGGTAAAAAGATTAAGAAACCTACTTCTTTTGTAAATAAAAAATGGCTTCCTACAACGCTTAACAGACCAAAGAATATAAACACAAAAATGTCTCCATACCCACTGTAGCCGTAAGCTGAACTTCCTACCGTGTATTTTATTGCGGCGGCTATAGAAGCTACT
Organism: Pseudotenacibaculum haliotis; assembly: GCF_042684245.1. Classification (NCBI taxonomy): domain Bacteria; kingdom Pseudomonadati; phylum Bacteroidota; class Flavobacteriia; order Flavobacteriales; family Flavobacteriaceae; genus Pseudotenacibaculum; species Pseudotenacibaculum haliotis. Next base: position 315,188 of record NZ_JBHULH010000001.1, read on the forward strand.
CCCAACAAAAAGAAAAGTACTGAATATGAGAAATTATCTTTTCCGAAAGCTAGGTAAATAAGATACAAAGCAACGATCAAAGTAATAATCGTTGTTACTACCATTGCTTGTTTCATTTGCTTTGGACTAATTGCTCCGGAGGCAACCATTCGTTCTTCTCCGGTTCTATATTTATCTGTTCCTTTGACACCATCACCGTAATCATTTGCAAAATTGGAAAGAACCTGAAACCCTATAGTGGTTAGCAAGGCTAGTATAAAAATACTCCAATCAAACATATCCTTAGACATGGCCAACAAACCTCCTACAATGATTCCTGATATGGAAAGGGGAAGTGTTCTTAGTCGTGCTGCTTTAACGTAGTGCTGTATCATAGACATAAAAAAAGGAAGATCGCTCTTCCTTATTCGTATAGAAGTATATTTTATAATTTTTCTGCTTCGGCAATAAGCTCAGCAATATCTTTTACTTGAATTTCTGCTTCCTTTTCGTGAAACTTCACACCATCCGTCATCATGGTATTACAGTACGGACAACCTGTAGCAATTACTTTAGGGTTGGTTGCTAAGGCATCTTTGGTTCTTAGTACATTGATATCCATATCTCCTTTTTCAGGTTCTTTGAACATCTGCGCTCCTCCGGCTCCACAACACAAAGCTCTGTTTTTGCTGCGTTTCATCTCTACCAAATTCACCCCCAATCTTCTGATCAGATCTCTTGGTGATTCATACTCATCATTGGCTCTTCCTAAATAGCAAGGGTCGTGAAAAGTTACTCGCTCTCCTCCCATTGAGCCTGATAGACTCAACCTTCCTTCATCTATCAGTTGCTTGATGTATTGTGTATGATGGTATACTTCGTATTTTCCTCCTAATCCCGGATATTCATTCTTTAAGGTATTGAACGAATGCGGATCGCAGGTTACAATCTTTTTTATTTCGTAAGCATTCAGGATCTCGATATTGGTCATGGCCTGCATTTGAAACAAGAATTCATTTCCTGCTCTTTTTGCAGCATCACCGGTAGAACTTTCTTCTGTTCCCAGCACAGCAAAATCTACATTGGCTTTGTGCAATATTTTTACAAAAGCTTTTGTGATCTTCTTTGCTCTATCGTCATAACTTCCTGCAGACCCAACCCAAAACAACACTTCCGGTTGTTTTCCTTGAGCCATCATTTCTGCCATTGTTGGTACGTTCATATCGCTTACTTTTTATTCGTCTTTCCAGTTTAATCTATCCATTGGACTGTACTGCCACATCGCTCCATTGTTCTCTACATTGGTCATCATCATATTCAACTCTTGTGGAGCTGCTGATTGTTCCATAACCAAATATCTTCTCATATCCATGATAATGGATAGCGGATCTATGTTTACCGGACATTCTTCTACACAGGCATTACAACTTGTACATGCCCATAATTCTTCTGGAGTTATATAATCATTCAACAACTGTTTCTGGTCGTCTTTAAACTCTCCGTTCTTGTCTATATTCTTCCCTACTTCTTCCAAACGATCACGAGTTTTCATCATGATTCCTCTTGGCGATAATTCTTTTCCTGTAAGGTTTGCCGGACAAGCTGATGTACAACGCCCGCACTCTGTACAGGTATATGCATTCAACAATTGTACACGGTTTAAATCCATGACATCACTAGCTCCAAATTTTTCCGGAACCTCTTCTTCTGCTCCTTCTGCCGGCATTGCATAAGGGTCTGCATCAGGATCCATCATCATTTTTACCTCGTTGGTTACAGATTCTAAATTTGTAAACTGACCTTTAGGGTTTAAGTTGGCGTAGTATGTATTTGGAAATGCCAAAAGGATATGCAAGTGCTTAGAATAGTATAGGTAATTTAAGAATACCAATATTCCCAGAATGTGAACCCACCAAGCTGATCTTTCGATCAAGTGAATGGTATCTACTGATAATCCGGAAAACCAAGGTGCTACAAATTGACTGATTGGGTTTCCAATTCCTGCTTCTTGAAACGATGGATCTGTAGCATTCATTACAATAAACAAACTCATCAACACCATTTCAAAATATAAAATGAAATTCCCATCATTCTTTGGCCATCCTTTCATTTCCTTGTTTAGAAAACGCTTCAATCGAATTACATTTCTTCTTAACCAGAAAACAATAACAGACACAAAAACTAGCAGAGCCAATACTTCAAATGTTCCGATAAGGAACCCGTATACCCCATCTCCTAAAAGAGGTTGAAAAACTCTGTGCGTTCCAAAAAGTCCATCGATGATAATCTCCAGCACTTCTATATTGATAATGATAAATCCAATATAAACAATGATGTGAAGGATTCCTGCAATGGGCCTGCTTACCATTTTTGATTGCCCTAAAGCTACTCTTGCCATGTTCTTCCATCGAGCAGATTTATTATCTGAGCGATCTACTTCTCTTCCTAACTTGATGTTTCTGATGAGTTTTCGAACATTCATCACAAAGAACCCAACTCCTGCAAGTAATGCAACTGCAAAAAGGATGTTCGATATGTAATCCATAGATTTGGTTTAGTTAATTTATTGATGATTCCAATTTGTTTCATCGCTAGAATCGTTTGGAGACAATCCTAATATATCTCCTTTTGTAGAAACTCCTAAGCCTAATACGGTTCTATTGGCATAATTGAAGTAACTCACAACCTGATTGATCTCTAAGATTTCTCCATCGGTCAAACCAGATTTACGCATTGCGATGACATCTTCTTCTGTTACTGATTTAGCATCCAAAGTTAGCTTTTCAGCGTACAGTATTCCTTGCACAAATTTATCGTTTAAAATGTTTAGAAACATTCTATTTAGCAGCGAGTTTCTAATCTCATCTGCTCTTTGATCATTGTCTAACAATCGTTTCAATCCTGCAAAATGATGCTCGATACAATACTCGCAATCATTCAACATACTTACAAACACTCCCAAAACTTCTAAATACCATTTGGGTAATGTATTATTGCTGTTGTGCAGTACATTTTTGTATAATGACATGTGACCTACCATGGTATGTGGTCTGAGACCGTGTACCATCATAATATTATCTACATTATGATTGGGTCCGGTAACTTTATCGTATAAACGCCTTAGTTTACCTTTGGATTCTTGGTAGGATATGAGTTTGATCCAACTCATTATTTTTTATTGGAAACGTTTTTCTTGTTATTCTCTTCGTTGTATGGCTTTGCTTTTTTACCAAATAAAGAGAAGTGTACAAAGCGTTTAGGGTTAAGTTTCATTTCTCTTAACAGCTCTTCCAGTTCTTTTGAAGCATTGGTAAGATTGACATACAAGGAATCGTTGGTCATTAATTTTCCAATTGTTCCCTTTCCTTCTTCCATCCCTGACAGTAAGCCATTTACATTGTCTAGAGTTCCTTTTAGGGTTCTAATGGTTAATCCCATATTGGCATTTACCAAGGTGTCTGATACTTTCGCAAAATTGTCTGTTACTCTTTTGGTGTTTTCCAATGTTACATCAATATCCAACCTACTAGAGTCTATCATTTTATTTAAAGAACTCAGTGTTTTGTTCATTGTAGAAGTCATATCCTCAAAACCGCGAATTGTTCTTTTGAAGCTACGGCGAGTTTTATCATCCAGAATGTCATTCAAAGCAATGAGAAGTGAATCTGCTTCAATGATTACTCTTTCTACTTTTGTCTTAAGAGGATTCAAGGATTGTCCAACTGAAGTAAATATATCAGACTCTACTTCTCCTTTCAAAAAATCGCCGGAAACTGCTAATTCGCCTTCATAACTAGGAATAATAGCTAAAGATTCTCCACCAATAATTCCTGTTGAATAGATTTTTACCACACTGTTTTTGGTAAATGGAAAATCGTTTTCAACCGCAATTTCCACAACCAACATTCCTTTTTTATCAGGATCTGTATTGAAGGTAATGTCCGAAACTCTACCCACCTGCAAACCATTGATGCTTACAGTACTTGCCTTATTTAATCCTCTAATATTATCGTATTCTATATAGAATGTTCGTGAGTTTGCCTCAAAAAGGTTTTGCCCTTTTAAGAAATTATATCCCCATACAAAAAGCGCGATGATCACAAGTGATACAATACCCGTTTTTACTTCTCTAGACATTTGTTCTTTTTTGTCTTACAATAATACTCATTTTTTTCCTCAGAAAACAGGAACTCTTCGCCTATTTCAAAGCTTCAGCCAAGGAGATTTTTTTCCCTTCTTTAAACGCTACAATAAACGCAGATTTGTATCCTTTCTTTTTTGCCTTCGCAAAAGATGCTTTGGTCTTTTGGTAATCATCTGAATGTCCGTAATAGTATTTGTAATACCTTCCTACTTTCACTCTTTCAACGTTTCTCAAGCCTTTAAAATTATAGGATTTGGTTTTAATCCTTTTCTTACTTGATGCAATCTGTATTTTAAACAGTATATCTCCTTCTTCCTTTGTTTCTTCTTTTTCTTCTACAACAACATCATCATCTTTTTTGTCATCATTCTTTACAACTACCGTATCAGTATCTGTTGAAATGGTATTCAATTTTAATTGATTAATATATTTCTTAATGGCTTTTGCAATAGCTTTTGCCATTTGTTGTTGTCCTTTTTTTGAATTTAGGTAGCGTCCTTCAGTTTTGTTGGTTAAGAACCCTAATTCTACCAAAACACTTGGCATATAGGTTTGGTGTAATACAATAAAACCTGCTTGTTTTACTCCTCTGTCTTTTCTTTTTAAGCTTCCTCTAAAATTCTTTTGAACACTATGTGCTAATGCAAGACTCTTGTCTAAGTTTTCTTCTTGCATTAGGGTTAGTCCCAAAACTGATTCTGCAGAATTAGGATCAAAGCCCTTATAGCGTTCTTTATAGTTATCTTCTAATAAGATTACAGCATTTTCTTTTTTAGCTACTTCAAAATTCTGCTTATTAGCATGTAAACCTAACACAAAGGTCTCTGTTCCGTAAGCATTTGATGTATGCGCATTACAATGAACAGAAACAAATAAGTCTGCTTTGGCTTTGTTGGCAATCTCCCCTCTTTTCCATAAATCGATAAATACATCTTTGGTTCTTGTGTACTTTACATCGATTGATTTTTCGTTTGCCAATTCTTTACCAATTGCCAAAACTACTTTTAAGGCAATATTCTTCTCTCTATAACCGTTTCCTACATTGCCTGGTTCATGCCCACCATGACCGGCATCTAACATCACAACAAACTTTTGTTTTTGTGCAAATGTTTCGTTGGGAAACAAGAAAAGTGAGAAAATGAAAATAAATACCAATACCTTGTGTAAGTTGGTACTAAATTTGTGGTTTTGTAAGGATTCTATCAACAAAATTTAACTAATTTTGGCGTTTCAAATTTGGTGCTTCAATTATTGAGCCATATTTTTACCCAGACACAAAAATAGCATATTAAAATATTGCAATCAAATCTGTCATACATACTGCTATTCTTGCTCTTGTTTTGCTCACTACATGTAACATCGCAAGATATAAAACCGAAAGGAAAAAAGATTCCTGTAGTTCGTAAGGATACACTTCCAAAAATAAAAAAGGATAGCACTAAGCTAATCAAAAACGATAGTTTACTTCTCAAGAAAATAGATACCGTAATAAAAGACACTATAAAACCTAAAGAGGTTATTACTGATATTATTACTGATTTTGCGAAGGATTACAAGTTTTTAGATAAGAAGAAAAAAACAGTAACGCTGTACAACGAAGCGCGTGTAAAGTATACAGATATTGACTTACAGGCCGGAATTATTATTATCGATTACCTGAACAATACAATCTTTGCGAAGGGTATTAAAGACAGTACTGGATACAAACAACGTCCTATTTTTAAGCAAGGAGGGCAAGAATCTGAACAAGATTCGATGTTGTATAATTTTAAAACCAAAAAGGCAATTATTTACGGGATCAAAACCACACAAGATCCGGGTGTAATTGTTTTGGGAGAGAAAGCAAAACGGGTGAACGATTCTACGATCTTTATGCGTAATATCCGTTTTACGACTTCCGACAAAGAGAATCCTGATTATTATATTGGTGTAAACAAGGCTAAAGTTGTTCCTAAAAAGAAGATTGTAGCCGGATTTAGCAACTTGGTTATTGCTGATGTTCCCACTCCTGTATTTTTACCTTTTGCTTATTTTCCTCTTGGACAAAAACGAACTTCCGGATTTATTATCCCCTCTTGGAGTTCCAGTACCAGTAGAGGACTGTTCTTACAAAATGGAGGGTATTACTTTGCCATTAACGATTATGTAGATCTTGAACTTCTGGGAGATGTATATTCCAATGGTAGTTGGGGGCTTCGGACCAACTCACAATACTATGTTCGTTACAAGTTTTCTGGAAATCTGAATCTGAGTTTTGAAAAGATCATAGAAAGTACTCGTGGGTTTGATGATTTTTCTGAAGCAACAAACTTTAATTTTAGGTGGAGTCATCGACAAGATCCGAAATCTAATCCTACTTCCAATTTTAGTGCTCAAGTAAATATTGGTAGTAGTCAATACTTTAGACAATCGTTGAATGAATTTAACAATTCGAATTTCTTATCGAATACCTTTAACTCTTCGATCTCCTATCAGAAGACCTTTGTAGGAACTCCGTTCAATTTAAGTTTGACAGCTACACACTCACAGAATACAAACACAGAGCTTGTTTCTATGACCTTACCTACATTACAGGTAAACATGAACAGGATCTATCCGTTTGCTGGTAAAGGAGGAATTAAAAAGAATCCTCTTCAAAACATCGGCCTTACGTATAATTTGCAAGGGCAATACCAAATAAATACAACAGAGGAAGATTTCTTTACTTCTAAGATGTTTGAAACTGCCAGATCCGGTGTGCAGCACAGAACTGACGCCAGCACTAATATTACCTTACTAAATTATTTTACCTTATCTCCTAGCATTAATTATAGAGAGGTATGGAACTTTCAAACGGCTAATAAAACTTTTGACCCTACAGCTCAAAATTCAGATGGTTCTTTTGGTGCGGTTGTTACAGATACGATTAGAGGGTTTAGAAGTTTTAGAGAATACAGTACAAGTTTAAACTTATCGACCAATATCTACGGAACTTTTAACTTTAAGAGAGGTCGATTAAAAGCAATCCGACATACGATCCGTCCTTCTGTTTCTTTTACTTACAGACCGGATTTTGCGGATAGATACAACATGCAAGTTGCGCAAAGTTCTGATCCCACAGATCTTATTACCTATTCTCCTTTTGGAGATGGAACAAGTTTATACGGAACACCTAGTGCCGGGTTGAGTAGTTCTATTGGAATCTCTATTAACAACGTTCTGGAAGCCAAAGTTGCCCCCAAGGACCCCGATAGTGATGAAGAGGATCGGAAGATCACTATTTTAAACAATTTAAATTTTCAAACCGCCTATAATATTGCTGCTGACAGTTTACGCTGGTCGCCGGTAAACATGACTGCGGGTACACGTCTCTTTAAAGACAAGCTTGCTGTGAATTTTAATGCTGTATTCGATCCATATCAAGTTGATGATTCCGGAAACCGAATCAATAAATTCAACAAAGGATTACTGCGTATGACTTCTGCCAATGTAACGGCAAATTATTCGCTCTCAAGCAAGGATTTTAGTGGTGAAGCTGACGATACACAAAACAACAACTCAGGAAATGGGAATCAAAATACTCCTGATGTTTTAGGAAGAAATATAGATCCTACCAATAGATTTGCATCTACTCCTAGTAGTAGTCAAAACAACAGAACTGAAGAAAAAGAAACAGAGTTATACCGAGCAACGATTCCGTGGACATTAAACTTAGCGTATTCTGCATTTTACTCAAATGATGGAGTAACTCCGGGTAAGATTAGAACACACTCATTGATGTTTGGTGGAGATCTTGAACTAACTCCAAAATGGAAAGTTGGGTTTTCTTCCGGATATGATATCTTTAATGGCGGATTCTCTTTTACTCGATTGAACTTCTCGAGAGATTTGGATAGTTGGCGATTGAACTTTAACTGGGTACCATTTGGAGTTAATCAATCGTACACCTTCTTTATTGGGGTGAAATCTTCTGTATTAAGCGACTTGAAATACGATAAAAACAGACCTCCGAACAGAGTTTTGTTCTAATATAAATCATCATGAAAAAAATCATTCAAACACCAAACGCACCTGCACCTATAGGGCCTTACAATCAGGCTGTTCTATCGGGCAACACTTTATACACTTCCGGACAGATTGCTATCAACCCGGAAACCGGAGAGTTACAATTGGGATCTATTCAAGAAGAAACTCAGCTAGTTATGGAAAATATGAAAGCTGTTTTAAAAGCTGCGGATATGACTTTTGAAAATGTAGTAAAAACTTCTATTTTCATTTCAGACATGAACAACTTTGCTGAGATCAATAAAGTATATGGTTCTTATTTTAATGAAGATACCGCTCCGGCAAGAGAGACTGTAGAAGTCGCCAATCTTCCAAAATTTGTTAATGTAGAGATCAGTATGATCGCTGTAAAATAAAAAAAGCCCTCAATTGAGGGCTTTTCTTTTTTGTAATTGTATTGTTTTATAAGGATGCTGAATGCTCTAGTAAATCTACGATCTTAGTAGCATATCCATACTCATTATCATACCAAGAGATCACTTTAAAGAAGTTCTCATTTAATGATAAACTAGCTTTGGCATCAATGGTAGAAGTGTTGGTTTCAGAAACAAAATCCTGAGAGACTACTTCTTCTTCTGTATATCCTAAGATTCCTTTTAATTCTCCTTCTGAAGCTTCTTTTAAGGCTCCTAAAACATCTTCTAGAGAAGCAGGCTTTTCTGTTCTGAAAGTTAAGTCTACTAAAGAAACATCTGCTACAGGAACTCTTACTGCCATTCCTGTTAATCTTCCTTCTAATTCCGGAATTACTTTTGTTACAGCTTTTGCTGCTCCGGTAGTTGCAGGAATGATGTTGTTTAAAACAGAACGACCTCTTCTTCTTGCTTTGTTTGGACTATCTACTACTCCTTGTCCTGAAGTTGCAGCATGAACAGTAGTCATTAACCCTTCTACCAATCCAAACTTTTCGTGAATTACTTTTGCAATCGGTGCTAAACAGTTTGTGGTACATGAAGCATTTGAAAAAACAGTTTCTTCTGCTGTTAATTCATGATGATTTACTCCCATTACAAACATCTTTGCATCTTTAGATGGAGCTGAAATAATTACTTTCTTCGCACCTCCTTTGATGTGTGTTCCGGCAGTTTCTTGAGTTAAGAAGAAACCTGTTGATTCAATAATATATTCTGCTCCAACAGCATCCCATTGTAAATTCTCAGGGTTTCTTTCTGCTGTAACTCTAATGGTTTGCCCGTTTACAACTAACTGACCATCTTTTACCTCTACTTCACCGTCAAACTTTCCATGAACTGAATCATGAACTAATAAATACGCCAAATAATCTACATCTAAAAGATCATTAATGGCTACTACCTGCATATTCTCTCTACTCATTGCAGACCTGAAAGCTAATCTACCGATTCTTCCAAATCCGTTAATTCCAATTTTAATCATTTCTAAAATTTAAGTGTTTATGTGGTCATTATATCTGAAACCCTAAGTAGTTCTCTGTTGATTTCATGACCTCCTTTTATTGCTTTTTCCAGATCAGTTGAGGCTACTTCATTATCTTTTAGCCCTACCATAAGGTTGGTTTTACCATCCAATAACAACTCAACTGCTTTTACTCCCAATCTACTGGCAAGAACTCTATCAAAACACGAGGGCGCGCCTCCTCTTTGCATGTGTCCTAATACAGATACTCTTACCTCATATTCGGGTAAATTTTCTTCTACATAGTTTGCTAATTCGTATACATTTTTCCCGGAACGATCTCCTTCAGCCACTACAACGATGCTCGAAGATTTTCCTGTTCTTCTACTCTTCTTTAAAGATTCTAACATACGTTCTAACCCTAAGTCTTCTTCCGGAATTAAAATCTCTTCTGCTCCTGCTCCTACTCCTGCATTTAAGGCGATAAAACCTGCATCTCTTCCCATCACCTCAACAAAGAATAATCTGTTGTGAGAAGATGCTGTATCTCTGATCTTATCGATAGCTTCTACTGCGGTATTCAAAGCTGTATCATATCCTAGAGTATGTGAGGTTCCATAGATATCATTGTCTATAGTTCCCGGTATTCCAATGATTGGAAAATTGTATTCTTTATTAAATACAACTCCTCCTGTAAAGGATCCGTCTCCTCCAATAACCACCAAAGCATCAATCTTGTGTTCTATAAGGTTTTCATGTGCCTTTTTTCTTCCTTCCGGAGTTCTGAATTCTTGAGATCTTGCTGATTTTAAGATCGTACCTCCTTTATTAATGATATTATTAACGCTTCTAGCGGTTAGAGACACAAAATCTCCTTCTATCATTCCTTGGTAACCTCTGTAAATTCCTATACATTCTGTTCTGTAATACGCACAAGTTCTCACTACCGAACGTATTGCTGCATTCATTCCCGGAGAATCTCCTCCAGAGGTCATTACTGCTATTTTCTTAACTTTTCCCATAATATTCCAAGTGTAAAATTACTCAATATCGTTCACTTTGAGTAAAAAAAAAACGAAATCGATTTCGATAGTATTCAATCTTTAACCCCTATCGTTACGGGCTTCTAATGAGTTTTACGCGCGTAAATCTTGTATAAAACCGTCTATTTCTGCTGATTTTTTTTGTGCATCTACGAATAACTTCATTTGGTTTTCTGCTCTCTCCAGATTATGAGTCTTATGGGTTACTTTGTAATAAACATCTCCACAAAGATAATCTGTCAAAAAACGCAGTCCCATGATAAAAATCATCTCAAATATACTGCCAGATAAGTATTGTGCTTCTTTTGAAGTCATGCTTCCGCGAAGCCCTTGGAAGAAACCTTGGGTGTAGGCTTTGAAAAAAGAAAGGTTGAAGCTTACCTTATTTAGGTCTTTTTCATCTTCATTTGCATTGTTGCAAATTGTTCTGATCGCGTCTCCATAATCATAATGAAGAATTCCTTCCATAACGGTATCAGTATCGATCATACAGATTCCCTCATCATCTTCTGCAAATAATATATTAGACATCTTAGTGTCTGAATGTGTTACTCTTAAAGCAAGGTCTTTTTGCTCTATAGCTTTCTCTAAGCTATACATCATCTGTTTTGTACTTTCGTAAAAAGCGATGGTATTTTGTGCTTGTTCTAGACGATCTGCGTTTGCATTTTGGAGAGCTTTTTCAAAATTCTTCACTCGAAAAGACATCGTATGAAAATTTGAAAATATAGGCGTGAGCTTCTTACTATCGAAGTTTCGAGTATCATATAGAAAGCTACCCGTTATTCTTCCTGCTTCAGAAGCTACTCTTTCGTTTGGAGTTTTTGTGTATGTTTTGGATCCTTCTATGTAATGAGAAAGGTTCCAAAAATCCTCTTTATCGTCTTTATAATAGTTTTCTCCCTTCTTAGTTTGTACAAAACTTAGTGTATTGGAGGTGTTATTCTGTTCTTGCTCTAATAAAAACTTACTGATCTTAGCTTTGTTATTGATCAACTCGGCTCCGTCCTTAAACACAAATCCGTTGATTTTTTGTAAGATATAGCTCGCCTTTTCAGTGGTTATTTTATAGGTATCATTGATATGCCCAGAAGTAAGTTTCAGATAGGAAACAACAGTTCCCTCAACATTAAAATGCTCCAGAATGTAATTCAGTCTATCCTTTAATGAACTCATTTTGTAAAGTGATTCTTTCAGGGTAATGTCCTAACGACTGCAATCTTTTTATTTCTGAAACAACATGAGGTTTATCTTCTTTGTAGGTTACTCCCATCCAATCAGCATCTGTAGTATGTACTTTTATCGTTGCTGTATTGGTTTTTATTAGTTTATTGATAACCAACGGCAGGAAGTATTCTGCTTTTTCGCTCAGATAGTTTTCTTCTAAAAATTCGTTTAACTGTTCTTCAAGTTTTTGAAATACTTTTGGTGTGAATCCCCAAATATTCATCGAAACAACAGTATTAGGTGATAATTCAACTTCTGATGCTTCCTGTTGATAAAAAATTTTGTCTCCCTTCTTTTCTATATGGGTTCTTTCGGTAATTCCTTCTAAATACTGATCGTCTCCTGTAATGCATTCTCCTCTAGATACACTTCCAAAATCAGATAATGTATTTTTCAACAGGTAACCTACCATTGAAAACTCATAACTATCTTCATCTGCTTCTAGAAGAGCATTTCGCATCATCTTAAACGCATTTCTTCCATAAAAATCATCGGCATTGATCACACAAAAATTCTCTTGCACAACATCTTTTACCATCAAAACGGCATGAGCTGTTCCCCAAGGTTTTGTTCGTTGGTTTTCTAAAAACTTTTCCGGAATCTTATAGAGCTCTTGACAAACATAGTCTACTTCTACTTTTCCTTCCAATCTTGGATCAAAGACTGCTTTTACATCTTCTAAAATTGCTTCTCTTACAATAAATACGATCTTTCTAAAACCTGCTAAATAAGCATCATAAATAGAAAAATCTACGATGGTTTCTCCATAACTTCCTACAGCATCTATTTGCTTTGTAGAGCCATATCTACTGCCCATTCCGGCAGCCAAGACAACTAATGTGGTTTCTTTCTTCATAATTCTGATAATGTCGACAAGATAATTCAATTTGAATTAGTATTTTGCTCTTTTTTTTAAATCTTTTCACATGGAAATCGCTACTATTGATTACGTTTTTATATTCTCATTCTTCGCTATTACATTGAGTATTGGGATTTTAGTGTCACGTAAATCAAAGCAAAGTACTTCTGAATACTTTCTATCTGGACGTAATATGCCATGGTGGTTATTAGGAGTATCTATGGTAGCCACTACTTTTTCTACAGATACTCCCAATTTGGTAACAGATATTGTGAGGACAAATGGAGTTTCCGGTAACTGGGTTTGGTGGGCTTTTCTTTTAACAGGAATGGTAACCGTTTTTATATATGCCAAACTTTGGCGAAAGAGTAAAGTAACCACAGATCTAGAGTTCTACGAACTCCGATATGGTGGGAAACCTGCTAAATTTCTACGAAACTTTAGAGCTATTTATCTAGGGCTTTTCTTTAATGTTTTGGCAATGGCAGGGGTTACATTGGCAGCTATAAAAATTGGAGAGGTAATGTTAGGTTTAACTCCATTACAAACTGTAGGGATTGCTTCGGTTATTACCGTAATTTTTAGTGCTATTGGAGGGTTTAAAGGTGTGGTATATACGGACTTCTTATTATTCTTTGTAGCGATGATTGGAGCTATTGGAGCTGCAGTTGTATCTGTAAATCATCCTGATGTAAATGGATTAGGTAATTTATTATCGCATCCTGATGTAGCGGACAAGCTTTCCATTTTACCTGATTTTAGCAATAAAGAACTTTTAATATCTGTTTTCATTATTCCGTTAGCAGTACAATGGTGGAGCGCTTGGTATCCAGGAGCTGAACCGGGAGGTGGAGGATATATTGCACAAAGAATGTTGGCTTCTAAAAATGCAAATCATGCAATTGGAGCAACTTTCTTTTTCAACCTTTTACATTATGCTTTACGCCCTTGGCCATGGATCTTAGTAGCTTTAGCTTCGATAATAGTTTTTCCTGACTTGGCAAGTATACAAGAGGCGTTTCCTAATATTTCTCAAGATAAATTGGGGCACGACCTTGCTTATCCTGCTATGCTTACCTTCTTACCTCATGGTTTGTTAGGAATTGTACTAACTTCATTAATTGCTGCTTATATGAGTACTATTTCTACGCATTTAAACTGGGGTGCTTCGTATATTGTTAATGATTTTTATAAGCAGTCTGTAGACAAAAATGCTTCTGAAAAAACATTGGTTAGAGTAGGAAAGTTAGCCACAGTTGTACTGATGGTTTTAAGTGCTCTCTTAGCACTATCGTTTACCAATGCATTAGAAATTTTTGAATTTATCTTGATGTTTGGAGCAGGTTCCGGGTTGATATTTATCTTACGTTGGTTTTGGTGGAGAATTAATGCTTGGAGTGAAATCTCTGCTATGGTTGCTTCGGGAATTTTCTCTTTACTATTTAAATTTAAAGGTGATCTATTCTTTGGAGCAGAAGCTTGGTTTCCGGAGTACATGAAATTCCCAATGGTAGTGCTGCTTACTTCTATTGTTTGGATACTCGTCACTTATGCAACCAAAGCAGAAGACGACAAAGTCTTATTAGATTTTTATAAAAAGATCAGACCTTTTAATACAGGGTGGAAGCAGTTTTTAAAGACTCAAAACACCATCGACGATTTAGAACCTGATCAAACTCCTTCAAATTTCACTGCAAGTTTATTATCTGTATTTGTTGGTTGTATCTTAATTTTTAGCGGTCTTTTCGCTACGGGTAATTGGATCTATGGAAAAACTACTTTGGCTATCGGCTTAACTGCTTTGTCTATTGTTTGCGTATTCATAATCATACGTTTGTGGAAAGAGGTTAGACAAACAATCTAGCAATCATCTTGCTAAGTAGTGAGTCCTCGATCTACAAAAGTTTCAACGATTTGAGTAAGAAATTCTTATAATTTCAATACATTAGTAGCAAAATGCTATAAGAATATCCTATTGAAAAAAATTGCACCAATAAATCAATATGAATCAACAAAGAACAACAATTAGTGATATCCAAAGGGGTTCTACTTTTAGATACAATAATGAAGTTTGGAAAGTTACAGAGATCTACAGATACGAATGGAATGACGGATCTAAGTCTAAAGAGTTTAAGATCAAATCTAAAACCGGAGCTGTAAGGTATCTTGAAACCGAACTGAATGACAATGAAGAACTCGTCTGTAGAATATGGATCGATATCAGATATAAAAATCTAAGGCATAAGTGGCGAAAAAAAGAAGCTACTGCCGAATATTTTTCGTTTAATGGAAAATCTTACCCTAAAAAGATACATCATGATGGAGAAGATATGTTCTATTTCGATCAATCTTCGGGATACTGTTCCTACGGGTTTACCAGAGAAAGTGTAGATTCACTAACCTATGCTACTCAAGATAAAAAGCATTATCTATCTCTTGAAGTATGGGAAGACGAAAAAGAACTTTCATACGGAACGCTGATCGACGAATCCAGTATCACAAATATTACAGAGGGTAAAAAAGGAGTGAGTGATTATGGAATTGTTCGAGTAATTGGTAGGAGCATTTCATGGGTTGTTATTGGGTTTTTCATTTTTATTGTTGCAATGATGGATTCATGCGACACCTCATTTGGTTCAAATTCTGGTGATCCTTATTATGAGAATGATTCTTCCAGAGTGAACAAGTCTAACAGAAATTATTACAGAAACAGAAACTCTAGAGGATATGGAAAGTAACATCATTTTAGAAGACAACACTTGGCTGTGGATCGTAAACACACTATTTTACTTAAGCCTTTATTTTTTGATTTTTGTCATTTCCAATGCCATTTTCAAATTCAAATACAGAAAAAAAGGAATTGACGTTAACAGCGAACTCACGGTTAAGGACAATGCTGCCTTTTCTATATTAACAGTAGGATATTACCTTGGAGTATTGATCATCTTTTTGGGTGTGATTCAAGGACATTCTGCAGGCTATTTAGAAGATGCTCTAATCATAAGTTCTTATAGCATGATTGGTATATTACTACTCTTATTAGCCTCCATTTTTAACGAGAAAGTCATCTTCATTAAAAAATTCAAGTTTTATAAAGAGATTATTAGAGATGAGAACAAAGGAACCGGGTTTATAGAGGCTGCTAATTTTATTGGGTCTGCTCTTATCATTTATGGTGCTATTACAGGAACTACCATTAACTTTTTTGCAGAACTAGAAGAGATAGGATTGTTTCTTTCCGGTTGTATTAGTCTAATTGCCTTTTGGATACTTGGTCAATTACTTTTGTTCCTTTTTTTCAAAATTTACGCAAAGTATTCACCTTACAATGTTTTCAAACAACTTGAAGAAGACAATGAAGCTGTAGGGATTGTATACTCTAGTATCTTTATATCTATCTCCTATTTATATTCTCAGGCGATCAAAGGAAATCTTGAATCGTGGGAACTGATGCTGGAGAACATTGCCTATTATCTTGTTTTAGGACTTATACTATTGCCTGTTTCCAGATTTATTATTGATAAGATCATCTTACCTAAAAGTTCTCTTACAGATGAAATTGTACATCAAGAAATTCCAAACAAAGGAGCTGCAATTATTGAAGCGTTTGCCTATATAGGAAGTGCTATTTTAATTAGTTACTGTATATAAATGAAAAGTGTTCATGTAAAAAAGAGAGCTCTTTTTACAGCACTATTTGCCACAGGATTATCCGGTATAGTTGCTGAATATTGTTTTGCTACTTTATCTACATATTTTATTGGAGATTCAGTAAAACAATGGTCTATTGTGATATCTCTTATGCTTTTTAGCATGGGGGTTGGAAGCAGGATTACCAGATCTATCAAGACCAATCTTTTTCAGTACTTTATTTTAACGGAACTCATTCTGTCTCTTGTTGTTTCTTTTTCTGCGGTTTCAACCTATTTTTTATTTTCATATGTAGAATACATTGGGCTTTACATCTATTCCATGTCGTGTCTTACGGGAGCTTTGATTGGTATGGAACTACCTCTTGCTATGAGGCTAAACAACGAGTTTCAGGAATTGAAGTTGAATGTTTCCAATGTTTTAGAGAAAGATTACTACGGTAGTTTGATCGGAGGTTTGTTCTTTGTTTTTGTCGGACTGCCTTATTTGGGTCTAACCTACACTCCTTTCATTCTTGGTAGCATCAACTTGTTTACAGCTATTATTCTTTTGGTTGTTTTCAAAGACAAGTTCACTCAAAAAATGAATAGAGTTTTCTCTATAGGTTCTATTGTACTTTTGACCTTAGTTGTATCTGGAAGTTATTTTTCAGAAAAGATCATTTTGCATGGAGAACAATTAAAGTTCAGTGACAAGATCGTTTACCAAGAGCAATCTATGTATCAAAAAATTGTGGTGACTCAGTGGAAGAATGATTACTGGCTATACTTAAACGACAATCTTCAATTCTCTACATTTGATGAACCTCTGTATCACGAAGTAATTGTACATCCTGTGATGCAATTGTTAAACAACCCTCGCAGAATCTTGATCTTAGGTGGTGGTGATGGTTGTGCTGCAAGAGAACTATTAAAGTACGAGAGTCTTAGTGAGATCACCTTGGTAGATCTCGACAAAAAATTGACAGACCTTTTCACTGAAAATTCTGAATTTGCAAAGATCAACAACCAATCATTATCCAATGAAAAAGTAACTATTGTAAA
Organism: Pseudotenacibaculum haliotis; assembly: GCF_042684245.1. Classification (NCBI taxonomy): domain Bacteria; kingdom Pseudomonadati; phylum Bacteroidota; class Flavobacteriia; order Flavobacteriales; family Flavobacteriaceae; genus Pseudotenacibaculum; species Pseudotenacibaculum haliotis. The sequence continues at coordinate 332,552 of NZ_JBHULH010000001.1, forward strand.
TCAAGATGGCTTTAACTTTCTAGAAAATACTCAGGAGTTCTATGATCTCATCATTGTTGACCTTCCTGATCCCAGAAGTGTTGAGCTATCAAGATTGTATTCTAAAGAGTTTTACCAACTATGTCGTTTAAAGCTGACTCCTAAAGGAGGTATTATAACTCAGGCCGGAAGTCCTTACTATACACCTAAAGCTTTTCAGTGCATCAACATTACCATGCAGAGTGCTAATTTCAGTACATTACCTATTCACAATCAAATTTTGTCTATGGGTGAATGGGGATGGATTATTGGCACCAAAGAAGAAAAAAGCAAAGATCAGATGATCAAGTTATTGGCTAACTATAAAGACGGCCAAATAAAAACCCAATGGCTTAATAAGGAATCCATGAAATTGATTACCTCTTTTGGAAAGGATTTCTATTTAAAAAACAAAAAGAACTCGTTGGAAGAAAATAGCATTAACAACCCTGTTCTATATAAATATTATGAGCAAGGAAATTGGGATACATATTGATAATATATGGAGAAGAAATTGAACTATACCGAAGTACAACCTCAGATGTTTCATTATGAAACATGGGTAGACACAGCTAATGAAAATATATTGAAAGACCTATTAGAAAAAATCATTATCTCTTCAGGGTTTACGGTTGTAAGTTTTTCAGAACATTATTTTCCTGTCAAAGGATATACGTGTATTTGGTTATTGGCAGAGAGTCATGTTGCCTTGCATACATTTCCAGAGAAGGAAACATCTTTTGTACAAGTAAGCAGTTGTAATTCTGAGAAGTTAGAACTCTTTAAACAAGCTCCTTTTCTAAATACACTTTAGTTATCTTTAAAATTGATCAATCGTTTGTGAGGTGTTATAATTGAATCTTTCTTTTTCTTAACCTTCTTTGTTTTTTCTTTTTTCTTCAAACCAACTTTTTGAAGTAATTCTGACAATGTATTGAAGTTTACCTGATAAGAAAGTCCAATCCCTTGAGTGTAACCTTCTTCCTGTGCAGAGTATTGAATCTCATTTTGCCTGTTAAAGATTACCCCTCTAAAGTTACCTGATTCGTTTAGCAATACCTCAACTTTTACCTCTCCTACCACACTCGATTGTGTTTGTGTTCCTACCGGAACCCCTACCTTTCCATTTATGATTACCCTGTCACTTACTTGCGTTCTTACAGAGAAATCAACACGATCGCCTATATTTAAATTGGTTTGTGGGTTTTGATTGTCGTCTGTGGTATAATTGAATCCGATTTGAACATTTTGACTACTAATTAAATCTGACAGTATAGATCCTACTACGTTTGAAGTTGTTCCGGTTACCAAACCACTTCCGTTGATGTTATTATTGTTAGGATTGAAAAAGTTACCAAAAGCCAATAAAGAAACGAATTGTCTCATTTTCGAGTTGATATCGTTGTCATTCAATATAAAATCTAACTCAGAGTTAATAGTCGATTCTGTGTTGGGTATGTTTATATCAAACTCTTGATTCGAATTGAATAAACTACCGGATATCTTGGTGATCAATTCAACATCAACTTGCCTGTTTGCATTAAAGTTTTCTAACAGTACAGCAGGATTGGCTTGTGTTGTATACACCGCAGTTACGTTCAAGTTAGCTTCATAAGGGCTACCACTCCATGAAATGGTTCCTCCTTTTAAAATAGAAAAAGGTTTATTGATAACTCCTCCATATTTAAAGTTATAGAATCCGTTGTCAATGGTGAAATCTCCAAACATATTGAACTTCCCTCTCGTATTGATCTCTATCCTTAGATCTCCTGTTCCGCTTCCTTTCAATTCGCTTCCGTTCACCTCATCAATCACAACTTGAGCCACGGCATCTTTAGTTACTTCCAAATTGATATTCAGAGAGACTCCTTCAATGGCTTCAATAGCTAATTCTTTTTGAATATCTTCAGCTTTCTTTTCAGATTTAAAATGAATCAATCTATAGTTGTCTACAGAAGCAATATCCTTTAAAGGAATTACAAAAAGAGTTTCGGGTTTTGTTTTTGCATTGACATCGATAAAGATGTTCTTGGTTAAACCATAGATATTAGCTTCTCCTTCAATAAAGCCTTTACCATAATACAAGGCTTCTTCAGAATCTTCCGTATCCAGCACCAAAAGGTTATCAGAATTGATCCGTAAATTCAAGTACCAAAGGTCAAAATTCTGGTGCGTGATGTCTCCATTCAAATACCCTATGGTTTCATGCTTGGTGTCCTTTAATTTTATATCATTGAATTCAAACGACTGCTCTTTCAAAATAACGGCGGCATCTCCATCAAAATCATAATCAACATTCAGGTAAGGGAACTTCATTCCTGCATCTTTCAATACCAAACCTCCATACATATCCGGATTTCTCAAATATCCTTTTAATGTAAAATCTCCTGAAGCCGATCCTCTAAGGCTGGATAAAACATCTTCTCCTAATGGGCTAAAAGCACTCAACTCAAAGTCTTTCATAAAGACTCTTAAATCTATTTCAGGTCTGGCTTTGGAAAAATCGATTTCTCCTGTAGCATCAATACTCTTTGCTCGTTCTCTATTCAAAGACAACCCCACATTGTATTTCTCATAAGAGTTATTTCCTGTAACATTTAGTAATAAAGAATCTCCTTGCTTTACATTATTGATATAAAAATCTTTTACCTTTAAAACTCCTTCTGGACTGTACAAACTATCTTTCTGCGTAAAATCTACAATACCACTTAACCTTCCTTTAAACGATAAACTATCTACCTTAGGCAAGAAACTTTCTAGAGAAACATTGGTGAATTTTGCCTTTAGATCTTTGTAAGTAGAATCTCGAAGAACACCCCTAAAATTAATCTCTTGATCTTTTGCCTTCATTAAAAATGGTGAGAAAATATACTCGTTTGCTTTAACATCAAAGACTACTTTATTATCCTTATCGTCATTAGGGTTAATGCTCCAATTATTGTTATTGAAATTAAAGTTAGATTTCTGAATACCCACCACAGATTTTTTATCCTCATTGATGGTAAAATAAAAATCTAAATTGAAATCTTCTCTAGCTTGATCCCCTCCCAAGAAAGTCGACTTAAAGAAAAGCGTATCATTCTGAGTGATGTTTACCAAGTTAAGTTTAGACACATCATAGTATGGTGTTTTTAACTTCTTAGCTGTTAAAAACGAGTCGTACGGAAGTTTTGGGTTTTTGTTATCTGTTCTTAGCAACAATGTATCAATTGTATTTCCGTATGCTGTTATTCTAGGTGATGAAATCGTAAGTTTTAAATGATCGTTATCTGCATTAATTCTTCCTTTGATGGTTGTATTGGGAGCAATGGAAACCTCTGGGAAGAAAACCTCTACAATCTGATTGTAAATGGTAAAATCAAAGCTCAAAAACTGGTGTGGCGCTACTTTGTATGGGTTATAATTCGAATAAATACTTCCCAATGCATTTTGTGTAATCGATAACAGCTCTTCAAAGTTGAAGTTTCCTTCTATATCTCCTTTAACAATATCCTCAGAATCTATTCTGATCTTTTTTACACCATCCTGAATATTTGAAAGCACCAAAAATTGCTTGAAAGGATACGTATCTTTTTGGTTCTTGTACTCTACATTCTTAAAGTTAGCCAGTCCAACAATATCATTCAATGTATTTCCTTTCATATCTAACTTGATGAGTCCTTTAAACTCAGAAATACTGTCTTTTGTGTAAAGCCCTGTTGCCTTTAAATCTGCATAAACGATATCTGCATTGAAATCAAATCTATTCTCCTCTCCAGAAAAATCGGCCTCTCCGTTAAACTCCATCTTTAAATTGGCGTCTTCTACATCTAACTTTCCATTGAATAAATTATTTGCATACTTCCCGTTTACATTGATATTTTGATATGCATAATCTTTAAACTCTAACTCAGTAGCATCACCAATCAATGTTGTATTGATATTGTCTATACGAAAGCCTTTCCCATCAATTACATCACCTTTAAAGGTAAAGGTCCCAAACAAAGGGTCGTTGAAGAATTTTCCTAAGTCGAACTTTATAAATTCTATTTCTCCTTCGTAAGTTGCCTCATCTATATCTCCAAAATTTGTAATCTCCATATCAGAAATTACTTCTCCAATTTCTGAACTGATATCTAGTGTTGCCTCAATAGTTTCCGGAGTTAACTTAGTAATACCCGACAAGGTAAAACCTCCTAACCTTTGAAATTCTGTGGGAAGAGTTTTTCCTAAAAGGTTGGGTAAAATAGCTTTTAGCTTGTAATAATCTGCTGTTACATTTTCTAAATCTGATGTAAAAATAAACCCATATTCATCATTCACTGCATTGATAAAGTTTAGGTTTCCATAGATTCGGATTCCTTTATCTGAGTTCAATTTTAAATTGGTGGCCGAAAAGTTGTTCAGAGATCCATGCAAATTCGTTGTAAAATGCAATACGTCATCGCCACTTAACTCATTGTATAATTTTTTCAGATCTAGTACAGAGAGATAACTTTTATCAAAAACAGCATCTACTTCTACAAGTTCATTAAAGTTTCCAAGGTTCTCCCGTTTATAATCAAATCTGATCTCTGCTTTTAAATAGGAATGAGGAGTTTTTACCGTAGTATGTTTAAACACCATTGCTTCCTTAGAATAAGAAAAATCAGTAGTTAAACTTGTAATATCTACACCTCTGTTGTCTGTAAAGTATAGGCCGCGTATTTTGGTAGACACATTAGGTCCTTCTATTTTAAAATCTTGCAGACTTCCTCCTCCGTTATAAGCTGCAAATGCCAGAGGCACTACATCATTATCATCCTCATGTCTAAAATTCAAATCTTCAAGAAAGATGTTTGACGTTCTTAAAAGAAAAGGAGCTGCTGTAGAATCTCTTGGATTGTCATCTTCAAACTTATCTGTAAAAACAGTCAGGTTGTCTAGCTCTTCTCCTTTGTAGGTTTTCAAATGAAAGTTAATACCCTTCATAGAAACACTTCCCAAGTCTACTTTGTTATCCATGATCTTCTTTGCGTTGACCAACGAAGTTCTAAGACGATCAATAAAGATCAACGTGTCTTTGTGATGATCACGAATCTCTACTCCTTTCAGCGCTACAGTTCCCAATAAGGACAGGTCTACTTTCTTTATGACCAAATCGGTCCCGTAATCCTCATTAATATTCTTAGTGACAATACTGGCAAGCTTAGTTTGAACAGCAGGAATAGAGAAAAGAATAACGAGGAAGAGAAGGAAAAGTACAATGTACTTCAACCACTTTAATGCTATTTTCCCAGCTTTTTTGATAAATAATTTTAATTAACAGTTCCTCTTACAAAAAAATAAACGCAAAAATAGAGCCTTTCTATACAAAGTACGATAAAATTAACAAACTATTAAATTTCTGATTCAAAAAACAACCGAACAAATGTATAATGGTTAATTTTGTCAATCGTAAAGATCATGCAAGAAAAAACATACATTTTAGGAATCGAATCATCCTGTGATGATACCAGTGCAGCTGTCATTTGTGATGGCGTAGTTTTAAGTAATGTAATTGCCAACCAAGAAGTACATGCCCAGTACGGAGGTGTAGTGCCTGAATTAGCCTCAAGAGCGCATCAACAAAATATTGTTCCTGTTGTGCAACAGGCTATAGAAAAGGCAGGCATTACCAAAGAAGACCTTAGTGCTATTTCTTTTACTAAAGGTCCGGGATTAATGGGATCGTTATTGGTAGGAACTTCTTTTGCCAAATCATTAGCATTGGGATTGAATATTCCTTTAATTGATGTGAATCACATGCAAGCTCATGTATTGGCTCATTTCATTAAAGAAGAAGATGCTAAAATGCCTCCGTTTCCTTTTATCTGTTTAACAATTAGTGGTGGACACACACAGATTGTTAAAATGAATGGCTATTTTGATATTGAAATCCTAGGTGAAACTATTGATGATGCTGTAGGTGAGGCTTTTGATAAATCAGCAAAGATTTTAGGATTGCCTTATCCCGGAGGACCACTTATAGATAAATATGCTCAGTTAGGAAACCCAAAAGCATATTCTTTTACAAAACCTAAAGTAGGTGATCTAGAGTTTAGTTTTAGTGGTTTAAAAACAGGTATTCTTTATTTCATTCAAAGGAATGTAAAAGAAGACCCAAACTTTATTAAAGATAATTTATATGACATCTGTGCTTCTATTCAACATACGATCATTGAAATCTTAATGGATAAGTTGAAGAATGCTGTGAAGCAAACAGGTATTCAGCACATTGCTATTGCCGGAGGGGTTTCTGCAAATTCTGAAATACGAAAGCGATTAGGATTGGCAGAAAAACATTGGGGTTGGAATACATACATTCCTAAATTTCAATACACAACAGACAATGCTGCCATGATAGCTATTACAGGTTATCTAAAATACTTAGAAGGAAGTTTTTCTGAGATCTCTACTAAAGCTGAAGCACGATTAAAAGTAACTGAATAACAGAATTCATAAAAAAAGCGAGCATCAGCTCGCTTTTTTTTATCTGTAATTCGATTTTTTTCCGAGAGTTTTAATTGAGCATCCTATCGCTCTTGTGTATGTCTTAGCTGGTTTCTTACCTTTCAACAATGCATCTACTGCATCTTCAACATACTTTTCTGTTACTCTAGACGCATCTCTAGAACTGTTATCGATAGCTCCAATATATTCTACGATGTTTTTCTTTCCGTCTTTTCTCAGGATGTATACATGAGGAGTTTTAGTTGCTCCGTATTTTGGATATACTTTTTGTCCTTTATCAAATAAATAAGGAAATGTAAATCCTTTTTCTTTAGCTCTTACTTTCATAGAAGCCATGTCGTCTCCTTTTTTTGCAGCCGGATCATTTGGGTTGATAGCAATTACCGGGTATCCTTTTTTCTTGTATTTCTTATCTAAAGCAATGATTCTGTCTTCATTTGCTACAGAATAAGGACATGTATTGCATGTAAATACTACAATAAATCCTTTTGCTTTGCTATAATCTGATAAAGAGACCATTTTCCCGTCTATGTTCTCCAATTTAAAATCAGTAGCCACATCTCCAACCTTATACCCATCTCCAGGCCCCGTTGTAAATGCAGTTGCTATAGTAAAAACTGCAAGCACAAGTAATGTTTTGATTGTTTTCATAATAGTTAATTAATAAATGATTGTACTTCTTTTTGTAATTCTTCTTCAGTAAAAGACTGCTCAAAAAATTTGCGTTCTCCTCTACTGTAAATAAGTGTTGCCGGTAATGCTCCGGACCATTTCTCACTTATATCTCCAATCCAAAATTGCTCGTTAACGTCGTCTAATAAAACAACTTTCGATTGTATATTCTTCTTGGCAATGAAAGGTAATAGTTTGGTTTCCTTTTTCTTAGGAAAATCCAAACTCACTAATAAGACCTCTACATTTTTGTCTTTGTATTCTTTATTGATCTTTTCAAAGTATGGTAGCTCTTTTACACAAGGAGCACACCAAGTAGCCCAAAAATTCACAACATATACCTTGTCGTCATTTTTATGAAGCATGGGTTTCAATTGCTCGTAATTTAATGTTGGAACGTCTGCGGTAAGGTTCTTTGCAACTGTTTCTTTTGCATTGACAACAGATGTTGTTTTGTTGGCTTCTTTCTTACATGAAAAAAGAAATAAAGCACAACAAGCTACTAACAAAAAGTTTTTCATAATGAATAAAAATACAAAATAAGGAACCTCTTCATATGTTTATTAACGAAACCTTAACAGGCTCTATGATTTCGTAAGGTGTCTCTTATCAAAAATTATCAATACCAATACAAAAATGCTCAGTCCAAAAAATGCAGTCATTCCCAACTCAAAAATACCTTTGTGTGATTCATCTATTAGCGAATCGTTGGATAAGAACCTATCCAAAATTTTGGAAGGAATAAAGACCAAACTGGCTACAATTGCCAGATACTTGGGGTTACTGTATTTTGTAATAATGGAATATAAAACAGGTGCAATTAAAATTTCAGCTATGGTGAAAAAAGTTGTGGCAATTATAAATGTACTTACCGTAGTATTTGATTCTTGACCGTAATTGAAGTGCAAATAACAAAATGCTCCAAACCCTGCTAAGCATCCTAAGATAATCTTTACATAAGAACTCGTATACACCTTAGTCCAAACAATTGCCAGAATAATTCCTAAGATCACAACCAAACCGATATTTAAAGTTCCTGAACCTGAGAATATAATACTGTCTCCGACTATTTCTTTTGCTGTTCTTTCCATATCAAACATCACTGTAGCAGAAAGACTATATACATTCCAGAACATGGTAACTGCTAAAATCCCAACAGTTATGAAAAGAACACTCTTACCTAGCAAGAATTCTGAACTCTTTTCATAAACTTCATTTATCCTTTTAGCAAATAATGGAAGTGCTACTGAAAGTATCATGAACCCTCCTGCAATTGCAAAACCAATCCTAAAATCTTTTTCTGCAAAGAGTCCTATAAAAAGAACTCCAAAGAATGATCCTATATTGATGAGTGCGTACAAAAGTGTAAATCCTGAATCAAGAAGTTTCGTATTCTTCAGGAAAGATTTTCCGTAAATCGCTATAAAATTAGAAGAGTAAAATCCCGTACCTAAAACGATCAATACAAGTCCAGTATATAGTCCCGTTTTGTTTGAAAAACACAAAGCAAAACAGCCTAAAACTTGTACCAAACCTCCTAAAAGTAACGCTCTTTTATTCTTTAAAAGAAGATCTCCGAGAACTCCTCCTATAATTTGAGATATTAAAACAGCACTAGCAAACAACCCATAAAGTTCAATAGCTTCTATATCTGACATCTTATGAGTTTCTCCAATCATATAAAGAACCAACAATGCTCTTACTCCATAGAAGGATGTTCTTTCAAACATTCTTGAGAAAGCAAGAAAAAAATGATCGCTCGTGTATGTTGCTTTTTGTAATTTTTCCATAGCAGCTTTTTTAGTATTAGATTATCCGAATAATTCATTTAAGACTTTCGCCAAACGCAATCCCCCTTTTTGCAACTGGGATTTTACAGTATCAAAATGATCATACATATATCTGTAACTCAAGTTTTCATCTGCTTTTGCCGAATCGTAGATCTTCATTGTAAGTACTCTGGTTTCTTTTACCCAATCTAAAACAGATCCTTGCTGAATTGCTTTCACTTGTTTTTTAGAAAGTGTGTTTAAGTTTGAAGAAAGCTCAGAATAGCTCATATCAAACTGGTCTAACATTTTAGAGTCCCACACAGAATGTAAGTTTGTATTTCTTCTAAACCACTGAACTTTAATTGCATTTCCTCCCCTATCTTCTGCTCTTCCTATATGTAACGGTTGATGCAAATCACCTATCAAGTGCACCAATAATTTTAAATAAAACACCTTGTCTTCTTTTGATGCGTTTGGATCTTGAATTACCTCTTTGCATTTTTTAATTCCTTGAATCAAATCTCCTTTAGGATTCTTTTTTGAGGTTTCATAGGTTTCTCCATCTTTGAAATTCACATAATGCCAAGGCTTGAATTTGTCGTATTTTCTGTCAGATTTAATTTCATCTGCATAGGTAGACAAGATAGCCAACCCTTCTTTCCCTAGTAGCTTTTCTAGGTTCTTTTTTGCTCTTTTGCTTAAATTCTGAGATGCAATTTCACCTACAACTCGATGCCCCGTCTGTCCCCAATACAGATCATTATCATTTGCAAACACAAACAAGCTAACGAATAAAAAAAGGGATAAGATTCTGAATTTCATGGTCTTTATTTTGATGATTGATTGCTGCTAAGTTAAAAAATATGTGGTTTTAACGTTTGGAAATATCAAAAATATTTTTATATCTTTACGATATCATTTTGATATCACTTTAAATTAATTAAACATGGAAGCAGAAAAAATCATAAAACCCGCCAACGGTTATTTAATGTTGGCCATCTTTTTAGTCTTGTTCTTTGGGAGCATTGCTTTGATGATTAGATATGAAAACCCTATATACATCATCACAATAGTTATAGCCATCATTATGTTGTTTGGATTTATTTTGGTAAATCCTAATACTTCAAAAGTTATTTTGCTTTTTGGAAAGTATGTTGGCACCATTAAAAAGAACGGTTTGTACTGGGCTAATCCATTCTACACAAAAAAGAAGATCTCTTTAAGAGCTAGTAACTTTGATAGTGAGCGATTAAAGGTAAATGACAAATTAGGAAACCCTGTAATGATCAGTACAATCTTGGTTTGGAGAGTTACCAATACATTTAAAGCCGCTTTTGATGTTGATAATTATGAGAACTTTGTCCGTGTACAAACAGATGCTGCAGTTAGAAAGTTAGCCAGTATGTATCCTTATGATAATTTTGCTGATGAAGGTCATGAAGAAGACATCACATTACGTTCTAGTGTAAATGAAGTAAGTGAAGCTTTGGAAAAAGAATTGGAAGAGCGTTTATCTATCGCCGGAATTGAGGTATTGGAAGCTAGAATTGGTTATTTAGCTTATGCACAAGAGATTGCAAGTGCAATGCTAAAACGTCAGCAAGCTACCGCTATTGTAGCAGCAAGACATAAGATTGTGCAAGGAGCTGTAAGCATGGTAGAAATGGCGTTAGAAGAATTGAACAAAAAAGAGATTGTAGATCTTGACGAAGAGCGTAAAGCTGCAATGGTAAGTAACTTAATGGTTATTTTGTGTGGTGATAAAGAAGCTTCACCAGTATTGAATACAGGCACATTAAATCATTAAAATGAAGGAATTTATTTAAGAATTCTAATAAAAGACAAACATGAAAATGATACCTAAGAACACCGAGACAACTCTGGCATCTGGCATTGCTTTAGGCGCAGGTATAGGAACCGCTCTTGGTGTTAGCTTTGACAATTTAGCTCTTGGCGTTCCTATTGGAGTTGCCTTAGGAGCAGCGCTAGGAATTCTTTTAGGGCAAGTAGCAACAAAAAAATGTAAAAAATGAAAGAATACAAGGTTGTTAATTGGAAAATGGGACTCTCTAAGAACAATGAACGTTTAGAAGATCTATTGAACCAATATGCAAAAATGGGATGGAGAGTAATCCATATAGGAGAGCAAAGCACCCGAATTGTTTTTGAAAGAGATAAAAACAGATAATTATGAGAGTTTTTAAAGAAGAACAACGCTTTACCCAAGCATGGCTTATTGTATTGATGGTTATGAGTGTTCTTGTTCCTATAGGACTAATCATTAAAGAGTACACCTCTGAGAATAGTACTATGAGAACTGTAGAATTTGTTTCTATATTGGCTACAATCATTGGTTTGACATTGCCCATATTCTTCTTTAAATTGAGAACTCGAATTGATGAAAAGGGAATCCATTATCGTTTCTTTCCTTTTCACAGAAAATTTAAAACCATTCTGTGGGACGAAATCGCCACAGCACATGTTAGAAAGTATGATGCTATTACTGAATATGGTGGTTGGGGATTTAAAGGTGGTTTTAGAAGAAAAAAAGGGAGAGCCATTAATGTAAGTGGTGATATAGGAATCCAGTTAGAATTGAAAAACTCAAAAAAAATATTGATTGGAACTCAAAAAGAAACTGATGCAAAAAAGGTTATAGAAACCTATAACTATAAATTACAAGAAACTCATGAGCAAGCATATTAACTATACCGGCATCGATTATTTGATCTTAGGAGCAACTTTCTTTTTGTTCTTAGCTTCTTTGATCTACATCGGCATGGAATATTCTAATTTACCTGAAACTGTCCCTTCTCACTTCAATGCACAAGGAGAAGTAGATAGTTATGAGAGTAAAAGTATTTTATGGATTGTGACAGGAATATTTAGTGTTGTAGCTGTAGGCTTATATTTTTTGGCTAAATCTACATCGGTTCATAACATACAATTGAGATCCAAAGAAGCCAATTTTAGATCTATTGCGGTATTTATGCCTTTTATAGCACTCGTTAATAGTATCGTAGTTTATTCAATTATACAAAGTGCCAAAGGTCCTTTTTCGTTTTCTAAATGGATACTTCCTTTATTATTAGTGATCACGATCATTTTCCTGATCATTATGTTTAGAATCTTATATACAAACAAGAAATCATGACACGAATTATAACATACTTCATCTTATACGTTGCAGGAATTGCCGTTTCCTATGCACAAATAAAAACGGAAGACTTCCTCATTAAGAATGGAAACATAGAATTACCTGGTACGTTATCTTACCCTACCGGGGCTAAAGACCTTGTTATTTGGGTACATGGATCTGGAACTGTAGATCGAAATGGAAATCAACCGGCAGCTAATGTAAAAGCAAACTATGTTAAGCAACTTAGAGATGAGTTGAACAAAAACAATATTGCATTCTTTAGTTACGATAAGAGAACTTCTAACCCTAAAAATGCTCCTTACTTTGGAGGTATTGTTTTGGATGATTTTGTTTCTGATGCAAAAAAAGTAGTAAGTCACTTTACAAAAAAAGGACAGTTTAAAAACATTACTTTGATCGGGCATAGTCAAGGATCTTTGGTTGCAATGTTGGCTTTAGACAATGTAGATAAATACATTTCACTTGCCGGACCGGCAGAATCTATTGATGTTGCTTTGGTACGCCAGATCACCAATCAAAATGCCGAAGTTGGAAAGATAGCTGCTGCTCATGTAAAAGAACTGAAAGAAACCGGAGAGGTAAAAGAAGTTAATCCATTTTTGGTAAGTATTTTTGCAAAACAAAACTTTCAATTTCTTAAAAATTGGATGTCATACAATCCGGTGGAAGAAATCAAAAAAGTTAAGGTTCCAACGTTGATCATCAACGGAACCAAAGATAGCCAGATCACAGTAGAAGACGCTAAGGGTTTGCACAAAGCCAAATCAGATGCAAAACTTGTGATTATCGAAAAAATGAATCATGTATTGAAAGTCGTAGAGAATGACAGCGACAACTTAAATTCATATTATTCACCTGATTTTAAACTTTCTACTGAACTGGTAAAAACAATTACTGAATTTGTAAAAAAGTAACTCATGGCAAAGAAGAAAGCATTTGCACTAAGGATCAATGAAGAGATGCTAAAAGCCATAGAAAAATGGGCATCCGACGAGTTTCGATCGACCAATGGTCAGATTGAGTGGATGCTTATGAAAGCATTGAAAGATGCACAAAGAGAACCCAAAAAGAAAGACGAGTAAACCCTACTCGTCTTTTTTCTTTAAGATTTTCTTAAGATTTTTTTAACAAGTGTAACTTGTACCTTTAATGTCTTTTAAAGACAACTAACAATTTTACACATGAAAAAATTCATTACCTTTTTATTTTTATTGATTTCTGCTTCGCTCTTTCCGCAAGAGTTTTCAATGGATCTGGTAAAAAACATGAAGCCCAGAAACATTGGTCCTGGAGGAATGAGTGGTCGTGTTACTGCTATTGATGTAGTAGAATCCAACCCAGACATTATGTATGTAGGTACCGCATCCGGTGGATTATGGAAGTCTACGTCCGGAGGAATTAAATGGGCACCTATTTTTGACAAAGAAGTCACAGCTTCAGTTGGAGCCGTAGCCATTCAACAATCTAACCCTAGCGTAATTTGGGTAGGAACCGGAGAAGGAAACCCTCGTAACAGTTTAAATGGTGGATATGGTATTTTTAAATCTTTAGACGGAGGAAAAACCTGGAAGTCTATGGGATTAGAAAAAACCAGGCATATCCACAGAATTATTGTAGACCCAACAAATCCTGACGTTGTTTACGTTGGAGCTATTGGTTCTCCTTGGGGAGAGCACAAAGAAAGAGGTGTATACAAAACAACAGATGGAGGAAAGACCTGGAAACAGATCTTATTTAACAATATCAAAACAGGAGCTGCAGATCTAGTTATGGATCCTTCTAACCCTAACAAATTAATTGCAGCAATGTGGGAACACAAACGTGACCCTTGGTTCTTTAAATCAGGAGGAAAAGGTAGTGGTTTATATATCACTCACGATGGTGGTGAGACCTGGAAGAGAATGACTGATAAAGAAGGATTTCCTAAAGGAGATCTAGGAAGAATTGGAGTTGCCATTTCCAGAAGCAATCCTAATGTAATCTACGCTCTGGTAGAATCTAAAAAGAATGCTTTATACAAAAGTGAAGACGGAGGTTTTAAATGGAGAAAGATCAATGATAAAGCCGGAATTGGAAATCGTCCTTTTTACTATTCTGAAATCTACGTAGATCCTCAAAATGAAAACAGGCTTTATACTATTTTCACCTATGTAAATGTATCTAACGACGGAGGTAGAAGCTTCAATCAATTGATGCCTGCCTATGGAGTTTCTAACGGGGTTCACCCAGATCATCACGCTTGGTGGATTCATCCGAAAGATGGTTCTTTTATGATCGATGGAAACGACGGTGGTTTAAACATTTCTAAAGATTACGGAAAAACTTGGCGTTTTATTGGCAATCTGCCAGTTGCTCAATTCTACCACATTAATGTAGATAATGAGTATCCTTATAATGTATACGGAGGAATGCAAGACAATGGTTCTTGGAGAGGCCCTGCTTATGTATGGAAATCTCAAGGAATCAGAAACTCATACTGGCAAGAGATCAGTTTTGGTGATGGTTTTGATGTTGTACCAGACAAAGACGATTCTCGTTATGGTTGGTCTATGAGTCAGCAAGGATTTGTAAGTAGATATGATTACTTAACAGGGAACAACTATACAGTACGTCCTACACATCCTGACCCAAAAGTACAGTTACGTTTTAACTGGAATTCGGCAATTAATATTGATCCGTTCGACAATAGCACTATTTATTTTGGAAGTCAGTTTGTACACAAATCAAAAGACAAAGGGCTTACTTGGGAAGTAATTTCTCCAGATTTAACAACGAACGATAAAGAAAAGCAAAAGCAATCTGAAAGTGGTGGTTTAACCATGGATGCTACAGGAGCTGAAAACCATACTACGATCTTAGTGATCGAGCCATCTCCGGTAGAAGAAAACATGATGTGGGTTGGAACTGATGATGGTCAGATTCACTACACTCAAAATGGCGGAGCTACTTGGAATAATGTAAGTAATAACCTTCCGGGGTTACCTGCTAACAGCTGGATCGCTCAGATCAAAGCTTCTAACAAGAACAAAGGAGAGGCTTTATTAATTGCTAACGATTACAGAAGATTTAATTATACCCCTTACGCATACAGAACCAAAGATTACGGAAAAACATGGACTCGTATTGTTGATGAAAATGATGTAAAAAGCTATACACTTAGTATTGTAGAAGATCCTATCAATCCTAATTTATTATTCTTAGGAACTGATGACGGATTATACGTTTCATTAGATGCCGGAAACAAGTGGACAAAATGGACTTCCGGTTTCCCAACAGTTTCTACAAAAGACTTAGTAATTCAGCCAAGAGAGCACGATCTAGTTATTGGTACTTTCGGAAGAGCTGCATGGGTATTGGATGATATCAGACCACTAAGAGCTATGGCTAATGGTAATGTACTAAGCAAAAAACTTCAATTGTTCGATCAAGCTACAGCTTACCAAGCGGCTTATCAACAACCTACCGGAAGTAGATTTGGAGGTGATGCAATGTACAATGGAGAAAACAAGCGTTTTGGTGCAGCTATCTCTTATTATATCAACAGGCCTTCTGCAAAGAAAAAAGAAGAGGCTCCGAAAGGAAAGAAGAAAAAACGTAGAGGTAAAAAGAAGAAGAAAGAAGAAGCCAAGCCTAAAAAAGAGGAAAAGCCTCAAGTTAAATACGATTCTATCAAATTAGAGATCTACGATGGAACTCGTTTGATCCGTACTTTAAAAAGAAGAGCTCCAAAAGAGAATGGTGTACATAAGCTATACTGGTTTATGGATGAAAAAGGTGTAGACAGACCTTCAAGAACCGTTAGAAGAAGAAGAGGCGGTGAACCAGGAGGAGTTGGTGTAAAGCCCGGCAATTACCGTTTAAAGATGACTTTTGGAGATCAGGTTTCTGAAAGCTCTATCAAAGTTATGTACGACCCTAGATTAAAGATGTCTACAAGTGCGATCAATGAGATCTACAACACGAGTAAAGACATGGAAAAAGATCAACAATTGATGGCTGATGTGATGAAGCAGTTGGCAGAAAGTAAAACCATTGCCAATGGTTATAAATCTAAACTAGCCAAAGAAGATAAAAAGAAGTACAAAGATCAAATAAAAGCATCAGGAGCTATCGTAAAAGAGATCGATAAACTGGTAGCTTTGTTCTTAGGAAAAGTTGACAGAAGACAAGGGATTACAAGAAATCCTGAAGTAACTGTAAACCAACGCTTCTTTAATGCCAGAAGATATGTTGGAAGTCGTTATGGTAACATTACAGGTACAGAACGTCAGTTGATCAAGCAGTACAAAGATGCAATGAACGATGCCATTAAAAAGGTAAATGCATTCTTTGACAAAGACTGGAAAGAATACAAAACAAAAGTTGAGAGCATTACCATCTCTCCTTTTAAAGAGACTAAAAAATTCTAAATAGAAAAGCGGAGCATTTGCTCCGCTTTTTTTATGGATTGATTTTCTTACATTAGCGAAAATCAAAAAATCATGGATCAACCATTTTTCACCAATGACGCTATTGTCTTCGGAATCTTAATGATCTCTTTAGGGTTCGTTTTCTTCACAGAGTCTAAAAAGTCAGGTTTTTGGCATAAATTTTACAAGATCGTCCCGGCACTTTTGATGTGTTACTTAATTCCTGCGATCTTTAATTCACTAGGAATCATTTCTGCCGAAAAATCTCAAACCTATTATATAGCCAGTAGATATTTACTGCCTGCTGCGCTGGTTCTGATGACATTAAGCATTGATCTAAAAGCCATATTTAACCTAGGTCCTAAAGCGCTTATTATGTTCTTTACAGGGACAATAGGAATTATTATAGGTGGACCTTTAGCCATACTTCTGCTTTCTATGTTCTTCCCTGAAATGTTTGGAGGAGCGGGACCAGATGCTATTTGGAGGGGTCTTTCTACACTGGCCGGTAGTTGGATTGGTGGAGGAGCCAACCAAGCAGCTATGTTAGAGATCTATGAATACAATCCTTCAAAATATGGAGGAATGGTATTGGTAGATATTGTGGTTGCCAATATTTGGATGGCGTTGATATTGATAGGAATTGGAAAGAAAAACAGAATCAACAATTGGTTAAAGTCTGATACAACTGCTATAGAACAATTAAAAGATAAAGTAAGTTCATTTGCAGACAAAGTAAAAAGAAACCCAACATTAACAGATTATATGATCATGTTAGCATTGGTTTTTGGAGCTGTAGGAATCGCACATTGGGGAGCAGAATCTATCTCTGAATTCTTAAAAAACAATGTTGAAGCTGTTGCCGATAAATCCTCTGCCCTATCTTCATTTGCCTCTAAGTTCTTTTGGATGATTACCATTGCAACCATCATAGGAATCGCTTTGTCTTATACCAAAGCAAAGAATTATGAAGGTGCCGGAGCCAGCAAGATTGGAAGTATTTTTATTTACGTTTTAGTGGCTACCATTGGTATGAAAATGGATTTAGGTTCGATTCTAGATGAACCAAAATTGATTTTGATTGGTCTTGTATGGATGGCCATTCATGCAGGTTTATTGATCTTAGTAGCAAAATTGATCAAAGCTCCTTATTTCTTCTTAGCCGTAGGAAGTCAGGCCAATGTTGGAGGTGCAGCTTCTGCGCCGGTAGTTGCCGCAGCTTTCCACCCATCACTAGCTACAGTAGGAGTTTTACTAGCTGTATTTGGGTATGTAGTAGGAACCTACGGAGCCATACTGTGTACTATTTTAATGGAAATAGCCTCAAAAGTTTGATAGAATTGCGCATATTTGCAGCCTAAAGTTTAAAGATGATGAAGAAAGTATTCGTTTTGTGTTTGTTAGTTGCCTTAGCAGCATGTTCTAAGGAAAAAAAACAAGGAAACATGATTGTACAAGGTCAGATCAAAGGTCTGAAAAAAGGAACCTTGTACTTGCAAAAAATGAAAGACACCTTATTGGTTTCTGTTGACTCTATTGCTTTGCTCGGGAAAGATCAGTTCCTATTATCAGACAATGTAGATTCTCCGGTAATGTACTACTTAACCTTCGACGGAAATACAACAGAGAAAAGAATCATGTTCTTTGGAGAACAAGGAACCATCACCATTAATGATAACCTTAAGAATTTTGGATTTTCTCCACTTATAGAAGGATCAAAGAATCAAAAAGTATATGAGGATTACAAAAAGATGACCACTAAGTTTCAAGGAAAACAATTGGATCTTTTTCAAGAAAACTTCAAAGCTCAAAAGGAAAACGACGTCAAAAAATCAGATTCTCTTAGAAAGCTTTCTGAAGAATATGTAAAGAAGAGATATTTGTTTTCTATCAACTTTGCCATGAATCATCCAGACGATGAAGCTTCTGCCTATATAGCTTTAACCGACTTGGTAGATGCTAACGTAAAATACTTAGATACAATTAACAACTCTTTGTCAGATAAGGTAAAAACTTCTCTTTACGGTAAAAAATTAGCTGAGTTTATTGAGAAGATCAAAAAAGAAGAGCCAGCAAATTAAACTGCTCTCCTTAATTGATCTTGCTTAAGGAAATGTTGAGCTAAATTCTTAGGAGGTGTAATAAATTTCCATGTATTGTAGTCAAACCAATGCAGCTCTGTTTCAAGAGTAGCACAAAGCTCCTGGTCTTTGCTATAAAAGTCTATATATACTTTGATCTTCTCTTCACTTTCCAACATTCTATCAAAATGCAAGTGAGCTGAAAAAGGCTCTGTAAACATCAAATGCTTGTGATTGATTAATTGATCATTGCTTTTTTGCCATCCAATTTTCAACGAGTTTAGTTTTAATCTCGGAAAACCTTTTTCAAATAAGTAAACTTCAATAAGTTTAGAAGAATATGACAGGTAGGCAAAGTTCTGCATTACCATAAAATCATTTACATCTTCTCCTTTTACTTTGTAGTTTCTTATAAACATATGCTGACAATTTTAATCTGTTTGGTTAAAACAGTATGCCGTTAAAGGGAAACGGCAATACTGTTTCATCTTCTTTTTTAAACAACCATTTCCAACCAAGAAAAATCAGTATAGATTCATCATGGAATCAAATGACACTGTAAAGAAAATCAGTTCATATAATAATTGAAAATAGAAGTAGTTAAGGCGGAAAAAATACGCTTGAAAGGGAAAAACTTTTGTAAAATATATGTTATTTCACTTTGAGTGTCCACTCAAATTCAAAGTTAGATACAGAGACTCCTTCGGTATTATAACCTACAGATTTCATGATAATCACTTGCCCTTCTCCGGTAGCAGCAGACTTTTCTATGGCTTCCTTTACAAGTCCTCCATCGTGACATTCGAAACGAACTCTCCCTGTTGCTTTTTTAGTAAAAACTCCTTTTTGCTGTAGCACCAACATAGAAACTTTTTTTCCTGATTCTGAAATAGCTTTGGTTACCAAGGCACCAGTAGACATTTCTGCAGCCATTCCTTGAGCGGCCCAAAACATGGATCTAAATGGGTTTTGGTTTATCCAACGATGTTTGATTTTTACAATACAAGATGTTTCAGTTATACTTTTTACTCTTACTCCTCCCCACCAAGCCAGCGGAAGTTTAAAGAACATAAAGGTGTTAATTTTTTTGGAAGTTATTTTCATTTTGCTACATCTTGAGATGTAAATATATGCTATTTGTTTTGCATTGGTATAGCCCTTTTTAAAAATATAAACTAAAGCTCCCCCCTGTTTTTAGGGATAAAAATTTCACCCATTCTGGGGATTGACAGCCTTTGTATTTCTCGGTAAATTGAGACCTCATTAACTTAAAAAATAACTTATTATGAAGAAAAAGGTTTCTACCCTCGGTACTGTATTGAGTAAAAATGAACAAAAAAACATCAATGGAGGAGACTTTCCTTTTAACGATTGTTGCTCATGTGTGTACGTTCCAGCCGGAAGTCCTTTCCCTATTTTTATTACACAATCTTGTTCAGATCCGTGTCCTGTAAATGGAGATCCAGAACAATGGGGCAATGGATGTTAAAAAAAATTAAAACGGACTTCGGTTCGTTTTTTTTTGCTCTACCCCTTATAAACACTAGCCAAATATAATCGGCAAATCGAAATGCACCGAAAGTCAAAACGAAATGTACCTCTAAAACACAGCTTTGTTTATAGGGCTTAAATTCATACATTTACATCTAATTGGGGCATGGCAGGGAAGCCGTCTAGTTGGAAATGCCTGAAAGCAGTAATGCAAAGTCGAGTACGAATGACGGACTATGTACGAGGTAATGGCGTAACGGAGAGTTCGAATCCTCCGCCCCAATTAATCCCAATTTAAACGCTGTTTAAAAGAGAATTAAATCATCTTTAGGGTTGCTTAGGTTATAATTGGCTGTAAATACTTCAATCTTCTTCTTATTGGGCTTAGAATTGTTATTAGCCACTGTTACGGTCTGTTCCATATTTTTGGTATTCCATCCATTTTGCTTCGTGTAGGACGTAAGTATATCACTCGGATAGCTCGATAGTAAGAACTTTCCCTCAACCTCAGATAATGTCTTCAAAAGCATTTCAAAGTCTTCTACAGTATATCCGTCATAATGACCACAGTCACTATTGAAGTATGGAGGATCTACGTAATGAAAGGCATCTTTGTAGTCTCTGGATCTTATGATCCTTAGAGCATCTGTACATTCAATTTGAACGTTCTGAATTCTCTCAGCATAGGATATTGTAAAATCATTTCTCTTATTTGTTACTTTTTTGGATGTAGTTCCTTTCTTACGGTCATAACCAAAAGATCCATCTAGCATACTACTAAAGCTTTGTGAAGCTAATACCCAAACAGCCCAAGCTCGTTGTATTCTTGTAAACATATGAGGGTTGTTATACACTACACTTGCATCTCGATGTAAAGATCTACTGTGCAAACTTATTCGTATCATTTTCTCAAGCTCTACGAACTCATTTTGAACGCATTCGTAAAAATTAATCATTTCTCGATTTACATCATTGATCACTTCTACATTACTAGGTTTTTTTGCCCAGAAAATGGCACCACCACCTACAAACGTCTCTGTATAGAGTTCATGAGTAGGAATCAACGGCAGAATAGTGGAGACTAAGTTTTGTTTTCCGCCGTAGTAACTAATCGGTGTTTTCATTTATATTTGTATTTCTCACGTAAAATAGGTGCACACACACCAAACATTGATTAGGACATTTACTGCCCTCGTCGTGGTGTGTGTGCACCTTAGTTGTTAGGCTGAGACGTGAGAAATTGCAGCCTGCAAAGTCGGGGGCTTTTATAACCCTTTAAACATTATAAAAGCAAGTGCATAGTAAGGAGGTCTATTTTCATGTGCTTCCCCATTTCCTTTATTATTTGTTGTAAAATCATGATTGTGATCACCAGCATCATCCATATTTAGTGTGTGCGTATGACTGCCAGCCGCAGTTCCTTGCTGTCTAGCTCTGTCATTTCCTTGGATAGAAAAATGAGTAGATGTACCAGGAAGATTACTTTCGGCTGGAACTGAGTGACTGTGACTACCAGCTGCATAAGTTGTTCCGGTATGTTTGTGAATACCTCCATTTTGGGTAGTACCATCATGATTATGAGGTGGGAGTTGTGCAATGGTGATCGCTACTTCTTTAGATCCTCCCATGTCTCCAATATTGTATTCATCTCCAGAACCTACAATAAATCGATTTGTAAGATTTGGTGTCCCATTAGTTCCATCACATAATGCCCATCCTTGAGGAATATCAACTCCGCTCCACATAGAAATTAGCCCAATTGGCATAGAGATCTCTGTAAGCGGTGTAAAGCTCTTTAAATCGTTAAAAGAAAAGGATTCTAATCCATCAGTACCGCACTTTGCATATCGTTGAACATACGCTCTCTTATTGTCTAAATTACCGTCATTATCTGTATCTTCGTTGTAAGCAACATCCTGAACAGTTTCATAAATTCCTACTGTATCATCATAAGGTCCTGCCTGAAAAGGCAGATATTCTCCATTGTAAACGATTGCTCCCTGTGTAACTAATGCATCAACTTTTTGAACACCCGTTAAAATGAAAGTATTACCTCCAAGCTTAGTCAGAGCACTAATAGCATTTGCATGAGCATTCTGAAGAAAATCAAATGTTGATGTAGTAACTGGAAAACCGCCACTGTAAAACTCTATTCTATCCATTGTATATTGTATGTTTTAGATGCTAATTTGTATTCGTTTGTAAGTGCTTTGATGTCATTTTCCAAACCTTCTAAAGCAATTGCTCCAATTGGTTTTAATTCCGATGGGATTCTTAAAACAAAATCAGAGCTTCCACTGATCAGATCCTCATCGGTATAGATAAACTCAGACCCTAAATAAACAGGTCGCTGTTCTTGATCTGTATAGACATATAAAGCCTGTAGAAAGATTCCATTTCGAATTCTAATTCTTCTTTGCTGAGCATCAAATGTATCGTTTAAAGCTGCTTGTAGGTAGCAAACCTGAGAGTTGTGACTAAGCTTATAGTTTACTCTAGATCGGTATTTTAGAAAACTTTCATAAACCTCTTTGATAGGATTGCATAATGTGTCGAGCCATTCAATATGAATTACACCTCTTAAAAAAGTGGGTAATAGCCAAGTGATAAGAATCCTAAAATCTATTATATAAATCTTATTAAAGTTCACGAGCGATATAGTTTATTGTTGTATTAGCTTCGTCCAATCGCATATATCCAGCTCGAGCAATGTATGTCTCTTCAATATCTGTATAATCAAAACCACCAAATTTGTATGCTGCTGATTTAATTTTAGGGATCTCAACTCCTTCAACACTTTGTAAATGATCTGTAAGTTTTGTTAAAACCAATTCACCATTGAATTCAAGATTATACAGAAATTCGTTAATAGCTTTGGTTACTGGAGTGTTATCAGTTCCATCTTTTCTAGCCCCATCTTGCCATAAAATCAAAGGATTATAATAAACATCTAACTCTAATCTCAAATCATCATGTGGAAGGGAGATGTATTCTATATAGGTTCCAGCATCAGCTACTAAAAACATATAATTTTCAAAAGCTTGCAATTCCGATTGCTCTAGGGGAACAAATTGATCACCAGATTGCTTTGCCAGCTTCAACTCTAAATATCCTTTACCATTGACTATTTTTCGAATTACAGCCACATGCTTGATAATCTTACTTGCTTCAATTTCTGAGATATCTAACCCTTCGTTATCGTACTTATCAGTTTCTGGAATTAGGTCATAGCCATACTGAAACTCTAAAGCTTTCTTTTTGTACCACAAAAAGTTGTGGATTTCATTTTGAGCAATTAACTGATCTACTTCTAACTTATAGATGTCCATTAGTTTTTCCAAGCTCCAAATTGCAAAGGAGATTATAAATACCCAAAGTCTCCAAATTGCTACTTTGGACGAGCTGGTAAGATTGTTCAATGAGCTTTTCTCTACTGTGGTTAATACCTCCAAAGATGAAAGTTCAGAAGTCTGATCCTTCTTATCAAGGATGCTTTGTTGTATATCGTTGAGTGATCGTGCCATTGTTAATATAATTCTATTGCAAATTTTCCTTTGTAAGTACCTTTGATTTTATGTCTTATAATATTGAGAAAGGTAAGTCGAGTAAACAACCATCTGTAGATAAAATGCTTTCTGTTATAGTTCAGTAATCTCATGATTCTAAACATGAGTGAATCCGCTTTATAACTCACAATTCCTTTTGAATTTAAGTAGTCATGAATAAAAGCAGCTACTTCAAAGATTGTCTCTTTACTTCTTTCTGGTACAAATGTGGCTCCATCATAGCTGAATTCGTTAGCTTTAAAAGAAGTAATTGCTTTATCTAAAAGGTCATAGAGCCAATCAGGAGCATCATTATTCAATAACTCATCTCTTAATGATGTTAACCCTTTGTTTAACTCTTGTTTTGAAAAGCCTGTAAAATACTTATCCTTTTTCATCATTTTATATAGTATTTTAAGTAACCAATCACATTGTTGTTAGTTTCCGTAGGTAAATTCAAAAGATCAACTATACTTTTGGGAACTCCTTGATTTGTCCCAAATATTGAGATCACTTTTTGATCATCAGTCGATGGCGCATTGTCTAATTTATCATGCAAGAAGCTTGCATCACCTGTATTGATCCAAGTAGATAAATCTGCTTCTAACCAATTAAACAATAATGTGAATATTGGATGTATCATAGGATTAGCAGCTGTTTCAGCTTCTTTTAAAAGATATTGCTTCACTCTATTTCTTCTGCTAATTTGTAGATCATAGAGCTTATCAGAACTTAATTTTAATGTTTCTTGCTTTATTAGATGATCTCCTATTGTCTTATACCAAAACGTCTTTGTCTTATAGTCAACTAAAGCACCATCATGATCAACAACATCTTCGTAAAATTGCCTGATAACCAAATGAAGTTTTCCAGACTTATCTTCATATAGATAATCTTGGTGAGTTTTTGCACCGGTAACATTGTCATAGAACTTTATGGCAGACTTCATTCCTATAAAAAATCTATAGTCTAAAGACATTATCTCATCATCTGTCTTACCTGATAACCATGGGTTTTTTTCTATAAATACAAACATTTTTAAACAATTTTTAATTCAATTTCTGTCATTTTACCATTGGTATAAGTATAAAAGTATGGGTACCAAGACCCGTTCACATTTATAATTGGAGTAGTGTAAACGAGCTCGAGACCTCTATAGAATTCAACGATACAAGTAGATGCTCCTTGCATGATTCTTTTTGCTGTAATAAGTTGATCAGCAATATCTGTATGAATAGGAGTTGTATTTCCATGCCTTATATAGTAAGTCCCTGCATCTACACCAGCCCTAATAAAAAGAGCTGCATTACTATTTACCGTGAAGTCATTCGGATCTGTTTTAAAACCAAAATACATGTTGGGATCAATAACATTTGAATTGATTCTAAACTTAAATTCAAAATCACTAGCTGTTGGAATCTCTCCAAAACGACCTACATATTTACTTCCAGTTACCTGAGCTTCCCACCCCCCTATAGTGTAAATCAACTGGCTATGGGTGTTTAGCCATTCTGACCCCACTACACCTGGTATCAAAACTTCTCCTTGTGTTACAGCAAAGTCAGAGATCAAACGAGTTCTTTTTCCATTATCAATATCGATCTCAATATCATTTTCTTCTGTAACAGTAGATTGTAATTCTACAAGCATTCTATTTGCGCTTTCATAGATGTAATTCAAAACAGTAATGTTTTTGTTAGGATGTAAGGTAGTTCCGTTTTTAATATTCGAACCATCTATCTGAAACCATTTCTGAGTGTTAGGAGCAATAGACTTTGGGTTGATAGTAGCAAATTCTACAGCAGGAAAAGTAGAGATGACTTCCATCCATTTATCTTGTGAGATTTCAGTTTCAACATCAGTAGTAATGAATTCACCATTAGTAAAATCGCCAATAAACTTCCAAATAGACCCATTCCAAACACGAATTATCATATCCATCTCTGTCTTCAAAACTTCATTTTGAACCCACTCAGATAAATGATTGTTCCATTTGATTCTCTCAGCATTTGAAACTCTCGCAGATGTGTTTAAGGAAAGATCTGCTTTCTCTTGATCAGTATAATCATTTGAAGATAATCCTTTACCATCGACTTTATCAACTTTTAAGGTGATATCCTGCTGGATTTGATTCAATAGATCCTGAAGACCATCAATAAAACTAATTGGTTTTGATACTGGGGGAACATAATTCTCAAGTCCTGCTAATTTATCTTTTTCTACCTGAGAGTAATTTGTATCAGAAAGCCCTTTACCTGCTTCTTTATCTACTTTGTTTGTCAAAGCATTATTAATCGATGTAAGTTGAGCCAGTAATCCATCAATGTATTCAATGGGTTTTGTTGCATCCTCAATGAATTTATCAATAGTTAGATTGCTACCATCACTAAATGTAAAAGTCACATCCCCATTAGGATGTATAGTTTTGTCAGTTACTAAGAACCCATCATCTTTATGATGAAAACTATCCCATGTATCTTCAAATTGCTGTTGAGTAGGTACATCTCCCGTCTCAAAATATGATTTTACTATGTATAAAGCTTTTTTCATTTTATCCGACTTTAAATACGTTTGTTATTCCCTCAATTTCCATAGACCCTATGCCAGCACCCTCTGAAATACGTTCAGTTACAACAGCACCAGTAGCAGGTTTAATTATTCTTTGTTTGTAGTAAGCTGTGATATCCGAGTTCGCATGTTCACTTTGAGCAGCTTCTAATGAAGATCCCACCTCTAACTGATCTGTGATGCTCAGGTCGTTTAATAACGCATGATCAAACACAGCTTCAATGGATCCGGATTCCTGTGTAGATATATCCAAAAGATTTTGACTATGTATTGTTATAATACTCATTGATGATTCTTTTTGTACTGATCAAATTCATTCTTTAACCTATTGTATCTTCCTTGCCACTTTTTCTCTACAGCTGCAATTTTCTTCTTCCAACTTTCATCGATCTCGAGCTGCTTTGCTTTCAAAGCTTTGATCTCTCTATCTTGCTCCTCTAATTTCGCTTCAGTGTCAGCAATCATTTCCCTATAGACTCCTTGAATTTGAGCAGTGAGATCTACATTCTGTTTTTTCTTGCTTACTTTTTCCTTCCCAAACCATCCGAGTAAAAGTGCTACAACACCTGTCAGAAGCTCTCCTAAATGTTCTAATAGCAATTCCTCCATATTACTGTTTTTTGAAATTCATATTGATACGGCTTTTCACAGCATTATAATTTTTGTTATCCCTTTTTAAATGAATCCGAACTCTTTCCACAAAATCCGATTCACTTTCCACTCCATGTTCCAATTGGATCAGGTTAGGACCAAGGATAGGATCACTCTTTAGATCTCCTTGATTGAGTCTTAGGATAATTCCTGTTTCCTGAGTAAGACTCTCTCCAACAAAAAAATCTCCACCGCTGATCATTAAATCATCGGTTTCATCTAGCATTATGTCTTTATGATCACTCATTCTATATTAGTTTTCCATCTGTAAGCGGTCCTCCAGATGAAGGACAAGTACCGACAACATTTCCTGCTTTGACGTAATTATGAATAACATCTGCCAATGCTTGGCATACAGTATTTACATTGCTAATATTTTGCGGGTTACTAAATACTGTTATAAGATCACTCTCTAGCTGGTCTTTATCTAGTCCTTCCATCTTTATCCAATTAAAATGTTATTTAAACGGTCTTTAATTTGCGTTTCAACCTGATTTTTTATTCCTTCAATTACTGGGATGTTCGGTGTCGTTCCAATCGATACAACAACCTTATTTAGCTCATCACACAGTTTACCAAACTGAGACATGAAATCACCCAAGACATTTCTCAAGCTCTCGTCGGATTGCTTAAAAATGAATCCTTCTTCCTGGATAGTCATCGTGCTTTCCCCACTAATCCATATTGCTTCTTCAAATTGGGTAGCATCGATCAAAAAAGTAGATCCTTCTTCTCCAGAAATAATCCCAATAAGGCAGATGCTATCAATTTTCGGTTTGCGGTAAAAACTGCCTTGTCCAAGTTGTACATTGTAAAAAGGAAGTTCATCAGCAATCCCCTCAACATCCATGAGCTTTTCTTCCCAATCAACCTTGAGTACTTTACACCAATGTGTCTGTACCTTAACTTGACTAGCGATCGCCTTATTTAAGAGTATTCCAAATTCTTGTATGTTGCTTCCGTTTTTCATCGTTAACTTACCTTACGGTCTAATTTGATCATTTGACGATATCCTGATCTATCAAAACTTTTGTTGACCCCTTCGACATAGTACATTCCAACACGATCTAAATAGAGAGTACTATCCAGCTCTACTTTTTCACCATGTCTTACTGATGGAGTTCCGAAGGCTACAAAATTCCCTTCCAAACCATCAGACTTTACTCTATTGTAATCTTCACGTGCTTTCTCTTTGAGTTTGTCAAGCTCAGCGTAACTAGGACCTACATAATTAAGCTTGTAAACATCACCTCCTTGCTCACCTATTTTGAATTCCGATTTTTTTCCTCTAACAAAAGATCTCACGATAAACTGTACCTTGACATCTTCAGCTCTTCGGTACTGGAGATTATTGCTCACTGCATTTCTCTCTAGATTGAAATAATGAGATTCTACATTTGAATCATCAGAGTAGATCTTACCACTTACCAAAGTGGATCCTTTAAAATAGCTGTATATATTCTTGTCCTGTTTTAGTTTTTCCAGGACTTGACTTGCCGTTGTTTCAGAAAACCGAACAGATCCTAAAAGCTCACCCTCATTCGCATCAATCTGATAACCTGGTAAAATATCCTTCAGCAGCTCTTTTAAGGTCACGTTGGCTTTGCTGTAGTTTACAGGAACTTGTTTGAGTCTCCACATTTCATCCTCGCATTTTATTTTGATAGGAATGTCGGCTGATACATGTGTGATATATCCCTCGAATTCGGTTTTAAGCCCTTGATTCTTATTATCACTGGAATCATAATACCCAAGCTCGATCGTTACCCTATCTCCACGTCTAAAGACATCTCTTATCTTATCTTTATCAAATACTCGTTTCAAAACTCTTCGGGGCAATGTAATGGTGGCACTATCAGTAAGAAGCTTCCAGCTACTTTCAATACGAACACTCTCAACAAAACGCAAGACGATATCATCTCTGGTCTGATTACCAAAGAATGTGATTCTGCAAGTCATTATATAAGTGCTCATTAGGCTAATAGTTCAATTATTTTATCACTGATTGCATTAATGGTAAAAGGAATAACTCCTGGTTTTCCTTGGACCTGTGGTACTTCGATACTCTTGATAACAATACTTCCAATGTCCTTCTTTGAGAAAAGCTCTCCGCTAATCTGAATACTACCAATCAAGTTTTCCCAAGTCAGGATCTCGGTAATTTGATCAAGAGCTGAACTGCCAGGTTCATCTAAACACAGACCTTTAATTCTGATTTTCCAATCACCAAATCCAAAGATCTCTTTTACCGTTCCATCATCTCCTAATACTGGAGTTTCTGTGATGTTCTTTTCTCTTCTAAAATCTACCAATGTTGCTGCCGGCAAATAGAAATCAGACATGACTACTTCGGTGATCTGTCCATTAGGTAAGTATTCTTGATAAGTACCTCCCTTGAATAAAACTGGAAATAGAATTGGAGTTCCAAGCCAACTCATCCTTTCTGCCTTTTGCTTTGGTTGTACTGTTACTCCTGTAAAGGCAATATTTTTTTTCTGATCACTACTAACTGAATCAGTTGTATAGACTGGATCTGTCTTACCAAAGGCAACACGGAATAATTCTTGTAAGTTGTAATTCGTTTTTGACATTATCCAGCAGCTATAAGACCATCTCGAAGACGATCATTTATTAATCCTACCACTTGATCAGCGATATCCTGTAAATTTGTATTTGATGAAACGTTGAAATAGTTTTTGACTTCCAAGTTTTGTGTGATGGTTTTGTTCCCTTTTCCTGATCCTCCAGAGATCTCTAACTTCTTACCAGACCCTGAAAATCCATTACCTTTAGATCCACCTGAAAGGTTTGCTAAGTTCAACCCTAACCCTGAACCATCATCCTTGATTAAATTATTCAGGTCACCCGTTTCTTCTTTCTTCTTTTTATTCTTGCGATCAGCAACTTCCTGCTGACCCTTTTCCATACCTTCTTTGTAAGCTTCGGTTGCTTCTCCAAAAAAACCTTTTAGCCATTTCCAAGCTTTCTTAATAGCTCCGACAATGGCATCAATAATTCCAAATACTTTTTTATAAATCCGATCAAAGACACCAGCGAAGAAATTGTAAATCCCTCCAAAGACCTTTTTAAATAATCCTGCAATTACACCGAATGCCTTTTTTAGATATTTCCAAACAGATCCTATCACCGTAGTAATCACTTTCCAGATTCCAGTAAATACTTTCTTGATGATATTCCAGGCTCCGACAAAGACTGTTTTCCAAAACTTGTATAGGAAAGAGAAGTAGGTTTTGATTAGATTCCAAATTCCCATAACAATAGGTCTTATGAACTCCCAAATTTTACTAAAGACCAATTTGACAACATTCCATGTTCCATAGATATGACCTCTAAACCAACCGAAATTCTTCCACATATATTGAAACAGAGCTATCAATGCTCCTATGATGGCTAAGATCCAGCCAATTACAGGGATAGATTTAATTGCCAAGCTTACCGATTTAATTGCAGCTGTAAGTCCAAAGGTGGGACCTGTAGCCGCAGCGCTGGCAGTCCCCACAGCAGATGCTGATGCCGCCATAACTACAGAAGAAGCAGCTCCAACTCCATTGGTTGCTGCTAACGCCTGAGTAGCAGCTCTTCCTTTGATTAGTCCACGAATCCATTTTAGATTGAATACGCTTGAAAAGCCTTCAGTTACCGCTTTCCAATTAGCAAAGGTTTGAGCTCCTGTTCCAGCAGCTGTTATAAAAGGTAGTACATTTTGAGTCGCATTAAAAAAAGAGATACCAATATCATTCAGCTGAGCTTTCCATCTTGACATGCGTTCAGAATAAGTTGCCATTTTGACTTCTGCTTGCTCATAAGCTGTGTTGGTTCCTGTGATTTTTTGTTGTAGCTCATCCTGAGCATCAACACTTCGAAGAAGAATATTTGCTGCTGCTGCATTTTCAACTCCGAATACCTGGGCAAGGACAGTTGAATCTGCTTGTGCTTTGCCAAGCTCACGAAGTCGAGCTGTAAACGGTAATGTCGTGTCAGAAACGATATCCATATTCACTCCGTAGCTCTTTAATTTCGCTACAGCTTTTTCTGGAATGATATCCTCTCCAGACATTTTCCCCAGGACATTACGAAGAGCGGTTCCTGCTTCTGCTCCGACTTTCCCCCCTTTGGCTAATTCTTGAATTGCGGCATTGGTTTCAACAAAACTCACATTGGACTTTGAAGCTTCAACCCCTGCGACTTTAATCGCTGCGCTGATATCTGGTACTTCAGCAGCCCCTTCTTTTGCTCCAGCAGCCATGACATTCATCATTTCATTCATCGTTTGTTGCGCTTTGATAGGATCTGAAAGATCTACACGGTATTGTAATAAAGAAGTGGTAAGTGCATCCACAGCTCCTGCTGCATCACCATCCATAGTTTTGGATAGTATTCTCACGTTCTTTTCCATTCCATCCAGAGCTTCTTGGCTACTAGCGATGTCTGGTCCTAATCTTGAAAGGATTGTTTTGTAGGTATTCAAAGAGTCTGAAGCTGATCCTCCATAAATCTTTGCAGATGCCCGGGCTTTCTCTCCTAATTGATCAAGAGCTTCACCAGTTACTCCTGTGATCGCTTCTACATCGGCTAAGTTATCTTGAAAGTCAATACCAGGTTGGGCAATACTTGTAAGCTGATTATTGAGTTCTTGAACACTTTGACTGACCGCATAGTAGTCAATAGCACTCGCTTTCTTAGAAGATTCTTGTAGCTGATCAACCCCTTCTCTAGCTGCTCTGACATCTTTTTGAATGTCCTTCAGCGGAGCAGATGCCTTGTTGATCATCTCTAATATCCATCTTGTGGTTGCATTTGCTGACATCCCTGGAATTATTTATTTAATACTTCAAAAACTTCTTTTACAACTTCTTTTAATGCGGATTTTAAGACCACTTCAAGGTTTTTCAATTCCACCGCTTTTACATAGGAATACTCGTTGAATAACTTTGCCCAAGTGTCATCATCTAATAAAGTTGGGTCAGTACCATAATGCGATCGAATGATAGCATTTATTTTACTGACCCATTGATGATCGTTGTCTTTGTCTTCAGGATCGATCCTAAAGCGGTCTAATGCTTTTTTACTGTTATATTTTTCTTATTCAGAAGTAGAGAAATCTCTTTTATAACAATTAGATAAACATCACCATCTAGATCAATAGCTTCCATATCTCCTCCGAGTACACAATTCTTGAGAAATATATTATTAGCAGCTGCTATATTTTTTTCCCCTTCCTTAGCCACTGCTTCCATGACACTTCTTGATGGTTTTCTAAGAACAAACCCATAACTAATGCCATCAACTTCAAAGGTGATATCTTTGATTCGATGCTTGCCAAATTTAGCTTCCCATTCCTTTCTTTGCTCCTTGGTAATATCTTTGTATGTTTGAGTATTTGCCATTGATCTTAGATTATGTTCCATTCAATATGAGATACCAATAAATCGTATTTGTAAGAAATTGATACGTCATTGTTCTTTACTTCAACTCCATTTCCCATGAATTCACAGTTTCGGATTCGATCCTTTTTAATTGTTCCGTCTGGCATCAAGTACTCAATGGTAATATCAAACATGGTAATGTCCTGAATACGTCTACCTTGAGGAATCGCAGCCAGCAAACCATCTCTTTCCTCTTTATAAAGAGTAATCGAAGCCTTAGCCTCATAGTTTCCTCCTCCTCGTCCTACAGGATATTTACCAGCACCAGGAACGTTTTCTTTTTTCTCCTCATCGGTATAAGAAAGCTCAGTGATGCCTTCAACATCTCTTCCTAAAAGATTGACAGTGATATTGTTCCATCCTGTCATAGTCCCGAACTTATTTATAATTCTTGCTTGTGTCTGTGCCATTGTTATTGTATTTGTTTGGTGTAACCTAAATCAACTTCGAACTCATGGACGATATCATCCTTGACAACTTGTACTTTCACCTTCAGAGCAGTTTCTTGATCAACGTATTGCTTAGGATCAATATAGATATCAAATCCACTGATCTCATCATCGATAATCATCTGCTCCATGGAGCTATTTAAAAGACCTTCCCATCTGCTGATGCTGGTGCTTTTGATAAATCCTGTCTGTGGATCCTTCTTAACTACTCCTTTCACTTCAGGAATCAAAG
The DNA here is from genome assembly GCF_042684245.1 of Pseudotenacibaculum haliotis. Taxonomy (NCBI): domain Bacteria; kingdom Pseudomonadati; phylum Bacteroidota; class Flavobacteriia; order Flavobacteriales; family Flavobacteriaceae; genus Pseudotenacibaculum; species Pseudotenacibaculum haliotis. Next base: position 365,518 of record NZ_JBHULH010000001.1, read on the forward strand.
CCTGCCTTACAACTCTAGCTGCTTTGTTCCAAGTACGATTGTTTTCAATAAATCCATAGTCACTCGATTTCTCGATAGCTGTTGGAGAATTACTGAGGAATATTCCTCCATAACCTTCAAAGGAAGAAGCATAGATATATGCTTTGTTTGTCAAAGTCTTTAAATCTGTTCTCGATAAAGACTGTGCTAAGTTTCCATCAGATAGGTTGGCATCTAGCCAAATATCTAATACGCTATCGGTAAGCGAATAATCTGGAGCGCCACGTTTGATAAATGGCTTGTTCTTAATGTTGACAGATCCAATGTTCTCGTTGACACTTCTCACTGAGATCATTCCTAATACAGATCCTACAGCTGCATAATTGTTGTATGCTGCATCGATCGACGCAATGTTAGGATCCTGGGCGATCACCACTGATACTTGAGGAGCATTCTTTTCTCTGAGATCTGCAATAGTATTTGCAGCGATATTGACTCCACTTCCTTTTCCTTCTAAAAGAGCAAAGTCTACGTATCGGTTTTCTGATAAAAGTACATTAACAAGTCCTGTTTGAACAGCCTCCACTTTGGTTGCCATATCATTCAGAGTGTCATTGAAACCTACAAAACCAAAACCTTTGATGTCTTGATTTGCTCTGATCGTTGGAAGGATATCCGCTAAAATATCACTTACACTAACTCCCGTAGCAGTAGGAATTAAATAAACAGTTGCATCTGGAGACAGTCTAAAGATCTCCGAGATGTGATGATACACCAACACCGTATTATTAGCATCGTATGCTGCATCGATTCCAAGGGTCTCAGCATCCGAGATCTGAAGAAGTTCAGTTGCTTCATTCAGATTTACCCCCAATCCAACCACAGGCATGGCAGCGACAAGTGCCACTACATTATCTGTGGATGGATTTCTTCTTCCTAAGCCGCCGTCAAGCTTGTTAACGCCGACACCTTTTAACTGTGCCATGGATTACTGGTTTAATTCGTTGATTCTTTCTTCAATGGCAGCTTTCACTGTTTTACGGTCATCTCCATCTTGTTCCGATTTCAACCAAGCTTCCAGTGTTTTTGGATCCTCAATGCTCTCAACAGCTTTGATCACATCTTTTGCATTCCCTTCAGGAAGATCTTGACTGGCCGTTCCAGGATTGTCGATTTTAACAACAGATAGATTTTTTCCTTTGGCATACAATTGCGCTCGGTTTTCCATCAAGAAAAACTGACCATTTGAAGTAGCATACAATGCATCAGCCTTCGGATATTGTTTAAATTTTTCTTTTGCTAGCTCTTCTAATTGAGTTTTGCTGTATGTTTTCATCTTTGAATTGTTTTACGTTTTTAATTCTTTCTTGATTTTCCGTACTCTCGGAGTGTGAAATATCCACCAATAGCTGTGACACCCATTGTCATCAATATCGGTATATAGGCTTCCCCTAGGTTTTTACCCGCTATTGAACTAATGATCACAACATCGATAAGAAGTGTGAAATTGGCTACAACCAAGGGTCTGATGTTCTTTGATAACCAGCTGTCACTTTTCGCATCTGCTTCCCAACGTTTGGTGATCTCTTGCTCAAGCTTAACGTCTTTTTGCATTTCAGCTAAGAGCATTTCCTTGTCTTCTTGGCTGAGCTCTTTATCTCCGGAAATAGCCTGTACGATATCTGAAACAGTTCCGCCTGTGACTGCATCTAAAAGTGGAGCTCCAACGCTTTTACCTGTCTTTACAATACCTCTCAATAGATTACCAAAGAAGGTTCCTTTTCCTCCGTTCTTGCGGAGATTTGGGTTACTTCGTTTTGACATAATGGTTGATATTCGATTTAATTAATAGGTCCAAATTACATTTGGGGTCTTGGCGGGATCATTGTCGAGATGAATAAAACTCCCGCTAATACCGATTCGATTGAATCCCACACTAAGTGCGGATTGAACAATCTTGTATCTGTCTTTTGAATTGTTACATTCAACATCAACAGCATAGCCTCTCAAGTGACTAGAATTTTCTGTACCACCCACTTTTTGATTGTGTGATGCTGTTCGGTGTCCTGAAGTAATGATAAAAGGGATTCCTGCAACTTCTCTACACTGATCAAGTAAATCCAATGTAGATGCCTGCATATTCTTTCCGCTTCCAGGTTGATCCGGGCTATCAAATTCATATAATTTAAAGTACTTCATCATTGAAAAGATAATCCCCCGTAAGGGTGCGGTTTGCCTTGTTATGAGGCAATACCGCCATTGTTATTCATTATGCTTGAGGGGGCGTTTTTCCATCTACAACTGCGGCAGACCCTTCAACCCCGTAGGCTACAATAACATGATAGAATTGGTATCCAATTACATGTGCTCTTCCTTCAGGGTTCATACTAGCCGGTAATGCAATACGAACTACAGTTCCATTTGCTTTTCCTGTTGCTTTTTTGTGGAATACCACAGAAGATTTTCTCCCAACATCTACAGATTGATATGGCAATTTCTCTAAGTTGTCATCATACTCAGGAGTCGTTGAATCAACATAGATCTTGAAACCATAAAGCATTGGAGCTGGGGTTCCTTCTTTATGATTCGCCATTTTGTTCTCAAACTTGCTGTCTTCATCATAAAGATCAGTTTCGTGCTCATCACAAAGAACCAAGATTCGACCTTTTTTAGAAATCCCAGCTTTATTCATTTTCTCCTGAAGCGTTCTAAGATCTTTCTTTACAAGTTTCAATGTCCCATCTCCACGATCTGGTCCAGTTGTTTCAATGATAAACAAATTGTTAGCCTCGTCTTTTTCAGTTGGAGGGATTCCATATAGACCGTATTCCATCGTCTCATCTTCCAAGGTCTCTCTATGTTGCATTTGTACATCAGAAACCTTCTCATAAGGAAGTGCATACAACTCATCCAAAGAAACTTCGGTATTCTCGGTGTCAAACTTGTTCAATCCCAAAATGATGTGACTATCATCACGCTTGTTTTTGACAATCGGATATTGAGTGTTGTTAATCAAAACTTTTGGAGCTTCTCCACGTTTTGGGATCTTGATAACATCGTTATTGACCCATTTTTGTTTGGATGGAATTTCAGCCACCCATGTGTGCTCATGTCTCAGTTGCTTCAATAATTCTCTCTCTCCTCTTTGATTTAAAAGAGGCAATGAAACATGCGTTACTTCAGCAGTAATGTGACTGCCAATAATTCCTATACTTCTCATACTAATTTGAGGTTTTAAAATAATCGTTCTCTAGTACTTCCAATCTTTCATCTCCTTCAGCCAACATTTTGTTGTAACCTTTGGGATCCTTTTCGATCCAATCTTCCAATGTCCACTTTTCTTTGTTGGCATCAACATTGTTGTTTTTTGGATCCAACTCATCCGTCAATTTTGGAATCGATTTCATTGCTTCCAATACAGATTTAGTACTATCGTAATCAGCCTCAGCTAACTTCTGATATTGTTCTTTTTGATCAGCCTTGATCTTTTTGTCCTTGATCGCAGCTTCAACAAGTTCTGTAGCCGCTGTTTTCTGCTCAGAAGCTTTCTTCTCTTTGGCTGCTTTTTCAGAATCACGATGCTTTAATGCATCCACTTTGATTTTTTTTGCTGCCTCCATGATATCTGCATCAGTTGCATTAGCTTCAAGCCCATAAAGAGCTATCAATTCTTCTCTATCCATTTGATTTGAGTTTTGTGAATTATTCTTATTTATTTTTTTCTTTTTTGGAATTGTAGGAGCCCCACAAGCTTTTATCGCAAGGATATCCTCTTCAGTGAAGGCTTCGATTTCTCCAGCAACAGCATCAACAAACCCTTCCTTTTTAAGTTCAGTAGCATTCATCCAATAATCACCATCTGCCCAAAGTGCTTTGATGTCATCTTCGCTCTTACCTGTCTTTTTCGAATAGGTTTTTACATAGTCATCAGTGATGTTTTCAAGAAGCTTTAATTCGGATTTAACTTCCTTGATATTTCCTCTAAGTGAAGTCATAGGCATGTGGATCATACCTTGAGTATTTGTCTTAATTGTTGTGTGGAATTTTGACGTTAGGTAGGTGAAAGCAGATGCCATAAGTGCACCAACTTCAATCTTTACATCATCGAACTGATCTAAAAGATTCGCAATCTCAGAAGTAGCAAAAACAGACCCTCCAGGACTGCTCCCATAAACGACGGCTTTTTTTATCCCGTCAGAAAGTGCATTATCGATTTCTCTTCGCAGAATGCTATCGTAATCTGCCGACCATGACCATATACGTCCAATAATCTTAAAGTAAGCCACTCCTTTGTTATTTGTAGCCTCAATACGCCCAACTTCTTCCTTTTTCTTTGGGTCAATAAACGATATAATCTTATTCCAGTTCAATTGCGTGAGTCTTAAATTCTATGCTGCAAATTTGAACTCACCTCATGATTTTAAAAAATCGAGATTCTAAATTGGTAAGGTTTTCGGTACGATTCGTACCGTGATTACTGTCTAATTTAGAATACGCTTTTTTGTTGCAGGCTCCATTCTCTGAAATTTGCCCCATGACTACAGAACAAACAAGAGCTTACAATTGGTATGTCAAAGATCATAAGACCGCTAAGTGGATTGCATCAGAATTAAAGCGTACTGAGAAGACTATCGGGAACTGGATCAAAAAGTTTGGTTGGAAAACTCAACGGGATGCTAGAGTGAACTCAACCAATGCTCAAAAAGAACGAATCAATGAGATCCTTGGAGAGTACGCTGATCAAACCTTGCATTGTATCAAGCAACGAAAAGACATCAAAAAGAAACTTGATAAAGCCATCGAATCCAAAAATGAGAAGCTAATTAAAAAGTATCGAGATCAAATAGGAGGGTTAAATACCGAAATGAGAAGTATTGATGATGGTGCTAGCAAATGGCGTAAGCAACTCACTGAGTTGGATAAAGATAACAAGGTTTCTCTAGCCACTTATCTGGAAGTCATGGATGACCTTTTTGAAAACCTTCGTGAGTTTGATGAGAAACTCTACAGAGATACTATTGACTTTCAAAGCAAGCATTTACAAACGGTCAGCTTAAAATTTGGATAGGTGAAAAAGGAAGATAAAAAAGCACTCGAGAGGTATCAGAAAAAACTAGAACTGATACAACAAGGAGGTCAAGTCAATGCATTTGAAACTGATCATCAAAGGCAAGCTGCTATCGAAAAAGCAAAGAAGGATGTAAGGTTCTGTGTTAAAAGATATTTTCCTCATTACGCAACCTCAGAGTGTGCAGATTTTCAGATTGCCTTTGCTATTATGGTTTTAAAGGATAGCAATTTCACTGGATTTGCCAAATGGGGACGTGGACTTGCAAAATCCGTTTGGTGCAATATTATCATTCCTTTTTGGCTGTGGTTAAATGGAATAGACATGTATTTCGTATTGGTAGGAGTTTCAGAGAAAAAGGCTATTCAATTGCTTTCTGATCTCAAAGCTGAGTTTGAAGTCAATCCTCAAATCATCGCCGACTTTGGAGAACAGAAAAAACCAGGTTCATGGAATGATGAGCTATGGGTGACAAATGGAGGGTTTATCGGTCAAGCTCTGGGGTTCGGTCAAAGTTGTAGAGGATTGCGTGTTGGACCAAAACGTCCAAGCATGTATTCCTGTGACGATCTTGAGACCAAAAAAACGATCAAAAATGAAAAACGCCAGGACGAAATGGTGGAATATGTAGAAGAAGAACTCTTGGCATCCATGGACGGCGAAAACGAACGTCTATTATTTCCAAATAACTGGTTTGCTCCTGTTATGTTCTTAAAGAAGCTTGCTGCAAAACATCCTGATTGGGTGGTCCACGAGGTTAAAGCTTATGACCCGATTACCTACGAGCCTAGATGGAAAGAAAAATATACCAAAGCATACTATCGACGTAAGGAGAAGAAAATGGGAGTCACATCTGCCAAATCAGAGTACAACCATGAAGCCAAACTCAAAGGCGGAAAGATCTTCAAATCAGAATACGTCCAATGGGTAAAACTTCCTCGTATCGATCACTTCAAAGCAATCATTTGTCATTGGGATGTTGCCTATGCTGGAAGAGTTGGAAATCACATCAATGATGGATCTGATTACAATGCAGTTCGAATTTGGGGAGTGTACAAAGAAGAGTTTTATCTGATTCATTGCTTTGTACAGCAAACCAAAATGCTTCCTGCTGTCAAGTACATGATTGAATTCAAAAAAAGTTTGCCCAAAAATGTTGATGTTGATTTTAGAGTAGAATCTCAATTCTGGAATGATGAAGTTAGGCGAACGGTTGAAGATGCAAAAAGAGAATTAAACGCACCTGAATTTAACCTCACAGAAAGCCACAACAAGCGCAACAAATTTAGAAAGATCATTGATGAACTGGAAGCCAGGTACCAGAATGGTCGAATCAAATACAATATCAAATTAAAGCACCACAAAGACACTCAGATTGGGATGCAGCAGCTCTTCGGTATTCATCACGGATACACCACCAAAGATGATGCTCCTGATGCTGATGCTGAAGCAATCCATGAGGGAGCGAAATACATCTACAGCGCACCTGAAGGACAAGACAGCTGGAACAGTGGTAAAATGAAATCTGTAAACCAATGGTAAGATGATATACTTAACAGAAGATGATTTAAAAACGGATAGTCGAAACCGATTTATCCAGGAGAGTACAGGTGATTTCGACAAGGCACTCGAAAATGCTGAAAAAAGAGCCATCGGAAAGGTCAAACCATACCTGAGAGATCTCTATGATGTAGAAGCCATTTTTGATGAAACCGCGCCGATCAAAGATGAAGCTCTGGTAGATATCCTGGTAACACTTACCCTGGCAAAAATCCACAGTAGAAATTCTGCTCGTAAATTCAATATCAGTAAAGATGATATGGAACAGGTGCAAAAGGAACTCGATAAGATTGCAGCTGGCAAAATTACACTGGACCTTCCAAAGCCAACAGATGATGATGGACAGGTAGAAAGCACTTCTATTTGGGGAAATTTAACAAACGACGATTTTTACATTTAAGACGGAACTATGGGATTAAAAGATTCAATCATATACAAATATTTCGAGAAGCAATTTTTAAGCAATGCTGATCAAATGACGATCAACATCGAAGCGGCATCAAGAAAACAAGGCAGTAGTCTTACTGATCAGATGACCATGACTGCCACTACACTTCAAAAGCAAACGCTTAAGGAATGGAAAGCTGCAATTTTGTTAGCTACTGATCCAGAAGATCCGAACCGGTTAAATCTAAAAGAGTTGTATCAGTCCTTGAAGCTCGACAATCATTTGATGGCAACAATTGGAAACCGTATCGATGCCGTAAGAGGATCTGCTTTCAAGCTCGTAGATAAAAGTGGAAAAGAGAATCCTGAAATGACGGATATTCTAAAGAAGCTTTGGTTTATTGAAGAAGAGGGATTCATCCATATTGCATTGATGTCAAAGTACACAGGAACCAAGGTAATCGAGCTGTTTGATCTCAAAGAAAACGGACACTTAAAGCAAGTGACTGAGGTTGATATGGCACACGTGATTCCTCAAAAAGGAATGATCGTCAAAGAAGTGGGTGATGCCAAAGGTTGGAACTATAAAGAAGGAGCTTTCAAAGATTACTATCTTCAGGTAGGTAAAGATAATATGCTCGGGTTATTTGCTATGCTTGCTCCAATCGTACTTGCTAAAAAACTAGGGATAGGCTCCTGGTTAGATTATATTGAAAAATACGGAATTCCACCTATCTTCGTTTTTACCGATCGATTTGACAAAAAGCGCATGACCGAACTATACAACTCCATGCTCAACTTCAAATCAAATCACTTTGTGATTGCACAGGGAAATGAAAAGATTGAGCATGGCACCAATGCCAATGCAGGGAACTCAGCAGTGTTTAAAGATTTAACCAAACTAGCCAATGACGAGATATCAAAACGTATCAATGGTGCTACTGGATCCACAGATGAAAAAGCTCACGTTGGTGCCGCCAATGTTCATGAGAACATACTCAACACCAAAATCAAACTGGATAAGTTCTTCATTGAGATATTGGTCAACGAGGAGTTAATTCCGAGGCTTGTAAAATTGAGCCCTGTTTACAGTGGTCTTGATAACTACAAATTTGAGTGGGATGATGCAGAAACTCTAACACTTCAAGAACTTATTGATGCTGTGGTTTCTTTCAGTTCGTTCTATGAGATCGACGTGGAGTATTTGTCTGAGAAGACGGGAATTCCAATTACAGGATTAAAAAGCATGATGCCTCAGACTAACAACCCAGAGCCTCAAAAAAAAAAGTCTAGTTTGAACCTTGGTCCTTCAGCTGAGCGTTTTGATCAGTTGTATCCACAGAGCATTTTAGAGCTTGACATACAGGCGATCGATCTTTCTAAATACACCAAGCTAGTTGGGACGATCGCAAAAGGTCTTCATGATGGAACCTTCAAACCTGAATCATTAAGCGAGGATCTGATCAATCAGATCTACTCGGATATAGTCGCAGGAGCTCGTGATGGTTGGGGAAATGGGTTCACCAAATTTGGTAAAGATCCTAAAAAGGACAGAACGGTTCTTGCCATGCAAAAGAACATCTTTCGATTCTCGGGAGCAAAGACCTATGCACAGTTATTAGAGTTCAATGACCTTCAGTTCCACCATGGAAACCAAAGATCATTTAAAGACTTTAAAGAACAGGTTCAAAAAGCCAACAAACGTTACAACGAGAACTATCTTCAGGCAGAACATCAAACAGCACGTCAATCAGGAAATCAAGCTCGAAACTGGCAGTCTTATGAAAAGGATAAAGATCTATTCCCGAACTTGGAATATCGTACAGCTGGAGATGAAAGAGTGCGAGAGGATCACTCAGTATTTGATGGGATCGTAAAACCCGTAGATGATCCATTCTGGGATTCGTTCTATCCGCCGAACGGATGGAGATGTCGATGCTATGTGGTTCAAACAACCAATAGTCCAACAAGTAAACCAACACCAAAAAACCAAATCAAGCCTGAATTCAAAATCAATGTTGGTAAAACAGGAAGCGTCTACAGTGAAAAGCATCCTTTCTTTGTTATCTCACGTGCTGCACCAAAGAAAGTGCAAAGTGCTTTTGAACTCTCAAAATTACACGCTCCATATACTAAGATCTATACTGGAAATGGTGGAGCTGATGTGAAGATCAGTCCTTTTGCAGATCCTAAAGATCTCCCGGGCAATTTTGCAGCTGCCAAAAAGCTATCCGATAGTGGAATCTCGGTGAAGATCCGACCACACATCATAGAGAAAGGTTACAAGAATCCTGAGTTTGAAATTGACAAGAAGCTCGCCGATCGCAAAACTCAAAAAGGAAAGAATATCAGTTCTAATCTGAGGTCTGCAAAGAGCCAAGGAGTCAAGGTAATTGTATTTGATATTCACCAGGACTATCCATTTAGTGTAAACCGCTTTAAATCGCAATTAAAAGGGCTTTTAAAGCATTATAAGAAAGATACGTTCGATACGGTCATCCTGATCAGTGGTAAGGCGGTAGAGCGAATAAAAATCAGTGATCTATTGAAATAAAAAAAGCAGCTTAACCTAGCTGCAAAAGGTAGCGTATTAGACAAAGCTGCAACGCACTCCAAAAGTAAAACAAAATGTCGAACAAGCAAAATCCAATTCCAGACTTTGAAAAACTAGGGCGAAAAGTAGTCAGTGATGCCGTTCGCTATTCATCGGTTCATGCGCTGAACTTCTTCAAGGATAGTTTTCAAAAGCAAGGATGGACCGATACTTCATATCAGGCATGGGACAAACGGAAAAATGATACCAGGACAGGAGGAGCTCTTCTTGTTCAAACTGGAAACCTAAGAGACAGTCTCCAGATCCTAAGCAGAAGTAAACTCACTTTGGTTTTTGGTACCAACGCTCCGTACTCTCAGGTTCACAACGAAGGAGGAACTCTTACCATTCCCATCACACCCAAGAGCAGGAAATTCTTTTGGTTTATGTTCAAATCCACAGGACAATCATATTGGAAATGGATGGCGCTGACAAAAAAAGACCGCATGATCATAAAGATGCCCAAAAGACAATACATAGGACATTCAGAAACTCTGATGAGAGAATTGAACACTTGGTGGGTGAGTCACATTGAAAGAGAATTTAAAAAGCATATAAACAACATTTAAAATCGATTTAAAATGCAATTTTGGACAGAACTATACAAAGAACTTGCTACGAAAATAACTGAGAATCTTAATCAGATCGAATGGGTGGACCTTTGGCACAACCAAATAAACTTCTTGGAAGAAGAACATCCGTTTCCGACTCCAGCTGTCTTTTTGAGTTTTAGATCTAGAGATCTTCAGGATACAGGAAATAAAGTACAGCAGGTAACTCTTCAGGTGGATTGCTTTCTCTATTATGAAACACTCCTGGACACTCATGCTGGAGCATACAATCAAGATGGAGCTTTGAACTTTATTGAATCCTTAGATCATTTGTATGCGCTTTTCCATGGATCTTCTGGTAATAACTATAGCAGCATGAGAAGACTTGCCTTTAATCCCGTTGATACTGGAAATGCAGGGAACTTGTACCAGCTATCATTCGAATGTGTTCTGGTTGATTATTCTGCGATGAAGGAGTTTGTGGATGGACAGGTGAAAGGTGTGGAGATCGATACAACAACAATAGAGAGGGAAATTGATGATAATCCTATTTTTAGGATACCTTAAGACTAATTTAGAGGGATGAATTCAATACCTCCACCAATTGAATAATTCCTAATGATTTCACCAACTTCTTCTCCATCAAATAGTAGAATACTTTTGTTGCTGTAATTATAAATTTTGAATCTATCCAAGTCCTTTTTCTCATCAAAAGGTTTACCTAGGCACATTGAAGCTATTTTAACGAAAAAGGCATTCTCTTCAGATATGATTTTATTATTTATAAAATTCATTCTCGCATATATGTCATCAAAGTTGAAGTTGAGATCTTCTTTTGATATGGGCTGGAGTGTGTAGTCAGATAAATTCATTTTATACTCTATGGTAAATGATGTTGTCGATTGTGGAAGTTGATTTATAAAACATCTGAGCGAGTTTGGCGGTAATCCAATCGGGGTGATACTTTTGCACGCCAAACTCAGTTTGATTACTCAATTTGGCGTGCTGGTTTCTGATGTCAGTGTATAATTTTATAGTGGTCTCTTTCGCAGGCATATCACAAAATTATATGATTACCTTTTATTTTCAAAATTGGATTTATCCGCAAATAATTTGAATATTGTTTCCTTGATTATCAGTACCTTCAATCTTATTGACTGTTAACCCGAACTTTGAAACTACTTGTTGAAATTTATTTATCTCTTGGTTCACTTCCTCGGACCACTCATGGAATTCATTTTGATTTTTCATAGCCAATTGATCAGTTTGATTATGTAACCAGGAAAAAGTATCCCGCAAATGCCGATCCAAGCCAAAATAACCATAATAAGCTGCATACCTCGTGGCACTGCATCATGTCGTTTAAATAGAAACAATGTTTCTAAGTAGATTTTAAAATTTTTCATTGACGTGAGATTTGATTCAAAATTTATAATAGTGTGAGTTTATTCCTTACGGGTACCCTTTTTTTCTAGTTATATCAATAGATAATCACTCTTGAATTGTTTCTATGATTGTAAATTTTTTCAATATTCAAGATGTAATTTTTGTAATTGGTTTGCTTATCCATCATCATAGGGTTCTTGCTAATCTTCGTTCTTAGAACATCGAAATCACATAAACCTTTCTTTACAATTCTCTGAAGGGCATTTAGAAGATTGCGATCCGTTGAAAATACATAACGCCCAAATAATGAATTATTAAGTTTGAAGAGTTCTTTGGTTTCCTCCAAGTGATTAACCTTAAACTCACCAGCTTTGAATAAATCATTGACATTTCTCACGGAACTTGAATTTCCCATCAAAAATGACATTGTAGTTGTCAAAGGAATACGAAACTCTTCCAGCACTTTATTAAGTATTTTATAATCCTGGATACCCACTCTAATGTAACATCTCAGAAAATCTTTCTGTGTCCATTTCTCCTGACGTGAATTCAGGCGTGCTATTTGCTGAAGACTCAAATTTTGTCCTTCAACATAGTGAATAGGATGATCACATCTCTTTGATACTTCAAATCGATGTTGACCATCAACAATCATAAGCCGATCATTTTCCTTGTAAACTATGATCGGGCATAATGGTAAAAGATTCAATCCATTATCAATATCGTCTATGATCCTTTGAATTTTCTTTTCATTCAGGTTTCTGTTACCTGTTATCGTAGCAAATTTTGAGTAGTCTGTTGTAGATTCTATTTGTATCATCTTGTTGGTTTTTTAATAAATTACATAAAGTATTAAGGCTATCGAAGCTCCGATAGCTAGAATAATAGCTGCACATCCAAACATCTGTTGAGCATCATTACCCCTATTAGATTGTCCACAATCACAATACTCACCAGTATCGTATTTCGGACATGTAGGACATTTATCGGGTATCATAATATTTACAATTAGTTTTTAATTTGATTTCTATCTACAAACTGCATCGGAACTTTTCTTGTCAAGTAATCCATAAAGGATAAAGGCAAGTATGAGATGAAGTCCGTTTTTTTGTTTCCGTGTGCTTTTGGATTGTATTTTCCTATAAAAACTGCTTTAGAGTTTATCGGCAAACCCAAACCACTACTTAATCTTAGAAGCAAAAATTTATGCTCCTGTGCTGCTTTTCTAATTTTACCAACTGTCAACATACTTACTATTATTCTATAACTTCTATTGAAGCCGTTTTGTTAAACTCCCATTTCTTGCCGTTAGACTTTAATTCTAATTTATCGACAGCATCTGCAATATTTTCTGCTATAACAAATACAGGTGTTAAACCTATTCTTGCATAATATCCGTACTTCATAGATTACTCTTAGTTTATCATTTGTTCGCTTTGTAAAATGCTAATGCAAAGTGTTCGTCCGTCATGCTCCGGCGAGCTTGTTGTGGACGGAATCCATCGGGTAAAGCGTAACCTTCTGGAAGTTGTGGTAAATCGCGGTTGTTGATCGTGCACTTTGCTTTTTCCTCTGGGGTCAACTCACGAACTTTCTTTTTAGGAAAGTTGTAGTAGCCCCATAAATCAGTTCTCTTCGTGTAATTTGCTCCGTAGTCACATGGATGGAATGTTAAAGGTGGTTTCCCTAGAAGTTGTCTTAGGTAGCCAACTGGATTTTCCAAAGCCCAAAATTTAAGTCCTCCATGAATACGACAATGCTCGATGATCTCAAGACCTCTTTTAACAAGTCTCATTCCTCCAGATAAGTTCCTTGGGGTTTTCGCTGTTGTCCGGGCCAGACTAAAATGTGTGCAAGTAGGAGCGAATAATATTCCGTAGACTCTGTCTATCCAATTCCAGTAATCATCCCACGTAAATAGATCGTATTCTGGATGAGTAATGATGCGAACATCATAACCAGCATCCTTGTATGGTTTCGACCATGCTCCGGTTCCACCACATAGATCTAAAATGATTTTATTTGAATTGTCTCTGGTCAAAATCTACAGGTTTACTGATTTATAATTGTCCGAATCTTTTACTGTACGTTCTAAGATTCTCAATGCTTGGTTATATTCATAACATTGGATTAGGACTTTAATATTTGGTGAATCAATAGATTCAAATTCGTATGTCTTAATTGGTGGCATATCTTAAATTTTACTATTTTTAAGCTACTGGAAAATCCCAGTCAGTTATTACATTAATAATTTCATCATCGTGATCGAAGTATTGACAATCTGTCAAACTATATCCATTTGCTTCGTAGCAAGCACATCCATGAGGATTAGTACATCTTGTTGATTTTTTCATTACCTAAAATTTTATTTACGACGGGTTACCCATATCCCGTTTATTGCTCTTGGACTGTGAGGCGTACGTAATAGCTTTTTAAAGCCCAAAAATGAATTCGCCCTTTCACCCGTCGTGATGATTAATCCTAATTTTCTTTGTTCATAAAAACCTAAAATTTGGTTTTATATATTTTGATAAACTTTCTCAAATTTTGTTGTCAATTTGACCTATAATACTTCTCAATTCAGATGTTTCAAATTCTCCTAGATCAATTCCTACAATCGATAGGTTAAAATGGTCCTTTTTCGTGGGTTCTAAATTCACGTGTGGTACAACGTGATAATCTTGTTCGTTCATATTTCCGTTATTTATACTTCTTATTTGTTTGACCTCGCTTAGAGGCTATCTTGGCAATTGACGGTTTAGATACTGTAGATCTGTAATGCTTCAACATTCTCTCTCCTAGTTGTTGATCAAAACCAGAAGGTTGACGATTCATCTCGATTGCGGCTTTAACTCTTTCATCCCAATACTTCTTAATCTCTCGCATAATCTTCGCAGGAGTCAACTTGAAAATGTCACTCTCCTTAATTCGTATGCAGATCACTACGAGATCTTCTAGCTTCAAACTTCTATACTCATACTTGGAGAGGATCTCCGTTGCAATTACTTCAGCATTGGTCTGAGACAATTGACTATCAAAATACATCGAGGTCGCTCTAAAGAGATTTGTGATGCATTTGGTAGCTTTGTCTTCATCATCCTTAGAAATAGCTCCAATACTTCTTGACTTTGAGCTTAAAGCACTTTTCATCGATAGATTACCATAGTGCTTTACAACCTGTCGATTATCATATTCTGATGCTGCCATTAGATCCAGCAGAACTGGAACCGTTGTTGGTGATGATTTCTCTGACGATGACATTCAATCTTGAGTTTATATATTTCAAGTCCTTATTTTCCTTATGAAACTCTTTGAGGGTTTCATATTTGCTCAAAATCAGAATCCAGTTATCTAAAGCTACTTGCTCGTTTCCAGCATTGATACGTTTCAGATAAGCGATGATCTGCTTTAAAGCTTTTCCATCTACTCCAGTAAACTTTGGAGGTAATCCAATTTCTTCTTCATAGTGTTTGAACCACTCATCACTGAATTTTGTAAAGAGTGATTTCTGTTTTTTGATCTCTTGGTAAGTGACTCTTTCATTCCAGGTATTCTGAAAAGATTTAATATCACTTTCCTTTGGAGGAATGATATGACCAAGCTGTTTGATCTGTTGATCTGTAATGGATCCTGTCAATCTTTCTGCTCTGAAGAACTTTCCTCTTCGATAGCTGAGCTTCAAGGTCACTCCATTCAAAAGAATTTGAACTTTATAGTGATTAGTCATTGTAGAATTTTATTGCAAATGAGAAGTTGAAAAAGCAGACTTGAAAATCTCCTTTACACTCGGTGATGCAAAAAATAAAATGCTCTTTATTCTCCGCAATCCTCCAGTAATTTCTCAGAGTTATTACTATAGCTTCTTTGATCACTACTTTAATCTTCCCTTTAGATTTATTTACTTTGATCATTTGGTAATACTATTTTACATTCGTATTTAATTCCGTTGGGATATACAATCGTATAACTTTGTCCCATTCCTCGATACAAAGCTTCTTTCAATCTCATTTCCTTGTAAGAAATCTTACGGAATACTTCATTCTCAGACCATATTTCAAACATTATCTCCTTGACTTTTTCAGTTCGTGTTTCAATACTCCTTCAAGTGCCACAATCGTTTTGCTTGTTTCCTGTGGAGTTTGCTTGACAAGAGGCTTCTTAACTGGAGATTTCTCACTTTGTAGCCATTCCCCGAATCGATTCATGTCTGCAACTGTTCTATTAAACCTATGACTATAGTAAGTCCATCCTGAATGTTGTAAAAGGCTCAGAATGTATCTGTGAGAGTCTTTGGCAACTTTGAATGCTGCCCATTCATTCACCTCTGGATAACCACCGAGATCTACAATCAGATCATTGGCTTGTTCGAAGGTTAGATCTTTCGTGCTAACCTTCGATTGATCTCGAGTGTATTGAATGATCACAGACTCCTTAGCTTCCTTGTCTTTTTTGATCTCAGGAGATAAGAGAGTATGAATCTTCTTGATCTGATTAGTGGTAACGTTCATAAGCTTTTGATATATAAGTTAAGTGATCTGCTCTCCGAAGAAGTGAGTTCCTCTTCAGAAATCCAATTACCATTCATGTCCTGGTTTATTACCTTTCCATTAACGTCAATCTGCCTGTCATTGATGCTCTTTATTACTACCATTACTTTAGATACTTGAAAAGTTTAAATCAATGTTTTCATACTTTCCATCTCGACCTTTCAACCATACTCGGAAGTACGTTTTGCTATCAGGTCTTCTAATACTTTGCTCTAAAAGTTCAATAGCTTGTTTGAAAATTGGAGCATCGATCTTTGACTTATATCTGATCAATTGCATCACTTTCTTTACATCGAGTTTACCTCTGGATGTTTCAAATGCTGTTAGAATCAGATCCTTTACAAACTCGTTTTTACTCTCAACCGAAATAGACAAGAAGTCATCCAATTTTTGCTTAGCGGCTTTAATTCCCATATCATCAAATTCAATTCGTTCGTTTACACTCACTTCGACTTTTATGGTCCTATTGAAATTGTACCAGGTAAAATTGCCTTTATGGTTTATATCTACATTCTTATCTGCCATGAATGCATCGAATGCCTGAGTACAGTAATCATTTACAAGCTCTTTAAAAGCCTTTAAATCTTTATTTAACTTCTGAGCTTTCTTCAGTAGGGATCCACTTAATCGTTCATGAAGACGCTCTACTTTATTGATTCGATTCAAAGGAACTCCAGTTCCTTTTTCGTCATACCAAGTTTTGTCTTTCGACGTTTGAGTAATTTTCATTGTACTGGTTTTAATTATTATTGATTTGTTGAAATACTTTCCAATCTTTAGTGATGGGATCCTGTACTTCTATTTCTCTAGCAGCATTGTATCGATACTCAGGTTTTTGCCATTTATAATAGCTGATCATTCCAATGATGCTTTTTATCTTTTCTTTTAGTCTGGAACTCAATGAGATCTGTTGATAGATATGTTGATGAATTTCGATTCGATCCCATACACTCAAACCAGCATTGTTAAACTTGTCATATGCCAAGACATCAATCAAAGTCTGTTTATCCATTAATCGTCATTTTATCAAGTCCATATTCATCCATATGTACTAGTTTACCTAGCCAATAATTTCGTTGTGCCTCTTTGAGTTTTCTATTGCGATGAACTTCATCAGCATAAGCGAGCCAAGCAATACATTCTTGGGCTTTTACTTCAGCTTCTTGTTTTGTGATAATTTTCATTATTTAGCGGGTTTAAGTTCTTTCTCAATTTCTTTCATTAGATCCAGCATGCTATCGGTAGGATAAATCAGATTTGTACCTATCGAATGGGTCTTGTTGTAATCATGTAAAACCTGAAGCTTCTCTAAGCGAGATAAGTTCGTTTCATTTAATTCATGTCCATTTTTGTATATGCAGGGTTCTGTTCTTCGTTCCCATTGCATAGACCACCAATTCCAAAAAATCTTAGATTGAGACATAATATCTACAGCCTTCTTGTTATGATGCCAGAAATTCTCAATCCACTCAATTCCTGCATCATACAATGTTTGATCGTAGTTAACGATCTCATTTTGTTGCATGAAGGATCTCACCGATATATTATCTCTATTGTCCATGATACAATACTGCTTTTTCCTGATCAATCTTTAAATTCCCTCCTGGTACTCGACCTGATACTATCACCATTAATCCTTGTACTCTCATTATTACTTTTGCTAGCTTGCTAGCCATTTTTGCGGCGGCTGTATAAGGCTTGTTTCTTTCTTCATGTGCCACACAGATGAACAAAATATTTTCAAAATCTTGCATGAGTCTTTTCATTCCACTTGCCTTTAATTCTTCATTGTAGATCGTTAAATTATCAAGCACAACGATCTTAGGTGCTTTCCTTTTTTTGAGTCTTATGTATAGATCTTCAATTGGTTCATATTCTATGAAATGAATATTGTTGTTCTTAGGATCTATCTTGGCACGTCTACAGGATTCTACAAATTCTTTATCAGTACCTTCCTCAGCACTGATATATAAAACCTTTGAGAAAGTGCTTAAATAAGATGCTATGAGCAATGCTGCCCATGTTTTCCCATTCTTCTCCTTTCCATATAGCAGCCATATTCCTGATGTACTTGGTTTACCAAAAATCTGCTCCCAAATCCCTTTGAAGTCAAAGCTTGTAAACTTCTTATCAAATAGGTTCTTTGGTGTTAATGCTCTCTGCATACACTATTCGTTTTGAGTAGTGGTAATGGTTTTCTCTTTTTTGATTTCAAAGAACACCCGCCTGAGACTTCCAAAGGTTTTGGCATACATCTCAAGTGGTGTATATTTCGATTCGTTTGCTTTTAATATCCTTGCGATCTCATGGAGCAGAAACTTCTTTCTTTCTTGTTCTCCAATAGGAGTTATACGTTGATATTTGCTTCCTAATCTGCTGAAGATCTCAGCATACCCTACTTTCTTGTTTGCTTTATTTCGATCGAGCTTAGCCGATAATCCGTCAGCCCCCATCATATACCAAGCGGTTCTATATTCAGTAGCATTCCATAAGCTTTTCACTTCTAAAAATGCAGGATAGTTTAAGTCTCCAAACTCATCACATACTACAATTGGCGTAGTCATAGAGTTCATATATTGAATCAGATCATTTCTTAGTATTCTTAAAGGTATCTGATGATCAATTCCCCATTCTTTAGCCATAGCTCGTAAAAATTGAGTCCTAGATTTATGAAGAGAACAATCAATAAGAATGGCGTTTCGATGCTCTTTCACATAGTCTCGAGCTGTGAAGGTCTTACCGATGTCAGCTATATCACAGAAAATTCCAGAAATACTCATTCTCTGACAAGACTCAAGCTGCTTGTAGATATATTTATATACTGCTGTATTACGTGCTGCTTTCCATACAAATTCATCAGCTGTTGCAGGAACATTGTACTTAGAGGCAATCAACATCCACTTTTTATCACTTAGAACTCCTTCAGTTTCTCCTGCTAATACCCTAGAGTATTGTGCGGGATCTATTCCAATTGAAACAGCGTGAGCTTTGTTCGTTGTGAACTTGAAAGCATTCTCATTAATGCTCTGTACAATTCTTAATTTGTATTCTTTAGTAACTTCGTTCATATTATAGATCGTTTGTAGGGTCTAAATTTTGATAATACTCATCTTCATAATCCACTTCACTCATTGGTAACTCTGCTGGTTCTTCTAAATCAGGAATTTCAAAACTTTCAAAACCTTCAATTGAGAAGCTATCACTAATTGTTTCTGGTCTGTTGTCAATCAGAGTGACAGTATCAATCGAATTCTTTTGAATCTGCATGTAAGAGGTTACGGTTGCTTTGTATCTTGCCATAATCACAGAAGCATCTTTATGATGCTGCTTGGCTTCAATCGGAGCCTTAGCACTTACTGGTTTAGGTATAATTTGACAAACATATCTGCCGTCAACATAGACATAAGCCTTTAGAATTCCTTTAGAATTGTCATCTAACCAGCAAACTTCAAAGCTTTTCCCTTCCACCTTATTTAAAAGAGTGATCAGTTTCTCTCCAGTATATATCGTATCATTGTCACCAAGTAGCCACTTTCGGTTTTGAAGTCTTACAATTCCAGCATTACAACTGGTCTCAGTAGAATATCCTAAGTGTTTGATGATGGCTTTGTAATTGGTTGGTGTGAGATCTGGGTTTTGGTGCTTTTTGAAGTAGTCAAAACGACTCAAGGTTTTATCTTGACTGTTTGCCATGTTGTTCCACTTGATAATGTTTCTAAAGCATTGCTCTACTAATCTATCGTAAGGAACAATTTTGTTCTGAGCATATTGAGGCTGGTTTGATTCTGATAATGCAAAAGGTCTTGCGATCCATCCTTCCTGTTTTTTTTCTACCTGATACCTAAGAGGTTTGAAGTACCCTTCAATTCTTTTAGATCTTGCACTATTAGCATGGATATGAACATTGTTGAACATAACTCCTTCCTTCAAAATTGTTTCTTTAAAGCTGCTATTCAAAGAACTCTCACATTCTAGTGCATCAGGAATATGCATACCCCACTGATGGTAATTTCTGACCATCTGACGATAGAAGTTCAGGATCAGTTCCTCTTTGGTCTTACCATATGCCCAAGCTGTGATACATTCGCTAGCAAGATCTATTCCTAAATACCACCACATACGTTTCCCTTTATCGTACCAGAATGGCGGCTGTCTATCATCTATTGAGATCATAGATCCTGCAAACTTTGGTTGTTCCAACGTGTCATAAGGAACAAATTGCTGTAAGATCTGTTGACGATTGCTACTTCTTTTAGAAAAGGTACCAATCTTACTTTTGTAACTTCGAAGAAAGTTTTTTATAGCACCTTTTTTTACCATTTTATATTCTTTTGGATTATAGAGCTCGCCTGTTTTTTTATTGATAATATCTATATGTCCGTTTATAAATGCAGCATACTCTCTTGCAATTTCAGTAGCAGTTGGTTTATACGGTCTACCAGCGAACATATTGTTTAGAAGGGCAGCTGTTTTATCATTGATAATGAGCGCATTCAGTTTACTTTTTCCTTCAGCATCTCGAATCAGGGTTTTGAAAGCATGATCGGAAGAGATCTCAAATGCATCTTTAAAGCTCTTTAATTGTTGTTTAAATCGCCTGTAATTAGTATTTAAAGTGTGTTTTGTTTGTTCTTTCTCTTGAAGGGTAGTATTGAAGCTGATCGAATCTGAGTGAAGTGTTTGTGTGATTCCTCTAAGACTTCCTCCTTTAGAGATGCGTTCCTGTGATCGAGCAGTTTCTAAATTCATGATTGCCAACAGTACATTGGCATTGATAATCAGCTTCTCAATCGTCGCAGGAACCAAATAAGATCCGTCTGGGTATTGAAATCCATTATAATATTCTACAGCTTCTGGATCTACTTTATAGTACTTCTCTAAAATATGATCTGATTTACGAAGGTCTTTGATTTGGTCCTGAACCCTCTTTGGAAGGCTATCATATTTTATCAATAATTTTCTTCCATTACCTCCTAACGAAGCTCTTTTTATCCCATAGGGTTTTTCTTTGTAACGACGAAGTTCTGTTTTTAAAGAGTTATAACAACTCCAAAATTTAGGAATTAACTCGTCTTTTGATACTACCAATATGTCTCCAAGAAATTCAGGCATCTTAATTAATTTTTTATAATTCCTCTGCCTTATTTTTAACTGCTTCTTCAGCAGCTTTGGTAAGTACTTTGTATTCCTTTTTTATTGTGTCTGGCATCAATCCTTCACGATCACCTCTAATGCATTTTCTTATGTAATCAAGAGAGTATCCGAACCTTTTTTTGAGAATTATAAGGGCGTCCTCATTGAAATTGATTCTATTTTTTGTAGGTTTGCTCATCGTACTATTTGTCTTTTCGTTGAGACAAACATACGAAATTAACACGAAAAATTTCGTATTTGAATTTATTTTTTTCGTGTTTTAACTATTTTTTTCATATGAAGGAAGATCTGAAATCAGATGAAATAAGATTTATACGTAAGAGTTTAGGCATGTCGCAGACTGACTTTGCCAAAGCTTTAAATGTGACTATGCGTACTGTGCAAAATTGGGAATCGTCAGAAAAACCTGTAAACCACATTAAGTCTAAATTAATACGAAGTTTATACGAAAAAGATGGAGAGAGAGAAAAAACAGAAGACCAAGAAAAGTATATATTATTTAGGGGGGAAAAAATTCTGGTTTCAGAATGGGCTACTGTTACAGCAAAAAATGATCACATATTGGAAGGTAATGATATTTATGACCTGTTATGGGAAAATAAAACTTTAAAAGCTTTGCTAAATATAGAAAAAGGTAAGTTAAAAAAATATGCCCCTAGTATAATAGAGGCATTAAAAAAGTATGTTCATAACGCCTAATTTAGATCCAACAATTTGTTGACAATTTGAATTGCTAAATTTCTGTTTTTCTTTTTCAATCTTTCCATCTCTTCCCTAGCAATATCTAAGCTAGATTTCTCATGATTAATATCATGTCCATCAGGTATTAGACCTTTCTCCTGAAGAGATTTCCTTAACTTGAATAAATCTATTTTTTGATCATCACTCACTAATCATCAATTTTTTTCAATGTTTTAATAAAATCTTCGTCATAATCTTCTGAATCTTCCTTGACAGTAGTAACATTCCTCATAGCTTCATCATGTATTTCAGCATATAGAGCTTTAGACGCTGGCTTTTTATAATGTTCATTTCTAACTCGTAATATATGTCCTATAGCTATTTTAAGTTTTTCTTTATCTCTTATTGTGTCTTCTAGTAACCTGGCTTTTTCAGAGATATATACAATAATCAAAACAGCAAGTAATGCTATTGAAAACATTAAGCCGTTATATTCCACTAAAGTATATTCTTTCGTTTTTGGAAAAAAAGCCATAACGATATAAAACATCGAAACGGTCATTACTCCATAACTTAGAAAAACTCTGAATTTTTTATCATGCTTTTCTCTTTTTGAATAATAGAGGAATAAAAGACCTAAGCTTAAACCAGTTAATGGATATCCAATTGCCCAAAGAAAACTGTTTAAATAGGTATATCCTCCAAAACCTTTCTGACCAATTTTTGCATGAAGATAAAGAAACGGTGCATACATTATGAAAAATGTAAGCACCGTTTTAAAGATACTATGTTTTGATTTAAAAAATGATATCAATGAGGATGTCAAAGAAGCTAATCCCCTCTTCATCATCTGGAATACCATTGCAGTTACGGTCGTTCGGTGGAGCGATGCAATCTTCTTGGGTTTGTTCTGTTTTCTCATTTGACTCAATTGTGTTTGAATAAGATTTAGAATATCCTACAGATACTAACATTAAAAATACTGATACAATTGCGATTCTTTTTTTCATAATGGTAAATTTTAAATTAATAATTAACCTAAAGTTACCAAGAAGACGAATCCTTAACTTTTACATGATCAGTATATTATACTTTTTTTATTAACATTAAATTTTTAATCCATAGGTAAAAGCCTATAGAAATATTGCTGAAATGTTGGGAACGGAAAAAGGCAATTTTCTATGTAAGTTCAAAAATCTGATAAAAAAATCAGACAAACTGATATACAAACAAATTCAAATGTAGAAAAAATATATCACTTTCTAGTTCCCTTTATTTGGTGAAATTTCAATTTAACCAATTTTGGTGATGTTTATTAACCTAGGCTTATCATATATTACAAAAACAGGTATTTCTACCTAGCTAAAAATCCAGCAAAAACAATTGATAATAAATCTGAGATGAACTTAATGATATAAATCATAACGGTTTTACGGTTTTCCTCACCGAACAAAATATACACAAAAGTGTACCGAAAAGGACCACAAAACATTACGCACACACATTTTTCAAATTCAACAAACTCATAAATAGGCGGTAAGCCCAGTATTTTCAATCTGTTTCAAGTTATTTAGAATTATCCTAACATGTATTAAAGGGGGGTGAATCGCCCAAAAAACGGCATTTAAGTGCTTTTTTTTGACCTTAAATGGGGTTGAAACCTACTTAAAAATACACGGTAGTGAACCCCCAACTGAACCTCCAACTGAACCCCCAACTCAAAAAAAGATAAAAAATGAAGAACTAGACAACATTTAAAACTACTTTAAATTCTGTTTAAAATCGTTTCTTTTAGGTCCAATTATTATGTGATCAATGGTAATATACATGGGGCTGAGTGCTATTTTTGCACGCTTTAGATTAGAAATGGTAGATAATGAAGGTAGAAATGGCAGTGTAATGGTAGTCAAATGGTAAAAGTGTACAATCCGTTTTGACCTCTACAAAGTAGCATAAGTTCGCTGAGCCTTTTATTCATGGGCTTTTGAGCCATTTTTATGAAAAATCTTTTTTGGCTCTTTTTGTTTTGCCCCTTATACAAATTCACTTTTTCTCACAAAACCCAAATGTTAATGAATTGTTAATTTTTAGTACTATGTTTTGCATAATACCATTTTTTAAACATATATTTGCAATGTAAAGTATTATACAATTCATTAATCATGAAACAAAATAACGAGAATACCAATGCTTTTTTGATACATATTTCTGCTTTTGCAGGTTTCTTATTTCCATTTGGGAGTATCATTACTCCTTTAATTGTTTGGCAAACCTTAAAAGACAGAAGTCAGTTTTTAGATGAACAAGGAAAAGAGGCTGTGAACTTTAATATCAGTTATAGTTTATACATGTTCATAGCAAGTATTATTGCTGTACCGTTTTTCTTACGCTCTATTTTTAACAATGTGAGACATGGATACGGAAACAACTGGCATTACGAATGGGATTTTGATCTAGGCTTTGGAAGCCTTTTTGGACTCATCGGTTTTGGATCACTAGTTGGAATCATAGGACTTATCAAATTAGTATTGATCATATTGGCTGCTGTAAAGGCAAATAAAGGTGAGGATTACAGATATCCTTTTACCATAAAATTTATTAAATAACGAACCACAATAATGTAACCGAAAGGTTCCATGTGATTATCTAAAATAAAGAACAACACATGAAAATAGAAAACACAAAAGCACAAATGCGCAAGGGAGTGCTGGAGTATTGCATCCTCTCCATATTACAGCATGGAGATGCCTATACTTCTGAGATTCTTTCTACGCTAAAGAGTGCGGAGATGATTGTGGTAGAAGGAACCATATATCCATTATTAACACGTTTGAAAAATGCAGGCTTGTTATCTTACAGATGGGAAGAATCTACCTCAGGTCCCCCAAGAAAATATTACGTATTAACAGAAAATGGAGGCATGTTTTTAAAAGAATTAGACAAAACATGGAGTAATTTAATTAATGCTGTAAACCAAGTAACAAGCAAAAAATCACCGAAAAATGAATAAAACTATCAACATAAATTTAGGAGGATACTTTTTCCACATCGATGAAAATGCCTATCAAAAATTAAAGAGGTATTTAGATGCGATCGCTAAATCTTTAAGTGACGATCCGCAGGGGAAAAATGAAATTATTTCTGATATAGAAACTCGTATTAGCGAGCTTTTATCAGAGAAAATTACCGATGCTCGCCAAGTTGTTAATGAACAAGACATTAGCGACATCATAAAAATTATGGGTGAGCCGGAAGATTATGCAGGTAGTGAAGAAGGCTATACAGATTCTAGCTACAAATACACGAAAAGACAGTCTTCTAACTCAAAGAAATTATTCAGAGACGGTGATGATAAGTTCTTAGGGGGTGTTGCTGCTGGAATTGCTCATTATTTTGATGTAGACGTGATCTGGATCAGATTGGCTTTCATCATATTATTATTCAGTGGATTTAGTGTTCTATTATATATCATTTTATGGATCTTACTTCCTGAAGCTAAGACCACCGCTGAAAAATTACAGATGGAAGGTGAGCCGGTGAATATAGATAACATTGAAAAAAAAATTCGTGAAGAATTGGGAACCATGACCGAGAAGATCAAAGATGGAGCCAACGAAGTCACAAAAAAAGTAAATGAAGGTGTAAAAAAAAATGGAAACAAGGCCAAAACGGGTTTTCAAGATTTTTTGGACACGCTAGGTAAGATCATCATGGCATTCTTTAATGTCATTGGAAAATTTATCGGAGTCATAATCATTATTGTATCCGCTTCCGTACTGATCTCATTTGTTCTTGCTATTTTTTCTATAGGTAGTTTTGAAGTTCTCGGCTTTGGAGATGAATTCTTAGATGTTCCTCCATTCATGCACGATTCTATATTACCTCACTGGTTGTTAGCAATTTGCTCGCTAGTTCTTGTTGGATTCCCATTCTTGATCTTATTTGTTTTAGGATTACGAATCTTATCAAGCAACGTAAGAAAGTTCAGCAAAACAACATCATTAACCTTATTAGGTATTTGGATCGTAGCTTTATTGATGGTCATTTTTACAGGAATCGAGTTTGGTACTTCTCAAGCCTATAACGGAAACAAAATAGACACCAAAGACCTGTACTTAGAAAACACAGACACATTGAAGTTAAAAATGGTAAACAACGACGATTTGTACTACCAATCTAGATTGAGAAGAAGTACAAGAAGAATTGAAGTGTACCAAGGAGATAAAAAGAGAACTTATTCTAACTATGTAAAAGTTGATGTAGAAAAAAGTAATACTGATCAAATCTCTGTAAAAGTGAGAAAAGTATCAGAAGGACGAAACAGAAACGTTGCTAAGAAGAATGCAGAAGAATTAGAATACAAATATGATTTGGATGGAAATACCTTATCTCTAGATGCTTATTTCCTATCAAACTCAAGGTACAAGTTCAAAGATGAAGTTATCTATGTAACAGTATACATTCCTGAAAACAGTACCGTATACTTTGATGAAACGATGCAGAGCTTTTTACACGGTATTTATGATGTAGACAATATGTACGATAGCGAAATGATAGAGCATTATTTCTTAATGACAGAGGAAGGATTGGATTGTTCAGATTGTGAAGAAGAGATTGAAGAAGAGCCTGAAACAGAAAATGAAAACTAAAAAAGTAACAGTTCATCTTAAAAATCAAACAATTGGGTAACCTTAATTAAAAAAACAGCGTCTATATATAGACATTTGAATAACAAAACTAAAAACCATGAAAACAGTAAAAAAACTAACCGTTCTTCTCTTCATTTCTGTAGTCTTTGCATCATGTGGAGTAGATATGTTCAACAGAATTGACGGAAACAGAAATGTAATTTCTGAAAAAAGAAAAATCAACGACGACTTTACAAGAGTTAAAGTAAGTAGCGGAATTGACTTGTATATCAAACAAGGAAACAAAGTATCTTTAACTGTTGAGGCTGATGAAAACTTACATGATTACATCATGACAGAAGTTCAGGGAGATATGCTAAAAATCTATGTAGATGGTAATATCTGGAGAGCCAAAGCTCGTAAAGTGTACTTAACTGTAACTAATATTGAAGAGTTAAGAGCTACTAGTGGTAGTGATGTATACTCTCAAGGTGTTATCAAAGCCAGAGACTTAGATGTTAGTACCAGTAGTGGTGCAGATATGAGAATTGAAGTAGATGCTGATAATGTAACAAGTAGTTCTACAAGTGGTTCTGATCTAAGAATTAGTGGAACATCCAATACACACAGTACAAGCGCTACTAGCGGAAGTTCAGTTCACGCCTACGGATTAGAAAGTAAAGATGTTACTGCAAGAGTAAGCAGTGGAGCAGACATTAGTGTTTATGCTTCAGAATCTATCGAAGCTAGAGCAAGTAGCGGTGGAGACATCAGATACAAAGGAAATCCTGAGAAAGTAAACAAGAAATCATCATCTGGAGGAGGAATTCGTTCCAGATCATAATAATCAACTAACATCAATCAACCAAACCCAGCAACTAACCAACTTTAGCTATGAATTATTTTGCGGAATTTTTTAGAGATAGTATCGTGATAAAGATCATAATAGCCATTGCTACATTTCTTTTCTCGATCATGAGTAATGCGCAAGTGAATAAAGATTCGGAATTATTCAAGACATTACAGAAAAATGACAGTATTATTTTTGAATCTTCTTTCAATAATTGTAACATTTCAGATTTAGATCTACTAATAAGTGAAGATCTCGAGTTTTACCACGATACAGGTGGGGTTACAAATGGGAAAGAAGCGTTTGTAAAAACCGTAAAACAGAATATTTGCAGTAACCCAAAGAGCAAGCCTCTTAGAAAGTTAGTAAAAGGATCTCTCCAAGTATTTCCTTTATACAGCAACGGAAAACTATATGGTGCAATCCAGAAAGGAGACCATGAGTTTTATCTAAGAGAAGAGGGAAAAACGATACCAACAGTGGTAGCTAAGTTTACACATCTGTGGGTGCTGAAAAAGAATAAATGGACGTTGAAGAGAGTATTAAGCTACGATCATCAACCGATACAAAATTAGTAATCTATTAGACACGCTAACTCTAATTAACTTACTAATACTTGGTTTTATTAGTTTACTTGGTAAGAGTTCGTTTCGCAAGAAACGGCTCTTACTTTTTTTACAGAGTTAAGTCATGGTCTTTTTGTATCTTTGAGAGTATGAAAAAGCTATTCATTCTCATTTGTTTTACCCTCTCAATCTCTTGTTACTCTCAATTACCAAAAGGGTTTTCATACCTTTCTGATATAGATACAACGATTCAGTCTGAATTGCGTTACATCACAAACAATAATTTCATTGGAAAGCCAATTGATGGCTACGAAAAGAATACGGTAATTATTAGTACTCCGGCAGCAAAAGCATTGCATAAAGTTCAAGCTAAACTGTTAAAGTTTGGGTTTAGTTTAAAAGTATATGATGCGTACAGACCTCAACGTTCTGTTGATCATTTTGTACGATGGGCAAAGGTGTTGAATGACACGTTAATGAAACAGCATTACTATCCGGATGTAGCCAAAAAAGACCTCTTTAAACTAGATTATATTGCTTCAAGATCCGGGCATACAAGAGGTAGCACAGTAGATCTAACTATTGTAGATATAAAAACAGGAAAAGAGCTAGACATGGGAAGTTCTTATGACTTTTTTGGAACTCCTTCTCACCCATTCTACCCAAAACTAACACAGCAACAAAGATCTAACAGAATGCTTTTACGAAATTTAATGTTAGAAGCAGGCTTTAAACCTTATGCTAAAGAATGGTGGCACTTTACGTTGAAAGATGAACCCTACCCGGAAACCTATTTTGACTTTCCTATCAAGTAGTACTTAGTTTCCAATAACCATTTTCTTATCTGCACTAAAATCGTTCACTTCGATCTTGTATACATACACACCCGATTCTAATTTACTAGTATCAAAGTTTACGGTGTAAATACCAAAATCTTTTTGCTCATCAACCAAAACCGTTACAAGCTGACCCAGGAGGTTGTATACAGAAATCTTAACCTTACCTGCCTTTTTTAAACCATATTGAATTACTGTTGTTCCCAAACTAGGGTTTGGTGAGTTTTGCTCTAAAGAATAAACATCTTCAGTATTGGAGCTTGCTCCTATCAATGAGGTCATCCTAAAGAAACTTACGTCACCAGAATTACTCAACCCATTTGTGTCTGCATAAGGAGAACCAATAATTATATTTTCATCATCCGTAGTTACATGAGTTCCGAATTGATCGTAAGCATTCACAAAATTAGCTGATAGCTCAAAACTTTGCGAGCTTGAGTTTCCTTGCCCAAAAAAGGTTTCGTACATAAACACCTGACCGGCATTTAAATTAGAATCTGTATTGGCTCTGCTAGAACCTACAAATAGATTTCCGCTAGAATTACAAGAGATAGAAACCCCAAAATGATCATTATGATTGCTCTTCTCTTCGATTAACTCCATGCTCTTATTCCAACCTGAAGAATCTTCTGTATAGAAGTATACAGATCCCGTTTGTTTGTTATTACGATTTGTTCCCGGAGCTCCGATGAACAAGATTCCCGGAAAACCTGATGCAATTCCGCTGTTGTTTAATCTAGGTCCGGATGTTAAACTAAACCCGAAAAGATCACTGGAAGCTCCTTGCTCATCATAAAGCTTTACATTTTCTGACCAAGTATTATTTGACTTTTGAAAAATATAAACTGCTCCCGATCTTTCAGCTGTTCCATCTGCATTATAGGCGCCAATGGCTACATGACTTTCATCTAATATATGAACCTGATGTCCAAAATAATCGTTGGTTTTTCCTTGAGTTGCTACTATTTTCTGTTGCTCTTGCCATCCGCTATCGGTTCTTTGAAACACGTAAGCTGCTCCTGATTTTGCTTCATTTCCATCAGCATTATAAGATCCTACAAGAATCATATCATTATACAGATCTACAGCATGTCCAAATCGTTTTCCAATCCCCGCATCTGATGCTTTGAGTTTGGCTGTTTGAATCCAACTTGCTTGCAAGTAATCATACTTATATACATAAACTGCTCCTGAGAACAATCCGGATTGATGATCTCCTGCTGCTGAAATTACTGCCGTATTTCCTTCAATTGCCAAGCTAGAACCAAAACTTCCTAATTCACTAATATCTGAAGGCAACACTTCTTGAAAGATCTTCCATTGTCCATCTGTTAATTGAAAAAATGTAACTCCTCCCAAACTCTTTTTTCCACTTACATCTTTTTGAGGTGATGCTACGATAGCCCAACCTCCTGAGACAGCTGAAGAAAATCCTGTTAAACCATTTGCTGAGGGTGAAATGGATTCGTGAGTAATTAAGTCTTGCGAAAATACTGTATGTACTCCTAGAGTTATACAGAAAAGAACAGTGATTATTTTTTGTAATGCTTTCATCTTAATACGTTTCAATTTCAAAGTTTAACTGTAGAGGGGTTCCGTCAAAAACAATGGTTTTCGATGAAAAGTTATCTGTTTCTCCTGTAAAACGGTAGCCTGCCGGTAATACTATTCTCACCGGATATGTTCCAGGTTCTATATCTCTAAATACAAATTCTCCGTTCTCATTAACCAAACTAAAGGGTTCTATTCCTCCGGTAGAAGCTGTATCAAAATTTCCGTCATTATCCAGATCTAAAAAGACTCGAAGTCCTTCTGCCAGTAGGTCATTTAGCGGATCATTTACGGTTACTGTTCCTGAAAAATCATACTCATGATCATACATCGAGCTAATGACAGATCGAAATGGTGGATTTACGCCATCTTCTATAACTGCATAGAAATATAGCTCGCTTGTATTTCCTTCAAAATACTTAGGTGTGTATTCCAATGTTTCTGTTCCGTACCCAAACTCATCATAATTAGCAGCTCTTGCGTGATTGATCAATCTACCTTCTTCGTATGAGTTGACATTGTTCACATAAAAAGACACATAAGTAGAGTCTGGAAGAGCTGTCCAGTAATCAATTGTCAAATCAAACTTATTGTTGGAGTTCTTCGCTACTAAAATATTCGATTCCGGAATCTGCCATTTGGGTTTGAACTGAATGGTATCGATCTCAGTCTCTGCTCCAGGAAAAGAAACAACCAATTGGTATCTACCATCTACTATATTTGAGTGTATGATCTCTTCTTCGCTAAATGCTGAAGGTGTTTTAAAAAGGAAGGTAGTTACTGTATCCCTTGCAATGGTAGTCATGTTCTCTTCATAGATCATGGTAGGTGTTTCATCTATAGCATTTTCTTCTGAGATTACTGCTTTTGTTAATTCATACGTGCCTTCCGGCCCTATTACCGTTACCAAAGCATTGTCTACCTCTCCAACCCAATCAATATCAATTAACATTGAATTAGGCGCTGGTTGTGGCACATCAAATTCAAATACTTTACTACTTCCTTGTAAAGATCTACCTTCATCATGGTGAATGGTTTTTTCGATGCTACTAATACTGCCGCTCCCTATAGAACTAACATGCCTAGAACCAAAGGTATATTTTGCTCCTTCATGATACGTATGCCAAAAGGTTTTGATACGTACCCAAGCTGCTCCAAAACTCCCGTTAAGATCTCCTTTTTTATATCTAACAGCGCCATCTACACTTCCATAATGTTTTCCTCCAATAAAAGGTACCCAGTGAGGCACAATAAACTCTACATCCAGTAAACCGTCAAAGTTTCCATGACTTCCAAAGTACACAGAAAGATCAGCTTCAATTAACGGGTCTCCCGGATACTTTGCTTTTACTCTTGCCTTGATGTAGTGATGAAAATATGCTGTTAGGTCTATACTTCCTTCTCCTAACAAACCATGCCAAGTATTGGTTCCTGATCTATAAGCTCCTACATTAACATCTCCGTTGATCTTGAACTCTTTACTGGAGATAGTAACTCCATCTGTCATTTCTAAAAAAGTCGCAGATTTATGATCTAAGGTAAAGCCTCCACCGTAGATGGTTCCTATTGTCCCTCCAACTTCCAGTTCTGAAGGTCTCGTTAAGTTTTTAACATCACCTTCCAAATAGGTTAACTGCACACCTTCAAATATTTCAATCGCATCTTCAATCTGATCTGCACGATATGCTAATGAAATTTCATCAAGTTCTGCTTTTCCGTGTACATCCCTGAACTTCATTTTAGAATCTATCTCCCATCCTTCCGGAAAAACAACTTTCACATCGGATTCAACAATTCCATCGTTGTTAAATTCTAACTTTACTTGCTTTAGGTCTATTGCTCCTAGATTGGCATGTTCTATATCTATAGTAAAATCTTCTAGTTTAAATTTCGGTTCGCTTCCATTGGTATCAATAAACAAACCTCCTTGGCCGTCATGTCCTAGAGTAACAGCCAATGAAAAAACTTCTTTGACCTCCAATTCTCCTTTGATCACAAAGTATCCGTTCTCACAACAACTTACATCCAAGTCTTTCGCTATGATCTCTAGATTCCCTATTTTAAAATCTGCATTTAAGTCTACATTGAAATAATGCCAATGCCCTTCTTTAAAAACAAATCCAGGGTCATTAAACGTTCCGAAATCTGCTGAAATAGACTGACCGTCTACATGCACAGATGCTGATCCATAAACATGATAATATCCACTACTTGAATCCCAATCCGCTCCTAGACTATCAACTCTAATATCTAATCCGCTCATTTTAAAATCACCTGTGATTGCAATATTTACTTGCTTGATCTTTGAGTTTTCATATAGAAAACCAGGGTGAGAAGAATTACCCAAATTAGCCTCAACATCATTATCAAAATTTCCAACCGATAATTTTAGATCACCATACATTTCAAATTTGTTCTCTGCTTTTTTATAGATAAATGTCAGGTTGGTAGGTTTTAGCTCCAGTTCTTTCAACCTAAAATCTGCGGTTACTCCAAAATCTATAGATTGAACTTCGTTATTCTCATATTTTAATCCAGGTGTTCCACTATCTCCTAAATTTACATCCATTGTTTCTCCATCAAAAGAAATGGACAAGTTTCCATACATTTCAAACAGATCATCACTTTTGTTATACGCAAAGCTTAGATCATCAGGAGAAAATGTAATGTCTTTAAAATCAAAATCAGCTGTTACACTCATATCAATAGAATCAACAACTCCATTGGTAATGATCAATCCCGGATTATCGGAATCTCCTAAAGAAAGGTCTATGGTATTTCCTTCAATCTTACTTTTAATGGTTCCATACATCTCAAATTGATCGTTGGGTTTGTCATAGTCGAATCCAAAATCCTGAGGATTAAACTCAATTCCTTTCATCGTAAAATCAGTCGTAACTCCCATATTTATAGACTCTACAACATTGTTTTTGTACTTAAACCCCGGTGAAGAAGCATCTCCGAAAGTGGCATCTAACGATTCATTATCAAAAGCTACAGATAAAGAGCCGTACATCTCATAGAGTGACTCGCTTTTGTTGTAGATAAATGTTAGATCGTTAGGAGAAAATGTAATACTCTTAAAATCAAAACCTGCAGTTACATCCATATCAATAGAGTCAACAACTCCATTGGTAATAATCAATCCCGGATCATTAGCATCTCCCAAAGACAGGTCTATATTGTTTCCTTCTATCTTACTTTTAATGGTTCCGTACATTTCAAATTGATCGTTGGATTTGTCATAATCAAATCCAAAACTTTGAGGGTTGAACTCGATTCCCTTCATGGTAAAATCTGTCGTAACATTAAAATTCATCTGCTCCACTACTCCATTCTCATACAATACTCCCGGCGAACTATCGGTTCCAAAATCAGCATGGATAGTTTCGTTATCAAATGCAGTAATTAATGTTCCATACATTTTAAATTCATTGTTTGATGTATGAGAAAAAGTTAGATCTAAAGGGGTAATGGTTATGTTTTTAAAAGTAAAATTACCACTAACTGACATTGTAAATAATTGAATAACCCCATTGCTGATAATCAGCCCGGGACTGCTATTAATTCCCAACAAAAGGTTGATATCATTTCCTTCAAACTTCCCTTTTAGTGTTCCAAACATTTTAAATTGATTGTTTGGATTATCCCATTGGAATCCAAAACTTTCAGGACTGATCTCTAAACCTTTCAAAGTAAAATCGGCAGTCACATCAAAGTTGATCTGTTCTATAAGATTACTTTTATATATAAGCCCCGGATTACTACTATTTCCCAAACCTGCATCCAAAGATTCTCCGTCAAAAGAGACAGTAGCGTTTCCATACATTTCAAATTGACTATCGGAACTGTTATATAAAAAAGTCAATCCATCGGATTGAATAGTAATATCTTTTGTGTCAAAACTTCCTTCAACAGACATTTCAAAAGTGGTAATCGCCCCACTAGTTATGATCAGTCCCGGAGTATCACTATCACCAAACGACAGTGTAATACTCTCTCCTTCCAGTGTACCTTCTACTCCTCCATACATTTCATAGTAACTATTTGCTCCATCCCACTGAA
The DNA here is from genome assembly GCF_042684245.1 of Pseudotenacibaculum haliotis. NCBI lineage: Bacteria > Pseudomonadati > Bacteroidota > Flavobacteriia > Flavobacteriales > Flavobacteriaceae > Pseudotenacibaculum > Pseudotenacibaculum haliotis. The sequence goes on from NZ_JBHULH010000001.1 coordinate 399,920, forward strand.
ACTCCAAACTTTGAGACGTTAATGTTAATCCGTTCAAATTAAAATTTCCGGAAACGTCAAAGGACAACGTTTGCAATACCTGATTTTCAATTGTAAAGGAAATGGTTGCATCGATGGTATTTCCGTCGAACTGACTTTCTACCATCCCAGTAATTTCAAATGATTTGGTTGCGGCCGTATAATCTAATGTCACACTTTGAGGTGAGATCGTCATACCAAAAGCATGAAAATCGTCAGTGATATTTATTGTATAATCTGTTCCAGATTCGTTAAAACTGATTCCTGTAATTCCGTTTATGGTAAAGTTTTGTGAAGAAGCTTTTACGGAGAATAGCAATAAAAAAATCGCTACTACTTTTAAAGGTAGTGACTTCATGATATTGAGGGTTTAGTTGATCAAAAGGTATCAAATAACATATTCTTATTCAGAATATTGAATTTATATTGCAATGATAATTCACTACTAATTTCTTAAAAAATTTTAATGGTAACAAAAAGTGACAAAACAGTATATTCCTGATTTAAAGTAAGTTTTAACAGTTTTACAACGACTTACTGGCATATCGGCATTATATTTGTTGAAAGAAGTTATAGAATTTAACTCATTTTGAAAAGATTATCATACATACTGTTTTTAACATTGTTTGTTTCATCTCTTGGGGCCATGGCTCAGGTTGATGACAAAAGTGGTACAGAGAAAAAAGGAAAAAAGAAAGCTATTCTAGCCATTCCTGCTAAAGAAGTTAAGAAACCTAAAACCTTAAAAAATGGTACTGCAGACGGTTTCAAAAAAGCTTATGATAAAGAGCAGAAGAAATTGGCAAAAAAGAAAAAAGACGATGATCTTAAAAATAAAGGGATCTTAACATCTGCCAAGATCGCAGAAGAGCGTTTTTTAAAGTCTTGGAATAAGATCAACGCACCTTACCCTGTAATCGATCAAGATTTAGGTAGTTTTAGAACTCAATCCAAATCTGTAAAAGTAGTTTGTAGAGACTTTCAATATCCGGATGGAGATCGAGTTACTATTATGATCAATGATATTCCTGTTGTTAAGAACCTTACGCTTAAAAGAGCATTCCAAGGATTTGACATTCCTTTGGAAGTGGGAATCAATAAAATCTCCTTTATTGCATTAAATCAAGGTACTTCCGGTCCTAACACAGCAGCCTTTAAGGTTTATGACGAAAACGGAAACGTAATTTCTTCTAACGAATGGAATTTGGCAACCGGCGCCAAAGCCGTAATTCTTATAGCCAAAGACAAATAATCGGGTCTACGAAAACGTTATCTTTAATTTCATAAATACAGCTTTTTTTATTCTATTGAAAAGGTTTACTTTTGTATTTGCTATCCCAATATTTGGGTGAAATTTTTAAGTAAAAAACAAACAACAGGAAGAATGAAAAAAATCACTAAGCAGACTTACCTAAATTGGTATAAAGACATGCTTTTTTGGAGAAAATTCGAAGATAAATTAGCCTCAGTCTATATTCAACAAAAGGTAAGAGGTTTCTTGCACTTATACAACGGTCAAGAAGCAGTTTTAGCAGGTTCTTTGCATGCAATGGATCTTACAAAAGATAAAATGATCACCGCTTATAGAAATCATGTACAGCCTATTGGGATGGGTGAAGATCCAAAAAGAGTGATGGCTGAGTTATATGGGAAAGCAACCGGAACTTCTCATGGAATGGGTGGTTCTATGCATATCTTTTCTAAAGAACACCGTTTTTATGGAGGTCACGGAATCGTTGGTGGTCAAATTCCATTAGGAGCTGGACTTGCTTTTGCTGATAAATACAAAGGAAACGATGCTGTAACCTTAACGTTCTTTGGAGACGGTGCTGCAAGACAAGGTTCTTTGCATGAAACTTTTAACATGGCAATGAATTGGAAACTTCCGGTAGTATTTATTGTAGAAGACAACGGATATGCCATGGGAACATCAGTAGAAAGAACTGCAAATCACACAGATATTTGGAAGTTAGGTTTAGGGTACGAAATGCCTTGTGGACCTGTTGACGGAATGAATCCTATCAAAGTTGCTGAAGCTGTTGATGAAGCTATTCAAAGAGCAAGACGTGGTGAAGGACCAACATTCTTACAAGTTAAAACGTACCGTTATAGAGGACACTCTATGAGTGATGCTCAACACTACAGAACTAAAGAAGAAGTAGAAGAGTATAAAAAGATAGATCCGATCACTCAAGTATTAAATGTGATCAAAGAAAAGAAATATGCTACTGACAAAGAGATCGAAGCAATGAATCAAGAAGTGAAAGATCTTGTAAAAGAATGTGAGAAGTTTGCTGAAGAATCTCCATATCCAGAGATCAACTTACTTCACGATGTAGTATACGAACAAGAAGATTACCCTTTTATCAAATAAATTATGGCAATAGTAGTAAACATGCCGAGATTAAGTGACACCATGGAAGAAGGTGTTGTGGCAAAGTGGTTAAAACAAGTAGGAGATAAAGTTGAGGAAGGTGATATTTTAGCCGAGATTGAAACTGATAAAGCTACCATGGAATTCGAATCTTTTAATGAAGGAATTCTATTACATATTGGTGTACAAGAAGGAGAAACTTCTCCTGTAGATTCTCTTTTAGCTATTATTGGTGAAGAAGGTGAAGATATTTCCGGATTGTTAAACAGTACTCCTCCTGCAGTTGAAGAAACAAAAACTGAAGAGGCTCCTAAAGAGGAAGCTAAAGCTGAAAGTAGTTCTGCAGTTGTTATTCCTGATGGAGTGCAAGTTGTTTCGATGCCACGATTGAGTGACACCATGGAAGAAGGAACTGTTGCTTCTTGGTTAAAGAAAGTAGGAGACAAAGTAGAAGAAGGTGATATTTTAGCTGAAATCGAAACAGATAAAGCTACAATGGAGTTTGAGTCTTTCTATGAAGGAACTTTATTACATGTAGGAACAGGAGAAGGAGAAACTGCTCCTGTAGATAGCTTGCTAGCTATTATTGGACCAGAAGGAACTGATGTTGCCGGATTGGTTGAAGCTCACAGCTCTGGTAGTTTATCTGCTACTGCAAAAGAGGAAACTCCTAAGCAAGATACTGCTCCTGAAGTTCTACCTCAGGTTGCAGAAGAAAACAAAACAAGTTCAAGCAATGATGGTGGATCTGGAAGTGGAGTAGGCGGAAGAATTTTTGCTTCTCCTCTTGCTAAAAAGATTGCTAAGGATAAAGGAATCAATTTAGCTGATATCAAAGGTTCCGGAGATAATGGTAGAATTGTAAAGAAAGATGTAGAAAACTATACTCCTGCTGCTAAAGTAGCAACTCCTGCAGCTGCTGCACCAGCAACGAGTGCTCCTGCCGCAGTAACTAACTTTGCTATTGCCGGAGAGGAAAATACTAGTGAAATGAAAAATTCTCAAATGCGTAAAGCTATTGCAAAAGCCCTTGGGAATTCTAAATTCTCTGCACCTCACTTCTACTTAAATATTGAAGTAGATATGGAAAATGCAATTGCTTCTCGTAAAATGATCAATGCTATTCCTGATACCAAAGTATCTTTTAATGATATGGTTGTAAAAGCTTGCGCCATGGCATTAAAGAAACACCCGCAGGTAAATACAACCTGGTCTGACAACGCTACATTATACCACAGTCATATCCATGTAGGTGTTGCTGTTGCCGTAGACGAAGGATTGGTTGTTCCTGTAGTAAAACACACAGATGCGTTGAGCTTAACTCAAATAGGAGCAGCTGTGAAAGACTTAGCCGGAAAAGCAAGAAACAAAAAGATTGCTCCTGCAGAAATGCAAGGTAGTACCTTTACTGTATCTAATTTAGGAATGTTTGGAATAGAAAGTTTTACTTCTATTATCAATCAACCAAATTCAGCGATCCTTTCAGTTGGAGCGATCGTAGAGAAGCCTGTTGTAAAAGACGGACAAATTGTTGTAGGAAATACAATGAAGGTTACTTTAGCATGTGACCATAGAACTGTAGATGGTGCTGTAGGTGCACAGTTCTTACAAACTCTAAAGACATATTTAGAGAATCCGGTAACTATGTTAGCATAAGAGTTATCAATAGATCATAAATAAAAAAACCTCTAGAAAATTCTAGAGGTTTTTTTATGGTTTGTTATAAAGCTGTTATTACATTTTTTTCGACTTCATTGCAACATTCATCTTAATCCCCATACCACTGGCAGACATGTTCATTACAAAATTCATGTCAACAACCATACCTGAACTTCTGTCGATCTTTGTTTTTCCTCCTATAGAGACATCAGCTTCAGTTCCAGAAACTCCTTCGATCTCTCCGGTAATATCTGCAAAAACATTTTCTTTGGTAATCTTAGTAACTGTATACTTTACCTTCATGTTTGTGCCGTTCATATTTTGAGAATAATTCCATGAAGAACCAACTTTTACAGGTGTTGTAGGATACTCCATATTCGTAAACTGATTTTGGTTCATCAAAGACATAGCTCCTTTTACATCCGGCACCATCTTTTGCTCTACTACCTTTCCTGTTCTATCTATTGTTTGATAGATAATTGCTTTTAACGCTGGTTCGATCTCAGCCTTCATCTTTTTTTCCTCATCATTCAGATCTTCGTCTTTAGCATCAGAATCAAACTCGATGTTTTGCCCTTGAGCTCCCATCAGCATTTTCATTCTTTTGATCTGGTAGGTGTTCTTCAAGTTGTTTCCGTCTTTACCAATCGATTTCATGACCATACTTAGGTCAATATCCATACTCATGATAGGTGCCATGTCTTGCTTTAAATTCATTTCGATCAAATACTGATCTCCTTTTTTAAAGTTATATTGCAATAACACCGACTCTTGTGCTGCTATAGAAACAGAAGCAACCAATAAGAATACTGTTACAATTTTCTTTATTGTATTTATCATCATTTTTGTCTTTACTATTAGATTTTAGTAGACGTTACTGTAGTTTTAATAGTGATCTTAGATCCCTGAACTTCCGTAGCAATCAATACATCTACTTTATTAGGATTACCGGTAGCAATATCTACCTCTAACGTTCCTTTGATCTCAGATCCAGGTAACGCAGATGCAGATCCTGTAATGTCTGCAAATAATGTAGTCCCTGTGATCTTTGTTACTTTGTAGCTCATTTTAATATTCCCAGAAGTAGCATCTTTCGTTTCTGTTTCCCAAGTAGAACCTACTTTTACAGGTGTTTTAGGATACTCAGATTGTTGCCCGAAGTTATCCATTCCTGGCACTTGAGGTTCAACTTTAGCACTGATCAATTTCCCATATCTATCTGTAACTTGTGTAATTACAGCTTTTAACATCGGGTCAAACTGTTGCTTCATAATTTGTTGCTCGCTACTGTTTTCATCTACATTATCAGAATCAAAGCTCATTCTTGTAGCTCCTTGTAAAACATCTACAGCCATTCTTTTGATTCTAGCTTCAGTGGTAATATTATCAGAAGTGACATTAATAATACTCATGTGCATATCAGCTTCCATATTCATACCTCCCATGATACCAAGGCTTTGATCCATTGCAACTTTTAATAAGTATTTATCTCCTTTCTTGTAGTTCAACTTTAAAGTTACTTCTTGAGATACTGCCGCTAGGGACGAAAACACAAAAAGTACTAATAACATTTTTTTCATCATCTAAATTTTTAATTAAAGGCTAAAGATAAAGATATACTCACAGTATTGTCTCTTTTACCTTCAAAAGTTTTGTTTTTCTGTAATGATGTCAAATCATCTCGACAAAACAGAAAACTATATTTCAAACACAATGAAACCCTTAAAAACTATTTCCTTTCTCTTTTTCACAAGCTTACTCATATTGAGTTGTGTGGAAAATGACTTTATCAACGATCTGATCGATGAACGAATTTCTATCAATAACCCTATAGACGAAATTCAAATAAACGATACATATCAATTGAACGCCACTTTTTTTAATAATGTTGGACAAGAAGAACAGGTAACTCTTAACTGGTCTAGTAGTAATGCTGCTGTAGCTACTATAGATAATCAAGGATTGCTTTCGGCTATTTCTGAAGGAACAGCAAACATTGGTGTCTCGGTTACGCTGGAAGATGGCAGTACAATTTCAGAAACAAAAGAAATTACTGTTACCACAGAAGCTGTAGACAATGGTGGTCCTGTAAGTAAATCCGGAATGATTATTTCTACCAGTTCTTATACGTTGACAGGAGATTTTACTATTTCTGAAATAGAGAATTCTCAAAATCTGGATCTACAGATTGAAGGAAACTACCAAGCATCTACCAGTTTACCAGGTTTATACTTATACCTGTCAAACAACCCAAATTCTATTAGCGGTGCTTTAGAAGTTGGCGCAGTACAAGTATTTAACGGAGCACATTCCTATACCATACCGGAAACTGCAATTAACGATTATAAATACCTTTTGTATTGGTGTAAACCATTCTCGGTAAAAGTTGGACATGGAGAAATTAATGACTAAGATGAAAAGAATTATATTACTAATAGCTGTTAGCTTGATAGCTCAAACAAGCTTCGGACAATGGTCAAAAGGAAAAGGGAAAGGATTTTACAAACTTTCTGCGTGGTACTTAAAAACAGATCAGCACTATACTGATACGGGAGATATCGATCCTAATGTAACAAGATCACAATTCAATGTAAACTTCTACACAGAATACGGAATCTCAAATAAGCTAGATCTTGTTGCTTACGTACCTTTTTTTGCTAGAGCAACACAAAACAATGTGTTTTCAGGAACTACCAATGCACTAATTCAGGAAGGAGAAGCTGTTTCTTCTATTGGAGATATTGATTTAGGAGTAAATTACAATTTCTTCAGAAAAGGAAAATGGTCGGCTTCTGCTAAACTCCTCTTAGGTTTACCTACAGGAGAAGATGCCGGTGGAAGTGATGGAAGTTATCAAACAGGTGACGGGGAGTTCAATCAATATCTGTCAGGTTTGATCGGGTATTCTACCACTCTTAAGAACACACCTCTTTATGCTAAAGCTTATTTAGGGTTTAACAATAGGACTCAAAATTTTTCAGACGAACTTCGTCTTGGGTTAGAATCCGGAATCAATATATTCAACAACAAAGTTTGGGTTATTGGTAGAATTGATATTGTAGAGTCTTTACAGAACGGAAGTTTAAATGCTCAAAATAATACACAAGGAAGCATTTTTGCCAATAATGTAGAATTTATTGGTGTTGGTTTAGAAGCTAGCTATTACATCACAAAAAAATTGGGTGTTTCGCTTACTTATGGCGGAGCGGTATCAGGAAGAATTATCGCGGCCAATCCATCCATTAGTGGTGGGATCTTTTTAGATATCAAATAAAAAGTAATTGAATAAAATTAAAAGCCGTTCCAAAGGAACGGCTTTTTTTATAGGTCAAATCTGTAATTCATTTTAAAAGAAACTCCCCAGTTTTTCCTACTGATGTATTGATTAAAGTTATCTGTTACCACCAAATAGATATACGATAGCGGTTTGTATTCCCATTGCAATCTACTGTTGATATTAAAATTATCTCGCTGTGTGTTATGTTGTACATAAGTAGTCCAATTCAAACGAGTATTAAAAAACACCTCTCCGGTAAATCGAGTTAAGTGAAAAGTTTCTTTTCCTAACTCTTTTAAATCAATATCATTTAGATCGTACGACACTTCTATGTTGGCAAAAGGCAAAAGTTGATAATTCAAATAGGCTCCGGCAACCATTCTATCTCCGCCATAATAACTCCCTTTTTGCACATTGAATCGATATCGAAACTTTTGATTGTTTGCCGAATTATACCCAAGTTTCAATATCCCAAAACGATAGATCTCCGGTACTAAAGAATTTCCGTTTCCTAAAGGATCAAAACCATATTTTAAGTCTACTATATCATATTCAACCACATAATAAACTGCTGAGAGATCTTTGAAAAAGATAGCCGAATTTAGAAAGTGTGATGATTGTATGAGTTCTCCTTGCTCGTCAAAATAATGATCATTTACATAATTAAAATACCGAACCCAGTTGATCGTTTTTGACTTATCGTAGAACTTACGATATTCAATTCTTCCGGAAGTTTGCGTATATCCTTCTCGAATAACTTGATCGTTAATTGCGTCATAATTGTACAATCGTGGCGTAAATCCTGTTTCTGCAATATAATTTCTTTGCACTTGTTTTATTGAAGCATCCCAAGATAACCCCCGAGTAGTATACCAAATTCCTGCATGGTAAAAATGATTCTTGTTTGAAATTCCATCGTTGAAACTCTTTCCCAAGTTTATCAAACCTGTCCACTTGTTATTTTTTGATTTGTAATTCAAGTTTACTCCCGTAACTCGATTGTAATTATCTACAAAACGAAGTTTTTCTGTTTCTTGTTTGTTGATCAAAAATCCGGTTACTGCAAACCTTTCTGACAATTGCTGCTCTGCTACCAATGCCGAAAAGTTTTGAGCTTGTATGCTTCCCTCCTCACCTGTTTGCACATTCATGATTCCAATTCTTGTTTTGGGTGATATGTTTCCGGATAATTTCATACCGAATTGCACATCACTATTGGCTCCTATTCTTCTCGAGTAAAACGGGTTTACATCAAAGGTTCCCAGATTAGAAAACAAATCTGCATTCTCTAAAAAGAAGTTTCTTCTCTCTGGAAAAAATATCGAAAAGCGAGTTAGGTTTGTTACTTGCTGATCAACATCAATCTGTGAAAAATCAGGATTCATCGTGGCATCCAGCTTAAGAGATGATGTCAGGTTATACTGAACGTCTAAACTGGGTTTAAAGTTTGTATCGCTATGATCAGCTTCAACATCTTTCTGGTGATTTACAGTTAGAGACGGCGTAATAGCATATCGGGATGCCGATCTCTCAGGTAAATTTTGGATGTTGAATTTCCGTGTAAACCTTAAATCAAAAGTTGGAAAATTTCGCTTTACATTTTCTAAGATGGTCCATGAGTTGTTTTTGATATCTCGTGTATAGAATTGCACTCCAAATACTGTATTCTCTTTTCTGAAATTCAGTGTCTTTAGAGGAATTGCTATTTCATAGATGTTTTTTGTTCCTTCAACTCGTGCTCTGGCTTTCCATATAGTACTCCAACTAAAGTTTAATCCGTAGCCTGTACTCAATCGTTCAACCAAGGCATCTACTTGAGTTCCGTAAGCATTTACAGCAAATAGGTTTCCATTTTGTTCTTGGTTTTGTGTATCCAATACCATGATAAAAGCATCGCTTATTCCTATAGAAACATCTCTTTTTAAAGAGCTTACCTGCCTTCTTTCCGTAGTGTCATGATAAACAGCCCCTACAAACAAATACTCTCCGTTGTGATAGATCTTTACAACGGTTTGATTTTTGGCCAATCCTTCATCAGTAGGCATATGATTAAAGAAACCGGTAACTTCTTCTAATTGATTCCATACCGATTCATCCAATTTTCCGTCTACAGAGATTTCAGTATTTAAAAACCGAATCTCAGATTTCTGCGCTAGTAAACTGCTTGCAAAAAGGAAAAGTAAAGGACAAAAGGCTCTTTTTAGAATTTTATTCATTGTCAATCCTAGTTGCTGTTTTACTAATGATCTTCCAACCTTCACCTGTCTTCTTCAATAGGAATAGATCGATGAAAATCCACTTTCGTTTTGGAATAGAGATCTCTACTCTTGCTGTGGCAATATCTTTTGTTACTTCTACAGATAAAATTTTTCCATGACGTCCGTTGAACTCTCCTTCTTTTGAGTTTTTAAAAAAACCAACATAATCTTCCGGTGTCAATCGCTTAAATCCATCTCTGGTAGTTAAGTAAAGTGTCGCATTTTTAGAGAAAGCGCTTCTTAGCAATTTGAGCTTATTATAAGAGCTTCCGTCAATGTAATTTTGAAGTGTTTTTTTTACTTGTTCATCACTTGAAGCTTGAGAGAAACTCACATAAGAGCAACATAGAAATACGATGATCAATAGATTTTTCATTTTAAAAAGTTTTAAGTTTCAGCAAACCTCTTAAAATGCTTCCATGAAAAGATGAAGGGTTATAATCTAGGCGTCCTAATTTATAATTATGGACTACTTGTACTGCTTTTGATATTCTGAAGGTGTTTTTCCAACCACCTTTTTAAAGGTTGCATAGAAGCTTGATTTTGAAGAAAATCCAGCCTCAAAACCTATCGCTTCTAAGGTTATTTTTTGTTCTTCCTGTAGTAATCGCTTTGCTTCCGCTATTCGATAGTCATTTACAAACGTAGTGAAGTTTTTTCCTAGATTATCGTTTAATAATTGAGATAATTTATGCCCAGAAACGTGAATTCGTTTCGCTATTTTTTGAAGTTTTATATCGGTGTCTTTATACAAACACTCTTCTTCCATTAGTCGTATTAATGTATTTAAAAGCTCTTTTGCTTCTTGATCATCAATTCGTTTTGTTGCATATTTTTCCGGTATATCTTGAAAAATAGTTTCTCTGTTTTTTCGGAAAATAAAAAAGATCAATAAGCCATAGAAGACAAAAGAAAAGGTAATGGTTCCTATAAGATACATATAAAAATATCCTATGATATACGCTGAAAAAATCAAGATGTTTGCCAATAAAACAGCTATTAACCAATACTCAGATGTTGTACAAGAGTTCTCTTTTCGAAAACACTTTTTAATACTTCCTCTGATCAAAAAAGCGGATGCTAACAAATACACTCCCCACACGCTATAAATAAACCAGACAAAGAATGAATTCCAAAACAAAGGGTCTCTTTGATACGGTTTTAAGAGTCCTACAGTGACAATAACTACAACTAAAGAAACAAAATGTAATACCCACGATTTAGGAATGGTCTTTCTGTTTTCTATCGAAGATTTTAAATAGTAGAACAAAGAAACTCCAATTAAAAAGCAAGCAGACAATCCTATTTGAATGATTAGTAAATCTCTTTCTTCTCTATTGGTAAAAATTACATAGACAGATTTTCCTATTCTTAAACTCAAAAACAGAGTTAACAACCCAAATAAAAAGTTCTGTACACGTTTTTGTTTGTTCAATAACAAGAAGTACAAACTCACCAAAATCCCATTAAATACACCCAGTGCGCATACAAAGAACAGAATTGGGTTTTCAAATTTCATTGAGTTGATTTTTAGTGAACTCGAAAATAATAAAAACGCTCGCTTTATGCGAGCGTTTTGAAATATTTAGGCTTTTTTTAAACTTCTTAGAAATAACCATAATTCCGTTTGACAGAAAGATCTACTCTTTTTCGATCCTTCAACCGAATCTTTTCAAGGTGAATTTTTAGTTGATCTTCTAATGATTCTGTTTCATCTATATATTGCTTTCCTCTTGTATAGATTGCTTTTGATTGAATTTCTTCTTCTTTTTTAAATGCTGCAAAATGAAGTGTCCATTTAGGCTTTGCATAACTATACATCGCTGATTTTACTTTAAAAAAGTAGGTTTCATGGGCTTTACCTTTTATGGTAATATCTCTGCTTCCTATAAACAATATAGAATCTTTGTCTTTAAGTCCTTCATTCTTTAAAATAATAGCCTCGTATATTTTCTCTTTCGTTAAAAACTCTTTCGGTAAAACATCCAATCTACCTATTTCTTTTAATCTGGTAAAGAGATGGTAGCGTCCTTTGATATCTTTTGCCAAATCATAAAGCAGTTTTTTAGGCACATCCTGATTTGATCTAATCAATTCAGCTATATACGTTGTTTTTACTTCAGTGTTTTCCAGTAAGCCAATTTTAGAAAATAACTCTTTGCTATTTTTATCTTGCGCAAAAGGCATTAAAATCTTTATATAAGATTCTAACAAGTTTCCAGTATTTCGATTATAATTTGTAGTTCCTGCAAGTCTATCTTTTCTCTTATTGATCGTATAACTTAATTGTCTTTTTAATTCAATTCTGGCTTCTGTAAGTATCTGACTTTTGTATTTACGATATTCTTTAGGTTTGATCAATTCTTTTTCTACAAGCCCTGCAAGCAGATGATATATAGGCTCTTTATAGTCATCAACAGTTGTATAGTTGAGAAGTTCAGGAAATAATTCTTTGGTAAGAGCTAAGCTATCCCTTAGCTCCAAGAACATCAGTTTGATACTCGATTTTTTGTTCGTAATTGGGATATCTGTTCTTAGCAATTTTAAAAGCTTCTTTAACGACTTTTTGTTCTTCTCTTTTGCCAAAGATTTAAAAATAGCTATTTGACTGTAAGGGTTGTTAAATGATTCTTTATACAAGTCTTCGGTAAATTCTTCTACCTTCTTTGATTTCAATTCTGTTAACTGACCGATCAAATAATCTTTGATCAATTGTTGATTGGAATTCAGAGATTTATCCTGAACCAAGGCAATTAACTGGTTTATATGTTCTTTCTTAAACTTTATCTCAGAATAACTATCAAAAGCAATACTGTCTCCATTTTTAAGAGCTTTTACAAATACTGCTACTTTGTCTTGAAAAAGGTCATCTGTACTGCCTGTTTCTTTTTGGGGTTGAAACGTATTGAAAAACTCTCTTACAAATTCACTGTCTTCGTGGCGTACATCAACTAGAGTTTTAAGAGTATAGAGTTTTCTGTCTACCAGAATTTTCTTCACTTTAATAGCTCTGTCTGAAAGAGTGTCTCTCATTAAATAGGTTATGCTCTCATTTCCGAAGGCATCTTTTCCAGCTGTTTTATTGGTTATTTTAAACTTCTCTTTCCATCTATAGTAATCTCCCCCATTTTCAACTATTTGTTTCAAATGAAATTTTGTCAAATCGACTCTAGCAAACCTGTCAATCTCATAATTCCATAAAGAGTCTATGTTCTTAAAAGATTTCCAATCATGAAACTTCTTTAACTTGACTTCTATATGCTCATTGGTTTTTGCATAATAGTTTGTTGTTTTTACATAGGGTTCATATTTCTTTTTGCTATTACGAATTCCATTATGTTCATAGCTAGGCTTTACTCTTGTTTTTACCGAATAATGTAAACTGGTATCTTTCTTTACTTCCAGATCATCTTTATTTTGCTTCAATGTTGTTAGTTTAAAAGAATCGAAAAAAGCAGTAGGTTCTGTAGAATCTTTACTGATCTTTCCCATCAGATAATAGTAGCCTCCTTTGATAATCGTTTTTAGGTGTGTGTATTTTTCTTTGTCTGTTTTGGTAGATTTTGAAATATAAACCCTCGATTTTCCTTCTCCTTCATATCTTCCTTTATCTAAGGTCAGTTCCATATTTTTATAAAAACGATCATGAATTCTTTTCAATTCAAAATCGTCTTCTTCAATATATTTCAAATCATTCAAAACAACCTCTTTCAGAAAATAATAGTTGCCTTGCGCATCCATACTTTGCACAAAACGATTTCCCATTTCTTTAGAGTTGTTAAACGTATAAAACTTAGGCATTGTAACCTCAAATCCTTTATGCTTTGGAGCTACTGTTATAAGTTCGCCGGAAAGATCTTTAAGTTCAATCGAGTCGAAAAAAAGTTTACTGTTTTTCAAGACGTACTTTCGTTTTCCTGCCATTTTAAAAACAACAACTTCCAACGGTGTTAAGAATATTTGGTATCTCTGATAATCTCCTACTTTAGTTTGATTGACAATATCTAGACCTTTATAGCCATTTTTCTCGATCTCTTTCTTACTAACAATATTACCGGGAATATTCTCGAAAAGGATTTTATCCATATCGGTAAGTGATCGAATTTCACCTCCAAAAGAAGTCATTGTATTAATTCTTGCAATTGTATAATAGGCTCCGTTTTGAATATTTGGACTCAGGCAAATAGTAAATCCTTTGTACCCTAATTCATATAGCTTACTTGGAGAGTTCACAGAAAAGAATTTATCGCTACCCACTCTTCTTTTGTACGTAACCTTTGCTTCTTTTTCTTCAATTTCTTCTTTGATCTTTTTTCCTTTCGAAGTAATCTTTGACCCCAAAGGAGTTACTGTATACCCTCTGTCTCTTAGTTTTTGAATCACTCCTTTTTCTCCTGCCAAATGTGCAGCTCCAATAGCAGAAAAAACACTTCCATGCTTCACTAGAGAGTCAATACTTTTCACCATATCCTCATTTCGGATATAGAGCATATTTTCTAGATATTTATCATTGTATAAAGCCGCATTAATTGAGTCTAACAATGCTATATTTCTGTCTCTGTATAAATCTGACATCAGGTTAGCAACTCCTTTTTCCTTCATCATCTTCTGCAACCATACATCAGGTGATTCTTTAACAAAATTTCCTTTCGTTGCTTCTTTTACCAAATTTGAGGAACGTTCTATATCTTCTAACCCAACTACTTTTTTATTGTATTTACTACCACTTTGAAAAATAAACATATCTAAATATGTTTCTTCCTGAAAGTCTAGCATCATTGGACTGGTTCTGTATAGAATACCGTTAAGTACATAATGTTCGTTCGATAAAAAGCCTGAAATCTCACTTATGTTAGGCGGATCGAATTGAAATTGTTCGTTGTAGAAGTTTTTCCCTGAAGAATTTGTATGATTGTAATTCCCCATAAGCTCGCCGGATTCGAATGAATATTCCAGCCAATTTTCTGGATTCGATTCCAATGCCACATAGTCTGATTTTAGCAAGGATTCGAAAAACACGTCATCTAAATGGAATGCAATACGTTCACTTACATGCATTGTTCCATACAAGTAAGAGTCTTTTTTAAGGTCGTTGCCGGAAATTTTCCATAGCAAACTATTCTGTGCCTCAGTTACATGAGTACACAAAAACGATAGAAATAATAATGTAAATAGCTTTTTCATAATATTTTTTTAGAGGAACAGTCTAAAATAATCAATTTTCAATACTTATCAAAGTAACAATACGCTACTGGGAGAAATTACACTAAAAAACAAACCGTTTGATGAGTAAACAAAAAAGCCGCTCCAACAGGAGCGGCTTTTTCTATTTTATTTTTCCTTTTAGAAGTCTTGATTTACATCCCAAGCTTCTAATGTTTCTTTTAGCGTTTTAATAAACATTCCTCCAAGAGCACCATTTACTACTCTGTGATCGTAAGAATGTGAAACAAACATCTTCTGACGGATTCCAATAAAGTCTCCTTCAGGAGTTTCAATCACAGCAGGAACTTTTCTAATAGCTCCCAAAGCTAAGATCGCTACCTGAGGTTGGTTGATAATTGGAGTTCCCATTACAGAACCAAAACTTCCTACGTTAGTTACGGTATATGTTCCTCCTTGGATCTCATCTGGCTTTAATTGATTTGCTCTCGCTCTGTTTGCTAGATCATTTACTTGTTTGGTCATTCCAACTAAGTTTAACTGATCTGCATTCTTGATTACTGGAACAATCAAGTTTCCATCAGGCAATGCTGCTGCCATTCCTAAGTTGATGTTCTTCTTTTTGATAATAGAATCTCCTTGTACAGAAATATTGATTAGTGGAAATTTCTTGATTGTCGAAGCAACTGCTTGCATTAGTATAGGAGTAAAGGTTAGTTTCTCTCCTTCTCTCTTAAAGAATGCGTCTTTTACTTTACTTCTCCACTTTACAATATTGGTTACATCAATTTCAATAAATGATTGTACATGAGCAGATGTTTGTACTGAGTCTACCATGTGTTTTGAAACCAATTTCCCCATACGGCTCATCTCAATAATTTCATCTTCACCATTCACAGAAATCGGAGTTGCTTTTGCAACTTCTTTTTTCTCTGTTTTTGCCGGAGCGGCTTTTGGAGCCGGAGCAGCTTTCGGTGCTGCACTTCTATTCTCTACATATTCTAAGATATCATTCTTAGTTACTCTACCGTCTTTTCCTGAACCTGCAATGCTTTCCAACTCTTGCATGCTCACTCCTTCTGTTTGAGCAATGTTTCTTACCAATGGCGAGAAGAACTTTCCTGAATCAGATGTTTTTGCAATAGGTTGAGAAGTTGTCTCAATAGCAGCTTCTACTGTTTTTTCAACCTCTGCAACTTCTTTTGGTGCTTCTTCTGTTTTTGGTGCCGGTGTACTTGCTACAACTTCACCTCCTTCAGTTTCTATAATGGCTATAGTTTGCCCTACTTCTACAACAGCGTCTTTTTCAAATAAAATTTCTACTAAGGTTCCTTCAACTTCACTAGGTACTTCTGAGTCTACTTTATCAGTAGCGATCTCTACGATTGCTTCATCCATTTCAATAGTATCCCCAACTTCTTTTAACCAAGTTGTGATCGTTGCTTCTGCAACACTCTCTCCCATTTTAGGTAACTTAACTTCAAATTTTGCCATTGTAGATTTCTTTTTGAGATTGCGAAAGTACGAAAAATGAGTGACTTTTCCTCGATTTTTCTAATTGAATAATTCTTTTGAAAATAATTTTTTATTAAGAAATTCTTAAAAAGAAGCTAATAAATTGATATTTACTTGTAAATAAATCAGTTTTACGGATTTTTGTTGAGAATTTCACAATTTAAGAAATCCAGTCTTTTGGAGTTTTTAAAACAGCGATTAACTTTTCTTCTTTACTCCCTTTTTCCGGGTGGTGATCATATTTCCATTGAACAGTTGGTGGTAAACTCATCAAAATACTTTCAATTCGCCCATTGGTTTTTAAACCAAACAAGGTTCCTCTGTCGTGCACCAAATTGAATTCTACATAGCGTCCTCTTCGCACTTCTTGCCAATCTTTATGAGCTTGTTCGTACGTCAATTCCCTCCTTCTTTGCACAATAGGCACATAACTTTCTAAAAAGCTGTTTCCTACTTCCGTTACAAAATCATAACGGTCTTGCATGCTAAACTCATCCGTTTCTTTTAAGTAATCGAAAAACAAGCCTCCAACTCCACGAGCCTCATTTCTGTGAGCATTCCAAAAATACTCATCACAGGTCTTTTTAAATTTTGGATAAAAATCTGCGTGATGTTTATCACATGCGTTCTTACATACTGTGTGGAAATGAATAGCATCTTCATCAAACAAGTAATAAGGAGTCAGATCTTGCCCGCCTCCAAACCATTGAGTAACAATATTCCCTTCTCCGTCATACATTTCAAAGTAACGCCAGTTGGCATGTACTGTAGGAATCATTGGGTTTTTAGGATGCAATACCAAACTTAACCCACATGCAAAGAAATCTCCTGCTTTTACTCCAAATTGTTTCCTTAAAGGCTCCGGTAATTCTCCATGTACTGCCGAAATGTTTACCCCTCCTTTTTCAAAAATATTTCCATTTTCGATAACTCGGGTTCTACCTCCACCTCCTTCCGGACGTTTCCATAGGTCTTCCTGAAATGTTGCTTTCCCGTCTATCTCTTCTAATTTAGAAGTTATACGGTCTTGTAAATCTTGTATGTATTGATAAAATTGATCTTTCATTTAATCTTGTTGAATTCTTTTGACAGTTATTTCAGTTGCAGCAGTAACAGAAAGAGGAAGTACTAAAATTACTCCAACTACAGGGATTAATAAAAACAGCATAAATATAACTCCATTTCCTGTAGCCAAGCCTCTGTTTCTTTTTACAAATTTGACACTGTCTGTATAATTAAAATGCCTTTCCAGCGTGTAATCCATATTTCCAAAGCCGGCAAAATAGGCTTGCATCAAAAACAATAAAATAGTAGAAAAAATCCCAATCACAGGAATCAACCCTATCAATAGAATAGGAAGCGTTAGTATTAATTCTCTTATCAAGTTTCTCAAACTTATTCGAATCCCTCGTATCAATAATTCAAAGGAGGAAGATTCTGTAGCTTGTGCTTCTTTCCCTATTATATGCTCTTCTATTTTTTTAGAAACGGGTCCCATAAAAGGTGCAGACAAGGCTAAAACAATATGTTTAAATAATAGAAATCCTAGAACTACAATGATTAGTCCTCCAAAAACTGTACTTATGGTAGTAAACGTTTCCTTTCCAAACTCCCAAGACCAAAAGCTAGCAATATAGCCCCCAATATTGTCAGAAAAGGCATAGGATAATCCTCCGATAACAATTGCAGTTATAACACTAATTATCATAGGGACTACGAAAAATCTCCACAGTTTTAATTTTGATATCAACTGGAAGGCTCCAAAATATGCTTGAACTCCTTTGGTGATTCCTTGAATCATTATTGTATTTTTTTTTTGCTAAAGATATAAACTAACTTATTAGCTCTTCTACGATGAGCCAAATACTTTAGTTCTATAGTGCCAATAAAATTTTATATAAATTAGCCTTCAAATTTAGAGGAAAAACTCTAAATATTGTTTTTATTTTTCGTCAATTACCAAGCGCTGTCAGAAAGAATTTATGCTTTTGTCCCTTAAAAAATTCTTCTTTTTTCTGGTTATCTCTTTAAGCATTGTATCTGTCTATGCTCAAAAACCAGTATCTATCCATTTATCGGAAGAAGAAGGTCTGCCTGATATTGAGTTTTATGATATTCTTGAAGACAATGAAGGGTTTATATGGCTGGCAGCAGATAAAGGATTGTATAGATATGACGGGACTTCTTATCGAAATTACACTACAGATCACAAAAGAGGGCTCTCTGTTTTTAATTTAAAACTAGACAAACAAGGTAGAGTTTGGTGCAACAACATCTCAGGTCAGTTCTTTTATGTAGAAAAAGATTCTCTCAAACTGTTTATAGATCTAAAAGACAAGGTAAATCATCTCTTACCAAGATTCATTATTCGCAATGAGGAAGTAGAAGTTGCTACAGATATTGGTATTTACTCCATCAATAAGAAGACAAGAAAGATCACAGAACGAAAAAGACCTGATTTTGACAATCAAAAAACACCGGTATATGATTTGTTTGATCATAACTCATCGTTGTTTTACGCCACCACCAAGGTTTATAAAGTAGATGCTAGTGATACAAAATTACTGATTGCAAACCCTGATAGAAATTCAAGTCGTTTTTTTTCAATTCAAAACCAACTGTTTGTTTATGTTCAAAACAGAAATGTAGGGCAACGAAAGTTTAACAATAAGTTTTTGTGGTACAATGGCGATATGGTTCAGGAAATTTCATTTCCAAAGGAATTGATAGAACAGCGGATCACAAGAATTTCAACGATCAATAATCAGCTTCTAGTTTGTACAGACAATGGAGTCTTTGTTTTTAACTATAAAGATCAACAGTTTCTTTTTCAAAAGAAATTATTAGATGGTGTCTTTGTTACAAATGTTATACGAGATCGAGATGCTAATTATTGGTTTTCTACCATTAATAATGGTTTATACATTGTTCCAAATCTTGAGATCTCTAAATACCAATTTCCGGATGCTTTAAGCGATATAACTTCTATGGTATTGGTTTATGATCACCTTATCTACGGAACCAAAACCGGGAAAGTTGTTGTCAAGAATTTGAAATCAAAGCACTATTTTTCTTTTCCTCTCCTGAGCGATCTTGAAATTAACAATATTGTTTTCTCTCAACAGAGCAACAGCATTTTGATCAGCCAAGCATTTGATTCTTACATATGGAATCTATCCAACGCAACGATCTCTACGAAAAGAGGTTTTTCTTCAGCCAAAGACATTGCTCTCGCAAAAGAGCATAGCTTGGTGTTTTCCGGATCTAAACAATCTTATATTCTCAATGATTTTATCCCTTCACTAAAAACACTGAAAGCGCAGATAAAGAAACCTGTTTTTATTCCTTCGGTTTCTACCTCCAATGATTATTCTATGACTCTGTTAAGAAGTAAACGCTCTTATTCGAACATCTTTACTTCAAAAGGGTATGTATACGTAAGTTATGTAGATGGTGTATTCTTGTCGAAAGAAGATCATAATTCCTCTAAAGAGATCTTGTTTAACAAACGTTCTATTTTTGGTATTGACTTTCAAGAGACTTCTGATGGAATTGTATGGATCTCTACTTTCAAGAGCGGGGTTTTAGGGATTGTTGATGATCATGTGGTTTACAACTACAATACAACAAACGGTCTTCTTTCCAATCAAACATCTTTTTTAAAAGCTGATGGAAACAATCTTTGGGTATCTACAGAAAAAGGCCTTCAATTTATTGACCGTGGTAATGATTCTATTAAGAACTTAAATCTTCTGAGCGAACTTTCTTTAACAAAGATATCTTCTATTATCGCCACAAAAGACAAAGTATATATTGGAGGAAGTAAAGGTATTGTAGAGCTTGATAAGCAAACAGCTTTTAAAAAAGTAACTGCACCAAGGTTATATCTTACTTCTATTTTTATCAATAATGAAGATGTAGACTTAAGCGATAAATATCAATTGGATTACAATGATAATATTGAATTCAATTTTAACAGCAACGGATTCATGTCTAATAATACGATCACGTATTTGTATCGTTTGAAAGGATTAGACAAGCAGTGGAAAACTGCTGAAACAAATAAAATACGCTTCCCTTCTACTCCTCGTAAATCCTTTACTTTGGAGATTAAGGCAGTCAACAAAAAGAACCTAGCTGAGAGCAATCTCATTCCAATCAAGATCAAAGTAACGGCTCCTTTTTGGTTGCAATGGTGGTTTTATCTCATCTTAATATCCTTGATTAGCTTGTTCTATTTCTACCGATTGAAAAGATTGCGCATCAAACAGAAAGAAGCTATTGAAAAAGAGGTAATGAACAAGCAATTGATCCAATATCAATTGGAAAATTTGCGATCTCAAATGAATCCTCATTTTATTTTCAATGCGTTAAACTCTATTCAGGATTATATTCTAACGGATGAGCAGTACAATGCAAGCATGTATCTTTCTGATTTTTCCAAACTCATCAGAAAATACCTAGAGCAAAGTAGAAGGCTGGAAATTACATTGGAAGAAGAAATGGAAACCTTGCAATTGTATTTGGAATTAGAAAAGGCTCGATTTAACAATGCTTTGGATTATCAGGTAACTCTTCTCAAGTCTATGAATACAAGATCTATTCTTGTTCCTACATTATTTATTCAGCCTTATGTAGAGAATGCCATTAAACATGGTCTTTTGCATAAGAAAGGTGACAAACAACTTATCGTTTCTTTCAATGCAAACGAAGATCGAAGTGAGCTTACTTGTACTATTGAAGACAATGGCATAGGACGAAAAGCTTCAGAAGAGATTAATAAAAGAAAAGAAAAATACCATCAGTCATTTTCTACAGATGCTACAGAAAGTAGAATTGATTTATTAAACAAAGGACAGGAACAAAAAATAAAAAGTAGTATTTTAGATTTATACGACTCGTCTAACAATCCTACAGGAACAAAAGTTATTTTAAAAATCCCCATACTAAAATAAAATGAAGGCACTTATTATTGATGACGAAGAAAGAGCAAGGAATTTACTATCTACAGTAATTACAAATCGGTGTGAGCATATCACAGATCTCAAAACAGCTTCTGATCTAGAGGAAGGAATTGAGGTGATTAAAGAGTTCCAACCTCATATTGTCTTTCTAGATATCGAAATGCCTAATTATTCCGGATTGCAAATTTTAGACTTTTTTAAACCTGAGGAAGTTAATTTTCAAATCATTTTCACTACTGCTTACGATCAATATGCCATTCAGGCTTTCAAACTTTCGGCAGTAGATTATTTATTGAAACCCATCAATGTTCAAGAACTTTTATTAGCCATCAACAAAGCTGCTCAGCTTATCCAGCAAAAGAGTATGGCTACTGACATTAAGGATCTTAAGCAGACTTTTCAAAAGCTTTCACTAAACACCATTATTTTAGAAATTCCTAAAGGTGTATTGTTTACTCCTTTTGAAGAGATCAAGTATTTTGAAGCTGATGGAATGTACACAAAAGTATATTTGACAGAGGATCGTGTAGAGCTTATTTGCAAGCCTATCAAATTCTTTTCTAATCAACTTGAAGAGAACCAACTTTTCTTCAAACCTCATCGATCTTATCTGATCAATATAAAGCACGTAAGACAATTAACTCGACAAGATGGTGTTTTCTTAACCATGAGTGATCAAAAGAATATTCCTATCTCTAAAGACAAGAAAGACGAGTTTATAGAGCTTGCCAACAGGTCTTTTAACATTTGATACAAAATCAAGTGTTTTTCTAAAATGCTTTAGAAAAAAATTCAATATTTTAATAAGTAAACTCCCGTATTTCATAAACATCTGCCTTCCACGGGGCATTTATTGGGCACTTTTGTTAGCAACAATAACATGTAAAACTTATAAAAGTAAACAAATCTGGGGGCAGGTACTTTTATACAACTTCTTTCATTAGTTAGATGAACATGGGGACTTTTCACAAAGGCTTTCTTGCCTGAGAAAGCCTTGTGAACACAGTATGATCAAATAGCTGTTTCCAAATTTTACTTTTCGAAGAGACTCATTCACATCTAACACTGTAAATTATGACAAAGAAGTTACTTTTCATCAGCTTAATGCTTACAGCAATGACCAGTATAGCTCAGGTAGGTATAGGAACTACAAATCCTAACACTTCTGCTCAACTGGATATTGTATCGACAGACAAAGGAGTTTTAATTCCTAGGGTAGCCTTACAAAGTACGACAGACGGTTCAACCATTGCCAATGGTAATGTTGTTAGTCTATTAGTCTTTAACACACAAACAGCAAACGATGTTGTGCCGGGCTTTTATTATTGGCACAATCTCAAATGGAATCAAATTCTAAATATCGATGACATTGCTTCTTTAGATTTTTCCAATGATGCTTTTAACAATAACACTACGACCAATGCGGTAGAATTGAACACAAAATCTGATGGAGTTAGCGACAGAGATCCTAATACTCAATTCACAATCCTTGATGCAGGAAATGTAGGAATTGGTACAGCTTCACCTAATATGTCCTCCATATTAGACCTTAACTCTCCCAACAAAGGTATCTTGATACCAAGGGTAGCCTTACAAAGTACGGCAGACAATTTGACCATTTCCAACGGGAATGCACTAAGTTTAATTGTTTTCAACACCACAAACAACACCAATATTACTCCCGGCTTTTATTATTGGGATGGTTTAAAATGGAATCAGTTTGCCAATACAGATATTATTGAGCAGTTACGAATAGATATTCAAACTGTAGAAGACAATGTAGATCTGAGAAAAGTTGGAAGTACTACTCATATGACAAAAGATGCCGGAGTTGGGGGAACAGGTACCTCTGAAGGAAGCGGGTCTCGAAATATATTTATTGGTGCAGAAACAGGGTTTAGCAATACTACCGGAAATGGAAACATCTTTGTAGGAGACAGAGCCGGTAGAGCCAATACTTCCGGAGCCAGCAACCACTTTATAGGGCGTGAAGCCGGGTTGAACAATACAACAGGATACGGAAACTACTTCTTAGGAAGAGGAGCCGGAATTTCTAATACCACAGGGAATACCAACATGTTCTTCGGATTGTTAGCCGGAGGAAACAATACAGAAGGAGGTAGAAACATTTTTATAGGGTCAAGTACAGGGTTAAATAATGGTCCAAATAGTCAGGATAATCTTTTCATAGGAATTGAAGCGGGTAGAGAGAATCAGGGAAGCAATAACTTGTTTTTAGGAACCAATACCGGAAGATTAAACGACACAGGAAATTTAAATGTTTCTGTCGGAAATCAATCAGGATATTCCAATACCGCAGGTAGTGGAAACACAAATTTAGGTTATCAATCTGCGCGAAGAGTTGCAACAGGGGCATACAATACTAATTTAGGTTTTAGAGCTGGATTTGGGGGTGTTGATGCCTCTGGAAGCAACAATGTAAATATTGGAGCAAATACGGGCCTAGAATTAACTACTGGTAGAGATAATGCATTCTTAGGGTCTCTAGCTGGACGAGTTACAACTACAGGATATAGAAATACATTTTTAGGGTATACTGCAGGTTCTTCAAATACAACAGGATATAATAACACACTAGTAGGAGCTAATGCGGCTAGTGGTTTAACAGAAGGGAATGATAATACTTACGTCGGTTATTATGCTGGACCAAGAAGTGAAAGTATAGGAAGTTCAAATACAATATTTGGAGCTCATGCTGGAGGAAAATTATCTACAGGAAGTAATAATACTTTTTTAGGTCACCAATCAGGAATAGAAGTTACTACTGGAGGATTTAATGTAGCAATTGGTAAAGAATCTGATCGATATCTAACAACTGGAGCAGGTAATATTTCTTTAGGATATAGAGCAGGAGGATCTACTACAGGAAATAGAAATATAGTAATTGGATATCGTTCTAATATAGATCCAATAGCGAGTAATCGTTTAAACATAGGAAACTTAATTTATGGTACTGGAGTTAATACAGGAACCGAAACTATGGTAAGTAATGGAAGTATTGGTATTGGTACTGCCAACCCTAAGGCAAACGCTATTTTAGATATGTCTGATGTAAATAACCAAGGAGTTTTAATGCCAAAAGTAGCCTTAACAGGAACTACTGATATGACTACTGTAGATATTACCACTATTGGCACAGAAGATTCTAAGAACCTATTGGTTTACAATACCGCTACAGTGGCCGATGTTACTGAAGGGTATTACTTTTGGAATGGTGATGCAACCAATGGTCAGTGGCAAAAGTTAGCAACAAGATCAGAAGTTGAAAACAATACTGTATTTACTTCAAATTCTACAGCTACATTAATTTCGAATGCTTTTCACAGACCTCTAGCTCCACTCAACTACAGCCAAGCTAGTTTCATGATAGGATCTAGTAGCTTGAACAATCTTCCTAACTCAGATGATGATCGAAAAATGTATTTCAATAGAAATCGAGCTGCTTTTAGAGCCGGTCATGTTGAGTCTACACAATGGGATGAAGCCAACGTTGGAATATACTCGGCTGCTTTTGGAAGTAATACAACTGCCAGCGGCCCCGCTTCATTCGCTGCTGGAACTTCTTCAATTGCCACTAGTTTTGGATCAATCGCAATTGGTAATGGTGCTAGGTCTTCCAATTTTGGATCAATCGCTTTGGGTACTAGTGCTATTTCTAGTGGATTTAATAGTTTTGCCGTAGGTAGCACCTCTAATGCAAGTAACACTCATGCTGTTGCAATAGGAGTAAATACTCAAGCTGTGGGAGCTCAATCATTTGCTTTAGGTTCTTCTGCTACCGCTGAGTCTTTTGGACAATTCTCTTTAGGAATGTACCCTACTGTTACCACCGGGGATATTGCCAACTATGTAGCTACCGATCGTTTATTTGTGGTAGGTAACGGAGAGCATGCAGGTTTGAGAAGCGATGCTTTGAGCATCTTAAAGAATGGAAATACAACCATAAACGGGTCATTAGCTTTAAATAGTACTGATGGAGGATTTTTAATGCCTCGTGTTGCCTTAACAGGAACTTCAGACACCACTACCATTGCTACAGGAAATGTAGAAGGGTTGTTGGTATACAATACAGCAAATTCAGGCGGGGTTACTCCAGGGTTTTATTCTTGGAATGGAACTGCTTGGGAAGCTTTGGGAGGAGGAAGTGCTTCCGCAGCGATTACTACAACAGGAAGTATTACCAGCAATGCTACCGGAAATATTACAACAGATGATTTTGTTTTTGGATCTAGCAGCTTACACAACCAAGTCGGGACAGATGATGATAGACGCTTTTTCTTTGACAAAAGCAAAGGGGCTTTTAGAGCAGGATACGCTTTTGCAAATCAATGGGATGATGCTAACGTAGGAGTCGCCTCCATGGCCTTAGGACATAGTTCTATAGCCTCCGGATTGAATTCCATTGCTATAGGAAGTACTTCAATTGTTTCCGGTTCAAGTGCTGTTTCTTTAGGTAGTAGTAGTACAGTATCTAATCAGTATGGCATATCAGTCGGGACCAGCAATACAGTTTCATCTCCTTTTGGACATTCATTTGGTTCTCACAATACTGTTAGCGGTCAAGAAGCTACTGCTGTAGGTACTCGCGTAAATGTTAGCGGACTTTTTAGCACCGGAATGGGATTCAATATAACTTCTGAATCATACGGACAGGTAACTTTGGGGTATCACAATACAAATGTTGTAGGAGATGCAATCAACGCTGTAGCTACCGATAGATTGTTGGTGGTTGGAAACGGAACTACTTCAGTAAAAAGTGATGCGTTAACCTTATTTAAAGATGGAAACATGACCATTGCCGGAGGTTTAACTACAGCTACAAAATTATATCCTGATTATGTTTTTGAAAACTATGTAAATGGTAGCTCTAAAATGAACAAGACCTACACTTTCAAGTCTATAGAAGAAGTAGAATCGTTTATCAAAGCCAACAAGCATTTACCGGGTGTTACAGGAATCAAAAACTTGAAGAAAACAAAAGACGGATATCAGGTTAATCTTACAGAGTTATCTACTCAAACTTTAGAAAAAGTAGAGGAATTATATCTGCACACGATAGAACAACACAAGAAGATCAACAAACTTGAAGACGAGAACAAACTCCTAAAAGAGAGGTTGCAGAAAATTGAAGCTTTACTAGGCATCAAGAACTAATTATTTCTTCTAATTCAATTCAGGAATCATGAAAAAAATAATATTCATTGCAATCGTCTTGCTGTCATTTGGAGTTGAGAAAACCTTTTCTCAAACTACAAACACAGGAGTGTTCACTATTCTTCCCAATACGGAAGTAACCGTTACAAAAGAGTTTCAAAACAACGCAGGTGCTTATTTGGTAAACAACGGAGCGCTGTATTTAAATCATCATTTTACCAACAATGGTACCTGCACTTTTGATTCACAAATAAATGATGGAACTACTTATTTTGTAGGAACTTCAATGCAAGAAGTAGCAGGAAAAGAGGCTAGTCATTTCCTAAACATTGTCTTTGACAATACCGCTTCCGATATTACATATCAGCTAAAAAACAGTGTTTATGTATATGGTCAGGTTGATTTCTCGATGGGAATCATTTATAATGATCTTTTTGATGGACAATTCATCTTTCAAGAAGATGCAGATTTTATCAACGCATCCAACAGTAGCTATGTAAACGGTACTGTGCAAAAAAATGGAGATACCGAATTTCGTTTTCCCATAGGAAAAGACGGTCTTTTACGAAGTGCCTCCATCTCTGCTCCTGCCGATATTCAGGATGAAATTCAAGCTACTTACTTTTTAGAGAATAGCAACGCAACACATCCTCACGATCTAAAAGCCGGAATCATCGATTATGTAGAGCCTAATGAGTATTGGTCTATTAGTCAACAGAACGGAAGTTCACATGTAGCAATTACACTAACATGGGATGAGAATACAACCTCTTCTCATTTGTTAAACGCTCCTAAGACTTCTTTGCACGTACTTCGATGGGATGGCACTCAAGGTTTTTGGGTTGACGAAGGAGGTTTTGTAGACGAAGGCAATAGATCTGTTACAACAGTTGCAGAAGTTTCCGGATACGGAGTCTTCACATTAGGAACCATTAAAGAAGAGCATTACTTGGAAGGCGGACTGGTTGTTTACAACGGTGTTAGTCCAAATGGAGATGGGAAAAACGATTTCTTCTTTATTGATGGGATTGTCAACTTTCCTACAAACTCTGTAAAGATCTTCAATCGCTGGGGAGTAAAAGTTTTTGAAACCCAAGGATATAACGAATCTGATAATGTTTTTAACGGAACTTCTGAAGGAAGACTAACCGTTAACTCCAATGAAAAACTCCCTACAGGAACTTACTTCTATGTTTTGAACTATGAAGTGAATAATAAAACAGTGAAAAAATCTGGGTACTTGTATTTAAATAACGATTAACACTCAATCTAAAAGCATGAACAACGTTATCAAAAAACTTTTTCTAGGATTACTATTGTTGATCTCTGTTCCCCTGTTTGCTCAGCAAGATTCACAGTACACTCATTATATGTACAATACCATTGCCGTAAACCCTGCCTATGCAGGGAGTAGAAATGTTCTAAGTGTTGTTTTAATGCACAGAACTCAATGGCAAGGTATTCAGGGGGCTCCAAAGACCCAATTGCTTTCAATTAATAGCCCTCTTAATTACAATGTGGGTATAGGAGCCTCTGTTTTAAGAGATGAAATAGGTCCGGCAACCGAAACACAATTTGCGGTTGATTATTCTTACACTTTAACATTAAATAATAAGGACACAAAACTTGCTTTTGGTCTAAAAGGAGGGCTTAACTCGCTAACTGTAGATTTTACCAAACTGTTGATCTACGATCCTACTGATGTTTCTTTTCAAGAGAACATTTCCGGTAGGCTCTCTCCTATTGTTGGAGTTGGAACATACTTGTATAATGAACGATGGTATTTAGGAATTTCTGTTCCTAATTTGTTAAAGACAAAACATTACAACCACACTTCTATTTCTACTGCTAAGGAGAGCGCTCATTTGAACATCATTGGAGGTTATGTTTTTAACCTTAGTGAAAATGTACAGTACAAACCCGCATTTTTAGTAAAGGCTGTAAAGGGCTCTCCTGTAGCTTTGGATTTTTCTTCTTCTTTTTTGATTGGAGAAAAGTTAATTCTGGGAGCTTCTTATAGGTTAGATGCTGCCGTTAGTGCTATGGTAGGTATTCAGGCTTCTCGAAAATTTATGTTTGGATACGCTTACGATTACGATACTACAGACATTGGCAATTACAACTCAGGGTCTCATGAATTCTTGTTACGATTTGAACTTTTTACGAAAGTAAAAGGCAAAGTATCTCCAAGATTCTTCTAATTAAACCATTTTTCACATGAAAAAATCACTAATTAAAATAGTACCGATCATACTCTTTACACTGGGAAGTTTTACCATGACTTCTCAAAACAAGAGAATGCAAAAAGCGGATGAAAAATACAATCAATTTGCCTATGCCGATGCTTCTGAGTTATATCTTTCATTAGTAGAAAAAGGAGTTACTTCCGGTGACATTTATTTAAAACTTGGGAATAGTTTATACTTTAATGCAAAGTACAAGGAAGCTTCCAAATGGTATGCGAAGTTCTACGCGCAAAAAAAAGGACACAATGATTTGCTGTTCTTGTTACGTTATGCTCAATCTTTACAAGCCATAGGCAACAAAACTGAAGGACAAAAAATCTACGCTGATTTTGCAAAGCTTGCCAAAGCTTCAAACTCTTCGGCAAAAACTGTAGAAGATCACATTACCATGATAGAATTGAATTCTAATCGATACCACATGAATTCTTTAACCATCAATTCGTCCTACATAGATTTTGGTTCTTTTTATCGAAATGATACTTTGTACTTTTCATCTTCCAGAAATAGAAGAGCCATTAATAACAGGATTGACGCTTGGAACAATGATCGATTCTTAGACCTCTATAGCAGTTACTACAACGCAACAGAGGATGATTTTACGACTCCTGAAAGAATGAAAGGAGATCTCAATTCTAAATTTCACGAATCATCAGCAATCATTACCAAGGATGGAAGCACCATGTATTTCACCAGATCCAGTAACCAAGCTACCGATGATTCTAAGACACATTTGAAAATCTACAGAGCTTTTAAGATCAATGGTCGTTGGAGTAATTTCGAAGATCTATCAATCAATCAAAATGATTTTTCCAATGCACATCCGGCCTTATCTCCTGATGAGAAAACATTGTTCTTCGTTTCTAATATGCCAGGGTCTCTAGGCGAAACAGATATTTATTCTGTAGAGATTTATGACAATGGTTCTTTAGGAAAACCTAAGAATATGGGAGCTCTTATCAACACAAGCGGAAGGGAGTCATTTCCTTTTGTAAGTGCAGAAAATGAATTGTATTTCTCTTCGGATGGTCATTTTGGGCTAGGTGGTTATGATGTTTTTTATATTGATCTAGAAGCCGATACTAACTTAGTATTGAATGTTGGTACACCTATCAATAGTCCGCAAGACGATTTTGCCTTTTCTGTTTTGAAACCTAAGCAAAAAGGATTTATGAGTTCGAACAGAACCGGTATTGACAATATATATAAGATCAAAGAATTAAAATCGATCAAAGATAATCTCTATATAGAAATTTCAGGAATCGTTAGAGACAAAGACTCCGACTCCCCTATTTCGAATTCTAGTATTACGATTACTGACGAGAGAGGGAAGGTAGTAGCTAATACATTTTCGGATGATCAGGGGAGTTTTCAAACTACGATCAATCAATTTATGAGTCATCATATCAAAGCAAGCAAAAATGAATATCTCAGTGATTCTTTATTGATCCCTATTAGAAAGGAACACACGATCGTACAACTTCGCTTGAAAAAAGAGGAAATTGAAAAGATCCTTCCAATTACATTCAATACTACGATCTATTACGATTTTAACAAAACCAATATTCGTTCGAAAGAAACAGTAACCTTAGATGAGGTTATAACTATTTTGAATGACAATCCTACGGTACGTATTAGAATTTCTTCGCATTCTGATAGTAGAGGAAGTGCCAAATACAATCAGCTACTCTCTGAAAAGAGAACTGAACAAGTTATCCAGTACTTTGTAAAAAGAGGAATTGATGCTTCTAGAATTGTTGGAGAAAGTTTTGGAGAGTCTCAACCTATAAACGATTGTCGTGACGGAAAAAAATGTTCAAAATCACAACATCAGTTAAACAGGCGAACAGAAATATCTGTGCTTAACAACTAAATAAAAAAGCTCATTGTTTAAACAATGAGCTTTTTTATTTCTGTTTATACCATATCCTTTTTACAGTAGGATGCTTTTTCAAAATCTCTGATATTCATTGAGATGATAGGAACATCCGGAAATAGTTCTTTGAGCTTTGCTACGATCTTTCTGGATAGATCTGCTTTTTGTTCATCGGTTCTTCCTTGCATAATGTTTCCAAACACATGAATAAAATCTTCTTCCCCTTCCATTACCAACGAATGCTTCAACGGATAAGGGTTCAATCTAACTTTGATATCACTTCGTACAAAAAGTCCAGTAGAAAAAGCTGTTTCTAACACTTCTTGCATGATCTCTTTAGGCTCTTTTTGCTCTAAAATAGGTTCTGTACAGTCTAAAATAAAATGAGGCATCTCTTAGTTTTTATAACGTTCATAAAGCTCCATATCTAGAGGATCTCTTCCCGGAGGAGTATATTCTTTAGCTAAGGTCTTTATCCATGTAAATTTACATCTTTTTGCAACGTTTACACTGGAGAAATTGGTTTTATGCGCTATAATTTGGAGTGTTTTTAACCCTAAGTCTTTAAAAGCATATTCAGACAATCCATCAACGACTTTAGACGTAATTCCTTTCCCTTCGTAATTGTAATCTATACAGTAGGCAAACTCTCCTTGTTGTATTTCCCAATCCAATTCTTTGATATAGACCAATCCAATAATTTTTTTTGACCCTTCCGGCTTTATTGTATATAAAAACTCTTCTCTATTCTCATACTCTTTGCTCTTTGTTTCCGCAAATGCTTTGGAGAGATCGGGAGTTAGATTTGCTTCTTTGGTCTTAGGAAAATACAAGTCTAATCTATGCTCATTTGCAGCGATAAAATCGCACAAACCCCATCCGTCTTTAGGATGGATTTTATAAACATTTATTTTTTCATTTTCCTTGCTCAGAACCTGAAATACCGGTTCTATAGGCCTGTTTTCTTTCGTTTCCATTCAGTCCTCAAGATACACCAATTGATCTATATAAGAATCAAACTCGGCGGGTTCTTGAACTTTTGCTGCTCTAGGCAATTGTTCCTTCATGAAAGCAATAATCTCTGATGTATTTTTCTTTGACAACTGATCAAAAAGGTCTCTTCCAATACGATTGTTATGCAAATCCATCAACTTAGCCATTTCTTCATTGGGAGAAAAATCCTCATGCCAATCTGTGATACGTTGCGTCCACTGCAAAACGGCTTCTTGATTTTTAGAAAATCGGCTACTCACTTTTGCGATCAAAATATTCCACAGAGCATGCCTAAAAGCATTTGCTTTGTTATGCTGCCCGTGGATATATGGAAATTCTCGTTGTGAGATTCTATAGGTAGAAAATGTAGCAATGATGGTAGAAGTCATAAATAAAGGATGTTTAAGAAACCAGGCAGCTAAACTCTTAACTTGCCTGAATTCTAATCCTCGAATGACTTTCCAAAAAGACATTTACACTTTGTATTCTTTTACTGCATCGATAAATGCTTTCGCATTTTCTACAGGAATATTTGGTAAGATTCCGTGCCCTAAGTTTACAATGTATCTGTCTTTTCCAAATTCATTGATCATTTGGTGCACCATCTTTTTAATTTCTTCAGGTGGCGATAACAATCTAGACGGATCAAAGTTTCCTTGTAATGTAATCTGACCTCCTGACAAGTAACGAGCGTTTCTAGCCGTACATGTCCAATCTACTCCTAATGCAGATGCTCCAGATTTTGCCATTTCGTGTAAGGCAAACCAGCATCCTTTACCAAAAGCAATAACAGGTACTTCGTCTTTTAAAGCATCAATAATTTGCTGAATATATTTCCAAGAGAATTCTTGGTAATCTGTAGGAGATAACATTCCTCCCCAAGAATCAAATACCTGAACAGCATTTACTCCTGCAGCAACTTTGGCTTTTAAATAAGCAATGGTTGTATCTGTGATCTTTTGCAATAACTGATGTGCAGCAACAGGGTTGGTAAAGCAAAAACCTTTGGCTTTATCGAAATTCTTAGATCCTTGTCCTTGTACCACATAACACAAGATAGTCCATGGCGATCCGGCAAAACCGATCAAAGGCACCTCATCATTCAACTTTTCTTTTGTTGCTTTGATAGCGTCCATTACATATCCCAATTCTTCATGAACATCAGGAATAATTACATTGTCTACTCCTTTTTGATCGCGAACAGGGTTTGGTAAATAAGGCCCAAAATTAGGTTTCATTTCAACCTCTATGTTCATCGCTTGTGGAATGACCAAGATATCTGAGAACAAAATGGCTGCATCCATTCCAAATCTACGAATAGGTTGTACTGTAATTTCAGATGCTAATTCCGGAGTACGACAACGTGTGAAAAAATCGTACTTCTCACGAATCTCCATAAACTCCGGCAAATAACGCCCTGCTTGACGCATCATCCATACTGGAGGTCTGTCTACTGTTTCTCCTTTTAAGGCTCTTAAAAATAAATCGTTTTTAATCATATCTTTTGGGGTCATTGCGATGAACTTTGTGGCGTGGCAATCTTTTACAACAGATTCCTTCACTTTGTTCGGAATGACAATTTTATTTAATTCTGTGCTACTTTATTCATTGCTTTATCCACAGCTTTTCTGATCACCTCTATATCTTCTTCTGTAATTGCTGAACTCAAGAACCAAGCTTCAAATTGTGAAGGTGGCAAGAATACTCCGTTTTTGATCATCTCCCAGAAGAATACAGCAAATTTCTTGGTATCTGATGTTTGCGCTTCTTCAAAGTTAGTAACTTGTGTAGAAGTAAAGAATGGGTTTAACATCGAACCAAATCTATTTACGGTAATCTCTACTCCGTGCTTCTTAGCTGCTTCCAACAAAATGGTTTCTATCTGTTGTCCTACTTCATTGAATTGCTCGTAAGGATTTTGGTTCTTTAATTCTGTTAAGGTAGAGATTCCTCCTGCCATGGCTATTGGATTTCCACTTAAAGTTCCTGCTTGGTACATTCCTCCTAAAGGCGCTACCATTTCCATGATCTCATTTCTTGCTCCATAAGCTCCTACCGGAAAACCTCCTCCAATTACCTTTCCTAAACAGGTAATATCTGCTTCTACTCCTAACAATTCTTGAGCTCCTCCAAATTTTGAACGGAAACCTGTCATTACCTCATCAGCAATTAACAAAGCTCCTTTGGAATGTAAATATTCTTTTAACTCTTTTAGGAAATCATTCTGCGGAATTACAACTCCCATGTTTCCTCCTACCGGCTCAATAATAACTCCGGCAATATCATCATCATTTTCAAAATGCTTCTTTACACTCTCTAAATCGTTGTAAGTAGCAATCAATGTGTTTTTAACAGCTCCTTCCGGTACTCCTTTACTTCCCGGTAGGCTCAATGTTGCCAAACCTGAACCTGCAGCTACCAACAAAGCATCTTGGTGCCCGTGGTAACAACCTGAAAACTTAATGATCTTATTTTTTCCTGTAAATGCACGTGCCAAACGAATTCCGCTTAACACAGCTTCTGTTCCAGAATTTACAAAACGGACTTTATCCATTCCCGGAAATGCATTGCAAACAATTTTTGCAAGCTTGATCTCATTCTCTGTAGAGGCACCAAACGAATATCCGTTCTTTAAAGCCTTGTTTACCGCTCTTTGTACTTTTTTATGACGATGTCCTATGATCATAGGTCCGTATGAAAGTACCAAGTCAACATACTTGTTTCCATCTACATCAACAATTCTAGAACCTTTGGCTTTTTTGATGAACAACGGATTTCCTCCTACAGAGGCAAATGCACGTACGGGAGAGTTTACAGCTCCTACCAAATTTTCTAGTCCTTTGTTGTATAGTTTTTGAGATTTTTTGAAGTCCATAATATTATTTATGTCATTACGAATGAAATGAAGCAATCTTATTTTCAGATTCCTTCGCTAAGCTCGGAATGATCGTTATTTTTTATTTAATAGTTTCGCTGCCTCCTTGGCAAAATACGTAATGATGATATCTGCGCCTGCTCTTTTCATTGATAGTAAACTTTCCATCATCACTCTATCTCCATCAATCCACCCTTTTTCCGCAGCTGCTTTTACCATTGCATATTCTCCACTTACATTATAGCACGCAATAGGTCTATCGAAATTATTTTTTAGATCTCGAATAATATCTAAGTAAGATAATGCCGGCTTTACCATTAAGATATCTGCCCCTTCTTGATCGTCAAATGTTGCTTCTCTCAATCCTTCATCACGATTAGCAGGGTCCATTTGGTATGTTCTTCTGTCTCCAAATGTTGGTGCTGAATCTGCTGCATCTCTAAACGGCCCGTAAAATGCTGAAGCATATTTTACAGAATATCCCATAATAGGTAAGTTCACAAATCCATGATTGTCCAATGCTTCTCTAATCACCTGAATGGTACCGTCCATCATTCCTGAAGGGGCTACCATATCTACACCTGCTTTTGCATGTGACACAACTTGCTTGGCAATATTCATTAAAGTAGCATCATTATCTACATCATGATCATGAATAATTCCACAGTGACCGTGCGAAGTGTATTCACAAAAACATACGTCTGTGATTACATATAAGCTAGGATAGTTCTTTTTAATAAATCGAACTGCCTGCTGCATGATTCCGTTGTCATTCCATGTTTCGGTTCCTTCATCATCTTTTTCAGAAGGGATTCCAAATAACAAAACAGCCGGAATATCTAAAGCTACTACTTCATCCAGTTCTTTAGAAATGGTATCTAATGAATAGCGTTTGATTCCAGGCATAGAAGGGATTTCGGATTCGATATTTTCTCCTTCTTCTATAAATAAAGGATAGATAAAATCGTCTACAGACAATTTGGTTTCTCTCACCAAACGTCTGATTCCTTCTGTTTTTCTAAGTCTTCTTGTTCTATTGTACATAATGAAGATTTACCAGTTCTATAACGCTTTCTACTGTAGGCACTTTTGCAACTTCAACTTTCTCAAAATGCTTTTCTGCTTCTTTTGCTGTTGATGTTCCAATACAAAAAGCCACTTTATCCGTGCTGTTCTTCTGAATATAGCTTTCTACAGTAGATGGGCTGTAAAATAATACGCCTTCTACTTTTTCATCTACATCTGCCGGACTATACATTGTTTTGTATGCTTCTATCTCATGTACTTTGATCTCATTTTCAGACAACACTTTTGGAAGTGTATCCAATCGAAGGTCGCTACAGAAATAGGTAACTTCTTGTCCTTTTATATTTTCTGATAGGTATTCTGCTAACTTCTCAGCATTTTTCTCAGAATGTTTTACATCACCAATCTTTTGATTGATCAACTTTTTGGTTCTGCGACCTACGCAGTAAATATTTTTGAAGTTTAATTCTTCTTTGGTAAAATTATTCAGAATAGCTTCTACTCCATTCTTACTGGTAATGATCACATTCTCGATCTCATTTTTTACCAATTTTGGAGCAATTCTATTGAATCGTATCTTAATAAAGTCTGAGCTTTCTGAGGCAATATCGTTGTGAAATAACTTCGTTTGTGCTTCCGACAGTTTCTTTGTAGAAAAGACTGAGACTCTTTTTTCAACTCCCATATCTTCTGCAATCAGCAGCTTTCCTCCTCTGTCTATAATATAATTTGCACAGTCTTTTGCCAAATATCTATGTCTACCTATAGGTACTTTCTTTTGTACTTGAATCTTTTTCTTTCCGTCTCTGGATAACAAAACTCCTTTGAAATTGATTTCTGAATTTACTTCATCCATCATAGCGTAGGCACCTATCGGTGCTGTACATCCTCCTTCTAACAAATTTAAAAACTCACGTTCTATTCCTGTACAGATCTCAGTATCTCTATCATTTAATTGAGCACAGGCTACTTTTACATAATCGTCTTCATCTAATGCTGCAATCATAATAGCTCCTTGAGCCGGAGCCGGAATCATCCAAGAAAGGTTTACTGCTCCTTTTGGACGTAATCCGATACGTTCTAATCCTGCTGCTGCAAAAACAGCTCCGTTCCAATCGTTATCAGATAACTTTTGTAATCGGGTATTTACATTCCCGCGCAAGTCAACAACTGTGTGGGTTGGATAGCGATCTAACCATTGTGCTTTTCTACGCAAGCTTCCGGTTGCAATAACAGCTTCTTTTTGCGCAAAGAACTCTTCGTTGTCTTTTAACACTAAGATGTCGTTATGGTTTGCTCGTTTTAATACAGCTGCTTGTATAATTCCTTCCGGTAAAACAGTAGGCACATCTTTCATAGAGTGTACTGCTATATCAATATCATTATTAAGCAATGCTATATCCAGATTACGTGTAAACACTCCTGTAATTCCCAATTCGTAAATGGGTTTATTAAGTATAATATCTCCAGTGGATTTTACAGGTACAATTTCTGTTTCGTATTCCAATTCGTTCAACATTCGTTGAACTTTCTTTGCCTGCCATAGTGCCAATTGACTATCGCGCGTACCTATTCGAATAACTTTTTGCATAAAAGTAGGTTAGACTTTTCCGAAGACTTTAGACATCACCTGAATACTTTCATTTACAGATGTCTCTTCTTCTTTTAAGTGTTTTACAAACTGAGTTGTAATTTTTTGTATAAATCTATTGGTCAGCATTTCTGCTTGATCCTCGTCGAAGTTTTTGATTTTCTTTTTGTGGAAGTTGATCTCGTCTTTTTGAATGGCTTCTAAAGATTCTTTTAAGGCATTAATAGCCGGCACTAATCTTCTGTGATCTAACCACTCGTTAAACTCTTCCTTGTGAGTTTCTATGATCTTTTCTGCAAACGGAACTTCCTTCTTTCGTAAGGCTAAGGTTTCGTCTGTAATCTTAGATAACTCATCTACATTCACCAATGTTACCGCATCAAATTTAGCTACCTCTTCATCTACATTTTCCGGCATAGACAAATCCAACACCAACAACTCTTTATCTTTTGCTACGTGCTTTGTTGTTACTGTAGGTTTATCTGCTCCCGTAGACACGATCAATACATCAGCATTCGCAATCTCTTCTGATAAGTTCTCGATCTTTGCTTGTCTGATTGACGGATGCTCTTTTACAAAAGCAGCAGCCTTTTCTTCTGTTCTGTTGATCAAACAAACTGAAGTGTTCTTTGTGTATTCGGCTAGATTCTTACAGGTGTGTTTCCCCATTTTACCTAAACCAAAAACCAAAATATTTTTTTGATTGTAGTTTGATACATTTTTGATCATGTACTGAACAGCTGCATAGGAAACGGAAGTAGTTCCGGAACTCAATTGGGTTTGGTTCTTTACCCTTTTACTAGCTTGTAATACTAAATTGATCAATCTTTCCAAGTACGCATTGGTGGTACCAAAAGCTTTGGCTTGTTTAAAAGCAATTTTTAACTGTCCTACGATCTCGTAGTCTCCTAGAATCTGACTTTCTAATCCGGTACCAATTCGAAACAACTGGTTGATTGCTTCTTTCCCTTTATACACATTCGATATTCTCGCAAACTCTTCAACATTTCCTTCTGAATAATCGCATAACAATTTGATCAATTGATATGGATGTTCTGCAAATCCTGTAATCTCTGTTCTGTTGCATGTAGATAATACAAACAAGTCGAATCCCATCGCTTTTGCATCTTCCAGCAATTTGATTTGGCTTTCTTTTGACAAGCTATATTTTCCACGAGTCTGAGCGTCAGCCTTTTTGTAGCTAACTCCGATATTGTATAAGTTTGTTTTTTGGTTCTCCAAAGATGTCATATTCTTAAAGGCTCGTCAAAAGTAAAAAGTTTGAACATAAAAAAATGTCGCTGAAAGTACTTTTTATATCGTTCTATGTTTTTTAGATGCTTTTTGTTTTAAAAACTTGTACAATGTCTTATTTTTGCAGTAAAACCAACAGTTTCGAATGAAGTTATATAGAATCATTCTAAATAAAAAGGATTTTAATTAAATTTTGATATATGTCAAAAAATGTCGCTGGAAGTACTTTTAACGAAATCAACTTAGATAACGGATTTCATCTTTTGGAGTTTCACAATCAAAGTGATAGCGTACAAAAATTTGAACGTGATATTGATAGCACTTTTATTCAATTACACTTCTGTATAAAAGGAAATTCTAAGTTTCTGTTTAACAGTGGTGGATATACTTTTGACGTGCTTGATAAACGTTCTATCATTTTATACAATCCACAGAGAAAATTACCTATCAACCTGGAGATCTATCCCAAAACAACTTTAATTTCTTTATTGATATCGATAGAAAAATTTCATTCATTGTTTTCTAAGGAAGCAAGCTATATTCCTTTTTTAAGTGACGAGAATAAAAACCGAAAGTATTACGATGATGTAGAAATTAAGCCAACGGTTTTGATCGTTCTTCAACAAATGATCAATTCTAGTGTTAACAGCTCAATTCGCGATCTGTATATCAAAGGAAAGATTTACGAGTTGTTAAGCTTGCATTTTCAACAAGACGAATCTAACCTTGCAGAATACTGTCCGTTTTTAGTTGATGAGCAAAACGTTCAAAAGATCCGTAAGGCAAAAGATATAATTATTGCTAACATGGCAGAACCGCCTAGCTTGCAAGAATTAGCCAATGAGATTGGTCTTAACATCAAGAAATTAAAAGAAGGATTTAAACAAATATACGGCGATACTGTCTACAGCTTCTTGTTTGATTATAAGATGGAACATGCGAGAAGATTGCTGGAAAGCAACCAGCATAATGTGAATGAAGTGGGGTTAAAAGTAGGTTACAGCACAGCCAGTCATTTTATAGCAGCCTTCAAAAAGAAGTTTGGGACTACCCCAAAGAAATATGTAATGTCTTTAAACAATTAACAATGATACAGTAACCAATGATCTAATGATCATATAGGTGATACAACTGTTAATATGATATTTTAAAATTAAATCTTTGAAACAACTTAGCCATTACGACATTCAAAATCAGCAGAAAAAATTTCCGATCACAATTGTTTGTGATGCCATACGAACTCCTGAAAATATTGGGATGTGCTTTCGCATTGCTGAAAGCTTTGGCGTCTCAAAGATCTATTTACATGAGAATTCGCCATCTATCGAAAACAGAATCGTTAAAAAAACAGCACGCAATACCATTGATCAAATCGACCATGAGGTGTATGCTGATTTCGAATCTTTGATGGAGCAATTGAAAGCTGAAGGAAATACAGTTGTTGGAATAGAGATCACTGATAAGAGTATCGATATTCAAAATTTTGATTTTAAAAAACACAAAAAAATCGTTTTACTTTTGGGAAGCGAGCGCAATGGAATACAAAATGTTCAGGCATTGGATGCTACCGTAGCCATTCCGATGTACGGAAGAAATTCATCTATGAACGTTGTACATAGTATGACAATTGCTTTGTACGAAACCACCAACCAACTAACAGATATATGAAAGGAGTTTTATTAGTAAACTTAGGATCTCCGGATAGCACAGAGACCAAAGATGTAAAAAGATATTTAGGCGAGTTTTTAATGGACGAAAGGGTTATAGATACGCCTTATCTGTTACGTTTGTTTTTAGTTCGCGGAATCATTTTAAATACACGCCCAAAGAAATCGGCTGCTGCTTATAAAAAGATTTGGTGGGATGAAGGCTCTCCTTTGATTGTTCTTTCTGAAAGGTTACAGAAAAAAGTACAGGCTAAGACTGAGTTTCCCGTTGCTTTGGCTATGCGTTATGGAAATCCGTCCATTAAAGCTGGACTAAAAGAGTTACACGACAAGGGGGTTACCGATGTTTTGATGATTCCTTTGTATCCTCAGTTTGCCATGGCTACAACAGAAACTATTTTGGTATTGGCAGATAAGCTTCAAAAAAAGTTCTTCCCTAAGATGAGACTTACGCATATTCCTGCTTTCTATAATAAGCAAGAGTACATCAAAGTTTTGGGGGATAGTATAAAGGAGTATCTTTCTGATAAGGATTGGGATAAGATTTTGTTCTCATACCATGGAGTTCCTGAACGTCATATTCGCAAATCAGATATAACTCAAGAGCACTGTAAGATTGATGGCAGTTGTTGTAATACTCCGTCTCCCGCTCATGAGTTTTGTTATAGGCATCAGTGTTACGAGACAACCAAACAGGTAGTAAAGTATTTAGATTTGAAAGAGGGTCAGTATTTTACTTCGTTTCAGTCTCGTTTGGGTAGAGATCCTTGGTTGCAGCCTTATACGGATCAAACAATCGAAGATTTTGCTCATGATGGAGTAAAAAAATTAGCAGTAGTTACTCCTGCTTTTGTTTCTGATTGCTTAGAAACTCTAGAAGAAATTGGTATGGAAGGGAGAGATGAGTTTGTAGAAGCTGGTGGAACTGATTTTTATGCTGTACCTTGCATTAATGACAATGACGATTGGGTAGATGTTTTAGCCCAATGGATTAATGAGTAGATTGGAGAAGCTTAAAAATATATTTACGCTACGAAAATAAATTTATGGTATTATACTAACATCTAACACTTGATAAAATATGGATTTTCAATACATCAAAGCTCTACACATTATCTTCGTGATCACTTGGTTTGCGGGATTGTTTTATATCGTTCGATTGTTTATCTACCATATTGAAGCAGAACAAAAGGAAGAACCTGCCAAAGGAATTTTACAGACTCAATATAAGTTAATGAGCAAACGTCTTTGGTATATTATTACCTGGCCTTCGGCAATTTTGGCTAGTATCTTTGCTTTTTGGATGTTGATAAGGGAACCTTCGTATTTGTCTATGGGTTGGATGCATGTAAAACTATCTTTTGTTATTGCTTTGTATTTCTATCATTATGCTTGTCATGTTATCTTTAAACAGCTACAGAATGATGTGATCAAATACACTTCGTTTAAACTTCGAATTTGGAATGAAGTGGCTACAATTTTATTATTTGCTATTGTTTTTATCGTTGTTTTAAAAAGCGCCATGAGTTGGATTTGGGGAGTTGTAGGGATTGTTTTATTTGGTGTCTTACTTATGCTTTCTATCAAGCTTTACAAAAGAATTCGAGAAAAGAAAAACTGGGAAAAATTTGAAGATGAATTCTTAGAAGACAAAGAATCTACTCCTAAAAAAAGCGATGAATAGATCAAATTCTGAAAGGAATTACATTATCTTTTTACTATGAAAAAGATCTTCTTAAGCCTTGTGCTTTGCTTATCCCTATTTTCCTGCTCCTCAAATGATGATGATAATCCTGACCTTATTGTGGGTACTTGGAATCTATTTTCTTTGAATGGAACTACAGCCTCTGATTGCGAAAAACGATCTTTTGTGACTTTCCTTGCTAATAATACTGCCGCAGGAGAAAATTACAATACTGATGTAAACAACAATTGTGTAAGAATAGGTGTAGATGAAACAGTACAATGGGTGAATAGCGGGAACAATACCTATACGATTGGCTCAAATTCT
Source organism: Pseudotenacibaculum haliotis (assembly GCF_042684245.1). Taxonomy (NCBI): domain Bacteria; kingdom Pseudomonadati; phylum Bacteroidota; class Flavobacteriia; order Flavobacteriales; family Flavobacteriaceae; genus Pseudotenacibaculum; species Pseudotenacibaculum haliotis. Next base: position 441,859 of record NZ_JBHULH010000001.1, read on the forward strand.
AATCCTCTCATATGGAATGTGGTTTTTAGCGACAACAACAATACCTTTACGATCACAAATCAAGGTGTTGTGTATAAAAGGCAATAGGCTTATTGTTTCAGCGATTGCTCAAACGGAATTCGATTTAGAATACTTCTTCCAAGTGTAACTTCATCGGCATACTCCAGCTCATCTCCTACAGAGATTCCACGTGCAATAGTAGATGTTACAACTTCATACCCTTCAATCTGTTTGTAGATATAGAAGTTGGTGGTATCACCTTCCATAGTTGAGCTTAGCGCAAAGATCAATTCTTTGACTTCACCACTTTTTACTTTCTCTACCAAACTTTCAATTTCTAAATCCTGAGGCCCTACACCTTCTATAGGAGAAATCTTACCTCCCAAAACGTGATACAAACCTTTGAATTGAGCCGTATTTTCGATGGCCATTACATCTCGAATATCTTCTACCACACAAACGATCTCAGCATTTCGATTAGGATTGTTACAAATATCACACAATACTGTATCGGAAATATTGTGGCACTTCTGACAAGATTTTACTTCATTTCTTAACTGAGTCAGAGCCTCGGCTAAATACCCTGTGTTCTCAGCCGGTTGCTTTAATAAGTGTAATACCAAACGAAGTGCTGTTCGCTTTCCAATTCCCGGTAAACGCGATACTTCATTTACCGCATTTTCTAAAAGTTTAGAAGAAAAATCCATCAGGGCAAATGTACAATTTTGAATTGTCACTTCGAGTGATTTTCTGAATTTCAAATGAAGAAAATTGTATATTCGTAATTCATCATCCGTAATTAAATTCGATGCAACCCATTCACATTCTATTACTCATTGTCGCTTACTTTAGTGTTTTGATATTTATCTCTTATCTCACAGGAAAAAAAGCGGACAACAAGACCTTTTTTAAAGCCAATAATTCTTCGCCTTGGTATTTAGTTGCTTTCGGAATGATAGGAGCTTCCCTATCGGGAGTAACTTTTATTTCGGTTCCCGGTTGGGTAGAGGCGCAAAGCATGAGTTATATGCAAATGGTGCTGGGATATGTATTGGGGTACGCCATTATAGGATTGGTCTTACTCCCACTCTATTATAGATTGAATTTAACTTCTATCTATACATATTTAGAGGATCGTTTTGGGCGATACACCTACAAAACAGGTGCTTCCTTTTTCTTATTGTCAAGAACCATTGGAGCTGCTTTTCGTTTGTTTTTAGTGGCCAACGTATTGCAATTATTGTTGTTTGATGAGATGGGTGTTCCTTTTTGGGTAACGGTAACCATTACCATTTTACTTATTTGGCTGTATACCTTTAAAGGAGGAATCAAAACCATTGTATGGACAGATACTTTACAGACTTTATTTATGTTGATTGCCGTTGGAGTTTGTATTTATACGATTACTGATGAAATGCAAATCTCAAACCTCTTCAGTTATGTAGCCGACAGCGAATTATCTAAAACCTTCTTTTTTAACGATTACAAAGCCGGGAATTATTTCTGGAAACAGTTTTTCTCAGGAGCTTTTATTGCTGTTGTGATGACCGGATTGGATCAGGATATGATGCAAAAGAATTTGACTTGTAGAAATCTAAAGGATGCGCAAAAGAATATGTTTTGGTTTACCATTGTTCTGGTAATCGTCAACTTCTTCTTCTTAGCTTTAGGAGTATTGCTGACAGATTATGCACAGAGAAACGGAATTGATGCACACAAAGACAATCTATTTCCGATCATTGCAACCAAAGGAACTTTGGGAATAGCAACAGCTATTTTCTTCCTACTAGGATTGATTGCCGCTGCATACTCAAGTGCCGACTCTGCACTTACTTCTTTAACGACCTCTTTTAGTATTGACATTTTGGAAGTGGAAAAGAAAAAAGACAAAGCTGAGCAAGAAAGAATTCGAAAGAAGATTCACATACTTTTCTCTTTTATTTTGATCGCTACCATTTTAATTTTTAGGTATTGGATCAAAGATTCTAGTGTGATCGCTGATATTTTTAAAGCTGCCGGATATACCTATGGCCCTCTGCTAGGATTGTATGCTTTTGGTTTGTTTACCAAGCTTAATGTAAAAGACAAAGCCGTTCCTTTTATTTGTATTGTTGCGCCAATTCTAACTTTTTTAACCAATCATCTTACCATAGAATCTTTTGGTTTTGATTTTGGGTTCTTTGTGTTGGTTGTGAATGGATTCTATACCTTTATAGGGTTAACTATATTTAAAAAATCTAGCTATGAAAACACTGCTAAAACTTCTGGTTAAAGAACTAGGGTTTCTTTTTAATGATTATCCTTTAGAATCCGGAATAGTCTTAATCCTTATTGCTGCTGTCATATTCTATTTGGTGAAAGGCAAAGTTTTTTACATCAAAGACAGAATTCCTATTCTATATTACTTCATAAACCTAAGGACCATTTCTTACGTTATTGCTGTTGCAGGAGTAAGTCAAGTTTTAAGAGGATTAACTATTTATGATTCTATCATCAAGGACTTCTTAGGTGGAATGGAAGTGTTAGAAAAAGAATATCCTATTGTACTTGGAGGGATCATTGCCGGAATAGGCGCATATTTTATCTATGACAAAATTAGAATTGCAGACACTGAAATTGAAGGATACGAGAGTAATATTAACAAGTATAAATTCTGGGCTTTCACAATCGTCTTGATCTTTATTGGCGTTTCATTGATTCTCAGAAGCATTTGATTTATTTTTTTTTCAAAAAAATGCAATAAAACACAACTGTCTCGTCTTTATACTTGAAGACCTCTAACGAATGGAATTTACATGGCTTCAGAGACAGAAAACGATAAACAGCTAAAAACATTCTTTAATGATGAGTATCATAACCTCAAGGCTTATGTACACTCTAAAATTGAAGATAGTACCGATAGGGATGCTGAAGACATCATTCAAGATGTTGCGTTAAAAATTCTTTCTCGAAACCAACGATCACCTGTCAATAACATTGCCGGTTTCTTCTATCATTCTATAAAAAATAGAATCATCGATCTGATGCGAAAGAAACAACGATATACGCATGCAGAAGACAGTTTTGAGAATCAGTTTACCAATTTCGTAGAGCTCTTTTACAGCAATTCAGACAATGCTTATTCTGAAGAAATGAAGAGTAAACTAAAAGAGGCCATCTTTAGTTTAAAACCTCCTCATAGAGACATTATTCTAGCCGTAGATATAGAAGGCTATAGTTACAGAGAAATATCTGAAGAAACCGGAATTCCTGAAGGCACTTTGCTTTCGAGAAGGCATCGTGCTATCTCACAATTGCATAAAAAATTAGAATCATTAAAAGACAATATCAATTAAAATATATACCATGAAAAATTATTTTAAACACAAACTAAGAAGTAAGAATCCTGCTGTGATTGTAGGAACTATACTGTTTATCATTATCATAGTTTCCTTGTTATTTGTACTGTTCGGATACGTAATCATGTACCTGTGGAATTGGCTAATGCCTGCTATCTTCGGATTAACAACCATTACTTTTTGGCAAGCTATCGGGATTTGTTTACTGTCTAAAATTCTCTTCGGTGGATTTGCCGGTGGAGATAAAGGCAGCAGTAAAGAAGATAGGTGCAAGACAAAGAAATCCGGTAAAAAATCATCTTCAGATTTTTCTAAGTGGAAGCATTACGAATCATTTTGGCAAGAAGAAGGAGAAAAAGCGTACGAAGAATACATCCTCCGACAAAATCAACCGTCTACTGATCAAGAATCACCTACAGAAAATGACAACTTATGAAACTATTGATCTTACGAACCAATATCAAAACACAATCTCATGTTGATCATGTAAAAGTGCTCCTAAACAATCTTCCGGCAGTTAACAGATGGTCTGTAGATACCGAAGACATCGACAATGTATTACGAATAGAAGCCAAGGATCAGGCAAATGAACTCGAATTGATGCACTTGATTCGCACTCAAGGGTATATTTGTGAAGATTTACCCGACTGTTTACCTACAGAGAGAATAACACTTGTTTAGGAATCAATTTCATTGAAAAAGGTTGTATTTTTACATCACTAAACAAGAGCGATGTCTAAAGACCTAAGCAACTACAGAAAGTCCTATGAAAAGCAAGAGCTTATAGAGACTAACTGCCCGGAGAACCCAATGGAATTGTTTCAAAAATGGTTCTTACAAGCAGATGCATCTGATACTGTTGAAGAAACCAATGCCGTTACTGTTAGCACCATTGGAAAAGATAGTTTCCCTAAGAGCAGAGTGGTATTGCTAAAAAAGTACACTTGGGAAGGTTTTATCTTTTACACCAACTACGATTCTGAAAAAGGAAAAGCGATACAGGAAAACAATCATGTATGCTTGTCTTTCTTTTGGCCTGCTTTAGAACAGCAAATTATCATCAAAGGGAAAGCCGAAAAGATTGCTGAGAACTTATCGGATGGTTATTTTGAATCCCGTCCGGATGGAAGTAAACTGGGAGCCTGGGCTTCTAAGCAAAGTGAAGTGGTTGAATCTAGAGATGCCTTAGACAAAAGCCTAAAAACTTATCAACAACAATTTGAGGGAAAAGAGATTCCGAGACCTGATCATTGGGGCGGATTTATTGTAAAGCCCGTCTCTATTGAGTTTTGGCAAGGAAGGCCTAACAGAATGCACGATAGAATTCGTTATACATTGTTAGAAGATTTTTCTTGGAAGCTAGAAAGATTAGCACCGTAATTTTTATATTTACCTCAGTATATAAAGTCCTAAAAGGTGAAGACAATTTACATTGTTAGACATGCTAAATCTTCATGGAAATATGAAGGAGTAGAAGACATTGACAGACCTTTAAAAGAACGTGGTATTAATGATGCCCATCTGATGTCTAAATACTTAGCACAGAAAATAGACAGACCTGATGTTTTTATTTCAAGTGTCGCTAACAGAGCTTTGCATACAGGTGTGATCTTCTGTAGAAATTTCAACTATCCTTTTTCCAATCTTCAAATTAAGAAAGAACTGTACAGCTTTAGCGATGGATATTTGGTAAAAACAGTAAAAGCACTGGATGATAGTTTTAGTTCTGCTATTATTTTTAGCCACGATCACGGTATCAATACATTTGTCAACAAATTCGGAAGCAAGCCTATAGCCCATGTTACTACTTGTGGCGTTATTGGTATTCGCTTTGACGAAAAACATTGGAAAAACATTAAAAAAGGGAGTACTATTTTGGTTGAATTCCCAAAGAACCTCAAATAATATCTATTGATTTCTATTAAAAAATATGCAGCAATCGATATTGGCTCTAATGCCATTCGTTTGTTGGTTTCAAATGTTGTAGAAAAGAACGATAAAGAAGACCCTCAATTTAAAAAATCGGCTTTGGTACGTGTTCCCATTCGTTTGGGTGCTGATTCTTTCGTAGAAGGAAAAGTAAGCGACGATAATATTGCCAGAATGCTGGATGCCATGGAGGCTTTTAAATTGCTCATGAATGTTCATGGTGTAGAAAAATACAAAGCTTGTGCTACTTCTGCAATGCGGGAAGCTTCAAACGGACAAGAAGTTGCGAAAAAGGTCAAAGAGAAAACAGGAATTCAGATAGATATTATTGATGGAAAAGAGGAAGCTGCCATGATCTCCTCTACAGATCTAAACGAACTGATCTCTAGCGAAAAAACATATTTGTATGTTGATGTTGGAGGTGGGAGCACAGAGTTTACTGTATTCTCTGAAGGTGAAATTATTACTTCCAAATCTTTTAAGATCGGAACAGTTCGTCTTCTAAATAACACCAAACAAGAAAACAAAGCTGCCTTTAAAAAAGTAGAAGCCTGGGTTAAAGAAAATACAAAACAATACCGAAAGGTTTCTTTGATCGGATCGGGAGGAAACATCAACAAACTCTTCAAAATGTCCGGAAGAAGTGAAGGTGCTCCTATTTCCTATATCTACCTAAATGCTCAATATCAATTTCTAAAGAAAATGAGTTATGGTGATAGAATTACCGAATTGGGCTTAAATCCGGATCGAGCTGATGTAATTATTCCGGCAACCAAGATTTATTTATCTGCTATGAAATGGAGTGGTGCTAGAAAGATTCATGTTCCAAAGATTGGATTGTCAGATGGTATTATTAAGAGTTTGTACTACAATACTGTTGAATCTGGGAGTTAAAACCTTCTTGATTTCTTAAAAATTTTGACGTAATCTCGATATAATGCAAGCCGTGTATTCTGCCTGATAAACGCATATAATCTTTTTCTGTAGTCAATAAGATCTTCTTTTCCGAAGAAATTCGCTCAAATGCAGCTTGAATCTTCTTAATTTCATGTGAATCAAAATTGTGGTGATCCGGAAATTTCAAATGCTGTATGTTGCATTGTTTTTCTTCTAAGAAATCTAATAATGGAGTTGGGTTTGCAATTCCTGTAATAAGCAACACCTCGTAATTCTTTAGCTCGTCAAGTGCTATTTCTCTAACTCCTTTGGTGTTTTCTTCATAACCTATATAACTAAAAAACACGTGCTGATTAGATTGTGCTCTTAGTTTCTTTTCTATCTTCTCTTGCTCTGATTGAGAAATATTAGGTGGACATTTAGTAACCACTATTACATCAGCTCTCTTTGCTCCTCTCCTACTTTCTCTCAAGTTTCCGGCAGGCAAAATAAAATCGTTAGAATAAAGGTCTCCGTATTTAGTTAATAGTACATAAAACCCCGCTTTTACTTTTCTATGTTGAAAAGCATCATCTAACAAAATGATATCCGGTTGTACTTTCTTTTGTAATTGCTGAATTCCATTTACACGATTCGCATCTACAGCCACAGATATTTTCGGAAACTTTTTAAAGAATTGTAATGGCTCATCACCTACATCTTCTGCATTATGCTCTTCATCGATCAATACAAATCCGTTGGTCTTTCTTTTATAACCTCTACTTAGTACAGCTACTTTTTTATTTTCCTGTAACAAACGAATCAAATATTCTACTTGTGGTGTTTTTCCTGTTCCGCCTACACTTAAGTTTCCTACTGCGATTACAGGAATATCGAATTGTTCGGATTTGAAAATTCCTTTGTCGTAAAATAAATTACGTATGCTTGTTACCACATCATATAAAATGGCAAATGGAAATAATAAAATACGAATCGATCTCATTGGCTACGAAAGTACATCAAAAATAGTAACTTTGATTTCAAATTTTGATTTATGACCATTAGAGACGTCACAAAAGCTATTGAAGAAATTGCTCCTCTGAACTACGCCGAAGATTTTGACAATGTAGGATTGTTAGTAGGCAACTACCAAACAACCGTAAAAGGAGTTTTGGTAACATTAGATACCTTAGAAGAAACTGTAGAAGAAGCTATTGCCAATAATTGCAACTTGATCGTAAGCTTTCATCCCATTATTTTTAGTGGATTGAAAAAATTAAATGGAAACAATTATGTAGAAAGAGCTGTTTTAAAAGCGATTAAAAATGATATTGCGATCTATGCTACTCATACTGCCTTAGACAATAGTAATGTTGGTGTTAGTGCCAGAATGTGTGAGGTTTTGGGGTTACAGAATTTCAAGGTTTTAGTTCCTAAAAAAGGAATCATTAAAAAACTAACAACTTATGTTCCTTCATCTGAGGCCAAAGCACTCAGAGAAAAGCTTTTTGAAGCCGGAGCCGGAAATATTGGAAACTATGATGAGTGTAGTTTTAATTTTGACGGAGTGGGGACTTATAAAGGTAATGAAGCATCCAACCCTACTTTGGGAGAGAAAGGTAGTCAACATCAAGAAAAAGAAACCTGTGTACAGGTAATTTTTGAATCTAAAAATGAAGCTGCTGTTATCTCTGCCTTGTTGGAAAATCACTCATACGAAGAAGTTGCTTACGAAATTATTGCCACAGAAAATATTCATCAGGATATAGGAATGGGAATGATTGGTGAATTTTCGGAAGCTATGGAAGAAAATAAGTTTCTAAATCATGTAAAAACAACCTTTAAAACAGGGTGTGTTAGGCATTCTGCCAAGCTAGAAAAACCTGTTAAGAGAGTGGCTGTTTTAGGCGGATCGGGTAGTTTTGCAATATCTAATGCGTTAAGAAACAAAGCAGATGCCTATATCAGTGCAGATTTTAAGTACCATGATTTTTTTAAAGCTGAAGAGAAAATCTTGTTAGCAGATGTGGGACATTATGAGAGTGAGCAGTTTACAAAAAACCTTTTGGTTGAGCATCTTACGAAAAAATTCACTAGTTTTGCAGTCATTTTATCAGAAAAAAGTACAAATCCAATTTATTATCTATAAACAATGGCAAAGAAGAAAGAAGTTACTGTTGAAGAAAAGTTAAGAGCACTTTATGATTTACAGTTAATTGATTCCAGAATCGATGAAATTAGAAGTGTAAGAGGAGAGTTACCTCTAGAAGTAGAAGATTTAGAAGATGAAGTAGCTGGATTAAACACAAGACTTTCTAACTTGTCTGAAGATGTTGCCAATTTAGAAACTGATATCAATAACAAAAAGTTAGCGATTGAAGAATCTAAGTCTTTAATGAAGAAATATGACGAGCAACAAAAGAAGGTAAGAAACAATAGAGAATTCGATTCTTTATCTAAAGAGATCGAATACCAAGAATTAGAAATTCAATTAGCTGAAAAGCGCATCAAAGAGTTCAAAGTAAAGATTGAGCAAAAGAAAGAAGTAATTGAAGGTACTAAGGGGAAATTAGACCAACAGCAACAACACTTAGATCACAAAAAATCTGAGTTAGATGCTATCTTAAAAGAAACTGAAAAAGAAGAAAAACTATTGATTGAAAAATCAAAAGAGTTCGCAGATTCTATAGACAATCACTTATTAACTGCTTATACCAGAATTAGAAATAAAGTGAAAAACGGATTGGCTGTTGTTTCTATTGAAAGAGGAGCCTCAGGAGGTTCATTCTTTACCATTCCACCACAAGTACAATTAGAAATTGCTACTCGTAAAAAGATTACAATTGACGAGCACAGTGGTAGAATCTTAGTAGATGCAGCTTTAGCGGCAGAAGAGAAAGAAAAGATCGACGGATTATTTGCTTAATCTGTTTCTTTAGATAAAACAAAAAAGCTCAGGATATCCTGAGCTTTTTTGTTTTTATGAATTTATAGATATTTAGTAATCTAAGGTTCTTAAATAGCTTAGCTTTTTCTTCCATACATCTAAGCCTTGCTTAAATTCGTTAATGCTATTACGTACATTTTTAACAAGCGGATTGTCATCAGTAGCATTGGAAATAAAACTCAAATTGTTTTCCAATTGTTGAATTTCTCTTACGCTCTCGTCTATCTTCTTACGAATAAACAATTGTTCTGAATCTAGTTTTCTAATATCATTATTGGCTAAATAACCATCAATAATATTTCTAAACTTTAGCATAGCGATCTCTTCTTTTCCTATAGACAATCCATTCAACATCTTATCTACTGCTTTGTTGAACTTAGCATCTATATTTCTGGCACTCTTAGGCAATCTTCCTAAACCAGACCATTCATTCATTAGCTCACCAATTGCTTCTTTTGTTGTATAATTCTCTTCCTTTAAATCATCTAAGAAAGCAACTTTTGCATCTACAACAGCTTGTTGATCTGCACTTAATGCATTCTTCTGACTGTGGTAACGATCAAAATAATGGTTGCAAGCTGCTTTGAACTTTTTCCAGATATCATCTGAGAATTTTCTAGGCACATGACCTATCTTTTTCCAATCAGATTGAATCTTTTTAAATGTATTCGTAGCAGTATCCCAATCTTCGCTGTCTTTTAACGATTCTGCTAATTCAATTAGCTCTAGTTTCTTCTTTAGATTGTCCTGCTGTACATTCTTTTCTCTCTTATAGAAAGCATTTTTAGCCTGATTGAATTGCTTGGTAGCAGCTTTGAATTTTTGCCAAACAACTTCACTTTTTGAATAAGGTAATTTCCCAGCATCAAAATATTTCTGACGCATAGCTTCTATGGCTTTGATGCTGTTTTGCCAATCGCTATGCGTTGAGTTTTTAGAAAAATCGTAATTATTAATCTCGTCAACTACTGCAAGCTTCTTATCTATAATTACATTGTACTGAGATTTCATTTCTCTGAAATACTCATGCCTTCTGTCGTGTATCTTCTTAGTAGCTTCGCTAAATTTTTGCCAAACCTCATCTCTCATATCTTTGGCAACAGGACCAATATCTTCTTTCCACAACTTATGAAGCTTCTGTAGCTCTTTAAAAGCAATGTTGATGTCTGGTTCTTCTGAAAGTTCTTCGGCTCTTTTAATGAGCTTTAATTTCTCTTCTAGATTATTCTTAAAGTCTAAATCTCTAAGATCATTACTCAAATGAAGTAAATCGTAAAAACGCTCTACATGATGATGGTATGTTCTCCATGTATCGTTGTATTTATTCTTAGGAACAGCACCAATCGATCTCCATATATTCTGTAACTCTCTAAAAGATTTGTACATGGTTTTCGTATCAGCTTCACTAATAAGCCTCTTCAAGTCTTCAATAACTTGTATTCTTTTTTCAAGGTTTTCTTTTAGCTGTTTTTCTAAGTTTGAGTAGTACGAATCTCTTTGCTTTTTATAATCGGAAAGTAACTTGTTATAACGTGTTTTAACCGGACTGGAAAATTGAAAGTCGATAGAATTTCCTCCTTCTGCTAAGAAAGCTTCTTTTTTTTCTGCTAATAGTTTCCCAAATTTAAGATTGAAAGCACTTTTTATAGATTCGGCGTGCGCCTTTATTTGCTGCACCGGATATCCTTTGATGAGTTTTTCCAACTCATCAGCTAATTCTTCCAGTTCCAGTTTATCATAATCTTTCGTTGGAATTGAAGTTTTTTCATCATCTTTTTCTGCCTCTTCTGCTACTTTATCTTCAACTTCTTCTACGGCTTTAACGATCTCTTCGTTGCTTTCTACAACTGTTTTTTCTACTTCGTTAGCTTCAGATTTCGTATCAGAAACTTCTTGTTCTTTAGATTCAGAAGTGCTTTCATTTGATGTTTCATTCACTTCTCCTTCAACTTTTTCTTCTTTGGGGTCTAACATATCTACAATGTTTAAGGTTCCTATTATCAGTCTATAAAGATAACGATGTATTACAAAACCACAAAAAAGATCATCTTAAGATTCTTAAAATCTTACTTGTTCCAAATCTTCCAAGATTCTTCTGCTTGCAGTTCCAGCATTTCTAATCCGTTTTTGATCTGAGCCCCCCTCTCTTTTCCCGACTTTAAAAATGCAGTAACATCGGGGTTGTAAATGAGATCATATAATAAGTGCTGATCGGTAATAAATTGGTATGGAATATCTGGTTTCCTTTCTACCTTAGGGTAGGTTCCTAAAGGTGTACAATTAATAATAACCGTATGTTCTTTGATGATTTGTTCTGTAAGAGCTTTGTAAGCAATCTCTTTTTTTCTTTTTGGATGCCTGGAAACTTTCAAATAGCTTATTCCTAATTGTTTTAGTGCATAAGCAACGGCTTTTGAGGCTCCGCCGGTTCCTAAGATCAATGCTTTTGTATGATGCTCTTTTAACAAAGGCTCAAGAGACCTTTGAAATCCAATTACATCAGTATTGTATCCTTTTAGATTTCCTTTTTTGGTAATTCTGATGGTGTTAACAGCACCAATCTTTTTTGCAACCTTGTGTACTTTATCTAGATGTAAGAACACATCCTGCTTGTATGGAATTGTTACATTCAATCCTCTAAGACAAAACTTGAACTCATGAATGATCTTTGGAAAGTCTTCTATTCTTTCTATATCAAAATTTACATATTGATGATCGGAAAGGTTTAGCTCTTTAAATTTTTCAGCAAAATATCCTTTAGAGAACGAGTAAGAAATGTTCTTCCCAACCAATCCAAAAAGTTGCTTCTCACGATTTTCTTGTCCTTCCATAATAATCTATTCCCACAATTAATAAAATTCCTACTACTGCATAAAAGATTGCATACCAGTTTGTATCTACACTTAAATCCGGAAGAAAGCGCCTGTAATTCTCAATGACCTTATTACCATTTTGATCTAGTAAAAACTCGCCATTGATTTGCCTGTACATTTTCTCTTTCCACGGCCAAACGATTCCCAACGAACCGGTAATAAATCCAATAATTACTGCTGTTACTATCTGATGCCATCTTTTTAATACATATCCTAACACATGAGAAATAGATACCAAACCAAATGCAGATCCTGCTGTAAAAACCCCAATGATCTTTAAATATCGTATTCGCTCCGGGTCATCTACAAAATCAAAGTTCCAAGACAAAACTATATCTGTGATCACTCCAAAAAGAACATTCACCGAATCTACCAAGAGCAGTACATAATTTCCTAGAAGAATTAAAATAAAAGAACCTGACAGTCCCGGAAGTGTCATTCCGGAAACACCTATAATTCCGCAGATAAAAACAAACCACAAATTATCGTTCTCTCCTGCCGGAGTTAAAAAACTGATTCCTATTCCAATGCTAGCTCCAATAATAAGTGAAAGTGTATTCTTTACATTCCATTCGCCAAAATCTTTTCCTATATACCAAATAGAACCGATGATCATACCAAAGAACCAACTCCAAACATATAGCTCGTAATGTTTTAAGAAATAATCAAGTACCAGAGAAACACTAAAATAACTGAAGATGCTTCCTGCTAGAACCAAGCCTAAAAATTGTGCATTGATGTATCTGAAAAAGCTCTTAAAACGTCCGTTGATAAATAGTTTAAATGCAATGCCATTGATCTTTTGAAAGGAATAGATCAATTCTTCATAAAAACCTAATACAAAAGATACTGTTCCTCCTGAGACTCCCGGAACCTTATTTGCAGCTCCCATGGCAAGTCCCTTTAAAAAAAGGAAGGTCTTTTCTATAAGAGATCTGTCTCTGTGCATTAATTCTTTTCTCTTGCTAATCGTTCTAAAAGGAATATTAAAGCAAAACCGGCTACAGCTAATACAACTGCCATCATAATTTGCGGATCTCCTTCATAAGATCCTGGTAAGATGCTTTTTTCAAGTAATGGTTTTACCTCCCCGTGCCTATCTGTGTAAGTAGTTACTGTTTCTTTCCATGGCCATATTTTATTGATAGAACCTATCATGATTCCCATCAAAGCAGCTAACATGATGTTTTTATATTTAGAGAACAGCCATTTTAATACCCTAGAAAAAGACAATAACCCTACGATTACTCCTACTGCTACAACTGCAATCACTACCAAATCTCTATCGGTTACCGCCGTCATTACAGTAGCATAAGCTCCCATCAACAGTAATATATAAGAGCCTGAAATACCCGGCAAGATCATGGCGCAAGAAGCTATAGCTCCTGCAAAAAACAAGAATAAAAGATTGGCTTCTTGACTTGACACAGAAGGTATAACTGTAATTGCATAACCAAAAGCAATTCCTAAAATACTATACAGTATGGTTACTCCATTCCAATTCGTAATCTGTTTGGCAATGTAAATGATACTAGCCAAAACCAATCCGAAAAAGAATGACCACAAAAGAACAGGCTCATTTTCTAAAAGCCACTTGATGGCTTTTGCCAATGAGACAATACTAATAGCAATTCCAATAAAAAGAGCCAAGAGAAAGTTTCCGTTTACTTTGTTCCAAACGGCTTTGATTCCTTCTTTTCTTAAAACCCCTATAAGACCTAAGTTAAAACTACTTATTGAGGTTAATAATTCTTCATAAATTCCAGAAATAAAAGCAATCGTTCCTCCGGATACTCCCGGAACTACATCTGCGGCTCCCATAGACATTCCTTTTAAGGAGATAATAATATAATCTTTGATAGATCGACTCATGGTTTGTTTGTTATGTAGATTACGAAGATAGGGTAAAATCACATACTATAGAAAAAGAAAAAAAGCCGAAAAATCGGCTTTTTTCAAATTAATCAACCCCCTAATCCTATTCAGTTGCTTTTTTATAATCGGCAAGTAATTTTTGTACTTGTGGAAGATCATAAACGGTAGGGAACAACTCTTGAACAATGCTATGATAATCGTAATCGATCTTCATTCCATTAATCAAGTGGGTAATTCCATAATGCTCTTTGTTCAGGACAAAGAATAATCCTGACAATCTGTATTCTATTTCTGCAAAATTCTTATAGTATTTTTGCGCGCGAAACAGAACGTTTAGAGCATCATTAAAATCACCTATAAACAGTAGCACATCAGCCAATGCTACGTATATTTCAATAGATTCGTCTTTTAACTGAAGACAAGATTCAAATCCTTTTATTGCTTCTTCGTAAAAACTCAGTTTGATATTGATGTCTGAATATTTTCTCCAATACAAGGCATTGCTCTCATCAATCTTTAATGCCTTTGTGATATAATACAATGCTTTTTGATAATCTCCCTGAGAATAAAAAGCATTAGTCAACAGTATCCAACCTTTGTCTAACAAAGGGTCTTCATGAACTGCTTTTTTATAATAACTAATTGCCGTTTCCGACTCTCCCAACTCATGATAACACTCTCCTACTCTTACGTAAGCATAAGCCGTAGGATCGTCTAACTCAAGTGTGATCATGTAATTGTTTATCGCATCTTCGTACTGCCCAAGCTGTTCGTATGTTTTTGCTTTTTCTAAATAGGCACCCAAAAACGATTCGTCAATCAAAACAGCATAATCAAAACAGGTTAAGGCTTCCTTAAACATGTTTAAAACAAAATACTGCCTTCCTAATTGATGCCAAGCTACTTCGCTATAAGGATTCTTATTAATGTATGCATTTAAAAAGTCTATTGCTTGTTCGTGGTCTTTCTCCATATCAAAACAATAAACCACATTGTATAGAGCTGAGTAATCTTCATAATCTACATCAATACATTTGGCAAAGCTCAATCGTGCATTTTCAAAATCGTCTAAATACAAGTATTCCATACCCATCAACGACCAGATATCTACTTTATCATCAGAATGCAAAAGGGCTATTTTTAGATTCTGAATAGCTTCTTTATGTCTTCCTTCTTTTGATAAAATAGTAGCCTTTTGAATATATACCTCTTCATTATTGGGAGCTAACTGCTCTATTTTCTTGACCAACACAGAAGCTTTTTCGAGATTGTTATCGAAAATCAAGATTTCTACTTCTAATAATTTGAGGTCTATAGAGGTAGGATGTTGTTCTAATCCTAATTGCACAGCTTTTTTTGCAAGAGAATGTTTACCGGTGTCGAGATAGTGAACTATTATTTCTTCAAATTCTACTAGGTCGAAAAAATAAACGCTATTGGTTTTTAGCATCGATTCAAACTTTGACAATGACATACGCATTAATGATTTGAATTACTTCTTTAAAATTAATATTCATCTTGAGCATCTTTAAAAGAGGCTGCTTTTGTTTTCAACAATTTAATTAACAATTCAAAAGTCATGCTAAAGTTGATTTGCCCTAGATAAATTTTGCTCGTCTCTTTTTTTGCACTAGCTTTGCCGTACTTTAGCAATTAGCTGAACGACACGTTTCTCATGAGCAAAAAAGTCTTACTAAACTCTAAAGAAATTGAAATCATCCTTCATCGATTAGCTTGTCAGTTAATTGAGAATCACAACGATTTTTCTGAAACAGCTCTTATTGGCTTACAGCCAAGAGGATCTTATTTGGCAAAACGACTCGCTAGCATTCTGGAAAAAGATTATAAAATCAAAGACCTAAAATTGGGACTTTTAGACATTACTTTTTACAGAGATGATTTTAGAAGAAGAGATGAACCTTTAGAAGCAACTGATACTCAAATCGATTTTTTGATTGAAAATAAAAAGGTTGTCCTTATTGATGATGTATTGTTTTCGGGAAGAAGTGTACGATCTGCTTTAACCGCTATACAATCTTACGGAAGACCTGAGAATGTAGAGTTGCTGGTATTGATTGACAGGCGATTTAGCCGACATCTGCCAATACAACCTAATTATAAAGGAAGACAAGTAGATGCTATTAATGAAGAACGTGTGATCGTTAACTGGAAAGAACTCCATAAGAAAGACACAGTATATATAGATAACAAATAATTATGAAGCAGTTAAGTGTAGACCATTTGTTGGGAATTAAATATCTAACCAAAAATGATATCGACCTTATTTTTGAAACTGCTAATCATTTTAAAGAAGTTATCAATAGACCTATTAAAAAGGTTCCTTCTTTAAGAGATATTACGATAGCCAATCTTTTCTTTGAGAACAGTACGCGAACAAAACTATCTTTTGAATTAGCTGAAAAGAGGTTATCTGCTGATGTAATAAACTTTTCTGCCGGGCAATCTTCCGTAAAAAAAGGAGAAACTCTTATAGACACTGTCAACAACATTCTTTCTATGAAGGTAGATATTGTTGTGATGAGACACTCTAATGTAGGAGCCGGAGTATTTCTTTCGAAACATGTAGATGCTAAGATTATTAATGCCGGTGATGGAACTCATGAACATCCAACTCAAGCTTTACTAGATTCTTACTCTATAAAAGAAGCTCTTGGATCTGTAAAAGGAAAAAAAATAGTCATTGTAGGAGACATTTTACACTCCAGAGTGGCACTTTCCAATATTTTCGCGCTACAGCTACAAGGTGCTCAAGTAAAAGTTTGCGGACCTACAACTCTTATTCCTAAGTATATTACAAGTTTAGGAGTTGAAGTAGAAACCAACATCAAAAAAGCTTTGGAATGGTGTGATGTTGCAAATGTTCTAAGAGTACAACATGAGCGAATGGACATCAAGTATTTCCCTTCTACAAGAGAGTATACACAGCTCTTCGGAATCAATAAAGAAATCCTAGACAACTTAGGAAAGAAGATAGTGATCATGCACCCCGGACCAATTAACAGAGGGGTTGAAATTACAAGTGATGTTGCAGATGCAGATCAGTCTATAATCTTAAATCAGGTAGAGAACGGAGTAGCTGTAAGAATGGCTGTTATCTACTTGTTAGCACAACAGATCAAACGATAACATTATGGAAATTCAACAAAAAGACAAGTATACCCTTGTTCGAATTGATGCATCTACTCAGGATCAGTTTGAACAAAAATGGGAGGGTTTAAAAACCAATCATTTGGTTGTTGAAGTTTCTGAAAATCTTAACATTGACAATTCAAAAATCTCTTTATTTTTGAATATTGCTTCTGATTTGAAGGTAAATGGCATGTCATTTGTAGTGATTAAATCAGGAATCGATATTGATGATTTTCCCGAAAATCTTAATATTGTACCTACATTGCAAGAAGCTGAAGATGTGTTGGAGATGGAAGCAATAGAACGTGATTTAGGTTTTTAACTAAGCAAACTGTATGATAAAAAAAGTACTTTTTACACTTTTTCTTTTTACTGCAACGTTGGCATTTTCTCAAAAATCGCTAACGAAATTGTCTGCTGCACCTAATCCGTTCGTTAACGAAACTAAAATTATTGTTGTCTCTAATTCAGATCAAACAATTACTCTTAGTATTAAAAATGTTTTAGGAAAAACAGTATATACCAAGAGAGTTAAAGTAAAAAAAGGAAGAAATTCTATTCCTTTCTCTAGAAACAATCTCAGATCTGGAATGTACATTTACGCAATTCAAAACAGTAGAGAGCTTGTTTCTAAACGTTTTGTAATTAAATGAGTTTAGAACTTACAATCTTAGGATGCCATTCTGCAACACCTAGAGTTAACGCCCACCCCACCGCTCAATATCTAGAAATTAACTCACGTCATTTTTTAATCGACTGTGGAGAAGGCACGCAACGTCAAATGAGAAAATACAAAGTTGGCTTCTCTAAGATCAATCATATTTTCATTTCACACTTGCATGGTGATCATTTTTTCGGACTAATTGGGTTGATTTCAACTTTTGGTATTTTGAGTCGAGAAAAGCCTCTTCATATATATGGGCCTAAAGGAATCAAAGAACTTATTGACATTCAGCTTACTTACTCAAAGTCTCATATCAACTTTGAATTGGTCTTTCACGAGCTTACCTCTAAAAAGAGTGAACTTATTTTTGAAGACAATAAAGTAGAAGTTCGAACCATTCCTTTAAATCACAGAGTATATACCAACGGTTTTTTGTTCAAAGAAAAACCAAAGCCTAGAAATTTGAATATCGATGTTATCAAACAATATAGTGAGATCGATATTTGTGATTACAACAACTTAAAAGCAGGTAGAGATTTTGTACTATCAAACGGAGATACCATCAAAAATGAAGTACTAACAAAGGAACCTTCCAAACCTTTGAGTTACGCCTATTGCAGTGATACTTCTTACAAACCTGAGATCAAAGATGTAATCGAAAATTCTGATCTACTGTATCATGAGTCTACTTTTTTATCAGACAGAGAAGATCTTGCAAAAAAAACAAAGCATTCTACAGCCAAACAAGCAGCTAAGATTGCCAAAGCTTCTGATGTAAAAAAACTCATCTTGGGTCATTATTCCAGTAGGTATAATGATGTTAGTCTCTTTAAAAAAGAGGCCGAAGAAGTTTTTGAAGAGGTTATTTTGGCAGATGCCGGTAAAAAAATTAGTATTTGTTCATAGACAACAATACCAACGTACAGGCAATTTCCGATTCTATCCCATTTTCTCTTAATAAAGAAACAAATTCCATGTTTTCTGTTCCCGGATTAAAGATAACTCTTCTTGGTTTGAGTCCAATTATATACTCGTAATACTCTTGTTGTCTTTTCGGATTTAGGTATAATGTAACCGTATCAACATCACTATAATCCTGTCTATCAGTATCAATAGTAACATCAACTACCTTCCCTTCCCTTAAACCAAAAGCTACAACCGGTATACTTCTAGCTCTTAATCTATGAATGGCAATATTAGAATAGCGACTTTCATTTAATGAAGCTCCGAGAACAAGTGTTTTTTTGGGCATATGTTAAGAATACGTTAAACAGTGTTAAACTGGGTAACAAAGATAGAGTAATAATAGTCTACTAGACATCTAAACAAGAACTCAAAAATTAACCAAATGAAAAAACTAATGCTTTTATGTATGTTAACTGTCACATTTAATTCCTTTGCACAGTTAGCAAAAAGCAAACTACCAAAACCTGGCGTTGTCACTGGAAAAGTTGTGGATGATGCTACAAAAGAACCTCTTCCTTATGTAAACATTGTAGTAAGAGATGCAGCTAAGAAGGTTTTAACAGGGGGAATTACAGACGAAAAAGGGAAATTCAGGATCAAAGACATTCCAGAAGGGAATAGCATTGTGGAAGTTCAGTTCATTGGATATAAAACTTTTTCACGTTCAGTTTCTATTTCATCTAAGGAACGAAACGTAAACTTAGGTACTATTGCTTTAAAAGAAGATTCGGCACAACTAGATGAAGTAGTTGTAAGAGCAGAAACTTCTACAGTAGTACAAAAGGTAGACAGAAAAGTTATCAATGTAGGAAAAGATCTTACTTCTGCAGGAACAACGGCTTCTGAGTTATTAAACAATGTACAATCTGTTAGTGTTGATAGCCAAACAGGGCAATTAAGCCTACGTGGTAACTCTAACGTACGTGTATTAGTAGACGGAAGACCTACAAACATTCCTACAGCTCAGTTATTAAAACAAATTCCTTCAAACTCTATTAAGAGTATTGAATTGATTACCAACCCATCTGCTAAATACAATCCAGAAGGAATGAGTGGTATTATCAATATTGTTTTAAACAAGAACGCAAACATTGGTTTCAACGCTTCTGTAGATGGTGGAGTTACTGCGGGTCATTATGTACGTTACAACACTTCTGCAAACATGAACTACAAAACAGGAGATGTAAACTTCTTTGCTAACTACGGACACAACAGTGGAGATAATTACAACTTTGGTTTCGTAGAAAGACCTGGAGTTAACTTGCAAGAGTTTGTATTTACCAATGGTAACCAAGCTAACCTTTTAAAGATTGGAGCAGATATTTATTTAAATGATAAGAATACTTTATCTGTATACACTACTCAAAACTGGTCTGACAATACTGCAAACGGTTCAGCTATTATTACTGCAGGTGGAGTTGTAGTTAACAACTCGCCAAACAGACAGGCTTCTGACAGTAAAAATGCTGCTTATAACTTAAATTATAAAACAGATTTTGACAAGAAAGGTCATAGTTTAGAGTTTGAATTGACATACTCTAAGAACGATGCTCCTCAAGATTTGTTCAACCAAGATTTATTAGATCCTAACAATGGTGAATTGAATTATTTCAATGACATTGATAACGAGAGAACAAATACATTATTCAATATTGACTATACGAAGCCAATCTCTGACAAATCTAAATTAGAATTAGGAGTTGAGTACCGTGCAGACAAAACTGAAAACACAAACATTACAAATCAGGTAGGATTCACAAATTCTTCTTTTGATTATGACAGAAACATCTACTCTGGATATGTAAACTACAATCATTCTTTTGGTAAAGTAACTATGCAGTTAGGTGCAAGATTAGAGAACTATGAGATCGAAGGTATTTTTAGAAGAGAAACTGTTGGTAACGAAACTGTAACGGATAAGATCTTCACAGTATATCCTTCTGCGTTCTTTACGTACTCTCCTTCTCAAAAGAATCAATTTCAGTTAAGCTACAGCCGTAGAGTTGACAGACCTGGAATTCAGCAAGTAAATCCAATTAGAGAGTGGAGTACTCCGTTAATTACTTCAGTTGGAAATCCTGACTTAGTACCACAGTTTACAAACTCTTTTGAGCTTAATTTTACAAGAAGAATTAAAGGTGGATCTTTATCTTTTGGAACATTCTACAGAAAAGTTAATGATGTGATTTCTAGAGTTACTTATGGAGATCCTTCAGATCCAAGTGACGTAAGACAGATCTTATCATTTGCTAACTTTGATGATACAGACGCATACGGATTAGAGTTTTCTGCAAACTTTAGAATCACCAAATGGTGGAGAGCAAATTCAAGTATTGATTTTTATTCTCAAAAGCAATTTGGAACAAACGATCTAAGCAATCCTAATGCACCAAGAATTGAAGTAACTAACGAAGCTTTCAATGCAAGAATAAGCAATAGTATTACAGCTACAAAAAAGTTAAGGTTACAAGTTTTCGCAATGTACAGAGGTGCAAACCAAGATATCCAATGGGAAGTAGACCCAATGTGGATGGTAAACGCAGGAGCAACTTACTCTGTATTCAAAGGAAAAGGAACTCTTTCTTTACGATTCAATGATATCTTCAGAGGTATGAAGTTCCAATTCAACTCGGAAAGACCGTTTGTACAAAATGGTAGATTCCAATGGGAAAGCAGAACTACGTTCTTAGGATTTAACTACAGATTTGGTGGTGGTAAAAACAGAGCTAAATCTCGTAGAAGAAGAGACAGTAACGAGAAACAAGGAGGAGGCGGATTCTTCTAGGAAACAGCATTTTAAATTATTTGAATAGGAAAAGCCGTACAGATGTACGGCTTTTCTGGTTCTTAAGGTTATCATAAAAAGATGTTAAAGCCCAATTCTTATAGTAAAAAAAATTACAGATAGCTGTAAGTTTGTTACAATAACAAAGACAAAGAGAACATCTCCCTCCTTAAGATTAAAATTTTGAAATTTTACATTAACCCTATATAAAGCATGGGGGTAGCGGAATTCCTTTGAACGTTGCCTTCATTTATTTGAGTATGAAAGCCGCTTCCCGCGGCTTTCTTTTTTGTTAATATATCTGTGTATTATTTCCTTTATTTTACGAAGGTTTTTAAGGTTTTTTTATTAGATTTGAACAGTTCTAAAAATCCAAAATAAACTAACTGAGATGAAAAGATCCCTCGTTACGCTACTATTAGTTGCTATGACTACTAGTATTTCGGCGCAATTCCTATCCAGCAAACCTGATAATTATGCAGTAACCGCAGAAAATTATATTGACTTTATTCCAATCGCTCCAATCCAAATCAAAGCAGATGTTGTGAGCGCTACTTCAAATAATGAAATCAAAGCACAATCAACTTTGCAAATGTCTATGGATAAACAATCTGTATTGAATTTTATTCCGAATGAGTCTATGGAGACTACCATTCAACGATTCAATGCCGATGGTACTGTATCTTATCTATACTCAGGAAGATCTGTAAAGAAAGGAACGTATAGGTTGATTGTAGATTATAACAAATACATTATTCAAAGTGTTGAAGGATCTGGAAACGACAGTTGTGTTGGATATGCAAAAATTGGTGTAGGTCTTCGTATCGTAGCCAATGTAAATGCATTAAAAAACAACATCGACATTAGCAGCTTGGTAGCTTTAGGTTCTGCTGCTGCAAAAGGAGAAGTTTCAGGAAGTGTTGGATATGAAGTTGTAGGAATCGAATCTAAAGAGATTACAGCTGTAATTCCTATCAACTCAGAGATTACTTCTTCTATCAACCAAGTTTTCTTACAAGCTATTGGAGTTGTAAAAGGAAAGATCTATGACAGTGCTACAAGATTATATCCTCAAGTAATTGCTATCAAGCATACAGGATGTGACCTTAAAACGATTACTAAGAACTTAATTGGACAGTACGGAGCTTCTAACTAATCTGTTCATTACATAAAACATAAAAAAGCCGAAGTTTTCACTTCGGCTTTTTTATTATACTCTTTTATCTTTTCTACTTTCTTCTCTCTCTTTTGTTTACCATCGTATCACAACGCTCCCCCAAGTAAATCCACTTCCAAAAGCTGCTAAGACAACCAAATCTCCATCATTGATCTTTCCTTTTTCCCAAGCTTCTGTTAAAGCTATGATTACAGATGCAGCAGTAGTATTTCCATATTTCATGATATTGTTATACACCTTATCATCGCTTAATTGGAACTTCTTTTGAATAAATTGAGCAATTCTCAAGTTTGCCTGATGAGGAATTAACATATCTATGTCTTCTTTTTGCAAACCATTGGCTTGTAATCCTTCTACTATAGCCTCTGAGAAACGCACCACAGCATGTTTAAAAACAAACTGCCCGTTCATATATGGATAATAAGATACATCATCAGGATTGTTCTCTGCTAAGATTTCCGGCACCCATCTCCCTGTAGAAGGTCCATCCAACATCAACTCTCTTGCATGCTTTCCTTCAGAATGTAAGTGTGATGATAAAATTCCTTTTCCTTCTTCTTCACTTCTTGACACAACAGCAGCTCCTGCCCCATCTCCAAAAATGACAGTTACATTTCTACCACGAGTAGAACGTTCCAATCCACCAGAATGGTTCTCAGAACCTATTACCAGAATGTTTTTATACATTCCTGTTTTCACAAATTGATCTGCTATAGAAAGTGAGTAAATAAAACCGGAACATTGATTTCTTACATCCAGTGCTCCTACTGTTGGCATATCCAACATGTCTTGCACTCTTACTCCTCCACCAGGAAAATACATATCCGGGCTAAGGGTTGCAAATATGATAAAGTCGATATCGTCTTTAGTTAAACCTGCTCTTTCTATAGCTATTTTAGAGGCTTTTACAGCCATGGTAGAAGTGGTTTCTCCTGTAGCAGGATCTATCCATCTTCTTTCTTGAATACCTGTTCTTTCTTGAATCCATTCATCACTCGTCTCCATCCACTGCTTTAGATCATTATTAGTGACCACATTATCGGGCACAAAATAACCTAATCCTGTAATTTTAGAATTATACATAATTAATTTGCTCTTTATTTTGGTTATAAACAATCTAATATAAGTAAAGTTATTAATTATTTATACTTTTATTTCAATTCAATAAAATTCAAAACAAACATCAAAAGTCAAAACAATGAATAGAAAAGATTTTTTAAATCTGTCGGCCAAAGCCGCTCTCTTTTTAGGGATATCATCTTTTAGCTCCTGTGAGGACGAACAAAAAGAACAAACTCAAAACTTTTCAAACAAAACAGCAAAAGGAAGTGTTTTTGGCCTTACTGCTCCCAAAATTGATAAAGTACGTGTAGGTATTATTGGTGCCGGTAATAGAGGAGCCGTTCTTATTCAAATGTTTGACTGGCTGGTTAAGAATAATCATGCAGAAATCGTAGCCATTTCTGATCTACAACCTAAGAAAGTAGAAAAGTTAAATGAACACCTCAAAAAAGTACAACCCAAAGGAGCTCAACTCTATTCAGGAAATGAAAATGAATGGAAAAAAGTAGCTGAACGTGACGATATAGATCTATTGATCATTGCAACTCCTTGGGAATTACATACGCCAATGTGTCTCTATGGAATGGAAAACGGAAAACATGTTGCCTGTGAAGTGCCTATTGCTTACACCTTAGAAGATTGTTGGAAGTTGATAGAAACAGCTGAAAGAACTCAGAAGCATTGTATGATGATGGAGAACTGCTGTTTTAACGGGGAAGAATTATGGGTGCTGAATATGATCAACCAAGGTGTATTTGGAGATTTAACGCATGCTGAAGGAGCTTATATTCACGATCTACGTAAACACTTATTGGATGAGACATATTACGAAGATCAATGGCGTATTAAACACCACCTGAACAAAGACGGAAACTTTTATACTACACACGGTTTAGGTCCGGTAAGTCAGTATATGGACATTGGACGTGGAGATACTTATGATCACGTAGTATCTATGAGCTCAAGAGAAAAAAGCTTGAGTGATGCTGCCAAAAAACACAATAGTCCGTTTACCAATATTAAATGTGGCGATATGAATACTACTTTGATCAAGACAAAGCTAGGAAAGAGTATCATGTTACAGTTTGATGTTCATACCGGAAGACCTTACAACCGATTAAATACCGTTGTTGGAACCAAAGCAGTGCATGAAGGATACCCTTCTCGCTTATACATCAATGAAGAAGAGTTAGCTTGGTGGGGACACAAATGGCTAGATGCTCAACAATACAAAGATTACAGAGAAAAATATGATCACCCTTTGTGGAACAAATTAAAAACACAGATCTCAGATAACGCTGTAGGACATGGCGGGATGGATTTTGTTATGATCTATCGTTTGATCAGGTGCCTAAACAAAGGATTACCTTTAGATATTAATGTTTACGATAGTGTTTTATGGAGTGCTATTACCCCACTTTCCGAATTATCAGTAGCGCAGAATAGTGCTTCTATAAAAGTACCTGATTTTACCGGAGGAACTTGGAAAACAAAACGACCTACAGAAATGCTCAGAGATATTTAAAGATCAATGAATGAAAATGATAATGTAGTAATGAGATAATTCTTTTTCTTTAGTTTCATCATTACTACATTAATTCATTTATTGAGTTGAGGCTCTAAGACACAAGACTCCGGGATCAAAGAAGGTTATTGGCATCTTTAAGTTTTTAAATTAAAACATTGCTACAGTAATTCATTATCTCATTAGCAGATTGACATCTGTCATCTTGTCACAATCTTTGTTTTGGTATTTTTTTTGACTATTGATGTAGAAGAAAATTGAATATCAAAATAAGACAAATTATGAGCAAAGGAAATATTAATGTATCGGTAGAAAATATCTTTCCATTAATCAAAAAGTTTCTGTATTCAGATCATGAGATCTTTTTACGTGAGCTAATCTCTAATGCTACAGATGCTACTACAAAGTTGAAGCACCTGATCTCTATTGGAGAAGCTAAAGTAGAATATGGGAACCCACAAATTGAAATAAAGATCAATAAAGACACCAATACCTTACACATTATTGATCAAGGGTTGGGAATGACGGCAGAGGAAGTAGAGAAATACATCAATCAAATTGCCTTTTCCGGAGCTGAAGAATTTCTAGAAAAATACAAAGACGACAAGAACGAAACCGGTGTAATTGGACACTTTGGGCTTGGTTTCTACTCTGCCTTTATGGTTGCTGATAAAGTAGAGATCATTACCAAATCTTTTAAAGACGAAAAAGCAGCTCACTGGACTTGTGATGGTTCTCCTGAGTATACCTTAGTAGAACACGATAAATCTGACAGAGGTACTGAAATCGTTTTGCACATTGCTGAAGATTCTAAAGAGTTCTTAGAAGATCATAAGATCACAGGTTTATTAACCAAATACAACCGTTTCAATCAAATCCCGATCAAATTCGGAACAAAAGAAGAAAGCTTACCTCTTCCTGAAGATGCTGCAGAAGATGCAACTCCAGAAAAAGTAACTGTTGACAATATCATTAACAATACAAATCCTGCATGGACTAAGAAACCTTCAGATCTAGAAGATGAAGATTACAAAAACTTCTACAGAGAATTGTATCCAATGCAATTTGAGGAATCTTTATTCCACATTCACTTAAATGTAGACTATCCTTTTAATTTAACCGGAATTTTATACTTCCCTAAGTTGAGTCAGAACTTAGACATGCAAAAGGATAAAATTCAATTGTACCAAAATCAGGTTTTTGTAACGGATAATGTTGAAGGAATTGTTCCTGATTTCTTACAAATGCTTAAAGGTGTGATTGATTCACCGGATATTCCGTTGAATGTTTCCAGATCATACTTACAAGCTGATGGAGCTGTTAAGAAGATCTCCGGATATATTACCAAGAAAGTTGCAGACAAGCTAAGCTCTTTATTTAAAAACAACAGAGAAGATTTTGAAGCGAAATGGAACGATATCAAAGTAATTATCGAGTATGGTATGCTATCTGAAGAAAAATTCTTTGACAAGGCTAAGAAATTTGCTTTGTATCCTTCTGTAGAAGACAAATTCTACACATTTGAAGAATTAAAAGAAAAGACTAAAGATGCGCAAACAGATAAAGATGGAAATCATATCATCTTATACGCTGCAAACAAAGATGCACAACACAGCTATATCCAAGACGCAAAAGCAAAAGGATATGAAGTATTGTTATTAGACTCTCCTATTGTTTCTCATTTGATGCAAAAATTAGAAACTACAGAAGAAAAAGTGAAGTTTACTCGTGTAGATGCTGATCATATCGATAACTTGATCAAAAAGGACGATACGGTAATCTCTAAATTATCTGATGAGGAAAAAGAGCAATTAAAGCCAATGATTGAAGAGAATGTACCAAAAGAAACATATACTGTTCAATTAGAAGCTATGGATTCTGATGCTTCTCCTTTCTTGATCACTGTTCCTGAATTTATGCGTAGAATGAAAGAAATGAGCGCTACAGGTGGTGGTGGAATGATGGGTATGGGTAATTTACCTGAGATGTACAATCTTGTTGTAAACACCAATCACCCATTGGTAAGTGAGATATTGAATACTAAGACAGAGAAAAAACGTAACCGTTTGATCAAACAATCTTTTGATTTAGCAAAGCTATCTCAAAATCTATTGCACGGTGAAGAGTTGACCAACTTTATCAAACGTAGCTACGACCTTATTAAATAGTACAGTCGTGTCCGAATCGTGACACAATTTATATATTTCGAAACCTTCTTGTTTTTACAAGGAGGTTTTTTTGTGTCATAAAATCACGAAGTCTGTAACTAATCTAATAGAAAGTCGTCGAATAAGCATTAAACGCTACAATCAACAAAACCAACACTATGAAACTCAAAACACCATCAAAAACCCTAATCTATTTTTCTTTTTTCTTTTTACTTATCAATAACATCATTGCACAGAACTTAAAATCTGATGTTGATGCTTTAATTACAGAAGCTTACCCAAAAGATGCTCCGGGAGTATCTATTTTGATTGCTAAAAACGGAAAAACGATCTACACTAATACCAGCGGATTGGCAAATTTGGAACTGAATGTTCCGTTAAATTCCAATAGTGTATTTGAAATTGGATCTATCACAAAACAGTTTACTGCTATTTCAATTTTAATGCTGCAAGAGCAAGGAAAGTTAAATGTGACTGACAATATCACCAAGTACATTCCTGATTACCCTACAAACGGAAAAACAATCACAATTCATCATTTATTAAATCATACCTCAGGAATTAAAAGTTATACCTCTATGCCAAGCTTTAGAGCTTTAGCTAGAAAAGATATGACTCCTACCGAACTGATTGATGTATTTAAAAATGAGCCTATGGATTTTGATCCGGGAGAGCAGTACAGATACAACAACTCTGGATACATTCTCTTAGGACATATTATAGAAGTAGTTAGTAAAACCAGCTATGCAGAGTTTATCGAAAAAAATATTTTTAAACCTGTAGGAATGACCTCGTCTTATTACGGAAGCATGAGTAAAATTATTCCAAATAGAGCTAGTGGATATTCGAAACGAGGAGATAATTATGTAAATGCAGATTATTTGAGCTTAACGCTACCCTATGCTGCCGGATCCATCATGTCTACGGTAGGCGATTTGTTAAAATGGCAGAATGCATTAAGTGCAAACCAATTGGTAAAACGCTCTACTTTAGAAAAAGCAATTAACGGGTCTTCACTTAACAATGGTAAAAAAATTAGCTACGGATATGGTTTTATTGCGGGAGATTTAAATGGTTCTCCAACTATTGAACATTCTGGTGGAATTTTCGGTTACAGCACCAATGGAATTTACTTTCCAAAAGAAGATATCTATGTAATTGGGTTGGTAAACTGCGACTGCTCTAGTGCAGTACAAATTGTAAATAAAGTAGCAGCTACTGCGATTGGAAAACCTTTTTTCAACAAAAAAGACGCTGTCACACTTAATGAAACTCAATTAAAAAAATGGGTTGGGGCGTATCAATATGAAGAGAATATCATTCGTCATATAACTGTAAGTAACGGAAAAATATATAGCCAACGTGAAGGAAGTGATAAATTAGAAATTTTTCCAACGTCGGAAAATACATTTGTGTTTGACGGAAGCACAACTTCATACAGCTTTGCAATGCAAGGAAATAAGAAAGAGGCAACCATGATTGTTAATGGTGAAAAACGCTTAGGTAAAGAAATCGACAAAGCTGCTCCTGCAGAAAAGAAAGAAATTACATTGCCTGCTGAAGAGCTACAGCAATATGTTGGAACTTATGAACTGGCTCCAACTTTTTCAATTCAAATTAGCGTAAGAGAAGGAAATATCTTTGGTGTTGCCACCAATCAACCAGAAGTGCAGCTATTCCCTTACTCAAAAAATGCTTTCTTCTTAAAAGTGGTTAAAGCAGAGATCATCTTCAACAAAGATGAAGAAGGGAAAGTAATTAGCCTAACGTTACATCAAAACGGACAACAGATTCCCGGAAAAAAAGTTAAGTAATTATAAATACCAAGTCTTAAGAAAACCTCTTTGTGAAAGCAAGGAGGTTTTTTAGTACCTTTAGAAACAGCTAACTAAATGAAAACATGTTGTTTTCTCACTCAAAAAACAGACTTGAAGCTTTAAGTGATGGTGTGTTCGCTTTTGCAGCCACTTTAATGGTTGTAGAAGTAGGTACATCTACCGAATTTATATCTTTCAAAGATGAAATTCCCAATTTTATTTCCTTTGGTGCCAGTTTTTTTATCATGATGGCTCTATGGAAGTTACATTACAATTTTTTTAGACGAACAAAATACGTAGACAACTGGATCATCACATTCAATATGGTCTTATTATTTACAGTTCTGTTCTATATTTTCCCTGTAAAATCCCTTTTAGATTCTCTACTGAAAAGAGCAAAGATGAGTGTGGAAGAATTCTCGCAACTCTTTCAGGTATATAGTATTGGATTTGCATTGATCTTTGTTTGTTTTGCTTTGATGTACTACAGAGCTTATAAAAAAGACAAAAAGGTAAAAAATTCGATGTGGTTGTATTTCTATACAAGGCATTTTTCTATTTTCGTACTCGTTGGACTAACCTCTGCTATTTTAGCAAAGTTCCATATAGGATTACAATACGGATTTCCGGGATTCTTTTATGGTATTTTAGGCCCTTTATGTTATTGGCATTCTATCAAATTTCAAAAGAAATATTCACTAGATTAAATATATATTCAGCAAATGAAAAAGTTTCTCTCCCTCGCATTAACTTTCGTAAGCATTTCTATTTTAGCACAAAGCAATACAGAAGTCTATCTATTCAATATTGAGAAAACAGACAAAGGGTACCAACTAACAAATAAAAAGAACTTATCTCAAAACAAAGGGTACGACAGTCAGCCTCATTTCTACGATGATAATACCATCTTATTTTCTTCTTCTAGAGGGGGGCAAACAGACATTGTAATGTATGATATCAAAACCGGTAAAAAAGTTTTTATCAATTCTACTCCTAAAGGCGGCGAATATTCTCCGCAGCGTATTCCAAACTCCAAGAATGTTTCTGCTGTACGTTTGGATGATTCCGGTTTGCAACGTTTTTACGAATACGACATTGAAACTGGAAAACCTAAAGAATTGATACGAAGCTTAAAAGTAGCTTATCCTTTCTGGTATAATGATAAAATTGTGGTTTCATCTGTGATAGGGAAAGGCGGATTAGACTTAGTAATCAGCGATTTAAAGTACAAAACAAACTTTACCATTCAAAAAAATATTGGGCGTTCAATCCATAGAATTCCAAACACTTCTAAAGTTAGCTATGTAAGTAAAAAAGGAGAGGTTTGGGAGATTCGCTCTTTAGACGTTGCTAATATGCGCACGGCCAAGGTTACTGATTTGGATGGAAAATATGAGGACATTTGTTGGTTGCCTGACGGAAGTATTTTGCAAGCAAAAAAGAATCAGATTCTTAGGTTCGATCCTAAAAAAGATAAGAACTGGCAAGTATTTTACACCATTGATGATAGTGAGATCCAAAACATTTCTAGAATCTTAGTAAATTCAGACGGGTCTATGATTTCTATAGTAGGAGAAGAATCGCCTCGCTTTGTTGTTCAAAAACAATTAGAAGCATACAACAAGAGAGATATTGATGCTTTTGTAAATGTATTTGACGAAAATGTAAAAGTGTACAGTTATCCTAACAAGTTGCAATATCAAGGAAGAAAGGAAATGAGAAAAAAATATGCGGCTTTCTTTAAGAATACAAAAGACCTAAACTGTAAAATAGTTAAACGAATCGAAAACGGAAATTATGTGATCGATGAAGAGTTGGTTACAGCTAACGGAAGAAAAAGAGATGCTGTTGCCATTTACGAAGTAAGAAACGGAAAAATTGTTGCAGTTACTTTCTTATAAAAGCCCTGATTCTCTCTTATTAAAATATCCTTTGATGTAAAAGATCTGAGCAAAGATCATTAGAGTAAAAAAGAAGATTGCATACAATGCTACAGAAGATATTGTAAACCCTTCTAACGTAGGCATCTTTATTGAATCTAGAAATGACAAGTCTAGAGGAACTTTATCCATAAGACTTCCTTCTTGCTCTTGGAAAGGAATAAAAAAGATAGCAGCTATCAATGCAGCAATACCTATCCATATTTTCTTGGATATTAGCGGTACATATTGTGTGGATTGCGAAGTTTCTTCTTCCAAAACACTCATCAAGTTACTAGTAAAATCTTTAGAAGGAGATTCTAAAGGCATCTCTTGAATTTGTTTTTTCAAGAAAGCATCGATCTGTGTATTTTTATTTTCTTCCATAATGACTAATAATTTCAGGTTCTAACTTTTCTTGTACAATGGCCAATAATTTTTTTCTGGTTCTATGTAACTTCACCTTTAAATTAGCTTCTGATAACGAAGTTACTTCAATTAATTCTTTTAAACTCAATTCTTTGTAATAAAACAACCACATAATGGTTCGTTCATCTTCCGGCAACTCTTCCAAACAAGCATTCATCAACTCTGCTCTTTCTTTTCTCTCTATCATTTGCATGGTACTTTCTGTGGCTTGAATTCTGTTTTCTACAACTTCATCAATAGTTCCTGTATCATACCTCCTAGCCTTTTTCTTTACCAAATCCATACAATTATTATAAACGATCTTATACAGCCAAGTAGAAAACTTCGAGTCTCCTTTAAACTTATCTAAAGAACGAAATGCCTTAATAAAACTATCTTGAGAAACTTCTTCTGCTTCTTCTCTACTCTTCACCACCTTATACGCTAAAGTAAACACCATATCCTTATATCTTTCTACTAAAAAAGAGAAAGAATTCGTGTCTCCGTCGAGAACCTTATTGATATAGTGTTGGTCGTTGTTGATAGTCATTATATGTAATGACTGTTTTTGGTTTCTTTAGGTTACAGAATTTACGAAAAAAATATTTTGTACTTTTTTGTAACCTTTTGTTTCGCATTTCTGTCATACTCAACAAATAGGAAAAATTAACATGTAAAAACACGTATATGGAATCAGAAGCTATATTTGTATTACTGATCATTTTTGGATCAATCTTCGGAATCTTTTATTTATTCTTCTCTACGAGAAATAAAGAAAGACTCGCTTTAATAGAGAAAGGTGCAGATGCATCTATCTTCGGAAGAAAAAAAGAAGCAAACCCTGCACCCTTTTGGAAAGTGCTTATTTTAAACTTGTCCGTTCTGTCTATGGGAGTAGGTATTGGTGTTATTTCTGCCATGCTTATAGAATCTCTATTAGGCATTTATGAAGACGCATTGTATGCTGGACTTATTTTCTTAATGGCAGGAGCCGGTTTATTTGTTGGGTTTACACTCACAAAGAAGTTAGATCAAGAATAACAGCCAACCAAACTTTAAAAAAACCAGCGAATCGCTGGTTTTTTTGTTTTTTATAAACTCATTATCTTTAAGCTTTCCCGAAAAAAATGAGTAAAGATCATAATAACTCTGCCTTTAAGCAACTGCTAGACAAGCTCCAACAAGAGAGCTGGCAATTAGAACTTTTAATCTCTGGTTTTGCCATCTTCGGATTGGCAGCCGCCATAGACCCTATACAAGTCAAACTAGAAACTGCAAATTACGATAGCAATATCTATTTTGTTCTTTTTTGGTTTGCAGCAAAAGTATGTTGTTGGATTTTGATCTCTAATTTGATGGTTCATGTTATCTTGAGAGGATTATGGATTGGCGCATTGGGGCTAAGATATGTTTCCGGCGATATAGATTATGACGAGCTAAAATACGCACCGAAATTCACTAAATTTCTCAGTAAGAAAATAGGGTCTTTTGATCGGTATATCGCTACTTTAGAGAATTACTGTAGTATTTTATTTGCTATTTCCTTTCTGCTCATTTTCTATTTTATTGCAAGCTTAGCCTTTATCGTTGCAATTTTATTAACGGTATTTGTCTTTCTCGACAATGAACTAGGCGGAACGCTTAATGTTGTAGCTTCGATTACAGGAGCTATTATCATACTATTTATCTTATTTGGGGCTTTATTAACATTCATCGATTTTATCACTCAGGGCTTTTTAAAGAAGAAAAAGTGGCTAGCACGATTCTATTTTCCGCTATATAAGATATTTAGTTATGTTACTCTTTCGTTCTTATACAGGCCATTGGTCTATAATTTTCTAGACAATCGTTTTGGTAGAAGAATCAGTTTGATCTTGGTTCCGGGATATATGATCATTCTATTCTTTTCAACCTATTATTATAGAGAATCCAATTACCTATCTATAGATAGGTCTTCCTCAAAAAACTATGCCAACCCCAATAACTATGAAGATCTTTTAGAAGAAAATAAAACGTTTATTAAGATTGCTACCATACAATCAAAAATTATTACAGACCCCTATGTAAAAGTGTTTATGATCTTTAATGAAAACGTTGAAAAGCGTCTGTTTGCGTTTAATGAAGGTCTAAAACCTTATAAAGATATTAGAGGGTATCAATCTGAGATTACCATCACCGGAAATAATTTCACTCGAAAGGATATTCAAAAAAGAGACAGTCTTAGAAGAGAGTATTACAAAACCTATAATGAAGTACATTCTGTCTATATCGACGATAAAAAATATGATGTCGAATTTTTAGCTACCACCAACAAAAACAAAAAACTAGGTTTTGAAACCTATGTGAATATCAAAAATTTAACAGAGGGAAAACATCTGTTAAAAATTACGAGAAAAACCATTAGAAAAAAGGATACCGTTAATTTTATACTGGTACAAATTCCGTTTTGGAACTTTAAAACAAACTAACATGAAACAATATATACTTCTTATAGCCTTTCTTTCATTTGGAATAGCTCAAGCACAAACCGATACTCGAATCTATGATATCATCAATAATGTAAGTGCCGAAAGAATAAAAAATGATATTACCAAACTTGCAAATTTTGGAACTCGACACACTTTGAGTGATACCGTTTCTAATACTAGAGGTATTGGTGCTGCCAGAAGATGGATCAAATCTGAGTTTGACAAGATCTCTAAAGAGTGTAATAGCTGCTTAGATGTTTTCTATCAAAAAGACCTTGTTAAAAAAGATGGAAGACGAATTGTAAGAGACGTTATGGTTGTAAATGTTGTAGCCATTCAAAAAGGAACAAAAAACCCTAACAACTTCATTATTATGAGTGGAGACATCGATTCTCGTGTTTCCAATGCTAATGACTTTACTTCTGATTCACCGGGAGCAAACGACAATGCCTCAGGAATGGCAGGAGCTATTGAAGCTGCCAGAGTTCTATCTAAATACAAGTTTGAGAACAGTATTATCTATGTAGGACTTTCCGGAGAAGAACAAGGATTGTATGGAGGTCGTGGTTTGGCGGCTTATGCCAAAGAAAAAGGTTGGAACATTATTGGGATCATGAACAATGATATGATCGGAAATATCAAAGGTGTAGATGGAGTGATTGACAATCGTACCTTCAGAATTTTCTCAGAACCGGTTCCTTCAACAGAATCTGAAAGACAAAGAAGATCCAGACGTTTTTACGGAGGTGAAGTAGATGGAATTTCCAGACAATTGGCTCGATATATTCATAAAACTACAAAAACCTATATGCCGGAAATGAATCCTAAAATGATCTATCGTTTAGATCGTTTTGGACGCGGTGGACATCACAGACCATTTAACGATGTTGGATTTGCAGGAATTCGTATC
Source organism: Pseudotenacibaculum haliotis (assembly GCF_042684245.1). Lineage (NCBI taxonomy): Bacteria > Pseudomonadati > Bacteroidota > Flavobacteriia > Flavobacteriales > Flavobacteriaceae > Pseudotenacibaculum > Pseudotenacibaculum haliotis. Next base: position 476,716 of record NZ_JBHULH010000001.1, read on the forward strand.
ATGGAAGCTCACGAAAATTATACGCAACAGCATCAAGACATACGAACTGAAAATGGAATTGAGTACGGTGACAAGATCAAGTTTGTAAACTTCGATTATGCCAAAAAGTTAACTGCCGTTAATGCAATTAACTTAGCAAGTATTGCTTGGGCACCACCATCACCTAAGAATGTTCAAATTGGTGGAATTGTTCAAGCATCTGCCAAGCTGAAATGGGACAAAGTAAAAGGAGCAAAAGGATATAAGATCTACTGGAGAGATACCACCTCTCCTACTTGGGATAACTATCAATATGTTGAAGATGTAACTGAGTTTACGTTGAAAGGAATTGTTATTGATAATTTCTTCTTTGGAGTATCTGCAGTAGGCTCTAATGGGCATGAAAGTATTGTTACCTTTCCTTCTGGAATCATTAGAAACCGATAATGAAGTTTTTAGTTAAAGTTCTTTGCATATGCTTTGTTCTTACAGGCTGCAAAGAGAAAACCCAGAACGAAGTGTTGGTTCTGGGAACCATTCATGGTGGACATTATACACAAGAAGAGTTTGATCTTGATGTACTTACTAAACTCATCAAGGAAATAGATCCTGATGTCATTCTTACCGAAATTCCTCCGGATCGTTTTCAAGAGGCTGTAGAAGGTTTTAAAAGAGATGATAGCATTTCTGAACCTCGTGTAATTCGGTTTCCCGAATACAAAGATGTGATTTTCCCTCTAAGCAAAACCATGAATTTTGAGATCATTCCTACTGCCGGATGGACACTTCCTATGGCACAAGAACGTCAACGCAAATTAAGAGCTATCAGTAGAGATTCTTCGCGAACAAAAGACTGGCAGGAATACTTGAATGCTAACAGGAGGTCTGATTCTATTATGAGAGCCACGGGGAATAGAAACGATCCATATTTTATTCATACCAACACCTATGACAGCATTTACAATATCAGACTGCAAGTCTACAATCGTCTGTTCAATGTAGAACTAGGATTGGGAGGATGGGACAATATCAACATTGCCCATTATTGGAATATTGAAAAGGCTTTACAGAAATATAAGAACCAAGGAAAACGAATCTTAATTACTTATGGTGCCGGTCACAAAGGATGGTTTTTAAAAGAACTTCGCTTGAGAGATGACATCAAACTTTTGGAGATGAAACCTTTTTTAGACAAGATTCAAGTTTCCGAATAGTCAAAAAAACATATCAAAACATTCACACATCCTTTATCAAAATTGGTAAAGGATGTTTAGTTAAACACTATCAATTTTATATTTAACACACATGATATCAGGATTTAACATTTCTTAAATAATTACTTTGTTTAACTTTTTATTATATTTGTTAAACAAAATAATTAAATCATGAAACCTTTCTACATCAAATTTATCTTATTCACCTCTTTGATTCTTATCTCCTATCAACCCTCACAACAAGAGTTTACAGGAAAAGCCTATTACTTTGCTAAATCTAAAATGCAGTTAGGAAGCTGGGGAGCTAGATTAAGCCAAGCTCAAAAGAATCAGATTCAAAATCGCCTAAAGAACAGACTGGAAAAAACATTTGTTTTGAGTTTCAACAAGCAAGAATCAATGTTTAAGGAAGAAGATAAGCTAGATGCTATTTCCGGCGCTACAGATTCTTGGGGAGGAACATTTTCTAGAGGCGATCAATACAAAAACATCAAGAGTGCTTCTTTGATTCAGAATCAGGAGTTCTACGGAAAGAAATTCTTAGTAAAAGACAAACTATACAGAATCAATTGGGAAATGGGTACAGAGTCTAAAAAAATTGGACAGTATACATGTTATAAAGCCACAGCTCAAGTTCCCGTATTTGAATTAAGCTGGTACAATTTTTCTTGGAGTGATATTAGAACTCCAAAAGACACAGACAAAACAGAAGAGAAAAAAGAAAATACGATTGCCGTAGAAGCTTGGTATACACTTGATATACCTGTGGCTCACGGACCGGGAGAATATTGGGGATTACCGGGTTTAATTTTAGAAGTTAGTGCCGGAAATACCACTATGCTGTGCTCCAAGATTGTTTTGAATCCTGAAAAAGAAGTTTCTATAGTTGCTCCTAAAAAAGGGAAAGAAATTACAAAGAAAGACTATCAGGCTACGATCAGAAAGAAAATGGTAGAAATGAGAAACAATCGTATGGGGAGAAGAAGGAGTCGTTAGACGCAAACATACTCACGGTTTTTTATATTTTTATACGAGTTATAAGAATGTATTTTGGACAAGCCGGAAATTTACTTTAAAAATGATATTGAATGGAGAGATTGGTTATCTCAAAACTACAACTCTTCAGAAGGGGTCTATGTTATTCTCTATAAAATAGACACAGGAATTCAAAGCATGCGTTGGGAAGAAGCAGTAAAAGTAGCATTGTGCTATGGCTGGATCGACTCTACTGTAAAAAGTTTGGGAAATGGAAAGCGAAGACAATACTTCTGCCCTAGGAAGTCTAAAAGTGTTTGGAGCAAACTAAACAAGACATATATCGAGCAATTAGAGAAAGAAGGTTTGATGCACGAAAGTGGTCTGTCTAAGATCGAAGCAGCCAAAAAAGACGGTTCTTGGTCTGCCTTAGATGATGTAGAGAATTTAGTAGTTCCCGAAGACTTGCAAGCTGCTTTTGATCAAAATAAAACAGCATTCCAAAACTATCAAAACTTTGCTCCCAGTTATAGAAAAGGGTATTTGTATTGGCTCAATCAGGCCAAAAGAGAAGCTACTCGATTGAAAAGAATTCAAGAGATCATTCAACTTTGCGAAGCCAATAAGAAACAAAAAGGAGCTTGGTAGTTAATTACTTGCTATCTGTTTTAACAGCTCTTTTCTCACAAGGCTATATCGTTTCCAGGGTAAAAAGTGATTTTCCTTTTGCAAAACAATCGTATCTAATACATGCGGATTGAACTGCTTTACGGAGAAGTTTACATTTTCAAACGGAACAACAATATCCTTGGTTCCATGGATATGCAATGTTGGCACCTTTACTTGTCTCCACACATCCTTCAACTTTTCAAGTTCTGCAACATGACTGAATTTTTCATCGCCGGCTACGCCCATAGCTCCCGGCACCATCCATTTGGTCAGACGCCATTTTGCTACATAAGCAAACCAAAAAACTTTTCGTTTTCAGGATCTAATGCCGGAGCCAGCATGATCACGCTCTTAACCTTGGGTGATAGGATACTTGAATACGCGGCAATAGGACCTCCGTAAGAATGTCCTAACACAATTACTTTCTGCTCTGGTAAACTGTCTATGATCTCTGCAACAACTTCACTTTGTCTTTTGATAGAGATTTCCGGTTTACCAAAATTAGAAAAGCCATAGCCCGGCCTATCTATACTATATAAATTAGCTCCTTTAAGTAATAAGGAATCCTGTAAGTAGGTATAATAATTATCTGAAGAACCCGGTGCACCATGCACAAAAAACACGGCTAGATCTTTTTGACTGTCATATTCAGAACTTACAACTCGTACAGGATAGTTGACACTTTTCAGATCGTATCTCTTGATATGAAAGCCAGTATTTTTCTTTTCAAAGACCATCTGTGTTTTTCGATCTGAAGTACGCATACGAAAGCACGATTGAAAAAGTAATGCGACGATGCAGCATAAAATAAGTCTTAGTATAAAGGCGTTTTTCATAAAGTGCCTAATAATTTAGTATCTTGAAAGCACTAATAAAATTACTGGATTTCTAAGAATCTATGTAACTTTTAAGAAATTTTTGAGTTATTCTATATAGACCAACTTTATAAAATTCTTAACAAACCCTTAATCAACTATAATTTAACTTGCTGTATTATAACACATTAATCAACTTCAAATAGTAAAAACCATGAATTCAAGAAACCTTCGCATTCTTTGGTCTTTCATCTTAATGTTTGCCATTGTAGGTGTACATGATGTAGATGCACAAAGAAAAAAACGTAAAAAGAAAAAAGGAAAAACAGAGCAGGTAGCTCCAAAACCCAAGCCAAAACCAAAAAAGAAAACAATTGCTAGTCTCACTAAGAGTAGTAAGAAAATAGAAGGTTTGTTTACCATCTATCAAGACACAGTTACAGGAGCTTTAAAAATGCTTGTAAAAAAAGATCAGTTAGATAAAGATTATATTTATTTCTCTCAGATTGCTGATGGAGTTACAGAGGCGGGTCACTTTAGAGGTTCTTATCAAAACTCTGCCATTTTTCAAATAAGAAAATATTTCAACAAGATCGATTTTGTTGCTCCGAACACAAACTTCTACTTCGACAAAAACAATGCGATCTCTAAGGCTTCTGAAGCCAATACTAGTGAAGGAATTGTTGCTTCCGGTAAAATCTTAATGGCTGATGATAAAAAAGGCGAATACTTAATTGATGCCAATGGGCTATTCTTATCAGAAACCTTTACTAGAATTAAAGGGCCTAGATTTCCTGGAACTTCACCATTTGCATTTAGCTTAGGTCGTTTTGACAAGAACAAATCAAAAGTAAATGAGATCAAGAACTATCCAAAAAACACAAACGTTAAAACAGAATATGTATACAGCAATCCTGGTGTGTTAAACGGTGGTTCTAATGCTATTGCTGACGGTAGAAATGTTTCTATCAAAGTATTCCATACCTTAATGCACATGCCTGAGGATGGTTATGAAACAAGAATGGACGATCCTAAAGTAGGATATTTCTTAACTCAAACAAACGACATGACCAGCACAGGAACTGTGAATTATAGAGATATGATACACAGATGGAGATTGGTAAAGAAAGACCCTAATGCTGCTATCTCTGAGCCTGTAACTCCAATTACATGGTGGATAGAAAACACTACTCCAATGGAATGGAGAGAAACTATCAAAGAAGGAGTATTGGCTTGGAACGAAGCATTTGAAAAAGCAGGATTTAGAAATGCTATGGTTGTAAAAGTACAACCGGATGATGCAGACTGGGATGCCGGTGATGTGCGCTACAATGTATTGCGTTGGACCTCTTCTCCAAATCCTCCTTTTGGTGGATACGGACCTAGTTTTGTAAACCCTAAAACAGGTGAGATCTTAGGAGCCGATATCATGTTAGAATATGTTCATTTTACAAACAGAGTATTCTACGATAGACTTTTAAATGATGCCGCTGCGAACATGAAGATCGGATTGGAAACCGACGAAGAATTAGAGATTCAAAAGTTCAAATCTAAAAACGAGCATATGTTCTGTTCTATGGGACATGTAATGCATGAAAACATGATGTTAGGAAATACTGTTTTACAGGCTACCGGAGCATCTGATCTAGATATGGAAACTCTAAAAAGAGAAGGAATGAAGTCTTTGATCATGCATGAAGTAGGACATACTTTAGGTTTGAATCATAATATGAAAGCTAGTCAGTTGTTCTCTCCTGCTCAATTGGCTGATGCAAACTTTATCAAAGGAAAAGCACTTACAGGTTCTGTAATGGACTATGCCGGAATCAATATTACAAATGACAGATCTAAACAAGGGCAATACTACGATATGGCTGTAGGTCCTTATGATGTTTGGGCTATTCAGTTTGGATATACTCCATTCAAAGGAAAAGCAGAAAGAAATGCTTTGTTAGCCAGATCTACTGAGCCTGAACTTATCTTTGGTAATGATGCTGATGATATGCGTTCTCCTGGAAAAGCAATTGATCCTAGAGTAATGATTGGAGATCTTTCTAATGATCAAATCACATACTCTGTTAACCGATTTGAATTGGTAAACACAATGCTAAAAAATCTTAAAGGTCAGTTTGCCAAAAAAGGAGAAACTTACGAAGATTTAAGAAGAGCTTACTATACGTTAATGGGGCAATCTGCTACAGCTGCTGGTGTTGTTTCTAGAATCATTGGAGGTGTATATGTAGATAGATCTACTTACGGTCAAGAAGGAGGAACACAACCTTATACTCCGGTAAGTTTAGAAGATCAAAAAAGAGCCTTTAACACACTTAAAAAGTATGTTTTTGCTCCTAATGCCTTTAGCGCACCAAAAGACTTGTACAACTATTTAGCAAGGCAAAGAAGAGGATATAACTTCTTTGGAGGTCCTGAAGATCCAAAAATTCACGCACAAGTATTAGGATATCAAACAGGTGTATTGGCTCATATCATGCATCCAAATACACTTCAAAGATTGAATGATTCAGAATTGTACGGAAACAAATACAAACTGTCTTCTTTTATGACCGATCTTAACAACGCAATGTTTAAGCCTGATGTATATGGAAGCATCAACTCTTTCCGTCAGAACTTACAAGTTGCTTATGTAAAGAGATTGATTAGTATGGTAACCGGAAGAACTGCCGGTAGATTTATTCCGGCTGCTCAATCGATGGCAGCTTACAATTTAAAGAACATTAGAACTTGGGTGAGTAACGGAACAGGAAATGTTTCTACTAAAGCTCATAAAGCTCATTTAAAAACAATGATCGACAATGCAATGAAAGAGATCAAATAATCTCTTTAACCATCATATTTATATAGAAAACCGCAATGTAAGATTGCGGTTTTTTGTATTTTTAAGCTATGGGAAAAGTCTTGATATCCGGCGGTAGTGGGTTGATTGGAAAGCGATTGAGTTTTCTTTTAAGATCAAAAGGTTATGAGGTGAGAATTTTGAGCAGAACGCACAAAAATGAAAGTGAATATCCTACCTATGTATGGAATATAGAAAAAGGAACAATTGATCAAGCTGCCTTTGACCAAGTTGATCATATTATTCATTTATCCGGTTCTGGAATTGCTGATAAGCGATGGACTGAAAAAAGAAAACAAGACATTATTAATAGTAGAGTTGCATCTACCCAACTCTTATTGCAAAATGTAAAAGACCTTCAAATCCCTTTAAAGACTTTTATTTCTTCGTCTGCTATTGGTTATTACGGTGCTGTAACCAGCGAAACTATTTTTGATGAAACCAGCAACCCTGCTGATGATTTCTTAGGCAAAGTATGTGAACTTTGGGAGCAATCAGTTTTTCAATTTACCAAAGAGAATATTCGTACTGTTGCGATCAGAACAGGAATTGTCTTAAGCAAAACTGGAGGCGCTTTAGCAAAAATGAAAACTCCGGTAATTAGTCCTTTAGGTTCCGGAAAACAATACATGCCTTGGATTCATATTGATGATCTCTGCAATATCTATATCAAAGCAATTGAGGATGAAAAGATGTCTGGTGTATACAACGGAGTTGCTCCTGAACATCAAACAAACACTTCATTTTCAAAAATATTGGCAAAAACTGTCAAACGTCCTTTCTTACCTATAGGAGTACCAGCTTTTCTTTTGAAAATGATCTTTGGAGAAATGGCTGCAATACTTTTAGAAGGAAGTAGAGTTTCATCACAAAAAATACAAGATACCGGGTTCTCTTTTCAATTCCCAGACTTATCTTCTGCTCTTTCTGACACTTAATTAGGCAACAATTTCAATATTCAACACTAAGTATTGTAATAATGCGGCACTTGCGTTTTAATTTTGAATGTATCTTTGTAGTAGAAATTCTTTTATAGTGAAAGCTTTACTACGTTTTACATTTACAATTCTATTTTTTGTTACTATCGGTACTCTTAGTAGTTATGGTCAAAACAAGTTTGAAAGAGAGTACCGAATTAAAGAAAAAGATGTTCCTGCTAAAGCAGTTGATTTTATTTCTCTTCTAAAATTCGACTCCAATATCAAATGGTATGCTGAAGAAAGCTCTCAAGGAAAATCTATTGAAGCCAAAACAAAGTTTAAAAGCGTAAAGTATAGCATTGAGTTTGACACCAATGGGAATTTACAAGATGTAGAAATAGAAATCTCTACGGAGGACATATCAAAAGACACATATTCAAAGATTCAAAATACCTTCTCTTCAGATTTCTCCAAGTTCAAGATCATCAAGATTCAAAAACAGCTTAGTGGATCAGAGAAAAAGGTTCTTGATCATCTTCTTAAAGAGACAAACAATGTGATCACCATCAAGTATGAAATTGTTGTCAAAGGAAAATCTAACAAAGGGAAGAACTTGTATGAATACACTTTTACCAATTCCGGTGCACTAGAAAAGCGAGAAAAAATCATTTTTAAGAACTCAGATCATTTAGAGTACTAGCCTATGAGAAAAGCATTGATCACTTTTTCTTTTCTCATTTTGAGCTCGCTCCTTTACGCTCAAAGCTCCTATCGATTGGGCGCTATTCCCAGAATCAACATCAATCAAAAACTAGAGAACAACTGGAAAATCAATTACAAAGTTGAATCAAGAGCTATTATTTCTGAAGGACTCCTATCAGGATCAAGCAATCCTAATTTCAGATATAGTTTAACAGATGTTTCTTCGCTAGTATCTAAAAAAGTAGGATTGAACAATTCTGTTGCTGTTGGTTATTTAGCGCGATTTAGAGAAGGTGCCATTGATCATCGTTTTATGCAACAATTCACCATCGTATCTCGATATAATGCCTTTAGATTGGCTCACCGTTTTGCTACCGATCAAACCTTTAGAAAAGATTTAAGCGATGTTTTCAGACTCAGGTATAGAATTGGTATAGAGATTCCTTTGGATGGTTATGCTGTAGATAAAAGGGAGTTTTATATCAAGATCAACAATGAGTATTTAAATTCTTTTTCAGCTTCCAATCATGATCTAGAAATTCGCTTAGTTCCGCTATTAGGATATGTATTTGAAGACGCTAACAAAATAGAGTTTGGATTGGACTACCGTACCGATCGTTTTTTAGACAATGCGACTCGTAATAATCTCTGGATTACCATCAATTGGTTTTTGAGCATCTAAGTTTCATAAATATCTTCCAACAAAAAAGGCTGCCAATGGCAACCTTTTGTATTGTATATGTTTCTTTTCTTATTTGAAAACAGAAGAGATATTGATATCTACTTCAGACCACAATTTGCTTACTCCATCCAATCCTTTGTGAAGATCTTTACAAACAGAGTTTAACGAGTCGATCGATTGCTTCGCATTCCAGTTCAAAACATCCATCTTAGTAGTCATAGCAAACTCTTTTCCTGTGATGGTATACTTAAAAGGAAGCTTTTCTGTGATTCCATTCATGGTGATATCTGCATATCCTATAGAATCGTTTTCAATAACCAACTTACCCGATAATAATTTGGCTCCTTCCATAATCCCGAAGAAATACTTAGATATTTTATAATCTCTACTGGAATCAGAGGTAAAAATACTGCTGATAGGAATAGAGAACTCTGTATTATTAATAGCCTCTTTGATTGTATTTCCTTCTCCTCCGGATGTAATATTCACTTTTTTGAACTTTCCTTTTACTCCTGTTTTTTCAGTAAATTTATAGGCAGTCCAATCAATCGTATTCTTTGCATCTTTTAAAACAAAAGCAGCATTAGAAACCTTCTCTTCTTTCTTTTCTTCCTTCTTTTCAGATTTACATGAAGTCATCTGAAAACTAATAAAAAGGACCAAAATTAGGGTGCTTATTTTTTTCATGATTCTTGATTAAAATTAGTAGTTAATATCTTTTTAGCTAGGCTAACGTATTCTCTTTTTGCATCTTCTTGAGACATTCCGTTCAACTGCATCCACGCATTGAATTTAAAAGCATCTCTAACATCTGGATCTCCTTGATAGGTATAAACGTCTCCTGAGACCCCTTGCTTATAATAAGCATATAATTTGAGCATAATATCCGGAGCAAGGTTTTCTTCTAACTTAGAAAGTAAGTCAAAAGCTTTTTGAAATTCTTTGTCCAGATTTGTATCCATCTATTTCTCTGCTATAACCTGTTCGCCTCCTTTTACCTTATCTCCAATCTTTACCTTTACATTGGTACCTAAAGGAAGGTATACATCTACTCTACTTCCAAACTTGATAAATCCTGCATCAGTTCCTTGTACTACTTCGTCTCCTTCTTCTGCATAGTTTACAATTCTTTTTGCCAAAGCTCCCGCAATCTGTCTGTACAAAACTTCACCAAAATGAGCATTTTCTACAACCACTGTTGTTCTTTCGTTTTCTGTAGATGCTTTTGGGTGCCATGCAACCAAATACTTTCCGGGATGGTATTTGCTATACTTAACCACTCCGTTTAATGCATATCGGGTAACATGAACATTGATAGGTGACATGAAAATAGAAACCTGTAATCTTTTATCTTTAAAATACTCAGGTTCTTCTACTTCTTCAATAACAACTACTTTTCCATCCACAGGTGCTATAACTTGGTTGTCGTTTATTTGCGTAGTTCTTTTTGGATTTCTGAAAAACTGAAGAATTAAGATCAAAAAGATCAAAAATAAAACCTGAACTGCTTTTTGTAACCAAAACAATTCGATAAAACGTTCAGAAAGCAAAACTCCGGCAATTACAAAAACAAAAGTTATAGTAATGATCTTGTAGCCTTCTCGATGAAAGTGTAGCATTTTTTAAATAATATAATAGATATACAAATATACGAACGGAGCAACAAACAACAAGCTATCTAGTCGATCTAAAAGTCCACCATGACCCGGCATGATCTTACCGCTGTCTTTTTTCTTAGCTTGCCTTTTGAACTTAGACTCTATCAAGTCTCCGATAGTTCCTAAAATTGAAGTTATTGACGCTAGAACAATCCATTGACTCATGGATAATGTTTCAAAGTTGTAAGATACTGCAACTGCTGTTGCTATGGTAAATATAAATCCTCCAATAAATCCTTCAATCGTCTTTTTGGGCGATACTTTTTCAAAGAGTTTCGTTCTTCCAAAGTTCTTTCCTATCAAGTAGGCAAAACTATCATTGGCCCAGATGAAAAAGAGTAATGAGAGGATGATCTCATATTCATATCCTCCATTTCTCATGGGTATTAGAAGTAAGAATCCTAAGGAGAATATCAAATATCGAACACTCACATCAAACTTCTGAATAGTTTTTGACGGATACCCTCTCTTGCTCGTAAAAAGATAAACCATCAATTGAAGTGATGAAGCCAACGTTAAAACAAGTAGTATTTGATGTAAAGTTGTATTCTCCGGTAAAAATAGTACGTAAGCTATAAACCCTAAAAGTAATACATAGGTAAATAGCCCTTTATATCGAATCAACTTTTGAAATTCTCTTAAACAGAAGAATGCAAACAACGAAATTAAAAGAACATAACTTTCTTTAGAATATAAGATTGCACTAATAAAAAGGATCGCGTAGATCAACCCAGAAAAACTCCGCTTAAAAAAGCTACTCATACTAAAAATCTTCTAACAGCAGCAAATATAAGTTTTTAGAGTTGCTATTGCCGTAGTTTAAAAAATTATCATCATCCTTTTTCAATGTGTAATTTTTGACTGCACTTATGTTAGTGGGTATATGTTCTTTGCAATTTGATTTGATTCCTGTTAGTCCTTGCCCTGTATTTCTAACCAATTGACTTGTTCTTGCAAAAACAATAAAATCATCTGTTAACGATGCAATTTTATGTGTACTTAACTGATTTGAAGAGAAAAGAATATCTCCATTATCAGAAATCAAATGTTCACAGGTAGTAAAAAAAGGTGTGTCTTTTTGAAAATCAGTGCTTACTTTTACTTTAAAGCCTTTCAAATATTCTTTGACGCTACTCTCAGTACAAGTTACCTTATCCCAAGCATTCTCTGTAAAAATTTGGCCTAGATTGCTAGCTACCTCTTTTTCTGAAACACAATACAAGAACTTGCCACCTTTTTCTATGAAATGATGTACAAAAGCATCATCCAAAGACAAATGCACCTCTTGTTTCTTGGCTTCTTTATCTTTGGATGTATCTCTATTAAATAATTTTTTAAAAAAACTCATTTAAAAAATTAACTGTTGTTTTCTTCTGTTGTTTCTTCTTGTCCTGCTTTTTCTTCTTCTTTTTTATCAAAAGGTCTCTCACCGAAAATCTTTACTAGATCATCTTTAAAGATCACTTCTTTCTCTAATAATAGATTTGCTAAGGTAGTTAACTTTTCTCTGTTTTCTTCTAAAATTGAGATGGCTCTTTGATATTGTTCCTCTATCATGCTAGAGATCTCTTTATCAATAGTCTTTGCCGTCTCTTCGCTATATGGTTTTACAAATGCATCTTGTCCAGATGAATCATAGTAAGTAATATTACCCACTTTTTCGTTCAATCCGTATACAGTAACCATAGCTCTTGCTTGTTTTGTTACTTTCTCAAGGTCACTCAACGCTCCTGTAGAAATCTTGTTAAAAATGATCTTTTCGGCAGCTCTTCCTCCTAATGTAGCACACATTTCATCAAGCATTTGCTCTGTTTGCACGATCATTCTTTCTGCCGGTAAATACCACGCTGCTCCTAAACTTTGTCCTCTAGGTACAATTGTAACTTTTACCAACGGAGCTGCATGTTCTAACATCCAACTAACTGTAGCATGACCTGCTTCATGAAATGCAATAGTTTCTTTTTCTTTAGGAGTAATTACTTTGTTCTTCTTCTCTAATCCTCCTACAATTCTGTCTACTGCATCTAAAAAGTCTTGATGATGAATAGACTTCTTATTATTTCTGGCAGCAATTAAAGCTGCTTCGTTACACATATTGGCAATATCTGCTCCTGAGAATCCCGGAGTCTGTTGCGCTAAGAACTCAAGGTTTACATCTTTAGCCAATTTTAATGGTTTGATGTGTACCTCAAAGATAGCTTTACGCTCATTTAAATCCGGTAGGTCTACATAGATCTGACGATCAAAACGACCTGCTCTCATCAAAGCTTTATCTAATACATCTGCACGGTTTGTTGCAGCCAATACAATAACGTTGGTATCGGTTCCAAAACCATCCATTTCTGTCAATAACTGGTTCAATGTATTTTCACGCTCATCGTTTCCTCCTGTCATACTGTTCTTACCACGTGCTCTACCAATGGCATCGATCTCATCAATAAAGATGATTGATGGCGATTTTTGCTGTGCTTGTTTGAACAAGTCTCTAACTCTAGAAGCTCCTACTCCTACAAACATCTCTACGAAATCCGATCCGGATAAAGAGAAGAACGGAACTCCTGCTTCACCTGCTACCGCTTTTGCTAGTAATGTTTTTCCTGTTCCTGGAGGTCCTACTAATAAGGCTCCTTTTGGAATCTTTCCTCCTAATGAGGTATATTTTTCCGGGCTCTTTAAGAAATCTACGATCTCTTGTACTTCTTCTTTAGCTCCTTCTAACCCGGCAACATCCACAAAGCTTGTTTTCACCTTTGTATCGTTGTCAAATAGTTTTGCTTTAGATTTTCCAATATTGAAGATCTGACCTCCTGCTCCACCACCACCACTGGCTCCAGACATTCTTCTCATAAAGAAGATCCAAATAGCGATCAAAAGGATGAAAGGAAGGAAACTGATTACTGAGTCAAGTAAACTTCCTCTAGTATCAGAATCTGTATCAAAATCTAAGCTATCTTTTGCTTTGTATGCATTCAGTTTGTTTTCAAAGTTCTGCAAATCACCAAAGTTGTATTCAAACATCGGAGATCCTTTTCTAAAAAAAGGAGACTTTGTTTGTTGCTTATATTCTTCTTTGGTTAAAGCTTCTCTTTTTATGTAGACTTCTGCAATGTTCTTATTAATAATCATGATTCTCTCTACGTCGTTAGACTCAAGAATCTTGTAGAACTTATTGGTAGAAATCTTTTTAGTAGTTAATGCACTGTCGTTTAAAAAACTAATGGCTATAAAGGCAATGAAAATTGCCCCGTATACCCAATACATGTTAAACTTAAACTTGGGTGCATTTGGTTTATTATTACTGTTCTTATCACTCATCTCTTACTTCTATCAAAAAATTAAATTAAACGGGGCTTATTTGAGTAATTTTTGCGTCACCCCAAAGGCTTTCTATATCATAAAACTCCCTTACATGTTTTTGGAAAATGTGAACAACAACGTTAACATAATCCATTAAAATCCATTCTGAATTATTCTGTCCTTCTATGTGCCACGGTTTATCTTTTAATTCCTTACTGACAACTTTTTGAACAGATCCTGATATAGCATTAACTTGCGTGTTTGAATTCCCAGAGCAAATGACAAAGTAATCACATACTGTGTTATCTATGTCTCGTAAGTCCAATAATTGGACATTTTCTCCCTTTACATCATCAATTCCCTTAATTATGACAGCGATTAAATCATCTGTACTTACTGGTTTTTGCGCCATTAAAAATTTTTAAGTTTAAAAACAAAGTTATTACTTTATTTGCAATAATATTGCGTATTGTTAAACTAGTTTACACATTCTTTAACAGTTGAAAATAATCAAACTTAATGCCATCGGTTCTACCAATTCTTTTTTAAAAGATTTGGCACATAATTCTATGCTTGAAGACTATACAGTTGCAGTTACAAACCAACAAACTTCCGGCAGAGGACAAATGAATAACTCATGGCACTCAGAACCCTTTAAAAACCTGACTTTCAGTATATTTACACGATTTAAAAATCTTCATATCAATCAGCAACCCTACCTCAATTTTGCGGTTTCTAATGCTATTTTTGAAGTGCTTCAATCTCTGTCAGTTCCTCAATTGAGTATTAAGTGGCCAAACGACATAATGTCAGGTAATCAAAAACTTTGCGGAATTCTGGTTGAAACTACTTTCACAAATCAGAAGATCAAAAACAGTGTCATAGGAATTGGGTTAAATGTCAATCAGGAAAAATTTCCTAGTCATATGACGCATGCCAGTTCTTTAAAGAACATTTTAAAGAAAGAATTCGATTTGGACGAAATCATGCATCAGCTTGTTGAAAAAATACAGTTGTACGTTTCTAAAATTGAATCTCAGGATTTAGAGTCTATCCATAAGAGTTACCTCAAACATTTATACAAAAAGGATATTCCAACTGCCTTTAAAGACGAAAGAACAAAACTTTTCTTTATGGGAATGATCAAAGGTGTGGATACAAACGGAAACCTTCTAGTACAACTAGAAGATGATTCTATCAAAGAATTTCAGATCAAAGAAGTTTCTTTGGCTAAAGCTTAGCTATATTCTCTGTAAGCGTATTGATAAAAGCAGTTAATGGCTTTTTAACCATCATAGCCATCATTGGGTTGAAATCTCCATCAAACTTCAATTGCACATCACTAGTGCTATCAGAAACAGCATCAATATGAGCTGTTAAACTAAATGACAATTTACTGCTTGCTGCTCCTAAGCTTACTTTAGAAAACTCAATTCTTTCTCCCAAAACCAAACGGATCTCAGGCATTCCTTTTAAGGCAAAGACAAACGATTCTCCGTCTACTTCAAACTTCTGAGTGTTTTCCGGCATCAATTGCTCGAAATTGTCCAATACAGTAAAAAACTGAAATGCTTCTTCAGCAGATTTGTTGATGGTTACTTTTGCTCCTTCTATGTTCATAATACTAATTATTCCAATTTCCCGGATCTTCTCTCCACTTCTTTAGAGTTTCCAATTCTTGATCCGAAATATATTTACTATCTACAGCTTGTTCTAACAAATGGGTATAGTTGCTCAATGTTGTTAAAGCTACATTTCCTTTTTCAAAATTTTCACTGGCAACATCAAACTCATACGAGAAAATAGCAACCATTCCTTTTACAACTGCGCCTTCATCTTTTAAGGCTTGTACAGCATTTAAACTACTTTTTCCAGTACTGATCAAATCTTCTATAACCACTACATTTTGTCCGCTATCCAAATGCCCTTCAATCTGGTTTTTACGACCGTGTTTTTTAGGCTCCGGTCTTACATATACAAACGGAACTCCTAGTTCTTGAGCTACCAAAACACCAATAGCAATAGCCCCGGTTGCAACTCCTGCAATCACATCTGGCTTCCCATATTGTTGCTCTACGATCTTTGCTATTTCTTCCTTCAAGAATACACGTACTGAAGGGTATGATAAAGTAACTCTATTATCGCAATAAATAGGCGATTTCCAACCGGAAGCCCATGTAAATGGGTTACTCGGACTTAATTTTATTGCCTTAATTTGAAGTAATAATTCAGCTGTTTTTTTTGCCGTATCTTTGTGTAAAATCATACGCACAAATGTATAAAGTTTTTATGAATGATAAGCCTATTATTCTCACAGATTCTCCACAAAGAGAGATAGGTTTTGAAGTGTATGATTTTGAAACAGTTGTCTTAGATGAGATTCTACACAGGCTAAAAAAGGACAAAATTGATGGAATAATCTTGTTTTGCGAGAATTTACAAAGTTGCTGGAGAGTGTTTGCTTCTCACTTTAAAGTAGTAAGAGCTGCCGGTGGTTTGGTTGTAAATCCTGCAAAAGAGTTTTTGTTTATTTATCGCGGTAACAAATGGGATTTGCCTAAAGGTAGGATTGAAAAAAATGAAAGTGTAGAAAGTACTGCTATCAGAGAAGTTGAAGAAGAATGTGGTATTGAGGGACTTCACTTAGATCGATTTCTACTAACAACTTATCACCTCTTTTTTCAAAATAATCAGAACAAATTAAAAGTCACCGATTGGTTTTTGATGCACAGCAATTATAAAGGTCAGCTTGTTCCTCAAATTGAAGAAGGTATTACCATTGCAGAGTTCAAAGATCAAAAAGCCACGCAACAAGCTTTGAAAAACACCTATGCAAATATTCATTTGGTGTTTGATGCTTATGCTGATTAAGATATAATATTAACCTTCAAGTAGTTTGATTTATTCTGCTATCTTTGCCGCTTCTTAAAATTCACCTAGCATGAATGCATTTATCAGAAAGAGAGTTCAAAACGTACGAAATGATGTGTTATCAGGAATTACTGTTGCCTTGGCATTGGTGCCAGAAGCTGTTGCCTTTGCCTTTGTTGCTGGAGTAGATCCTTTGGTAGGTTTGTATGCTGCTTTTATGATTGGTTTGATTACTTCTATTTTTGGAGGAAGGCCGGGAATGATTTCAGGAGCAACCGGAGCCTTAGCAGTTGTTATGGTAAACCTTGTAAGTGAAGGAAATGCCATGGGAGCTGAAGGTGAAAATTTAGGATTGTACTACCTTTTTCTTACAGTAATCTTAATGGGAATCATTCAAATGCTAGCAGGTGTGTTTAAGCTAGGAAAATTTGTACGTTTGATCCCACACCCAGTAATGATGGGGTTTGTAAACGGATTAGCTATTGTAATCTTTTTAGCTCAATTAAAAATGTTCCCTTCTTTAGTTTCTGAAGAAACATCTTTTTTCAGTAATACAAGTCAATGGTTTTCTGAGTTATTCTCAAATGGAGAGTTTTGGTTAATGCTTTTATTAGTAGGAATAACTATGTTAATCATGTGGGGATTGCCTAAGATCAAAGCTGCTAAGAAACTACCTGAAGCTTTGATTGGAATTTTAGTTGTATCAGCCATTGTAATCTTCTCTAATTTAGATGTAGCTACGGTAGGATCTTTTATTCGTGATGGAGGTGGTGAAGGGTTAAAAGGAAGTTTCCCTGTACCGGTTTTAGAAACGTTTTCTAAAATCCCTTTAAATGCAGAAACTTTTTGGTTCATTTTCCCTTATGCAGGAATCCTTGCTGCCATTGGATTGATCGAATCTTTAATGACCCTGAACTTAATTGACGACCTTACTGAAACTCGTGGTAACTCAAATCGCGAATGTATGGCACAAGGTGGTGCTAATATTATTACAGGATTGTTTGGTGGTATGGGTGGTTGTGCTATGATCGGTCAATCTATCATCAACATCAAAGGTGGTGGTAGAGGGCGTTTGTCTGGTATTACAGCTGCTGTGTTCTTATTAATGTTTATCTTATTTGCATCTTCATATATAGAGCAAGTGCCTATTGCTGCGTTGGTAGGAGTAATGTTTATGGTAGTTATTGGAACTTTTGCTTGGTCTAGTTTCCGAATTATCAATAAAATTCCGGTTGCCGATGTTGTGGTATTGATCTTGGTGTCTTCTTTAACTGTAATCTTTGACTTGGCTATTGCTGTAATTGCCGGAGTTATTGTAAGCGCTTTGGTTTTCTCTTGGGAGAATGCAAAACGTATTCGTGCGAGAAAACGATTAAAAGACAACGGAACCAAAGTATACGAAATTTGGGGACCATTGTTCTTTGGAAGTATTTCTGCATTTAATGACAAGTTTGATGTAAAGAACGATCCTGATCATGTAGAGATCGACTTTGTAGAGTCTCGTATATCGGATCACTCGGCTTTGGAAGCAATTTTTAACTTGGTAGAGAAATACGAAAAGGCAGGAAAAAAGATCACTTTAAAACACTTGAGTTCTGATTGTAAGGCATTGCTATATAAAGCGAGTCCAAAGTTTCATCAGGTAATTGAGGAGAGTATTGATGACCCTCGTTATCACTTAGCTGCCAATCCAGAAAAGTTTCCAAAATCTCTTTCTGAGTATAAATTCTAGCTTAGCATTTTTTTACTCAATAGCTCAACTCTTTCTTTGGAAAGAGGCAACTCCTCATTTACTTAATTAATAATCAACACACTACATTACTTTTGTTTATTTAAAATAGTGATTCTTTAAACAGAATTGCATTTTGTTCAAATATTCAAACCCATTCATCGAAAAAAATAAATATAAATCATATTATTAACTGTTTTTTTATACTTTCATCAGGTTTTTAACATAAAATTAATAATTTAATGAAAATTCAACTAACTAAAATTAACAGAAAAAGCTTGGTAAAGTATGTAGCTATTGCTGCTTTTGCCGGAGTTTTTATCGGTTGTCAGACTGAATCTGATGACACCCCAGACCCTCTAAATTTTGATGACACCCCAACTTTTACTCAATCAAGAAGTACTCCTATTGTTGGGCAATACATTGTTACCCTTAAAAAAGGGACTTTCACTTCGGTGTCAGGGAAAGGAAAAGCAAATTACCAAAGAGCAAAAGCTTCTTTTAAGCGTGAAGCTCTAAACCTGTTCAAAGAAACTAACATAACGGAAGAAAACATAAAAGAGACTTTCGGATTTGCTTTGGAAGGGTTCTCAGCAAAATTGAGTGAGGAGCAATTGAAAGCTTTAAGAAACGATCCAAATGTTATAAGTGTAGAACAAGACTACTATGTTGTGCAAAACTTCCCAGTTATCAAAGCCAAACCACCTGGAGCTGGAAATGGTAATGGTGGTGGTGGAGGTAACGATCCTCAACAAACACCATATGGTATTACAAGAGTTAGCGCCGGACAAACATATACAGGATCAAAAACTGCGTGGATTATTGATTCTGGAATTGATTTAGATCATCCAGATTTAAATGTTGACGCTGCAAGAAGTGTATCATACGATACAAGAGATTCTAATCCAAATGATGATCATGGTCATGGTACTCACGTAGCCGGAACTGTTGCTGCTATTGACAATAGCGAAGGAGTTGTTGGTGTTGCTGCAGGAACAACAGTTGTTGCTGTTCGTGTTGTAAACCGTAGAGGTGGTGGATCTGCTTCTTGGTGTGTATCTGGTGTAGATTATGTAGCTGCAAATGCCTCTCCTGGCGATGTTGCTAACATGAGCCTTGGTTATCCTGCAAATACTGCTATTGATAATGCTGTATTAAATGCTGCTAGTTTAGGTATTGACTTTGCTTTAGCTGCTGGTAATGATGGTGCTCATGCCGGAACAGGACCTAGTCCATCTCCAGCAAGAGTAAACGGGCCTAACATTTATACTGTTTCTGCTATGAACAGCAGTGATAATTTTGCATCTTTCTCTAACTACGGAAACCCTCCTGTAGACTATTGTGCTCCTGGAGTTTCTGTTCTTTCTTGTTGGAAAGGTGGAGGTTACAACACTATTAGTGGAACTTCTATGGCCTCTCCTCATGTTGCAGGATTATTGATTTGGGGTAACATTTCTACAAGCGGAACTGTAAATGGTGATCCAGACGGAAACCCAGACCCAATTGCTTCTAGATAAGAATATATACTTTTATAATATGGAAAACTCCGAGTTAATTAACTCGGAGTTTTTTTTTATACTAATCCATGATCAGATAGTGGTAAGCTCCTTACACGCTTTCCGCTAGCATTAAAAATAGCATTACAAATGGCTGCTGATACCGGTGGAACTCCGGGCTCCCCTACTCCTGTAGGTTCATGGTCATTGTCTATCAATTGTACATGAATCTTTGGAACGTGTTTCATTCGTGTCATTTGATAATCATGGAAATTACTTTGCTGTACTGCTCCGTCTTTGGTTGAGATCTTTCCAAACAAAGCAATAGACATTCCAAAAATGGCAGAGCCTTGCATCTGATTGATGACAGCATCTCTATTCACATACAACCCACAATCTAATACGGTATAGACATTCTCTACTTTTACTTTATCATTCTTTACCGAAACCTCAACTGCTGTAGCAACATAGCTATAAAAGCTATAATGTATAGCAACTCCAATTCCGTGACCTTTTGGTAAAGGCTGCCCAAAATTGGATAGCTTTTTTACCTCTTTTAATACATTTTTCATACGAGCAGAATCATACGGATGTGGTGATCTTCCTTCTATCTTTCGATCTTTTCCGATTAAGTTCAATCGAAAATCAATTGGGTCTTTTCCTGATGCTACTGCCAATTCATCTACAAAAGAATTAATTCCGAATCCGCTAATGATATTATACACAGAACGCAACCATCCGATTCGCAAATGTGCCTCTGCTTTGGTGTTTTCTATGCGAACATTCTTAATGTCATAAGGATTGTTGGTAAATCCTTGCCCGAGTTCAAATCCGGCTGCATAATCTGACATCGGTTTAAAACTGGATAAAATAGATGGGAAGGCTGTACGATGCAACCATCCTGTTACGTTTCCTTCAGCATCCAAAGAACCTTTCAAATGTTGTGCGCTGATGGCATGATAAAAACTATGCTGAATATCGTCTTCTCTAGACCAAACTACTTGCACAGGAGTCCCTGTTTTTTGTGATAATGCAACAGCTTCTACCACAAAGTCAGATTTGGATTTACGTCCAAATCCACCTCCTAGCAATGTTACATTTATGGTAATATCTTCTAAAGCAAAACCAAAAAAAGCAGCTATTTCTGCTCTGGCTGTTTGCGGTGCTTGTACGGGTGCCCACACTTCACATTTTCCATCGTGTACCCAAGCCAACGCATTGGGTACCTCCATAGGCGCGTGCACCAAATGAGGAATTGTATACGTAGCTTCAACTTTCTTATAAGCTTTATCAAATGCCTGATCTACATTTCCTAACAAAGGAGGAACTACTTTACCGGGTTTACTTACTCTATCTACGATCTTCTGATTGAATTTTTCTGAATCATAAGATCCGTTAGGTCCCTCGTCCCACTCTATACTCAAATTGTTCTTTCCTTGAAAGGCTGACCATGTATTGTTGGCAATAACGGCTACACCTCCCAACATCCCGTAGAACTGCTGTCCCATTGCCGGCTTGATTCTGTCTAACTGAATTACATCCTCTACTCCATATACTTCTAAAGCATCCGATTTATCAAAACTCTTTACCGTACCAAAGGTGACCGGACAACGAGCGATTGCAGCAAATTTCATGTTAGGCAATCGTGCATCAATTCCGTATTGGGATGTTCCATCGATAAAACTATCAATATCAGCTCCACGTAAAACACGATTCTTTCCAATGTATTTAAAGTCTTTTTTATCTTTTAAAGTGATATTCTTTTCTAAAGGGACTGCAATGCTTTTTGCTTCATCTACCAAATCTCCAAAGAAAATCTTCTCTCCTGAAGTTTTATTGATCACATAATGATCTTCTGCATAACAATTAGCAACTTCAATATCCCATTTTTTAGCAGCTGCCTGCTCTAAAATATTTCGAGCCATGGCTCCCATTTTTCGCATGGGATTTAGCAGTGTACGAATGCTTCTTGATCCATCTGTATTCTGATCGCCGAACTTAGCATCGCCTGTTGCTTGTTTTACGTTAACATACTTCCAATCTGCCTCCATCTCGTCTGCTATAGCTGATGCCATAGAGGTTCTGATACCTTGCCCCATCTCAGAACGGGTAACTACTATTGTAAGCTTTCCGTCTTTTTGTAATTGCACAAATAGGTTTGGAACAAAGGAAATTCCGTCTTCCAAATTATTTACAATGGGCGTCTTATCAGAAAAGCTGCATCCAAGAATCAACCCTCCTGAAGCCAATCCAAAAACTTTTACGAAATCACGTCGATTTAAATTTACTGTCTTCATATAGCTTCTTTTTTACGTTTGGCTGCCATATGAATTGCTTCTTTGATACGAACGTAGGTTCCGCATCTACAGATATTTCCATTCATAGCTTCATCTATATCATCATCTGTAGGTGTTTCTTTTGCATCTAGCAAAGCGGCTGCAGAGATCAATTGCCCTGATTGACAATATCCACATTGGGGTACACTCAACTCTTTCCAAGCTTGTCCTAGATATGTAAGACTTGTAGAGCTTCCTTCTATGGTAAAAACTTGCCTTCCTTTGGCTAAACTTACGGGTGTACTACAAGAGCGCACTACCGTTCCGTCTATCATAATGGAACAAGCTCCGCATTGAGCTACACCACAGCCGAACTTGGTTCCTGTAAGTCCAACAATATCTCTTAGAACCCACAATAAGGGCATGTCATCCGGTACGTCTACCTGATATTCTTTTCCGTTAATTGAAAGTGTTTGCATGTACTTTGGATTGAAAGTACAATTTAAGGAAAATTTGAATGGGTTTAAAGTTCCTTATTCTTTAAATAGATTGACTGAAACTGTGGCTAGCTCTGAGTTTGGAAATTTACGGAATGTCTCTTCTTCAGATCGCAATCCGATGTCCTTTAATACATCCATAAATTCATCAACTTCTAAAATGTATTGATCAGAAAAACCATGTGTTACGTCGTAAGCAGTTGCTGCGATTCTTCCTATGTTTTCTGCCACCAACTCCGGTTTTACTGTGTGGAGTTCTATCAATAACAAGCCAAACTTTTTGATATAGGGTTTCCACTTAGAAAAATGTTGCTTCAGTGATTCTGAAACTTGATTATTATTCAACCTTCTTCCTTCAAAAGCATAGGCCCCGGTTGATGTACTTTCTCTAAAAGAATTGCTTTTTTGGGGTTCTTCCCAAATTCTATTATGATCCAAAAACGTGCGAACATTCAGCAAATCTTCCAATTGGATATTGTATTTCTCTTTTAAATCGCGTGCTAGAAGATCGGGATTGCCAATATCTCCCCATATGATCTTTGCCCAAATATCTGCTTGGATTAAATTTTTTCGAGACACATTTAATGCTGCTCTATTATAATCTACTCCAATAATGATCAAGGGATGTTCATCTAACACCTTTCCTCGCAGGGTTTGATTTTCTATCACAGAAAAAATATGTGCTAAAAATGCTCCATTTCCACAACCCATATCTAAGAATCCTTTGGGTTGCTCATCAATTGGTTTGTTAAATATTGAGATCAAGATTTCATCTACCACTCTAAAGTAAGCGGCATGAGCACCTCCACTGCCCCAAACGTTCATCTCTCTATCTACATGTTTTTCATCGGTTCCTTGTACATTTTTAAGAATCTTCGGATTTCCAAACAACAGATCGGAGGTTTTTCTTAACATAGGAATGTAAGAAACCGTTACTCCATAGGCACTGGCTCTTTTGGCAAAGAACAGTCCTTTATCTGTAAACTCATAAGCTCCGTTGATTTTTTGGAACCAACCTAATGAGGCGAGTATATCCAACAAACGTCCAAACATCTCCGGATCTTTATGGAACTCTTCCGGTTTAAATCGAGTTTGCATAAAATACTTATGAAACATTCCCGACATTCCCAAATGAACCAATGTAGGTCCAACGATGATTCCTTCAATGTGTTTTAAAATCTGTTCTTGAATTTCCTTGGCCTTTTCGTCTGAGGAGATCTCTACGTTAAAATTGTTCTGGTATTTCTTAAAGAGACTTTCCAACTTCAAAAAAGGCTCCACTTGAAAAATTCGATTGCTAAACTTTCCAGACAAGGTCATCAAGTCTACTACATCTTTGTATAAATGAAAGTGAGAAAATGCAGTTTCAGAGTTCTCATTTACTTCAAAAACTACTTGATCTTTTCCGTTAGTTATTTCTTGAGTTAGCCATCCTTGTGAACACAAGGCTCTTAAAGCAACATTCAAATAGCCATCATTGGCATTGAACTCTTTTGTTAGTTCTGAAAGCGTCGCTTTTTTCTTGGAAAGCAGATAGTTGGTGACACCTTTTTGAAAAAGAGCATAACTAACAGGGGCAGTAACGATTCCGTCTAAATGGCGGAACAATTGATTCCTCAGTATGTTTTGCTCTTTTTTAGATAACACTTATTTACGATTAATTGCTCACTCTAAATATAGGCAATAATCTGTGTGCTTTTTCGTAATGTGGACTTTTCTTATAGATAAAATTCAATTGAGCGCGAGGGTTTTTAGCAAATCTTTCATCTGATTTTAATTTATCCTCAAACTCTTTTTTTACCTCTGGATTGTCTTTTAAAAACTGTTCTGCTATATCTTCAAACACATAAGAAGAATATCCTTCTTTTTGTTGTAAAACAGTGTCAAAGAAATTCCAGTTAAAGAACGAATCTGTTGCTTCCGGCTCTAAGGTTTCTATGATATATCTTACTCCGTCTTGCTGAGTTGGAATGTACAAGTCTCCTTTAGAAAAGGTTACCGAAACTGTATCGATCTTTACAGAGGTATTGTAGTGCAAATAATGTCCTTCGTATGCATTTCTGGTTTTGAAGTCATCAATATGATAGGTTTCAACAGTTATTGTAGTGTCTTTTTTAAATCGTGTAAATTCTATTTTGTTGTTTTCTAGTCTGTCGATCACACGGTTCCACCCGCTCTTTAAAACATAGGCTTTCGGGATGGTTACTTCCTTTTTAGCCTTGTATTGATTGTAATAATCTACTGCTTCTATATAGGGTTGGTTACGATCGTAAAACAAACGTTTTCCTGTTGTTACCTTACTATCGATCATTTCTCCTTTATATCCTCTGAATTGCAATAAAGAAGGTTCTTTTTTTCTGTTGATCTCATAAGTGATCGGATAGGTTTCTTTTGCCAAAATACTCTTTACCGCATTTTTGCGAAGTCCTTTGATATCTGTTGAACGTTCTTCTGTAAAATCTAGCATAGATAGCATTAACTCATAGGTTTGTTCTACTCTAATTTTGTAAGGTTTTAGCATATGAGTCTCTACCATCATTCCTAGTGTATTGAACAATGTGGTATATCCGGTTGAATATCTTGGTGAATCAAAGAATTGAGACCAGCCTTTATCAGGCGTACTTCCCCAAACATTAACATAAGGAGTGATTGGAATCTTCTTAACGATCAAAGAGGTTTCTAACGCAGGGCGCATTTGTGTTTCTATAAACTTTCCTAAAGCTCCTCCTAATTTATTGTGTTGTGTAAATAGGTGTGTGATTGCATATTGATAATCGGCTCCGTTGCTTACATGGTTATCAATAAAAACGTCAGGATTTACTGTATGGAAAATTTCAGCGAATGCTGCTGCATTTTTTGTGTCTTGCTTTATAAAGTCTCGATTCAAATCATAGTTTTGAGTATTTCCTCTAAAACCATATTCTTTTGGACCGTTTTGATTGGCTCTCGTGTGTGAGTTTCTATTTAATGCTCCTCCGATATTGTAAACTGGAATAACATTGATCAAGGTGTTTTTATACAATTGTTTTAAAGAGTCGTTTTGTACAATGTCTCTTAACAGCATCATAGAAGCATCAATTCCATCTGATTCTCCGGGATGAATTCCGTTATTAACCAACACTCTGTTTTTTGGAGAGTCTTTGATCTCATTTAATCTTGTTTTGCCATCAGCATTAAAAACAACCAAATGCAAAGGGTTTCCTGAGTCTGTTTCTCCTATCTCAAAGAGTGAGATTTCTGAGTAGGCACTGGCCAAATCTTTATAATAAGTTATAACATCTTTGTATTCTGGCGTTTCGGTTCCGTTGGATGTTTCAAATAGGGTTGTAAAGTCTTTATCATTAGCACTCTCTTGCTTACATGCTACAAAACATATTGCAAGAAATAATAAGGTTAGTTTTTTCATTTTTTTTAGAAATCGATTTTAGAGGATACTGATTTTGGCACCAAAGTAGAAGCATCTCCTCCATTTCTCAGAACGTCTCTAACAATAGAAGAGCTGATATATGATGTTTCGGCACTGGTTAATAGGAATACTGTTTCTATTCCTGAAAGTTTTCTATTGGTTTGCGCAATGGCTTTTTCGAATTCAAAATCGGCAGGGTTTCTCAATCCTCTTAGGATAAAGTCTGCACTAATCTGTTTGCAATAATCTACTGTAAGTCCCTTGTAGGTTTCTACAGAAACTTTATCATCTGCAAAAAACTCATTTTGAATAAATTTCATTCGCTGTTCTACGGTAAACATATAATTCTTTTTTGCATTGACTCCAATGGCGATGATGATTTCATCAAATAGTGGAATTGCTCTTTTAATAATGTCTACGTGTCCTAATGTAATAGGGTCAAATGAACCCGGAAAAACTGCTTTTCTCATCCTTATTTTATTTGAAACAAGACTCTTTTTGAAATATGACACATGATTAATTATGCAACTTGTCTATAAAATTAGAGATCTTCTTTTGTATTATACTGATTTTCTCCTCTAAAGTATAAAATTCTTTCTCTGAAATATAGTTTAAATTATTACAAACAATCATTTGAGTTTCCCACTCAAAGGCAGAACCCAAGCTCATTTCCAAAAATTGTATAAAATGCTTATTACTTCTTTTACTTGATCCTTCAGCAATATTTGAAGCAATGGATATAGCACTTCTATTTAACTGACTTCTTAAGCCAAATTTTTCAAAATCCGGGAATTTAGATGTTATAGCATAGGTATCATTAATCAAATCCATACTACTTTCCCATATTTGAAGTTTTTTAAAATTGTGTCTTTTCATAGCTCTTTTAATTTTACTTCTAAATGAATCCAGAAACTAAGCTTCGTCTCAAATATCCTGCTTCATGCTTCTATTTATTTCTGTATTGAGTTTTCTATCACACTTCCAAATAAATCTGTCAGAGAAATTCCGGCTTCTCTAGCTTGTTGTGGCAGCAGGCTTTCTTTTGTTAAGCCTGGCACCGTATTCATTTCCAGAAAATATGGCTCACCATCAACAATGATATATTCTGATCTTGTGAAACCACTCATGTTTAATATTCTATATACTTTTTCTGCTACTTCTTCAACTCTTTTCTTCTCTTGCTCCGGTATTCTTGCCGGAGTAATTTCTTGAGAGGCTCCTTCATATTTTGCTTCATAGTCAAAGAAATCATTATCGGAAACAATTTCTGTCATTGGTAGCACTTTTACTTCTCCTTTGTATTCTATTACTCCAACCGATACTTCTGTTCCGTCTAAAAATGATTCAATCAGAATTTCTGTGTCTTCTTCGTAGGCTTTCTCAATAGCCGGAATCAATTCAGCTTCTGTATATACTTTAGAGATTCCAAAACTAGATCCTGCATTGTTTGGTTTTACAAAACAAGGAAGTCCTATTTTCTCTATAATTTTTTCTGTACTTATTTTATCTCCTTGATTCATGTAATAAGAAGTGGCGGCTTTAATTCCGTATTCTTTTACTACACTCAAGGTATCTCTCTTATTAAAGGTAAGTGCCATTTGATAAAAAGGAGCTGAAGTATGTTTTACGCCTATTAGATCAAAATAGGCTAAAATAACTCCGTTCTCTCCGGGGTCTCCATGAATGGCATTAAACACACAATCAAAAGTGATATGTTCTCCTTCTACTTCTGCTGAAAAATCATCTTTACGTATAGCGTATTCTTTTCCGTTGTAAAGAAGCACCCATTTATCTTTTAAAATGTGAACTTTATACGGGTTATACACAGATGTATCTAGGGATTCAAAAACTACATTGCCGCTTTTTAAAGAAATTTCTACTTCGGAAGAATAGCCTCCCATAATGACTGCAATGTTTTTTTTCATAATTCTTTTATGGTTTATACACAAACTTAGGTAAAATTTCGTTCATAGATAAAAGAATTGCCAATTCGATAAATTCTAATTTTACATTACATTTGTCACATAATAAAAAAGAATAGATGAGTTTCTTTCGTTTTATCAAAAGCAAATCCTTTTTCATTCAGGTTGCCATTGCCTTAGTAGGATTATTGCTCTTCGTTTTTGTTTTACAATGGTGGTTAGGTTTCACAACCAATCACGATCAGAAGATCCAGGTTCCGGATTTAAACAGAATGTCTTTAACGGATGTTGAGTCTAAGTTAAAGGAATTGAACTTAGATTTTATTGTTATAGATTCTGCTAGTTACAATCCTAGTTATCCAAAGCGTTCTGTAATTGAACAGTCTCCTGAAGCTGGTGATTTTGTTAAGGAGAGAAGAAAGATCTATTTAACTCTTAACCCTTCTAAGTATAGAGATATTACCATTCCTGATCTGAATGGACGCTCTAAAAGGCAAGCAATGACACAATTGCAGTCTATTGGTTTTGAGATTGGTGAGTTTTCCTATATTAAAGATATTGGGAAAGATGTTGTGCGTGGTTTAAAGTATAAGGGACGTACATTAAAGCCTGGTGAGAAACTTCCTAAAAACTCTGTTATAGACATGGTTTTGGGTGATGGTAAGGGAAGGTAGTGATTGGTGAAAACTAGTAAATATATTTACAGTTCTTTTTATGCAAGAAGATTATACTCCAGAATTAGATAACGAAGAATTATACGAGCATTATAGGTTTACTGCCAGTGATGGACAGGTTCCTTTGCGTGTAGATAAGTTTTTAATGAATTTTATTGAGAATGCAACTCGTAATAAGATTCAACAGGCTGCAAAAGCGGGTAATATTCTTGTGAATGATAAGCCTGTAAAATCGAATCATAAAGTAAAACCCAAAGATGTTGTTCGCGTAGTTTTGGCACATCCTCCTCATGAGAATTTATTGGTTGCAGAGGATATTCCTTTGGATATTGTGCATGAAGATGATGATGTTATTGTTGTAAACAAACCTCCTGGTATGGTGGTGCATCCCGGACATGGTAATTATTCGGGAACTTTAGTAAATGGATTGATCCATCATATAGAGAACTTGCCTAAAAATAGTAATGAACGCCCCGGATTGGTACACAGAATTGATAAGGATACAAGCGGATTGTTGGTGGTTGCCAAGACAGAGTTTGCTATGGCACATTTATCGAAACAATTCTTTGACAGAACTACAGAGCGTTTGTATTATGCTTTAGTTTGGGGAAATATTGAAGAGGATGCAGGAACTATTGAGGGGCATATTGGGCGTAGTTTCAAAAATCGCTTACAAATGGATGTGTTTCCTGATGGTGAGTATGGGAAACCTGCTATTACGCATTTTAAAGTAATTGAGCGACTGACCTATGTTACTTTGGTTCAATGTAAATTGGAAACGGGAAGAACGCATCAGATCAGAGCGCACTTTAAGCATATTGGTCATACGCTTTTTAATGACGAACGTTATGGTGGTGATCAAATTTTAAAAGGAACTACGTTTACCAAATACAAGCAGTTTGTAGAGAATTGTTTTAAGGTTTTACCTCGTCAAGCGCTACATGCCAAAACTTTAGGGTTTACTCATCCTACTACTGGTGAGTTTTTGCAATTTGACTCTCCTATTCCTGAAGATATAAAAGCTTGCTTGGAAAAATGGAAAACCTATACAATCAATTCAAAAGATTAATAGTATTCGTATGTATAGGTAAATGTTTCTAGTAAGTCTCCATTTATTTTAGTTACTTTTTTTAGCAACCCTCTAGTATTATAGTAGAACTCGTAGTCAACTGTTTTTTCTTCGGTAAAGAACTTCTGTTTTTTAGTTAAGAGTATTTTTTCTTTTTCATAGGTATAGATATCTGATCGGTAAAGCCCTTGTGCTCTAGAATAAAAGTCAGATAACAGAAGCCTATTTGATTCGTTGTATTTTTTCTTAAAAACTAAAAAGTCATCGACATGATGTGAAGTAACATTTCTCCATTTGTCATATACTCTTTTGGCTCTTCTTTTGGAAGTTTTAATTTTCCTTTGACCGTTTTCTGAATACTGGATATTATCTACATATTCCTCTCCATCTTTTGTAAAGTAAACAACCTCTTGGTATAGATCTCCTTGATGATAGCTGAGTATTTTATGTACTTGCTCATTTTCTTTCTTGAAATAAATACTTTTTGAGCTTTCTTTTCCAGAAGCATCATAAGAAGTATAAATCTCAATTCTTTCATCTTTTAGGATTGTTTTTTTATTCCATAAGGTGCCATCTTCAATTCTGTACAGAAATGTACTATAATCATCGTACTTTATGATAGAGCCATTCTTTAATTTATCATTAAAAAAATGAGCTGTCTTAACAGTTCTCCCTATAGAATCATGCTCAAATATAGATTTGGAAACATTGCCTTTGTTAAAATCTATTTTTTTTATTCCGTTTCCTTTTCGATCAAAGTATAGATCTGATTCTAATTTTGAATCTTTAAAGCATTGAATTCTTTTGATTTTCTTTTGAAGGGCTATTTTTTCATAAGCTTCAATTCCATTTCTAATTTTCGAAGGAGCATTTAAGGATAATGACAACAGTTTTCTAGACTCATTTTTTACAAACTGTCCATGTGAATAATTAGAAATAAATAACAGCAATACTAGTATGATGATCTTTCTCATTGCAATAAAAAACTAGGTTCTCGAAATATAGAAAAATCATCTGTCTTATGGAAATGTGCCTAGCTTACATCATTGTTCAAAATCAGGTTACGCACCCACTCGTTAGGAATCATATCAATCGTAATATTGATACGGTCTTGTTGACTGTTATTGATTACTTTATGAGGGTCTGTCAAGCGCATATACCAACATTCTCCCGGTTTCATCGGCACGATCTCATTGTTTAAATAGAAATCTGCTCCGGGATCTTTGATGATCGGAATAGTCAATCGAATGACAGATCTCTCTACCTGCAATCCTAAAGTAACATCTCTGTGCTCTTTCACAGTATTCCCTTTTTCCAATCGTAAAGCTCTTACCAAAGTAACGGTTGTATGCTCTTGAAACATTTCTATAACACTCTTGAGGTAAGGCGAATTTTCCAGCTCTTTGGTGTTTAACCAATCACACCAAGAACCATCTGCATAGTCAGTAGCCGGTGGTGGAAATGGTAACGAAGGATCTACTAAGTGTGCCGGCGATCGCAATGGCAAAACATTGTAATAGATAAATGTATTTAAGCCCATTGCTTCTACCTCTGCCTTCATTTTATCTACATCAAAGGTCAAAGGTAATTTGATACTATCATTCTTTGTATCGACAGGTTGTAAGACTTGTGTACTCATTGTATATTCCCTTAAAAATTGAAGGAATTAAGTTAGTATCTGTCGTATCAGTTTGAAACCTTAGAGGTACTTGATTTCAAAAACAGGTATTTATACCTATTTTGTGAGATCCCATAAATACCCAATGGTAAAGGTAAAGAAGTTGGTAGCGTCTAAACTTGGTTCATTATCTATCTTACCTGGCAAATTCAGATTCCAGCCCAATTCAAAATCCCAACTACTAGATGTGTATGAGATGGGGATATTGATCTGTGTATTTAGCAAATCGAATTCTTCTGTAGTTACAATTCTGGGTGGGTTTCCATTTCTTGGAGGAATGATAAAAGTAATTGCTTGTTCTGCAACTAAAAAATTCACCTGAGGTCGGAATTTAATTGCATACCCCGTGCCTCTTGTTAGAGTAAAATTTCCATAGGCTCGTGCTGAGATCTGAAAGGATTGTTCTGATCCAAATAGATAAGACACACCTCCTAAAATTCCAAAGGTTCTATTTCTATTCCTAACACCAATAGAAGCATCTATCGAATTGTTGAACTCATCAAAACCATCACTAAAAAAGTATCTGGAATACCCAATATTATAGTGTCCGATTTTCTTTTTCCCTATGGCATTTCCATAGCCGGCCGTTAAGCCAATAAAATCCCAGTTGGGATTTAGTTTTTCATAATATGCAGATGTAACCGAGGCATTAAAGCCTGAAGAGCTATAATAGGAAACTTGTGGAATGACATTGAGTTGATCGGTTCCGGAATCTCTACCAGCAAAAAAAGTATTGGTATTGTAGGTTACAGTAGCATAGATAAAATCATATTCGTTGATCGAATTCAAAAGATCATCTACCATTTGAGCATCGTTAAAGAATAATTCGTCCAGTAAGCTATCTAATTCTTGATCTTCTATTTTTTCTTGACCGTATGAAACAAAAGAAGTTGCTATTGTAAACAACAGCAACTTAAACACATTCAATTCTAACTTGAACTTGCGATAATTCATACGCTTAATCTGGGGTTCGTGTTTAATTATCGCGGTTTCTTTTTCTATCTCTTCTGGATCTTTCTATCCGATCTTTTAAGATTTTTCTTTGATTGTCTGTCAATGATTTTCTAAATCTTTCTCGTGTGTTTCTCAATCTTTCTTCCTGCCTTCTTACCAATGTTTTTTGTTGTTTGGTAAATGATTTCATTAAAAGGCTTCTTTTCTCTACATTGTTCAGCTTCTTGTCGGCCAAAATCCTTAATTGTTCTTTGGTCAACGACTTTTTTAATGCTTCACGATTGCTCTTAATTAGCTCTTTTTCTTTCTGCAACAACTCTCTTTGCTCTGTTGTCAGTTCTTTCATAATCAATTCATAGTCTTTTTGAGCGAATGCTGTTTGGACATTCATTAGCCCAAAAGCTAGAAAGAAAATCAGCGTAAGAATTTTAGATACTTTCATGACATTCAGTTTTAAAACCGCACATTAAAAATAGTGCTTTTTTCGAATATTCTCTCTGTGCGGTTTACCATTCAATTCACAATGACTTTTTATATTTTCAATCAACAATTATCTTTTGCCGTTTGTAACTCGTCTTCGTTATTAATCGTTTGTGTAGTTCCATCTTCATAGATGATCTCTACAGGGAAAACCAACTCAGGTCTTTCGTGTACTCCGGGATTGTTATGATACCAATCTCTGATTAATGTTCTGTCGTCTTCAGAGTTTAATGTAATTACAGAACCATCTGGCATTGTTACACTAAACGGGTACACTAGATCAAAACAACGTGTGGTTTTACATCCTTCTCTGGCTGCGATCAATTCATCTTGATTATTGATCGTTGCAATGGTTCCGTCTTGGTATTCTATCTCAATCGGATATACTAAACTTGGTTTTTCATCTTCGCCCGGGTTTGCCTGATACCACTCTCTGATCAAAGATTTGTCCTCTTTGCTTTCCAATGTTATAGTAGATCCGTCAGGCATTGTTACCGAAAACGGGAACACTATATGAAAACAACTTCTTCTACGTCCGTGTCTTGGTCTGTGGCGATCTTCCAACAGCCTTCCGGTTGTGTTAAAATATGCTCGGTTAAATTCAGATGCCCAAGATCCTTCTGTAGTGATCAATCTAACTTCAAAACCTAAACCTTCTGCTGAAGCAACTTCATAGATCACATCATTTGAGAATTCTGATGCCAATTCGCTCTGAGCTGTTGATGGCAAATCCTCTACATTTATTAAAGTACGACTGGTAGAATTTTCAATAGCTGAAATCAAATCTGTGTCGTCTTCTATCACATCTTCTGTTGAGTTACTCTCACACGAAGTAAAAAGAACAGTGGTCATTAAAAGTGCAGTGATCATTAAAAATAAGATACTCCCTTTTAAAACTTTGGTTTCTAAATTAGATGTTTTCATAATTGATTTTTTTGAATTATTAATCGTTTCTGTTTACTTAGAACCCTGAAGTTTTAAATAGTTTGGAATCGATCATAAAATAATGTTATCAATCAAGCTTTCATTCGTGTAATTATCTAACAATGAATCTTCTACAAACAAAGAGTTCATGAAAATATTTTCTAATTTTTGTTCAGATTTTTCAGCGCCTTCCATCACTTCACTAACCAAAATACCTTCTACAAAGTCGTTCATACTTTCCTCTT
The DNA here is from genome assembly GCF_042684245.1 of Pseudotenacibaculum haliotis. Taxonomy (NCBI): domain Bacteria; kingdom Pseudomonadati; phylum Bacteroidota; class Flavobacteriia; order Flavobacteriales; family Flavobacteriaceae; genus Pseudotenacibaculum; species Pseudotenacibaculum haliotis. The sequence goes on from NZ_JBHULH010000001.1 coordinate 510,702, forward strand.
CAACAAAAAGAGATTCGATCAAAATATCATCGGAAGCAATTTCTGTATCATTTACAGGAGTATCTCCTCTAAACTGGAACCAAATAGTTAAAGCAACTAACAAAGTAATAGAAGCTGCTACCTGGAATGATCTTCTTAGATAAAAGACAGGTGTTTCTTTTACATCTGCTCCTACCATATCAAGAATAGTTGATTTAGAAGTTTTGAAATATCCCTCCGGAACTTCCATTCCTAAATACTCTTTATGATGCTCAGAAGCTTTTGCTTTTGTGTCTTTTAAAAATGAGTTTGTATGTTTCTCTTTATCCATCATTTGTATATTAGACCCTAATAGTTTGGATTAGTTTGTTTCTATTAAAATTTTTTCTTCTATTACTTTCACAGCCGCATAATAACTGGATTTCAGCGTATTCTCACTGACTTCTAAAACCTCAGAAATCTCTCGAAAACTGAGGTCATCAAAATATTTCATCTGAAAAACCCTACGTTGCTTTTCTGTTAGTTCTTCTATGATCTTCAATAATTTGGCATGCAACTCATCACCATCAAAGTATTCAGATTGTTTTAATGCTTCTATTTGATATGCAGACACATCTTCCAACGATTGAAAACTTCGTTTTTTCTCTTTTTCTAAAAATCGTAATGATTCGTTATATGCGATTCGGAAAATCCAAGTTAACAGAGAACTCTTTCCTTCAAACTTTTCTATGTTTCTATACACTCTAATGAATGTATTTTGCAAAACATCATTGGCATTCTCATGTGTTAATACCATTTTTCGGATATGCCAATAGATCCTCTCTTGATACAAATCAAGGAGTTCTGAAAAAGCACGATCTTTTTTTCTCGAGCTTTGAAGTCTCTTTACTAGCCTGGCTTCGCTATGCAACGGTTTGGTATTTGGTTCTAAGGTATACAAAATTTTAGACTCAAATACTTTGAAATAGTTTGTTAAGAATCAGAATTTTCGTGCTCTTTGTGACAGCTTTCTGTAAAATAGTCTTGAAGATTGAATTTTCTATCCTCAAATTTTTCCGGTAAGATTTTGAAGTGTTGAATCCTGTCTACTCGAAAGGCTCTGTAATCGCTTCTTAAATGACACCAAGCGATCAATATCCATTTATTCTGAATAGAATACATGGCGCAAGGTTCTATTTTCCGAGTAGATGGTGGCGAGTTGTCTACCTTTCGGTAATTGATTTCTACGTAATTAAAATTGGTAATGGCCAATTGAATTTCGGAAAGTGCATTACGGTTAATGGGCTCGAAGTCGTTCCAAAATTGATCTAAAACGATGATCTTATCACTTAAGAGTTCACTTTTCTCTTGTATGGAAGATCTGAATACCGATTTAATTTTAATGAGTGCTTCATTAAAATCATTTGCAAAAGATTCGTCTTTGGTCTGATTTACCAAATGCTGAGCAGTAATGAGTGCATTGGCTTGTTTTTCTGTAAACTGAACAGGTGCCACAAAATAACCATCCATTAAACTGTAGCCTTTTCCTTCAACAGAAATAATAGGAATTCCGGCTTCTTCTAATTTTCTAATGTCTCTGTAAATGGTACGAACACTTACATTGTATCTTTCTGCAAGTTCTGTAGAAGTGAGAAGTCGTTTTGACTTTAATAATGTTAATATTGATATGAGTCGAGATAGTTGCGACATACAACAAATATAGCGAACCCAAGTTTGGGTTCGCCATGATTATGAGAACTAATTAAATGAGTGTAAAGCCACTCTGTTCCCTTCCGTATCTGTAAACTGGGCGATGAATCCGTTTTCACCAATCTCCATTTTCGGCATTAAAACGGCTCCGCCTGCTTTTTCTACTTTAGATAGCACATTGTTTAGATCATCACCTCCATTCAAATACACGGTAGCTCCGTCCATAGAAGGGTTACAACCTTCCATTTCCATAAGACCTCCACCTACGCCTCCGTTCTTTTCGTCATGAGGAAACATTCCGTATTTCATATTCTTTTCCGGCATGTGATAATCGACGATCTCTACTCCTAAGATCTCGCTGTAGAATTTTTTTGCTCTTTCATAATCGTTTACTGAAATTTCAAACCAGTTGATTGCATTTTTCATTTTGTAACATTTTTTAAATTAAACCTACCACAAAATTACTGGGGTCTTTGACAGAATGTGTCAGGGGTAAAATTTAAAATAAAAAAAACAGGTGTTTTTACGTTCAAACACTCACTTCCAATCATCTAATTTTATGAAAATCAAAAATTTAGATCGAAAAATATTTTTAAAATGAAAATGCCAATATATTCTCAAGAGATAACTTTACCTACAGCTAGTGAAACTGTAAATACAGTTCAAATAGTTGTTCGATACTATGGTCCTTATCAGAATAGTTATGCTCAACTTCCTTCTCCAAAATTGACAGTAGATGGAGCTCCCCTAAAACTTCTTTTAGTGTTTCCTAGTAATACTTCCCAATTCACTCACTATTCAGAAGGTTCAAAAGAAGGTGGATATGATCAATTCTCTCAGTATTATGCTCAAGATGTACATTTAAGTGATCAAGAAAAAAGAATAGTCATTCAAGGTCCTTTTGAGCAAATTGCCTATTTAAGTATTACGCTCTACTACTATCTTTATGATGATATTACGGGAGAACAATACACTTATCTTGATAATGGTTTACCAACTGATTCCGAAAACCTAAATCCTTATCAAGTTGGAAACCCCAGTGTATTTGCTTTTGACAGCTCTACAAAAAATGCAGATGCTAAAACTTCAACTTTTGAGAAACAAAAATCTTCTTCTTCATATACCGAAGATGATGGAATTGATATAAACAATAAAATTCAACTTTACAGACCTGATCAAGTTAGTTCAAGTACTAAAACTTTAGAAGATGTTGCTGATGATGGCTGCAGTAAAGATTATTTAACCACTGAAATAACTGAATCCGGCTTACCTCCATATCATATGTATGATTTTTTAATTCTAAGATTAAAAGTTCCGTCAACATTTATTCATAACGACACTCCTGATAAAGTCTTTCAAGATTATCAATGTCGTTATATTTCAATAAATTCAAATATCCAGAAATACGATACTGATTCTTTGGATTTTTGGACAATTAATCCGATTCACTTGGAAAAGTATTTAGATCATAATAGACGAACTTATGTATTCTTTGCTCCGAATGATTATGTTAGAGAATTAGTGAAAGGACAAGGATTAGCCCCTAAAACTCCACCGGTGGTTACATGGAATGGCATAACCGGTTATGTTTTAGGGTATCCAAGTTATGGAGTTATTATACGCTATAGAGCTCCTAATGACAATTGGGAAGGGAATCCTGTAAAGTGCCCATGTTACAGCTCTCCTGAAACTAACGAACCAGTGAAATATTGGATGATGAGTCCTTATACTCCCGAACTCTTTGGAGATACATTAGAGAATTTTAAAAAGAAATTACATATTTCTTAAAGCGAGTAGCCCTAAGATAGGACCCATCGCCAAAATCATATAAATATATATTGAGTTGTAAGCTAGCAATAAAGTCAACAATTGTATACTCACAATTGTAATAGCAAACCCAATACTGTTAACTAACGTTAGTGCAGTTCCTTTTATTTCCGGGTTTGCATTTTTAGCCACCAAAGTTGAAAACATAGGCGAATCTGCTATGACCATCATTCCCCAGAAAAGAAGAAAAACAATAAAAAACAGATTTGAATTGACTGTAAAAACAAAAGGGAGAGCTAAACAGCAAACTCCAGAAAGCAAGAGAGAAATAGTTGCTACCTTTTTCTCTCCAATTTTTTGAGAAAGGATCCCTCCAAACGAACAGGATATAAACCCAACAGCTATAATCAAAAAAGAAAGTAATGATATATTGAAATCTTCCTGATGATGAAAATTAAAGTAGCTGCTTAAGATAATAGGAGTAAATGTCCAAAAGGCATATAGTTCCCACATATGCCCGAAATATCCAAAGGCAGCTGAACGTAAACTTCGATTTTGGAACACCTTTGAAAATACTTTGATATCAAATTTCTGACTTGGTTTTCTATAAGGACCGTTAGGAACAAATAGATATACGATTACTCCTCCCGTTATAGCTAAAATTGAGGTTGATATTGATACATATTTCCATGGAATTTCTGATGTCACATCTTTCAACAAGTGAGGCAAGGCAGTTCCTAACACTAAGGCTCCGACTAAAAAACCTAAAGATTTCCCTAAACCTTTATCATAATAATCTGCAGCTATTTTCATCCCTACAGGGTAAATTCCTGCAAGAAAAAAACCTGTTAAAAAACGAAAGATTAATAAAGTGCTTAACGTATTTCCTTCCCAAATGACACCGAGATTAACCAAAGCTCCCAAAAAAGCACTCGCTAAAAATACTTTAGATGGAGAAAAACGATCAACAATGGTAAAAAAAGCAAATAGTAACGTTCCGAAAATAAACCCAAACTGCACACTAGATGTCAAATGACCCAAAGCATTTTCGTTTAGTTGAAAATCTGATACCAGATTGTCCATAACACCATTTCCTGCAAACCATAATGAGGTACAGAAAAACTGCGAGATAATAATTACCGGTAAAACTTTTTTAGAAATACTCATTTAAAAAACAACTCTAATGTCTATTATCAGATGAAACGAAGTTAACAAGAAAAACAGTGTTATAACTTTTTCATATAGTGAAATCAATTTTTCGTGTTTTAAAAATTTGAAAGTTCCTTTTTCGATGCCTATTTTTACTTTGTAAATTTTAGACCTTATGAAAATCATCATTTCACCAGCCAAATCTTTAGATTTTGAAAACAAAGCAACCACAAGCTTGCATTCTCAACCTTGCTTTTTGGAGCAGTCGGAAAAGTTAAACAAGAAGTTACGTACGATCTCCAGAAAAAAATTAGGTGAACTGATGAGTATTTCTCCTGCTTTAGCCAGTTTAAATTATGATAGAAATCAGGAATGGCAACCTCCATTTACTTTAGATAATGCCAAGCAAGCAGTATATGCTTTTACCGGTGAAGTGTATCGCGGATTGGATGTAACAACATTGGATGAAGACAAGCTTCCGTTGTTGCAAGAACGTCTTCGCATTTTGTCTGGGTTGTATGGATTACTTAAACCATTAGATCTGATTCAACCGTATCGTTTAGAAATGGGAACACGCCTTAAAGTAGGAAGAAGAGACAATCTGTATAAGTTTTGGGATCATTCTCTTGCCGGAGCATTGAATGAAGAAATGGAAGACGATGAATTATTGATCAACCTAGCAAGTGCAGAATACTTTAAAGCACTTCCTAAGAAAGCCCTAAAAGTTCCAATGATTACTCCTGTTTTTAAAGAATTGAAAAACGGACAATACAAAACCATTATGACCTTTGCGAAAAAAGCTCGTGGTTTGATGGTACGCTATATCTTAGACAATAATGTAAACACTTTAGAAGAATTGAAAGGATTCAACACAGAAGGTTACGGGTTTAGCGAAGCTATGTCTACAGATACTGAGTTGGTGTTTATCAGATAGTAGATGAATGTAAAATATATATTTGTCACTCTGATATTGTTCAGTATAGAGGTACTAATTGCTCTTTTTATAAACGATTCATTTATAAGGCCTTTTTTAGGAGATGTTTTAGTTGTTATTCTTATTTTTTCTTTTTGTAGAATTTTTTACTCTGGCAATAGGCTTACATTAACAATAGGCGTTCTTATTTTTTCTTTTCTGGTTGAATTTTCTCAATATTTTAAATTAATTGAAGTACTACGTTTAGAAAATTTTAAGTTGGCAAAAATAATTCTAGGAGCAACTTTTGATTTTATGGACTTGATAGCTTATACATTAGGAGCCTTTATTTCTTACTTCTTAGATAAAAGAATAAATCAGTAATAAGTTTTAATTCTCCTGATTGTTTCTCAACCAACTCTCAGCTTCTTGGGTATACCAATTTTTAGAGAAATTCTTTGCATTTACAATCTGCTCAAAGTGATATTTTGCCTTTTTATTATTTCCTTTTCTATCGTAGAAAGTCCCCATATAGGTATGTAAATATGGATTTTGAGAATCTTGTTCTAACAACTTCTCTCCTATTTTTAAGATTTGATCGTCAAATTGATTGAATTCGCCTAAACCTCTGTAAAAAGCTACGTCTTTTAAAAATGTAAGGTTATGCAACAGATTAATGTTTGCATATTCTAAATAGCCCGGATATTCTGCAAATACCTTTTCCAACAATTGAGCACTTGCTTGTATTTTCTTTACATCATATCTAGCCATAAAAGATTCCGATAAGGCTTGCGCCAATACTTTCTTTCTGTAAAAATCTGTATCAGGCTCTTGTTTAAAGTTTAATGAATCTGCCGTTTCTAACAGGTTCATATCTCTAAACTCAAACACATAATTTTTTAAAAAGCTAAGGGCAAAAAGCGAAGTAGAAACATCTCCGTAGATCAAACGAGCAGGATCACTCATTAAATTATTATTAGCCAGCAAGATTAATGTGATATTTTGAGAAGGAACTTTTAACAGCAAACTAGAATAACAATCATACTGTCCATAGACCCAAACTACTTTTATCCCATTGATATTTTGATTGAAAATTCCGTATCCATAAGGGTTTTGATCATTCTCTGAGCTAAACATCTCTTTCTTTGAAGTCTCAGAAATCAATGTATTTTGATCTAATGCTTGGTTGAAAATTCTTAGGTCTTTTAGATTGGAAACTACCCCTGCTGATGTAGAATATCCATAATCAATGAATCCTTTTTGAACACCATCATCCAACAGATAGGGTTTTGCTATTTTTGAAGTCACCTGTGTTGAATCTTTCAATAGAAAAGTATTCTTCAGTTTTAAGGGATGAAAGATTGTCTCTTCCATATAATTCTGAAAAGATTTTCCGGAAGCCTCTTCAATGATCTTTGTCAATGCTCCAAAACGAGAACTGTAATAAAAATGTTTTCCAACCTCTCCTTGTGAGGTATGCGATAAAATATGTTTTACTAAAATGTGATCATCTAATTGAGAATCCGGGAAATACTTCTTTACCGGGGTTTTTAATGAAAGCTTCCCTTCTTCAACGAGTTTCATGATCAATACTCCTGAAAAGACTTTCGTTAATGATGCTATTGAAAACTGATGAGTAGAATCTAATGGTATTTTTTTCTCTTTATTGGAAACGCCTAAATAGTTCTCGTAGATTACTTTTCCATCTTTTTCTATCGAAGCTGCCAATCCCGGTATCTGAAAATAGGTCTTTAATTCAGTAAGCTCTTTGCTAAACTTTTGAGTTATATCAATTTTCTTCTCAATGGGTTGTGAACAGGCCGAAAATAGAACGAGTAAGGTGGTTAGTATGGAAAGCTGTTTCATGTCAAGTTGTAGTTGATTCTATTAACAAAGACATACCAAGAAACAAAATCGTTACTCTTTCCCGCAGATTTGCCTAACAATCTGCCAAACCTACTGTAACAGCCAAACCTCCTTCAGACGTTTCTTTGTAGTTCTTGTTCATGTCTTTAGCGGTTTCCCACATGGTATCTATCACCGAATCTAAAGGCACTAACGAATCTTCCGGGTTGGTTTCTAAAGCCAATTCTGCTGCATTAATAGCTTTGATAGCTCCCATCGAATTTCGCTCTATACAAGGTACTTGTACTAAACCTCCAATAGGATCGCAAGTCAATCCTAAATGGTGTTCCATAGCTATCTCAGCTGCAACCAAAACTTGCCCCGGGCTTCCGCCTAACAATTCTGTTAGGGCTCCCGCAGCCATTGCTGAAGATACTCCTATCTCTGCCTGACAGCCTCCCATAGCTGCCGAAATGGTGGCGTTCTTTTTAAAGATACTTCCTATTTCTCCTGCTACTAATAAGAATTTCTTGATATGTTCAAAGCTTGCTTTGTGATCTTCAATCACTAAATAATACATCAATACAGCAGGAATTACTCCGGCACTTCCGTTAGTTGGCGCTGTAACTACTCTTCCCAAAGAAGCATTTACTTCATTTACAGAAAGCGCAAAACAGCTTACCCATTTTAAGATCTCACGAAATTTTACTTCTGTAGTTCTTATTGCTGAGATCCACTCTTGCTCATTCGAATACGCTGCTCCTTTTATTAAACGTTTATGCGTATCAAAAGCTCTTCTTTTCACATTCAACCCTCCAGGCAATTTCCCTTCTGTATGACATCCAATGTACATACATTCCAGCATGGTTTTCCATACTCTTTTCAGGTCTGAGTTGATCTCTTCTTCTGATCGCAATATCAATTCGTTTTGCCAAACAATTTCTGAGATTGGCATTTGATGGGTCTCACAATAGCCCTCTAATTGCTTTGCTCTTTCTATAGGAAACGGAAAGTTCTTCTTTTCTAAAGATTCTTTTTTTAGTTGTTGATTCTCCTGAACTACAAAACCTCCTCCAATAGAGTAATACGTTTCTGTAATTACTTCTTTTCCTTCAAAAAAACCTCGAAATGTAATTCCGTTGGCATGAAAAGGCAAAAACTCTCTATTGAAAATTAGATCGTTCTTATGAAAGGAAACTTCTTTTGATTTATTAAGATTGATGGATTGTGTTTGTTCTATCTTTTGAATGATATCGTCAATCAAACTTACATCTATCAATTCGGGATCTTCTCCACTCAACCCTAGCAAAACTGCTATATCTGTAGCATGGCCTTTTCCGGTAAGTGACAACGAACCATAAAGATCTATCTTTACTTGATCTATCTGATCAAATAAATCATTCAATTGTATTTTTTGAATGAATGATTGAGCTGCTCTCCAAGGTCCCAAAGTATGTGAACTTGAAGGTCCAACTCCAATTTTTAGCATATCAAAAACGCTAATAAATTGTGACATCTCTTTTAGATTTTAGATTCTTGACCTAGTTCTTTTACCAATAAGTAATAAAAGATAGCGCGGTATTTAACTCTATTTGTCTTTCCCATTTTGTCTGCTACAACCGAAATTGCATTGTCTAGACTTTCTCCATCTTCCAATCCTAATTTCTTTATCAGAAAATTTTGTTTTACAGTTTCTAATTCACCTGGATCAGATGTAGATACTGAAGCTGCATCACGTTTAAAAATAGAAGGTCCTAAACCTCTTGTGATTTTATCAAATAGTACATCATCATAGGACATTCCCATATTGTCCATCACTCCTTTGTAAAAACTGATCTTTTCATCAAATTTACTCATAGCGCTGTCTTTAGTTGTTTGTTTGCTTGTGCGGGTCAAATATAGCTAAGAAAATGATATGATCTCTATTTATGAATAAACAAAGGGAAATTCGTTAGGTTGACGATTCTTGATCTATTAATGTGGTTGAAGTTTATGTGCTTATAAGTTGATTGGTTTATATGTTGTAAATATATTTGCGTTGCGAAAATATATTTGCGTGTTTTTGTTAGTGATTTAGATTTTAGTACTTAAACGGTTAGATTTTTAGATAATTGAAATGTTACATTGAGCTGTCGTTACAAGCTTTGCTAAGCAACCTTTCTTCTCACACCATCTTACTCTTTACTCTTTACTCTTTACTCTTTACTCTTTACTACTTACTTCTTACTCCTTTTGTCTCAATTTCTGTCAATCTGTCACAAGAAAATAAAATATGTGGTAAAAGTCTGACAATGTTTAATTAAAAATCCAATGGCATACAAATTGTCATTAAGTAGTCAGAAAAATTTGAACAACGATTTTAAAATATAAATAATTAGTATGAGTAAGATTATTGGAATTGATTTAGGAACAACCAACTCATGTGTTTCTGTTATGGAAGGAAATGAGCCTGTAGTAATTCCTAACGCAGAAGGGAAAAGAACCACTCCTTCTATTGTAGCTTTTGTTGAAGGCGGAGAGCGTAAAGTAGGTGATCCTGCTAAGCGTCAAGCTGTAACTAATCCAACAAAAACTATTTATTCTATCAAACGTTTTATGGGAAATAAGTTCTCTGAGTCTAGTAAAGAAGCAGAAAGAGTTCCTTACAACGTAGTAAAAGGAGATAATGATACACCTCGTGTAGATATTGATGGTCGTTTATATACGCCACAAGAGATTTCTGCAATGGTGCTTCAAAAAATGAAAAAAACTGCTGAAGACTATTTAGGTCAATCAGTTTCTGAAGCTGTAGTAACTGTACCTGCATATTTTAACGATGCACAAAGACAAGCTACCAAAGAAGCTGGAGAGATTGCCGGATTAAAAGTAAGCAGAATTATCAATGAGCCTACAGCTGCTGCTTTGGCTTATGGTTTAGATAAATCAAACGACGACAAGAAAATTGTAGTATTCGACTTTGGTGGTGGTACGCATGACGTTTCTATCTTAGAATTAGGGGATGGTGTATTTGAAGTATTGGCTACTGATGGAGATACGCACTTAGGAGGAGATGATGTAGATCAAAAGATCATCAACTGGTTAGCTGATGAGTTTAAAGCTGAAGAGAACATGGATCTTAAGCAAGACCCAATGGCTTTACAACGCTTAAAAGAAGCTGCAGAAAAAGCTAAGATCGAGTTGTCTAGTACAACTTCTACAGAGATCAACTTACCTTATATTACTGCTACTGCAAGCGGACCAAAACACTTGGTAAGAAGCTTAAGCAGAGCAAAATTTGAGCAGTTAATTGACGATCTAGTAAAAAGAACTATCGAGCCTTGTAGAACCGCTTTAAAGAGTGCAGATCTTTCTACTTCTGATATTGATGAGATTATTTTAGTAGGAGGTTCTACAAGAATTCCTGCTATCCAAGAAGCTGTACAGAAGTTCTTTGGAAAAGCTCCAAGTAAAGGTGTAAACCCTGATGAAGTAGTTTCTTTAGGAGCTGCTATTCAAGGAGGTGTATTAACAGGAGATGTAAAGGATGTTCTTTTATTGGATGTTACTCCATTATCATTAGGTATTGAAACAATGGGGAACGTATTTACAAAGTTGATCGATGCAAATACAACCATTCCAACAAAGAAATCTCAAGTATTCTCTACAGCAGTAGATAATCAACCATCTGTTGAGATCCACGTATTACAAGGAGAAAGAGCGATGGCTGCAGATAACAAAACAATCGGACGTTTTCACTTAGATGGTATTCCACCAGCAGGTAGAGGAATTCCTCAGATCGAAGTAACTTTTGATATCGATGCAAACGGAATCATTAAAGTATCTGCTTTAGATAAAGGAACAAACAAGACTCAAGAGATTAGAATTGAAGCTTCTTCAGGATTATCTGATGAAGAGATCGAAAAGATGAAAGCTGAAGCTGAAGCAAATGCTGATGCTGATAAGGCTGCGAAAGAAACTGCAGATAAGATTAACGGAGCTGATTCTATGATCTTCCAAACGGAAAAGCAATTGAAAGAGTTTGGAGATAAATTATCTGCAGATAAGAAAGAGCCTATCGAGGCTGCTTTAGAAGAGTTGAAGAAAGCACACGAATCTAAAGACATTGCACAAATTGATGCTGCAATGGAAAAGATTAACGAAGCTTGGAAAGTTGCTTCTGAAGAAATGTATAAAGCACAACAAGAAGCGCAAGCAGGAGGTGCTCAACAAGGTCAACCAGAAGCAGGAAATGCAAATGAGGGAGACAATGTTGAAGACGTAGACTTCGAAGAAGTCAAGTAGTTCATCTTGAGCGAAGTCGAAAGGTAGACTTCGAAGAAGTTAAATAGTAAATAAAGTTTAGCACATAGTGTAAAATAAAAGCTCCGAGAATTCTCGGAGCTTTTTGTTTTTCGTAAATTTGTAGTACCACTTTCATACAACATGAACATACCACAAACCAGTTTTCCTCGAGTCGTTATCATTGGAGGAGGATTTGCAGGGCTAGCAGTCGCAAAAGGACTACAAAAACAGGAGCTCCAAGTTGTTTTATTAGACAAACACAATTACCACACATTTCAACCTTTATTATATCAAGTAGCCACAGGAGGCTTAGAACCAGATAGTATTGCTTTTCCTCTGAGGAAGACAATTAACAATCTGGAAAACTATTTTTTCAGGCTCACAGAGGTTACCAATATCAATTCTGAAACGAATACTGTTGAAACTACTATTGGGAATTTGGAATATGATTATCTGGTGATAGCTACCGGATCTAAAACCAACTTCTTTGGCAACAAGAATATTGAGGAAAATGTAATGGAAATGAAGTCTGTTCCTCAGTCTTTAAATATCAGAAGTTTGATCATTGAGAATTTCGAAGAAGCTTTGTTAACTTCTGATCTGGAAGAGAGAAAAGCTCTGATGAATTTTGTAATTGTTGGTGGTGGACCCACCGGAGTTGAATTGGCAGGTGCTTTGGCAGAAATGAAAAAAGGAATCTTACCTAAAGATTACCCTGATTTAGACATACGTCAAATGCAGATCAATTTAATTCAAGGGTCTGATCGTTTGCTGGATGCCATGAGCAAAAAAGCTTCACAAAAATCTGAGGACTTCTTAATCAAACTAGGAGTAAATATTTGGAAAAATGTATACGTTCAAGATTACGACGGACTTAATGTGACTACTAATACAGAAGAGTCCTTTAAAGCTTCTACTGTTATTTGGGCGGCAGGAGTTATTGGCGGTACTATTGACGGGTTGAATCAAGATATTGTTCAAAGAGGCAGACGTTTTAAAGTAGATGAGTTTAACAAGGTTGTTGGGTACGACAATGTGTATGCCATTGGAGATGTTGCTTCTATGCAATCTGAAGAATATCCGCATGGTCATCCTATGATGGCACAGCCTGCTATTCAGCAAGGGAAGTTATTGGCTAAAAATATCCTCGCTCAGCTAAAAGGCAAAAAGCAGAAAAGCTTTTCTTATCACGATAAAGGTTCTATGGCTACAATTGGTAGAAACAAAGCTGTAGTAGATCTTCCTAAATGGAAATTTCAAGGAGTTTTTGCTTGGTTTGTCTGGATGTTTGTTCACCTATTCTCATTGATCGGTTTTAGAAACAAAGTGATCGTTTTTATGAACTGGGTATACAATTATATTCGATTTGACAGAGAAACCCGATTGATCATTCGTCCTTTTAAGAATAAGAACAAGTATTCTTTTAGAAAAGAAGATGCTTAAAAAATCATCGTACATCAAGTGTAGTCAATGCGGAGTATTTACTTCAAACGCTGATTATTGCGAAAACTGCGGAGAGCTTATTTCTTATGTGAAAAAAGTTGAATTAAAGGAAGAAAAACAAAAGCAACAACGAATTGAGAAGGCGCGGTGGGAAATGCAAAACCCAAATTGGGTTGAGCGCTTAAAAAAGCACCCTTTTATACCCTATCGTATTGTGGGACTGTTATTATATTCAGCTTTTGTCATAGTCAGTGCAATTGGAGCCGCTGTAGCTTGGTTTCTTGCAATGGTGGCAGCCGGTTAGTTATGAAAAAAGCGCTCAATATATATTTTGGCTTTTCTTTATTTCTTGGCGCGAGTATTTATATTGCTCAGCAATTTTCTACTCCCCTACCTAAAATCATTAATCACTATGTAAATGATTTTTTGATTATTCCCATTATTCTTATTCCGTGTTTATTTCTTCTCAGAAAGATTAAAAATGACAAGAATTATCAAATCCCTTTTTGGATAATTGTGTATCTATGTATTGGGTTTGCTATATTTTTTGAGTTCTATCTTCCAACATATCACAATCGTTATACATCAGATATCATCGATGTTATTTTGTATTTTGTCAGCGGATTTATTTTTCATTACTTACAAAAAAGACACTCATGAATTCTTCTAACATAGCCAAGGAAAATGTTGCTAGAATTAATAAGGCTATTGTTTTTATAGAAAACAACTTGCAGCAAAAGTTGTTATTAGAAGATATTGCACAAACAGCTCATTTTTCGCCATTTCATTTTCATCGTTTGTTTTCGGTAGTTATGGGAGAAACTCCTAGTGATTTCATCAACAGAAAGCGAATTGAAAAAGCAGCCGGTTTGTTAATGCGACGAAAACACATTTCTGTAACAGAAATTTCTGATTATTTAGGTTTTTCCAGTTTGCCTGTTTTTTCCAGAGCTTTTAAAAAGTTCTACGGAATGAGTCCACAAGATTTCAAAGATGCCAGTCCGGAAGCATTCAGCAAGATTTGCAAAACGGAAAGCAAGAATGGTCAAACCCAAATTACTTTTGAGCAATACATTAGCAGCATTCAAAAATCATTAAACTGGATACACATGAATGCTACTACGGAAGTAAAAGTTTTAGACAAAATGAATCTGGCCTACATAAGTCATGTAGGCAATATGAATCATATTGGAAACACATTTAATCAATTGATGCGCTGGGCAGCTCCCAAAGGCTTAATGGCGCAAGAGAATTTAAAGATGCTAACCATCTATCATGACAGTCCAAAGATCACAGATCCCAATCATTTAAGAATGAGTGCCTGTATTCTTTTGAATTATCCTGTAAAAGTTGATGGCGAAGTTAGTTTGCGAACAATCGAAACTACCAAATGTGTAGTGTCTCGTTTGGAAATTGGACCTGCTGAGTTTCAACAAGCTTGGGAATCTAATTTTGTTTGGATGGTAGAGCATGGTTATGAGAGAATAGACATCGATCCTTTTGAGATCTATCACTCCAACCCCAATGAACATCCTGAAGGGAAATGCATTGTAGATCTTTGTATTCCTGTACAGTAAAGCATAAAAAAACCTGTAGCAATGCTACAGGTTTTCACTCATCAATCAACCTTCTTAATTTCCGGCGCTTCTGTTCTGATTCTGAGACAAATCGTTATCTCTATCTAGATCAGCTGCAAATCCGGCATAAGATATAGGGCGTACTCCTGAGGCATCAATAGGCATTAATACAACCCAGTCGTACCATCTGTTATTCCCTCCGGAAGCTCTTTGTGGCAAAATATAACCGTCACTGTTCAGGTTTATTCCGCTGTTATTTAGATTGAACGTAATATTTCTACCATTTACAGCATCTAAATCTGCTAAATCTCCGGCAGTAAGGGGCAAATATTGTGCTCCGTTCGTATCTAAGATTCCGACAAAAACAGGTCTTTCTGTAGCATCAAAACCTCCTTGTGCGTTTAAATTTGCTCCGGCCACGGTTAAGAATACCGCAAAACTGGTTGCTGTAATACTACCTCCGCCTCTTACGATAGGTTGCCCTACATTTTGGAAGTCGTTAAAGTGTAACCAGTAACGAGTTCTCCCTTGGTCGTTGTTTGTGATTAGTCTCACATAACCATTAGTTGCTGTTACTGAGTTTGGATCTAAATCTGTAGCTGTTCTGTCTTGAATTTCAAAGCCATTCCAGATTTGTTTTCTTGGTAATAAACTTTGTGCATCTAAATCGGCTACAATTCCAGGACTACTAAAATCCGTTGTTCCTGCTGGGTATAGTACAATCCAGTCAAACATACGTCCTGAAGCTGCTGGCCCCGGAGGTGTTGTTAAAGGAACATAAGCTCTTTCGGCTCCTTTTGTAATCATAAAAGCTCCACCACCATCTAATCGTGTTGCCAATACCGGGCGTTCATCGGCATTTGCAAAACCGTTTTGAGTATCTAAAGGTGCTCCTGCTACAGTTGTGTATACATAATATTCTGTTCCATCTGGATCTGATGTATTAAAGTTAGAAAACTCATAGAAATAGTACCCATTATCATCTTGAACCAATCTTACTGATCCAATTCCAATATCCCCCGGATTCGTATTGGTACGTCTGTCTTCAATATCAAAACTGTTCCATACTTGAGTTGGAACTCCCACCGGAGTATCTTCTTGTGGAGGAAGTCCTATTCCATCCACTCCATCAATTCCATCTGCACCATTAAGTCCGTCTAAACCGTCTTCGCCATCACATGACACCATTAGTAAGGCGCCAACTATAAACATTAAAAAAATACCTGTTTTTCTCATTTTTAAATTCATTTTTATTATTTGACATGGCAAAGTAACGGTGAGAAAAAAGTTGGCAACGATGAAAGGTTGGTAAGCAGGAAGATCTATTCAATGAAAATGAAATTTACAGCCTAGGCTGCATTTTATAAAGAAAAGAGAGAAGTTTTCTTAGAAAGTTCTATTTTCAATTTTACCGTAATAGAATTCCTTTTCGAGTAGTTTTTTTCCCGATAAGTTTTTTTAATGCTCAGCTACTGTAAGGTTTTTAGAAAAAAAAGGACTTTCAAAATTTTCTTCTTCTTTGTAAATCGAATTTCTACCAATTCTACAATTCGTCATTTCTTTTTTACAGTTCGGTGATTCTTTTTAGAGCAGCTTTTTTCATTATCACACTTTTGTACCATCAAAAACAACCAATAATGAAAACGTTTATATTCTTAGCAAGTTTATTTTTTAGTGTGCAACTTATCGCACAAACTACCGTATCAGGAAAAGTTACTGATACAAAAGGAGAGCCTATTTTTGGAGCCAATGTATATCTTGACGGAACTTATGATGGGGCTTCTACAAACGAGAAAGGAGAATTCTCTTTTACTTCTACAGAAAAAGGAAGTCAAACCCTCGTTGTTTCTTTTGTTTCTTTTGAAGAGTTTACACTAACAGGTGATATTTCTACTTTCAAAAAACTGGCGATCAAACTAAGAGAGGACGTAAACACATTGGATGCAGTAATTATTAATGCCGGAACATTTGAGGCCGGAGATAATGCCAAAGTAACTGCATTAAAGCCTTTAGATGTTGTAACTACTGCCAGTGCCTTAGGAGATTTTGTAGGAGCTTTACAGACCTTGCCGGGAACTTCTACGGTTGCTGAAGATGGACGTTTGTTTGTTCGTGGTGGAGATGCTGAGGAAACACAGATCTTTATTGATGGAATTCGAGTGTTTACTCCTTTTACACCCTCTGCAAATAACATTCCTACACGAGGAAGATTCTCTCCGTTTTTATTCAAAGGAATTTCATTTTCTACGGGAGGATATTCTGCCGAATATGGGCAAGCTTTATCAAGCGTATTGTTATTAAACACAATTGACGAACCGATTCAAGAAAAAACAGATATTGCTACTATGACGGTAGGTGTAGGTGTGGGGAATACACAAAAATGGGAAAAAGGTTCGTTTAGTATTAACACATCTTATATCAATTTAGCTCCTTATTTAGAAGCTTTTCCAGATAGAAATACATGGAATAAACCTATTCAATCTGCTAACGGAGAAATGGTATATCGTTATAAAATGCCAAATGACGGATTGTTAAAATTATACGGTGCTTTTAGTTATACTGATTTTGATCTAGTACAGCAAGACATCAACTTTGCAAATGGGTTTCGCTTTGGATTGGAGAACAGAAACTTATACTTTAACGGGTCTTATAGAGGCTTTTTGGAAAATGGATGGATACTTTCTACAGGGTTTTCATTTGCCAATGATAATACAAACATCAAATTGGAAGACGATCTAGTAAAAGACAATGAGAACTCTGCTCATGTAAAATTGAAATTGAGAAAGCGATTTAGCAATCGATTCAAATTGAATTTTGGGGCAGAATATTTTATCACAGACTTTAACGAGACATTCTCAAGTAATACTGTTGGAAATTTTAATTATGGATTCCAAAATAACATTTCAGGATTGTTTACTGAAGCTGATATCTTCTTTTCAAAAAAGTTAGCTTCTAAAGTAGGTGTACGTATGGAACATTCTGAATTGCTAAACCAAACTACAGTGTCTCCAAGAGCGTCTATTGCTTATAAATCGGGAGAGTTTGCTCAGTTCTCGTTGGCATATGGTCAATTCTACCAAAATCCAAAAAGTGAGTATTTAAAGTTCAGTGATAATTTTGTAGCAGAGAATACTTCACATTTGATCGCAAACTTTCAATACGTAAAGCAAAAGCAGATCTTTAGAATAGAGGCATATTACAAGGATTATAAAGACTTGGTAACATTTGATACTGATCTAGTAAACCCAATGAGCAATTTTTCCAATAACGGTTCCGGGTTTGCAAAAGGGGTTGATATTTTCTGGAGAGACAACCAATCTATTAAAAACACAGATTACTGGATCTCATATTCATTTTTAGATACAGAAAGAACCTATAGAAATTACCCAACAGCAGCCAGACCTAACTTTGCTTCTCAGCACAATCTATCGGTTGTGAGCAAACACTGGATCGAAAATTGGAAAAGTCAGTTAGGGTTTAGTTATAGCTTTGCTACGGGTAGAAACTATACAGATCCTAACCAACCCGGGTTTTTAAACAGAGAGACCAAGAGTTATAATTCTATCAGTTTAAACTGGGCATATTTAATAGATCAACAAAAGATTCTGTATTTTTCTGTAAACAATGTTCTGGGAACCAAAAATGTATTTGGCTATAATTATGCAAATCAGCCTGATGTAAATGGTATGTTTGCAAGAGAAGCCATCGTACCTAATGCAGATCAATTCTTTTTTGTTGGATTCTTCTGGACGATTAGTGATGATAAAAAGTCGAATCAATTGGATAATCTGTAAATGTTTACACTGAGTAGGTTCGAAGTGACATTTCGGTAAAGAAAAACAACAATTCAGTAGATTTGATGTTTAGAAAAAAGAAAAACATTAGATATTTGAATCGTAATACAACAACAATGAAAACTCTCTTTTTTATCTGGGCATTTGTAACCGCTAGCATTTTTACCATAAATGCTCAAGAAAAAGAGGCTGTAACATTAACGATTGATGTTACGGTAACCAAACATCACAAAGGAGCTATCTTTCTAGCTTTATATGATAAAGAAGAGTCTTATATGCACAAGTCCTACAAAAGTGGACAAGGTGAAGTAAAAGACGGGAAAGTATCCTTTGTTTTTAAAGGTGTTGAAAAAGGAGATTATGCTTTTTCTTTATTTCACGATCTGAATAGTAACAAAAAACTGGACACAAACTTTTTTGGTATTCCTAAAGAGCCTTATGGTTTTTCAAATGAGAAAAAGGGGCGTTTTGGACCTCCAAAATTTAAAGATGTAAAATTTCATCTGGATGAAAGCACAACCATTAATGTAAGCATCAGGTAACATTTCTTAAAAGAGTATCGTCTGAATTTAATCGTCGTGTTTTATCATTCAACAAAAATAAAACGGCTTCATTAACCAGCCAACAATTCAAACTAACTTATTTAAAATCAAAGAATTATGAAGAAATTATTTTTATTCATCGGGGTATTGTTTGCCTTAAATGCAACGGCACAAAGTCAATATGAAAAAGGTATGACTAAGGCTTTAGGTCTTTGGCAACAAGGAAAAAACAATGAAGCATCTAACTTATTTGAACGAATTGCCAAGGCAGAAAAAGAGAACTGGCTGCCTTATTACTATGCAGGTTTTGTAAAAACATTGGCTTCTTTCAGAATTAAAGATGAAGCAAAATTGAGTGCTAACTTAGAAAAAGCAGCTTCACTTTTAGAAAAAGCAGCTGCGGTTTCTCCTAACAATCCTGAAATTATGATTGCGCAAGCTTTGGTAAACACAGCTTACATTGCTTTTGACGGTCAGAAATACGGAATGACCTTATCAGGAAAGAACGCACAAATTTATGCTAAGGCATTACAAATAGCACCAAACAATCCTAGAGTTGTTTTGAGTAAAGCTGAATGGGATATAGGAGGTGCAAAATTTTTCGGACAGTCTACAGAGCCTTTCTGCAAGGATATAAAGAGAGCTATTAAGTTATTTAAGGAAGAGAAAAGAACGGTAAAGTTCTATCCGTATGGAGATCCTAAACGTCCGGAACAAGTTTTACAACAAAACTGCGGTAAGTAATTTTACAATGCCTGCATTATTTATAAAAAGAGTATTTGCTTTTTGCATCGATTACATGGTTATTTTAGTCTATGTGGTGGGTTTGTATCTAGCAAGTACTCTTTTACATTCTTTGAATGTAGATCTTAGTTTCGAGTCGCCATTTCATCAGCAATTATTAGGTTTCTTTACACTTACTTTACCTGTTTTTCTGTATTTCTTTCTAAATGAAAAGTATAGAAGTTCTACTGTAGGGAAAAGATTAATGGATCTCGTTATTCAAAAGAATGTTCTAGAGAAGAAATCCAATATATTCTTACGAAACCTCCTCAAATTTCTTCCTTGGGAAATTGCTCATACAGGAGTTTATTTCCTTTTTTATTTTGACAAGCACAATCAGGAAATTCCTATCTGGTTATGGTTTGTACTTATTGTACCTCAAATAGTTATACTAATCTACCTTCTGTCTATCTTATTTAGTAAAGGAAAGAGCAGTTTATATGATTTGATAGCGAATACAAAAATTAGCTTAAGATCTTCTTGATCAGATCTTGTTTTCCTTCTTCGTCATCTCCAAACAACCATTGCAACACATTGTTGTTCCAGATATCATCATATTCATTAGAAGTGATAATCTCTCTTTCTACCGCTAAATCAAGTATTTTTCCAGGGTAGGATGATTGTGATTCACTTTCCATTTCTCCTAAAGGATAAGGGTCATCTAATCCCATTAATACTTGTTTTGCTCCTTGGTTCTTAATTAATAATTCTAAAGATCCTGTATCGTGTACCAAAGTATCAAAGAAGATATTCTTATGCCCTACAGCTTTTCTTGGGTGTTCTTTTCCTTCAAACAAGTCCGGACGACCATCAAATCCTTGAATTCTTCTTCCTAAGTTCATCTGTGCTAACTGACCTCCGTGAGCAAAACACACACGCATATTTGGATATTTCTCGTAGTATCCGTTAAGTGTTAAAAAGTGATATGCATCTGCACATTGTGCTAACATCCAAATTAAGTGAAAACGCCAAGAGGTGTTTTGAAGCTTGATGAATTTTTCTCCATCATAAGGATGAATCTCTACAGCCAAGTTGTATTTGTCTGCCAGTTCAAAGATCTTCTCATTCTCCTCATCAAAAATACATCTCCAGGTTCCGATAGTATCCATATAGTGTGTAGGCAAACACAACAAACGCATTCCTAATTCTTCTACACAACGTTCTATTTCCCAACAGGCGCCTCTTACAAATCCGGGATGTACCACAAATCCACAGGTAAACTTTGAAGGGTGGTCGTTCTGTATTCTGGCATTAAAATCGTTTTGAAAACGCAAAGCTTGTTTCATTTCTTCAACTCTCAAACCATTACCATATAATTGAGAAAGGTTTAAGACCACCGCATGGTCTATGTTGAATTTTTCCATCCAAGCTAGTTTCTCATTTAAAAAGAAACTTGAATCTGTTACAGGACGACTCCAATCTTTTTGTAGCATGTACTTACGATCTTTGTCTACCCAAAAGATTCCTTTATCTTTCATGTACTGCGGAATCTCTTCCGGGTAAGGTAGTAAATGTGAGTGTCCGTTTATTCTTAATTTACGTTTCATTGTTTTGTTTTTGATTGCAAACACATCATGGTTCCTTGTAAAGTAGCAAAGAGTGTTTCTTCTTTTTCATCAGTGATTTTTGCTTCACAAAAGATGAGTGTTCTGCCTGACTTGATAACTTTTCCTGTAGCTATGATACGATCTGCTTTTGCAGCTCTCATTAAATTGGTTTTGATCTCAACACTTAACACATCTGATCCTTCCGGCATGGTTGTAAAAGCAGCATAGCCACAAGCTACATCTGCAATACTGGTAATTACTCCGGCATGAAAAAAACCGTGTTGTTGGGTTAAACTCTCTTTAAGGTCACAGGAAATTTTGACCATTCCTTTTTCTATAGCAATGATTTTTGCTCCTAAGGTTTTCATAAAACCTTGCTGTTCGAAACTTCTTTTGGCTTCTTCGATCATGTACCCGGAGCTTCCATCACAGTTCCACATTGAGCACAAGTACATTTTTCTTTATCTGAATAATACTTATCGAAGATAATGGGCATATCAGTTTCAATATTATTTAATGCAAACTCTTCTCTGTAGAGAGGAGCAGCACATTTTTCGCAATACCATTCTAAAGCATCCATTACTCCTTCCGGTCTTGGGTATTCTATAACCAACCCAACTGTATTCTCTTTTCGTTGTGGTGAGTGTGGTACTTTTGCTGGCAATAAGTAGATATCGCCTTCTTTGATCTCTACATCTATTTGTTCTCCTTTATCATCAATGATCTTTAGCACCATATCTCCTTCTACTTGATAAAAGAATTCAGGAGTTTCATTGTAGTGATAGTCTTTACGACTGTTAGGCCCTCCAACGACCATTACAATATATTCTCCTCCGTCCCAAACACATTTGTTTCCAACGGGAGGTTTTAGCAAATGACGATGTTCATCAATCCACTTCTGAAAATTTAAAGGTTGTACTAGCATGCTCATCTTTTTAGACTTTTAGATTTTTTGAAAAAAG
This sequence comes from Pseudotenacibaculum haliotis, assembly GCF_042684245.1. NCBI lineage: Bacteria > Pseudomonadati > Bacteroidota > Flavobacteriia > Flavobacteriales > Flavobacteriaceae > Pseudotenacibaculum > Pseudotenacibaculum haliotis. The sequence continues at coordinate 532,973 of NZ_JBHULH010000001.1, forward strand.
AATCAAGACTCTTTAAAGATACCTAAAAATGTCTTGACTCTTAGAGTCACGTTTCTTTATTCTTTTTACAACGACTTTGTTCTACCTCCGTCTACAGGCAAATTAATTCCGTTGATATATCCTGCCAGTTCACTTGCCAAGAAGGTAACTACTGCTGCTGTTTCTTCAGGTTTTGCAAATCGTTTGGCCGGTGCTGCATTTTTCATTGCTTCTGCCACTTCTTCTGCATTTTTTCCTGTTTTGTTAGCTTTATTTTGAATGATCTCATTCAAACGCTCTGTCTCTGTTGCTCCCGGTAAAACATTGTTTACTGTAATACCAAATTGCCCCAATTCATTGGCCATTGTTTTTGACCAGTTGGCAACGGCTCCTCTTATAGTATTGGAAACTCCTAAACCATCTAACGGTTGTTTTACCGAAGTAGAAATGATATTGATAATACGACCATACCCGGCATTTTTCATTCCGGGCACTAAGGCTTGTACCAATACATGGTTACATTTTAAATGCATAGTAAACGCACGTTCAAATTCATCTAAACTAGCATTGAATACAGGCCCTCCAGCCGGGCCTCCTGTATTGTTGATGAGAATATGAAAGCTAATATTTATGGCTTCCATTTTCCTTTTTAGATCTTCCGGATCTGTGAAATCTGCCACTAAATAATAATGATGCTGATTGTTATTAGGCAATTCAGCCAGCACAGCTTTTAACTTCTCTTCATTTCTTGCTACCAAAGTTACATTGGCTCCTTCTGCTGCCAAGCTAATCGCTGTTGCTCTCCCTATTCCTTGTGTGCTTCCACACACCAATGCGTTTTTATTTTGTAATCCTAAATTCATTACTTTTTTAATTTAAAGCTCTTCATAATATCACTTCCTTGCTTCACGAATTTTTCATATTGATCTGCTACTGCTGTATAAGTTAGCACATACGCTTTTCCATTTTCAATCATATAGAACTGCATGAACTGCATTGCCATATCATTTGTAACGGCTTTTGCTACGATCATATGATATTCTGAAGATTCATTTTTGACTCTTTTATCTTCCAGAATCTCACTCTTTTCAATCATTGTCAATATCTGTTTCTTTGACAGTTCAGCATATTGGTCTAAGGTCACAGGATTTCCTTGTAGATTTCGAGTGATCAAGTTTACATTCTCTCTAAACGTATCTTTTTCATCAGTAGACGGAGAAAGGATTCCAAAGATCGAATTTCCAATTCCCGAGGTGTTTAATTCCCAATTCGCAGGATACTCTACAGAGAATTCTTCTGTTTCATGTGTCTTGGTCTGGCCGTAAATATTTACGGTTAAAAATAACAACAGACCTAGTACAGATAGTTTTTTCATAGTTCTTTTATTCATAAATTAATTTTGCTCTTTTGCTTAGTTTTTCCATTAGTTTTTCAGGGCTTTTCACCTCATTGAATCCAAACTTCTCATATAGTGTATGTGCATCTTTTGTTGCCAACATCCACTTGTCTACCTTTTCTAATGAAGGGTAATTCAATATTTTATCGATCAACACCTGAGCGTATCCCTGACCTTGTTCTTCTTCTACCACAAAAACATCCAGCAGGTATGCAAAGAAGATCATATCGGTCATCACCCGTGCATAGGCTATTTGTTTTCCTTTTTTAAACAGCCCAAAGTTGATTGTATTGTTAAAAGCGATCTTTTGTTCTTCATAGGTTCTTAAAGTTCCCCAATAAGAATTCTTGATGAATTGAAAGATCAACTCAAAATCCATATCCTCATTGTTTGAAGAAAAATAAATATCGTTTTCTAGCTTAATCATATTTGATACAAATATTCTTAGGTTCGGTAAAGAATCGAAGTGCCTCAAAGCCTCCTTCTCTTCCTACTCCTGAGTTTTTAACTCCTCCAAACGGAGTTCTTAAATCTCGAAGCAACCATGTGTTTACCCACACGATTCCAGCTTGAATCTGTTTTGACATTCTCATTGTTCTGTTCAAGTTGCTTGTCCATAAAGTAGCAGATAATCCGTAAGAAACATCATTTGCCATTGCCAACACTTCTTCTTCAGTTACAAAAGGCATGATGGTTACTATAGGTCCAAAAATCTCTTCCTGATTTAGTTGACACGAGTTGTCTTTAACTTCTATCACTGTGGGTTGCAAATAATATCCGTTTTCAGAACCTTCTACTGTTACTTCTTTGCCTCCACATAAAACTGTTCCTCCGTAGGCTTCTGCATTTTCTATGTAGGACCGTACTTTTTCCAAATGAGGTTTAGAAACCAATGCTCCAACATTGGTATCTGCATCGAACGGATTCCCAACTTTTAGTTTTGAAACAGCTGCTATAAAATCGGTTTTGAATTGCTCATAGATTGATTGTTCTACAAAAATTCGACTTCCACACAAACAGATCTGTCCTTGATTGGCAAATGAAGAACGTACTGTGGTTCGTAGCATATTCTCATAATCACAATCTGCAAAAATGATATTAGGGTTTTTTCCTCCTAATTCCAATGATAGTTTTTTAAACATTGGTGCTGCCACACTAGCAATATGGGCTCCTGTTTTTGTTCCCCCTGTAAACGAGATTGCTTTGATATTTGGATGTTCTACAATGGCTTGTCCGGTTGTAGTTCCTAATCCGTGAACAATATTTAAAACTCCTTTAGGCAAACCTGCTTCATTGCATATTTCTCCCAATAAGTAAGCTGTCATTGGTGTTACTTCACTGGGTTTGGCCACTACACAGTTTCCTGCTGCCAGTGCCGGAGCAATTTTCCATGAGAACAAGTACAGTGGTAAATTCCAAGGAGATATACATCCTACAACACCAATAGGTTGTCTCAATGTAAAATTCATAGCATCCAATCCAACGCTTTCATGTGCTTCTGCTGCAAATTGCGTAATTGCATTGGCAAAGAATTGAAAATTGCTAGAGGCTCTTGGTATATCAACTGCTTTGGCCAGTTTTAATGGCTTCCCATTATCACGAGATTCTACTACGGCCAAGTCTTCTAACTTTTCTGAGATTAGCTGTGCAATTTTGGAGAGTATTTTTGATCGTTCGTCCAATGTTGTGTTAGACCAAGTAGGAAATGCCTCTTTTGCAGCTTTGTATGCTTTTTCTACATCTTCTTTTTCAGAATTAGGAATTTGCCCATATACTTCTCCTTTAGATGGATCGTAATTATCAATCCACCTGTCAGCAATCGGTGCTAAAAATTCTCCGTTGATGTAGTTTAAGATTTTCATGACTGTTTTTTATAAGCAATTACTTTGATTTCTACTACCAAATCCGGGTGAGGCAATTGGTGTACAGCTACGGTTGTTCTAGCGGGTCCTGTTTGCTTATCGAAAAATTCTGCATAGGCCTTATTATACCCTGCAAAGTCGTTCATGTTCACCAAAAATGTTGAAACTTCTACAACATCTTTCAAACCGGCTCCTACGGTTTGTAGGTTTCGTTCTATATTTTGTAAAACTGCTCTTGTTTGCTCTTCAATATTTAAGCGTTTGGTTCCCATTTCATCAATAATCTCAACTCCGGCAATAGAGTTATCTGGTCTTCGAGAACTGGTTCCTGAAACGAAAATAAAATCGCCCGCTACTTTTACATGCGGGTAGGCTCCTCTTGGTGTTACTTTTTCTGACATATATCTAACGTGCTAATTCTAATAATTTGTGTACTGTTCTAAAGTTACGTGTTGTAGCAATAACTTTTAATTTATTCTCAAAGAGATTATTACTCAATTTGGACTTCCCATACCCTCCTAAACAGTTTAAATATACCATATTCTTGTAGATGGTGAATTCATCATCTTTCGTTCCATTCACCTCAATAGCTGTATTCTCAGGCTCTTGATCCATGAATGTAAAGTATATTGCTTTTTCTCCTTCACTATAAGGGTTGTCTTGAATGATATGCTTCCAGTCTTCTAAAGAATAGGTTAATGCCGGAACTTCGTATCCAAAGTGTTTTTGAATTGCTTCAGAAATCTTTTTTGATATTATTGTCTTGTCTTCTTCTGAGTTTAGGATAATATTTCCGCTTTGAATGTACGTTCGTACATTTTCATACCCAATCCCTTCAAGCAAATCTCTTAATTCTTGCATGGGTATTTTATTCTTTCCGGAAACATTGATTCCTCTCAATAAAACAATGTACGTTTTCATACTAATCTAAAGCTCTTTCTGTAGTTTCTTTTACTTTTATTAAGATCTCTTTTAAGTTTGCTTCTGTTGTATCAAGTGGAGTTGATATTTCTCCTTTCTCTATCATATTTAACAACACTTTGTCTTGAACTCTTCCTTGAGTCATGGCTTTGTGATATCCAATATTTTCATTGAATGTCACCAACGAATATTTGGATGAATATTCCGTTGGAAATTGCTCCTCCAATGTCATTTCTATTACGCGCTTTTCTTTAAAGATCGGGTTAGCCACATGATCTCTCATTTCGTAATAATTATCAATTGCCAGATCTGCTATAGCATCGGCATCTTGCTTTCTATTCTTTTGAAATTCTGAGAAGGTTGTTTCCCAATCTCCTTCATGTTTTTCTAAAACTTCATCTAGTACTACTACATCTTCAAAAGAAGCATTCATTCCTTGCCCGTAAAAAGGTACAATGGCATGAGCTGCATCTCCCATTAATAGTGTATTTCCCTTATAAGCCCAAGGCAAACATTTTACGGTTCCTAATTTTCCTGTTGGATTGCTCTCAAACTCGTGTAAAATATCTGGGATCAATTCTAAGGCATCTGAAAATTGCTCTTTGAAAAATGCCGAGATCTTTTCTTCTGATGTGAGATTCTCAAAATTGTATTCTCCTTCAGAAAAACTCAAAAACAATGTTACGGTAAAACTCCCATCCATATTAGGAAGGGCTATCAACATATATTTTCCTCTTGGCCAAATATGTAAGTGGTTTTTACTGATCAGGTGGTTTCCGTTTTCATCAGCAGGGATCTCCAATTCTTTGTATCCATGTGTTAGAAACTCTTGTGAAACCGTAAATTCTGGATTTGATGTTTCATAACTCTTACGCAAAGCAGATCCGGCTCCGTCTGTTCCAAAAATCACATCTGCTTCTACAACAAATTGTTCTTTTGTTTGATACGACTCAAACGTTGCTTTTTTATGTTCTATATCAACTTCCAAACAACGAGCATTAAAGTGAATATTTACATTCTCATGTTGCTCTGCTTCGGTTAATAGAATTCCGTTGAGGTCTCCTCTGGAAATAGAGTTGATATATTCTCCTTCTCTTCCTGAATAATTGGATTCGAATGTATTTCCTTGGGTATCGTGCATCAAACGACCTTTCATAGGAATGCAAATTTCCTTAGCTTTTCCTTCAACTCCTGCCAACCTCAAAGCTTTCAACCCTCTATCAGACAAAGCTAAGTTGATAGAACGTCCTGCTGAAATATCTGTAACTCTCAGATCAGGTCGACTTTCATAGACCTCAACTTTATATCCTCTTTGTGCCAAGCGCAAGGCTAACAACGAGCCACACAATCCGGCACCAATGATTAATATGTTTTCTTTTTTGTTCATATCTACAGCAAACTTTTTAAAATCTCTACCATTCTATATACATCTTCAAAACTATTGTATAAAGGAACCGGAGCGCAACGTATAACATCGGGCTCACGCCAATCTGTAATCACATTGTTCTCTGTTAGTTTTTGATGCAAACTCTTATCTGCATCTTTTACTTGTACTGATAGTTGACATCCTCTTTGTTGAGGATCACTAGGTGTAATAACCTTGATCTTATCGGAACCAATCTGATTGATTAGGTATTCAAAATATCCGGTGAGTTTAATCGATTTTTCTCTCAAAGCATCCATACCAACTTTCGCAAAAATATCTAAAGAGGCTTTGATTGCAGCCATTGATAAAATAGGCGGATTACTCAATTGCCACCCTTCTGCTCCAGGCATCACATCAAAAGGTTGTCGCATATTGAATCGTGTTTCCTTATTATGATTCCACCAACCTGCAAAACGTGGCAAGTCTTTTTTATAAGCGTGTTTTTCATGCACAAACAATCCTGAAAGACTTCCCGGTCCTGAGTTTAAATATTTATAGGTACACCAAGCAGCAAAGTCGACTCCGCTTTCATGCAGGTTTGGTTGAATGTTTCCGGCTCCGTGCGCCAAATCTACTCCTACCATACAATCTTTTGCATGACCTAACTCAGCAATTCGCTTGATATCAAAATACTGCCCTGTATAATAATTTACACCACCAATCAGCAATAAGGCAATTTCATCTCCTTGTTCTTCTATAATGGTTTCCAGATCTTCTATATGCAATAATTCTTCTCCTTCACGAGGTTTCCATTCGATCAATCCTTCTTCTACATCAAAACCGTGAAACTTTAATTGCGATTGTACGGCATAACGATCGGAAGGAAAGGCATCACTTTCGATAACGATCTTGTATTTGGTTTTGGTAGGTTGATAAAAGGAAACCATCAACAAATGCAAATTGGTTGTGAGTGTATTCATTACCACTACCTCTAAAGGTTTTGCTCCTACGATTTCTGCCATCGTTTCCGTAAGAAATTCATGGTACGGCATCCACGGATTCTTAGCTTCAAAATGACCTTCTACTCCGTATTTGGCCCAATCGTCTAATTCTTGCTGAATGTATTCTTGTGTTGTTTTGGGTTGTAACCCTAAAGAGTTTCCAGTAAAATATAACCACTCTTTCCCGCTTTCATCTTTAGGAATATGGAACTCCCGGCGTATATGTGCTAATGGATCTTCTTGGTCTAATTGCTTTGCGTAGTCTAAAGTATTCTTTTGCATACTCTTTAAAATCGTTTCATTATGTGAAACGGTGTTTTATAAATTTACAACTTTTTGTTACTTTAGCAAAACATCTCTTCTAAAATATTCATGGAAAAAGACGTAAAAAACTTAAATCAATCCATCATCAAAGCTTTTACGCTACTAGATGCTTTTACTCCCGACAAGAAAGAATGGGGCGTAAGAGAATTGGCCAACAAAACGGGATACAACAAAAGCACTACCTATCGCTTGCTGAGTACTCTTGTTTCTTTACATATTGTGTATCAAAACAAAAATGACAAGTACAGTTTAGGTAGTAAACTTTTCGAATTAGGGAATCGAGTATCCTTGTATGAGTCACTGGCATCTATTAGTAACGAGCCTATTAAAAATATTGCTTTGAATATTGAGGAGACAGTACTTCTTGGAGTTCTAAAAGAATCTCAAGTACTCTATATTAACAAAGCTGACAGTTTAAATGGATTGAAGATTAGCACTTCTATAGGTTCTTATCAACCTACACATGCTACGGCTACCGGTAAGTTATTAATGGCACATGCTTCTATGAGTGAATTGCAATCGTATTTAAAGAACAATCGTTTTCAATCGTTTACCAAAAACACAATCACAGAAAGCAAGGCACTCCTTAACGAGCTTCAAACGATCAAAAAACAAGGGTACTCTTTGGATTTAGAAGAGTTTGAGCTGGGTTTAATTTGCATTGCAATTCCTGTCTTCAACAAAAAAGGAGAAGTAATCGCTGGAGTTAGCGCTTCCGGACCTTCAAGTCGATTTAAAATGGAAAATGTAGAAAAATACATTTCCATCTTACAAAAAGGTGTTTCCAGAATTGAGCAATCTCTATAGATTAGTACAATACTCTAAATTTGATCGTACCTTCTACTTTCTTTAAAGCTTTGATCACTTTTTTGTTATACTCCTTGTTAACATCTGTAATCACATATCCTACTTTAGAATCTGTAGATAAGTACTGACCCGTTATATTCAATTCAAACTCAGCCAATACCTTGTTGATCTCAGCCATAACTCCCGGAACATTCTTGTGAATATGTAGAAAACGATGGGCTTGTACTTGTCTAGGTAAACGAATATTTGGGAAATTAACTGCATCTACCGTATTTCCTGAGTTGATATAAGCCATGATCTTACCGGGCACAAAGTCTGCAATATCTCGTTGTGCTTCTTCTGTACTTCCTCCTACATGTGGCGTTAAGATCACATTGTTTAGCCCTTGCAGTTCTGTATAATATTCACCATTTGCTCTTGGTTCTTTCGGGTATACATCTACTGCTGCTCCAGCCAACTTACCTGACAACAAAGCGTCTCTTAGTGCTTCGATATCCAATACAAATCCACGAGATAGATTAACAATGTAAGCTCCCTCTTTCATCAACTCTAATTCTTCTTTCCCAATAAAGTTTTTGTTTGCAGGGTTATCATCAATATGAAGCGTAAGCACATCTACTCTTGACAAAAGATCTTCTAATTGATCTATTCTGGTTGCGTTACCTAAAGCTAATCGATCTTCTACATCATAATAGTAGACATCCATTCCTAAAGCTTCTGCCAAAACAGATAATTGCTTTCCTATATTTCCGTACCCTACAATTCCTAGTTTTTTTCCTCTAATTTCTCTAGAACCATGAGCTGTCTTATTCCATTCTCCGCTGTGCAACTCCATGCTACGCTGAAAAACACTACGCATCAACATAATAATTTCTCCAATAGCCAATTCAACTACAGATCTGGTATTGCTATACGGAGCATTAAACACAACGATTCCGTTCTCCTTACAAGCTTCAAGATCTATTTGTTTGGTTCCGATACAAAAAGCACCAACCACCATTAACTTCTTGGTAGAATCTAGCACCTTTTTTGTCACTTGAGTTTTAGATCTGATTCCCAATACGTGAACTCCTTTTAACTTTTCGATCAGCTCATCTTCTGACAAACTTTTTGAAACTGTTTCTACAGTGAACCCATCTCCTGTTAACTTTTGAAATGCATCCGGATGGATATTCTCCAACAAAAGAATTTTAATCCTGTTCTTAGGATACGAAATATTTCTAGGTAGTTTGTTCACAAATAAAAACTCATCTAAATTGGGTGCTATATGATCTGCATTCTCAATGGTTTTTTCTCTCTCTACATTTTCGGTATAGGCAAAGAACTTATCGGCTACTCCAGCTTCTTTGGTTACATAATCACTATACCCATCTCCAATTACCTGTACTTCACCATTTAGGTTCATATCTTTTAAACATTGGATCTTTCCATTATGTGCAGACAATACATTTTCGGAATCAAAACCAATAATCACATCGTTCTCATCGAATACAAATGTGTTTGCATACACTCTCTCTGACGGAATGTTATATTCTTTTACAATATCATCTATGAATTCTTTGAATCCACATGAGATCACGTAAATATCTTCTGAAAATTTTTCAAAAAACTCTTTATTTCTCTCAATAGAAGGAGATACTTTCTCCTTTAATTGAGAAATCAAAATGGACAAATCAGACCTCTTCGCATTTAATAATTTTATTCTTCTTTCTAAGGATTCTGTAAAGGAGATCTTACCATCTATTCCCAGATTGGTAATTTCAATAATTTCATTGATGATCTCTTCTTTTTTAGGATTGTTCACCAATGTAATTTCAGCTAGTACGTCTAACGCTTCTACTCTGGTTAAGGTACTATCAAAATCAAATACGAAGTTTCTTTTAGTCTGTATCATGGTTCTTTTTTGTACGTCATAAACATACAAAATGCCCTCAGAAAAAAAAGAAATTATCGTTACAATTTACTAAAACGATTTCAACAGATTTCACACAGTAAAAACAGAAGCTATAAAGCTAGTAATAAGAGGGTAACCCACCACACAATAGGAAGAGCTTCTACCCAGAATGAGCTATAGTATTTGGATTGGTTTTCTTTGGTTCTCATCAGTAAAAAAAGTAGTATTAAGCAAATTCCTAGAAACACATTTCTTAATTGCACTGAATCTGTGATTTCAAATTCTAATGCTAAGACAACAAGTAATAACCCCAATCCAATTCTTTTGGTTTGTGGAATTCCCACTTTTTGCGGCAGTGTTTTTACGTCTTTTAGATCTAACTGCATATCTCTGATCTCAAATGGCAGAATCAATACTATAATAAAGAGTAACCTTTGTACAAATAAGAATATGAGGTTTGTATCAATCTCGCTTCCTGTAGCCATTAATGGAATTACCGCAGTTACTCCAGACCACACTCCTGCAACTATAAAAATTTTCAAGTAACTGATTCCTCTTAGATTCTTTTGAAAGCCCCCTAAAAAAGGAACAATGTATAAGATAGTCAACAAGCTAAAAGGAGCAAAAAGCCAGAGTGTTTCCAGATCTAATTTCCATCCATAGTAGCACAAAAAACAAAAACAGATGAAAGAAAATATCTGAATAAGTCGCATGTTCTTTGTCAAACTCATATGATAGAATTTGGCAACTCCTGCATATTTAATGAAGTTATATCCTGTGATGGTTCCGAAGAAAATGAAGTAATCGAGATCTTGATTGTATGGTAAATCAAAATACAGCTCAGTAATTCTTGTGAGAGCATATACAGATAATGCAACATGAACACTGGCATTGATGTAAAAATCAAGAATATATTTAAGGTACTTCATTAGACAAAAATAAGGATTCTTTTCCATGAAAATTTAACACATAATATATCATCAGTTTTAAATAAAAACTCACGCATTTTACAATCAATTTTTCCTTATTTTTGATACGCAAAATAAACAACGCAACATGAACACAAATTCGTTTCAAAGAAGACACATTGGGCCTAGTAAAATAGAGCAAAACGAAATGCTTGAAGCTATTTCTGTTGATAGCTTAGATCAGTTGATTTATGAAACTATTCCAGACGATATTCGTTTGAATGGATCTTTAGAGCTTGATGCTCCAATGAGTGAATATGAATACTTGAATCATATTCAAGAACTTTCTAAGAAAAATAAAGTTTTTAAAAGTTATATCGGGTTAGGATATCACGAAGGAATTTTACCTAGTGTTATCAAAAGAAATATTTTAGAAAATCCGGGATGGTATACTGCCTACACTCCTTACCAAGCAGAAATTGCACAAGGAAGATTGGAAGCTTTGTTAAACTTCCAAACAATGGTATGTGACCTAACAGGTATGGAGTTAGCTAATGCTTCTTTGCTAGATGAATCTACAGCTGCTGCTGAAGCTATGGCTTTATTGTTTGACGTGAGAGAACGTGCTCAAAAGAAAGCAGGAGTAAATAAATTCTTTGTTTCTGAAGAGATTTTACCTCAAACATTATCTGTTTTAAAAACAAGAGCCATTCCTATTGGAGTTGAATTGGTTGTTGGAAATCATCAAGAGTTTGATTTTTCTGAAGAGTTTTACGGAGCTATCGTACAATATCCTGGGAAACACGGACAGGTATATGATTATACTGAGTTTGTTGCAAAAGCCAACGAAAACAACATCAAAGTAGCTGTTGCTGCTGATATTTTATCTCTTGTAAAGTTAAAAGCTCCTGCTGAGTTTGGTGCTGATGTGGTTGTAGGAACAACACAACGTTTTGGAATTCCTTTAGGATACGGAGGCCCTCACGCTGGTTATTTTGCCACGAAAGAAAAATACAAAAGAAGTATTCCGGGAAGAATTATCGGAGTAACCAAAGATAGAGATGGTGGTCGTGCTTTACGTATGGCATTACAAACACGTGAACAACATATCAAACGTGAAAAAGCAACTTCTAATATCTGTACTGCTCAAGTACTATTGGCTGTAATGGCCGGAATGTATGCTGTTTATCACGGAAAAGACGGAATTCAATTTATCGCAGATAGTGTTCACAGCAGTACAACTACTCTAGCTAAAGTTTTGACTGATTTAGGTTTTGAGCAAACCAACTCTCATTATTTTGATACGATCACTATCAAAGCAGAGACAAAAACACTAAGACCTGTTGCTGAAGCCAATGAGATCAATTTCAATTATATTGATGATAATACACTTTCAATTTCACTAAACGAAACTGTTGGATTGAAAGAGATCAATGCTATTGTAAAAACATTTGCAACAGCTTTTAATATTGAATTTACAGAGATCAGTGATTTTTCTGATGCTGATGTTATTCCAGGTTTAGCAAAAAGAAACACTTCTTTCTTAGATAATGAAGTTTTCAATTCGTATCAGTCAGAAACTGATATGATGAGATATATCAAAAAATTAGAGCGTAAAGATCTTGCATTGAATCATTCTATGATCTCATTAGGTTCTTGTACTATGAAGTTGAATGCAGCTTCTGAAATGTTACCTCTAAGTAATCCTAATTGGGGGAACATTCACCCATTTGTTCCTTTAGATCAGGCACAAGGGTATCAAGAAGTTCTTACAAAATTAGAACACCAATTAAATATCATTACTGGGTTTGCAGGTACATCCTTACAACCAAACTCGGGTGCTCAAGGTGAGTTTGCCGGTTTAATGACAATTAGAGCATACCATCAAAGCAACGATGATCACCACAGAAACATCTGTTTGATCCCTGCTTCTGCACATGGTACCAATCCTGCTTCTGCGGTAATGGCCGGAATGAAAGTAGTGGTAACCAAAACTGATGAGAAAGGAAATATAGATGTTGAAGATTTAAGAGCCAAAGCTGAAATGCACAAAGACAATTTGGCTGCTTTAATGGTAACTTATCCTTCTACACACGGTGTTTACGAAAAAGCGATCAAAGAAGTTACTCAGATCATCCACGATAACGGTGGTCAAGTTTATATGGATGGTGCAAATATGAATGCTCAAGTTGGATTGACAAATCCGGCTACTATTGGTGCAGATGTTTGTCACTTAAACCTACATAAAACATTTGCTATTCCACACGGTGGTGGTGGTCCTGGAGTTGGTCCTATTTGTGTAGCTCCACAATTGGTTCCTTTCTTACCAGGAAATCCGGTAGTAACTACAGGAGGTGAAAATGCAATTACAGCTATTTCTGCTGCTCCTTGGGGAAGTGCATTGGCTTGCTTGATCTCTTATGGATACATTACTATGTTAGGTTCTGAAGGGTTAACCAATTCTACTAAGTTTGCCATTTTAAATGCTAACTATATCAAAGAGCGTTTGAACGGTCATTACAAAACTTTGTATACCGGAGAAATGGGAAGAGCCGCACATGAGATGATCATTGATTGTAGAGATTTTAAAGAAAACGGAATTGAGGTGGTAGACATTGCAAAACGTTTGATGGATTACGGATTCCACGCTCCTACTGTTTCTTTCCCTGTGGCAGGAACTGTAATGATAGAGCCAACAGAATCTGAAAGTAAAGGTGAATTGGATCGTTTTTGTGAAGCTATGATCTCTATTCGTAAAGAGATTGCTTTTGCTACAAAAGAAGATCCTAACAATGTTTTAAAGAACGCGCCGCATACTATGGCTATGATTACAGCTGATGAGTGGGATTTACCTTACTCTAGACAGGAAGCTGCTTTCCCATTAGAGTATGTTTCAGACAATAAGTTTTGGCCTAGTGTTCGTCGTGTAGATGAAGCTTTTGGAGACAGAAACTTGATCTGTTCTTGTAATCCTATTGAAGATTATATGGAAGTTTAATTCAATTTTGAATTATAATAATAAAGTATGAACCGCTCTAAATAAGGGCGGTTTTTTATTTTACACACTCCAACACCTCAAACTTATCATTACTCTTTAGTTGAGTAACAGCTCTAAATTCTTTTTGCAAATGTGTTTTGTAGTTCAAATGTTTGTTTGATACCAATACAAACCTTCCTCTTTCCTTTAAGCATCGACGTACATCTTTGAATAATTGAATAGAGATCTCGATATTATTTTCAAACTCAAAATGAAAAGGAGGGTTAGACAACACCAAATCAAAACTATTTGATTCTAATTCTGAGAGTTCATTGTCACATAAGAATGTTGCTCTATCTTTTACATTTAACTTTGATGAAGCTACAGCCAAGAATGAATCATCTATCAAAGTAACTTGAGCTTTTGAGTTCAATTGCAAAGCTTCTAAAGCAATAACTCCGTTACCGGATGCCAAATCCAAAATAGCAACTTCCGAATCGCGTATATAGAGATCCTCTAAAAGATATTGAGTACCGATATCTATTTTTCCTGATGAAAAAACACCAAAATATTGCTTCAATTCTTGCTCTTTCCACTGTATCGTATTCATCAACTTGGTATACTCTATTTCTCTTTTAGGTTTTGACAGTACCAATAGCCTCGCTTTTTTCCATGCTTTTGTTTGCGTGAGGTCTTCAAAATATTTCGATGCTATTGTAAGCATCGAAGCGTTAAAGTATTTTGTCATGAATCCGCAAACTACTTCTGTTGTGTCTGTTGATGCTTGATGAATTTGCTGCAAGAACAGCTCAAACAATTCCAAAGATTTTGGCACTTTCAACAATGCCATTTCAACTTGCTTCAAATCATCTAGAGGCGTCTTGAATATTTGATCATTCATAGAGTAATTATTCAGCTTCAAATTTTGCGCAATGGCTTTTTGCTGACTGGCATAATTCCAGATCGTAATCACTTCTTTGTCATGCAAAGCGCAATTCCATACTCCAAATCGATCATTAAATATGTGGACTTTTTCAATCTTCTTTTCAGCAATGTAATCCAACCCTAACAGCTCAGCGTTGCTAAAAGGTTGCAAAGACCTATTGGAGGTTTTAGGATACCTCTCTAGAGTAATCTCAGTATCATTAAAAACAAAAGAGCTTTTCATTAAAGAATGGTTTTACTTTGCTATTACAAAAAACATCAATTTTCTTCAAATAAAAAAGCCTCGACAACGTCGAGGCTTCTAAATATCTTCTTGCAAAAAACTTGCCTAACGGCAGTCAGGTTACTTCTTGAATTTTGCGTATTTGTTTTTGAACTTATCAATACGTCCAGCAGTATCTACTAACTTAGACTTACCAGTATAGAAAGGGTGAGATGTTCTAGAGATCTCTAACTTTACTAAAGGATACTCAACTCCGTCAACATCTAAAGTTTCTTTCGTGTTTGCAGTTGAACGTGTTAAAAACACATCTCCGTTAGACATATCTTTGAATGCTACCATTCTATAATTTTCTGGGTGTATACCTTTTTTCATTTTTCTGTCTTTTAACTACTTATACTCTAAAAATTTTAAGAACAAAGTTGGTAAAGCTTCTTTCTTAACAGCAAAATGCTTGAGTCTAGCACATTGCGGGTGCAAATTTAACCCTTTTTTTCAATTTACAAACAAATAAATTGTTTTATTTGTAGAAAATAATTCCATATGAAATCAATTCGTCATTTTTTACTTTTATTACTGACAATCACCGTTTTAAGTTCTTGCGAGACTTCTTACAAGTTTACTATTGAAATGCCTAAAAAAGCGGTACTTAACGATAAAGTGACTATCAGTCTCAAAGAGAAAAATAACCAAGCTTTTGAAAAAGTACTTTTTTTCGTGAATGGAAAAGAAGTAGAAACTCAAAGCAATTCTTTTACACTTGATACCAAGAATTATGGCGTTGGAAAACAGTTAGTATCTGCTATGGTGTATTATGGAGATGGGAAAAGCAAGCGAATTAACAACTCTGTAGAAGTGTTTTCAAACGTGCCTTATAAGGCTTACACGTACAAGCTTATAAATACATATCCTCATGATGGGACTGCATTTACTCAAGGGTTAGAGTTTCACAATGGTCATTTGTATGAAAGTACAGGTCAGAGAAAAAAATCAACTATCAGAAAGGTAGACCTAAAATCTGGTGAAGTTTTGCAAAAAACCAATATTGATGATCGTTATTTTGGAGAAGGTATCACCATTTTAAATGACAAGATTTATTTCCTAACATGGCAGGCTCATAAAGGTTTTATTTATGACTTAGAAACCTTAGAACAACAAAAGGAGTTCCCATACGGAAGAAGTAAACAAGGTTGGGGCCTTACCAATAACGGAACTGAGTTGATCAAGTCTGACGGTACAAGCACAATCTGGTTTTTAGATGCAGAAACTCAAAAGGAGAAGAGATCCATTCAAGCTTATAATCACAATCAAAAAATTCCGAAACTAAACGAATTGGAATACATCAATGGTAAGATTTATGCCAACTATTGGCAAAAGCCTTTGATTGCCATTATCAACCCTGAAAATGGTGTTGTTGAAGGAATCGCTAACTTATCTGGATTGGTTAATGAAATGCGCAAAACGCAAACGCTTAAAGAGGATGATGTTTTAAACGGAATTGCTTACGATAAAGAAAATAACCGCTTGTTTGTAACCGGTAAAAACTGGAAAAAACTCTTCGAAATAGAATTGATAGAACAACAATAATCAAATCGTTTAAAAGTTATACTTTTATACAAATTGAGCGAATGAGAAACCTGATCTTTCTTTTTTTTATTGTTCTGGCAATTTCTGTTACTTCTTGTCGAAAAGACTTTAGTACAATTCCTAGTTTTGGTCAATTAGAATTTTCTAGAGATACCGTGTATTTAGATACGGTATTTACCAATATTGGTTCTGCTACGTACAACCTCAAAGTATACAACAGAAGCAATAAAGATATTACCATTCCTACTATTGGATTGGAAAGAGGAAATAGTTCTAACTACCGCTTAAATGTAGATGGAATTCCGGGTAAAACATTTGACAACATAGATATCTTAGCAAGAGACAGTATTTTCATTTTTGTAGAAACTACTGTAGATGTAACTTCTGTTCCTGATCCTTTATACACAGATCGAATTTTATTTGACAACGGAACAAATCAGCAAGACGTAGATCTAGTTACTTTGGTACAAGACGCTACTTTTATTTTTCCGGGGCGTGATCCGATTTCTATGGAAATAGACCAACTTACTTTAGACGGAGAACCCACAGCTATTCAAGGGCGATTTTTGGAAGATTCAGAATTAATCTTTACCAATGCAAGGCCTTATGTTGTTTATGGTTATGCTGCTGTTCCTGCAAATAAGACATTGGTTATAGATGCCGGAGCTCGGATCCATTTTCATGACAATTCCGGATTGATCATTGATAGAGATGCTTCATTAAAAGTAAATGGAACCTTGAACGAAAAGGTTGTTTTTGAAGGAGATCGTTTGGAGCATGTTTTTAGCAATGTTCCCGGACAGTGGGGAACCATTTGGATGCGTGAAGGCAGTAAAGAGAATGAGATTCATCATGCAGAGATTAAAAATGCCATCATTGGTGTTCTTGTTGATGCTACCACCTCTTCTACTCCTACACTTACATTAAAAAACACACAGGTATACAATCATTCTAATTTTGGAATTTTAGGAAGAGGCACTAGTATTTTAGGAGAAAATGTTGTAGTGGGAAGTGCCGGCGAAGCTTCTTTTGCAGGTACCGTTGGAGGGTCTTATGATTTTACTCACAGTACTTTTGCCAATTATTGGAATAACGGAATTCGTGCACTACCTGCCGTGCTGGTAAATAACTTCTTTACGTTTACTAATGACCAAGGGCAAGAGGTTATTGAGCCTCGTGATCTTACACAAGCAAACTTCATCAACTGTATTATTGATGGAAATAACAATGTAGAGTTTATTCCTGATCGTGTAGATGGCGCTACATTTAACTTCAATGTGTCCAATAGTATGATCAAGTTCAATGATATTAACGGAAGTTTTACCGGGGTTGCGGAATTGGATTTTACCGACACTAATCTGTATCAGAATATTACTTTAAATGGTTTTGCTGATTTTAGAAATACTTCTGCAAACGACTTTATTATAGGACAAGCAAGTGATGCTATCGGTTTGGGTGATCCTACAGCTGCAGCTCAAGTTCCTATGGATATATTAGGAGTTATCAGAACTTTGAATCCTGACTTGGGAGCCTATCAGCATATTAGTTTTTAAGCAATTCTTGCAACTGGTTTCTGAAACTTTCTTTTTCGTCTACAAAGATCGCAATCGATTTGGCTTTTCGTTTTAACCCATAGATTCCTGAAAACCGGATTTCTTCTTTCATGTGAAGAATTACATTGTATTCTCCTAAAGTTCCTAAAGGAGAAAAAGGCACCACACTTTTATCTTCAGGAAGATCTTTGGATGAAATTTCAAGATGGTCAATCTTGTTTAGCGGAATACTAGCATCTGTGAAAAATCCGTAACGTAAAATTAGAGTGTCTTCTTCTGCATCTATCACATAAGGTCTCATTGCTACCGACTTAGCCAAAGCAAAAATTTGCAACGCTGTATATGCACTTAAGATAGATATAATCCAACCTACAATCAGGTTCCATTTTACTAAAAATGCATGCAGCCATACGGTTTCAATGACAATCAATAATGTAAAACCTGCCAAAATAGAAACCAGAGCATTCTTTTTGTGATAACTAAATTCATTTTCAGAAAGTTTAGGCGACCTCCACTTTATAAAACCATAGTAGATCATCGATATTTCGGTGACTAAAATAGTTGCTATCTTCTTTGGAAATACTTCTGAAGTTGCTAGTTTTAAATTGGTGTAAAAATCATTTGATGACTTCTTATAGTTCTTAGAAAGCTGAGTAACTTTATAGATCAAAAAGCTAAAAATCCCCAATTCGAGTACAGGAATCAAGTAGGTTTTAACTGTATCTAATAAAGAACTGTGTTCTTTCGGTAAAAAAATGCTGAGTGTTATAACCCCCAAAACAAAAACTGTGATCACCGTAAACTTGGGAATGTTTCTTTTTCGAATGATCAAGAAATGGATCAAAGGAATTATAATCAAAAAATCAAGTGTTATCGCTGACGATAAGGTCTCAGGGTTTTCTAAAAAAAAGCTTGACTTTAATAATAAAATCAAGCTGGCTCCTATAATAAATGGTATTGTTAGTGGAACATATTTGGTGAAGTTGAGTGCAGTATTTCTCATGCTCTTATAGTTAATTTACCATCACCTATATGTCTCTCATTAAACATATTTGTTACATTTATTTGCGACTTATTTTTTATAAACTTTTCCGTCTTTCATCACAAAAGTCACATTTTCCATGGTAGAGATCTTATCGGTTGGATCGTCATCAACAGCAATAATATCAGCAAAGAATCCTTTTTTGATCTTTCCTATTTCATTTGCCATATCTAAGATCTTAGCATTGGTAATGGTAGCTGATTGAATTGCTTCCATAGCAGGCATTCCTGCTTCTACCATAAACCCAAATTCTTTACCGCTCTTTCCGTGAGCAAAAACTCCGGCATCAGTACCAAAAGCAATCCCTACTCCTTTTTTGTATGCCTTAGCAAAAGTTCCTTGAATTTGCGGACCAACAGCCAATGCCTTAGGCACAACGATGGCCGGGAAATATCCTTTTACTTTTGCTTTTTCTACAACTTCTTTTCCTGCCGTGATCGTAGGTACCAAATAAGCATCGTGCTTTTTCATTAATTCCATCGTACTATCACTCATATAAGTTCCGTGTTCAATAGTTTTTACTCCTCCAACAACTGCTCTTCTCATTCCTTCATCACCGTGTGCATGTGCTGCAACGTGCATTCCGTAGTCTTTAGCTGTATCACAAATTGCTTTGATCTCTTCGATAGTAAACTGTGGATTGTCTCCACTTTTTGCTACACTTAACACTCCACCGGTTGCCGTGATCTTAATACAATCTGCTCCGTTCTTATAACGTTGTCTTACTGCTTTTTTAGCATCTTCAACACTATTCACAACTCCTTCTTTAGGTCCCGGATCTCCAATTAGCTTTCTGCTTCCTCCATTTGTAGGATCGGCATGACCTCCTGTGGTTGCCAGCGATTTTCCTGCTGTGAATACTCTAGGTCCGGCTACTTTTCCTGAACTGATCGCTTTCTTCAATGAAATATTCACTCCGGTTCCTCCTAAATCTCTCACTGTGGTAAAACCTGACAACAGTGTTTTCTTTGCATATACTGTAGAATTATAAGCAATGTCTGCTTCATTTAGAATATACTTCTGCAAACGTGTTTTTGGATTATGCTCACTTTCTATATGAACGTGCATATCAATCAGTCCCGGCATGACTACCTTATCTTTTAAGTCGATGTACGTAGCATTTTTATCTCGTACTTTGATATATCCATCGTATACATTCTGAATTTTGTTTCCGCTTACCTCAATAGTTTTTTTCTTAAGGATTTTACCCGATTCCGTATCGATCAGTTTACCACAATAGATGTACGTGTTTTGAGCAATAAGTAAAGAAGTAGAAAAAATAAATGCGAAGAGTAAGAATGCTTTTTTCATTGTTTTGATTTTAATGCTTAAATGTATGAAAAAATGACTAGATTGCTCACCACTAACAGTTGTGAGCATTTATGAAAAAAGTAATCATTACAGGTACCAGTAGAGGAATTGGCTATGAAATGGCCAAACAGTTTGCACATAATGATTTTCAGGTTCTTGCCTTATCAAGAAACCAAAAACCTTTAGAGGATCTTGCTCTAAAAAATATAACGGCAATTTCCGTAGATGTTTGCAATGATAATGATCTGCAAAAGGTAACATCCTTTGTTGAGGAAGAATGGAAAGAGGTTGATATTATTATTCATAATGCCGGTTTCTTAATTCATAAGCCTTTTACGGAATTGACCAAAGATGATTTTCAACGAGTTTATGATGTTAATGTGTTTGGTGTGGCTTCTTTGACACAACTGATGATTCCTTTTCTAAAAAAGGGAAGTCATGTTGTTACCATTAGTAGTATGGGTGGTATTCAAGGAAGTTTAAAGTTTCCAGGATTGGCTGCTTACAGTTCTGCTAAAGGGGCTGTAATAACCTTATCTGAGTTACTTGCTGAAGAGTATAAAGAACAAGGAATTGCTTTTAATGTTTTAGCCATAGGTGCTGTACAAACCGAAATGTTAGAAGAAGCTTTCCCCGGGTATCAAGCTCCCTTATCAGCAGCAGAAATGGCAAATTATATTTTTAACTTTGCTACGACCGGAAATCAGTACTACAACGGAAAAGTCTTACAGGTTTCCAGTTCAACTCCATAAAGAGCTTTTACTATCGATAGAATAGCAACCTACATTCCAAAAGATGCAATTGAAGGTGTTGCCGATTTGATTGAACAACATCACCTGAATATTAAGATTGTCAACCAACGACAAACGAAGCATGGGGATTTTAGAAGATTGCCAAACGGGCAATTTCAAATCACGATCAACAACAATCTAAATCCACATCAATTCTTATTGACTTTGGTGCATGAAATTGCACATCATGTTACTTTTCAAAAATACGGACGGGTACAACCACATGGAAAAGAATGGAAACGAACCTTTCAGCATTTAATGCTTCCTTTTTTGCATCCGGATATTTACCCTACTGAAATCCTAACGCCTTTGGCTCATTATTTAAAAAATCCTAAAGCAAGTACCGATAGCGATGTAAAATTATCGTTAGCTTTAAAAGGAAATAAAGCAGAAACCGGAAAGAGTTTTATCTTTGAAGTCCCTTTGGATAGCATTTTTCTTTTTAAAAAGAAACGCTACAGAAGAGGGTCAAAGAGAAAGACAAGATATGAATGCTTGGAGTTAAGCTCGGGAAGAATCTATCTTTTTAATCAAAATACAGAAGTTACTATCTATGAAAAACAATAATTATTATGCGGTAATCATGGCCGGAGGAGTAGGATCCAGATTTTGGCCAGTAAGTACTCAAGAGTTCCCAAAACAGTTTCATGATATGTTGGGAAAAGGTCAATCTTTAATTCAACGTACTTTTGACAGAATAAACGACTTGGTTCCTTCAGAGAATATTATGATTGCAACCAATCAAAGATATGAAGGCTTGGTGCTTGATCAGCTTCCTAAGACTTCAAAAGAGCAATTACTGCTAGAGCCAGCCATGCGTAATACAGCACCTTGTATTTTATACGCTGCTCTTAAGATATATGATCAAAATCCTGATGCTGTTATTTTGGTTGCTCCTTCTGACCATTGGATCGATAATGAGCAGGAATTTTCCAGAAACATTCAAACTTCATTCGAGGCTTGTGCTGATCGAGATATTTTAATGACTTTGGGTATTCAGCCTAATTCTCCAAATACCGGTTATGGGTATATTCAATTTGAAACATCTGAAGATGAGATCAAAAAAGTAAAGAATTTTACAGAAAAGCCTAATCTGGAAACTGCTGAAAAGTTTTTGGCTAGCGGTGATTATTTATGGAATGCGGGTATTTTCGTTTGGTCGGCAAAGAGCATTGTAAAAGCTTTTGAGACATCACTTCCTGAAATGTTGCAATTGTTTAACAATACTGATGTCTACAATACGGAAAAGGAAATTTCCTTTATTGATGAGAATTATCCTCTGGCAGAAAATATTTCTATCGACTTCGGAATTATGGAAAAGGCACACAATGTTCATGTGCTTCCTGTTGATTTTGGCTGGAACGATCTAGGAACATGGGGATCTCTTTACAACAAATTAGAAAAAGACACTGATAAAAATGCTACTGTAGGCTCTGAGACCATTTTTAGAGATTCTCACGGCAATATGATACGTACTCAATCTGGAAAGCGAGTTGTAATACAAGGGTTAAATGACTATATTGTCGTTGAAAAAGAAGATGTATTGTTGATCTGTCCTAAAAAAGATGAACAAGACATCAAGCAAATCGTCGCAGATGTGAAAAAGAATTTTGGCGAAGATTTTGTGTAAAAAGATCAGCCCATGGAAGAAAATCAATCGAATCCCAGCCAGGAGAAACAAAAAAACGTAAAAAAAGATTTTAGGAGTTTTAGCGCCAGTATTAAAGAGTTCTTCTTAGATCTGTTGGATATTCGTGAGGGAACGGATAAAAAAGAAACCATTCAAAAGATACAGGATGGTATTCCTGTTAAGAATCATACTGCATGGATCTTAGTGTTCTCAATTATTATTGCTTCTATTGGGTTAAATGTGAGTTCTACTGCCGTTGTAATTGGTGCCATGCTAGTTTCTCCCTTAATGGGTCCTATTTTAGGAATTGGACTTTCTATTGGGATCAATGATATTGATACAATGAAGAGATCATTGATCAACTTAGGAGTGATGATCGGCTTAAGTGTAGTAACTTCATTTTTATTCTTTAGCATTCCTTTATTTCAAGAAGAAACTCCTGAGCTTTTGGCAAGAACCAAACCGGATGTTCGTGATGTATTAATTGCCACTGCCGGTGGATTTGCATTGATTATTGCTTTAAGTAGACACAGAGAGATTACCAATGCCATTGCAGGTATTGCAATTGCTACGGCCTTAATGCCTCCTTTGTGTACGGCTGGTTATGGCTTAGCTGTAGGAAACATCTCCTACTTTGGTGGGGCTATGTTCTTATTTATTATCAATGCTGTATTTATTGCCTTGGCTACGTTTGTTATTGTAAAGTTCTTACGTTTTCCAATGGTGAAGTATATCAACTCTGCCAGAAGAAAAAGAATTGCGCAATTGGCTTCTATTTTAGCATTGATCATCTTTTCTTTTAGTATTTACCAATTTTACCAATTATTTCAAGAAAACAGATATACTCAAAGCTGTGAAAAGTATATTGCTGACCTAACAGAAAAGACCGGAGCAGGGATTATCGATAAGAGTATCGATTATAAAGAGCGCCAGATCAACCTTGTTGTCTTAGGTAAAAACCTAACTCCACAGGAAAAGACAGAATGGAGAGATAAATTACCTGAGTATAGTTTAGATGGTGTTCAACTGAATATTACGCAAGACGAAGAAAATCTTGAGCTTTTAGACAAGGTAAAATCTATTGAAGACTTGTATGTAAAGAATCAAAAATTGATTGCTTCTAAAGAAGAAAGTCTTCAAGAAAAAGATATTAAAATTCAAGAGTTGAGTAAGGCGCTTGAAAAATTAACCAATGAACAGATTCCTTTTTTACAAGTGAGTCAGGAAGCTAAGATTAATTATGACGGTTTAAAAACTATCAGTTTCTCAAAAGTTTTGGTGACCAATTTTGAATCTGTAGACACCATTCCTATGGCTTCTATTGCATGGTATGATTCTATTCCTGAAGATCAAAGAGTACAGGCAAAATTAGCCGCTTGGTTAAAAACTAGATTGAGCTTGGATACTTTGGTTGTGAAGGAAGAATAATCTCTTCTTATAAGCCTTCAAAAGATAGTTGACTATTAACAACAACCTGATCGTAGGCAACCGCTACTATTAGCCCTATTAACAAATAAAGTATTGATAAAAAACATTGGCCTCTATTAGAGTTTTTCTGAAATAATTTAACGAATACTCCAAGAAGGAAAATAGAGTTGATCAAGTAACATAAAGACGTAATAATTACGCCAATCATCACAAAAAAATAAGATTTCATTATCCAAAAATGGAGCAATAAACCTCCTAAGGTCACTATAGAAAAGGCTCCTATCATTCTACTAATAATGATAATTCCAGCTTCTTCTTTTTTACTGATCAGTAATATCTTGTCTAACATGTGAAGTTCTTTTAGTCAAGCAATTTTTAACTCAACTAAAAGTATAAAAAAAACTCCAGATTTTCATCTGGAGTTTTTGAAGTTGTGACCGGGCTGGGGCTCGAACCCAGGACCCTCTCCTTAAAAGGGAGATGCTCTACCAACTGAGCTACCCGGTCATTGCTTTCTTAGCGGGTGCAAATATAAAAGCAATATTTTAATTTTCAAACTAATTTTTTACTTAGTTTCATTTAAATATGCCTTTCTAACTTTTTTAAATAATTCAGAGCTGTAAACAAATTTTACAACCGCTTCATTATCAGTTTTAAAGATCTCCTGACTGGTCCCTTCCCATGCTTTTACTCCATTTTTCAAAAAAACAATTTTTTGTCCTATTTGCATTACAGAGTTCATGTCATGAGTGTTTATGACGGTTGTAATTTTATATTCTTGGGTGATCTCTTGGATCAGTTCATCAATCAAAATAGCTGTATTAGGGTCTAATCCTGAGTTAGGCTCATCACAAAACAAATATTTAGGATTCATTACAATAGCTCTTGCTATGGCTACCCTTTTTTGCATTCCTCCGGAAAGTTCTGCCGGGAATTTATGATTAGAATTCTCTAAATTCACTCTCTTAAGCACAAAATTTACTCTCTCCAGCATTTCTTCTTCTACTTGCTTTGTAAACATCTTTAGTGGGAACATTACATTTTCCTCTACTGTTTGAGAATCAAACAAAGCACTTCCTTGAAATACCATCCCGATCTCCTGACGCCATTGCCTCTTCTCTTCTGTCGTAAATTGTGTATTGATTCTTCCATCAAAAGAAATGGTTCCTTTTTCAGGGGTGTGTAACCCAATCAAGGATTTTAAGAATACGGTTTTTCCTGATCCACTTTGTCCAATGATCAAACTAGTTTTTCCCGGTTCAAAAGAAGTTGAAATTCCTTTGAGTACCTGAACATCTCCAAACCCTTTATGTAAGTCTTTTACTTCTATCATTTAGGTCAACAACATTTGGGTTAAGAAATAGTTTGCAATTACGATTAAGATAATAGTCCAAACAACCGATTGTGTACTTGCTTTTCCTACAGCAATAGATCCTCCTTTTACATAATAACCGTGGTAGGAAGGAACTGTAGCAATTAAAAAGGCAAATACCAATGTCTTGATAATGGCATAGGTAATTAAGAAAGGATCAAATTCTAATTGAACTCCTTGCAAATAATCTATATATGAGAAAATACCGGAAGTAACTCCTGCTACCCAACCTCCTAAAATTCCTAAGAACATTGCTAAAACAATCAAGAATGGGTAGAAAAATACAGTGGCTATTATTTTTGGCAATACCAAATGGTTTAATGAGTTAATTCCCATTACTTCTAAAGCATCTATTTGCTCAGTTACTCTCATTGTTCCTATACTAGAAGTAATATAAGACCCTACTTTTCCTGCTAAAATAATAGAACAAAATGTGGGTGCAAACTCTAAGATTACAGATCTTTTTGTTGCAAATCCAATTAAATATTTTGGAATAAAAGGGTTTTCAATATTTAGAGCAGTTTGCAAAGCAATAACTCCTCCAATGAAAAATGAGATGAACATGATGATTCCTAGCGACTTTAATCCTAACTCATCTAATTCTCTTACAATGGCTTCTCTAAAAACCCTCCCTCTTTGTGGCCTTTTGAAAACCTGTCCCAACATCATGAAATACTTACCAATATGTCCTAGGTAACCCATTCAGCTTTTTTTATTAGTGCTAAAGTATTAAAATATCACGAACCTTTGACAATAATCTGTTTAGCGGATTGTTAAAAATCTTAATTGTTCTTTTGCTTTCCGAAACCGTAGATGTTTTGTCTTAAAAAGTCTTTAGGGAATTTATCATCATCCTCAAATCCTAGCAAAATCGTTCCGCTATCCTCAGGGATGTAATTGGTTTTAAATATATAATCCCAAAGGCTTAGACTTATTCCAAAGTTGACTCCAAACCTTCCTTTTGGCAAGGTATAAGCATGATGGTATAAATGCATTACCGGATTGTTAAAAACATACTTAAGTACTCCCCAAGTAATCTTGATATTTGCATGATTGAAATGCCCAATTGCAATGCTCAAGAAATGCACAATAAATGCTTGTTCCGGTTCAAAACCTCCAAGTACCATAACTCCGAGTGTTTTTAAGGGCTTGTATAGTATATTCTCCATCCAATGGTAACGCAAATGAGCGGCAAATCCCATTTCTTTAACGCTGTGATGCACTTTGTGAAAATTCCATAAAAAGGAATACTTGTGAAGTAACACATGGGTAAACCACTGTACAAAGTCTAGCAGGATAAAGAAAATAACTAGTTGCAACCAATTGGGTAACGAGCTCATATCTATCAAACTTAAACTGGTATTGGTAATTCCGGCTCCGGAAAAGAGGAGTTCTAATACTTTGTAAAATCCACTAATAACAATTGAAAAAACAAAGAAATTAAAGAACATATAAAAGGCATCTAACCAAAAGTCCTTTCTAAAAACAGATTGCTCTTTTCTCCATGGAAAAGCAATTTCCAACAACCAAACGACTATTGAAATTGCGATGAGTCCCCAAAAATAGTTTGTATACCAAGGAACTTCGAAGATGATTGACTTCCATGTCCAATCTACAGTTCCTAGAAATGCGTTTTTAAACGAATCTAAATAATCTTGCATAGTTATTCAAAGATAGTTGTTATGCTATCCTTTTCAAAAGGTAAGTCGTTAAAATAACTCCATTCTATCCACGAACCGTCATAATTTTGAACATGTTTCATTCCCAATAACTGAGTTAGCACAAAAGTTGTGTGTGCCGATCGTGTTCCGCTCTGACAATAGGTGATTATCGTATCTTCTTTATACTTTAAAACTTCCTTATACGCTTCTTTCAACTCCTCAATAGTTTTCATCTTTCTATCTCCGTGATAATTTACTGCTACAGCCCAGTCTATTCTGATTGATTCTGGAATACGACCTCCTTTGTAAGCTCCTTTCTTTTGACGTTTTCCTGAAAACTCATCTGTTGTTCGTGTATCTAAGATCAACTTTTTACCGATAGAGTTTAGCACTCCTTCTTTATCTATATACATTCGATAATCCGGATCTTTTTCAAACTTAAAATTGGTTTTATGAATAGGGAGAGTATTGGAGGTAGCCTCATAATTCTCTTTCCAGCGTGAGTAGGAGCCATTTAACAACTGAACTTTGTCGTAATTGTAAAGTTGCAACAGCCACCAAAGTCTGGCTGCATCACACAAACCCATATCGTCATAAATAATGATCCAATCTCCATTTTTAATTCCCAAATCACTAAAAAGCAGCTCTACCTCTTCTTTACTAGCTTTCATACCACTGTATGGGAAATTTTTACTTCTGATGTGGGAGCGCCAAACATTCAATGCTCCCGGAATATGATCTTTCTGGTAATGCTGTGGCTTGCGAAAGTCTATAACTTTCACATCTTCAAACGATAAAACTTTTTGTAATTCATCAAACTCTATGAGAGAATTTTTATGTTGACTCAGGATCAAATCTGCTTCGCTCTTTTTTTCGCATGAAGTCACGAAAAAAGAAAGACATAAAATAATAAGCAATTGACCCTTCATTCTTCTATTCTAACTCATACCATTCAATATCTGCAAGTATACTTCTCCTTCCCTTTTCTTCAATAGGGTAATTTGTAACCAAATAATCAACAATGATTTTTTGATTGTCTCCCAGATCCCACAAATTCTGTGTTTTCTGCATCCAACGTATGGTAGCATCCCAACGTTCTTTGTTCATTCTATTTTGTGTGACCAGTTTTGCCGAATGGCAATTTGTACAGTTGTTAATGACTACATCCAATCCCGGAGCATCTATTAATCCGGTACGAAGATGGATTCCATTTTCAATCTTATCTTCATCAACCTCAACAGCCGCTATTTCTTGATTTCTTTCAAAAACAGAAAACGTAGGATCTATGATAAGGAACACTAGCAACAAAGAAGCAATTGAAAGCAGGAACAAGGCTGTTCTTAGCAAACGCTCTGCTCTTTCAATTCCGTTCTGATTGGGTGTTGTTTTGTTCATTATTGTACTTTAATAGCAATTCTATGACATGCATTGTTCAAATAGCCTTTCGGATTCCATCCGGGTAATAACATCGGCTGAGAAACTCCGTTTACATCTGTAGCTCTAGCCCATACTTCATAATATCCTTCTTTTGGAAAGTTTACTGATGCTGAAAAATGTTGCCAAGCCAAACGATTGACAGGCTTTTCAAGTTTGCATGTTTTCCATGTTGCTCCAAAGTCTATGGAGTATTCCATTCTGGTAACTTCTAATTCACCTGCCCAAGCATGTCCATTAATTTGTAGTGATTTTCCCTTTTTGATAATAGCTCCTGTTTTAGGGCTTGTGATCAAAGATTTAACAGGCATGGATTCTATGATACACATATCTTCATCTTTTACCTTCTCTCCCGGAGCTACCGGACTACAAGGAACTCTATAAGCTTTACCGGTCATTTTAGTTCCATCGTGCACTTTATTTCTAATACTGATCCTCTGTATCCATTTTCCTGAAGCGGAAGCCGGCCACCCTCCTGCTATTAACCTCAAGGGATAACCATGAACCAAAGGAATATCTTTTCCATTCATCTGAAAAGCAATCAATGTTTCATCTTGCATTGCTTTGCTCATAGGAACTCCTCTTGAAATAGGTTCTTTGTTCATATCTCCACTCAAATGAATGTCGGCTGAATGATAACCAATGTAAACAGCATTGCTTTTTACTCCTGCATCTTCTAAAACATCTCTTAAGCGAACACCTGTCCAACGAGCACAATGTACAGCACCAACTGTCCACTGATTTCCTTTTGCCGGAGGATCAAACTCGCTTCGTCCGTTTCCTCCACATTCTAAGGTAAGTTGGTAGGTATGATGTTTGAATTTTGTTTTTAGCTCTTCTAAAGTATAGCTCTTTTTCTGCTTTACAGATTCACCATTAATTTCTAATGTCCAAGTTTTTGCATCAACATCCAACGGAACAAGTCCGTTGTTTCGAATGAACATCTTGCTATTAGGAGTTACTTTATCATTCAGCAAGTGTGCTTGTGCTTCAATGTTCCATGGTTTGTTGTTTAACACTACCATTTCTTCATTTAATTTAAACATTTTAAAAGGATCCGGGTCTTGTAAAGCCAAAGGTTCATATCCCTTTGGAAGGGCATATACGATTTCAGTTCCTATTGCTGCTGCTATTGCAGTTAATGATGCTTTTTGGATAAATTCTCTCCTCTTCAAGACAAGTAGGTTTAGAAGTTGTTTACTTGTTAAATATAGAAATATCGTTGAGAATCAGAAAAGTATTCGAAAAGATATTATTTGAACATCGAGTTTTCTTGATGCCGCTTCATTGCATTTCTTGAAAGTATCAAGCCGATAAGTAGCGATACAAATGCTCCAATGGCTATACCGGGAACGAATTGTATGAATAAGAAAAAGTCATAAGCCCCGTGGAATAATGTGGCTACCAACAAACCTGTCATATTTAAGGCAAATCGATTCTTAGAGAATTTTGCTTTCCCCATAAAATATCCCATTAAAATAGCAAAAGTAGCGTGTGCAGGAACGGCTGTAAAAGCCCTAAAAATGCCTGTCTCGAGACCATAAGCATAGACATATAAAACATTTTCTAATGTTGCAAATCCCATAGAAACCATCACTGCATAAACAATTCCATCAAAAGGCTCATTGAACGCTTTGTTCTTTTGGGCAAAATTTCTGACAATGATGTATTTGGAAAATTCTTCTACCAAAGCCACTACAAAAAATGCTTTGATAAACATATCCATGATACTTTTCTCACTTAAAGGAGGAAGTATTTGTCCCAACAAATATCCTATAGCAAATGTGAGAGCTATGCTTACAGTTGCTCCTAAGAAGAAGTTCTTTACCAACAACTTCCATGGTTCTTTTTCAAACTTGTCTTTGAAATAGATATAAGCAATAATAATCATGGATGGCGCAACAGCCAACAAGAATAAATTCATGAACTAAATATACAGATATGAATTAAATTAGTTCTGTTTTGACAAAAAAACTTCTGCCATCATACAGCGAGCACTCCCGCCACCACAAGCTTCAATAGTATCTAATGAGCTTGAAATAATAGGACAATGCTTTTCTATGGTCTTGATCTGATGTTCTGTTAAAGAATTATAAGCCGCTTGACTCATTACCAAATAACGCTGATCATTGTTTCCTCTCACTTGAAGCATATTTCCTGCAAAGTTATTGACCTGTTTTTCTGTAATGGCAATAACTTCTTTTTTGTCACTCTTTAAGTGTTTGAGAACATTTTTACGTTCTTTCTTATCATCTATGCTGTCTAAGCAGATCACTGCAAATGTTTCTCCCAGACACATCATTACATTGGTATGGTAGATTGCTTTCCTTTCTCCGTCTACTGTTTGATTAGATTCAAAAATAACAGGCGTGTATTCAAAGTCTTCACAGAACTCTACAAACAATTCTTCATCAGCTCTTGGTGAGAGTGCACAGTATGCTTTTCTATGTTTTCTATCGAGAATAATACTTCCGGTTCCTTCTAAAAAAATGTCTTCTTCTTCTGCCGACGTATAATCCATCACATCATCAATTAGAAAACCTGCTTTTTCAATTGCCTCTAGTACATCTTCTCTTCTTTCCAGTCTGCGGTTTTCTGCAAACATCGGATATAAACCTACAGTTCCGTTTTCATGAAAAGAGATCCAATTGTTGGGAAAGATAGAATCCGGAGTGTCAAAATCTTCGGTATCAGATACCACGATTACATTAATTCCAAAAGATCTTAATTTGTCTACATAGGTATCAAATTCTTTTTGTGCATTGGCATTAACAGCAGAAGGAAGTGTGTTCTCTAATACTTTCTGATAATAGTTATTGACAGCCGTTTGCTCGTTCATCCTGAAGTTTACAGGACGAATCATTAAAATCGTATTGGTTGTTTGTTGCATTCTTTTAGTCTCTAAAAAAACAAAGCTACAGAATTAATCCTGTAGCTTTTTATGATTTATTTGAAAACAGAAATTTAAGGTAGCTTTTCTATTTCTTTGGTTATTTCTTCCAGCACTTCAAAAGCTGTTTCTGCCATCTTATTTCCTTTAAAATCCAATAGCGGGTTTACCTCTACAAACTCAACGCAAACCACTTTCTTGCTCTGAATGATCTTATTTATAATTTGAATGATCTCATATTGATCGAAACCTTTGGGAACTGGCGTTCCAGTTCCGTAAGAGATCATATCGCAATCCATAGAATCTACATCAAAAGAAATATAGATTACATCACAGTCAGACAATCGCTCTAAAGCTTCATTTACACAAACTTCTAAACCACGGTAACGAACTTCTGCTACCATGTAATTCTTGATATCCAATTTTTCTATTTGCTTGTCTTCCGGCTCTTCTGTGTCTCTAACTCCAAAATACACGATATCTTCTGCCAACACCTTGGTTCCGGGAACTTCTATATTCTTCATGCGTTCCCATAGGTCTGCTGTTTCTCTACTTACCTCGTTGATCTGAGCTTCTAAGTTGTCTTCAGATAAAGCTGCTGCCAAAGGCATCCCATGAATATTTCCTGAAGGGGAAGTATAAGGGGAATGAATATCGGCATGAGCATCGATCCATACAACACCTACTCGTTGGTTAGGAAATGCTCCTTTTACTCCACTAATAGTTCCTAAGGCTGAAGAGTGATCTCCCGATAAAACAATTGGGAAATTCTTCTGACGAAGGTTTACTTTTACGTGATTGCTTAATCTAGTACATTGATTCAGTACACTACTAATTCTTTTTGCAAAGGAGTTGTTAACCTTGTTGTAGATTGACTCATTTTCTGTAAGTACATCCTCAAATTCGTATTTAGAAAAATACTCGCTGGTTTTGTTGATAGCTGCAATTTCCATGGCATCAACTCCCATATCAGAACCACGAGTTCCGGCTCCAATATCTGATCTATTCTTTATAATTTTTATAGCCATAAAGTCTGATTATAAAAACAAAAAGCTTCATGATTCTATGAAGCTTTTGTATAGTTTATAACTATCTGTCAGAGATATTTTTAAAATCTCTTAAGTTCTCTCCTGTATAAATTTGGCGAGGTCTTCCAATAGGCTCTTTGTTTAAGCGCATTTCTCTCCATTGAGCAATCCAACCCGGTAAACGTCCTAATGCAAACATTACGGTAAACATTTCGATTGGAATACCCATAGCTCTGTAGATAATTCCTGAATAGAAATCTACATTTGGATATAATTTTCTATCTACAAAGTATTGATCTTCCAAAGCTTCTTTTTCTAATCCCTTAGCAATATCTAAAATTGGATCTTCAACTCCTAAATCTCCTAATACTTCATCAGCAGCCTTCTTAATGATTCTAGCTCTTGGATCAAAGTTCTTGTATACTCTGTGTCCGAATCCCATTAAGCGGAAAGGATCGCTTTTATCTTTAGCTTTCGCCATGTACTTCTTTGTGTCTCCACCATCTTCTTTGATCGCTTCTAACATTTCCAATACGGCTTGGTTAGCACCTCCATGTAATGGTCCCCATAAAGCAGAAATACCTGCAGAAAGAGAAGCAAATAATCCGGCGTGTGAAGAACCTACAATTCTTACTGTAGATGTAGAACAGTTTTGTTCGTGATCTGCGTGAAGAATTAATAATTTGTCCAAAGCATCTTTTACAATAGGATTGATCTCATAATCTTCATGAGGTTTTTCAAACATCATTTGTAATACGTTCTCTACATACCCTAACTTCTTAGAACCATAGTTTAATGGAAATCCTTTCTTCTTGCGCATGGTCCAAGCTACCAATACCGGGAATTTACCCATGATCTTTACGATAGCGTTGTACATTTCTTCTTCTGAATCTACATTTACCGAAGAAGGATTAAATGCTGTTAAAGCAGATGTTAACGAAGATAACACTCCCATTGGGTGTGCATTCTTAGGAAATGCTTCTAAGATCTTCTTTACTTCTTCATCTACAATTGCATTTTCCTTAATGTCTTCATGGAATTTAGCCAATTGCTCTTCTGTAGGAAGGTTTCCAAAGATTAATGCGTAAGCTACTTCTAAAAAGTCTGCTTTTTCAGCTAAATCTTCAATAGCATAGCCTCTGTAACGTAAAATCCCCTTTTCTCCGTCTAAAAAAGTAATCCCACTCGTACACGCTCCGGTGTTCTTATATCCCGGGTCAATTGTGATTACTCCGTTAGTTGCTCCTCTCAACGTTTTTACATCGATAGCCACTTCATTTTCCGTTCCTCTATACAAAGGAAACTCATATGAATTGTCACCGATCTGTAGCTTTGCTATATCTGACATATTTCTGTATAATTTTTAATTTTTCTGAAGTCTTACAAAGATAGCTATTTTAAAGGATTTTTAAAAAATCGCACCATAGTTTTTCAGAATAGAAAAATAACTTTCTTTGATTAGTGAAGTCGTAAAAAAACCTCGCAATTTACATTACGAGGTTTGTTATTTTTTGAAGCGCTTTTTGCTTAGATTTTAAAGGCTCTTTCTTGCGGAAAAAAGGCAGTATCTCCTAACTCTTCTTCGATGCGAAGTAATTGGTTGTACTTAGCCATACGATCTGAACGAGAAGCTGATCCTGTTTTGATCTGCCCCGTATTCAAAGCAACCGCTAAATCTGCAATGGTATTGTCTTCTGTTTCTCCTGATCTGTGACTCATTACAGAAGTATATCCTGCATTCTTAGCCATATTAACAGCTGCGATTGTTTCTGTTAAGGTTCCGATCTGATTTACTTTGATCAAGATTGAGTTTGCAATTCCGTTTTCTATTCCTCTTGAGAGTCTTTCTACGTTAGTTACAAATAAGTCGTCTCCAACTAACTGTACTCTATCTCCAACTTTTTCAGTTAAGTATTTCCACCCATCCCAGTCATTCTCATCCATTCCGTCTTCAATAGAAATAATTGGATATTTGTCTACCAACTCAGCTAAGTAATCTGCTTGTTCTTGACTTGTTCTTACTTGTCCTTTTTCTCCTTCAAACTTGGTGTAATCGTATTTCCCATCAACATAAAATTCTGCTGATGCACAGTCTAAGGCAATCATGATCTCATCTCCAAATGAGTATCCTGCATTCTTAACTGCTAATGCAATAGTATCTAATGCATCTTCTGTTCCTTCTAATGTAGGTGCAAATCCTCCTTCATCACCAACTGCTGTAGATAGATTTCTATCGTGCAATACTTTTTTTAAGTGATGGAAAATCTCAGATCCCATTTGCATCGCTTGTGTAAAGCTTTCTGCTTTTACCGGCATTACCATGAACTCTTGAAATGCAATAGGTGCATCTGAGTGAGAACCTCCATTGATAATATTCATCATTGGAACTGGTAATGTATTTGCAGAAACTCCTCCTACGTATCTGTATAAAGGCAATCCTAATTCGTTAGCTGCAGCTTTTGCAGCAGCAAGAGATACTCCTAAAATTGCATTAGCTCCTAACTTTGATTTGTTGTGAGTACCATCAAGATCGATCATTAGTTGATCAATTAGGTTTTGTTCAAATACTGAAGTTCCTAAGAGCTCCTGAGCGATTAATGTGTTTACATTTTTAACAGCTTCTAAAACTCCTTTACCCATGTAAGACTTTCCTCCGTCTCTAAGCTCTACAGCTTCGTGTTCTCCTGTTGAGGCTCCAGAAGGCACAGCTGCTCTACCCAAAATTCCATTTTCGGTTATTACATCTACTTCTACTGTTGGATTTCCTCTCGAGTCAAAAATCTGACGTGCATGAACGTTTACAATGATACTCATATCACAAAAATTTAAGTTTAATTACAGTTTGTTTTTAAGACAGCTAAAGTACGTATAATGATGCAGTTTTATGAAGATAAAATTTAATTTATGCGAAAACGATTTCTGCTATAAAAAAAGAAAACCCACTCCAGATGGAGTGGGAAAAATTGCTATGAAAAAGAAAGTGATGTTAAACATCACTTCTACAAAAGTAATCTTTAATTTGAATCTGACAATCTTTTATCGTTAAAAGGTCAAAATTCATCGACGAACTGCAAAATTTGTGTTTTTTAAGCTTCTAATTTAGCTTACAACAGCTTTTGCGTTCTTTACATTTTCTATAAACTGATCAAACAAGTACTCTGCATCGTGTGGTCCAGGACTTGCTTCAGGGTGATATTGTACAGAAAAACAGTTTTTGTTCTTCATACGAATTCCCGCTACGGTTTGATCGTTCAAATGTACGTGTGTAATCTCTACATCTGGATGTGATTCTGTATCTTCTCTATTGATGGCAAAACCATGGTTTTGAGAAGTGATCTCTCCTTTACCGGTCAACAAATTCTTCACCGGGTGGTTTATTCCTCTGTGACCATTGTGCATTTTATAGGTAGAGATTCCATTTGCCAAGGCTATAACTTGATGTCCTAAACAAATTCCGAAAAGAGGTAAGTCTCTTTTTATAATTTCTTTGGCTACTTCTTGTGCTTCGTGTAAAGGTTCTGGATCTCCTGGCCCGTTTGAGATAAAATATCCATCAGGATTCCAAGCGTGTAAATCTTCGAAACTAGCGTTGTATGGGTATACTTTGATGTACGCTCCTCTTTTAGCTAAGTTTCTTAAAATATTCTTCTTGATTCCGATATCTAAGGCTGCAATTTTAAATTCAGCATTTTCATCTCCAACAAAATATGGCTCTTTGGTAGAAACTTTAGAAGCCAATTCTAAACCTTCCATACTTGGTACTTCTGCCAATTGTACTTTTAATGCATCAATATTATCTACTTCAGTAGAAATGATTGCGTTCATAGCACCATTGTCTCGAATGTAAGAAACCAATGCTCTGGTATCTACATCAGAGATTGCTACTAGGTTATGTTTTTCAAACCAGTCTTTTAGGTTTCCATCAGAATCTACTCTAGAATGTTCGAAACTAAAATTTCTTACGACAAGACCCGAAATTTTAATTCCATCGGATTCAACTTCTCTGTCATTTACCCCATAGTTTCCTATGTGAGCATTTGCCGTAACCATGATTTGACCATAATAAGACGGATCTGTAAAGATCTCTTGATACCCTGTCATTCCGGTATTGAAACAAATTTCTCCGGTTGCAGTTCCTTCAATCCCAATAGACTTTCCATAGAAAATGGTTCCGTCTGCTAATAAAACTAATGCTTTTTTTCTTTGTTGGTATTTCATCTCTCTCTTGATAAGGTTTCTAGTTTTAGAAACAAAGTTTTGCAAAAATAACGATTCGTAAACTTCTGTGTTTGTTTGCTTTTAAAAGTTTTTAACTATTGTTGGTTAATATTGTTGAATATTCTCTTCAAGTCTTTCTCTTTTTTAAATGATAGCTTTTCTTTCTTTGCTATCTTCTTAGCCTTATTTTCTTGGTCTTTTGTAAGCTTCTTTAAAATGCTTTTCTTCTTTAATTTAACCTCTTTAGGGGCTTCGTCCTTTGTAAGCAGGAAATAGATTTCTTTGATCTGGTATCTATCCGGAGATATTTTTTCTTTGGACATCGGGTCTATAGATCCGGGAATGATATCCAATTGATATTTCTTGATAAATGATACATCTCCTTCAGAGATCATTGCATAAAATACCCCGTTTACTTTTTTAAAGGTGTATCCTAAAAATTCGATCTTAGAGATTAATCCGTCTTCAACAGCATATAAAGTTCCGTCTTTTGACAAGACGAATTTACCGGTTCTTACATCAAACGTAGCTTTGTCGTAAGCTCCTGCTTTTCCATCAACAGTTTGAATAACGATGGGTTTGAGTTTGTTTTGCGTCAAAAAAGTAGAACCTATGATCTTGCTTTTACTTGTGTTAACACTAACATTGTTTCCATTAATGTATCCATTATCGGATAAGACGTTCTCTATAGGTAAGTTTTGTCCTAATGCGTTTGCATAGAAGAAGAAAAGGAGTAAAAAGGTTACAAAAGTTTTCATATAAATTTATTTGAGTATATGAGTAAATATAAAAAAAAGGGATAAACGTTTTGTTTATCCCTTTTTATATGTTTGAATGTAACCATTCTATTCTTCAGATTTTTCTTCTGTTGGTGTCTCAACTGTTTCAGTTGCTTGCTCAGCAGCAGCCTCAGTTTTCTTTCTTCTACTTCTACGAGTAGATTTTTTAGCTTTCTGACCTTTTGGACTGTATAGCTCGTTGTAATCTACCAATTCAATCATCGCCATTGGAGCGTTATCTCCTAAACGATTTCCTAATTTGATGATACGAACGTATCCTCCTGGTCTGTCACCAACTTTTACAGAGATCTCTTTGAATAATTCTGTAACAGCATATTTGTTTCTTAGATAGCTAAATACAACTCTTCTGTTGTGTGTAGTATCTTCTTTTGATTTTGTAATCAAAGGCTCTACAAACTTACGCAATGCTTTTGCTTTTGCTTCAGTTGTATTAATACGCTTGTGCTCGATTAAAGAACAAGCCATATTTGCTAACATCGCTTTTCTGTGCGCTGTTTTTCTTCCTAAATGATTAAACTTTTTTCCGTGTCTCATGACCGATGTTTTTTAGCTCCCATCTTGCTTCTATCCTTTTAAGGAGAGCAAAATATGGAAGGGTTAATCTAATTAATCTCTATCTAATTTATATTTGCTTAAGTCCATTCCGAAATTCAATCCTTTTACGTTTACTAGTTCTTCTAGCTCAGTTAAAGATTTCTTACCGAAGTTTCTGAACTTCATTAAGTCACTTTTATTGAATGATACTAAGTCTCCTAAAGTATCCACTTCTGCTGCTTTTAAACAGTTAAGTGCTCTTACAGAAAGATCCATATCAATCAATCTTGTTTTTAACAATTGACGCATGTGTAATGATTCTTCATCATACGTTTCAGTTTGAGCGATCTCATCAGCCTCTAAAGTAATTCTCTCATCAGAGAATAACATGAAGTGGTGAATTAA
The DNA here is from genome assembly GCF_042684245.1 of Pseudotenacibaculum haliotis. NCBI lineage: Bacteria > Pseudomonadati > Bacteroidota > Flavobacteriia > Flavobacteriales > Flavobacteriaceae > Pseudotenacibaculum > Pseudotenacibaculum haliotis. The sequence continues at coordinate 571,257 of NZ_JBHULH010000001.1, forward strand.
GATTTTAGCTGCTTCTGTTAACGCATCTTTTGGATTGATAGAACCATCAGTATCGATATCGAAAACCAACTTCTCGTAGTCAGTCTTTTGCTCTACACGGAAGTTTTCGATTGCATACTTTACATTCTTAATTGGTGTATAAATAGAATCTGTAAAGATAGTTCCGATTGGAGCTCCTGCTTTTTTGTTCTCTTCAGCTGGAACGAAACCTCTACCTTTTTCAATAGTTAACTCCATATTTAATTTTACAGAGCTATCCATGTTACAGATTACTAATTCTGGATTTAATACTTGGAATCCTGAAATGAACTTCTGTAAATCACCAGCAGTTAATTGCTCCTGACCAGAAATTGCAATAGATACAGTTTCTCTGTCAGATTCTTCGATCTGCTTCTTAAAACGAACTTGTTTTAAGTTTAAGATGATTTCAGTTACGTCTTCTACGATTCCTTTGATCGTAGAAAATTCGTGTTCTACTCCATCAATTCTCAAGGAAGTAATCGCGAAACCTTCTAAAGAAGAAAGTAATACTCTTCTTAAAGCATTTCCTACTGTTAAACCAAATCCTGGTTCTAAAGGTCTAAACTCAAATCTTCCAGAAAAATCTGTAGATTCGATCATGATTACTTTGTCGGGCTTTTGAAAATTTAAAATTGCCATATTTTATGTTCTTCGTTTTAATTGTTATTTGGTTGCGCGGTTTATAAGTGTGAAGAAATACGAATAAACCCTTTGGCCAAATCCCAATGTGATTAATTTATTACTTAGAGTACAATTCTACGATTAATTGCTCTTTGATGTTTTCTGGAATCTGTAATCTTGCTGGTACTTTTACAAAAGTTCCTTCTTTCTTATCAGAGTTCCAAGTCAACCATTCGTAAACTGAACTGTTAGACGCTAATGAATTTTCAATAGCTTGTAATGATTTTGATTTTTCTCTTACGGCAACAACATCACCTTCTCTTAATGAGTATGAAGGAATGTTTACGATCTCTCCATTCACTGTGATGTGTCTGTGAGAAACTAATTGACGTGCACCTCTTCTAGAGTTTGCAATACCTAAACGGTATACAACGTTATCTAAACGAGACTCACATAATTGTAATAATACCTCACCGGTAATTCCTTTAGAACGAGAAGCTTTTTTAAATAAGTTACTGAACTGACGCTCTAAAATACCGTAAGTGTATTTTGCTTTTTGCTTTTCCATTAATTGGACAGCGTATTCAGATTTCTTACCTCTTCTCTTTCCGTTACCGTGTTGTCCCGGAGGGTAGTTTCTTTTTTCGAAGTTCTTGTCTTCTCCAAAAATTGCCTCGCCAAATTTACGAGCAATCTTAGTTTTTGGTCCTGTATATCTTGCCATTTCTTGTTTGTTATGATAGGGATTATGAATTCAGGCTTATATCCTTCGATAATCTGATTCCTATCGATTAAAATTTAATTATACACGTCTTCTTTTAGGTGGACGACAACCGTTGTGTGGGATTGGAGTTACGTCGATGATCTCTGTAACTTCAATTCCGTTATTGTGAATAGATCTGATAGCAGATTCTCTACCATTTCCAGGTCCTTTCACATATACTTTTACTTTACGTAAACCTGCTTCGTGAGCAACTTTTGCACAGTCTTCTGCTGCTAATTGAGCTGCATAAGGAGTGTTCTTTTTAGAACCTCTAAAGCCCATTTTTCCTGCTGATGACCATGAGATTACATCACCTTTCTTATTTGTTAAAGAAATAATGATGTTATTGAAAGAAGCTGTTACATGTGCTTCTCCAATAGACTCAACGATAACTTTACGTTTTTTTGAACTTGATTTTGCCATAATAATTTGGTTTTAGCAATAGCTGACTAGTAAATTGTGTTGAAAAACACGGCACACTAGAAGCATAAAGCTATTTGTAACTTATTTTTTCTTGTTAGCTACTGTTTTTCTCTTACCTTTTCTTGTTCTAGAATTGTTCTTAGTTCTTTGACCTCTTAAAGGAAGACCAATTCTATGACGAATTCCTCTCTGACATCCAATATCCATCAAACGTTTGATGTTTAATTGAACTTCAGAACGTAATTCACCTTCGATAGTGTAAGTTCCTACTTGCTCTCTAATTGCAGCGATTTGAGCGTCAGTCCAATCTTTAACTTTGATGCTCTCGTCTACTTTTGCATTAGCTAAAACTTCTTTAGCTCTACTTTTTCCTATACCAAAGATGTAAGTTAAAGCAATAACTCCTCTTTTGTTCTTTGGAATATCTATACCTGCTATTCTTGCCATTACCCTTGTCTTTGTTTAAATCTAGGATTCTGTTTGTTAATTACATATAATCTACCTTTTCTGCGTACAATTTTGCAGTCGGCACTTCTTTTCTTAATTGATGCTCTTACTTTCATCAGTTCTAATTTTTAATATCTGTAAGTAATTCTAGCTTTTGTTAAATCGTAAGGACTCATTTCTAACTTTACCTTATCTCCTGGTAATAATTTGATATAGTGCATACGCATCTTACCTGAAATATGAGCCGTTACAATATGTCCATTTTCTAATTCTACACGAAACATCGCATTTGATAATGCTTCTGTAATTGTTCCGTCTTGTTGAATTGCTGGTTGTTTCGCCATGATTACTTTGATGATGATTTTCTATTACTAGTTCCCGTTTTCATTAAACTATCGTAGTGACGGTTTAACAAATACGAATTGACTTGTTGAATGGTATCGATTGCAACTCCTACCATAATAATTAATGACGTACCTCCGTAGAACAATGCCCAGCTTTGTTGTACTCCAAACTGAACAACGATTGCAGGAAGTATTGACAATCCCGCCAAGAATAAAGATCCTGGAAATGTAATTCTAGATAGTACAGAATCTAAACGATCTGCTGTATCTTTTCCTGGTCTGATTCCTGGAATAAATCCACCACTTCTTTTTAAATCCTCTGCCATTTTATTGGTAGGAATAGTAATAGCGGTGTAGAAAAAGCTGAATATGATAATTAACACAGCGAACAGTACATTGTACCAAAGTCCGTTGATGTCTTGTAATTCAGCTAATGCTGGATACTTTCTTCCAATATACGCCGGTAAGAACATAATTGCTTGTGCAAAGATGATCGGCATCACACCGGCAGCATTTAATTTTAATGGAATATATTCTCTTGATCCAGCTACATTTTGAATGTTTCCTGCTACAGTTCTCCTTGCGTATTGAACGGCAATTTTTCGAACCGCAGTAACCAGATATACACTCAATAAAATCACTACAAACCAAACAATAATTTCAATAAGGATCATCATGATTCCTCCTGCTCCTGCATTGGTTGTTTTAGCAACAAATTCTTGCAAGAAAGCTGCTGGGAAATTAGCAATGATACCAACGGTAATTAATAATGAGATTCCATTACCAACTCCTTTGTCGGTGATACGCTCACCCAACCACATTGCAAAAATTGTTCCTGCAGTTAACAAGATCATTGATGAAATCCAGAATGTAGCACCTCCTACTAGGAATGCTTCTTCTGGTAAACCAAACTGAGTCTTAATTGCTGTGATATAAGTAGGTCCTTGTACCATTGTAATTAAGATCGTTAACCATCTTGTGATTTGTGTAATCTTCTTTCTACCACTCTCTCCATCTTTTTGTAGTTTTTGTAAATATGGAACCGCAATTCCCATTAACTGAACTACAATCGATGCAGAAATGTAAGGCATAATTCCTAGTGCCATAATTGATGCTCTAGAAAATGCTCCTCCCGTAAATGCGTTTAATAATCCCAAAAGACCTCCAGAGGTACCTTCTTTTAATGCTGCTAATTGTAATGGATCTATACCAGGTAATGGTACACCTGCCATGAAACGATATACAGCAATTAAACCAAGGGTTAGAAGAATTTTATTCTTTAATTCTTCAATTTTCCAGATATCTTTTAACGTATTTATAAAGTTCATCATTTATAGGGATCTTATAAGGTAACGGCTTCACCTCCAGCAGCTTCAATCGCTGCTTTCGCTGTAGCAGTAAATTTATGTACAGTTATGTTTAATTTTGCTTTTAACTCACCGCGACCTAAAATTTTCACTAGGTCATTCTTCCCTGCCAATCTATTTGCTATTAAAACGTCTAAATCAACTGTATCTTTAATCTTTCCGTTATCTACTAAAGTTTGTAATCTATCTAAGTTGATTCCAACGTACTCTTTACGATTTACGTTTTTGAAACCAAACTTAGGCACTCTTCTTTGAAGTGGCATTTGCCCTCCTTCAAATCCAACCTTTCTTGAATAACCTGAACGAGATTTAGCACCTTTGTGACCTCTGGTAGCGGTACCACCTTTACCAGAACCTTCACCTCTTGCGATTCTTTTACCTGCTTTTACAGATCCTTCTGCTGGTTTTAAGTTATGTAAACTCATTTCTAATATCTTGTATTAAATTTCTTCTACAGAAATTAAATGTTTAACCTTATTTACCATACCAAGAATCTGCGGAGTAGCTTCGTGCTCCACTACTTGGTTCATCTTACGTAAACCTAATGCCTCTAAAGTTCTTTTCTGATTTTGAAGGCGTCCGATTTTACTCTTTACTTGTGTAACTCTAATTTTTGCCATCGTCTTAGATTTATCCGTTAAATACTTTCTCTAAAGAAATTCCTCTTTGCTTAGCAATAGTAGCAGCACTTCTCAATTGTAATAAAGCATCGAAAGTTGCTTTTACTACATTGTGAGGGTTTGAGGATCCTTGAGATTTAGATAATACATCGTGAATTCCTACAGACTCTAATACCGCACGTACAGCTCCACCGGCAATTACCCCGGTACCATTTGATGCAGGCTTGATAAATACTCTAGCTCCACCAAATTTTCCTTTTTGTTCGTGAGGTAATGTTCCGTTTAAGATTGGAATTCTTACCAAGTTCTTCTTTGCATCTTCTACTGCTTTTGCAATTGCAGAAGAAACATCTTTTGACTTTCCTAATCCGTGACCAACTACTCCGTTACCATCTCCAACAACAACAATAGCAGAGAAACCAAATGCTCTACCTCCTTTAGTTACTTTGGTAACACGTTGTACACCTACAAGTCTATCAACAAGCTCTAATCCGCTTGGTTTAACTCTTTCTACGTTTTTATATTTGTGATACATAATAGACTTCTTAAAATTTTAAACCAGCTTCTCTAGCAGCATCTGCTAAAGTTTTAACTCTACCGTGGTATAAGTAACCGTTTCTATCGAAAGCAACAGTTTCTACTCCAGCACTCGCTCCTTTTTCAGCGATTGCTTTTCCAACAGCAGCAGCAGCTTCTTGTTTTGTACTTGCTTTAATATCTCTTGATGAAACAGCAGCAATTGTTACTCCGTTTACATCGTCTACTAATTGAGCATAAATTTCTTTGTTACTTCTAAACACAGATAATCTTGGTTTAGTAGCTGTTCCAGAAATGATTTTTCTGATTCTATGCTTAATTCTTTGTCTTCTTTCAAGCTTTGATAATGCCATAACTCTATAAATTATGCAGATTTACCTGCTTTTCTTCTAATTTGTTCTCCTACAAACTTCACTCCTTTTCCTTTGTAAGGCTCTGGCTTACGGAACGAACGAATCTTAGCCGCTACTTGTCCTACCAACTGCTTATCATGAGAAGTAAGTTTTACGATTGGGTTTTTCCCTTTTTCAGAAATTGTTTCTACTTTAACTTCTGGTGCTAACTCGATAACGATGTTATGTGAAAAACCTAAAGCCAAATCAAGTTTTTGACCTTGATTAGAAGCTCTGTAACCTACACCCACCAATTCTAATTCTTTGGTGTATCCTTTGCTCACACCTTCCACCATGTTGTTGATCAATGATCTGTACAACCCGTGTTGTGCTCTGTGTGGCTTACTATCAGAAGCTCTTTCTACGGTAATAGTACCGTCTTCGATCTTCAATGAAACTGCATCTGAAAATTCTTGAGATAATTCTCCTAATTTTCCTTTTACAGTTATTACGTTATCGTTTACATTAACTTCCACACCTTGTGGGATGCTAATTGGGTTATTTCCTATTCTACTCATCTCAACAACATTTTAGTAAACGTAACACAATACTTCTCCTCCAACATTCTCTTGGCGTGCCTTCTTGTTAGTCATCACACCTTTAGAAGTTGAAACAATAGCAATTCCAAGTCCGTTTAATACTCTAGGCATTTCTTTTGCGCTAACGTACTTACGTAAACCTGGTGTACTGATTCTTTGAATCTTTCTAATTACGGACTCTTTTGTGTCTCGGTCATATTTTAAAGCGATCTTGATCGTACCTTGTACGTTGTTATCATTGAACTGATAGCTTAAAATATACCCTTGATCAAACAAAATTTTCGTCATTTCCTTCTTCAAATTTGAAGCTGGAATCTCAACGACTCTGTGTCCTGCAGAGATCGAATTTCTAACTCTTGTTAGAAAATCCGCGATTGGATCTGTATACATTATTCAAAATTTGCGGTTTTGGTTTTTAATAATCTCTATTGTTCCTACAGATTTTTCTGTGATTATTAAACCTGAAACCAATTAATATTCTGTTATACTCAAAAAAATAGAGCGTGCAAAAATACACATTCTATTTTTATTTTTGAGGTTTTATTCTGATTTCTACCAACTTGCTTTTTTCACACCTGGTATCAATCCTTGATTTGCCATCTCACGGAAAGTCACACGAGAAATTCCAAATTGACGCATATACCCTTTTGGTCTTCCTGTTAGCTTACATCTATTGTGCATTCTAATTGGAGAAGCGTTCTTTGGTAATTTTTGTAAACCTTCATAGTCTCCAGCTTCTTTTAAAGCTTTTCTCTTTTCGGCATACTTAGCTACCATTTTAGCTCTTTTTACCTCACGGGCTTTCATTGATTCTTTAGCCATCTCTTAATTTTTTTTGAATGGTAAACCTAATTCTTCTAATAATGACTTTGCTTCTTTATCAGTAGCAGCAGATGTTACAAATGTAATATCCATACCATTGATTTTCTTCACTTGGTCAATATTGATCTCTGGATAGATAATTTGTTCAGTAATTCCTAAATTGTAATTACCTCTACCATCAAATCCATTAGCTTTGATTCCGTTAAAGTCTCTTACACGTGGTAAAGAAGCTGTAATCAAACGATCTAAGAACTCATACATTTTATCTCCTCTTAACGTAACTTTTGCTCCAATTGGCATTCCTTTACGTAATTTGAAAGATGCAACGTCTTTCTTAGAAATTGTAGCTATAGCTTTTTGACCTGTAATAGTAGTCAACTCTTCAATAGCGTAATCAATTAATTTCTTATCAGCGATAGCAGCACCAACACCTTTACTTACTACAATTTTCTGTAGTTTAGGCACTTGCATTACATTGCTATAGCTATACTCATCGGTAAGAGCTTTTACAACTCTTTCCTTATATTCTGCTTTTAATCTTGGTACGTAACTCATGATTATATCGCGTTTTTAGTTTTTTTAGAAATACGAGTTTTCGTATCTCCTTCAACCTTATATCCTACTCTTACAGCTTCTCCGTTCTCTACCAAACCTAAGTTTGAAATATGGATAGAAGCTTCTTTCTTTACAATTCCTCCTTGAGGATTCTGAGCGTTTGGTTTTGTGTGCTTAGAAACTAAGTTTACACCTTCTACAACTGCTCTGTTTCTATCTCTAAGGATTTGTAAAACCTTTCCTTCAGATCCTTTGTTATCTCCTGCGATTACTTTAACAGTATCTCCAACTTTGATTTTAAACTTTGTCATCATCTATACTTTTTAAAGCACTTCAGGTGCTAATGATACTATTTTCATAAATTGCTTCTCACGTAATTCACGAGCAACAGGACCAAATACACGAGTTCCTCTCATTTCCTCTGCAGGGTTTAAAAGCACACATGCATTGTCATCAAATCTGATATATGATCCGTCTTTACGACGTACTTCTTTCTTTGTACGAACAACTACGGCTCTAGATACTTGACCTTTCTTTACGGTTCCGTTTGGAGTTGCAGCTTTTACTGTAACTACAATCTTGTCTCCTACGCTAGCATAACGTTTTTTAGTTCCACCTAAAACTCTAATCACTAAAACTTCTTTTGCTCCAGTGTTGTCTGCTACTTTTAATCTTGATTCTGTCTGTAACATATTATTTAGCTCTTTCTAGGATTTCTACTAATCTCCAACGCTTAGATTTACTCATAGGTCTTGTTTCCATGATCCTAACAGTATCTCCTTCGTTGCAATCATTCTTTTCGTCATGAGCAACGTACTTTTTCGTCTTCAATACGAACTTTCCGTACATTGGGTGTTTTACTCTCTTTACCTCTGAAACAACAATAGATTTCTCCATTTTGTTGCTAGAAACAACACCTATTCTTTCTTTTCTAAGATTTCTATTTTCCATCTTTAAAACTGACTTAGAATTATTGTAATTCTCTTTTGGTTAATTCTGTTGCAAGTCTTGCTACAGTTCTTCTTAAGCTTCTTAACTGCAAAGGGTTTTCCAATGGAGTTATGGCGTGAGCCATCTTAAGATCAGTATAATTTTTTTGCAACGCTCCAAGCTTATCTTGTAAATCAGCCGTTGATAATTCTTTAATTTCTGATTGTTTCATATCTTTTAGAATTAAGCGTTATAATCAAAATCTCTTGCAATCACAAACTTCGTTTTTACCGGAAGTTTTTGTGCAGCTAAACGTAAAGCCTCTTTTGCTACTTCCATTGGTACTCCACCAACTTCAAACAAAATTCTACCTGGTTTTACAACAGCTACAAAATGATCTGGTGCTCCTTTTCCTTTACCCATACGTACCTCTAAAGGTTTCTTAGTAATTGGTTTGTCTGGGAAAATTTTGATCCAAAGTTGCCCCTCTCTTTTCATATAACGAGTTGCCGCGATACGAGCTGCTTCAATCTGACGAGAAGTTAATAGGTTTTGATCTAGAGATTTGATTCCGAACATTCCATTAGAAAGTTGGTTTCCTCTTCCAGAAATACCTTTCATATTTCCTTTCGCCTTCTGTACCTTACGGTATTTTACTCTTTTTGGCTGTAACATCTTTTAATTTCTAATTTTTAAAAATTATTTTCTTCTACGAGGTTGACGTTTGTTGTTACCTCCTTTGTTTCCACCTTGTTTCTTAGACAAGCCAACTAATGGAGATAATTCTCTTTTCCCATAAACCTCACCTTTCATGATCCATACTTTCACACCGATTCTTCCGTATGTTGTATGAGCCTCAACAAGTGCATAGTCAATATCTGCTCTAAAAGTAGATAAAGGAATACGTCCTTCTTTATAGTGCTCTGAACGCGCCATTTCAGCTCCGTTCAAACGACCAGAAATCTGTACTTTAATTCCTTCTGCATTCATTCTTATAGAAGCAGCAATTGCCATCTTAATTGCTCTCTTGTAAGAAATTCTATTTTCGATTTGACGAGCAATACTCGCAGCAACCAACTTGGCATCTAGTTCTGGACGCTTGATTTCGAAAATATTGATTTGAACTTCTTTCCCTGTGATCTTCTTAAGCTCTTCTTTTAACTTGTCTACCTCTTGACCTCCTTTACCAATGATGATACCCGGACGTGCAGTAGTGATAGTAACGGTTACAAGTTTTAAAGTACGCTCAATGATTACACGAGATACACTTGCTTTAGATAATCTAGCATTTACATACTTTCTTATCTTATCATCTTCAGCGATTTTATCACCGTAGTTCTTTCCTCCATACCAGTTAGATTCCCATCCTCTGATAATTCCTAAACGATTTCCTATTGGATTAGTTTTTTGTCCCATTTCTACTAGTGATTAATTACTGATATTTTTTGCACCTAACTCTAAAGTAACGTGATTAGATCTCTTACGAATTCTGTGAGCACGTCCTTGTGGAGCTGGTCTTAATCTTTTTAACATTCCTGCGCTATCTACACAGATAGATTTTACGAACAATCCAGCATCTTCGATACTAGCATCCTCATTCTTAGCTTGCCAGTTTGCAATTGCAGACAATAACAATTTCTCTAAGTTTCTTGATGCTTCTTTTGGACTGAACTTTAAGATTTGTAAAGCTTTTTCAACCTCTACTCCTCTAACCTGATCTGCTACCAAACGCATTTTTCTCGGTGACGTAGGACAGTTAGTAAGCTTTGCAAATGCTCTTTGCTTCTTAGCTTCTTTTAACTGTTGTGCCATGTTGTGTTTACGACTTCCCATAATATCCTACTTATTTTTTTCCTTTGTTTTTTGCACCAGCATGTCCTCTAAATGAACGAGTTGGTGAAAATTCGCCTAACTTATGACCTACCATATTCTCAGTTACATAAACAGGTACGAATTGACGTCCGTTATGTACTGCGATTGTTTGTCCAACGAAATCTGGAGTAATCATACTTGCTCTTGACCAAGTTTTGATTACTGATTTGTTTCCTGACTCTACGTTAGCCAAAACTTTTCTTTCTAACTTATAGTGAACGTATGGTCCCTTTTTTAATGATCTTGCCATGACTTATTATTTCTTTCTACGTTCTATAATATATTTATTACTCGCTTTGGTCTTAGATCTTGTCTTATATCCTTTTGCAGGGATACCGTTTCTAGATCTTGGGTGACCTCCTGAAGAACGTCCTTCACCACCTCCCATTGGGTGATCAACTGGGTTCATTCTAACTGCATTTGTTCTTGGTCTTCTACCTAACCATCTGCTTCTACCAGCTTTACCTGAAACAAGTAATTGGTGATCTGAGTTAGATACAACCCCAATTGTTGCCATACAAGTCAACAAGATCAATCTTGTTTCGCCAGAAGGTAACTTTACAGTTGCATATTTACCATCTCTTGCCATTAATTGAGCAAATGATCCAGCTGAACGAGCCATAACAGCTCCTTGCCCCGGACGTAACTCAATACAAGAAATTGTAGTTCCTAAAGGAATTTCACTTAAAGGCATCGTATTTCCGATCTCTGGAGCAACTCCAGTTCCTGATACGATTGTCTGACCTACTTTTAATCCGTTTTGTGCAATCACATAACGCTTTTCACCATCAGTGTAAACTACCAATGCAATAAATGCTGTACGGTTTGGATCGTACTCAATAGTTTTTACTGTTGCAGGAACACCGGTCTTATCTCTTTTAAAATCGATAATACGGTATTTTTGTTTATGACCTCCACCGATGTTACGGGTAGTCATTCTTCCCTGATTGTTTCGACCTCCAGATCTTTTTTTCGGAGCTAATAAACTTTTCTCCGGCTTGTCAGTTGTAATGGTGTCGAACCCATTTACAACTCTAAAACGCTGACCTGGTGTTATTGGTTTTAATTTTCTAACTGACATTTCGTCTTTTCTTAAAGATTGTTATAAAAATCAATACTTTCTCCTTCTGCTAACTGTACGATAGCTTTCTTATAACCACTCTTAGTTCCAGTTACCAAACCTTTTTTAGTGTATTTGGTATTTCTAGAAACTGGGTAGTTCATAGTTTTTACGCTCTCGATTGATACTCCGTAAGCTGATTCTACAGCATCCTTAATATCAATTTTGTTAGCTCTTTTATCTACAACAAATGCATAGCGGTTAAATAACTCACTATCATTTGTAGCTTTTTCCGTAATAATAGGTTTAATTAAAATACTCATCCCTATTTGCTTAAATTGTTCTTAATTCCTTCTAAAGAGCTCTCAGTAATCACAACTTTATTTGCATTTAAAATACCGTAAGTACTTAATTCTGAGCTATTTACAACTTTAGAGCTTTCTAAATTGCGCGACGACAAATATACGTTATTATTTGACTCACCCAACACAAACAATGACTTTTTAGAATCTAAGTCTAAAGCTTTCAATACGTTAACAAAGCTTTTTGTCTTCGGCGCATCGAAACTAAAGTCTTCTACGATTACTAAATTGTTGTCTTTTGCTTGAATACTTAAAGCTGATTTACGAGCTAAACGCTTTAAGTTTTTGTTCAACTTGAAAGAATAATTTCTTGGTCTTGGTCCGAAAATACGTCCTCCACCTCTAAACACAGGAGACTTGATGCTTCCCGCACGAGCAGTACCAGTTCCTTTTTGTTTTTTGATCTTTCTTGTACTACCAGTAATCTCACCTCTTTCTTTAGACTTGTGAGTTCCTTGTCTTTGATTAGCCAAGTACTGTTTTACGTCTAAATAGATAGCGTGATCATTAGGCTCTATTCCGAATACTTCAGCAGAAAGTTCAACTTTTCTACCAGTATCTTTTCCATTAATGTCTAAAACTGCTACTTTCATTATTTCTGAATAGTTATGTAAGAGTTTTTGTGACCAGGAACTGCTCCTTTTACAACAAGTAAGTTCTTTTCTGGAACTACTTTTAATACTCTTAAGTTTTGAACCTTCACTTTTTCACCACCCATTCTTCCTGCCATTCGCATTCCTTTGAATACTCTTGCAGGGTAAGAAGCGGCACCAATAGAACCAGGAGCTCTTAAACGGTTATGTTGACCGTGAGTAGCTTGTCCAACTCCGGCAAAACCGTGGCGTTTTACAACTCCTTGGAATCCTTTTCCTTTAGAAATACCCGATACATCAACGAACTCTCCTTCTTCGAAGTGTTCTACTGTAATTGAGTCTCCTAATTTGTACTCTTCTTCAAATCCTTGGAACTCAACGACTTTTCTTTTAGCAGTTGTACCAGCTTTCTTAAAGTGGCCGTCTAACGCTTTGTTAGAACTCTTTGCTTTTTTGTCATCGAAACCAAGTTGTAACGCATTGTATCCGTCAACCTCTTCGGTTCTGACTTGGGTTACAACGCATGGACCTGCTTCGATTACTGTACATGGAATGTTCTTTCCATTTTCATCAAATAAGCTGGTCATTCCGATTTTTCTTCCTATTAACCCAGACATGTTTAATTAATTATTAATTGTTTACTTATTTATTTTTCCTTTGGATCTGTTTCAAAAAAACAGGGTCAAAATACTTTCTAACCCTGAATGTATTTTTACCGTCTTTCCTTCGCGAAACCCTCCGGACATGTTACCTCAAATTTGCTCAGCAATCATAAGATCACTGAGCAACTTGAAGTTTGTTTACTTATACTTTGATCTCAACCTCAACTCCGCTTGGTAACTCAAGCTTCATTAAAGCATCAATAGTCTTAGATGAAGAACTATAGATATCTAATAAACGCTTGTAAGCAGATAATTGAAATTGCTCTCTCGATTTTTTATTCACGTGAGGTGAACGTAAAACCGTAAAGATCTTTTTATTTGTTGGTAAAGGAATTGGACCGTTTACAACAGCTCCAGTACTCTTTACAGTCTTAACGATTTTCTCAGCAGATTTATCAACTAAGTTGTAATCGTAAGATTTTAATTTTATTCTAATTTTTTGACTCATCTTTTGTTGAATTAACCTTTAGCGTTAGCGATTACTTCTTCTGAAATATTTGATGGAGTCTCTGCATAGTGAGAGAATTCCATTGTAGAAGTTGCTCTACCAGAAGACATTGTTCTTAATGCAGTTACATAACCAAACATTTCTGATAATGGTACAGTAGCTTTTACAACTTTAGAACCAGCTCTATCTGACATATCAGATACTTGACCTCTTCTTCTGTTTAAGTCACCTACAATATCACCCATGTTTTCTTCTGGAGTCAATACTTCTAATTTCATAATAGGCTCCATAATTACTGCTCTTGCAGCTTTTGCAGCAGCTTTATAACCTAATTTCGCAGCTAACTCAAAAGATAATTGATCAGAATCCACAGGGTGGAAAGATCCATCTTTTAAAGTTACCTTCATTGAATCCATTTCATATCCAGCTAAAGGACCATTTTTCATTGCTTCTTGGAATCCTTTCTCTACAGATGGAACAAATTCTTTTGGTACGTTACCACCTTTAATGATTGATTCAAATTGTAATCCTTGAGCACCTTCTTCTGCAGGCTCCATTGTAAACACAATGTCTGCGAATTTACCACGTCCACCAGATTGTTTCTTATAAACTTCTCTGTGTTCTGCAGCAGCTGTAATAGCTTCTTTGTACTCTACTTGAGGTTGTCCTTGGTTTACATCAACCTTGAATTCACGCTTCAAACGGTCTACAATAATATCTAAGTGAAGCTCACCCATTCCAGAAATAATAGTCTGTCCTGAAGCTTCGTCTGTTCTTACAGTAAATGTTGGATCTTCTTCAGCTAATTTACCTAAAGCCAATCCTAACTTATCTACATCAGCTTTTGTTTTAGGTTCAACAGCGATACCAATTACAGGATCTGGGAAATCCATTGATTCTAATACAATAGGGTGTTTCTCATCTGATAATGTATCACCCGTTTTGATACTCTTAAATCCTACTGCCGCACCAATATCTCCTGCTTCGATATAATCGATTGCATTTTGCTTATTAGCGTGCATTTGGTAAATACGAGAGATACGCTCTTTCTTACCTGAACGGTTGTTTAACACGTAAGATCCAGCATCTAATCTTCCTGAATATGATCTAAAGAATGCTAAACGTCCAACGAAAGGATCTGTAGCAATCTTAAATGCTAATGCAGCAAATGGCTCTTTAGCATCTGGCTTACGAGTAATCTCTTCGTTTGTATTAGGATCTGTTCCTACAATAGCTTCTTTATCTAAAGGAGAAGGTAAATAACGACATACAGCATCTAATAAGAACTGAACACCTTTATTTTTAAATGCAGAACCACAGATCATTGGAATGATTGCCATATCCATTACTGCAGCTCTTAAAGCAGCATGCACTTCTTCTTCAGTAATAGAATCTTCATCTTCCATGAATTTTTCTAACAAGTTCTCATCGTAACTTGCTACTTCTTCAATCAATAAAGCTCTATACTCAGCTGCTTCAGCTTTTAATTCTTCCGGAATATCGATTACATCAAAAGTTGCACCTTGAGTTTCCTCGTGCCATACAATTGCTCTGTTCTTTACTAAATCAACAATTCCTTTAAAATCAGCTTCTTCACCAATTGGTAAAACGATAGGCACTGCATTAGAACCTAACATTTCTTTTACCTGTCTGTTTACGTTCATAAAATCAGATCCTTGACGGTCCATTTTATTTACGAAACCAATTCTTGGCACTTTATAGTTATCAGCTAATCTCCAGTTTGTTTCTGATTGAGGCTCAACCCCATCAACAGCAGAGAATAAGAATACTAATCCGTCTAATACACGTAAAGATCTGTTTACCTCTACAGTAAAATCTACGTGACCCGGAGTATCAATAATGTTAAAGTGGTATCCTTTTGCTTCAGCAGTTGGCTTACCATTTTCAGTTGGGAATTGCCATTCACAAGTAGTTGCAGCAGAAGTAATAGTAATACCTCTTTCTTGCTCTTGCTCCATCCAGTCCATTGTTGCAGCACCGTCATGCACTTCACCAATCTTGTGTGATACACCCGTGTAATAAAGTACACGTTCAGTAGTAGTTGTTTTACCTGCATCAATATGAGCAGCAATACCTATATTTCTTGTATATTTTAAATCTCTAGCCATTTTTATTAAAATCTAAAGTGAGAGAATGCTTTATTAGCTTCTGCCATTTTATGTGTATCAACTCTTTTCTTTACAGCAGCACCTTCTTCTTTAGCAGCAGCTAAAATCTCAGCAGCTAACTTTTGTGCCATTGTTTTTTCATTACGCTTTCTAGCGTAAGAAATCATCCATTTGATTGCCATAGACACCTTACGGTCTGGTCTAATTTGCATTGGGATTTGGAATGTTGCTCCTCCTACACGTCTTGAACGTACTTCTACGTGAGGCATTACATTAGACAAACCATCTTTCCATACTTCTAGCGCAGTTTTCTCGCTATCTTCTTTTTTGTTATCTACGATATCCATTGCATCGTAAAATACTTTGAACGCTACAGATTTTTTACCGTCCCACATTAGGTTGTTCACGAAACGAGTTACTAACTGATCGTTAAACCTTGGATCCGGTAACAAAACTCTTTTTTTGGCTCTTCTTTTTCTCATGTCTTTACATTAAAAAAGTTAAATGATTACTTTTTTGGGCGTTTTGCTCCATACTTTGATCTACGTTGAGTTCTTCCCTCAACTCCCGCTGTATCCAAAGCTCCACGAACAACGTGGTACTTTACTCCTGGTAAATCTTTTACCCTTCCACCTCTAACTAATACTATCGAGTGCTCCTGAAGATTATGTCCTTCTCCTGGGATGTACGCGTTGATCTCGTTACCGTTTGTCAACCTTACCCTTGCTACTTTACGCATTGCTGAGTTAGGTTTCTTAGGCGTTGTAGTGTATACACGCGTACAAACTCCACGTCTTTGAGGACAAGACGTCAAAGCAGCCGATTTACTCTTCTTAGTTATTTTGGTTCTTCCTTTACGAACTAATTGTTGAATAGTTGGCATACTAAATTGTTACTATTTTTCGTTTGTACTAAAAATTTTACTCTTTATTTAAGAGTGCGCAAATGTACGATTAATTTCTTTCTATTCAAATACCAGCATGTTATTTTTTTGTAACACAGGGCAAAACGTTATTTTTTTCTGATTTTACGCTACATTTGAAAGCTTTTTAAAATAGGTTTTGAACAAAAAATTTACACCATATTTATTTCTCCTTTTTCTGTTTTGTCTGAATCATGGAATTTTTGCCCAAGATTTTACATTGAAAATTATAGGAAAAGATACTGTAGAAAACTCTTTGCTAAATCGCTATTCTTATCAGAAAAAGCACCTTAACCTAAAGAGCGTTCATGCATCGATCGATTCAGTTCACACACAATTAAAGAAAGACGGTTACTTTACCTCTATAACAGAAAGCATTACTCAAAAAGAGAAAACTATTATAGCTAAGTTCTCTTTAGGTCCTAAAACAGAAAAGGTCGTCATTGTAATTTCCAAAAAGCTCAAAGAAGAATACAGAGGCTCTCTTTTCACGTCAAGAGACTCCACTTCTTTACGCCCCAGTGAAGTAGAAAACTACATTAACACCATTGCAAAGGAATTGGACGAGCAAGGAAAATCTTTTGCTGAGATTACTTTAGAAGTTCCCAAGCAAGTAAAGTCCTCTTTTATTTTTCATTTAAGTATTAAATCTTCAAAAACCAGAACAGTAAACAACATTGTAGTTAAAGGCTATGATCAGTTTCCAAAATTCTATCTTAAAAATCACTATAAGATAAGTTCAAAGACTATTTTTTCGAAAGAACGATTACAAATTATCTCCAATCAAACAAAGGCACTATCTTTTTTAGAAGAGATCAAACCTCCTGAAGTATTGTTCAAAAAAGATTCTACTATTCTTTATTTATTTCTCAAGCAAAAAAAGATCAGTAGCATTGACGGAATTATCAATTTTGCAACCAAAGACAACAGCAACGACCTGCTCATCAACGGAAATCTAGATCTTAAGTTACACAACGTATTACACACCGGAGAAAGTTTTAAGCTGTTTTGGAACAGGATCAAAGATGAGAATTCAGAATTTAGACTTAGCACAAGAATTCCTTACATTTTTAGGTCTGCCATTACTCCTAGCTTTAGCTTCAACATTTACAGACAAGATTCCACTTTTTTAAACACCAAAGTGAACCTTTCACTAAATTATAGAATTAATGCAAAGTCTGATATCTCCACTTCTTTCTCTTCAGAAAACTCAAATTATTTATTAGACGATGCCAACTCTGATATAAAAGACTTCTCAAATTATTTTGTTGGACTAGGGTATTCTTTCATCCTCCGAAGTCAAAATACATTCTACAACAATAAACTATCCTTTCAAATCAACTCTTCCTTTGGATCCAGAGATGAAAACAACTCATCCTCTACCACACAATATAAAGTTGAATCGAGTACCACGCTTAACATCCTCACTTCAAAGAGAAGTTATCTACATATAAAAAACAGGCTAGGATATTTAAACTCAAAAAACTTCTTGCTAAATGAGCTGTTTAGAATTGGAGGAGCCAACAGCTTGAGAGGTTTTAACGAGCAGAGCATCTTTACAGATCAATACACCTATTTCAACACAGAATACAGGTATCTAGTATCCAATTCTTCTTACTTGTATACGATTGGAGATGTTGTTTTTTTTAACGAGACTTTATCTGATAAAATTAGAAATGCCATTGGAATTGGAGTAGGATATTCGTTCCAATTAAACAACAACTTCATCAACCTCGGATATGCCATAGGAAAAGCATCCGGTTCTGCTTTCGATTTTAACAATTCTAAGTTAATTATCTCTTGGAACACATTTTTTTAGTGAAAGAGTTTAAAAATATTTGATTTTTTTATTACATAAAACACCCCTCCTATACCCTATTTAGATACATCTATTTTCCTTTTAGTCTTTTCGGAGCTTACTCACTGATTATCAACCTTTTTTTTAACCCTCAAACCTTGATATTTGAGCCTAATTTTTAATTCAAAAATCCAAAATGAAAAGACAATTTAAAGGAATTTTAACGCTATTTTTTGCGTTACTTGTGCAGCTAATTTTCGCACAAGAAAAAACTATCAGAGGAACTGTTTCTGACAAATCCGGAGCATTACCCTCAGTAAACATTGCTATAAAAGGAACTACCAAAGGAACTGAAACAGATTTTGACGGGAAGTATTCTATCAAAGCAAAAACAGGAGACATTCTTATTTTTAGCTACTTAGGATACAAAACCATTGAGAAACAAGTAGAAACATCAAATACTATTGATGTTATTCTCGAAGAAAGCGGAGAGCTTCTTACAGAAATTGTTATAACAGCATTAGGAATTAAAAGAGATAAAAAATCCTTAGGTTTTGCTCAACAATCTATCAAACCTGAAAACCTAATACGATCTAGAGAACCTAGTCTCAACAATGCATTGGCAGGAAAAATTGCAGGAGTACAAGCTATTGGAGCTCCAAGTGCCGGTTTCGGAAATTCCCAAATACGTTTAAGAGGAGATTCAAACGTTCTTTATATTGTAGATAACATAAAAGTTGGCTCTACCTCAGATATTAATCCAGACGACATTGCTGATGTATCTATCTTAAAAGGGTCTGCTGCAACAGCATTATATGGGCCGGAAGGAATTAATGGAGCTATATTAATCACTACAAAATCTGCACCTAAAGGAGAAGGTATTATCACCATCAATCACGCTAGTTCGTTTGAGAATGTATACCTATTGCCTGAATACCAAAATGAATACGGAGGTGGGTACTCTCAAAACTTTAGCACTTTTAACTTTGACCCTACCAGACACCCTGCATCTTGGGCCGCATTTGACGGACAGCCAATGGTTGACTACAAAGCTGATGAAAGTTGGGGCCCAAAATTAGATGGGCAACTAGTTCGTCATTGGGACTCTTGGATTGAAGGTGATCCTGAATTTGGAAAACTAAGACCTTTTACTGCAAATCCTAACAATGTTAAGAACTTTTTTAACACAGGAATCGTTAATAACACCTCCATAAGTTTTGCAAAGAGAGGCGAAGATTATAATTTAAGAATTGGGCTGACAAATATTGATAGGACAACTGCATTTCCAAATGCAAAAAGAAAACAAATGCAAGCAAACATTAATGCTAGCTACAAGGTTGATAAAAAATTAACCATTCTTGCAAATTTCAATTATCAAGACAGGAAAACAAAAAATGCTCCTGGAAACGGTTATGGTAATGTTGCATCTAACTTTAATCAATGGTGGCAACGTCAGATAGACATTGACAGAGTTCGGAATTACAAAAGAAATGGAAAAATTGTTTCTTGGAATATCAACAGTCCTACAGATATAGCTCCTTTGTATTGGGATTCTCCATTCTTTGAAGCCTTTGAAAACCTAAGCTTTCAGAACAAAAATGCGCTTTTTGGAAGAATTGGTCTTAAATACGATTTTAACGAAAGTTTAAATGTACAAATAGACCTCAAGAAAACTTTCAACTCTTATGAATCCAATAATCGAATAGCTTTTGGGAGTTTAGGAGGCCAGACTCTACCATCTTATAGTGAAAATGAAAGCGAAAGCCACAGAAATGAACTGTTTGGAATTCTTAATTACTCTGACAATCTTAGTGAAGATATTGACATTAACGCCAATGTTGGATTTGAATTATCTTCTCTTGGTTCTAAGAGTATTTCCGGGAGCACAAATGGTGGCTTATCCATTATTGACTTCTATAGCTTAAACACCTCTATAGACAGGCCTTCTATAAGATCGTCATCATCAAAATTTAAAAGCCAGTCTGTTTTCGCAAAAGCCTCTCTTGGCTACAAAGATTTACTATATGTAGATGGTAGCGCTAGACTAGATTGGGCTTCTTCAGCAAACCCAAACAACAATAGAGTTGACACTTACGGTGCTTCTTTAAGTTTTGTTTTCTCTGAATTAATCCCTAAAAATGACTTTTTACGATTTGGTAAATTTAGAGTAAGCACAGCAGAAGCCCCTAGATTCCCTGGTCAATACTCGCTATTTCGTGTTTTTAGTGTTGGAACACCTTATGAAAACAATGGAACGCTTTCTAATCAAAGTTCCCTTGAAAACCCTTTACTAAAAGGAGGTATTCGCAAAGATTTTGAAATAGGAACAGAACTTAAACTATTCAATAGTCGTCTTGGAGTCGACTTTACTTACTTTAGAAAAACAGACAGCAAACTCCCTGTAAGTGTATCATTAGATGGTTCTACCGGATATACTTCTACCAGCAAAAACGACGGAAAACAAACCTACAAAGGTCTTGAAACAAGTATAAATTATGACATTCTAAAAAAAGAAGATCTCAACTGGGATGTTACTTTAAATTTTGCCACTCTAACAAGATTTGTAGATAAAATTTCTGAGGGTATAGACGTTAACATTATATCAAGTTCTTGGAGAGGTATTCAATTACAAGAAAGAGTTGGGAAAGAATGGGGAGCAATTTACGGTAGAGCATTTAAAAGAGATAGTAATGGACAGATTATTCTCTCTTCCTCTGGAACTCCTTTATATGAAACCAATCAATATCTAGGTAATGTTTTACCTGATTTTACAGGTGGTTTTTCCAACAATTTCCGATATAAAAATTTTAGCATAGGGTTTGACATTGACTTCCAAAAAGGAGGCAAGGTATTTTCCGCTACAAGAATGTTCAACAACTATTCCGGCTTAGGTATAGAAACAGTTGGTAATAATAATTTAGGAAATCCTGTTAGAGATGCTGTTGCTGATGGAGGTGGAGTCTTAATTGAAGGAGTAGATGAAACAACAGGAAAACCGGTTTCTTATAACATAGAAGCTTCAACCTACTGGGGTAGACTATTTGCATTACATGAGAGATGGTTATATGATGCCTCCTATATCAAATTAAGAACACTTAGAATTGACTACTCTTTTCCGAAAGAATTCGTAGAAAAACTACCATTTAAGAGTTTCAACATAGGACTCTTTGCAAACAACGTATGGCTTATTTATTCTTCAATACCAGGGTTAGATCCTTCAGAAATTGAAACTAGCTGGACTGAAGGAGGTCAATTACCAAACGTAAGAACCATCGGTCTTAATATTAAAATGACATTTTAATTAAAAAAACAACCAAATGAAAAAATACAATCAATTTACATTGTTTATTGTTGCAATCACCTTTCTATTGTCGGCATGTGAAAATGTTGATTTCGGCGACACAAATATTGACCCAAATAATCCTAGCCTAGCGGTGACAGCACCCCTTTTGACAAATTCCATAAGAGAGATGAGCGCATACATTTCTCAAACCACTCCAAATCTATATGTTCAGTATCTTTCAAACGGACAGTACGATGAAGAATCCAGATACGAAACACTTAACTGGGATACTGACGGATATTATGGCATACTGCTAGATCTCAAAACAATTATAGACCTTAACACAAACCCAGAAACCTCTACAAGCACACAAATTTACGGATCTAATGCAAACCAAATTGCAGCGGCAACAATCTTAAGAGTTTGGTTTTTGCACGGTATGACAGACAGATGGGGGTATCTTCCTTATAGGGAAGCCCTAGATGCTGATAACAACATCTATCCTAAATATGATTCCCAAGAAGCAATCTACAATGGCTTATTTGATGAACTAGACAAAGCTCTAGAAACGATCGATTCAGGAGCAGGCCCTAAAGGAGACATCCTCTTTGATGGAAACATGAGCCGTTGGAAAACCTTTGCAAACACCATTAAGCTTGTAATGGCTTTGAGATTATCTAAAGCTAATCCTACTATAGGAAAAGAGAAGTTTAACGAAGCTGTTTCCGGAGCAATCTCTTCCAACTCTCAAAACATCTATTACACATACCTAACGGAAGACAACAATGACAATCCATGGCAAGATCGATTTGAATCGAGAAAGGATTATTTAGTTAGTGACGTTTTTGTAAAAGCTCTTATAGGCTCTGGAACAAACGTTGCCCCGGAAGATCCTAGATTACCAAAGATGGCCGATTTAGCTGAAACATCCTCCACTTATGTAGGCGCTCCTTACGGGGTATCCAACTCTAATACTAACAATTATTCTTTTATCACAAAAGACATCATTAAGAAGGGGGATGCTCCTTTAATGATATACACCTATTCTGAAGTTCTATTTGCCAGAGCTGAAGCAGCAGCTTTGGGTTGGACAAGCGAGAATGCATCTACTCTGTATAATGAAGCTATTATGGCATCAATGAAACAATGGGGTGTAAATACTGCAGACGCTACTACATATATTACAGCAAACCCATATAGCAACGTTAGTGATATCGCATATGAAAAGTGGGTGTCATTATATATGCAAGGATATAATAGTTGGGCAGAATGGAGAAGATTTAAAGCTTCTGACACCGAAGATAGAATTGGGTTAATCGCTCCTGCTAACTTATTATCAAATGCTACAGGTATTCCCCAAAGACATGCTTATTCTTCAACAGCCCAGTTTTTGAATGAGGCAAATTATAATACTGCTATTTCCGAGCAAGGAGAAGATGATTTGGACACAATACTATGGTTATTTAAATAGTCCTGAAAAAGAAACAACCCAAGATTGATTATTTCTTTTTGAAAAGACTAAACTTCTTTAAGAAAGAAAAACATATCACAATAGTTAAACCAACCCGATGCATTAAAATGCATCGGGTTATTTACATTCATTACATAAAAAGACAAAAGTCAATCAGAAAACCTTCATCTTCCTTTTATCACAACAACTTTCAACAAATCAAGCTTTTAAAAAAAGCAGGTATAAATACCTAAAAAAGGTCACTTTTACGCTTTACGAAAAAAGTATCATTTCCCCTATTTTTTAACACATATAACAATCTTTTTAGCATTTTGTTTGCTTTTTTTTAACATCTAGCCTTGCTTTTTAACATTAATTTAAGATATTTGAGAAGAATTAATTCAAAAACTCAAATAAATGAAGGGAAAATTCAAAGGAATTTCAACGCTATTCCTAGCGTTGATTGTGCAGATATCTTTTGCACAAGAAAAGACGATTTCCGGGACGGTTTCTGATAGTTCAGGAGGCTTACCTGGGGTAAGCGTTTTGATCAAAGGAACTACTACAGGAACAGAAACTGATTTTGATGGTAAGTATACAATCAAAACAAAAGTAGGCGACATCCTTGTATTTAGTTATCTAGGATACAAGAGTGTTGAAAAAACAGTAGGAGCATCAAAAACAATTGATGTAACTATGGTAGAGGATGCTAATGTTTTAGAAGAAGTTGTATTAACAGCATTAGGTACTGAGAAGAAAAAGGACGATGATCTCAGTTCCACAAGTGTTGTAAAGGTAGCCCAACTTCAAAAATCTGGAGAAGCAGGTCTTTTGCAAGGTTTATCTGGTAAAACTTCCGGTATAAACATTACAAGAAACTCTGGTGACCCGGGTGCGGGAGCGTATATTCAAATTAGAGGTCAGAACACTATCTTGGGAGATAGTAGCCCACTTATCGTATTAGATGGTGCTATTATTTCTAACTCTGCTATTGGTGGAGGTACTGCTGGTGTTGTACAACAATCTCGTTTGAATGATATCAACCCGGAAGACATTGAGTCTATCTCTGTATTAAAAGGAGCTTCTGCTGCTGCGATTTACGGTACAGGTGCTGCAAATGGGGTACTTGTTATCAAAACTAAGCGTGGTAAAGGAGTAAAAGGTCGTTGGAAGGTAGATGTTAAATCTGCTTTGTCTTTTGACCAAGTAAACAGAGAATGGGATAAGCAAAGTACATTTGGACAAGGATGGAGAGGTTCTGACCACTTAACCGGTTCTGGTCTTTCTAATACTGGTTTCTCGTACGGAGCTAAAATCTCTACCAGAGCTGGAGGTCCGGATACTGTAAACACATCTGGTGCTTACTTCCAAGCAGATAACGGAACTCTATACTACCCAATTACACAAAAAAATTCAACAGAAGTATTTAACTCTGCAAACAGAAATGCTGTTTTCAAAACAGGTGTTGTATATGATAACAACGTAAGTTTTAGCTATGCAGGTGAAAAGAGTAGAACTTTTGCCAGTTTATCTAACTGGGATCAAGAAGGTATCTACAGAGGTGCTTCTGACTATAGAAGAACAAGTGTTCGTTTGAACAACGATACTGATTTCTCAGACAAGTTTACATTAAAAATGTCTGCAACATATATTAATATCGAATCAAATCGTGTTCAAACTGGATCAAACTTAAACGGTTTATATTTAGGATACTTACGTACTTCTCCTGACTTTGACATTAGAGATTACCGCGGAACTCACTTCGACGCCAACGGTATTCCAACTCCAAACTCACACAGAGGATATAGACAGCACTTAGGATCTGCAAGAACTTTCGATCCAGTGAACGGTACTTTTAGCTATAACTCTCCTGCTTATAACAACCCACTTTGGACAATTAATGAGCAAAAGAACTTAAATGAGGTTAACAGATTTATTATAGCTCCTGAGTTTGTTTATAAAATTAACGACGATTTATCTTTAACAGGACGTTACAGTGTTGACTACTATCAAGATAACAGAATTAATTTCTGGCCTTCTGGTTCTGCTGGAGACGGTACTAACGGTCTTTTTGGAGAAGACAGAATTACTGAGAGTAATCAAAACTATACAGTATTCTTAACTGGAACAAAAAATATTAACAGTGATCTAAGATTAGATTATACTGTAGGTACTCAATTTACTCAAAACTCATATAAGAGATTATCTGCAGACGAGAGTAACTTTACAAACCCTGATGCATTAGACTTCTTAAACGTAGGAAACGCTGTTTCTGCAAACTCTAATACAACAGACTTCATTTCTAAGACAAGAAAATCAGGAGCATTTGCTTTATTGAATTTCGATTATAAAAATGAGTTCTTATTAGAATTGACAGGTAGAGGGGAATATGTATCTACATTACCAAATGCAGGATTGATCTTCTATCCTAGTGCATCTGCAGGTTGGAACTTTACAAAGTACCTTGAAAATGTAGACTTCTTATCATTTGGTAAAATGAGAGTTTCTTATGGTGAGGTAGGTATTGAAGCCGCTCCATATTTAACTTCTACTGTAATTACTACTGGAGGTGTATTCTCTGGATGGGGTGATGGTTATGAAGGAGCCTTATACGGTAACCCATTAGCACAATCTTCACAAAGAGGTAACCCAGATTTAAAAGAAGAGCGTATCAAGGAATTTGAAGTTGGTTTCGACACTAGATTCTTAGAAAACAGAGTGAGCTTATCTTTTACATATTATAACAGAACATCTTCTGATGTTTTATTAAACCTTCCATTAGCACCTTCAACCGGATTTGGTTCTCAGTCTGTAAATGCTGCTGAGATCTCAAACAAGGGTATTGAAATTGACCTTACCGGTAGAATCATTCAAAATGAGGATGTAAACTGGAACATGAATTTAACCTTCACTAGAAATAGAAACATGGTTGAAGATTTAGCGGGTAGCGCATACTTTGCATTAAACGGATTTACATCTAACTCTTCAGGTATTGCTGAAGGACAACCATTTGGAGTATTAAGAGGTACTGCATACGCAAGAGATGCCAGCGGTAATTTAATTTTAAATGCCAACGGATTCCCAACTGCAGCTGCTACTGAAACATACCTTGGAGATCCAAACCCAGAATGGAGAGGTTCGTTAGGAACTTCGGTTTCTTATAAAGGATTTACATTATCTGCTTTATTAGAAACATCTCAAGGAAATGATGTATGGAATGGTACAAGAGGGGTTTTATACTTCTTCGGAATCCACCCGGATACTGCTGTTGAAACAGTTGCTTCTACAAACTTAACAACTGCTGGAGGAGCTACAATTCCTGCCGGAACAACGTTTAGAGGTTACGAAGTAGACTTCGGAGGAGGTCCTGTTGCTGTTGACCAAGATTGGTGGACAACCAATGGAGGTGGATTTGGAGATGTTGGTGAGCCTTTCTATGAAGATGCATCTTGGGTAAGATTAAGAGAAGTTTCTTTATTCTATGATTTCCCAAGAAGTTTAACTTCTAAGCTTAAAATCGATAACATTCAATTAGGTATTACAGGTCGTAACCTAGCTTTATGGACTAAGATCGATGGATTTGACCCAGATAACAACTTAACTGGAGCTTCTAAAGGTAGAGGACTAGAGTACTTTAGTAACCCTGGAACTCAATCAGTGTTAACTACCTTACGTGTTTCTTTCTAATTATGATTAAAAAAATTAAAATATATAAAATGAAAAAAATATTAGCTTACAGTATTCTTTCGGTTCTCTTCATCACTATGTCATGCGAGAGCTATACGGAAGATTTAAATACAGACCCTAATGCCTTTTCGAGCGCACCACCTGAACTGATTATTGGTCAGGCGCAATTAGGATGGATGCAATTAGCTACGTCAAACAGTGCTCGTTACGCAGGTATTTTCATGAATCACTTTACAGGTGAGGATAGACAATATTTAACTGTAAACGGTTACTCAACAACTGCTGCAGATTATGATGATGCATGGGACGATGCTTATGTTGACGGAATTCAACAAGCTGAATTAACAGAAAGATTAGCTTTAGAATCTGGAAACATGCAACTTGCCGGAATCGCTCAAATAGCAAAAGCTGCTATTTATGGAGAAATGGCTGCTTTGTTTGGAGACATTCCATTCTCGCAAGCCGGTAATCCGGATGAGTTTCCTCAACCTGCATACGACGGTCAAGCTGCCGTTCTTTCAGGAATTCAAACAATTTTAGATCAAGCTATTACCAATGTAGGTTCGTCAAGCGCTTCTCTTTATGCAGGAAACCGCTTGTCTAGTGGAGCTACTTGGGCAGAAATTGCTTACTCTTTAAAAGCTCGTTATTATTTGATCGCTAAAGATTATCCAAATGCATTGGCTAGTGCACGTCAAGGAATTGACACACCTGCTAAGAGCTTGGTTTCTTTACATACTACTTCTACCAATACTGAGAACTTATACTATCAGTTTATGGTAGATGAGCGCGACGGATATCTTGGAGCTACTGATTCTCATTTATTACACTTATTAGATGGTACAGTACCAAGATTGATCAACACACCTGGTGATTCTAACAGATTCACTTTCTACTTCACTCCTTATTCTGATGGTTCAGGTCATGCACCTAACGTATCTAGTACCGGAGTTTTTGCTGAGACAGCTTCTATGAACATTATTTCATACGAAGAAGTAAAGTTGATCGAGGCAGAAGCAGCAAATAGAACAGGTGATGCTGGAGACGTTACTGCATTTAACGAGGTAAGAGCACACTTAGCAACTGTATACGGAGGTAGCTTCCCTGCAACAGCTTCGGCTTCTGGAAGTGCAGCCTTATTAGCAGAGATCTTAGAAGAGAAATATATTTCATTGATTGGTGAGTTACAACCTTTCCATGATATAAGACGTACAAATAATTTATTAAATGTACCACCAAAAACAGGATCGACAATTCCACAGCGTTTTATCTATCCTCAGGTAGAAGTTGACACGAATCCAAACGTTCCTTCTCCTATACCAGATTTATTTACAAAAACACCTGTAAATCAATAACTTTAAAATTTTCATTGTATACAGAAAAGCGTTGCTCACAGAGCAGCGCTTTTTTATTAACCTAAAATTAACACGAATAGTTTTTGATTGAAAACAATTCAACAGAAGTAAAACTCGCTTAACATTTACTTAACTTTTTTAAGTTTTTTTTTGTTAAAAAATTGGAGTTTTAAGTTTATTTTAAGACTTTTGGCATTAATTAATTCAAATAATTATACAATGAAGACAAAGTTTAATGGAATTTTAACGCTGTTATTGGCGTTGGTTGTGCAAGTCTCCTTTGCACAAGAAAAGACTGTCTCAGGTACCGTTAGCGACGCCGATGGTACGCTTCCTGGGGTTAGTGTTTTAATTAAAGGTACCACTACTGGTACTGAAACCGACTTTGATGGAAAGTACTCTATCAAAACCAAAGTTGGTGATGTTCTTGTGTTCAGCTACCTAGGTTACACTAGTGTAGAAAGAACTGTAGGTTCATCAAACACTATTAATGTTGTATTAAAAGCAGGTGAGGTTCTTGACGAGATCATTGTAACTGCTGCTTACGACATTAAAAGAGCAAAACCTACTGTAAACTCATCTGTAACAACTTTGAGTGCTGAAACAATTGAAGGTAGACCAAACGCATCTATCGTTCAGACGTTACAAGGACAAGCAGCAGGGGTAAACATTACTACAGGATCAGGTCAGCCAGGTGCTAATAGCCAGATTATTGTTCGTGGTATTGGTACAATTAACGGGGATGCTGAGCCATTATTTATTATTGATGGTGTACCTGTAGATGGTGATAACTTTAGAAGTTTAAACCCTAACAACATAGCTTC
Organism: Pseudotenacibaculum haliotis; assembly: GCF_042684245.1. Classification (NCBI taxonomy): domain Bacteria; kingdom Pseudomonadati; phylum Bacteroidota; class Flavobacteriia; order Flavobacteriales; family Flavobacteriaceae; genus Pseudotenacibaculum; species Pseudotenacibaculum haliotis. The sequence continues at coordinate 600,083 of NZ_JBHULH010000001.1, forward strand.
TGTAAACGTATTAAAGGATGCTGGAGCAACAGCGATCTACGGAAACAGGGGTGCAAACGGGGTAATTATCATTACTACAAAAGGAGGTAAATTCAACAGTAAGTTACAAGTTGAGTACAACTACTTAAACAGTTACTCTACTTTACAGGATGTAAACTTCGATTTATTAGGTTCTAGACAACAGTTATTATTAGAAAGAACTTATGGAAATGGTCGTGGTGCTTCTTTAACAGATGCTGAGATCGATGCTTTAGCTAACGCTGTTGATACTGATTGGAGAGACGTATTCTTTAGAACTGCGGTTACTCACAGTCACAACTTAAGATTATCTGCTGGTTCTGAAACTACTGCAACTAACGTTTCTTTAGGTTTCTTCGAGCAAGAAGGTATCCTTCAAGATAGTGACTTGAAAAGATTTAACCTTGACATGAAAATCAACGGTACGAATCAAAACAAAAAATTCAACTATGGAGTTACAACTTCATTAAACTACTCTAAGAGTAATGAGCCTAACAGTATTGGTTCTGGAGCAATTAACAGAAACTATGTATTAGGAGCATTTATGTCTGTACCTTATATTTCTCCAGATGAGTATACGAACGGGGCGGCACTTTTATCTCCGCTTTTATTCTCTAATACTCCATTATTCTTATTAGATAGATTAGCTACTTATACTCGTTTCGAGGAAGAAGTTAAAGTTATTATGGCATTAAATGCTAGTTATGAAATTTTCAACGGTGTAAGAGTAAGCTCTAGATTCGGTATGGATTATATCGAAGAGATCTTAACAAGAGCTGAAGGACCAACATCTTTCAACGCATTGTTATTTGCTGCGACAGGAGATAACACTCCAGGTTTCCAAGCTCAACAATCTAACCGTTTTGCTTCATTCAACTTATTGAACTCTATTAACTACTCTACTGTAATCGACGACAAGCACACTCTTGACGCTGGTGTTTACATGGAGGTTATCAAAACTCACGGAAGATCTTTCGGATTCTTCGCTAGAGGTTTAGATCCAAGAACATTCTTCCCTGGAGATGGTAGTGGTTTTGTATTTGACAACGCTGCTAACGATTTCTACGTAGGTACAGAGAATGCTAATATTTCTGAAACTGGTTTATTATCATACTTCGCAAACGTTGATTATGACTACGACAAGAGATTTGGATTTACTGGTACTTTAAGACGTGATGCTTCTTATAAGTTTAGAACTTCTAACCGTTGGGGTACTTTCTACTCTGTAGCTGGTAGATGGAATATTGACAAGGAAGACTTCATGGAAGATTCTCCTTTCGGATTATTAAAGTTAAGAGCTTCTTGGGGAGAGACTGGTAACCAGTCTGCTGGTGGAGCAAACACTGTATTAGATTTATATAATACTGGTGGTGGTTACGGTGGATCAAATGCTTTGATCGTAGGATCTGTTGCTAACCCTGATTTTAAGTGGGAAACTACTGAGCAAATCAACGTAGGTGTTGACTTTGAAATTTGGGATAGAAAATTAACTGGTACTATCGACTGGTATAGAAAAAATACAACTGGTTTATTTGTACCGCTTCCAACACCTTCTTACTTTGGTGTAACTAGTATTAGTGCAAACAGTGATGGTAACTTAGTAAACAGAGGATTTGATGTTGCATTAAACTATACTCCTATTAACACAGAGGATCTTAGAGTTAGACTTAACTTTACAGGTAACTACAACATCTCTGAGAGATATGGAGCTAACATTACTGGAGTAGAAGAAGGAGGACCTTTAGGACAGTACTTCTCAATTCCTTACGTTGGAGTTAACCCAGCAAACGGAAACTTATTATTCTTAGATATTAATGACAACTTAACTGAAACTCCTGGTGATGCTGACCGTAGATTTACTGGAAAGAGTGCTCAACCTGATGCAAACGGAAGTTTCGGATTTGAAATCGATTACAAGAACTTCTTCTTAACAACTCAGTTTAACTATACTTTAGGTGTTGATCGTTTCGACTTTGACTACTCTGATGCTGTAGATCCAACTGCAATTGGACAGTTCAGACACTCAGGTGATCTTTTAAGAGCTTGGACTCCTACAAACAGAGTTACAGATATTCCTGCATTAAGAGCGACTAACTTAGGTGGTCCTCAAGGAACAAGATTCTTATTTAGCTCTGACTACATCAGATTACGTTTTGTTCAGTTAGGATATAACTTCCCTAAAGACGTTTTAGATAAGTTTAAATTAAACAAACTTAGAATGTTCTTCAACGCTGAAAACATAGTAACTTTTACAGGATGGAGAGGATATGATGCAGAAGGTTTTGCAAGTACGTCTAGAGGATATCCTACACCAAAAACAGTTTCTTTCGGTTTAGAAATAGGACTATAATAAGAAAAACAAGAAATTATGAAAAAATTATTAAGCATATTAACTTTATCTCTATTCGTCTTTACGTCGTGTAATGATGTGATCGATATCGAGCAGCCAGGAACATTACTTGCTGAGAATGCTTTTAAAACTGTTGAAGATTTACAGTTAGGAGTATTAGGTATCTACAATAGAATAGATAATACAAGACAAATTAGAATTAACTCCGTATTTTCGGATGAAACAGCTATCGGTAACGATAGTGGTGGACAAAACTCGGCTGAATATTCATTCGTGTTAAATTCAACTACAGGACTTCCTGCAACAATTTGGAACCGTAACTATATCACAATCAACCAAATCAACAAGATTTTGGCTGCTGCTGAGAACATTCCTATTGGAGCTGGAGAGCAAGGAGATTACAACAATGCTATTGGTGAATTAAGAGCTTTAAGAGCTTATACTCACTTTATGTTGAACACTTATTTCTCTACAGACTATACTGATGATAGCGCTTTAGGTGTAATTGCTTTATCAACAATTCCTGGATTAAACGAAGATTTACCAAGAAATACAAATGCTGAAGTATATGCTATGATTGATGCAGATTTAACTGCTGCAGATGGATTATTATCTAATCAATCAAGTAGAACTTTTATCAGTAGAGACTTTATTACTGCTTTAAGAGCTAGAATGGCTGCTTACCGTGGACAATATGCTGCTGCTGATGGATATGCTGCTACATTATTAGGTAGCTACTCAATTGCTAACCAAACTCAGTTCTTCAACATGTGGAGTGATACTGACGATACAGAAATCATCTTTGAATTAGAGAGAAACGTAGGTGACTCTTACGACGGTCAAGGTACCGGAGGTGGTGGATGGGCTGGAAGCTTATATGCTTTCGTAAACAGTACTGCTAGTGGTTCTCCATTTATGGAAATGAGTAGATCTTTATACAACAAGTTAGATGAGGTTGCTGGTGATATCAGACTTACTAGATATATCGACCCTTCTTCTACTATTGATCCTGCTTATGATGACAGATTTGATGACTATTTAGTTATCAGAAAATATCCTGGTCACCAAAGTCAACCTTTAATGAATGATATCAAGATCTTCAGATCTTCTGAGATGTTATTCATCAGAGCAGAAGCTGCTGCTAATGCTAGTGACTTAACTGGTGCTGCTGCTTATATCAAGCAATTAAGAGATGCTAGATTTGGTGCTGCTCAACCAGCTCCAGTATACGCTTCTCAACAAGAAGCTTGGGCTGGAATCTTAGCTGAAAGAAGATTAGAGCTTGCTTTTGAAGGACACAGATGGGTAGATCTTAAGAGATTAGGAGTTACTGCTAACGTAACAATTGACAGAGATCCTGTTAACTGTACTATCTTTAACGCTTGTTCTTTAAGTGCTACTGATCACAGATATACTATGCCAATTCCTCAATCTCAGATTGACGTAGATCCTGAATTAGTTCAGAATCCTGGTTATTAATCTTAAACTTTAGAAAAAATGAAAAAACTTTCAATATTCGCATTTTTCCTAACGATAGGATTACTTTTCACTAGCTGTGAAGAGAACGAGAACCCAATATTTGACAATGTTAATGGTCAAACATTAGCTCAGTTATCTGCTAGTGCTGGAGCACTTGCAACTCCTGCAGAAGGAGCATCGATGACTGTAAATGTACTAGTAACAACTGTTTCTAATACAGATAGAGCAATCTCTTTTGTTACTAGTGAAGATAATACTGCTACTGCTGGTCAATACCAGTTAAGCGGCTTGGTAATTCCTGCTGGTGAGTACGTTGGTACTGTAACTATTACTAGTGTATTTGCTGGATTACCAGATCAAGGTAGTGTATACTTGGATTTAAATTTAACCGGAATCGAAGGTTCTGATGCATACGTAGAAAACGGAAACATTAGAGTAGAGATGTTCAAGAAATGTGATATTCCTGCTGGAAATTACGTAATTGACATGCAAGATTCTTACGGTGATGGATGGAATGGAGCTTCAATCACAGTAACTATTGATGGAGTTGCAACAGACTATACTGTTTCAGCAGCTCAAGGTAGTGCTGCACAACACGTTATTAACGTTCCTTCAGGAACAGATCAGTTAGACTTTGCGTTTAACTCTGGATCATGGGATAGTGAGATCACTTATCAGATCACATCTCCTAATAACATTGTTATTATAAACGATGGTCCAAATCCAACTATTGGTACTGTAGTTTACAATCCATGTAATATCTAAAATTACTTGTTGATAGATATATAAAACCACTCCTTAACGGAGTGGTTTTTTTATGCAATATAAATCACTACTTTTGCCACGTGGAACAGACAACAAATATATTCGGACTAAGAGCTATCATAGAAGCAATTCAAAGTGGTTCAACAATCAATAAAATTTATTTACAAAAAGGATTGCGTGGAAATCTCTTTTTTGAACTAGAAAGCTTAATCAAAAAAGAAAGGATTGCAACAAGTTTTGTTCCTGTTGAAAAGCTTGACAGATTGTCTAAGAATAAAAATCATCAAGGGGCTGTTGCACAAATATCTCCTGTAGAATTTAACGATCTTGAACAGTTGATAGAGTCTACTTTAGAACAGGAAACCACTCCCCTTTTCCTTTTATTGGATCAAGTTTCTGATGTTCGAAATTTTGGTGCCATTATACGAAGTGCTGAATGTACAGGTGTTCACGGAATTATTATTCAACAGTCCGGAAGTGCTCCCGTAAATGCAGAAACCATTAAAACATCTGCCGGTGCCGCTTTTAAAGTACCTATCTGTAGAGTTAATCATATCAAAGACGCTATTTACACTTTACAAGCATCTGATATCTCTATTGTAGCCGCAACTGAAAAAACAGACAATCTTTTGTTTGATCTAGACCTGAACAAACCTCTGGCTATTGTTATGGGATCAGAACATAAGGGAGTAAACCCTTCTGTACTAAAAATAGTGGATGAGAGAGCCAAGCTACCTTTGTTGGGTGAGATAGATTCATTAAATGTTTCTGTAGCTTGTGGCGCTTTCTTATACGAAGTTATTCGTCAGCGTTTATAACAGGATTCTCTTCTTGCTCCTGTATCAGGTTTCCATTTTCATCAAATAGCAAATCAAACTCTGTTTGACTGAATTTATATTCTTCTTTTACAAGACCTTTTCTTCTAAAAAGAAATGCTAAGATCAATCCTACAACAAATCCTGAAAGATGTCCTTCCCATGAGATCCTTCCTTCTGTAGGAAACACAAACCATATCATACTTCCATATAAGAAGATTGTAATTAGTGATACAGCTATCAAACGAAAATGATTTTTGAAAATACCACTGAAAAACACAAAACTAAATAATAAGTATACAATCCCACTAGCGCCTATATGATACGATTCTCTAGCAATGATCCAAGTAAAAAGTCCTGTAAGAACAAGTCCGATTAAAAGTACTTTATAAGCTACCTTTTCATAGAAATACATCAGGCAAAGCGACAATACAAACAAAGGGATCGAGTTATTAAAAAGGTGCTGTGTATCGCTGTGTATGAATGGCGAAAAGAATACACCTCTTAATCCACTGAACTCTCTAGGCAGTATTCCATACTTGTTAAAGTTGAAATTATATTGAATCTCAAACCAATACACAAACCAAATAGCAAAGACAAAAGCTATTGGAATCCAAAACATTTTTGGTTTAAAAGATAAACTAGATCTATCATTCATACCTGTAATATATCAAAAACAAAACCATTGCTTAAAATGAGAACTTCTGTCATAAATCTTTCTTACTTTTATCCTTATGAATGCACCTTTGGCAGAAAGAATCCGTCCTAAATCATTAGAAGAATATATTAGTCAGCAACATTTGGTTGGAGATCAAGGGATTTTGACTAGAAACATAAAGCAAGGAATTATCCCGTCACTAATTTTTTGGGGACCTCCCGGTGTTGGGAAAACTACACTTGCCAATATTATTGCCGAAGAATCTAAGAGACCTTTTTATACACTAAGTGCCATCAATTCCGGTGTAAAAGACGTTAGAGAGGTTATAGACAAAGCAAAAAAAGGAAGTGGACTCTTTACTTCTAAAAATCCTATTCTTTTCATAGATGAGATCCATCGCTTTAGCAAATCTCAACAAGACTCATTATTAGGAGCCGTAGAGAAAGGATGGGTAACCCTTATTGGTGCAACTACAGAAAATCCGAGTTTTGAGGTAATTCCCGCACTTCTGTCCAGATGTCAGGTATATATCTTGAATTCTTTTGATAAAAACGATCTCATTGCCTTATTAGAAAGAGCTATTGAAAAGGATGTGTTTCTTTCCAAGAAAAAGATCGATCTCAAAGAAACGGATGCACTTTTACAGGTTTCCGGAGGAGATGCTAGAAAATTATTGAACATATTTGAGCTTCTGATAGAAAATGAAGATTCTGTAGTGATCACAAACAAAATGGTACTGGAGAAAGTACAAAAGAACACCGTTAGGTATGACAAAACCGGTGAACAACACTATGATATTGTTTCGGCTTTTATCAAATCCATACGAGGAAGCGATCCTAATGCTGCTGTGTACTGGTTGGCCAGAATGGTTGAAGGTGGTGAAGATGTAAAATTTATTGCGCGTAGAATGCTTATTTCTGCGTCTGAAGATATTGGAAATGCAAACCCTACAGCTTTGATCTTGGCAAACAATACCTTTCAGGCTGTTTCTGTGATTGGTTATCCGGAAGCCAGGATTATCTTAAGTCAGTGCGCTGTCTATTTGGCAAACTCTCCAAAAAGTAATGCCTCGTATATGGCCATTAAAAATGCACAACAGTCGGTAAAGCAAACCGGAGATCTTTCTGTTCCGTTGCATTTGAGAAATTCTCCTACAAAATTGATGAAGGATTTGGGTTATGGTAAGAATTATCAATACTCACATGACTATGACAACAATTTTGTCAACCAAGAGTTCTTACCTGATGAATTGAGTAGCACAAAATTCTATGAGCCAGGAAAGAACGCCAGGGAAAACAAATTTCGTGAGCGTTTACAACAACTGTGGAAAAACAAGTACAAGTACTAGAACTTAACGCTGTACTTTTGGGTTACAAGTGAATCGTTATCGTAGTATTCTGCCAACCAATATCCACCTTTTTTCACCAAAGTTCCGTTCTTGTCTTTAATGATAAATTTTTCAGGATCATTGGTCTTTAACAGAACAAAAACAAGATTGCCTTTATCATCTGCCAACTGATAGGTGTTTCCTTTTTTCTGAGCAGTTAATACCGGTAATGCGTTTTTCTTTGGAGTTTCTTCTTTGACAGTTACTTTCTTTGAAACGATTACAGGTTTTCTTTTTACTTCTTTCTTCTCTTCTACTACAACAGGTTTCTTTTCTACAACCGCTTGGTTTCTACTTATACTTGGATCGTAAGCATAGTTGATATGACTTAGCTTTTTAAAAGCTCCTGTAATCGATTGGTAATACGCTCTTTTTAGATCTTTTGATCTCCCCTCACCTTCCATTGTAGTGTACACCAATTTTCCTTTACAGTCTCTAAGTTCAACCTTGCTTCTTGTAATGAACAATCCTGATACATCTTTTACATTGGCAAACAAGCCTAAACACTTGTTTATGGCTAGTTCTTGTGGTACTTCTTCATTATCCAAATAAGATTTAAAACCAATCTTATTGAATAAGAACTTTGTTAAAGAACTTGTTTGATGTGCATCAACACTTTTTACAAAGTCAAATTTGCTGTTTACAATTATGTACTTGTATTGGTTGAAATTAATGAGCTCTTGCGCTTGAATAGTGATTCCGAAGAACAAAAGGAAGATTGTTAGTACTCTATTTTTCATGTCTATTCTATTACCATATTTATTCCAAAGTTAACAGAAATATTGCTAGCACTAATAGCATCTCTTACACCAAGTATATTATCTACCAATCCAAACACATTTACTTTACCCCATTGGAAGGTTAATCCTGACCCAAGTATTGTTGCAGAATAGTCATTAACTGTGTGTGTAAGTTTACTGTGAACTTTTTCTGAAAGAGACGTTTCAAAGAAGCTAGTAAATGAGAACTGAGGTCCTTTTGGCCTTAAGACCGAATGTAGTTGAAACCCTATAGCGTTGAAGTAATATTTTTTACGAGTATTCGCATAACATCTTCTTCTTCTGATTTCTCCAAAACTATACTTTAAAGCAGCATTTATTTTTGTAGGCCTCCATGAGGTATACGCTTCCGTAGTTTCATCTGTTGGTACCTTATCGTCAAAATCATCTTCTAACTCTTGCCAGTAATCTCTTGGATTGTCGGGATCGAACTCAAAATTAATTCCGTCAAAAGTATAATCACCTTTTGCACTGTATACTCTGGTGTTCTTTGAATGTCTTACAAATCCTAGATCTAAAATACTTCCGGTAAACTCTAACTGTGGAGAAAAATGATATGTTAATCCAAAATCAAATCCAAGTCCCAAGTTACCTCCTAAGAATGTTTTGGATAAAATATCTGTACCATTCTCCAATACTTTATCATTAGCTCCAACCAAACCAGAAGTTCGGATATTAACATTCACATTGTTCAACGACTGTCTTATGATGTTCTGCGGATTCGAGAAAGTAGTAAAAGTTCCTGAGTTATGACTGGTCTCTACATTAAGGCTGGAAGAATAAATCTTTACTCTGGCTCCAATGTTTAATTTCTCATTTACCTTTCTAGAAATACCTGCGTGTAGTACTCCTAAAACATCAGCTTTAACATTAAGTTGAGAAAATGAAAAAGAGCGATTCAGGTAATTTACATTTCCATAATAAACTAGGTCTGCAATATCTTTGGGCATATAAAACATTATATCCACCTCTTCATAAAATCCGAAGCTCAAATAAGTTCTATCATCATATCGATAACCTCCGTTTAAAATATCAATTCTTGCATTGATATTTACATAATCGTCTTGATCTATTTTATTTAAAACTCTTCTGAATTTATCTCTAAAACTCTGATTATCTGCCAAGAATAATTCAGATAGGTTAAAACCAGTTAAACCAGTATTAAAATTGAAATTTGATAATATTGGAATCCCGTAATGGTACTTGAAATTTGTTTCTGCACCCGGGTTTAGCATTAATGTATGCGGAGTTTCACCAAAAGAAAATGCTAATTGCTGTTGCGCTTTTGCACTCATTGTAAAAAGGGCAACAAGTAAAATGTTTGCGTATAAAATCTTCTTCATGTTCACTTCTTAAAAAACTAAGTAGAATATTCCTACTGATTCAAATTTGAACCTTCTCTCTACGCCTGGATCTAGCACAACTCCTGAGGGTAACAAGTTAACAATAACCCTTATTTGAGTTGTATTTAAGATTTGAGGATTTTCTGTGATTAGAATGTTTTGTCTTACTTGCACAGAATTGGTCAATGTTCCAATAGAAATATCTTCAAAACTAAATGTTATGTTATCATTGGCATCAAGGAAATCAACCTCTACTTCAAAAACACGATCGAACTGATTAGTTAACTCAAAGAATAAATCTACTCTTGTTAAATTATCTCTAACTGTACTTGAGTTAAACACCTCAAGATCAGAAATATCAGCAACCGACTGAATCTCAATAGTGCCTGTATCATCTAAAAAGTCCAGTTGATCCAGTTCAAAATAAACTAGAGGAAAGTTAAGTATAGGCTCTACATCTAAATTTATTTGATCGAAGTCTGTATTACTAACACAGGAGTTTAGGAAAGGAGAAAGAAGAAATAATAGGATTAAGGGGATGTACTTTAATTTCATATCCTTTATACGATTCTTATAATTAAACGCTAAATATATTGTTTTATTTCCAATAGGTGATTAACAGAAGTAACATTTTGTGGGATATCATTCAAGTTTTCAGAATTGTAATGAATAACATTCATTCCACAATCTTTTGCGCCTTGTATATCTGCTTCTAAATTATCACCAATCATCATAGAGTTTTCCGGTGCTGCACTTGCTTTAGACATAGCATATTTAAACACTTTAGGGTTCGGTTTTTTTACTCCAACAGACTCAGATGTAATTACTTCTTTGAAATATCCGTTGATCCCAGATCTTTGCATCTTCAAAGATTGAACCTCCTCAAATCCATTGGTGATAATGTGCAGCTCGTATTTTTTATCTAGGTAATCTAACAATTCAATAGTACCATCAAACAAATGGTTGAAATTGGGCAATTGAAAAATATATTCTTCCGACAAATGATTGATAACACTGTCTTCTACATCATACCCTAGAGCATCAAATGTTTCCTTTAATCTTGAATAACGCAAATTTTCTTTGCTTACTTTTTCTTCTCTGTATAGCTTCCAGTATTTAGCATTGATGGGAGTATACGATTTTGCAAAACTCTCAAATGCTAAATTCACTCCTGCTTCCGGAAGGATTTTTTGGAAAGTTAATGCAGAGTTCCTTTCAAAATCCCATAATGTATGATCTAAATCAAAGAATACATGTTCTATTTTCATTGTAAAACTCTATTTTTGGAATAGGTAAACCTTTATGACGCAGTTTTCTAAATTAAAACTTAATTATTTCGTTCTTGCTAGTGCTTTTTTGGGCATTATAACAACTCTGTTAAATTACACATTTGGCAACAATGATCACATAGAACAGCTTCCTATTATTTACAAATTTATCAACACAGATTATCTGGCTAAAGATTTTTTTGTGAGTAGCAACTCAGGGTTCTCTCTCAGGTATTATTACGCAGGTTTGATTGCTTTTTTCGCTCAGTTTGCAAGCATTCCTTTTTTATTTTTTATTGGAACATTGCTTTGCAATATTACAACTGCCATTATCGCATTTCTTTGTGGAAATACTTTGTTTAACAATCAGCGATCAGGGTTACTAGCTGCTACTTTTATCATGACGCTACCAACAGTAGCTATGGGTAGCGATCTAGTTTTATACTCCAGTCTTTTTACTCCTACAACTCTAGTCTTTCCTCTTGTTTTACTCTCTTTTTATTTCTTTCTTCAAAAGAAAATTCTATACAGTATTCTCATTACAGGAATTGTTTCTGTATTTCATGTTCTCATTGGTTTTGAGTTTGGAGTTCTTTTTTTGTCAATTTCACTGTTGATCGACATTATACAAAAGAAAAATTGGGGGTTTATAGCACGAAAATCCGGCTTGTTTTTTCTGATCTTTTTGTTTCTACTACCAAACCTTATTCCTTACTTCCAAAACAATCATACTATAGAAAAAAGTGAATTCATCAATATATTAGCTCACTACAGGCACCCTCATCATTATATTTTGAGTGAAATCCTTACGTTAAAAGAGTTTCTAAAGTTTATCGGTTTCTCTGTTGTTTTCTTTATAGTTTACTCAAGATGGTTTCAAAGATCATCTAACTCATATCATAAAATCTCAACCCTCATCCTTTTTGCTTTTTTAGCAGTTTCTATAGTATTGAACTGGATATTTATTGAGTTGTTGCCTTCTAAACTTTTTACAAGTTTGCAATTACTTAGGTTGCTTAACATAGCTAAATTCATATTCTTACTCTTAACTGCTGATTATTTAATAAAGAGTATAGAACAAAAGATGTATGATCTTAGGTTTTTTCTCTCTGGTCTTATCATCGTTTTACTTATTATCTTCTCAGGAATTTCTATACTTAAGGTATTTGTAAGTCTTTCACTTTTTGTCTTATTGATGGTTTTTACGATCAGAAGTTATAGAGTTTTAGCAACTTCCGTTTTTGTGACTATAGTTACAACTATCATAATAGCAAACAACATAAATCACGTTAAACTAACCAAGTATCAGAAATCTTATTTCTCAACTTCTTCAAACTCAATACAATCGGATTTAACAGAATTTATCCTAAAAAACACAATGCAACAAAGCGTTTTGTTGGTTCCTCACGATTTTGGATTTATAAGAACTGAAGCTCAAAGGGCAATCGTAGTAGATTTTAAAGCTTTCCCGTTTCAAGACAAAGCTATGTTAGAATGGTACAAGAGAATAAAAGATTGTTATGGTTTGAACAAACAAAATTTCGAACAGTATTATAAAACCTTAAATGATGAAAAGATCATAGCTCTAAAGAACTTATACGCTTTTGATTATGCCATTTTACATCAGGAGACAGTTTCAAAATTCCCTGTTATCTTTTCTAATTCAGAATATAAAATCATAGATTTAACCTCTTATGATCAATAAGCCAAACTTTTCTTCTATTTACGCAAAGGGAGTCATTTCTCTTTTCAAAGGAAATTTTTGGGCACAACTTATTGGTTTTGCTGGCACACTGCTTATCGCTGATCTGTACGGTTCTGATCTTTTGGGCGTATTCTCTAAATTCATCAGTATTTCCTCTGTTTTAGCCATCTTTTTTACACTAAGACTAGAGTCTGCATTTGTTTTAAGTGATGAAAAACAAGATCTCAAAGTTATTTTCTCTTCAATTATATACAGCATTGTTGTTGGAGCAATTGTAAGTATAACTTTAGCCCTTATTTTACCGGACACATTTTTTTCTAAGATAAATTTCTTAAAGGTTTACCTCGTTTTTTGTGTGGCAGGAGCTGTTTTAAAATCTTTAGAGAATACTTATTTATCGTATTTACTTCGTCAAAAATCTTTTAAAGAAATTGCCTTTTCAAGGGTTTTATTTACGTTGAGTAGATATACAGCACAAATCGGGCTTTTTTTCCTAGCCTCACATATTGGGTTGATGCTCGGTTTTGTAGTTGCCCTGCTGTTTCTACTCATTTATTTTTACAACAAAACAGGAAACCTTTTCTTTCTTATCTCAATAACTCAGTTTAAAGAGACTCTTAAAAAAAACCTGAACTTAGTTTCTTACGGAGTTCTCTCCGATAACCTAAACGCCATCAATCTAAATCTCATTCCTATTTTGGCCGGGGTCTATTTTAGTGATGCCGAAATTGGTTGGTATTTTTTAGCTGTGGTTCTCTTATCGGTACCAACCACATTTATCAATGCTTCTTTTTCAAAAGTCTTTTTCTTAAGAGCTTCTGAGATCTTTAATAAGGACCAGTCGCAATTATTTCCTTTTGTTAAGAAGTACACATTGCGGCTTTTCTTAGGTTTATTCATCCCTTTTTTAATGATCTATTTCTTAAGCTCTCCTTTTATTGATTTCTTATTGAAAGACGAATGGCTGAAAGTAGGAAGCTATATACAACTTTTGAGTTTTTTGTTCTTTTTACGTGCCATTTACAACCCTGTAAGTCACTTAGAAGAAGTGCTTAAAAAGAACCACATAGGTTTGATATTCAATATTTTCTTATTTGCCGGGAACCTATTTGCTATTTTTTATGGAGTTTCTATCAATAGCTTCATAACTACAATAGAGATCATTTCTATTGTTTTACCAGTTGGGTATATCTCTATGATTATTTACTTTTTATTGACTACGCGACAATTACGATTTAAAAAGTCGAAGTAACGAAGGCAGTTTATTGATCTTTAAAAAAGGATACTCTACCTGAGTTGCACCAAAACTCAAGAAATACTTTGCGATGGATGGCATAGAAGACCCTCCAAAATTGAACGTATTAAAATCATTACTGTATTTAGAAATAGCTCTGTCAATCAAAAATGTATTTGCTCCATTCTTTCTGTTAGAAAAATCTGTTGATGAACAAAGAATTGTAACTGTTTTCCCTTCCTTTATAAAAAAGGCTGAGGCTACCAATTGTTCTCCTTCATATACTGAAAGAATCTCTCCTGCTTGTTTCTGAACACAAACAGACATCAAAGCTTTAAGATTGTTATAATCTTTCTCTTGTACTTCCGGAGTTCTTAACCCAACATTGTTCTTAAAAAGATCTATGAACCTATCAGGGTTGTCTGCCCATTTTTCTATCAGCTGGTGTTTTTCGGCTCTTCTTAGATCCTTCTTACGATCACTTTTATACAATTGTTTTACTGTATCATAACCCTTTCTCAAATCGAGCTCTTGATACATATTTTTCTTAGATAATGGGTAGTTTTCAAAACCTAAAGAGTTCTTTGCATTTAATCTCAACTCAATAAAACGGAATTTTTCCTGAAGTGTATTGATAAAATCTTCTATGCTATACTTTTCAGTTTGCGAAAAAACTCCCAACTGAAGTATCCATAAAGGAGGATGTACATATTGAATCGTGTATTTTTTCTGATAAGGAATTGGCATAACCGCCTGATAATCGTCTAAGACTAATGCTCCCCATTGCTCTACAACAGTATCTAAATACCACGAATAAGCATACAGCATATCTTGACCGGATTTAGAAATGCAGTCATTATATTTTGATTCATCTATCTCGTTTCTGTGAAAAAAACTAATCATCCAAAGGAGCTATCATTTTCAACATTGTCTCATAAACTCGTTGCCAGCCTCTCCATCGTAAATACCCACTAACACTCTCGTTATGAAATAATGTAACAAAGGTGCCTTGTACTTTTATCACTTCCTTATAAAGGTCTTTTATCCTCCCTAGAGATTGTTTAGGTGTTAACCCCATATAATCATTTAAAGTAGTATCCATCAAAGCAAAAGGAAAAATCTTTAATGGAGTTTGTATTTCAAAATCAAGATCGTAAAAATAAAAAGGTGTACATGTACTTGCTCTAAATCCAACATGACTGGCATAGCCCATAGAATAATCTTCCTCTATTTCTAGGTCGATTAAATTCTGATATGTTTCTGGCAGGCTAAAACGTAAAAAGTGCTGTCTGGATCTGGTAGTTGGAATATTTGTGATAGACTCCAACCTTTCATTTTCCTTTTTGAGCATACTACTATTTTTCATGGTAAAGTAAGACGGGTGCAAACCTACCATTGCATAATCTGCAATATGCTTTATAAGCAATCGGAATTTATTTTTAGATGCTGATACATTGGTATCAAAGGTTGTATAATCTGCAATCAAAAAGAAGAAGATTGTTTTGATCTTATGTGTTGAACTAAGGCTTAATATTTTATCGAAAACATTGTAAGGATCTTTTCTTAGCCTTAACAAAACCATCAATCTGTCCCACAAACCTCTAAGCTTGAGCCTAAAGAAGTCTGTGATAAAACCTCCTGCAGATCTTACAAAACTTTTGTACTTATATGCATAGGCATTGTCTACATCTATTGTAGAGATATAATCAAACTTCCTATCGGGAAACTCATACTCTGGAAATCTCTCCAAAAGGTATTCCTTAAATTTCATTGCCCATATATCTACTACAGGTTTTTCCAAGAAACGGTATTTATACGCCAAGCTTTGCTCTGGGTTAAACCTTTCATGCACATCTCTTACATGTGGTAAATATTCTTCGTATCTAGAGATTAGATAAAAACTAGCTGCGAAAATATCGAATGGGATACTAGATTTAGCTCCTGCATTAAAAAAACAAGGAACATCGTCCCACTTTTGAATATTAATCTCAAGATCGCTTACCCCTTGATCGAAAAGCAATTCATGACTCTTAATAAAAAACTCCTTCCCTAACGGAACTCTTGTATAACTCATCTTAGGCCCGTTATGAGCAACAAACTCTTCAACCTTAGATGTAAAATCAACTGAGACAAGTAATATTCTCGAAAAAAT
This sequence comes from Pseudotenacibaculum haliotis, assembly GCF_042684245.1. Lineage (NCBI taxonomy): Bacteria > Pseudomonadati > Bacteroidota > Flavobacteriia > Flavobacteriales > Flavobacteriaceae > Pseudotenacibaculum > Pseudotenacibaculum haliotis. The sequence goes on from NZ_JBHULH010000001.1 coordinate 616,036, forward strand.
ATGCTTGAAGATATACCGAACTCTAGGTGTTATTGTATGTGTATAAACAAGGATCAAAAAAGAAGTCAGTTTTAAATTTCACCATTATCGGCAAAGCTAAAATAAGACTTTTCGGTAATTATTAAATGGTCTAGGAGTTTTATATCAAGACTATCTCCTGCTTGTTTGATCTTTGTGGTTAACTCTTTGTCTGAAATACTTGGGCTTTTATCTCCAGATGGGTGATTATGACAAATTACGAGCCCAACTGCAGACAATTCTATAGCTCTCTTATACAAGAGTCTAATATCTACCACCGTAGCAGTAATGCCTCCTTTGCTACACATTTCTCTAGACAATATCTTATTTGAGTTGTTGAGATACAAAACCCAAAATTCTTCATGAGGCTTGTCTTCTAATAAAGGCATCATCATATCAAATACATCACTACTACTCTGTATTTTGGAAATGGCCGAGGCTTCATATTTTCTTCTTCTCCCCAATTCTAAAGCGGTAACAATTTTAACTGCCTTGGCTTTGCCAATTCCTTTAAATTGTCTAAGACTTTCTACAGACATCTTTGCCAGCTCATTGATATTTTCATCTACAGATCTTAAAATTCTTTTGGACAGATCTACAGCGCTTTCATCTTTGTTTCCTGAACTAATTAAAATAGCTAATAACTCGGCAGAGCTTAATATTTCTCTACCTTTATCAAGAAGTTTTTCTCTCGGGCGATCATCCAGTGCCCAAGATTTTATAGGTACTTTTTTCATAGTCAATTCTTTTCCTTTAAAGGTACAAAAGTTCTTTGGATGCTCTTAACAAATAGTATTTTTTGTGAAACTTAAGCAAGTTTATATCTTTGTATTACATTTTGAGTCAATCTTATGAAGATTATTATAGCGGGCGCCGGTGATGTTGGATTTCATTTAGCTAAGTTATTATCGTACGAGTCGCAAGACACCTACATTATAGATTTTGATGGAGAAAAACTAAACTACATCAATAATCATCTAGACGTAATTACTAAAAAAGGAGATGCTACCTCTATCAGCTTATTAAAGGAAGTTGGTGTGGGGAATGCCGATCTTTTACTGGCAGTTACTGAGTCTCAGAACACCAATTTTACAATCTCAGTTATTGGAAAATCATTAGGTGCAAAAAAAACCATTGCTAGAATTAATAACCCGGAATTCCTTAAGAATGATGAAATTGATTTCAAAAGCTTTGGTGTAGATTTTATGATATCTCCTGAAGAGCTTGCTGCTGATGAGATCAAGATGTTATTAAATCAATCTTCATTTAACGATACTGTTACTTTTGAAAATGGACTTTTCAATGTAATGGGAACTACTTTAGACTACAAATCTCCCCTGCTGGATATGTCCGTTAAAGATGCGAAAGACACATTTACCAATGTTGATTTTATTACCATCGCAATTAAAAGAGAAGGAGTATCACAAACCATCATACCAAGAGGAGATACAGAATATAAACTAAATGATCAGGTATACTTTTCAGTACCTCATTACAGTGTAGACGCTTTATATCCTATTGTTGGAAAAGAACATCTGAACATTAAAAATGTAATGATCTTAGGAGGTAGTTCTATTGGTTCTAAAACTGCTCGTAATCTTTGTAAAGACAACTTCAAAGTAAAACTTATAGAAAAAGTAAAAGAGAAGTCATTGTCCTTAGCTGAAGAATTACACAATACTTTATTGATTAATGGTGATGGAAGGGATATTGAGTTATTGGAAGAAGAGAACATCCGAGAAATGGATGCTTTTGTTGCTGTTACCGGAGATTCTGAAACCAATATTATGTCTTGTTTAGTTGCCAAATCAAAAGGTGTAAAAAAGACCATAGCCTTGGTTGAGAATATGGATTACATCAATATTTCCCAGACTATTGGTATCAATACATTGATCAATAAAAAATTAATTGCTGCGAGTAGTATTTTCAGGCATATTAGAAAAGGAGAAATCCTAGCATTGGCAAACCTTCACAACATTGATGCAGAAGTTTTTGAGTATGAAGTACTCCCCAATGCCAAGGTAACTAAGAAGCCTATTAAAGAATTGCGCTTCCCTAGAGATGCTGTCTTTGGAGGAATCATTAGAGATGGAAAAGCTTTGATGTCTTTTGGTGACTTTCAGATTAATCCGGGAGACAAAGCCATTGTTTTCTGCTTACCAGAAGCAATTAGTACAGTAGAAGATTTATTCCGTTAATCGTGGGGACTCTTAACTTAAAAATAATTTATCGCTTTCTAGGACTCACTGCTGTTCTCAATGGTGTTTTTATGTTCGTTGCTGTTCCTTTTAGTTTATATCATAAGGAAGAGGAATACACAGGAATCATCATAGCCGGAATCGTTACGGTTTTTTTGGGATTGATATTGTATTTCTTTAACAAACCTACCAACAATAACATTCATAAGAAAGAAGGATATCTAATTGTTACCTTAGGGTGGCTTATTTTATCTTTTACAGGAATGCTCCCCTACTTGTTTACCGGAGCAATTCCTAATGTTACCAATGCTTTTTTTGAAACGATTTCCGGGTACTCTACAACAGGTTCCTCGATACTGACAGATATTGAAGCCATGCCAAAAGGGATCTTATTTTGGCGTAGCTGTACACACTGGATTGGTGGTATGGGAATTATTGTACTTACCATCGCAATTCTACCTTTGTTAGGTATTGGAGGAATGCAGCTTTTTATGGCTGAAGCTCCTGGTCCGTCAGCTGATAAATTACACCCAAGAATTACTGATACAGCCAAGCGTTTATGGTTGATCTACGTAACTTTAACCTTTGCAGAATTCTTTTTATTAAAAGTAGCTGGTATGACTTGGTTTGATGCTATCAATCACGCCATGGCAACAGTAAGTACAGGAGGTTTCTCTACAAAAAATGCCAGTCTTTCTTACTGGAACCATTTGCCTTTGGTTCAATATATCGTTATTGCTTTTATGTTGATAGCAGGAACCAACTTTGTCCTCACTTATTTTGCTTTGAAGGGAAAGGTTAGAAAAGTGATTCAAAGTGAAGAGTTTAGATATTATCTTTTTGGTATTTTGGGTGTATCTGCCATTATAGCTACGATCATCCTATTCTTTAGAGATTCATCATTAGTTAGTACCATAGCACATCCGCAAGTGTTGGGTGAAACAGAAAGCGCTATCAGACATGCTCTTTTTCAAGTAACTTCTATTGTAACTACAACAGGTTTTGTTAGTGCCGATTTTACTATGTGGAGCTTCTTTGCAACGGGTATTTTCTTCGCTCTTTTCTTTGTAGGAGGGTCTGCAGGTTCAACCAGTGGAGGAATCAAAATAGTTCGCCATATTGTAATGTTAAAAAATAGTTTTCTTGAGTTTAAGAAGACATTACACCCTCACGCAATTATTCCTGTTAGATATGATAGTAAAGCTGTATCACAAACCATTGTTTTTAACATCCTATCTTTCTTTGTCATTTACATGCTCATTTTTGTAATTGCTTCTGTAGTTCTTACTTTCTTAGGATTGGATTTTATATCTGCATTGGGTGCAACTGCCTCAAGTTTAGGTAATATAGGTCCGGCTATTGGGTCTGTAAGTCCGGTTGACAACTTTGCACATCTCTCTCAAGGAGCTAAATGGTTTTGTTCTTTTTTAATGCTTATAGGTAGATTAGAGCTTTTCACAGTACTTATTTTGTTCACTCCATTCTTTTGGAGAAAGAGCTAGTTCCATTATTTTTTATACAGTTCAGATCTGATGGGCTTTCTCTCAAGTTTATTTCTAAGCTTAGCACCCATTTTTGCACCTTAAAATAATCAAACGATAATAAATATAGAAACTACTATCTTAGGAAGAGATTAAGCTCTTAACCTCTTCAAAGTCCAAACCTCCATAATTCCCTGAACTCATCAGCAGAACTGCTTTGTCTTTTAAACTTTCTGAGAATAAGAATTCTTTGAACTCTTTTGGATCAGTATAGATAATTAGGTCATCTCTTTGAAAGGCATTGGCAATTTGTTCTTCGGTTACCTCTTCTAACTGTTTTATTTTAACAGCATGTGGAGAATAAAAAGCAACAGCCTTATCTGCTTTATCCAATGCTCCACGATACTCTTTTAGAAACTCAGCATTCAAACTGCTGTAAGTGTGTAGTTCTAAACACGCCAACAATTCGCGGTTGGAGTATTGATTTTTAACAGCCTCTGTAGTTGCCTTTACCTTACTAGGACTGTGAGCAAAATCTTTAAAAACAACTGTTTGTTTGTTCTCAGCAATTTTTTCCAATCGTTTGCTGGCTCCTTTAAAAGAAGCAATGGCTTCATAAAAATCATCCTCATCAATCCCCATGTGTTGACAAATCCACTTAGCTCCAGCCATATTTAGCAGATTATGTTCCCCGAAAATTTCCAGTGGCATATCTCCATCCGGTGTATCTATATAGGTAATTCCATTATCTACAAAATGTTGTGGTATCGAGTAAGGATATTTTTTTATTGGATGTTCTGAGCTTTCTACAACCTCTTTTACTGCTGTATCTTCCTCATTGTATACCATGATTCCTCCATTGGTTAGCGAATCTGTAAAAATTCGAAATTGGTCAACGTAGTTATCAAATGTTGGAAATACATTAATATGATCCCAAGCAATTCCACTTAGCAAAGCGATATTGGGTTTGTACAAATGAAACTTAGGTCGCATGTCTATAGGTGAACTCAGATACTCATCTCCTTCCAATACAATAAACTCATTTTCTTGAGTTAGATGCACCATGGTATCAAAACCTTCCAATTGAGCTCCTACCATATAATCTACTTCTCTATCGTGATAATTCAACACGTGAAGAATCATAGAGGTAATTGTAGTCTTTCCGTGAGAACCTCCAATAACTACTCTGGTTTTCTCTTTGGATTGCTCGTATAAAAACTCTGGGTACGAATAGATTTTCAAACCTAACTCTTGAGCTTTTAACAATTCTGGATTGTCTTTTTTTGCATGCATTCCCAGAATGATCACATCAAGGTTTGCCGTTATTTTCTCAGGAAACCATCCAAACTCTTGTGGTAATAATCCTCTTTTTTCTAAACGGGATTTTGAAGGATCATGAATAGTATCGTCACTTCCCGTTACTTGGTATCCTTTGTTGTGAAGTGCAATAGCTAAATTATGCATGGCACTACCTCCAATAGCAATAAAATGGATTCTCATCTAAAATGAATTTAATCGCGAAGTTAAAAAAACTCGGGCTAGCTTAAGACTTCTTCTTTCTCTTTTTACTCGCTTTTGCCTTTGGGTTGAAATCTAAGGCTAGTTGAAGCCACTCGTTGAGATCAACATCAAGATCTGTGGCATCATCTGTTAAGAATACAAAGCCTTTCATAGGTCTTCCCGTAAAGTTCATTTCTTTACAACCCGGTCTTTGTAACAGGCTTTCATACATTTCGGGATCGATTCTGGCCATGAGCTCATCTCTTGTTACACCCACGCACATCTTTCCGTCAACCATAAAGCACAATCCTCCCATCATTTTTCGCGCCTCAAAAGGGACGCTCTTTTCACGAAAGAATTGTGCTATTCTATCTGCTAAAAATTCGTTATAAGCCATTATTTTTTTGGCGGATATTTCTCTAATATCTTTTTAACAATATCTTGGACTAACAGAACTCTGTCTTCCGGTTTAATCTTCTCCCGTACTTTTATATTTAGAATTCCTTGCCAAAATAGTTGATTGTCTTTTGCGTCTACAAAATCTATGGTGACCTTCTCATTGATCTTTTTACCTCCTATTGGAATCCCTGTAGAGATTCCAAAACCTACATTTCTTCCTATACTTCCTATTCCTATACCCACATTGTCATTCGCGATCTCACTTTTTTCAGAGATCACATTAATGTAAAAGTTAGGGGCTGATTTTTTTTGTAAACCTAAAGAGTCTAGTTGATTTTCTATGTATGATGTAAATCTTCTGGCATCAATCTCGTTCATACCATCACCTACATCTTCAAAAAAATCAAAGGTTTTGTATTGCGAAAAATCTGTTTTCCCATCATAGTCATAGACCACTTTGGATGACGAACATCCAAAGAGGACTAAAATGAATATATATTTAAGATTTTTCAAAAGTTGATTATTTATTTTTTCTTCTCTTCAATTACAACTCTGCTAGGAGTATCTTTACCCATAATGATACTTTCCGTTCCTTTTGCAACAGCTCTAATTGTTTCTGTAAGAACTTTCATATCCAAAGTTTCAGCTTCATCTGTTACTCTGTGGTAATAATCTCCATCCTTATCTAATGGTGTTGTAGAGAATGTATGAGATGGAACTCCTAATCGTGCTAAAGAAGCATTATCTGATCTAAAGAACAAACCAAATTGAGGATATGGATCCGGGTATAATTTATATCCTGTTCCTTTCAAGTTTTTTTGTACGATCTTTCCAAAATCTGAACGTTCGAAACCTGTTAACCATGCTGTTTTTGGTCCTGTATTAGGTTCTTTTCCCATCATTTCTAAATTGATTCCTGCAATAAATTTGCTAGCATCAATTCCTTTTCCAAAATGCTTAGATCCTACCAACCCCATTTCTTCAGCTGTAAAAGCAATAAAAACAATACTTCTTTCATTGTCTCCTCTTTTTGCATAATATTCAGCCAAGGCTAATACTCCTGTTACACCAGAAGCATCATCATTAGCACCATTAAAGATCAAATCTCCTTCTCCTTCTTTCTTCATTCCTAAATGATCGTAATGAGCAGAAATGATTACATATTCATCTTTTTTGCTTTTCCCTTCTAAGACACCAATAATATTGCTTCCTGTGATCTTTTCACCGGTTCTTCTATTGGTAAACGTAAATGTTTGTCTGTAGTTTGGAAGGTCTTCATACGTTTTTAATCCAATCTTTTTAAACTCACCTTCAATATATTTTGCAGCTTTTTCTATTCCTGGAGTTCCTGTTTTTCTTCCTTCCATTTCATCAGAAGCAAGAGTATACAAATGTTTTTTTACAGTTTTCTCCTTGATCTTTTGCGCTTCTACCGATGGAAAAACCAACAGTAATCCAAAAGCAAATCCCGCTATTCTCTTAAGATTCATTCTTTGTTTTTTTGGTTATTAATGGTTTAAAGATACCAAACATCAGCAACAATTATTTTGTACTTTTGTTAAAATTTTTTTTGATGGATTTATCACGAGTACCCAAGATTAAAAATACAGATTCAAATAACTTTTTCTTACTAGCCGGACCTTGCGCAATTGAGGGTGAAGAAATGGCCTTGCGAATTGCCGAAAGAGTTGTAAAAATTACAGATGATCTTAAGATTCCTTATGTTTTTAAAGGAAGTTTTAGAAAAGCAAACAGAAGTAGAATTGATAGTTTTACGGGAATTGGTGATGAAAAAGCCTTGAAAATCTTAGAAAAGGTTTCTAAAACCTTTGGTGTTCCTACGGTAACAGATATTCATGAAGCTTCAGATGCTGCTTTTGCTGCTGAATATGTAGATATTTTACAGATTCCTGCTTTTTTAGTACGTCAAACCGACTTGGTTGTAGCTGCTGCTAAAACTGGCAAAGTAGTCAACCTTAAAAAAGGTCAATTTATGAGTCCGGGTGCTATGAAACATGCCGCTAAAAAGGTAAAAGATTCCGGAAATGATCTGGTAATGGTTACAGATAGAGGAACTATGTTTGGTTATCAAGATATGATCGTAGATTTTAGAGGTATTCCTGAAATGAGAGAATTTGCAACCACAGTTCTTGATGTTACACATTCGCTTCAGCAACCTAATCAGACTTCAGGAGTTACAGGAGGTAGACCTGATATGATAGAAACAATTGCAAGAGCCGGAATTGTAAATAATGTTGATGGTTTATTTATTGAAACTCATTTTGATCCTGCAAATGCGAAAAGTGATGGAGCTAACATGCTGCATTTAGATCATTTAGAAAAATTACTGACCAATTTAGTTGCCATCAGACAAACCGTTAACGGACTCTAGGCACAATTTTTGATGCATAAAAGTTGTTATCTTTAACAAATGAGACAACTTTTTATACTCTTCTTTTTTATTTTCTCAGTAGCCTCTGCGCAGGATTTTTCTGCTATTGACAGAACTGTAGCAGCTTATCCTAGATATACAAATCCAGAAAGTTTGGCCAAAAGGATTACTCGGGATTATAAAGATGATCTTAGTAGAGTGCGTGCTGCATTCCGTTGGCTTACCAATAATATTCGATACAACTTAGAGGAATATTACCAACCCAGAAAGGTTATTCAGTTCAAATATTCTACCGAAGAAGAAAGGCAACAAAAATTACAGGCAATCAAAGACAAGATTATCAAAGATGCTTTTTTAACCAAAACAGGTGTTTGTGAAGAGTATGCTCAGTCTTTTAAAAAACTAGCCGATCTTATGGGAATAGAGGCACAAGTGATTAAAGGATATGTGAGAAATTCTGCTTATGAGATTGGTCGTGTTCCCAGATCTACAAACCATGCGTGGAATTCTGTAAAAATAAATGATCGTTGGATTTTATTGGATGCAACTTGGGCCGCCGGATATGTGTTTAATGGTAGATGGATACGAGATTTTAATGAGTATTATTTTGCTGTAGATCCAAAGAAAATTGGTCTTACTCATTTTCCAGATGATCGTAGATGGCAAATTGTTCTAGACCTAGGAAGCTTAGAAGATTTTTACAATCAACCTATCTATTCTCAAGGACTTTTAAGGAGAGGTATAACAGTATTATCGCCTAAAAAAGGGAATATCAATGTGAAAAGAGCTAACAATGTTGTGCTGACTTTTCAAAACCTTTCTCCAAAAGATCAATTGTTCTACAACTATAAAGGACAGCGTTATTCAAAACGTCCGAAAATATCCTTTGAAGGAAATAAAGCTACTGTTTCTATTGAAAATCCGGGAACAGACACCGAACTTTACTTATTCTTGAACAGAAACCTAGCCCTAGAATACAAAGTTTCTGTACGATAAAATCAACTCAACCAACCCAATATGAAAAAAATTACGTTCCTCCTCTTTTTTATCAGTTTCTCTGTTCTATCTCAAAACCGATTGGATAGAGTAGATAATATTGTAAAGTCCTACAAAAACTTCACTACCATAGAATCTTTGGCTAAACAGATAGATAGTGATTTTAGCAGTGATGTAGAAAAAGCACGAGCTGCTTATACTTGGATTGCTACAAATTTGAATTATAATAGTAGAAATCCCTTTTTGATCTACGATACAAAAATCTACATTGTAAGTGATGAAGAAGACTACCAAAGAAGACTTAAAAAAGAAGACGAAAAAACAGCCCTGAAAGCTTTTCAAACCAAAAAAGCAGTATGTAAAGGGTATGCTTATCTCTATAGAAAAATCTGTGATATAATAGGCATCGAAAACAAAGTGGTCTTAGGGTATATTAAAAGCTCTTCCTACGAAATAGGTTATGTTCCTGATCGAAAAAATCATGCTTGGAATGCCATTAAAATTGATGGTCAGTGGAAGTTTATAGATGCAACTCAAGGTTCCGGTTTTTCATACAAAGGAGTTTGGCAACCAAAGTTTAACAAGGCCTATTTTGACATTAAAAAAGAGACCATAAAAAACACTCATTTCCCTGAAGATATTTTTTGGCGTAATTACACAGGTCAAAAACCATTAAAGGAATTTAGTGATCTTCCTGTATTCTCTAAAGCCTATTTCAATTCCAACTTTCAAGTAGTTAGTCCTTCTAGTGGACAAATTGCAACACAAAAGAGAAAACTCATAGAATTAAAATTAAAAGGGATTCGCTTTAACACAAAGATTCATTACAAATTTGGCGATTATGACAAATTGCGAAAAGCTGATGTGATCTATGAAGAGAATTCTGTTTTTAGAATTTTAATTCATAGCCCTAAAGAAAGTAGTCCTCTTAAGATATTTCTTGATGGTCAGGAAGCTTTAAGTTACATGGTTCACGTAGAATAAAACTATCGTTTCCAAAAGCCTTTGTGATTTATCTTTTTCAGTTCTTTTAGAATGTCAATCAAAATTTCTTGATTGATCTCATTAGGAAAATAGTATCGTAAAGATTTGACAACTTTTCTTTTTTCTGTCACTAAGAATTTATCGTAGCCTTTCAAATGTGCGCTAGCCCAAAAACCAAGGTCTACGTATCCTTTAGACACATTTAAATAACAGAATGGATTTCCATCTAGATAATAATAGGGTACTTTCCACTTGTACTTTAGCTCTAATTCCGGAATTGTTGCCTCAATAATTACCTGCAGATGTAGTAAAATAGATTTAAAAGGTTCTGGTTTTCCCAGTATGTATTCTTCTGCAGGATTCATTTTTGTATATTAGCTACGACTAGTCTCATCTGAATGAGTAAATATAAAAACTTAACGGCAAACACTTCTCAAAATTTCATCCTCCGTGGCCTGAATAGCATTCAAGTAGGGCTTTATATTTTGTTAGGCGCTTATCTTATTAAATCCTCTTTACTTGGTTTTATTTCTGACGTAAGTCTTATGGGTATGATGTCTATTCAAATCATAGAGATCATGTCAATATCTGTTGTTATTCTAGTCTTTTTGTTCTCTTCTTTGGCTATTTATTTTTCAAGCAGAAGGAATGCTAGAAGATCAGGACACAAAGTTTGGAATGCGAAATCTAAAAAGCATTTTTGGCTCTATTTTTTATTGATCAGTGTAGGAATTATCCTATTGAAGATCATAGAAAATTTAGGGTCTATCCACTACCTTACTCCTGCTTTTTTGATCTATTTTTCTGCGGTTTTATTTCTTTTAAATACCAAAAAGAAAAAACCATATTACATACTAGCCGGAATCAATCTTTTTTTGGCAGCATTGGTCTTATTAATTCCAAGCTACTGGTATTCTGCACTTACCATTACAGGTGCTGGCTTCCTAGTATACGGAATTATGGTTAGAAAATAATTTTTTTAGTATCTTCATGACCTAAAAAAAAATTGCATGTCAAGTATTGCTTATCCAAAGAGTCCGGGTAGCTTACCCAAAAAACTTACGGCTCTAACACCATCGTACCAGTTTAAAGCTTTTTTAGCTATTCTTTCAATTTTATTATTCTTTATCCTATACGCCGCTTTGGTTGTAGGCCTTGCTTATTTAGCTTACTATGCATTCATCTATGATATGATCGATGTGAATAAGTTGACCATTTTAATGAAAATAGGAGCTATTGCAGGATCTGTAATGTTATTTGTATTCACTCTTAAATTTATTTTTAAACTTAAGAATGTGAAAAGAACTAACAGAATAAAACTTTCTAAAAAGGAACAATCTGAATTATGGGAATTCATCCTGAAAATCTGTAAAGAAACCGGTGCTCCAAAACCAAAAGCTATTTATATCGACCCAGATGTAAATGCCTATGTTTCCTATACCAATATGTGGCTTAGCTTATTTCTTCCTGTAAAGAAAGAGTTGACTATAGGCTTAGGGTTGGTTGACACTTTAAATATGTCAGAGTTCAAAGCGGTAATGAGTCATGAATTTGGTCATTTTGCTCAAAGTAGCATGAAAATAGGTAGCTATATTATTTCTGCTAATACGATTATTCACGATATGATCTTCACTCGAGATAGTTGGGACAATGCTTTAGAACAATGGAGAAATGCTGACTTAAGATTATCGGTAGCAGCTTGGGTGATCACCCCTATTATATGGTTGATCCGTCAGATTTTAAATCTATTTTATCAGTTTTTGAATATCATGTATTCTTCACTTTCACGAGAAATGGAATTCAATGCCGATAAGGTTGCGATAAGCACATCCGGAAGTGATGCCATCGTTTCTGCTTTATGGAAGTTAGATTATGGTTTTACAACCTGGAACAAAACTATTGAACAAGCTTATTTGGCTGCTCAAAAGAAAATGTTTGTATCTAACCTCTACACGCATAATGCACTTGAGCATGATAGAATACGACCTGAAAAAGAAAGAATATTAAATGAGCTTCCGGATGACAAACGAGGTGGAAAGCTTTTCTTTACAAGTTCAGATCATTCAAAAGTAGGAATGTATGCCAGCCACCCCCCTAATGATAAAAGGCAAGAAAATGCTAAGGTTCCTTTCATTGAATGTCCTGAAGACAATCGATCACCTTGGGATCTGTTTCAAAATAAAGGAGAGGTTCAAAAGCAAATGACTTCTCTAATCTATCAGCAATATCTAAATAAAGAGAATAAAGACACTGTTTCATCTGAAGCTTTTGAAAAATTCATTCAAACAGAAAATCAAGGAAAAGATCTATTAGACCAGTATCATGGAACCTTTGAGAATCGCTTCTTTTCTATTCCTACAATGGAAGAGATCGATAAAGCAAAAGACCATGTTTCTCTTGATCATGAAGGATTGTCTAAAATAAAATCAGACCTTGCATCATTAATGACTCCTGTTAAAGAAATAGAACGCCTGATGGAACAAGCTAGTCAAATTGCTCAAGGCACTACAAGCGTCAACTCTTTTTCTTTTAATGGAGAAACCTATAAAAAGAAAAACTTACAACAAGGGTATAACGTATTGATTACTGAAAGAGAAAAACTCTTTACTGAAAGTTTTACAGAGTGGGATAAAGCATTTTGTACTTTTCATATCAAGTTAGCAGAAGAACAAGGAAAAAAAGAATATCTAAAGAACTTATATATCCAACATCAAAACATTTCTGCTTTCTACAGACAGGCAGCAGGAACAAAAAACACTATCTATACACGCGTAAATGAATTGCAATCACAAGAACTAGAGGAGAGCGATATTAGAAGGTTTGGTTATGCTGTTAATAACTTGATGACAGATCTCAATAAACCTTTAAAGAGTCTTGATACAATTTCTTTTGTTCCATTACCCAACATTGAAACCATTCAAGAGTTAAAAGAAGCCATCATTGAAGATGGTGAGTTTTTTGAAGAAAAAGGTAACATCTTTGACAACGGAGGTTTTGAAAAGCATATGAATCGCTTAGAAAATACCATTACGCATTGCCAAAGAATAGAACAAAAGAGTATCAGTGTAATTCTAGGAACACATCATGAGTTACAAGAAAAGATCAAAGCAAATTGATTTACTCTTTTCCGTCTACGTAATCTTGTAAGTAACTGTATCGTTCTGTAAGTTTTCCGTTTTCCGTCATTTTAGCTCTTGCTAAAATTCCGTCTTGGTCGTTATTGTAGAATGCAGGAATCACATGCTCTAAGAATAGCTCTCCAAACCCTTCACTAGCATCTTTTGGCAACTCACATGGCAAGTTGTCTACTGCCATTACAGTAATCGCTTTTTCATCTTTAAAATCGATTTCAGTTTCTGATTGTGGTTCGTAACCGTAAACTGGATCGGCTATTGTTGAAGGTCTTATTGTTGTAGCAACAGGTCCATCAATATCACAAGAAACATCAGCTACTAGTTTGATGTTGAAGTCTGCTGATTTTGCATTTTCTCGTGTATATAAGTAAGGAGCTCCATCTCCATAAAAATGCCCTGCGATAAAGTAATCGGTTACTTTTGCAAAACGCATGAAATCTGAGATGTAGTTCTCTGGGTGATTGTAAAAATCTTTTCTGTTCAACACCTGCCCATCTTTTCTCTTGTTGTAATCAAGTACATCTATCAAGCAATATACCGGCTCATCAAAATCTTGAGAAAGATATGCTTCTACAGAAACCTTTTTGATGCTCATAGCATCCAACATTTCTTTGGCTCCATGTGCCACTTTTCCGCTACCCGTTAATAAGATCTTAATATTCGGAAGTTGAATATTGTTCAACTCCTGAATCAATGCTTTTTGATCCGGTAAAGTTTCTGCTTTAGGTAAATTGAACGAATTGTATTTCAATCCCCAAGCTCTAAAACCATTGTAAGCTCCTACGATTCCGGCATAACGACCAAAACCGATCAATCTGGCTCCGGAAGCTTTGGTGATTACCTCATGATCATATAACTCTATGTTCTTGTCTAAAATAGCTTTTAACAGTTTTCTGTTATAGGGTTGCTTTTTGATCGTATGGCTAAAGAAAAAATATTTTTTATTCGGAATCAATGCATCAATGGGTACTTCTTTTACTCCTAGTAACACATCACAATCGGTAACATCTTCAGAGATTTCCAATCCTTGTTCAGCATATTGTTCATCAGAAAAAACTCTGATATCAGAACTTTCAACTTTGATTTGTGCTTCAGAGAATTGTGTAGACAATTCTTTTAGTTTTTCAGGAGAAAAAACGACACGTCTGTCTGGTGGATTCTTACGCTCTTTGATGATTCCGAATTTCATAAAGTGGGTTTGTTTTAATTCGGCTCGAAATTACTAGAATTCTCAACGTCTTGCAAATGCAACTTCGTTTGTTTTTTCTTACTTTTGTCGTCCTGTTCATTGAAATAGTTCTTGAAGTAAATTCAGGAATAGGGGACGACTGGTTTTGACAGCAAGGTCAGTGAAAATGTAAGCATGTCGAGGACTGAAATAATTCTCGTAAAACTTATTTCAATCATTTAAACGGCGAAAATAACTACGCTTTAGCTGCTTAATATCTGAATTATAGTAAGATCAAGCCTCGGCGCATAAGATGCGCAAGCTAAATGTTTCTTGAAAGCGTTGATTTACCGCGTTCAGCTTAGAAGCATCGTAAAAGTAAAGATAGAAACTCAAGCACTTCGATTGGGTTTTGAAATTTAAGAAGATAAGCCTGTAATGGATTGTTTTTAGTCAGTTATAGGTCGAAAACCAAGTAAAAACTAAACATGTAGAAAGCCTTTTGGCTGCTTGTTTGGACCCGAGTTCGATTCTCGGCGTCTCCACCTACGCCCTACGAAGTTCCGAGTATACGAGGAACGAAGTAGGGCCTTTATATTTTTCTTCTTTTTTTGATTAGATTGCCAAAAGAGCTTTGGTGTTCGCTTAAGATCTACACAAATCTTCTACTATCTCCTTATAGGTTTGACCAATGGGAATTTCTATGGTTCCTATTTCTATATCAGTAGATGTATAGGCTGTAATTTTATTTTTTGAAACGATATAAGAACGATGCACTCTTACAAATTGTGAACCGGGCAATTCCTGTAAAATAGATCCAATATTCATTCTAACAACCAATGATTTTGTTGATGTGTGAATTCGTATGTAATCTTTAAGACTTTCGATATACAATATAGAGTCAAAATTTACTTTGTGATTTTTCTTATTGACATTTACGTATATATGATTTCTCTCGGGAACACTTTCAGAAATAATATTCTTTCTATCGCTATTTTGGTAGTAACGTTGAACAGCTTTAAAAAAACGTTCAAATGATATCGGTTTTAGCAAATAATCTACAATATCAAGATCATACCCTTCAATAGCATATTCTCTGTAAGCTGTAGTTAAAATAACTTTAGGTAGATTCTTAGAATTCTTCAAAAAATCCAGGCCAGTAAGCAAAGGCATTTGAATATCAAGAAAAAGTAAATCTACTGACTCCTTTTTTAGTATCTCAGAAGCTTCTATTGCGCTATAACTAGTAGCAACAACTTCAAGATTTGGCAACATGCTAACATATTTTTCTAACAACTCTATTGCAGGTTGTTCATCGTCTACTATCATACATTTTACTAGCATACTCATGCGATCTTAATTAATAAGTTAACATTAAAATAGTCTTCATTTTCATCAATTTCTAATTGATGATTTTCCGGATATATTAAATTTAATTGTCTTTTGATATTACGTAATCCTATACCCTTATTATCCGTATCGTTATGTTGAACATCTTTTGTGTTCAAAACACTAAAGGTCAATAAATTCTGATCTTGTTTCAATGAGATGTTGATTTCCGGGGCTGTAATGCTTTTACCCGCTCCATGTTTAAATGCATTTTCTACTATTGATAACAGTAACAATGGAGTAATTCCCTGTTGTATCATTTTTTCAGGCTTTTCTAAAGATACTTTTAATCTATCTCCATATCGTATTTTCTCTAACTCAATGTAATGTTGAATACAATCTATCTCTTCAGTTATATCTACTTGATCTTTCTGACTTTTATACAACACATAGTTTAATATTTCTGAAAGCTGTAGTACCATATCTCCTGCTTTAGGAGATTGATTGATGATATATGAATATAAATTGTTGAGTGTGTTGAATAAAAAATGAGGGTTTAATTGTGCTTTTAAGTATTTAAGCTCTGTTGATAGTTTTTCTTGCTGCAACAACAATAAACGATCCTTTTCCTTTTGCTGTCTTCTTAATGTTTGATACGTGTATATCATCAAAGCAGGCGGATAAAACATAATGGTTTTAGAAAGGTAAGAGGGTATATTAAGAAGTTTCATCTCATTACCGTGTAAAACATGTAACAGATATCTGAACCCTACAAACAATAAAAACGACACCAAAACAAGGCTCAAAACAAAAGCTAGGTTTTTCTTTTTGTTTAATAGCCTTGGTACTTGCCAATAATTAAAGCTATACGCCGCTACTATATAAAACGGGAACTTAATAGCTACGTTTTCTATGTAATCAAGATAATAAGTTTTATTACCAGCATAAGACAAAATGTAAATTAAGAATAGTAGAATCCAAAAGATCAGGTGTTGTAGAAACTTATTTTTAATTACTATCTCAGAAAACTTCATATGATTCAAAAATAGACAATTATACTACTTGAGTAGGTATTAATTGCCAAAGTTGCCATAGCTGTATACAAATAATCTTTAAATGTCTATAAACAGCTACATCTTGCTTTTTTAGGTCTTTAGCAACACTTAGTTGCGATTCTTCTATTTTTTAAAAAAGGTATGATAAAACCATTGTTATTCGTAGTGTTTAAACAAAATTCAAACACTATGAAATCCTTTCAACTTACACTTATAGCTCTTGTTATTATGTTTAACCTTAGCTGCGTTAGCGGACAAGAGAAATCACCCATAAACAAACTAGAATCGTCTGAAAAAAATGATGTGATCTCAATTGGAAAGAAGTTTACACTACACTCCAAAATATTAGGAGAAGACAAAGAAATTTACATTTCGCTACCTCATAAATATGAAGAGCATGTACAAAGCTATCCTGTCATTTTTACTTTGGAAGCCGAACTCCTGTTTGAATCTGCTCATACTATAACAAAATTTATGGCTGCCAGGAGTAAAATGCCTCAATCTATTGTTATTGGTATTGCCAACGGAGAGTATAAAAAGCGAAATGAGATGGGTTTTAAAAGATGGGGTGCTAAACCAGATCTATATTTAAAGTTCATAGAGCAGGAGCTCATCCCCTATTTGGAGTCAAACTATCGTGCAAACCAACATCGAACCATCATCGGTTTATCTCCAACTACCGGGTTACTTTTTGAAGCGTTTTTTGAAAAACCTGAATTATTTAAAGGATACATTGCTTTGTCTGCTCACCCAGAGTGGGACATAATTCCAAACTCAACGCTGATTGACAAAATTATTTCTACAATTAAAGAGCCTAGTAGACGTAAAACAACACTTTATTTAGGTAGAGCTGATAGTGATCTAAAAGATGCGCAATACATTCAGAAAGCTTTTGATGATGCTATTCATAAATTAAAAAATGAAAAAAGCATCACTAATTGCATAATAGATGTCTTAGAAAAAGAAGAACATTATTTAATGGCAATCAGAGGCATAAGAGCAGGGCTTGAGTCAATCTACCCTAACAATATTTGGAGAGATCCGGGCTTGATTGGTTGGGATAAAAATAAAAACTACGCCAGAGATTATTATAAAAGCTATTATGACAGTTTATCTTCTATGTATGGCTTTGATATTTTTCCTGTAGAAGATGGACATGCGTACGGATATTATTTAACAGGTGTGATCTACAATGCTACAAGATGGGGTACAAATAAACAGGTTATTGATCTTGCTGAACTTGGGATCTCATATTACCCAAATTCAGCAAAACTACATATACAACTTGCCGAAGCATATAAGAAAGGCGGAAAGCTAAAGAAAGCATATGCAACTGCAGAAAAAGCTATTCAATTAGTCAAAACTTTTCATCCAAACGAGTTAAATGCATATTTGGAAAAGTTTGAGAAATTAAAAAAGTAAAACGTTTTAAAATACCTGTCCTCTATAATATTCCAATACTTTTACTCGAAGTAAGTAAGCATATTTAGCATTGGACAGGTTTACTTTTGCGTTTTCTAAATTGTTTTTACTGGTTATGTATGACAGGTAGTTTGAAACTCCGTTGTTAAATCTAATTTTATTGACATCAAACGACTTCTCAAAAGCTTCTACTTGCTTTTGCAAGCTTTGATATCTGGAAAAAGCAGCTTCCATATCAAAATGTACTTGCTTGATCGTATTTTTAATTTCTACCTGAGTTCTTTCCATTTCTACCAATGATTCTTCTACTCGTACTTTTTCTAAGGCTACATTGTTCTTAGCTGCAAAGCCATTTAATAAGGGAATGCGTACAGATACTCCTATTACTGAGTTTAAGTTGTTATCAAACTGATCTAAATAGCTTATTTGCTGTGAGCTAAATTGACTTTGTTCTCTCATCACAGGAATATTCTGATTGTTAATTGTAACAAAATCTCCTGTCTCTACAGTAGAGCGCCCAACCTCTGTAAAAGTTTGCGCAGCACTGGAATAATTGGTGTTTAATTGCCCGAAGATTGATACTTGCGGAATGTATTGTGCTCTTGCCACTCCCATTCCTTTTTTGGCAGCCTCTACTCGTAACTCTCTTGCTTTAAAAGTAGCCAAGCTTTGCAGTGCATCTTGGTACACTTCATCAGAAGACAACTTATATTTCTCAAAACTTAGCAAGACTGAGCTTTTGTCAATAGCTACCTCTTCATCTAGATTTAACAACCTGGCCAAGCTTAATCTTGCATTGTTTAATTCAATCTGTGAAGACAAAATATTGGTTTCGTCAATGGCTTTTTGACCCAGTAGATCTGTATAATCTGCAGGATTGGATCTTCCCTCATCATACAGATCTTTCTGAATCTTGAGTTGATTTAAGGTGGCTTCTAAACGTTGTTCGTTCAACAGCAGAACATCTCTACTGTTCAATACTTGCAAGTATGCCAAAGTAACGGACAACACAAGGTTTTGTTTCTCTTGTTCTACCTCCATCATTGCTGCCTTTGCATTCAGTTTTTGCTGCTTTACACTATTTAGCAAACGAAATCCATTGAAGATAACTGCATCCAAATTCAGGTTGGCATTTGAAAACGTTAGACGCTGATTGATGAAATCGTTGGTAAACGGATCAATACTTCTTCCATTGTTAACTCCCAAGTTGTAGTTTCCGTTAACGCTAGGAAGCAAGTTTGCTTTTGATTGTTTGAAATTAATGTTTGCAGATTTCTCTCTGATCTTTGAAGATTTCAAATTCAAATTGTTCTTCAAAGCAATGGAAATACATTCTTCCAAGGTGTACCCCTTCTCCGTTTCTTGAGCAAGGCACAAGGATGAAAAAAGAAAACAAGCAATGATTATGAGGTTTCTCATTTTAATATTGTCTTAAAATTTTATTCTGTTCTTAATGAATCTACCGGGTTTGATGTAGCTGACCTGATGGCTTGGTAACTTACCGTTATCAAGGTGATCAAAAGTGCTCCTGAACATGCGATGAAAAAGACTGTCCATGAGATTCCCGTTCTGTATGGGAATTTTTGCAGCCATTGGTTCATCATAAAATAAGCTATAGGTGATCCGATAATTAGTGAAACCAATACAAGCTTTACAAAGTCTTTTGATAGCAAAATCCACAATTGACTCACAGAAGCTCCTAAAGTTTTTCTTACTCCTATTTCTTTAACTCTCTGCTCAGCCACAAAAGAAGCCAATCCGAACAATCCTAAACAGCTAATAAAAATGGCTAGTAAAGTGAATACTTTTGATAAGTTAGCCACTCGTTCCTCAGTTCTAAATTTTCTACCATATCTTTCATCTACAAATTCATATTCAAACGGTAAGCTTGGAAAGTTAGCTTTATAAGTGCGTTCAATAGCATCTAAATTTTCGCGTACACTTTGCTCCGGATTCAATCTTAGATTGTAATAATTTTCGTTATTCCCTCGGTTAAATACGTACATTGATTGTTTTACCGGGCTGTATGGCGATTGCATGATCATATCATCAATCACTCCAATAATCTTTAAAGGCGGTGCCGGGTCTTCATCACTAGAATCTCGAATATACTTTCCAACAGGGTCCTTTATTCCCATATAGGATACAGCCGTTTTATTTAGTATAACAGCTAATGAATCTGAAGCAAAATCTCTTGAAAAACCTCTTCCATCTATAACTTTTAATCCTAATGTTTCTACAAATTCATGCGAAACCGAAGTATGTGCTAAATCTTCTTGGAATCCCGGAGGCTTACCTTCCCAAGTATATCCACTTCTATTTGACCACACACTTGTGGTAGGGCTACTGGTTGACGCCATTTCTATTGCACCTCCTGAATTGATGAATTGGTTTCTCATAAAGTCTCCTTTACCAATAAATTCGGTACTCATAGCCGGTATTTGAATCAAGCCTTCTTTGTTATATCCTACAGGTCTGTTCTTTGCATAATCGATTTGATCCATTACAATCATGGTTCCAATAATCAATGCTACAGAAACAGTAAACTGAGTTACTACCAATATCTTTCTTGGCAATGCAGAGTAACGTCCCATTTTGAAAGTTCCTTTTAACACAGCAACAGGATCAAAAGAAGACAAGTACAATGCCGGGTAGCTTCCTGCCAAAAACGCAGTAATAACAATAAAGATTAATGAAGTGAGCCAAAATTGAATATTTGACCACGGAAAAACAATAGACTTACTAGCCAGATTGTTAAACCCATCTAGGAATAGTAAAACCAATCCGATGGAAAGAACAAAAGACAAAAGAACAATAAGGAATGATTCGCTCAAAAACTGCGTAATCAATTGTCCTCTTTTTGATCCAATAGATTTTCTAATTCCAACTTCAATAGCTCTTTTCTCTGATCTTGCTGTACTTAAATTCACAAAATTGATACAGGCTAAAAGCAATACAAAAATCCCTATAATTCCAAACAGCCAAACGTTTTCTATTCTTCCTCCTACCTGAACTCCATTTTCAAAGTTGGAATACAGATGCCACTCTTCCATAGGAAACAGAAATATTTGAGGATTGTATTCTGCTGTTTCTGCAGATAAATTCTTTTTTACATCAATGATCTTCTTTGTAATTCCATCCATTGTTGTATTCTCGTTGATCTGAACAAACATCTGAAAAGAGTTATTTCCCCAACTGGTTTCAGATCTTTGTATCCATGGACGTGAAGAGACGTAATAATCCCAAGTACCCAAAAAATTCAACTCGTCAAAACTATTGTTAGAAGGAATGTTCTTATATACGGCTGTTACCATCAAGTCTGCAGTATTATTCACGCGAAGCGTTTTTCCTATCGGATCTTCGCCTTTGAATAGCGCTTTTGCTGTAGATTCAGAAATCATAATTGAATTCTTTTCTTTCAAGCCATTTTTTTCTCCTGCAATGATCTCTAAGCCTAACATTTCCGGAGCTCCTTCTTGCATAAAGTTTCCATCTATATTCAAGTTGATCTCTCCATATCTTAAGTATCTAGGCTGGTTCCATGAAGACATAATAATATGCTTAAAGTTGTCTCCATAGTCTTTTCTTAATGCAAATTCTAAAGGACGTGGAATTGCTTCTCCCGTTTCTACTTCTCCGTTACTAGATTGGTGCTGAAAAACTTGAGCTATCGTTGCTTTATTTTCGAAGTAATCATTGTTACTCAACTCATCATTAATCCATAATCCAATCATAATTGTAGCCGTCATTCCAATGGCCAATCCTGAGATATTGATTAATGAGTAGACCTTATTCTTTAATAAGTTTCTCAGTGCTATTTTTAAATAATTTTTAAACATTTTTTTCTTTTTATATCATTGATGGTTGATAATTATTCTGATCGTAAGGAATTAACCGGATTTGTTTTAGCTGCTTGTATTGTTTTTGTGGCTACAATCATTATTGAAAACAAGATCATTGCCAAGCCACTTACAAGAAATACCCAAAAACTTATGCTTGTTTTGTAAGCAAAATCTTGAAGCCACACATAAATACCGTACCAAGCAATTGGTGTTGCTACTGTAAAAGCAACAATTACTAGGGTTAAGAATTCTTTACATAGTAGAGTATTGATCTGTAATATTGATGCTCCTAAAACTTTACGAACACCTATTTCCTTTACACGTCTGTTTGTTGTATAAATAACCAGTCCTAATAAACCAAGGCAACTGATCAAAATAGATAAGCCTGTAGCCCAGTTTAATAATGTTGATGTTTTCTTTTCTCTGTGATAAAATCTTTCGATTGACTCATCGATAAATTGAGCTCTGTAATCTTCAATTTCTGTATAAACTTCTCCGTAAGCAGACTCTACTTTTTCCATTACCGAGCTTAACTGAGTAGCCTCTATATTATTAAAACTCGCATGCACCGCCTGAAACCTGCTAAATCTAGGTCGATACCAATCTCCAACTAGAGCCATTGGTCGGATACCGGATTTTAATGAACGTTGATTAAAGTCACTCATCACACCTACAATGGGCATGTTTTCATTATTTATAAAAATTGTCTTTCCTATAGCTTCTTGCGGTGTTTTAAAACCGTATGTTTTTCTCGCAGTTTCGTTAATTACAATTTCGTTGATTGTATCGTTAAGACGATTTCTTCCTGCGAGCAGCTCTAATTCAAAAAGTTTCGCATAATTAGCATCTCCAAAAAGCAATTGAAGTTCTGTTTGTGCACTACTCTCTCCATTGTTATAGGTTGTTGTGGTTGTATTTGACGATAGTGAAGCCGGTGCGTGTCCGCCTATACTCAATTCTTTAAGTTCCGGAATCGATTTTAACTTAAGAAGCAGACGCTCTTTCTTTTCTAACTGACTCTCACTTCTTGGACTGTAAACAGAAATAACAGCATCTGTTTTAAAGCCCATGTCTTTGGTAAGCATAAAGTTGATCTGCTTACCAACCAACAACGTTGCAATGATAAAAACCTGAGCTATGGTAAACTGAAAAATTGTCAAAAGCTTTCTGAACTTTACTTTCTTTTCTCCTGTTGCCAAATTGTTCTTTAATACAGCGATTGTATTGAATCTAGATAGCACCAATGCCGGATAAAACCCTGATAAAAATGTAACCAATAACAGTAAAGCTATTACAGATATAATAACAACAGGTGCTTTAAAAAGCTCAAAGCTTACACCTGCAGGAACGAAATCTGAAAGTGCATTGATCAATAGTTTTGATACTAATAAAGACAGAATCACAGAGATCAAAACCAATAAAAAGGTTTCTCCCATGAATTGAGCAATCAGCTGTTTCTTAGTACTTCCCAATGCTTTACGTATTCCTATTTCCTTTGCTCTCTCAGTAGCTCTTGCAGTATTGAGATTGATAAAGTTTATGCATCCTAGAAGAAGTAAGAAAATTGCGATTAGGATTAGATTTTGAAGTAACGACTTGCTAGCCTGTCCTTGTGCCCAGTTGTAAATACCATAATTATCATTAAAATGGATATCGCTTAAAGGCTGTAGCTTGAATTTTCTTTCTTGTCCGTGTTTACGTGAAAAATCATCCCAATGTTCAAAAGCCAAAGCATCCAGTTTTTCTTGAATCTTTTCAAGATTTGCTACTTCATTCAACTTCACATAGAGCTGAGAACTAGAACTTGTAGAGCCCCAATTTTTGTCTAAAAAATCTCCTCTGAGTCTCGTATTTAAAATCGTAGGCATTGAGACAAACTCCTCAAAAACAAAGTCAGTACGCTTTTTAAAGTTTTCTACAACGGCAGTAACCTTTACATTCAAAGAGTCATTATAAACAAGTGTTTTACCAATAATCTCATGAGGTAATTCATTAGGAAAATATGTAGCAGCTCTATTTTCTGTTAAGATAACACTATTAGGATCGGTTAAAGCTCCCGATTGGTTTCCTGCTAAAAATTTATACTGAAAAAGATCAAAGTAATCTTCATCGGTAAAAATAACATTGCTTGGCCATTTTGCTTTAATATCTGCCTCTCTATTCTCTACTTTCGCAGGTCTTTCTATATAAAACCCACTAACTGTTTCAAAGTTCGAATTGTCTTTTAACGCATCTTCCAAAGCAACAGTAACCCCGGAATTATAGGATTTTCCTTCCGGACTCGTAAAATCAGTAACTACTCTATAAATTCTATCTCCACCTTCATGAAAATTATCAAAGGTGTAATCATAGTAAACCATTAAACTGATGAGAAATGAAGCACTCAAACCAATGGTTAAACCAATAACATTTACAAAAGAAAACACTTTGTTTTTGGCCATGTTTCTAAATGCTATTTTGAGATAATTTTTGATCATGTCTGTTGAATTATTACGAATCTGTATCTACTTGAAGTAGTAATTAAACCAAGATGTTTTCTGTTACTTTTTGTCCATCTAACATTCTAATAATGCGATGACTGTATTTTGCATCGTGCTCACTATGCGTAACCATTACAATGGTTGTACCTGCTTCATTAAGATCTATCAACAGATCCATTACTTCATTTCCATTAGAGCTGTCTAGGTTTCCTGTAGGCTCATCTGCCAAGATCAGTTTAGGATTATTCACAACAGCTCTTGCTACCGCTACTCTTTGTTGCTGACCTCCCGATAATTGTTGTGGAAAGTGATTGCGTCTGTGCATGATCTGCATTTTCTCCAAAACCTCTTCTACACGACGCTTTCTTTCTGCTTTTTTTACTCCTGTGTAGATCAACGGAAGTTCTACATTTTCAAAAACAGTTAACTCGTCGATCAAGTTGAAGCTTTGAAAAACAAAACCAACACTGTGCTTACGCAACTGTGATCGTTTTCTTTCATTGTATTTAGAGATCTCTTCTCCATTAAATTTAAAGCTACCTCCATCCGGATTATCTAACAATCCTAAAATGTTTAACAAGGTAGATTTTCCGCATCCTGAAGGCCCCATGATGGCAACAAATTCTCCTTCTTTTACTTCAAAAGATAATTTGTTCAGAGCAATGGTTTGCACTTCATCTGTTCTGTAAAATTTTTCTAAGTTCTTAATCTGTAACATGACTTTATTCTTATTTTTTTGTGAGTTATTTTATGATGAGTTGTTCTATATCATTGAATGATTCGTAACTAGAAGTGACAACCTTATCTCCTACTTTCAATCCTTCCAAGACTTCATAGTATTGAGTATTCTGACTTCCTAAACGGATATTTACTTTATGAGCTTTGCTACCATCTTCATTTAGTTTGAAGATCCAATTTCCTCCGGTCTTTAAAAAGAACCCTCCTTTAGGTACTACCAATGCTTGCTTTTCTGCACTTAATGCCAAACGGATTTGTAGATTTTGTCCTCTACGGATTCCTTCAGGAGCCTTGTCTTCAAAAAGCATATCTACCTGAAATCTTCCATTATTTACCTGAGTATACACCTTTTTGATAACCAAATTGTAGGTTTTATTGTTCAACACAAAAGTTCCAACCTGACCGGCATAAATTCGAGAAATGTAGTATTCGTCTATTTCTGTTCTTACTTTAAAAGATGAAGTAGCATCCAGTTGCCCTAAACGTTGACCTTTGGTTTTAGATTGACCAATTTCTGCATCTAAAGATGTTAACTGACCATCAATAGGAGCTCTTACCACCAAATCTTCTACTTTTTTACGCATTAGCTTTAAAGCATTTTGAGTTCTTTGATAAGAATTTTCTGCTTGCTCAATTTCTTGTTTGGTAGAGATCGAATCTTGCTTTAAAACCTTTTTGGTCAAAATCATTCGTTGTTTTTGGTAATTGTAATTATTCAAAGAAGACTGGTAATCTTGCCTACCAATAGCTCCTTTTTCATACAACTTAGCATTGAGTTCATACAATCTCTTTGCTTCCACCAAACTGTTCTCTACATCTGTGTATTGATTCAATCTGTTAATGGTATTCTGTCTTGCAGCATTTTGAGAAATCTGCATTTGCGTAAGTAAATTGTATACCGCAGTTTCTTGGTTGATCAAGCTCAGTTCCAAATCTGTATTCGACAATCGTAAAATAGGATCTCCTTTTTTCATCATAGCCCCATCTTCTACAAATTTCTCTTCTACACGACCTCCTTCTACAGCATCTAAATAAATGGTAGAAATTGGCAAAACAATTCCACTTACCGGAATGTTTTCTTGAAACACATCACTCTTAATAGTACTTATTGACAAGCGCTCTTCAGATACAGAAAGCTTAGCTCCTCCTGATGTATTTATAATTATATAAATGATAAGAATCAAAAAGATGACAGCTCCTCCGATCATCACTAATTTCCCTTTCGAAAACTTCTTTTTCTCAATTTGTACGTCCATGATTAAATTTTTGTTCGATCTATCTATAGAGAAGACAATGCCAAAAATTCAACATGTTGATTATCAGTTGTTTGTGATTTTTCAAGATTTAAAAAGTGTCCGTTTTTGATACACTTTATGTTCGCTATTGATACACTTCTCCGCTTCTCTTTTTTGTTTCTCAGATTTTTTTTCATCCTGAACAGAATGTCGTAATATTGTGAATATGGTTTTAAAGAAAACTCGAATACTAATTATTGATGATGACGCAGATGTGTTAACAGCTATGCGGCTTCTTCTAAAACCACTGGTAAGTGAGGTTGTTACCGAGAAAAATCCTTCCAACATTAATTTTCAAATAGAAAGTAAAAAGTTTGATGTTATTATTTTAGACATGAACTTTAACGGACTTATCAATACCGGTAATGAAGGAATTTTTTGGTTGAACAAGATCAAAAATTCTAGCCCGGAAACCTCTGTGATTTTAATGACTGCCTTTGCAGATATTGATCTTGCCATTAGAGGTTTGAAAGAAGGTGCTTCCGATTTTCTAGTAAAACCTTGGAAAAACAAGAAACTAATAGATATTGTTACTTCTTTGGTAAAGAAAGAAAAAACGAAAAAGAAGGCAACAAAAAGTTTCGCTTCCATCAGTCAACCCATTGTTGGAGAAAGTGATGCCATGGAAGATGTTTTTGTAAAGATCAAAAAAGTTGGCCCTACAGATGCCAATGTTTTGATTCTTGGAGAAAATGGAACAGGAAAAGATCTGATTGCAAGAGCTCTTCACGACAATTCTCATCGCAAAGACAAGCCTTTTGTAAAAGTGGATGTAGGATCTTTATCTTCTTCTTTATTTGAGAGCGAACTCTTTGGATATAAAAAAGGAGCTTTTACAGATGCGCGAGAAGATAGAAAAGGGCGATTTGAAGCTGCCAATGGCGGAACTCTTTTTTTAGATGAAATTGGAAATATTAGTTTGGGTCAGCAAGTAAGATTGCTAACCGTTCTTCAAAATAGGCAGGTAACGCCTATAGGTTCTAACGAATCTATTCCTGTAGACATCCGATTAATTTGTGCAACCAATGTTGAACCTCAAGTTTTAGCGGATGAGAAAAAGTTTAGAAAAGATCTAATTTATAGAATTAATACCGTAGATATTACCGTACCTCCTCTTAGAGATAGAGATTCTGACATTTTGTTATTAGCAAAGTACTTTGTTTCTATCTACGAAGAAAAATACAACAAAGGTCCTTTTGAATTTGATGCGAGCTTTATCAAAAAATTAAAAGGTCATGCCTTTCCCGGTAATGTGAGAGAACTCCAATATATTTTGGAAAGAGCAGTGATCATGACAGATGATAATGAATTGACTTCTGAAGACCTAGTGTTTTCTACTATTGAAAAGTCAGTTCAAACAACTGCTCCGCAAACCACCAATTTAGATGACCTTGAAAAGAATACTATTTTAAAAGTATTAGAAAAAAACAAAGGGAACATCTCTCAATCGGCTAAAGAATTAGGAATTACCAGAGCTGCCTTATATAGAAGATTAGACAAGTATGAATTATAGAGATTACATACTTAAGTTGTTTTTGAGGGTCTTTATTTTGGTAGGGCTTATTTTAGGTCTTATCTACTTCATTTATGAGGAAAAGACAGTATATCTTACACTCATCAGTTTTGCTATTATCTATTCCATTATTGAACTCTATCAATTCATCAAAAGGCGTTTTTCTGCTATGGATGACTTTTTTGAAGCAGTAAAATATCGGGACTTCTCTCGTTGGTTTCCAGAAGACAGAGGCCCAAAAGACATTCGATTTTTGTACACCGGTTTCAATGAAGTAAACAGAACTATTAAAGAGATCAACCGTCAGAACGAAGCTCAGTTTGTTTACCTACAAAAGATCTTAGAGATGGTAGATATTGGGATTGTCGCCTACAACTTAGAGAACGGAGATGTGTTGTGGATGAACAATTCTTTTAAAGATATTATAGATTTTCCTTCATTTAAAAACATCCGTTTTGTTGAAAAAAGGAAACCCGATCTCTACAATTCTATCTTTGAAACGTATAACAAAGAGCCAAACTCCATCAGTATTGCTCTAGAAAACGAAAAAATTAAGGTTTTGATCTCAGATACCATTTTTCAGGTAAACGATGATTCTTTTAAATTGGTTGTATTACAGAACATAGATAACACACTTAATAGAAATGAATCTGAAGCCTGGAAAAAGCTTTTGAGTGTTATGACTCATGAGATCATGAATTCCATTGCGCCTATTTCTTCTTTAGCAGATACCTTGCAACGAAATATACAGTTCAGTATAGATGATGAAGAGAATCATCCTTTAGAATTGGAAGATCTTAATGCAGGAATTAAAACAATAAAAACAAGAAGCCAAGGCTTATTAAAATTTGCCAAAACTTACAGGAGTCTTAGTAAGGTTACCCACTTAAATCTTCAAAAAGTAAAAGTGGCAGAGCTTTTTCAAAGTATCGAACTTTTAATGGCACCTTCTATCAAAGCCAAAAATATTGAAATAGAGTTTTCAGTTTCTTCAAAAAGGCTTGAATTAGATATTGATGTTCACTTGATCGAGCAAGTGCTTATCAACCTCATCTTAAATGCAAGAGATGCTTGTCAGAATAGCGAAAATCCATTGATCAGGATCAAAGCATCACAAAGTCAAAACCAACAAATTGTCATCAAGATATATGACAACGGTATTGGAATATCTAAAGAGATCATGGAAAACATCTTTGTTCCTTTCTTTACCAGTAAAGCTACCGGAAGTGGAATTGGGCTGAGTTTGTGTAAGCAAATTATGTTATTGCACAAAGGACGTATCCTTGTGAATAGCAAAGAAAATGAAGGAACAGTATTCAGTTTGATCTTTTAAAAAAGACACCTATCGTTCTTAAAATAATGTTAAAATCAAAAAGATGTGTAAGAGAATCCAAAGTTTAGCGTCTTACTAAGCGATAAGATCCTCTTATCATTCTTTTTCATAGCAATTTTTCCCACTCATTTATGAGTGGGTTTTTTGTTTTATATTGCTTTCCAAAAACTTCCTTTTTGAAGAGAATTGTTGTTTCTGTTTCTAACGATCTTGTAACCGACCAACGCGTCGCTAAGATCTGTCGTACTCTTTCTGAGTTAGACTATGAAATTCTATTGATAGGGCGAAAGAATTATTCTCCTTATGTTCTCAACAGAACCTATAAAACAAAAAGGATGATAATGCTCTTTAACCGAGGATTTCTCTTTTATGCAGAGCTCAACATCCGATTGTTCTTCTTATTACTATTCACAAAAAAAGACATTCTCTTTTCTAATGATCTAGATACGCTGTTGCCCAATTATCTTGTCTCTAAAATTCAAGGAAAGGAATTAATTTTTGACAGTCATGAGCTCTTTTCAGAAATTCCTGAACTGACTCACAGAAAGTTTGTGAAAAGTGTATGGCAGCGACTCGAAAAGTGGATATTACCTAAACTTGAGAAAGTAATTACAGTTAGTGACTCTATAAAAGAACACTACGAAAACCTGTACAACATTCATGTAACGGTGGTTAGAAACCTTCCATTTACACAAACTACAGATCAGGTTTCTTTCCCTTTTTCAACCAAAGGAAAAACAGTAATTATCTATCAAGGGTCTGTAAACATTGGAAGAGGCTTAGAATTAATGGTAGAGACCATGAAGCTTTTAGAGAATCACTTGTTGGTGATTGTAGGAGTTGGAGATATTACTGAGTCGTTAGAAACCAAAGTTCTTTCTTCAGGTCTTGAAGACAAAGTAAAGTTTATGGGAAAGATACTTCCCAAAGATTTGAAACACCTTACTCCAAATGCAAACATTGGTATAAGTTTGGAAGAAGATCTTGGACTAAATTACAGATATGCCCTGCCTAATAAGGTCTTTGATTATATACATGCAGAAATTCCGGTAATTGTATCAAACTTACCTGAAATGAGCAAACTGGTATGTTCCTATCAGATTGGTGAAATCATCAACAACAGAACCCCTAAAGAGTTGGCTAAATTGATATTGAGGGTTGAGAAAAAAGATTATTCAGAAGCATTAAAATCAGCTAAAAAAGAATTGAATTGGTCACTTGAAAAAACCAAGCTAATAGCATTACTTAATTCTTAAAGAGTTTATTTCTTGTATTCGTGCTTGTTCTTTTTCACCCCTCTTTTAAAGAGTTTTCTTAGTGTGCCTCTTAAAAAACTATCACACTGCAGTATTGCGTCTTTTAACTTTTCTGAGGGTCTTCCTCTAAAAGTAGTTACATGAAAAGAATCTGTGCTTTTTAGCGGAGTTTCAGAAAAGTAATAATTAGAAACACAACACCTTACTTTGTCTGACATTACTTTACTAACCGAATGCCAAGAACTTTGATGCGTGGTCATTATAGCCAACCTGTTAAATTTACTTTCTATAGTAATAGGTTCGTTCTTTACTCCATGTGGCCATAACTCCAAATTCCCTCCATCTTCCAATCTCCAATCCGGGGTTACATAATACAAAAGGTTTAGCACCCTCCATCGACTACGATCTTTGTCATGCGAATTATCTAAGTGAGGGTTTAAAAAATTATGTTGCTTCATTAATGAAATACCTCCTGCATATAAATTCTCGTCCGGTTCCAATCCTTGTATACCACAAATCTTTGCCACTTCGGCAACAATTTCCGGTTCTTGAAATGCATAAATAACCTCTTCCAACAATGAATCGAACTCGTTCATTTGATATCCGACATATTTGTATTCCCGTAACGATTGTTTTTTTACTGCTTCTTCTGTTGCAGGAAAAGCCTCATGTATTTGCCTGGCCAGATTTTCCGGCAATACATCATCTACTACAAAATACCCAATATCTTGATGGGTCTGTTTGAATTGCTCTTGTATACTTTGGCTATTCTTTTGTAATGATTTTAGAATAAATTCAGCTATTTCTTTTCTGCTATTGATCAAAAGCACATATTTTACAATTCGATAAATGTATTCATTTTTTAAGTTCTATTTTTGCTCTGATGCAAAAAAGGCTACATCTCATTTCTTTTGATATTCCTTACCCTCCTTCCTATGGTGGTGTAATTGATGTTTTTTATAAGATCAAAGCATTAAAAGCTTTGGATATAGATGTTATTTTGCATTGCTTTCAATACAGTCAGCCACAACAACCCAAATTGTTAGAGTACTGTAAAGAGGTTTTCTATTACGAACGAAACTCTTTTTTTAAGAGTATGCTCTCAAATGAAATTCCTTTTATTGTGAAAAGTAGAGGAAATGACCTTTTGATCTCTAATTTAAAAAAGGACACTGCTCCAATTGTTTTTGATGGGCTTCATACAACTCACGTATTGAATCTGGCTGATTTTAAAGACAGGGCTTTATTTTTAAGAGCTCATAATGTAGAGCATCGTTTTTACAAAGGACTGGCAAAAAGCGAATCCAACATCTTTAAACGTAACTTCTTTAAGCAAGAAGCAAAAAAGCTAAAGAAATACGAGAAGATCATTTCTCAAATGGATGCTGTTTTCACGATCTCTCCATACGAACAAGCTTATTTCTTGAAGAAATATGGAAAAAAATGCACATATGTTCCCGCCTTTCACGATGCTGAAAAACATACTCGAAAGTTTACTAAGAGTAAGAGATCTGTATTATATCACGGGAATATTTTAGTTTCAGAAAATGTAAAAGCTGCTCTTTTTCTCATAGACGTATATAAAAAATCTAAGTTTGATCTGACCATTGCAAGTAGCTATATCAATAAGGAGATATTAAAAGAGATCGAAAAATATTCGAATATCAATTTTTATCATATAAAAGAGCAGAATGAATTGTATCGTCTTTTTGAAGAGTCTCACATCAATGCTTTACCTACGTTTCAAAAAACAGGAATCAAACTAAAACTTTTAAACACTCTTCATCAAGGAAAGTTTGTCATTGCAAATAATGATATGATAGAAGATACCGGTTTAAAAATGCTTTGTGAAAAAGCAAATACAAAAAAAGAGTTCCTTCAGAAAACAACAGAACTGATGGCACAGGATTTTTCTGAAAAGATGTTAGAAGAAAGACAAAAAGTGCTTGTAGATCTTAGTCCGGAAACCGGAGCTCAAAAGATGGTCGATATTATTTTTAAGTAGTTGCTTCAATAGCCATCTCAAACAATTCACCACCCTCACATTTAATGGTTTTTTGCTTGAACTTTACAATCAAGGCATAATCATGTGTCGCCATTAAAACACTCTTCCCACTTTTATGAATCTCATTTAGCAATTCCATAACCTCTAAAGACGTTTTAGGGTCTAAATTTCCCGTAGGCTCATCCGCTAAGATCAGCTCAGGATCATTCAATAAAGCACGTGCAATAGCAACACGTTGTTGCTCACCCCCGGATAGTTCAAAAGGTTTCTTGTAGTATTTGGTTTTCATTCCTACTTTTTCCAGAACCTCCTCGATTTTTTGCTTGATCTCTTCTTTATCTTTCCAGCCTGTGGCTTTTAATACAAAAGATAAATTATCAAAAACCGTTCTATCATTCAATAATTTAAAATCCTGAAAAACGATTCCTATTTTTCTTCGTAAGAATGGAATATCTTTTTCTTTTAGCTTTTTAAGATCAAACCCTGCAATAGAACCTACGCCTCTTTGCAATTTAAGGTCTCCATAAAGAGTTTTCATCAAACTACTTTTTCCACTTCCTGTTTTACCAATAAGGTAATACCACTCGCCTTTATCAATCTTCAAGTTTACCTTAGAAAGTACCAAATTGTCTCTTTGATAAATATCTGCATTCTCTAAGTATAAAATTGAGTTTTCCATGAGTTCGTAGTTTCTACAAACCTACATAATTTTATTGATAGATTTCCCAATTGAAATCGAGGAAAGATGTAAATCAATTGCTACCTTTGAGTTAGATTTCGACTATTTTTTCGTTCCCAAATCCAACAAAACATGAAATCATGCGTTATCTCTTGTAAATAGCAAAAAACTCTCCAATGAAAAATCGCTTTTTTAATCGAACACTAACCGCCTTGTTTTTTTCTATTCTTTCAGTAAATGCTTTTAGCCAGCAATCTGAGATCGATATCAACCTTATGGCAGACTACAATCATGCCGTAAAGCTCTTTAACAGTAAAGCCTATGCTGCTGCTCAAAAGACCTTTGTAGATGTATCTGAAAACTCAGAAGACAGAATGCGTTTGAAAGCTGATGCTGATTATTACGATGCTATGTGCGCCATTCGTTTGAATCAGACAGATGCAGACAAAAAGGTACTGAGCTTTGTAGAAAATCATCCAAACAGCAACAAGAAAGATAAAGCCTACTTTAATGTTGGTAACTATTACTTTGCCAACAAGAAAGCAGCCTATGCTTTAAAGTGGTATTCCAAAGTAAATCTGGATGCTCTTTCTGAAGCAAACAGAAAAGAGTTGAACTTTAAAATGGGATACTCCTTTTTATCAACCAGAAATCTAAGTTTGGCAAGAACTAAGTTTGCTAGGCTCATCAATGATCCTAAGTACGGAAATGATTCTCGCTATTACTTCGGATATATTGCCTACAAGCAAGAGGATTATGACATTGCTGAAAAGACGTTGGAAGAAATTGCCGATGATTTAGCATATAAAAGTGAGGTAACTTACTATTTATTAGACATTAGTTTTAAGGCAGGGCGATTTGAAAAGTGTATTGAGGTAGGAAAGAAACTGTTGGAAAAGGCAAAGCCAAAAGATCGTTCTGAGATTGCAAAGATCGTTGGAGAAAGTTATTTCAACCTTAAAAAATACGAAGAAGCCATTCCTTACCTAAAAGAATACAGAGGAAAAAAAGGAAAATGGAACAACACAGATTATTATCAGTTAGGATATGCTTATTTCAAGCAAAACGATTTTGAAAATGCTGTAAGTAATTTCAATAAGATCATTGATGAGAAAAACAATGTATCTCAAAAGGCATACTACAATTTAGGAGAGTGTTACTTGTACTTAGAAAAGAAAGCAGAAGCACTGAATGCATTTAAAAGTGCCAGTGAAATGAATTTCGATCCAAAAGTAAAAGAGGATGCTGCTCTAAACTATGCAAAGCTGAGTTATGAAGAAGGGAATCCTTACAAGAGTGTTGCAGAAGTATTGCAAGATTTCTTGAAAGCCTACCCAAAGAATCCTAGTTATAATGAGATTAACGGATTGGTTGTTACTTCCTATCTATACCAACAAGATTATCAAGGAGCTCTTAACTACTTAGCAAAGAAAAAGAGCAAACAAAATGAAGAATTGAGTTATGAGGTTTCTTATTACAGAGCCATTCAATTGTTCAATGAAAATAAACTGCAAGAATCTTTAGCCTATTCTTTAGAAGGAATCAAATCTATAGATAGCGGTATCAAAGCTAAATCTCAATACTGGAATGCAGAGGCCAATTACAGATTAGGGAACTATAAAGAAGCTCTTGATATGTTTCTTGAGTTCAGAAAAAATGCAACAGCCAGAGATACCGAAGAGTATGCACAAGTTGACTACAATATTGGATACAGTTACTTTAAGCTGAAAGATTATGCTGGAGCGGTAAAAGCTTTCCAAAATTTCATTCAGACTAAAAATGAAGATCTAAGCATGAATGATGACGCCATCATTAGAGCCGGTGATAGTTATTATGCAGAAAGAGATTATAAAAATGCGATCAATTCGTACAGAGTGGTTGTAGATCAAGTAGGAACCGGAGCCGATTATGCGCAATATCAAATGGGAATGAGCTATGGTTTCTTAGGTGATAATGATAAAAAGACACAAGAATTAGAAACGCTTTTAACCAATTTTGAGTTGTCTAATTTTAGAGATGATGCATTGTTCCAGTTAGGAAACACTTACGCTTCTTTAAAAGACAACGATAAAGCACATGGAGCTTATAAAAGACTGTTCCAAAATCATCCTAGAAGTTCTTACAACCCAAGAGCCTTACTAAGAGATGGTCTTTTGTATTACAATGACAACGAAAATCAAAAGGCCTTAACCAATTACAAAGACCTTGTTTCTAGATACCCAAACTCTAATGAGGCTTTAGAGGCTATTAAGAATGCTAGAAATGTATACGTTGATATTGGTAAAGTTGATGAATATGCGACTTGGACAAAAGGGCTTGACATTGTAAATGTGCCTAATGCCGAATTGGACAACGATACTTACGAATCTGCTGAGAATAAATTTAGAGAGAACGATGAAGCAGAGGCGATCATTCGATTCCAAAAATATATTCAAGGATTCCCAAATGGAGTTAACGCTTTAAAAGCCAATTTCTATCTGGCACAATTGCTAACAAAAGCCAATCAACAAGAAAGTGCAATTCCACATTATCAATATGTAGTAGGGCAGTCTCAAAGTGAGTTTAGTGAAGAAGCCATTAACAAACTGTCACAGATCTTATTGGAAAAAGAAGATTGGGCAAACGCAATTCCTTTGCTGGAACGATTAGAGCAAGAGGCTAACTTCCCTCAAAACATCTTATTTGCACAGAGTAACTTGATGAAAGGATATTACCAAGCCGGTCAGTACGAAAAAGCTGTAAACTATGCAGAAAAGATTCTTTTACAAGACAAGTTAGATTCTACTGTAGAGTACGATGCGAAGATCATTATTGCTCGCTCCGCATTCCAAACAGAAGATTATCCAAAAGCAGAAGAATTTTACAGAGAAGTAGAGAGAAATGCTCGTGGTGAGTTAAAAGCTGAAGCTTTATACTACAATGCTTATTTCAAAAATGAGAAAAAACAATATGCTGAATCTAATAAAGTGATTCAAACTATTACTTCAGATTATTCGGCCTATAAATATTGGGGAGCCAAAAGTTTTATCATCATGGCTAAGAACTATTATGCCTTAGAAAACAACGATCCTTATCAGGCTACCTATATTTTAGAAAATATCATTAAGAACTTCAAGCAATTCGACGACATCATTAACGATGCTAAAAATGAATTGAAGAAGATCAAACTCAACGAAGCCAAAACCAATAATTCTGTAACAACTCCTAAAAATTAAGAATTGATGAAAAAGAGTGTTTTAATAGTATTCGCATTTGTTTTAGCTTCTGTACAAGTATTTTCTCAAGAGAAGCCAAAAGATAAAAAGAAAGATACCATAGGCCCAACAGTTGTAAGGGTAGTTACCTCTTATACTCCTACTGTATCTGATGCCTTTAAGATCAAGAAAAGTCCACGTATTATATTAAGTAAGAACTCAGAAAAGCAGAAATTAACTTATAAGATCTTCTCTGCTCCTGTTGCTTCTACTTTTGTTCCTAAAAGTGGGGTTGTTAAAGGAATTGACGTTGGAAAAAAAGAACGTTTGTTCGATAATTATGTAGCTGCAGGTTTTGGTAATTACACCACTCCATTTGTAGAAGCATTTCTACATCAGAATAGTAAATTTGATAATGACTTTGGAATTTATTTGAAATACATTTCCTCTGAAGACGGAGTTGAAAATACGCCTTTAGACAATGGGTTTACCGACATAAAAGTTGGTGCTTATTACTTACAAGAAGAACGTTACTTTACATGGAAGATCGGTGGAAATATAGAACGTCAGAAATACAACTGGTACGGGTTACCTGCCATTAATTTTGATACTCAAACCATTGCTTCTATTCAAGAAGAGCAAACCTATGGTTTTTACCAACTAGAAGGTGAAATGGTTTTTAAAGAGTCTTATTTTGATGATGTAAGTGCATCCTTAAGTATGTTTGACGATAATTTTGGAAGCAAAGAAATTCAGTTTAGCTTAAAGCCTAATTTTAAACTTCCTTTAGATCGTTTTAACAGAAATTGGAAAGACCTGAACTTAAAAACCTCTATTGATTATCTAAGCGGAGAGTTTGAGCAAAGTTATGCAGGTACTGCTAATGTAAAATACAGCTTTTTAAATGTTGGATTGAATCCTACCTATCGTTTTGACTGGAAAGATTTAAATGTAAAACTAGGAACCAAAGTATACTTGTCTTTAGATATGGAGAATAGTTTGACGGATTTCCTAGCATATCCTGATATTCAGTTAACCTATCCTTTGGTTTCCAAATTGGCAAATATCTACGTAGGAGCCGGTGGTGATTTGCAGCTGAATTCTTTTAGAAGTTTAAGTGAAGAAAATCCATTTGTATCGCCAACCTTGTTCCTAACACAAACCAATCAGCAATA
Organism: Pseudotenacibaculum haliotis; assembly: GCF_042684245.1. Lineage (NCBI taxonomy): Bacteria > Pseudomonadati > Bacteroidota > Flavobacteriia > Flavobacteriales > Flavobacteriaceae > Pseudotenacibaculum > Pseudotenacibaculum haliotis. The sequence continues at coordinate 653,622 of NZ_JBHULH010000001.1, forward strand.
CAATGTGTTTGGAGGAATCAATGGTAAATTTTCTTCCGATGTAAGCTTTAATATCAGAGCAAGTTATAAAAGTGATGAAGACAGAGCTTTGTTTGTGCGAAACAACTCTAAATCCGACGGTGTTTTTAACGCCTTTAATCCTTTGTTAGGATTTGAATACGGGAACTCATTTGGAGTCTTGTATGATGATATCAAAACCTTATCGATCTTTGGAGAATTGGAGATTGATGTTACCAAACGTTTGGTTGTAGGAGGAAATGCACAATTCAATTCGTACACAACCACAAATCAAACAGAAGCATGGAACTTACCGCAAATGGAAGGTGCTGTTTTTGGAAAATACAAGAATCATAAATGGTATGCTTCTGCAAATGTTTTCTTTGTTGGAGAGCGTAAAGATTTATTGTATTCAGGAGTATTTCCTTCAACCATTAGTGGAGTGCAGAACCTAGATGCTTATGTAGATGTAAACTTAAACGGAGGATATCACTTTAATGATTTTGTTTCGGTATTTGTAAAACTAAACAACATCTTAAATTCAGACTATGAGCGTTTTGCAAACTTTAATGTGCAAGGTTTTCAGGTCTTAGGAGGATTTACTTATAAGTTTGATTTTTAAAGGCATTGCCTTTTTAGGTAATACTTTTTGATACTAAAATAGATGATCAAAGGAATCATCCATATTCTTGTTTTTGTTCTTTTAACTCTTATAACACAAATAGGAGGTGTTATCTATTTATTTTCTGTGCTTATCATCAAAAGAAAAAAGAAACGATATAGACTCAAAAGATTTCTTGTTTTTGCTTCTCTTTATCTTTTTGCTACTTATTTAGTAGTGCCAAATACATCTTCCTTCATTTCCGGAAGAGTGCAGGTACAAACAAACACCCACATGCGGGCTCATAATTTTTTGACAGGACTGTTGAATAGGAACTATGTCTCTAAAGATCTACACGAAAGTCTTATAGATATCGCTTCCAAAGTCAATAATCGTTTCCACGAAATTCAATTAATATATCTCGATGCCAACTTTCCTTTTTTCGACGGATTTCCTCTCTTACCTCATTTGAGTCATAACGATGGTAAAAAAATTGACATCTCATTCATTTATAATGATCAAAATGGAATAATAACCAATCGCAAACCATCAAATAGTGGTTATGGTGTTTTTGAAGAACCTAAAGAGAATGAATTTGATCAAACCAAAGAATGTAAAGAAAAAGGTGCTTGGCAATATGATTATCCTAAGTACCTAACTTTTGGAGTTCACAAAGAATTATCATTAAATGAAAAAGCTACAAAAGAATTAGTTGAGCTTTTCACACAAAACCCAAAAGTGAAAAAGGTATTTATTGAACCTCATCTCAAAAGACGATTAAGACTCTCTTCTTCAAAAATACGCTTTCAAGGTTGCAAAGCTGTTAGACATGATGATCATATTCATGTAGAGATCAACTAAATATTGTTACCTTAGTTTCCTCGAAAGATCGAAGATCACATGCTAACAATGCTTTCTTATTACATTACCGCTATTGTCTGTATTCTTACGGGTTTTGTCATTCAAAGAATCTACAGCAAAGAAAAACTACGAAATGCGAAAGCTATCTCCATTCAAGGAATCAAATGGTTTGCCTTGGCAATTTTCTCTTGGGGATTAGGCGCACTCATTAATATCATTCTTATTTCCTTTTTTGATGTTGCCAATGAAGACAAGGTCATTGTTAGTTTAGGAGTATTCTTTTCGCTAATCAACTCTTTATTTATTTTGATGTCTATACCCTCTATAGAACATCATGGCAAACGAAATCTGGTTATACGAATCATAGAACGGTTTACTAACAAAGAGGTCTTTATGATCTTTGGTGGAATCCTTTTTATGATCTCTTCCGTCTTTCTCATTTCCTTTTACAGCAACAGTCAACAAGACGCTAGTAATAATGTGATCTGGCTTATTGATATTCCTATTTCATTAGTGGTAGCTATTGCGCTCTTACAAGAGTTGAACAAGGCCTTTAGAAAGAGGGGAATGCGATTTATGTATTTACCCACATTTGCCTTGTTTGTAATGATCGTTATTGCGGTAACTCATCGTATCATTCCTACAGAACAAGCTGCTGAATGGATGCATATTGCAACTTGGAACATGATTGGTGTGATTGCTTCTTTATCATTCAAATTTCTTTTCATTCTCTTATTTACCATCTTACTTTATAGCTGGAAGTTATTAGCTGAAAAAGAAGAACAGCAAAGTGAGTTTATCAAACTTAAAGAAGACAATCAGCAATTAAGAAAAGAACAAGAGACTTTATTATTAGCCAATGAAAGTCATTTAGACACAATCAAAAATCTAAAATCCGATCTGAATCAACAACAGAAAAAGTACGAACAACTTAAAAAAGATTCTGCTGTAGAACTGTCTGATCGTCAAAAAGAAGTCTTGGCTAATTTGGGTATTTGTGGGGCGAAAAAATCCTATACAGAGATTGCAGAAGCTATGAACATTAGTGTAGATGGTTTTCAAACACATATTTATCAGATCAAAAAAGTACTAAACATTTCCGGTTCCGGCGGAAAAGAACAACTTATCACCTACGCTTTGGAGAACGATCTACTCTCCTATGCTACTATTTCTTGCAATGACTAACCATGCTTAACCCCATGCTTAAGCATTCTTCCTTTTAAATTTCATCACTGCGTAACCTTTCGCTCTGTATTGATTCTAAGCAATTTAGCTTCATCAATTCAAACAAGATGAAATACATTACAACACTACTCTTTTTTATGGGCTCGATTGCCTCGTTCGCTCAAGAAAACACACAATCCTTAGACCAACGAATAGATCAATCCTTTGCCAATGCAACAGATTGGTATACAAATGCTATTTTATATGAAATTCCAATTACCCAAAACATCAGTATCCCTTGGGTATTGATCATTTTAGTTTGCGGAGCACTGTATTTCTCTTTCTACTTCAGAGGAATTAATTTCCGAGGCTTTTTTACAGCCATCAATGTTGTAAGAGGAAAATACGATCACGTCGACAAATCCGATGAAAGTGATAATGACAATGGAGAAGTTTCCCATTTTCAGGCGCTTACTGCCGCACTATCAGCCACCGTTGGATTGGGAAATATTGCCGGAGTTGCCATTGCATTATCTATTGGAGGTCCCGGAGCTACCTTTTGGATGATTGTTGTAGGATTACTGGGAATGGCTTCTAAGTTTGTCGAATGTACTTTAGGTGTCAAATATCGAGAGATCGATAGCGACGGAACTGTGTTTGGTGGTCCTATGTACTATTTGAGAAACGGGTTGAAAGAATTAGGGATCGGAAAGATCGGGCGAGTTTTATCCATACTCTTTGCCATCATGTGTGTGGGAGGTTCTTTTGGTGGAGGAAATATGTTTCAGGTAAACCAAGCCTTCAAACTCTTTGAATATGTGACCGGAGGAGAAGAAAGCTTTATCTATGGTCAAGGGTGGATCTTTGGTACCGTAATGGCCATTTTTGCCGGGATCGTAATTATTGGAGGAATCAAAAAGATCGCAAAAGTAACCGATAAGGTAGTTCCTGTTATGGTAGTTGTCTATGTTTTAGCTGTGCTAACCATCTTAGGAATGAACTTTTCGCAGATTCCTGCTGCTTTTGAAGCAATCATTCAAGGTGCTTTTAACCCTGAAGGAATTGCCGGAGGACTTGTAGGTGTTATGATTCAAGGATTCCGAAGAGGTGCTTTTTCAAACGAAGCCGGAATTGGATCGTCTTCTATTGCTCACTCTGCAGTAAAAACCAATTATGCTGCCAGCGAAGGACTGGTTGCTTTATTAGAACCTTTTATAGATACGGTTGTTGTATGTACCATGACAGCCCTAGCACTTATTATTACAGGACAAATCACTGCCGGAAATGCTGTTACCTTTGAACAAGGTGCTATTTTAACATCTAAAGCTTTGGAAAGTGGTATTTCATGGTTCCCTTATGTATTAACTGTTGCCGTGATCCTTTTTGCTTTCTCTTCTATGATCTCATGGTCTTATTACGGATATCAATCTTGGTCTTACTTATTTGGAAGAAAGAAAAGAACCGGAAATATTTACAAGGTAATCTTCTGTTTATTTACCATTATAGGAGCGGCTGCAACCTTAAATTCTGTTGTCGATTTTTCCGACGCCATGGTTTTTGCCATGATGGTTCCAAACATGATCGGACTTGTATTATTAGCCCCTAAGGTCATCAAAGAATTAAGGAGATATAAATCGGCCATACAAAACAAACTATCTTAATTGGATTTTGTACTTTTAGAAGCCTAAAAACCAACGAACACATGAAAAAATTAGTACAGCTGGCTTTCGCTTCTCTATTAGTGATTGCTTGCCAGACGAATGAGAAACCTACAGTAAGTTCTAAAGCTTTATCTGCAGAAGAAAAAATAGACTCTACTCATATCAAACAATTTTTCAATACTGCCTTAACAGAAGGTAAATCTTACGAGTGGCTGCGCGATCTAACACAAAACATTGGAGGACGATTATCAGGCTCACCGGAAGCTGCTAAATCTGTTGTCTGGGGAGAAAAAGTAATGAAGGAAGTAGGTCTGGATTCTGTATGGTTACAACCTGTAATGGTACCTCATTGGGTTCGTGGAGAAAAAGAAGAAGCTCATTACACCGTAAACGGGCAAAAGAAAGATGTTGCCATTTGCGCCTTAGGATTTTCTGTGGCTACTCCTAAAAGCGGAGTAACGGCAGAAGTGATTGAAGTAAAGAGCTTGGATGAAGCAGAAAAGTTAGGAGATCAGATGAAAGGAAAGATCGTTTTCTTTAATCGCCCATTCGATGATACTTTGATCAATACATTTCAAGCCTATGGAGGTTGTGTAGGACAGCGTGTTTTTGGTGCTGCTGTTTGTGGTAAATACGGAGCCAAAGGAGTAATTGTTCGTTCTATGACCAATAGCATTGACGATTTTCCTCATACAGGAACCATGAGCTACAGAGATCTTCCAAAAGAACAGTACATTCCTACTGCGGCTATCAGTTCAAAAGCTGCCGAAAATCTAAGTGCTGATCTAAAGAAAAATCCAAACTTAAAATTCTATTTCAAGCAAAGCTGCGAGACTTTACCGGATGCTCCTTCATTTAATGTGGTTGGAGAGATCAGAGGTTCTGAAACTCCGGAAAATATTATTGTTGTTGGAGGTCATTTAGATTCTTGGGATTTGGGTGAAGGTGCTCATGATGACGGAACGGGAGTTGTACAATCGTTGGAAGTAGCATACCTGTTCAAGAAAAATGGAATTCGCCCTAAAAACACATTACGCGTGGTTTTCTTTATGAATGAAGAGAACGGAACTCGCGGAGCACAAGAATATGCTCGTTTGGCAAAAGTGAACAAAGAAAATCATATTGGAGGATTAGAATCTGATGCTGGTGGACATACACCAAGAGGATTTTCTATTGATGCCAATGATGGAAATACCAAATTGCTGCAGAGTTGGAAAAAATTATTGAGTCCTTATGGATTGCACGATCTTGACAAAGGAGGAAGCGGTGCAGACATTTCGCCCTTAAAAAATGAAACTGTTACCTTGGTTGGATACAGACCAGACAGTCAGCGTTACTTTGATTATCACCATACTTCAAGAGATACATTTGACAAAGTAAACAAACGTGAGTTGGAGTTAGGAAGTGCTTCTATGACCAGCATCATCTATTTGATGGATAAATATTTATACGACAATACGCCTGTAAAACCATAAGCATGAAAAAACTCGTTTATTCTCTGTCTATCCTTTTGGCTTTTGCTTCTTGCAAACAAGAGGAAGTAGATCTGATTGTTACCAATGCCAATATCTATACTGTTGATGATGCGTTTGGCAAGGCAGAAGCTTTTGCCGTAAAAGACGGAAAGTTTGTAGCCGTAGGAAGCAGTGATGAGATCACCAAAAAATATACAGCTGGTAATACCGTTGATGCCAAAGGACAAACCTTGGTGCCGGGATTGATTGATGCCCATTGTCATTTTTTCCGTTACGGGTTACAACTTCAGAAAGTGAGTTTGGAAGGAACCAAAAGTTACGACGAGGTATTACAAAAGATCTCTGATTTTATAGATGAAAAAAAGGTTGATTATGTAACCGGACGTGGTTGGGATCAGAACGATTGGGAGGTAAAAGAATTTCCTACCAAGGAAAAGCTAGACAAGTTATTTCCTCGTACTCCGGTGGCTGTAAAACGAGTAGACGGTCATGCCTTATTGGTAAACGAAGCTGCCTTAAACTATTCTGGTCTGTCTGAAACCAACTTCCCAAAGAATATCACAGGAGGCGAATTCATTACCAAAAACGGAAAACTCACAGGAGTTTTGATCGACAGGGCAATGGATTATATCAAAATGCCAAACACCTCTACCAAAGAAGCGATTTCTGGTTTGATGGATGCTCAAAAGATCAATTTTAGCTATGGTTTAACAACTGTTGATGATGCCGGACTAGCGAGAAAGGAGATTGAGCTTATGGATAGTTTGCAAAAAACAGGTGATCTAAAGATGCGTGTTTATGCCATGGTATCTGCAAGTCAAGAAAACTTGGATTACTACACTCAAAAAGGAATTTACAAAACAGATCGTATGAATGTACGTTCGTTCAAAGTATACGGAGACGGAGCTTTAGGTTCTCGTGGTGCTGCCATGAAAAAATCATATAGCGATAGAGAAAATCATTTTGGTGCTTTGATCTATTCTCCTGAAAGATATCAGCAGATAGCCAAGCAAATTGCTGCTTCAGATTATCAAATGAACACACATGCCATTGGAGATTCTGCCAACTATTGGGTGTTAAAAGTTTATAAAGATGCTCTAGGAGATGCAAAAGACAGACGTTGGAGAAACGAACATTCTCAGATAGTAGATATGAACGATTTTGAATTGTTCGAAAATGTAATTCCATCCATTCAACCTACACACGCAACCAGTGATATGTATTGGGCAGGAGATCGTGTTGGGGCGGATAGAATCAAAGGCGGATATGCTTATAAAAAGTTGTTGGACACTTATGGTAAAGTAGCTTTAGGAACAGATTATCCGGTAGAGAAAGTAAGTCCTTTCTTAACCTTTTATGCGGCTGTAGTGCGTAAAGATTTAGATGGATATCCTGAAAGCGGATATCAAATGGAAAATGCTTTATCTAGAGAAGAAACCTTAAGAGGAATGACTATTTGGGCTGCCTATTCTAATTTTGAAGAGAACGAGAAAGGAAGTATTGAAGTTGGAAAGTTTGCTGATTTCGTAATCTTAGATCAAAACATTATGGAAGTAGCCGGAGAGAAGATTCCTAAAACCAAAGCTGTAGCAACTTACTTGAATGGTGAGAAGGTTTATGAAAATGACTAAAGAACAATTTACCGATGAACTTAAAGAGCTTTGTCAAGATCTAAAAGAAAACCCTTCTAATTGGGAAAATAGAACTTTAGAAAGTTACTTAGAAGCCTTGATAGCATATACTGAAGATGTCCAAGGCTACTATGACAATATGAAAACAGGTACAAATGCTAATATCCCTACATGGGAAAACTTTTTAACCATTTTAAAAGGAGCATCTGTTTATGAATAGAAAAAGCGAACCAATTTGGTTCGCTTTTTATTTTTACACCCCTGTTGTCCCCTCAAGGGGACAAATCTTACATCCCTCCTTGAGGAGGGTTAGGGAGGAGTCAATACTACCTCACTTCTTTTAGAAGAACATCCACAGCTTTTTTCAACTGATCGTCTTCTCCTCTAGCTCCCCATCCCGGAGCATTCTTTACAATAAAATCTGGAACTGCCGGTGCATCATTTTCCATGTTCTTTCCAGACTTTTTCACATACCAAGCTCTAAATGGCATACGAACAAATCCTTTTGTCAGTCCGTAACCTCCGGTAGAAATTACAGCTCCAAACGTAGGCATACCTACTAGTTTTCCTAAACCTAAGTTCTTGTATGCGTGTGAAAAGATTTCAGCATTTGAATAACTGTTCTCATTACACAAAGCAATACTTGGTTTTGTATTTACAGATAAGATTGCACGCTCGTTAAACGGATAGTTTCCTGCAAATTTCTTGTTCTCTTTTTGCAAGCTCTTAGCAGCTCCACGAGGAATGGTATATGCATGCTGATCTACATTTAATACCGCCATTAAACGGTCTGTAGTCCAACCACCACCGTTGTAACGTACATCAATCACAATTCCTTTCTTACCATATCCGCTAGCTTTTAGTTCGCGCTCAAAACGCTCAAAACTTGGAGCATTCATTCCTTGAATGTGGATGTATCCTAATTGACCGTTTGAATATTTGTCTACCAACGCTTTTCTAGAAGCTACCCATGCTTCGTATTGAAGTGTACGCAAGCTTCCTGATGTTCTTGCCACTACTTCTTTTCCGTTAGCTAAAGTTAATAGAACCTCATCACCTCTGCTATTCTTTAACAAGCTGTAGAAATTGGTATTAGCTCCTACTTTTTGTCCGTTTACAGCCGTGATTACATCTCCAACTTTTAGGTTTACTTTAGATTTGTTAGCTACAGAGTTTTTAAGTACATACTCTACTCTAGCTCCTTTAGATGTGTTCTTTACTTCCAACCCTAGCAATCCAATGTTGTCGCTGTTGGTTCTTTCTGAAGTACCTGCACGGAATCCCATATGACTCGCGTTTAGCTGCCCTAACAATAGGTTAAAGATGAAACTATAGTCTTGCTCTGTACTGGCTCTTAATGCTAAAGGCTTGTATTTTTTGATCAATTGCTTCCAGTTGTATCCGTGGAAGTTTGGATCATAGAATCCCATCGTTAATGCACGTGTTCCTTCTTCAAACATTTGCTCGTTAATGGCTTTAAAATCTTCTCTGTATTTTGCTGAGTGTGGTAAAGAAGTTACTCTATCAGATTTTGGATTCAACTCTTTCAATCTTCCTGCGGAAGTGAAGTAGAATTTTCCGTTGATGTCTGCAAATCCTCCTACTCTAGAAGTTCCTTTAATGGCTCTTGGGCTACGTCCGTCAATCTTTACTTTGTAAAAGCTTCTGCTGTTGGTAGCCGGGTCTGTAGCAGAGTAGTAAATATATTTACTATCTGGGCTAAATACGCCTCCAAACTCATCGTCCGGTAAACGAGTAATACGCACCAATCTGTCAAAGATTCTATCCTTATCTATGCTTACTTTTACTTTCTTTTTACCCTTTCCTTTTCCTTTCTTCTCTTTTTTCGCAGGGTAGTAATCTCCGTCTTCTCTATCAGTTCTAGAACGCTCCCAATCTTCTTTCTTTAACCAAACCATCCATACATCAAAATCGATTCCTCCTCTGTTACCACTTCTATTTGAAGTAAAAGCGATCTTCTTTCCATCCGGACTCCATACCGGTGAGAAATCACTTCTTGGGTGCATAGAAATATTGATCTTATCTGCCGGATTGTCTACAGATTGAATGAAAATTTCACTATCAAAATCTAAATCTTCTTGAGAGTATGCTAAATACTTGCTATCCGGACTCCAGCTAACTCCTTCTGCTGCTGCCCATCCTGATGAGTAGGCTTTAGGGTTTACAATCTTTCCTCCTTTAATATCAGCAACCATTAAATCGCCACGTCCAACTCTATAAGCTATTTTCTTATGGTCTGGAGATACGATCAAGTCGTATACATCTTCTTTGCTTTTAGTCAATTTCTTGGTATCGATCTTCAAACTTCTTTCCAATCCTACCAAGGTATCTTTTGACGTAGAAATATAAATTTCATTATGTCCGTCTCTATCAGAAATAAAGATCACTTCTTTATCGCTAATCCATTGTGGATCACGATCTCTAAAACTATGATTACTCACATTGTTAGAGCGTCTTTTTTCTTTGTTGTTATGCTTTACAAAAATCTCTCCGTTGATCTCCATGGCAACTAACTTTCCGTTTGGAGATACATCAAAAGAAGAAATTCCTCCGGAAGTAGTAGTTGTTTTTTCTTCTTCAAAACGGTAATCAGTAGTTAAGTTTAATGATAACTTCTTAGTAGATCCATTCTTGATCTGATATACATTAAATGCTGTTGAAAACACTATGGTTCCGTTGTCACTTACTGAGTAAGAAACAACTCCGTCTTTTCTTTGATTGGTTAATTTTTGTGGTCTTCCTTGTGCAGAACCATTTGAAGAAATCGCTTGCTTGTAAATGTTATAACGTCCGCTTACGGCTCCAATGTAGTATAAGTTTCCGGCAGCATCCCACTGTGGAGAATGCTCGTTCTTTGAAGAGTCTGTAATTTGCACATACTGCTTTGTAGCTGTATTGTAAATCCAAATATCGCGTTGTGCCGATCCTGAATAATCTTCACGTGAAATACGACATGCTCCTTTTGCATAAGCAATAAATTTCCCATTTGGAGAAACGGTTGCCATGCTACCCAATGCTGTGATCAAACGCTCCGGAGTTCCTCCGTTTGCATTTACTGCATAGGTTTGTGCATCCCATTCCGGTCCTTTTAAAACACGATTGGTTGTAAAAACGATCTCGTTTCCTTTGGTCCAATCATAAGGTGTGTCTGTGGTAGGATAATAAGTAATTTGTTTAGGAGCGCCTCCATTTTTTGAAACGGTAAAAACGTTGTTAGCTCCTTTTCTGTTTGAATTAAAAGCTAGTTGAGTTCCGTTAGAATTCCATATCGGATTTCCCTCATAAGCTTCGTGTACAGTAAGTCTTTTTGTTTGTTGTGTGTTAAAGTTGTAGGTCCAAATATCTCCCTGGTACGAAAAAGCCAGTTCTGAGGCATCCGGACTTATGCTTGGCATACGTATCAGCGAGTTTTGTGCTGACATCAAACCTGTTGCTAGAAGTGCTAGAACAGTTAAGAATTTAGTTGACATAAGTGTTTGTTTTTGATAAAGGTCAACAAGTTAGAACTTTAATCAATCCAATATGCCATTTTAAGATTTTCTTAACAGATGATTTTCAATCCAAAACGGAATTAATAAAATCATTTATTTTTTCAACATACCCTATTTTATCAAATGAAAAAGCAACCTGTACAGGTTGCTTTTTGTATGGTATATTAGTTTACTACTACTTTCTTAGTTGCATATCCTTTTGAAGAATTTACTTTTAAGAAATAAACTCCGGCAGCTAACTGTGAGGTATTGATCTCTAATGGAATTACTAAACTTGTTTGTTTATTGTAATAGACCAATTGGCCTCTAGCATCAAACAGTCTTACTGAAACATCTTCTGCTCTATCCCACGAGATTTTCAATTCATCATTAGCTGGGTTTGGGTATACATTTAAAGATTCTAAGACGTGATTCTGCGCACTTAATGTACGGTTAAATTTTGGCGATTTCCATATTCCTCTTCCATAGGTAGAAGCGTAAATATGATTGTCTACATAATTTATCTCTAATTCGGTTACTTTAACATTTGGCAAGTTGTTGTTAAACAAATTCCACTCCGTATACTCATCATCTATATAATATATTCCATAGTTCATCCCTAGGTATAAGCCATCTCTTCCATTATTATCCCATACCAAAGTATAAGGCGAAAAGTTTGGAAGATTGTTACTATATCCGGTCCATGAAGTTCCTCCATCTGTAGACTTATATACTTTTTCTGAATCTCCTGCTACAGCAATAGCTACCTTATCAGGGTCGGTTGGATGAACAGCAATACTGTTAATAATCCCAGTAAATCCGGATAACTCTTCCCAAATCTCTCCATCTGTACCTCCCTTTTTGGATTTATACAAACTAGATCCTACAGAAGCATAAATGATTTTAGAATCTGAAGGAGCTATTTTTACCTGATTTGTTAAGTTTCCAAAATTTTGAGAGATCGTAGTCCAACTGTTCCCTCCATCTTCGGATTTAAAAACACGATCTCCTCCAAAATATAGAAAGCCATCTGAGTCTTGTTCAAGTGGAGTTACCCATCCTGTAGGCATTGGTCTATTAGCTTGTATAACTGTTTGCCCCTGATCTAAAGACTTAAGCAGGATCCCGTTATAGATGGTTCCGTATAAAATTTTAGGGTCTTTCACATCTACGATAGACTCAAAACCATCAGCTCCAAGCCAATCTACCCAAGTTCCATTGCTATTAAAAACTGAAGTACCATTGTCTTGAGCTCCTGCAGAGATTACTACCGGATCTGTTTGAGAAATCCCCATTAGATAGAACTGTCTAATTCCCAATCCAGTAGATAAATCTTTATAATAATTGGTGTTAACATCAGATGTATCTTCACAAATAAAGATTCCGCCATCTGTAACAACATATAAATTATTTCCTACAAATTCGATATCATCAATATCAGCATGGCAATATCCAACACCTTCATTAGCTGCATCATCTGGTGTCCATTGAGAAGTGATTGAGAAGTCGCTCCCTCCATTGGTAGATCTCCACGAGTTGATTCCTGCTATATGAACTTCATTTGCGTCAGTTCTAGAAACGGCAATCCCCATATCTCTTGGAGCTTGCCCTAAATTATCTAAACCATTGGAATCATATCCAAAGAAATTTTTATTTCCATGATCTAATTTAGAAAACGAAACGCCATTGTCTGAAGATTTGTAAAAAGCTCCAAAAACATTTCCGTTTGCTTCTACTATGTAAACTCTATTCGAATCCGCCGGAGTAACACCTATCATTTTTGGTCCATCTCCAAATCCTGAAATTTTAGTAAATGTATTTCCTGAATCTGTAGATCTATGAACATCAAATCCTGATGCAAATACAATAGAGCTATCATTTGGATCGAACTCTACATCGAAAGAACTTTCGGGAACAACTTGTGTCCATGTCGTTCCTGCATTTGTAGATTTGTATAATCCGTCATACTGAGATGATGCGAATAAGATATTAGAATCTGTTGGATGCACTACTATTTTTAAAATACTACTACCTCCTGCGTTTCCCACAGGTTTCCAAACCGAACCACCATCAGTAGATCTATATATTCTTCCTCCGTAAGAACCCCAATAATAAGTTGATGAATTGTTAGGGTCTATGGTTAAAGAAAAACTATACATATTTCCATGATTGTCTGATAAGGGTTGCCATGTTGTTCCTCCATCAGTAGTTTTCCAAATTCCTCCACCAATAGATCCAACAATAATATGGTTTTGGTTAGATGCATCTACCGCAAAAGCTGCAAGTCTTCCTACTCCTGGATTCCAACCAATGGTTGGATTCCAATAGGTAGGTCCTACTTCAGACCAATCGTCGTTAAATCCGTTTGTCTTATTAGCGTTATTGGTATTTTGCACCTTCGAATATCTATTCCATTCTGTATACAGATAATTAGGATCTTTTAGGTAACCGTTGGTATCTTGATCTTTTAATGCAAAATATTCCCAACGTTTGTATTGGACCCAACCGGATCCTCTTCCTTTTTCTTTTCCTTCGAAGTATTCTTCAGCTTTTTGCTGAATTTGTTTCACAGTAAAATTACCGGAAGCAATCATGTCTTTATACTCCTGTGCATAGAGAACCAAAGACATAAAGATTAATGTGAGTGTAAAAAGTTTTTTCATTGTGTATTGTGTTTAGGGTTTGTTGAACAACGAAAGTAACAAGTTGCCTAACCACACACATAAAAAACAGTGAATCAAAAGGTGACACTTTTCACAAAATCAGAAATTTTATCAATTCCTTTCTCTTCTAAGAACCTAATAAATGCCGAACCAATAATTGCTCCGTTCCCATATTCACAAGCTTTTGAAAAGGTCTGATGATCAGAAATTCCAAATCCAATGATCAATTTACTTTGCAAATTCATCGCTTTAATTCGCTCAAAGTAATCGATCTGCTGTTGTGAAATCTCCCCTTTTGCCCCTGTAATAGAGCTTGAAGCAACCATATAAATGAAGCTTTGTGTATAAGAATCGATCTTACGAATTCGTTCTTCAGAGGTTAACGGCGTGATTAAAAACACATTATTGATTCCGTATTTTTGAAATAGAGCTTGATAATGATTCTCATATTCGACCATCGGTAAATCGGGAATAATTACTGTATCAATTCCGCAATCAACTAACTTCTGACAGAACTTATCTTCACCATATTTTAGCATTTGATTTAAATACCCCATCAATACCAATGGGGTTGTATTGCTTTCTTTGATCTGTAATAGCTGATCAAAAACGATATCTAAATTGATTCCGTTTTTCAATGCTTTCTGACTACTATTTTGAATGGTAGGACCATCTGCCAACGGATCAGAGTACGGCAATCCTACTTCAATAAAATCTACTCCCGATGAACTCAATCCTTGAATCACTTTTGTTGTATCATCCAACGCCGGAAAACCTGAAGTGAAATAGATTGAGAGGATATTTTGGTCTTTGTTCTGAAATATGTTTTGTATCGAATTCATAATTACTGTCAGTTCGAGCGGAGTCGAGAACTATTTTAAAATTGTCATTACCTCTCGACTCCGCTCGAGGTGACAATTTTATTTTTTTACTCTTCTAAATGTTTGATATAGGTTTCTAAATCTTTGTCTCCTCTTCCAGAAAGGTTTATCACAACCACCTGATCTTTAGTAAACTCTATTTTAGGTAATACGGCCAAAGCATGCGCTGTTTCTAAAGCCGGAATAATTCCTTCAATCTTCGTCAGCTCATAAGCCGCTTGCAATGCTTCTTTATCTGTAGCATTCATAAACTTGGCTCTTTTTGTCTCATATAGGAAAGCATGTAAAGGTCCTACTCCCGGATAATCCAATCCGGCTGAGATCGAATAAGGCTCAACTATTTGCCCATACTCGTCTTGCATTAAAATAGTTTTGCTTCCGTGTATAATTCCTACTTCTCCTAACTGTGAAGTGGCAGCACTCTCTCCTGAATTTACTCCCAATCCTGCGGCTTCTACAGCAATCAGCTCTACCTCTTCATCTTCCATATAATGGTAAAATGCACCGGCTGCATTACTACCTCCTCCTACACAAGCAATGATTGTATCTGGATTTTCTTTTCCTGTTTTCTCTTTTAACTGCCATTTCATTTCTTCAGAAATTACTGCTTGCAAACGAGCAACCATATCCGGATGCGGATGTGGCCCTACTACAGAACCGATCAAGTAAAATGTATGTGGGTTTTGAATCCAGTAACGAATGGCCTCATTGGTAGCATCTTTTAAGGTTTTGCTTCCGCTAGTAGCCGGAACAACCTTAGCTCCCAACATTTTCATACGAGCTACATTTGGTGCTTGACGTTGAATATCTGTTTCTCCCATAAACACTGTACACTCCAACCCCATCAAAGCACATACGGTAGCAGTTGCAACTCCGTGTTGCCCCGCTCCTGTTTCTGCAATAATTTGGGTTTTCCCCAGCTTTTTTGCAATGAGTATTTGGCCAATGGTATTGTTTACTTTGTGCGCTCCTGTATGGTTTAAGTCTTCTCTTTTCAAATAGATGTGTGCTCCGTACTTTGAAGACAATCGTTTTGCATAATACAACGGACTGGGTCTTCCTACATAGTCTTTTAGTAAGCTCTTGTACTCTTTTTGAAATTCTTCTGACTCGATGATCTGTATATAATTATCTTCGATCTCTTTTACATTTGGATACAACAGTTCCGGGATATAAGCTCCTCCAAACTGTCCAAAATATCCGAACTCATCAGGTTGAAATTTTGATTTCATACTATACTTTTCAGGTCATTTCGAATGCAATGAAGCAATCTTTATTCATTCATAAGGTTACTTCGTTTTTGTTCTCGATTTCGCTCGAACTTATATACTCGTAATGACAGATTGTTTAAATTTTTTAATCAATTTTATATTCTTAAATCCGGGCTTGGTTTCAAATCGACTGTTGATGTCAATTGCATATACAGGCAACCCCGAATTCTTTATTTTTTTTACTTCCTCCACATCTTCAACTCCAATTCCTCCACTTAAAAAGAATGGTTTTTGCAACGGATATTCTTTCAATACTGACCAATCAAACTTCACTCCATTGCCGCCTCTTTCTTTTCCTTTAGTATCAAAAAGAAAATAATCGACTACATCTTTATAAGGTTCTAATAAAGAGAAATCAAAATCATCTTTAATTCCGAATACTTTGATGATCTCTACTTTCTTCAAGTGTTCTTTCAATACTTGAATGTAGTCTACCGTTTCATCTCCATGCAACTGCAAAGCTTCTAGCTTGTACTCTTGTGCTAAGGAGATTAGTATTTCCGGAATCTCATTCACAAAAACTCCTGTTTTTTTGATCTTCTTAGGCAGCTCAGGAATGATTCCTTCAAAGTTTCTTGGCGATCTATCATAGAAAATAAACCCTAAATAATCAGGCTGCAAATCGGCAACCGACTGTAGGTTTTCTATGTATTTCATTCCGCAAACTTTTAGTTTCATCTTGTTATACTTTACTTGTTGATTTGTTTTATCTAATCTGACTGATAAATTCTTCGCAGGCCAATCCCGGATTTTCTTCTTTCATAAAGTTTTCACCGATTAAGAATCCTTTGAAATTGTATTCTTTTAATCCTGTAATAATTCTTGGGTCGCTAATTCCACTTTCAGATACTCGTACACAATCGTCAGGAATCTGACTTGCTAAATTGATGGAATGTTCAAGATCAACTTCAAATGTTTTTAGGTTTCTGTTGTTTATTCCAATGATCTTATTGCTAAGTTCTATCTTATCTAAATCTTCTTGGGTATGTACTTCATACAATACTTCTAATCCAAGTTCTTCGGCTAGTTTTCCGTAGTTTTTTATTTCTTCTTTGGTCAAACAAGCTGCAATTAACAGAATTACATCGGCTCCGATTGCTTTGGCTTCTACAATTTGAAAACCGTCTACTATGAAGTCTTTTCTTAAAATAGGTTTCTCTGTGTTGATGGATCTGGCTTGCATTAGATCTACCATAGTTCCTCCAAAGAAAGATGTATCTGTTAAGATTGATTGTGCTGCTACATTGGCTTCTAAATATCCTGTAGTAACATCTTCTACACTTACTTGATCATTGATAATTCCTTTGGATGGAGACTGCCTTTTAAACTCTGCTATAATTCCTGTTGAATAGGGTTCTAACAATGATTTTCTTAAAGAGATTGGTTCTCTTTTAAAGTTAGGACTCTCTACCAGTTTCTTAATAGGAACATCTGCTTTGATCTTTGCAACTTCCTTCTTCTTAAATGCTATTATTTTATCTAGTATTGTCATATTTAATTACTAATTCTTAATTATGAATTACGAATTGTCTTTTGAATGCTTCCTATAATTCTTAGTATTTCTTCTACGTCAGATATCAAATCATCTGCCTTCTGTTTTACAATATATCCTGTATCTTTTAATAGTCTAATCCAATAATGAGTTTCTCTTGCTTCCTTATACGCAATGGTTAGTTTTGCGAAGAAGTCTTTTCTACTCTGACCTCCTATTGCTTCTTCTACATTTGCTCCTATTGATGTCCCTGAACGTAATAATTGCTTACTTAAGACAAACTCTCTTTTTCTCCACTTAATTCTTTAGTTAAATTCACAACTTTCACTGCGAAGTCATAACTTTTTATTTGTATTACATTATCTTTTTTCATAGCATAAAATTTGTAATTCGTAATTTCTAATTCATAATTAATTTATCTAAACATTCTTTTGCCCTGCCTCCCAACAAGGAATCTTTTGCTTCTTCAAAAGCTGTTTCAAATGACTTATTTGAATCTATAATCTTTAAAGCAAAAGCCGCATTGGTTAGAACTACATTATTTTGTGCTTCTGTACCACTCCCCTCTAAAATATTCTTGAAGATCTTTGCTGCTGCTTCTACAGAATCTCCTCCATAGATATCAGATTGTAAAATTCTTTTCTGCTCTAAATCTTCTGGATTGATCAATTGCTCTCCTTCTTTTGTAAATAACTTAAATCCGCTTGTAAGAGAAATCTCATCATAGCCATCCAGTGCATGAATGATTCCATAATTCGAATCTTCTTCTTGTAATATATAATTGTACAATCTTGCCACTTCCAAATTAAAGGTTCCTAACATCGAATTTTGTGGTGAACTCGGGTTTACTAAAGGCCCTAGCATGTTAAAAAATGTTTTCAATGCCAACGCTTTACGAGTAGGCCCCACAGCTTTCATTGCAGGATGGAATTTTGGTGCGTGTAAAAAACAAATATTGGCTTTTTCTAAATGATTTTTTAATGTTGCTTCATCATTGGTAAACTCATATCCAAAACTCTCCAACATATCTGAAGAGCCTGATTTTGAAGACACACTATAATTACCATGCTTAGCTACTTTCTGACCGGTTCCGGCTACAATAAAAGAAGTAAGCGTAGAAATATTAAAGGTATCTTTTCCATCTCCTCCTGTTCCTACAATGTCAATCGTATTGTAATCAGACAAATCAACCTTTATTGCCAATTCTTTTAATGCTTCTCTAAACCCGGCAAGTTCATCAACCGTAATAGGTCGCATCATAAAAACTGTCATGAACGACGACAAATGTGCATCGTTATATTTCTCTGCAGCAATATCTATGAGAATTTGTTTTGCTTCGGACTTCGAAAGTCGTTTATGCTGATATAATTCGTTTAATATTTGTTTCATTTCTTATTGTTAGTCATTGCGAAGTAAATTTTCTCTCGACTCCGCTCGAGATGGTAGATTTGCTGTGGCGATCTTTTCATTAAACAGATTACTTCTTCCGAATTCTCGGAATCGTAATGACACTTATTTATGTGCTTCAATGAAATTAGACACGATCTGTTCTCCTACTTCTGTTAAGATGGATTCCGGGTGAAATTGCACCGCACTAATAGGATGAGTTTTATGGCGAATAGCCATAATACTTCCATCTTCGTCCAAAGCAGTTATTTCTAATTCTTCCGGAAGATCTTCGTTGGCAGCAATCCAAGAATGATAACGAGCCGCAGGGAATTCATCTGGAATTCCTTTAAAAATAGTAGCGCTAGGCTGTGTTACTTTCATGTCTGTAGCTACACCATGAAATACCTCTTCTAAATTGATTAAGCTTCCTCCAAATACTTCTGTAATGGCTTGTAATCCTAAACAAACACCGAAGATGGGTTTCTTACCTGCATACATTTGAATGGCTTCTTTTAAGATTCCGGCTTCATCAGGAATTCCCGGTCCCGGAGACAGCATGATCAAATCGTATTGATCTATCTCGTCTAGTTCGATTTCATCGTTACGAAATACTGCCGGAAATTCACCGGTAATTTTCTCAACCATATGTACTAGGTTGTAAGTAAACGAATCGTAATTATCTATGATCAGTATTTTCATGTTATATATTTTCTGCTAAAATCAACGCTTTTTTCAACGCTGCCAATTTGTTATTTACTTCTTGTAACTCGTTTTCTTCATTAGAATGGATCACAATTCCTGCTCCTGCTTGATAGTATAATTTGTTCTGTTTGCTCACAAAAGAACGAATGGCTATTGCAAGATTTACAGAACCATTTAATCCAATAATCCCCACAGCTCCTCCATAAAATCCTCTGGATTGATTTTCATATTTATCAATTAATTCCAAGGCTTTGTATTTGGGTGCTCCACTTAAGGTTCCTGCAGGAAAGGTATCCCCTACAATTTTAATTGGATCTCCTTTGATCTCTCCTTGTACTGTAGACACCAAGTGAATGACATGACTAAAAAATTGTACTTCTTTAAACACCTCTACATTTACATCGTTTGCATGTTTGCTTAGGTCGTTTCTTGCCAAGTCAACTAACATCACATGTTCTGCAGTCTCTTTTTTATCCTCCGAAAGGATTTTCCCTAGTTTGATATCTTCTGCCATATCTCCGGTTCTTCTAAAGGTTCCGGCAATAGGGTTTATGATTGCTTTTCCATCATTTACTTTGATCTGTGCTTCCGGAGAAGATCCCATCAATTTAAAACTTCCATAATCGAAGTAGAATAAATATGGTGAAGGATTGATTGAACGTAAAGCTCTGTACACATTAAACTCATCT
Source organism: Pseudotenacibaculum haliotis (assembly GCF_042684245.1). Classification (NCBI taxonomy): domain Bacteria; kingdom Pseudomonadati; phylum Bacteroidota; class Flavobacteriia; order Flavobacteriales; family Flavobacteriaceae; genus Pseudotenacibaculum; species Pseudotenacibaculum haliotis. The sequence goes on from NZ_JBHULH010000001.1 coordinate 673,590, forward strand.
CCCTTAAAGGATTGTTGAAACTGACGCGATAATACCAATTGAAATACATCTCCTCGTTTACAATGTGATTTTGCTTTGGCTACATACCCTTTAAAATCTTCATCTGTACAATTGGAAGTTTCTTCTCCAACAATTTCAAAATCTTGTGTGTTGAATGTTTGAGCTTTGATGATCTTTTCAATCTCAAGCATTCTAGGTTCTGTTCCTTCTTCCACATTTTCTATCAATGTCATTTCATCATTAAAATGATTGATGGCTATGATAAAACGATAGAAACTGTATTGCATAAAAGGAATCGCAGAAGGTGCTTGTGGTGTTTGAAAAGTAATATTCTCAAAATACTGCACGCTATCAAAAGTGGTGTAACCATATAATCCGTTGAACGATTTTATAGATTCATCACAATCCAATTGTATCGCATCTGTAAAATTCAAGAACTGCTCGTAAAAATCTTTGTCGATCTTTTGTTCTGTTTGTACGGCTCCTTTATAGTGAGTAGAAAACACATGATCTTCAACTTTCATCCCTACAACAGGTTCGATACATATAAAGGAGAAGCTTTCTTCTTTGCTATGATAATCAGAACTCTCTAAGAGTAATGTATTAGAGTATTTATCTCTAAATCTCAAATACAAACCTACCGGAGTTACTGTATCTGAAATTTGTTTTTTGCTGTTTGTTTTAAAATTTATTTTTCTCATTCTTCTATTAATGTCAGGTCGAGCGGAGTCGAGACCTATTCATAACCTCTCGACTCCGCTCGAGGTGACAACAAACTATTCTTTTTAGAAACTAAAAAAGGCTTATCGTGAGATAAGCCTTTGTCATATATTATATACATAATGGTTCTTCTCACTTATTTACATAAGAAAGTTCCACCACCAAGTATTTTGTTGTCTGTTCATTACGAAGCAAAAATAAATACTGATTTTAAATGCAACAAATTTTCTTGCCTTTTTTTTGAAAAGATTTACAATCTGTAAGCTAGGCTCTTTTTTCTATTCAAAAAAATTACATATTAAATCAAAAACAGCAAATAAAGTTTCATTTTAATATTAAAAAATGATTTTACGTTTCATAACCAAACATTATTCGTCTTCTTTGTACCGAAATTAAAACAATCACTCGAGTTTATTCGAGATAACTCTAAAAAAAGAAAAGATTATGTGTGGAATTGTATGTGCGTTTGACTTAAAAGAAAGTTCCGAGAAACTAAGACCTCAGTTGCTAGAAATGGCAAAAACGATTAGACATCGCGGTCCGGATTGGAGTGGAATTTATAGTGATGAAAAAGCGATCTTGGCACATGAAAGATTAGCTATTGTAGATCCCACTTCGGGAAAACAACCTTTATTTAGCAAAGACCAAAAGTTAGTTTTGGCTGCTAATGGCGAAATATACAACCACCAAGAGATAAGAAAGCAGTTTGAAAACACTTATGAGTTTCAAACAAAATCTGATTGTGAGGTTATCCTTGCTTTGTATGAGAAAAAAGGGAGTGATTTTATTGATGATCTGAACGGAATCTTTGGTTTTGCTTTGTATGATGCAGAAAAAGATGAATACTTAGTTGCCAGAGATCATATGGGAATTATTCCTCTATATCATGGTTGGGACAAACAAGGAACTTACTATGTAGCTTCAGAGCTTAAAGCTTTAGAAGGAGTTTGCAACACCATTGAAGTATTTCCTCCGGGACATTTTCTTTCTAGTAAAGATGGTGAGCTTAAAAAATGGTACAAAAGAGATTGGATGGAGTATGATGCTGTAAAGGAAAACCAAACTAGTATTGACAAACTAAGAGATGCTTTAGAAGCTGCTGTACACAGACAGTTAATGTCTGATGTTCCTTACGGAGTTTTACTTTCCGGAGGGTTAGATTCTTCCATCACATCAGCTATCGCCAAAAAATATGCGCAAAAGAGAATTGAATCTGGCGATACACAAGACGCTTGGTGGCCACAGTTACACTCTTTTTCTATTGGGCTTGAGGGTTCTCCTGATTTGGAAGCAGCTAAGAAAGTATCTGAACATATTGGTACGATTCATCACGAGATCACTTTTACCATACAAGAAGGTTTAGATGCTATTAGAGATGTGATCTATCATTTAGAAACCTATGATATTACTACTGTTCGTGCTTCTACTCCTATGTATTTAATGGCAAGGGTTATCAAATCTATGGGAATTAAAATGGTATTATCAGGTGAAGGAGCCGATGAGATCTTTGGAGGATACTTGTATTTCCACAAAGCACCTAGTGCAGAGGAGTTTCACAAAGAAACAGTTAGAAAATTAGATAAATTATATCAATATGATTGTTTACGCGCCAATAAGAGTTTGGCTGCCTGGGGAATTGAAGGGCGTGTTCCTTTCTTAGATAAAGAGTTTATGGATGTAGCCATGAGCATTAACCCACAAGATAAAATGATCAATGGAGAGCGAATGGAAAAATGGGTGTTGCGTAAAGCCTTTGAAAGCTACTTACCGGAATCTGTAGCATGGAGACAAAAAGAGCAGTTTTCTGATGGTGTAGGTTACAACTGGATAGATACTTTAAAAGCGTTAGTAGATACTTCGGTAACTGACGAGCAAATGCAAACAGCCAAACATCGTTTTCCAATTCAGACACCAAGAACGAAAGAAGAATATTATTACAGGTCAGTTTTTGAGCAGCATTTCCCTTCTGAAACAGCTGCCTTAACTGTTCCTTCTGTTCCATCAATAGCATGTAGCTCTCCTACAGCTTTAGCTTGGGATGAGAGTTTTAAAAACATCAACGAGCCTAGCGGACGCGCTATAAAAGCAGTGCATGAAGATGCCTATTAGAAGTTTGTTTTAATTTTTAAAATCCCGCGTTCTGCGGGATTTTTGCTTTATATTGCACTGTAAACCCTTGCAAACACTGAAAGTGACAGTTAGGTGACACGCAAATGACGCTACAATTCCTCTTGATCGATCATACCTTTGTAGCATCAAATCGAACAAAATGAAAAGATTAGTATTAAGTGAAAATTTAGTGTACCAAAGAAAACTGAAAGGTTATACCCAAGAGGACCTTTCTGAAAAAACCACTGTTGGTGTTAGAACTATTCAACGAATAGAAAAAGGGGAAACACAACCTCACTTACAAACCATTAAATTATTAGCTGCAGGATTGGATATAGAAGTAAATGATCTTCTTCCTTTAAACAATCCAAACGAAGAAACCATCAAAAAGAAATGGATGCTTTTATTACATGCTTCTCCGTTCTTTGGGTTTATCATTCCTTTTGCCAGTATTTTATTCCCGTTGTTCTTATGGATTCACAAATCCAACGACAATAAAATCTACGATGAGCATGGAAGGGCTATTGTTAATTTTCATTGCTCTATTATGTTGTATTTCGTTGTTTCATTGCTGCTCTTCTTCCCTTTTCCCGGGTACAATTTTTTCTTAACCGGATTTGTTGTTCTTTTTAGCATTGTATTTAGCATTCGAAATATAAGTTCTGCTTTAAACTCTACAACCTTTTATTACCCTCTTTCGATTTCCTTTTTGAAATCAAAATCAATCTAACCTTTTAAAACATACATACCAATGTTAGGATTATTAGTCATCATAGTAATCTCATGGGTGCTGCTGCATTTTATTGAGAAAAAAAACATAGACGTTTTAGGTATCGTACCTACAAAAAATCGCATGATTCAGTTTTGTATTGGATTCATCATCATCTCCCTTTTTGTCTTACTGAAAATTTATATAGAGACTGTTGTTCAAAAAATTGAATGGAAATCAAATACCATTAACTATACATCTATTTTTAACGCGTTTATTTATCACTTAAAGTCAGCATTAACCGAAGATTTGGTTTTTAGAGGTGCCTTGCTTTACATCCTCATTCAAAGAATTGGAGCAACAAAAGCCATTCTTTTATCTACTATCGTTTTTGGAGCTTACCATTGGTTCTCTTACGGAATCTTAAATGAGCGAATCATATTACTTGTTTATGTTTTTCTGATTACGGGTATGACCGGATATGTTTGGGCTTATACCTATCATAAAACCAATTCTATTTTAATGCCTTTAGGGTTTCATTTAGGATACAATTTAACTATGTCATTTTTCTATGAAGCTCAACCTTATGGTGAACTTTTGTTTAGTGAAATATCTAAAGTAGAACTAACCGGATGGAGTGATTTTTTCTTTTCCTTCTTTAAAGGACTCTTTCCTTCAATTTTGACATTGGTTTTTGTGAAAATTCTACTAAAAAAGAAGAATTCAATAATTTTATCACCTTAGCAAGGTCTTAAAATATTACTTTTGCGGGATTATATCACTTTTCAATTCCACAAACTCAAATTAAAGTTCATAAAATTTATTTTAAAGCCTTTTTTAAGCGTTTTAAGCCACTTTTTACATTTTAACAATTGTTGATAATTTTCACATAAAGTGGCGGAAATCTTTTTAAACCGCTTTTGATTTTTGTATCTTTGAGTATAGAACTCGATCGCCACTTTATGGCGATTTTTTTTGAGAAAAACACATTAAAAATATGAGCGAAGAACAAAAGAAACACAATTATTCGGCGGATAGTATTCAGGCCCTCGAGGGAATGGAACACGTGCGTATGCGTCCGTCCATGTATATTGGTGATGTTGGTGTAAGAGGATTGCACCATTTAGTATATGAGGTAGTAGATAACTCTATTGATGAGGCTTTAGCCGGACATTGTGATCATATCGATGTTACCATTAACGAAGATAACTCTATTACTACAAAAGATAATGGTCGTGGTATTCCGGTTGGAATTCACAAAAAAGAAGGAGTTTCTGCCTTACAAGTAGTAATGACCAAGATTGGTGCCGGAGGTAAATTTGATAAGGATTCTTACAAGGTATCCGGAGGTTTACACGGTGTAGGTGTATCTTGTGTGAACGCACTTTCTGATCACTTAACCGCTACCGTACACAAAGAAGGAAAGATCTGGCAACAAGAATACGAAAGAGGAAAAACTTTATATCCTGTAAAAACAATTGGTGATACCGATTTTACGGGTACCATTGTTACCTTCTTACCAGACAAATCTATCTTTACGCAAACTACCGAGTATAACTACGATACTTTAGCAACTCGTTTACGTGAGCTTGCCTATCTGAATAAAGGAATTACGATTACCTTAACAGACAAAAGAAATAAAGATGACGAAGGGAATGACATTTCTGAAACTTTCTATAGTGAAGAAGGGTTGCCTGAATTCATTAAATATTTAGATAGTACTCGTGAGCAATTAACAGCCGGAGTTATTTCTATGGAAGGTGAAAAGAACGGAATTCCTGTAGAAGTAGCTATGGTATACAATACTTCGTATGCTGAGAATTTACATTCTTATGTAAACAACATCAACACGCATGAAGGTGGTACACACCTTTCAGGTTTTAGAAGAGGATTGACAGGAACTTTGAAGAAGTATGCTGACAATTCCGGACTTCTTAAAAATGTAAAATTTGAAATTTCCGGTGATGACTTTAGAGAAGGGTTAACAGCCATCGTATCTGTAAAAGTTGCTGAACCACAATTTGAGGGACAAACCAAAACAAAATTAGGAAACCGTGAGGTTACTTCGGCAGTATCTCAAGCGGTATCTGAAATGCTTACAGATTATTTGGAAGAGAATCCAAATGATGCTAAAACCATCGTTCAAAAAGTAATTCTTGCAGCTCAAGCCCGTCATGCAGCTCGTAAAGCTCGTGAAATGGTACAACGTAAAACCGTTATGAGTATCGGTGGATTGCCTGGGAAATTATCAGATTGTTCTGAAACAGATCCAGAAGTATGTGAGATCTTCTTAGTTGAGGGAGATTCGGCAGGTGGAACTGCTAAGCAAGGACGTGATCGTAACTTCCAAGCTATCCTTCCACTTCGTGGTAAGATCTTAAACGTAGAGAAAGCCATGCAACACAAGGTTTTTGAAAACGAAGAGATCAAAAATATGTTTACTGCTCTTGGAGTAACTATTGGAACCGAAGAAGACAGTAAAGCATTGAATTTATCCAAACTTCGTTACCATAAAGTTGTGATCATGTGTGATGCCGATGTTGATGGTTCTCACATTGCTACATTAATTCTAACATTCTTCTTCAGATATATGAGAGAAATGGTAGAACAAGGATACGTATATATTGCAACCCCTCCTTTATACCTTGTAAAGAAAGGTCAAAAGAGAGAATATGCGTGGGATGACAATCAACGTGATTTAATTGCTCAGAAAATGGGTGGTGGAGTAAACATCCAACGTTATAAGGGTCTTGGAGAGATGAATGCAGAGCAATTATGGGAAACAACCATGAACCCTGAGTTCAGAACCTTAAGACAAGTAACCATTGATAGTATGACAGAAGCTGATCGAGTTTTCTCTATGCTTATGGGAGACGAAGTTCCTCCTCGTAGAGAGTTTATCGAAAAGAATGCTGTGTACGCAAATATTGATGCATAAATAAAAATCAGGGATTTTCCCCTAAGCACAATCCGTATGGGTTGTGCTTTTTTTTTATCTTAGCTTTAGTGAAAGTCCCTAAAAAACAAGATCAATAACCAATAACTTAAATAACATCATGAAAAAGTTTCTCCTCGTTTTTGTGAGCGTCTTCACACTAACATTTAGCGCAAAAGCTCAAACAAATGACGGCTTTGAGTCAATTTTATTAGCAGCCGACGACGCTGAAAAATTAGTCGGAGCTTACATCAACCCTGCTATGACAGGGCTTATTTACGGAATGAACAACGGGTGGTATCATACTGCAAAAGTTCACAAACTGTTTGGGTTTGACATTTCTATAGGCTTAAACGCTTCTATAGTACCAAGTTCAGATGAAATTTTCAGGTTTGCAGATCTAGGATTAACCAACGTTACTTCTACATCTCAAACAGCCGCCACTGTAGCCGGGCCTAATAGCTTAGAAGCTCCGGTAACTTTTAGCGGAACCATACAAGGGCAAGCCGTAACCGCCACCTTCAATATGCCCGGAGGTGTTAAAGACGATCTTCCGTTAAATGCGGTTCCAACTCCGGCAGTTCAATTTACCATGGGACTTCCTTGGAAAATTGATGGTATGGTTCGTTTGGTTCCTAAAGTAGGGTCAGACAATGTAAAAGGTAGCCTCTTAGGTTTAGGAGTTAAAAAAGAGATTACCAGTTGGTTTGGACCAATGGAGAAAACACCATTACATGTTTCTCTTTTGGCCGCCTTTACTTCGATGACTGTTGATTACGACATTCAAGCAGAAAGCACGATTCCGGGATCGAATCAAAAAGCTGAATTCGATTTAAATTCATATACCATTGAAGCCATCGCTTCTTTAAACTTCCCTTTCATTAATATCTTTGGTGGTTTTGGATATAATGGTGGTAGCTCAGATTTAAGCATGTCTGGTACATATCAACTAGAATATAACACCGGATTACCGGCACCTAATGATACGCTTACTGAAACAGTTGTAGATCCTGTAGACCTTAGTTTTAATGCTAGTGGGTTTAAAACCACACTAGGAGCAAGAATCAGTTTAGGTTTCTTCAAAATATTTGGAAGCTACACAATTCAAGAATACAATACATTAAATGCAGGTATTGCGTTTAGCTTCAGATAAAAGCATATACAAATACATTATAAAAGACGCTATTTCAGCGTCTTTTTTCATTTTTATTGTAATTATTTGTCCTATTTTTGCACTACTTTATTTTAAACACAATTAAAAACACAAATATTATGAAAGTTACAGTTGTTGGTGCAGGTGCTGTTGGAGCAAGTTGCGCTGAATACATTGCTATTAAAAACTTCGCTTCAGAAGTAGTTTTATTAGATATTAAAGAAGGATATGCAGAAGGAAAAGCTATGGATCTTATGCAAACTGCTTCATTGAATGGATTCGACACAAAAATTACAGGAAGCACAAATGATTATACCAAAACTGCTAATTCAGATATCTGTGTAATTACTTCAGGAATTCCAAGAAAACCGGGAATGACTCGTGAAGAGTTGATCGGAATCAACGCAGGAATTGTAAAAACTGTTTCTGCTAGTTTAATCGAGCATTCTCCAAATACAATCATCATTGTTGTATCTAATCCAATGGATACAATGACTTATTTGGTACACAAAACAACAGGTCTTCCAAAGAACAGAATTATTGGTATGGGAGGAGCATTAGATTCTGCTCGTTTCAAGTACAGATTAGCTGAGGCTTTAGGAGCTCCTATTTCTGATGTAGACGGAATGGTAATTGGAGGGCACTCTGATAAAGGAATGGTACCTTTAACAAGATTAGCTACAAGAAATTCTGTACCTGTATCTGAATTCATTTCTGAAGAGAGATTAACACAAGTAAAAGAAGATACTAAAGTTGGAGGTGCAACCTTAACTAAATTATTAGGAACTTCTGCTTGGTATGCTCCGGGAGCTGCTGTATCTGGATTGGTTCAGGCAATTGCTTGTGACCAAAAGAAAATCTACCCTTGTTCTGCATTGTTAGAAGGAGAGTTTGGATTGTCTGATCTTTGTATTGGAGTACCGGTTGTATTAGGTAAAAACGGAATTGAGAAGATTGTTGAGATCGACTTAAATGATGCTGAAAAAGCTCATATGGCAGAATCTGCTGCAGGTGTTTCTAAAACTAACGGATTATTAGAATTTTAAAAAGATGAAAAAGTATTTTTTATTCATTCTATTTATTTCTCTTACGCTTAATACGTTTGCTCAGAAAGAGATAAAAGAAGGAGTCATTAAAGTAAAGATGACTATGTCTAGTGAAGACAGTCAAATAAACTCACAATTAGCCATGATGGGCGATTTGGTAATGTCAACATATTTCAAAGGCGCTAATTCACGTACGGAAATGAAAAATCCTATGGCCGGAGAAACTATTACCATCGTAAATAGTGACAAGAAAAAATCTTTAATGCTTTTAAATAACCCTATGTTAGGGAAAAAGTATAGAGAAAGTGACATTGCTCTTTCTGAAGAAGATTTAAAAAATATTACTGTTACTGAAAAAGGTGATACAAAAACTATTTTAGGTTATGTATGCAAAGGGTATGTCTTTACAATAAAGAAAGATGGTAAAGAGAATACAGTAACCATGTATACAACTGAGAAAATAAAAGCCATTAACCAAAACAACATGAATTTAGGAAAAAAGGCTAAAGGTTTTCCTATGTACATGACTGGTGAGATTTCTCAACCTAACGGTATTGCAATTAAAATGGTTTTAGAAGCAACTGAGGTAAAAGGTGAAAAAATAGCTGATGCTAAATTTAGCTTAACAGTTCCTGAAGGGTACTCTAAAATAGAGCCGCAGAAACCATCAAGTATTGATTAATAAAAAAAGAGGCTGATTTTTATAATTCAGCCTCTTTTTTTTATATCTATTCTTCCAGATAATTCTTAAGTCTATCTAAGAAATAATTCCACCCTCCGGTGCAACTCTCTCTAGAAAACTCCGGAATATCTTGAGGTAAGTTTTCCAAACCTACACAAGTTAACATCAACTTAATCCCTTCTTTTTCTTCTGATATTTCAAAAGTAGAAACAGATTCTCCTTGAATGTCTGTATAATTCCAGGTATACGAAATCATCTTATTTGGAACTACTTTCGTTACTTTCCAAAGATGATAGAAATCTCTACTAGGAGCCTGCACGTTGAATCCTGTTTCAAAACCCACTTCGGCTTTGAAATCAGGAATGTTATCAAAATACCATTGAATCATCTCTTCTTGAACAGTAATTGCCCTCCAAGCAGATGCTAGATTGGTATTGATATTTCTTTCAACAATAATAGGCTTCATGAGTGTTCTTTATGATAATCCAGAAATTACTCCGTTGTTATCAATTGTCATTCCTTCTGATGCAGGTACTGATGGCAATCCTGGCATACGCATCATCTTTCCTAAGATTGGAATTACGAATTGTGCTCCAGCTGCAATCTCTATTTCTCTTACAGTTACCGTAAATCCTTCCGGTCTACCGATCAACTTATCGTTATCAGAGAATGATTTTTGAGTTTTTGCCATACAAACAGCAAAATCATTAAACCCTAGACGATCGATACGACGTAAATTCAATTGAGCTTTTTTACTGTACTCAACGTTTACAGCTCCGTATACTTCTTTAGCAATGGTCTCGATCTTTTCTGTTATCGGACTCTTCCAATCGTATAAAGGCTTATACTGAGTTGCTTTGTTCTCTACAACATCTACAACTGCTTTTGCTAATTCTTGAGTTCCATCACCTCCTTTTGCCCATCCTTCAGACAAGACAGCATGTACTCCTAAGCTCTTACATTTTTCAATAACAAAATTTACTTCATCATCAGAATCTGAGATAAATGAGTTGATTGCCACAACAGGTTCAATATTGTATTTTCGAATGTTCTCGATATGCTTCTCAAGGTTTTTAAACCCTTCCTCTACTCTTTCTACACTTGGTGTATTGTATTCTTCTTTAGCGGCTCCTCCGTGGTGTCTTAAAGCTCTAATAGTTGCTACCAACACAACACATTTAGGATTTAATTTTGCGAATGCCGATTTGATGTTTAAGAACTTCTCTGCTCCAAGATCAGCACCAAAACCTGCCTCTGTAACTACATAGTCTGACAAAGACAATCCCATTTTTGTTGCAATGATTGTATTGGTTCCTTGTGCAATGTTTGCAAAAGGTCCTCCGTGGATGATCGCAGGATTTTCTTCTAAAGTCTGTACTAAGTTTGGCTTAATGGCGTCCTTTAACAAAATAGCCATTGCATTTTCTGCTTTTAGATCTTTTGCAAAGATTGGCTTCTTGTCGTAAGTAAATCCGATAAAGATATTTCCTAATCGCTCTTTCAAGTTGTCAAAGTCCGTCGCCATACAAAGGATTGCCATTACTTCTGATGCAGGAGTAATGTTAAATCCATCCTCTCTAGGAACACCATTGGCAGTTCCTCCCAACCCGATAGTAATGTTTCGGAGAGATCGATCGTTCATATCAATCACACGCTTCCAAAGAATTGTTCTTGGGTCTATATTCAAATTGTTGACTTTGCTTTGGATATTATTATCGATCAATGCAGAAAGCAAATTGTTTGCTTTTTCAACCGCATTGAAATCTCCTGTAAAATGCAGGTTAATATCTTCCATTGGAACAACTTGTGAATGTCCTCCACCAGCAGCTCCTCCTTTAATTCCGAATACCGGACCTAAAGATGGCTCTCTTAATACAACAGTTGCTTGTTTCCCAATCTTGTTTAATCCTTCGGTTAAACCAATAGAAACTGTTGTCTTACCTTCTCCAGCCGGAGTTGGAGTCAAAGCAGTTACCAAAACAAGGTTGTTTTCATCAGCTTTCTTTTCGTCTATTAGGTCTAAAGGAAGCTTTGCTTTGTACTTTCCGTACATTTCCAAATTGTCTTCTGCTACGCCTAATTTTTCAGCAATTTTCTTAATATGCTGTAGCTTTTTTGCTTGTGCAATTTCTATGTCAGATAAATGCGCCATAAAATAAGTTTTAGTCTTGGGTTGTTTGTCAACTTTTTGAATATCAAAAAGCGTGTAAATATACACAATTTCATTAGGCTAATCTTACTTTATAACAAACAAAACAACTGAGAATTATCTGTTAAAAATAAGAACCTTATCTACCAAAGCAGAAAGCAATCTTTTTATAAATTTCTTCAGTAGAAGACTAAATTCTCGTATAAACAGGATACAAAATTTAGCTTCACTTCAGGAACCGCTTCATTAATCCATATTTTTTTTCATTTATGTTTTTATCAACTTCTAAATGAAAAAATTCATGTACTTTTGAAATCATGAACGCTAAGTGGTACATTGGTACTTTATTTTTGATATTTGCTTACTTTGGAACATTCCAAGAGCAAGCTTCTGTACCCAATCAAGAAATTGTTTTAGAGTTTGTTGATACTAAAGTTGACCAAAAAGACATTAAAAGTACGATTGCCGATGTTAGGCAAAAGCTTTTAAAGATTGGTGCTTCAAACATTACAATTCAAGAAACTAAGGAAGGTACCTTAAAAATTTCTTACCACAGTCTTACTCATACTGACGACATTAAAGATGCTCTTCACAAAGAGAATCAATTAGTTCTAAATCAAAACTCAGGAGATAAAGAAGAAAACAATACTTCTTTAGATTATAAAATAGATGTTTATGAGTTAACTGACAGTACTGATATTTCAAACCACAATGACAAGTTTGTATTTGAAATAAAGTCTCACTCAGATAGATCTACAATAAACTACAACTATGGCTTTGTAAAAAGTATAAAAACTGCAAAAGCAAATCAGCTTTTTAAAACCACTTACAAGGCGTACAAAAACAATCCATTTACCAAGGATTACACTTCTCATAAAGAACCTGAGGTTAGAGCTGGGCCTTTTACCTACAACGTTTAAAAAAAATACTAGTTTACAGCTTTGTTAAACTACTTTAAACTAATGAGCATCAAACTCATTATAAAAAACAATCAACAAAAATAATTGTCAAGTTTTACGAGAAGATATATATTTGCTCGTTTTTATAAAAATTGACGAAAAAAACATATAAATAATGCAAAACAAGGGACTAATCAGATTATTTGCGATCCTTTTTGGATTGGTAAGTTTATACCAATTATCCTTCACCTACTTTGCCAACAAAGTAGAAACTGAAGCAGAAGTATACGCTAAATCTAATGGTGATGAAAAAAATGTTAGAGAACTAGCAACTTTAGAAAGAAAATACTTAGATAGCGTTGCCAACAAAGAGGTTGTGAATTTAGGTTTCACTAAGTTTACTTACAACGACATCAAAGACAAGGAAATGAACCTTGGTCTTGATTTAAAAGGAGGTATCAATGCCGTTTTACAAGTTTCTGTAAAAGAGGTGTTAATTGCTCTTTCTAACAATTCTAAAAGTGTTGTCTTCAAGCAAGCTTTAGAAGCTGCCGATAATAGATTAAGAGAAAGCAACTTAAGGTACTTAGACTTGTTCTTTGAGGAGTTTGAGAAAATCTCAAACGGTGCTATCAAATTAAGCGATCCTGCTATTTTTGGTACCAAAGCGCTTCGTGAAAAAGTTAACTTTAACAAAACAGATGACGAAGTAAAGGCTGTTTTAGAAGAAGAAATTAATATTTCTATTAGTACTGCTTTTGAAGTATTACGTAGTAGAATTGATAAGTTCGGGGTTACGCAACCTAACATCCAAAGAATTGGGACTTCTGGAAGAATTCAAATTGAATTACCGGGAGCAAAAGATATTGAACGTGTTACTAAGTTAATTACAAGTAAAGCAGAATTACAATTCTGGGAAGTATACTCAAACATAGACATTCAAAACTACTTTATTGCTGCCAACACTAAGGTAGCTGAAATGTTAAAAGACGATAAGGTAGAACAACAAAAAGATTCAACGAAAACAAACAATATCGATGACATCTTAGGAAAAGATCAAGATTCTACTAGTGTTCAACAAAAAAGTTTATTTACGTACTTATTACCAAACTTTGCTCAAGACGAAAGACAAAAGAGTTCGTTAGTTGCTCAAGCCAGAGTAATTGACACTGCTATGGTAAATAAGTTATTAAAAGAAAGAGAAGTTATTGCTGCTCGTCCAGCTGAATTAAGATATGTAAAGTTCTTATGGGACTACAAACCTGTAGTGGCTAATGATGGAACTGAACTTCTTGGATTATATGCAATCAAATCTAACAGAAATGATGTAGCTCCTATTCAAGGAGATGTAATTACAGATGCTGCTCAGGTATTTGACCAATTAAACAATCCTGAAGTTAGTATGACCATGAATTCAAATGGATCTAACAAATGGGCTAAGTTAACCGGTGACAATGCAGGTAATTTTGTGGCTGTAGTATTAGATGATTATGTATATACTGCTCCTTCAGTTCCAGGTGCAATTACGGGTGGAAGAACTTCTATTTCCGGTGGTGCGATGACGGTAGAAGATGCACAAGATATTGCCACTGTATTAAAAGCAGGTAAGTTACCAGCAGAAGCTAGGATCATTGAAATGGAAGTGGTTGGACCTTCTTTAGGGCAAGAGTCTATTGACAGGTCTCTAAACTCATTCTTATTAGCTATCGCATTGGTATTGGTATGGATGATCGTTTACTATGGAAAAGCCGGTGCTTATGCAAATGTTGCCTTAGTAGTAAACATCTTATTTATCTTCGGGGTTCTAGCATCGTTTAATGCTGTTCTTACCTTACCGGGTATTGCAGGTATTATCTTAACCATTGGTATGTCTGTAGATGCCAACGTAATTATCTTTGAGAGAATCAAAGAAGGATTGGCAAAGAAAAAAGGATTGAAACAATCTGTTGAAGAAGGATTTAGTATCAAAGGAGCATTATCTGCTATTATAGATGCAAACATTACCAGTTTATTAACGGGAGTTATCCTTTACGTTTTTGGAACAGGTCCAATTAAAGGTTTCGCCTTAACATTAATGATCGGTATTGCTACTTCTTTATTTACAGCAATCTTTATTACCAGATTATTAATTGACGGTGCTACTAATAAAGGAAGTAACTTAACTTTCAACACAAGCTTATCTAAAGGTTGGTTCCAAAACATCAATATCGAGTTTTTACGTAAGCGTAAAATTGCTTATGTAATCTCAGGAGCAATTATTTTAGGAGGTATTGTTTCTATTGCTACAATTGGATTAAAACAAGGTGTAGACTTCAAAGGAGGTCGTACATATACTGTTCGTTTTGACCAAGCAATGAATCCTACAGAAGTTAGAGCTGATTTAGCTGTAGTTTTTGATGGAGCTCCAGAAGTAAAAACATATGGTTCAGATAACCAATTAAAGATCACTACTGTTTACAAGATTGAAGAAACCGGTAAAGATGTAGATGATCAAGTACAAAAAGCTCTTTACGACGGGTTGAAAAAACACCTTTCGGCAGGAACTACGTACGAAGATTTCAAACCTGGTTTTGAGAAAACAGGAAATGGAATCATGAGTTCTAGAAAAGTTGAGCCTACCATTGCAGATGATATTAAGACTTCAGCAATCTATGCTGTATTCGGATCATTATTGGTAGTATTCTTATATATCTTATTACGATTTAGAAAAGTATCCTTTAGTTTGGGAGCTGTAGTTGCAGTATTCCACGATGTATTGATCGTATTAGGAATCTTCTCGATTCTTTACAAAGTAATGCCATTTGACATGGAAATCGGACAATCATTTATTGCAGCAATTCTAACCGTAGTCGGTTACTCGCTGAATGATACCGTGGTTATCTTTGATAGAATTAGAGAGTTTGCAGGAATTCACACAAAATGGGCTTACTCTGAAGTAGTAGACAAAGCCTTGAGCAGTACTTTAGGAAGAACCATTAATACATCATTAACTACTTTGTTAGTAATGTTAGCGATCTTCTTATTTGGTGGAGATTCTATTAAAGGATTTATGTTTGCATTGATCATTGGTGTTATTGTAGGTACCTACTCATCATTGTTCGTAGCAACTCCAATTATGTATGACACTTCTAAAAAGAAAGAGTCTAAGAAGAACTAATTTTTAGAAAGAAAATATATGGTAAGCCGTTTTGCAAATAAGATGCTGAAATAAGATCAGCAGCGTGCAAAACGGTTTTTCCATTCCTATATATCCTAATTAACAGCATGAGTAATATTCAACTTCATGATCTTTATTTCAAACCTTTCTTAACAGAAGAAGAGGTAGATAAGATCGTAGAAACTCTCGTATTTCAAGTAAGCAAAGATCTTGATAAAGATGAAATTCCTTTGTTCATCGGAATTTTAAACGGATCGTTTTTATTTGCCTCTGACTTTATCAGAAAATTCAAAGGTAACTGTGAGGTTTCCTTCGTTAAGCTGAGTTCTTATGAAGGAACAGAATCTACTGAAGCTGTAAATGAACTGATCGGAATTAATGAAGATCTAACAGGTAGAACGGTTGTTATTTTAGAAGATATCGTAGACACCGGTAATACCTTGCATAAAATTTACGATATCTTTAAAAACAAGAGCGTTAAAGAATTAAAAATAGCCACACTGTTTTTTAAACCTGATGTATACCGTAAGGAGTTACCAATTGATTATATCGGGAAAAGTATTGAAGATAAATTCATTGTCGGATACGGATTAGATTACAATGGTTTAGGAAGAAATCTTCCGGCTATATACCAGTTAACAACACAACAATAAACATGAAAAACATCGTATTATTTGGCCCTCCGGGTGCAGGAAAAGGGACTCAAGCAGAGATTTTAAAAGAAAAGTACAATCTAAAGCATATCTCTACCGGAGATGTATTTAGGTACAACATTAAAAACGAAACTGAGCTTGGGCTTTTGGCTAAAACTTACATGGACAAAGGTGATTTGGTACCAGATGAAGTAACCATTAACATGTTAGAAGCAGAAGTAGATAAAAATCCTGACGTTGAAGGTTTTATTTTTGATGGATTTCCAAGAACTCAATCTCAAGCTGAAGCATTGGATGTTTTCTTAGCAACAAAGGGATCTGCTATCAATGGAATGGTAGCCTTGGAAGTTCCTGAAGACCTTTTGGTTGTTCGTTTATTGGAGCGTGGAAAAACTAGTGGTCGTTCTGATGATACTGATGAGACTAAAATTCGTAATCGTTTTAACGAGTACAATACAAAAACAGCTATTTTAAAAGATTTTTATCAAGCAAAAGGGAATTACTACGGAGTAGACGGTGTAGGTTCTATAGAAGAAATTACAACACGTTTGTCTGAAGTATTTGACAAACTATAAATAGTTTACCTTTATAAAAATTTGGCCGTTATAGGCTATATAAGTCATGACTGAAGGAAATTTTGTCGATTACATAAAAATTTATGCTTCCTCGGGTAAAGGTGGAAAAGGTTCTGCGCATTTACATCGAGAAAAGTACATTACCAAAGGAGGACCTGATGGTGGAGATGGAGGACGCGGTGGTCACGTAATTATTCGTGGTAGTAAGAATATGTGGACATTATTTCACCTAAAGTTTAAAAAGCACTTTAGAGCTGAGCAAGGTGGTGATGGTGGAAAAAGTAGAAGTACCGGTAAAGATGGCGAAGACATATATATTGATGTTCCTTTAGGTACCATCGTAAGAGATGGAGAAACTCAGGAAATTCTTTTTGAAATTACAGAAGATACTCAAGAAAAGATCTTAGTTGAAGGAGGAATGGGTGGTCGTGGTAACTGGCATTTTAAATCGCCAACCAATCAAACACCACGTTATGCTCAACCCGGAATTGAAGGTCAGGAAGGCTGGTTTCAATTAGAATTAAAAATATTAGCAGATGTTGGTTTGGTTGGATTTCCTAATGCAGGAAAATCAACCTTACTCTCTGTGGTTACTGCTGCCAAGCCTAAAATTGCAGATTATGCCTTTACTACGCTAAAACCTAATTTGGGAATTGTAGAATACAGAAATTTTCAAAGTTTTGTGATGGCAGATATTCCCGGTATCATCGAAGGTGCTGCCGAAGGAAAAGGATTAGGACATCGTTTCTTACGTCACATAGAGCGTAACTCTACCCTACTCTTTTTGATTCCTGCAGATAGTGATGATATTGCTAAAGAGTATGAGATCTTATTAAACGAGCTTAAAAAGCACAATCCGGAACTATTAGACAAGCAACGCTTATTAGCTATATCGAAGTCCGATATGTTGGATGACGAACTAAAAGAAGAATTAGAAAAAGAAATTCCAAAAGATATTCCGTACTTGTTTATTTCTTCTGTTGCTCAAATGGGCTTAACAGAGCTAAAAGACAAGCTCTGGAAGATGTTAAACTAAAAATATCTGAAGTCAATTAACGATCTAGTTTAATTCTAATTGGCAATGTATATTCGGTTGTTACCGGAATCCCTCTTTTGATCGCGGCATAGATCTTAGGTAAATCATCTATACTTTTTTCGATCATTTTTTTAAGGTTAGGTATTTGCTGAATCATATGTTCAGAGGCTTCAACAGATTTTAATGTGATCTTATGATCAGCATGAATAGTGATTACTACCTGAATGGTTTCATCAACCTTCTTTTTTACCTTGATATGTTGCTTTTCAAGACTGGAAGATATCTCCTTATGGATAATGTTTCGAAAGCAATTTGTTTTTTCTTCTTTGTCGATTATAGAATTGCAAGCCTCAAAAGAAGGAGGTGTATCTACTGATGTTGTATCCAAGTTTGTATCTACCTTTTCGATATCCTTTTTTCTTTGAAAAGAAAAGTAATCGCAAGAACTGCAAAAAGTAATAATGAATACAAATACTAGAAAACGACGCACAGGGTACAATAATAGTTAACTCTGTGAAAATAAGAAATTAAAATTATTGAAGCCTAAAGAGAATAGGTAATCTCATTCTAACTCTTACTTTCTTTCCGCGTTGTTCTCCGGGTTCTAACTTTGGCATCATTTTCAACACTCTAATAGCTTCTGCATCCAATGTAGGAAAACCGCTTGCTGCTGTTATGTCTGTAAGAGATCCATCTTTATCAATTACAAAGGATGTTTTGATCCTGGCACGATTCGTTTGTATTTCTTCTTTACAAACTTTAACCTTCTTTTTTAATTGCTTGTGATACTTCATTTTAAACTTAAGGCATTTTGCTCTTTCTACATCAAAATGTTTTGCAACAAATTTTCTCATTTTAAGACCTGTACACGCAATTATTTGTCTTGTATCTCCCGTACACCCCTTAAAAGCAGGAGCTCTCTCTACAATAACAATAGGGACACCTTGCTCTTCTGTTGAATCTTTATTTTCAAGATTTTCCTGTGAAAAGGAGAATAAAGAAGAGAATACAGTTAAAAGTAGTAATAGTTTTTTCATAGAATATTTTCAAGTTTAAGATGCACAAAAATAAAATTCTAAATCTATTGGCAAAACTATTCTAACTTTTCTCCTTTTAAAAAGTATTCTTTTTTGATCTCCTGCATCCTTCTTTTCGCGTAAGCAGTAAAATCTTTATCCATATTTTCAAACTGTAATACGTATTGATCATATAGTTTATAAGCTTTCTTCTTTTCCTTATAGTAATCGTCTGTTGTCTTTGCCAGTTGATATAGCGCTAAGTGATTCCCTCTGTTCTCTTTATAAGCTTTATCAAACATATTCATGGCCTCAAGAGGCTTTTTCAATTTCAAGTTCGCATGTCCTATTCCATAATATTCTTCATCTCTCTTGGTCACACCTATGTATGTTGCCATCATATAATTAAACTTGGCTTTTTGATAGTTTTTCAACTTCATTTCGGTATGTCCTAAATAAGTAAATATTTTAAAGTCTGTTCTATCAATATCTTTCGATTTTTCAAAGTATTCCTTTGCCTTTTCATGCTCTTCTTTATTGTAATAGGTTCTACCAAACATGTTGGTTACAAAGAGTTCATTAGGTGTTAAAGAATCTAACTTCTCCAATACTTGCAGCGTTACATCATATTGCTTTTCTCTATAAGTATGGTTTACCATCAATCGGTTCATATTTATATGGTTTGGCTCTAAGTCCAATCCTTTCTTTAAAAACAAGTAGGTTGAGTCTGTGTCTTGTAGTTTGTAATAACTATTTGCCAATTGATATAACGATTTTATATGTGTTGAATCTGTTTTATAAGCCTCCAAAAAACTGTTGATCATATCATCTCTTTTCTTCTTCATTGCATAAGCAACTCCTTTTTGATATGCATAATTAGGATTTGTCTTATCTACCGCAATCAACTCTTCAAAAGTTTTAATGGCTTTGTTGGCCTTTCTTTGAGTCAGATATAGCTTTCCTACTTGATACTTTATTAAAAGGTTGTAGGGATCTTTCTCAAGAAGTTGCTCATAGATCTCAATAGCTTTCTTATGATTTCTTAATTTTTGGTAGGCTTTTCCTAACTGAATCTGCGTTTTATAATCTTCTTTTTCTTTGAGTGCTTTTTCGTAATAAACTACAGATTGCTTTGTTTTATCTACTTGGTAGTAGATGCTAGCTATGGTTTTAAACTTATCAAAGGAGTCTTCTACTTTATCCAGTTGAGACAATGCCTTTTGATATCTTCCTACCAAGATTAAGCTATCAATCTCTTTATAGGTCTCTTCTGAGTTTTGAGCTGTCAGAGAAAAACTAACTGTTATTACTAGGAGAAAAAAAACCTTTTTCATGTGTACTTTGTTTTGCGATTTTTATCAAATATAAGAGTTTAAAAAGCATATATAAATTCTTCTATTGACTCCTTTATTCTATCATGATCCCCATAGGAAGTGTGTATCTAACGCCTACTGGCCTACCTCTTTGCTTACCAGGGGTCATTTTTGGTAATGACTTAATAATTCTTATTGCTTCTTTTTTTAATCTTGGATGTGGTGCTAAAGCCCTAATATCAACTACATTTCCTTCTTCATCAATTCTAAAAAGCATGGTTATTCGTTTCTTACCAGGTGCCAAACCTAGCTCATTAGGAAGATCTGAATCAAATTTCTTTTGAAAGTGCTTTTTCATCTTCTTGTTAAAACATGCTTTCAACTGTGCCTTGTTTCCTTTACAACCCGGAAAAACAGGGACATCCTCAATAACTGTAAAAGGCACATCTTCAACAACCTCTTCTTCTTCCTCTACTTCTTCGATCTCTTCTACCTCTACCGCTTCTGTTTCATCTGTTTCTGTAGTTTCAATCACAGTTTCTTCAACTTCCTTCTCATCTTCAACAACTTCAATTTTCTCCGGAGCTGGAGGTGGTGGAGTTTTGGGAATTTCCGGCTCTATACGTTCTGTAATTGGAATTTCCTCCTCAAGATCAGCATTCATTACCACATCTCCAAAGTCTCCAAATTGACGATCAAATGTCTTCTTCTCTATAGCTACATACGTGATAAAAAGAGCTAGTACCAAACCTATCTGCATGAACAGTTTACTATAGTTTTCTAGATTTGATTTTGGGTTTTTCTTGATTTCCATATTAAAAAATTTAGCATGAGAATTCCTACGCTACCGAACAGTAGTGCTAGTTAATTCTTAATTATTTTTGATTATATGATGCCTACTTTACGTCAATTCGTATCGGCAGTGTGTATTTTACATTCACTTTTACTCCTTTGTGTTCTCCGGGAATCATTTGAGGCAACTTTTCCATAATTTTAATCAGCTCTTCTTCTAGTTCTTTTGCAGGAGCTTTTACTTTGATATCTGTTACCTTTCCTGTTCTATCTATCTTAAACAGAACGATTATGCGCTTTTTCCCAGGTTTTAATCCTAATTTTTTTGGTAAATCTGAATCAAAATTTTGAACAAAATGTAGTTGCACATTTTTATTGAAACAATATTTGTCGTCGTCTTCACATCCTGGAAATGTTGGGATCTTGTCTATAACTGAAAAAGGAATAGAATTGACAAAGTAAGTTTTAGCTCCTGTTTGCTCATCTGAAAGATGGCTTTCAACTTTACCTAAGATTATATTTTTAGGTTTCTCATCATCTGCAAAGTAAGCAATCAACTTTCGGCCATTTTCCAGTTCAAAAAGTTGAACATCAAATTTCTTGAAATTTGGGTTTCGAACTACTTGTCTACCGATGATCTTTTCATATTCTTGAAGTTCAGCTACTGTTAAGTTATGAATCGTAATTTGTTTTTTAAAAGGATATACCGGGCCAAAATAACTATCAAACACTGATTTTGAATTGAGTTTTACCGAAGTTAAATTACCCCCATCACCCTTGTAAATCGTTGTAAAATCCTTAGAAAGAGTATAACTTTCAATTCCATTTTGAGCGCAGGAACTATAAATAATCATACTTAATACTAAGGGTAGAATCAATATATACTTCCATAGATTCATCCTTTTAGATTTCTCTTTGGTCATCATCATAATTCTTTTCTTGATGAAAGAATGTTTATAAAACTGATTGACAAAAGAAACATTCTCAACGTCAAAGAAACTAGTTAATATATGATTGATGTATGTGTCTTTTTGTTGCTTCTCGATCAATGCTGAATCTGACAAATACTCATGCACCAGTGTAATTCGCTTTTGATAAGTGTACACCAATGGATTGAACCACATGACAATTCTCAACACTTCAAAGAACAAGAGGTCCAAAGAGTGTTTCTGTTTGATATGAACCAACTCGTGTTCTATAATTTCTTTCTTCTTATCTAGTGATATGTTTTCTCCTAAAAAGATATAGTTGAAGAAAGAAAACGCAATATTAGTCTCCGGAATGGTGACAATTCTTTCCGTTTTACTTCTGTAAAGAGTAATGTATTTAACCAACTTAAACAGTTTGATCAAAAAGAGTACTAAAGAAATTGACGCACCTATATAAAAGATGATCTCCAAATAAGAAATATGATTTTCTTCAATGAGTATTTTTCCAAGACTTGTGTTTTCGATCACGTTTTGTGGTGATAGAACAATTTCCGGCAATACAATTGAGTATTCTTCTGAGATGGTGTTTTTAAAAGAAGAGAACTTTAAAAACGGAAGTACAAATGAGATCAAAACAGATGAGATTAGATACAGCCTGTTCTTTTTAAAGAAAGTCTCTTTGCTTAAGAAAAGATCATAAACCACTAAAAATAGTAGCTGAAATAAGATTACTTGCACAATGTAATTGATCATAATTCTTGTCTTTTAATTGAATTAGGAAGTGACATTTTTCCACATTGAGCAAAAGCAACATCTCTTGTTAGCGATATCTGTTTACTCTTTAAAAAATCTCCAATCACTTTTCCGTATTCTTCTGTTTTTTCTTTTCCTACTTGGTTGTATACTCTGTATGCATAAGCTTTTACCTTACCCTCTTTCGTAAAGTAAATCCTATTGAACAATTTGATGTTTTCATCATCAACACCCCAAGTAAAGTTTTTTGAGGTTAAAAAATCATTTAAGTCATAATGGAATTGTGACCATGATTTATAAATCGCTTCAAAACCATCTTTACTTATAGTTGGATTCAAGAGATTCACATGAGTATCGTCTAGTTTCAATACACTAAACTCTTTTCTATCGTCTTCATTAGCGACATTGAAAATTTTCACATCTGCAATTGTATCACTTGTTTTTTCTGACTTACAAGCAAAACTCAACAACAGCACAAACACTGAACAAATTCTAACGATTCTCATCTTCTTTTTTATTGATTTCTTTCAGAACCTTTTCAAGCTCTTCTACATCCATGTCATTTTTCTTTACAAAAAAGGACACCATACTTTTAAATGATCCTCCAAAATAACCATCCATCAATTTATGGAGGCTTTGATTGCTATAATCAGATTTTTCGATCAAAGGAGCATACACATACCCTCTTCCTTTCGGCTTATGAGAAACAAACTCTTTGTTCTCTAAAATTCTAACAATCGTAGAAACTGTATTATATGCAGGTTTCGGATTGGGTAGTTGATCGATCACTTCCTTTACCGAAGCTTCTTTCAAGTCCCATAAAACTTGCATAATCTGTTCCTCTGCCTTTGTTAATTGCTTATTCATTATCCATTTATATTTAATTGACACTTGCTAAGAAGGTGTCAAATATTGTTTGTACTCTATTAGGTCTTGTCAAATTCCATGCAGTAATCACAACCACTACATTTGTTTTTGGCTCTACAATGATCAATTGCCCTCCTGCTCCTCTTGCCAAAAAGATCGTATACTTTTTTCCTTTTCTATCAACCGGATCTTTCCACCAAAAATAACCATAATCATACTCCTGATATAACGGATTATCTTCCGCAGCTTTAACTACCGATGATGTAGCTTTAACAGCAAAATCTTCCGGAATGATCTGTTTTCCTTTCCATTTTCCTTTTTGCAAATACAACTGACCGATTTTAGCCAGATCACGTGATCGTAAAAAGATCAATGCCATTCCATTGTTTGATGGTCCTCCATTACCTTGCCAAAACCTATATTTTTCTATCCCTAATTCAGAAAACAAGTATTTTCTTGCAAAAGTTTCTATTGGCAAATTGGATGCATTTTGTATGGCTCCACTGATCAATGTAGGAGCAGCATTTGAGTAATTAAAAACCTTTCCCGGCTTTTCTCCCATTTCGGTACGAAGAATTGTTTGATACCAATCGCCAGAACTATTGATCAAATTTCGCCAATTGTTATCAGGACTGTTCCAAGGACTCTCTTTCCACTTTAAGCCATGCCTTTGAGTCAACAAATCTTGAATTCTTATCTCCTGCACTCCATCACTCACATCCTTGTACTTCTTATAATAATCTACAACCTTGTCATTGGTACTTTTTACAATACCTTGTTGAATTGCAGTTCCAAGGATAGTTGCTATGATACTTTTGGTAACTGATTGTGCTTGATGCAGTGAATCTTTATGCCACCCTTTGTAATAGTTTTCGTAGACAACTTTTCCCTCTTTCACTACTAAAAGACTATGAATATTCCCATATTCTCCATTCTCAATAGCTGCATTGGCTTTCAAAGCCTTTTCATATAGAACTTTGTCAGAATGCTTCTCTTTGAAGTTAATCTGTCCATGCATATTTACTCCCAAAAGGAGAAATATCACGGTCATTATTTTTATATATTGAATAGACTTCATTGAGAATATTTTTTCAAATGTAACTAAATTTTTAGTTTAAACTAATTTCTTAGTTCAATTTTAACATTTGTAACAAACATTCTTTTTTTTCGTTTCATATATACAACTAACATTGTCTATGGATATCTTACTTCTCTTTTTAGGTTTCATTTTTATGATCCTTGGTATCATCGGGTCTTTCTTACCTGTATTACCGGGACCTATTACAGGTTGGGTTGGATTACTACTATTACATCTCACAAAAACGATTCCTCAAAATTGGACGTTTTTGGGAATCACCTTGGCCATTGCCATATTAATATGGTTCTTAGATTATATTATCCCTGCCTTGGGAACAAAGAAGTTTGGAGGAAGTAAGTATGGTGTATATGGTACTACTATAGGATTGATTATCGGACTACTGTTCTTTGGCCCATTAGGAATTATCATCGGGCCTTTTGCCGGTGCATTAATTGGCGAATTGATGTTTGACAGTAACGATTCGAAGAGAGCTTTTAAAGCTGCTTTTGGTTCTTTTATTGGTTTTCTTTTCTCTACAGGGTTAAAGTTTATCACCAGTTTGGTGTATATGGGCTTGTTCTTATCTATTGTATGGGATCATAAGTCGGCCTTCTTTTAAAAACAAAAAAAAGCAACCCGTTTCAGGGAAGCTTTCCATTGGTTAACAAAACCACGGTACTTTTACGAAAGTACCAAAACAACACAACTAAAGCTGCTTTTTTCAAAACAGCCTACAAATATACTCGTTTTTTTTAACCCCACCAATCTTTTTTCTTTTTTTACAAACCTCTTTCTTTTGGCAAATGATTATCTTTGCGCCTTTAAATCATTAAAGAAGAAAACAGAATTTAAAATGCAATTATCAGAACAAGAAGTTGTACGTAGAGAAAAGCTATCGAAATTACGTGAACTAGGAATCAACCCTTATCCTGCCAATCTATTTCCATTAGACACAAATTCTAAGGAAATCAAAGAACAATTTGAGGAAGATAAACAGGTTGTTGTTGCTGGACGATTAATGTCAAGACGTATCCAAGGAAAGGCCTCTTTTGCTGAGTTGCAAGATTCTGAAGGAAGAATTCAAGTATACTTCAATAGAGACGAGATCTGTACTGGAGAAGACAAAACTTTGTACAATGAAGTATATAAGAAGTTATTAGATATTGGTGACTTCATAGGAATTGAAGGGACTTTATTTACTACAAAGGTTGGAGAGAAAACTGTAATGGTAAAAAACTTCACGTTGTTAAGTAAATCATTAAAGCCTCTTCCGTTGCCTAAAACAGATGCCGAAGGAAACACTTTTGATGAGTTTAATGATCCTGAGTTAAGATATCGTCAGCGATACGCAGACCTGGTTGTAAACCCTAATGTAAAAGAAGTGTTTGTAAAAAGAACCAAGCTATTCAATGCCATGCGTTCTTTCTTTAACGAAGCCGGATATTTTGAAGTTGAAACTCCAATTTTACAACCTATTCCTGGAGGAGCTGCTGCAAGACCTTTTATTACACACCACAATTCATTAGACATTCCATTATATATGAGAATTGCCAACGAATTGTATTTAAAAAGACTGATTGTTGGTGGTTTTGATGGTGTATATGAATTCTCTAAGAACTTCCGTAATGAAGGAATGGACAGAACTCACAATCCTGAGTTTACAGCGATGGAAATCTATGTAGCTTACAAGGATTACAACTGGATGATGGAGTTTACCGAGAACTTATTAGAGCATTGTGCTATTGCAGTAAACGGTACAACTAAAGCCACATTTGGAGAGCATGAAGTTGATTTTAAAGCTCCTTATGCAAGAGTAACGATGGCAGATTCTATTAAGCATTTTACAGGTTTTGATATTATTGGAAAATCAGAAGATGAATTGAGAGAGGCTGCTAAGTCTATGGGAATTGAAGTAGACGACAGCATGGGGAAAGGAAAATTGATTGATGAGATCTTTGGAGAAAAGTGTGAAGGAAACTACATACAACCTACATTTATTACTGACTATCCAAAAGAAATGAGTCCGTTGTGTAAAGAGCACAGAGAGAATCCGGAATTAACAGAGCGTTTTGAGCTTATGGTTTGCGGAAAAGAAATTGCAAATGCTTATTCTGAGTTGAATGACCCAATAGATCAACGTGAGCGTTTTGAAGCTCAGCTAAAATTAGCAGATCGTGGAGATGATGAAGCAATGTTTATTGATCAAGACTTCTTACGTGCTTTAGAATACGGAATGCCTCCTACTTCAGGATTGGGAATTGGAATGGATCGTTTGATCATGTTCTTAACCAACAATCAATCTATTCAAGAAGTGTTGTTCTTCCCACAGATGAAGCCGGAAAGAAAAGCTCCTACTGTAGAATTGAACGATGACGAAAAAGCAGTATTCGCAATCGTTGAAAAAGCAGAAAAAATAGAGCTTCCTGAGCTAAAAACTCAATCAGGGTTGAGTAATAAAAAATGGGACAAAACCATTAAAGGCTTGACAAAAAACAATCTTGTAAAAGTGAACAAAACTGAAGAAGGATTGTTTGTAGAGATTGTATAAAAACTAGATACATATATGTTAAAAGGATCGCAATTGCGATCCTTTTTTTATTACTTCAAAAGAATAAGTATCTTCGTAATCAATCTGTTAATCAGGTTAAACCAAATAACTAAAAATATTCAACTTATTATGACTCCTAGCTTTTCTATTATTAGAAAGGTCTTTTTGGTCTTTTCTTTATTTTTCTCACAGCTAATCATCGGACAAACTTTATTGTTTGGTGAAAGCGCTAATTCACGTGGTGTTGCCTATGCCTACGGTTCTTCTGTATATGGTGGTGGTGTGTCTTTTGCCGATTTTAACAATGACGGTTGGGACGATCTTACTTATGCAACAGACGAAACAAAAGAGGTGTACTTTTTTCAAAATAACAATGGTACCTTCACTCAAGTAGATTTAGGAATCAACCACCTGAACAGAGTAAAGCAGGTTCTTTGGGTTGATTATGATAATGATGGCGACAAAGATTTTTTAGCAACCAGTATTACAGGGATCAATAAGTTTTATCGAAATGACGGAAACTTATCTTTTACAGATATCACTAATACTTGTGGTTTGTTTACAGACAATCTGTTTACCTACGGAGCCACTTTTGGAGATATGGACAACGACGGAGATTTGGATGTGTTTATTTCCAACAGAGATGAAACCTTCACCCAACACAATTATCTATACAGAAATGATGGAGGCACATTTACCGATGTAACTACCAGTGTAGGAATCAACCTAGGTAGCGAATTGTCATTCTGTGCTTCATTCTTTGATTATGACAATGATGGCGATCAAGATATTTATGTAGCCAACGATAAGGTAGCCAATATCAACAGGCTATATCAAAATAATGGGAACGGAACTTTTACCGATGTATCTGTATCCAGCGGCGCAGGAATTGCCATTGATGCCATGTCTACCACTATAGGAGATTACAATAAAGATGGTTGGTTTGATGTGTATGTAACTCATACCAATGGTAACAACCTTTTAAAGAACAATGGAGACGGCACCTTTACCAATGTAGCAGTGGCAACCGGAACTTCTTTTGACAGTATTGCTTGGGGAGCTGTTTTTCTAGATGCTGATAATGATACCGAATTGGATCTTTATGTAAGTGGAATGTTAGATGGTTCTGATCCCAATAGGATTTCTGCGGCATTCTATCACAACCAAGGAGATGGCACCTTTGTAATTCCTAACAATATTGGTTTTCATAACGACACCAAATCTAGTTTTGCCAATGCCATAGGCGATGTAAATAATGATGGATTACCGGATATTGTTGTGATGAACAACGGTGGTGAGAATAACTTCCTATGGGAAAATAAGACCATTACCTCCAATAGCTGGATCAAAATAAAATTGGAAGGAGTTACCAGTAATAAAGATGGTATTGGGAACAAAATTGAAATCCACGCTAATGGAGAATCTCAATATAGATATACTGTTTGTGGCGAAGGCTACTTAGGTCAGAATTCCAGCAGTGAGTTTGTAGGGTTAAAAGACGCTACAAATATTGATTATATAAAAGTTACTTGGAATACAACTGGTCAAGTAGAAACAATTAACAACATTACTCCTAACCAAAGTATTACCATACAAGAAGGAAATGGTGTTCTTAGTACAGATGATGAGAATTTCTCTAATCTTTCTATCTATCCAAACCCAAGTGATGATGGGCTTTTTTATATAAAGAATCCTACACAAGAATCACTTAATTATAGAGTTTTTAACATCTTAGGAAAAGAACTGACAAAAGGAACTTTTTCTCTTGAGACCTCAATAGATTTAAGCTCTTTCTCTTCCGGAATATATTTAGTTAAGGTTTCATCCAGCAATAAATCACAAGCTTACAGAATAGTTAAAAAATAGTTTTTGGTAATCTACTGAAGATTAGATAACTTGCTTGCTTAGCTAACTAACCATTTAAACTAACTAATATCTATGGAAAGAATTAAATCTGAAGCAGAGTTTGGAATGATCGATTGGTGGAAAAAAGTTTTCATCGAAAATTACGCAAACTTTGAAGGTCGAGCCAGAAGATCAGAATACTGGTATTACGTCTTAGCAAACTTTTTAATTTCAATTGGCCTCTGGATTGTGGCCATTTTAGCCGCTTTGATACTTGGAGTTGCAGGAGGAATTCTTATGTACATTCTTATTATAGGATGGGGAGTTGCCAACATTATTCCAAGTTTGGCAGCTCAAGTAAGAAGATTACACGACACCAATAAAACGGGTTGGATGATCTTACTTGGTTTCATCCCGGTAATAGGAGGAATCATTCTTTTGGTATTCTACTTTACAGAAGGAGACAGTGGCGATAATCAGTATGGCCCTGACCCAAAAGCTCCAAATCATTCAACTATTAATGAGATTGGGAGTAATTAAAGATTCTATCTGAAAAAAATTAAAAAGCCAGCATTACAATGCTGGCTTTTTTTTATTGTTTCCATTTGATATTACAGCCTATACTCGGCTTTTCAGGTCCTGAATATTTATCATTGTTTAAGATCGCATCTAAAACTGCTCGGATACTTTCTCCAGTAACCGGAATACCATTGTCCGGTCTAGAATCGTCT
This sequence comes from Pseudotenacibaculum haliotis, assembly GCF_042684245.1. Taxonomy (NCBI): domain Bacteria; kingdom Pseudomonadati; phylum Bacteroidota; class Flavobacteriia; order Flavobacteriales; family Flavobacteriaceae; genus Pseudotenacibaculum; species Pseudotenacibaculum haliotis. Next base: position 703,285 of record NZ_JBHULH010000001.1, read on the forward strand.
ATTTGACCATGATATACGGATTTCAATTCAGCATCAAATACATACAAATCCGGAGTGCATGCTGCATCATAAGCTTTAGCAACTTCCTGACTTTCATCATACAAATACGGGAACGGATATCCTACCTCTTCTGCATGAGTTTTCATTTTATCAGGAGCATCTTGTGGGTAATTTTCTACATCATTACTACTAATAGCTACAAAGCCAATTCCTTGATCTTTATAGTCTTTTGCCAAATGAACTAACTGCTCATTTACATGAATTACAAAAGGACAATGATTGCAAATAAACATGACCACGGTTCCTTTCTCTCCTCTAATATCTTGTAGAGAAATCGTATTTCCTGAAACGGTATCTGGTAATTTAAAATCGGGAGCTTTAGCTCCTCTTTCAAAACTGTTGGAAGGTGTTAAGGCCATGAATTATCTTTTTGTAAAAATACCATATTTCTAAAAATTCTAAAGCCTTATTTTTAATACTCCTTTTCATAAACAGCCTCACTTCTTAAGTCTTCAAAAACAAAATATTAAACTTTTGAATCTTCAAGAGGTCTAAAGGATAGGTTATAAGATGATTATCAACCGCTAACTAGTTTGTTTTTGAGTAGTGTACTTTGCCTTTCAGAACTCCCTGGATAATAAGGTAAATGCACTGCTCTCTTGTTTTTTTTAAAACTTTTAAGCTTTGTTTTAATCCGTTCGTAATATAATTTCTTACTATCTCTTAAAAAAAAATTAGATTTGCTTAAAAAACGAAGGTGCTTAAAAAACTCTTAAGAAAATTTGCAAGGTTTATAGGTTTTGTCATTCAACGTTTCAATCGAGAAGCTGAAGATCCAAAGTTGCTCGCTTTAGGAGCAATGCTCTCAAAACAACAAACAATGATGAACTCTAAAAACATTCAAGATTATGAGTTCAAGATCTTTAGTCAATGGGGTGATGATGGAATCATTCAATATCTGATTAAGAACATTACTATTGAGAATGAATTTTTTATTGAGTTTGGAGTTGAAGATTACCTGGAATCAAATACTCGATTTTTAATGATGCACAACAATTGGTCGGGTTTTGTTATGGATGGGTCTTCAGAGCACATCAACGGACTCAGAAAAAGAAGTTGGTACTGGAAATATGATCTTAACAGCAAAGCGGTTTTTATTGATCGAGAAAACATCAACTCTTTGTTATCTGAAATAGGCTGTTCTAATATTGGGTTGTTGCATATAGATATTGATGGTAATGATTATCATATTCTGGAAGAGATCGATTTATCGAAGCTCAACCCTTCTATAATCATCATGGAATACAACAGTGTTTTTGGAAAAGACAGAGCTATTTCTGTTCCTTACCGAAAGGATTTTGTAAGAGGAAAAGCTCATTATAGTCATTTGTACTTCGGAGCCTCTTTAAAAGCACTCAATCTTCTGGCAGTTAAAAAGGGGTATGCTTTGGTAGGATGTAACTTAGCCGGAAACAATGCTTATTTTGTACGAAGAGACTTGCTAAATGAGCAAGTAACTGAGATCTCTGTGGATGAAGCTTATGTAGAAAGTAAGTTTAGAGAAAGTAGAGATACTAACTTCAATCTATCTTATTTAAATGGCAACAAACGAATAGAAATCATGAAAGGTCTCGATGTACTTAATGTTGAGACTAATCAAATTGAAAAGCTGTAAGTTCTATTTAGACTTCCCTTGATACTTTAGTGGTAAATGCACTACTTTTTTGGTTTCAAAAAAGTCTTCCTCAAAATAATTAGGAAGGTCATAAATAGTAGCTTTAGGGAAATTTCTTAACTCTTCAGACAGATCTCCTCCTTTCAAATACAAAATCCCATTTTTAAGTTCGTGGTTTTGTTTTTTGGCTATTTTCCCTTTAGTCCATCGCACAAAAGTTTCCATTTGCGCTACAGCTCTACTTACAATAAAGTCGTATTCTTCTTTTACTTCTTCTACTCTACCATGTGTAGTTCTTAGGTTTTCTAATTGTAAACCTTCGGACACTTCATTAACAACTTTGATCTTCTTTCCGATGCTATCTACAAGGTGAAATTGAGTTTCGGGGAATAGAATAGCTAACGGAATTCCGGGAAATCCTCCTCCGGTTCCAACATCCATCACTTGTGCTCCGGCCTTAAATTGCATCACTTTAGCAATTCCCAAAGAGTGAAGAACATGTCGCAAATACAGTTCATCAATATCTTTTCTTGAAACTACATTGATCTTTAGGTTCCAATCTTGATACAGTTCTTGAAGCTTTGAAAACTGAGTTATCTGATTATCAGATAATTCAGGAAAATATTTAAGAATAATGTCCATCATAAAATAAGAAAGCACAAAAGTAATTAATCAAGTGAATAATTCCTTAAAAAAAGCACCGTTAATACATCTATGAATCATATAAAAACTATTACTTTTGTTTCTTAACTTTTCTCCCATATATGAAGACAGTAAACTTTTCAAGAATAGATAAAGCAAAATTCTTTAGAACCCTAAACAAGAGAGTTAATAATTACTTCAAAGAAAACGATATTAAAAGAACCGGTAATTGGAAGTTGTATACTAAAGCAGTAATCATGTTTACCATTTACCTTGTTCCTTTCATTTTATTGCTTACCGTTTCTATGCCTCAGTGGTTACAATTGTTATTAACTGCAGTAATCGGAGTTGGAATGGCAGGAGTTGGAATGAATGTTATGCACGATAGCAATCACGAATCTTTCTCAAGTAGAAAGTGGGTAAACAAATTAATGGGAAGCAGTATTTATATGCTTGCCGGAAATGTTTTTAACTGGAAAGTACAACACAACGTTTTACACCATACATATACCAATATTCAAGATCACGATGAAGATATTGATGCAGGAAGAGTAATTCGTTTTTCGCAACACGCCAAATGGTTCAGAATTCACGCTGCTCAAAAATATTATTCTATTTTCTTATACGGATTATTAACCATCAATTGGGCCATTACTACCGATTTTAAACAAATGCACAGCTATTTAAAGCGTAAACTTTCTTATGGAAAGTTTCCAAATCCGGCGACTGAGTGGACCAAATTGGTTGTAACTAAGATCCTATACTATGCCTTATGGATCGTATTGCCAATAGCCGTAATGGATGTTGTTTGGTGGAAAGTATTAATTGGATTTTTTGTGATGCATTATGTAGCAGGAATGATCTTGAGCGTCGTATTTCAATTGGCACATGTAGTACCAAATACGGAGATGCCTTTACCGGACAAAGATGGAAATTTAGAGCACACTTGGGCTATTCATCAGTTGTATACCACATCTAATTTTGCTCCTAGCAACTGGTTTATCAACTTCTATACCGGTGGATTGAACCATCAGGTTGAACATCATATTTTTCCACATATTTCTCATATTCATTATAAGAAGTTAGCTAAAATTGTAAAGGAAACAGCAAAGGAATTTAATCTTCCTTACAACGAATATAAAACCACCAGGAGAGCCATTATAGAGCATTTCAGACATCTAGGTAATCTTGGAAAAAAACCTCAAATGGCATAATCAATGGCACACCCATTATCTGATCGAATTAACAGTTTACCTGTTTCTCAAACTTTAGCGATGGCTGCTAAAGCAAGAGAGTTAAAATCACAAGGAAAAGATATTATCAGTTTAAGTTTAGGAGAACCTGATTTTAATACTCCAGATTTTATTAAGAATGCAGCAATAGAAGCGATCAATCAAGATTACAATTCTTACACTCCTGTAGACGGATATGTAGAATTGAAAGAAGCGATCAGTGTTAAATTCAAACGAGATAATGGTCTCGATTACGCACCCAATCAAATTGTAGTTTCAACCGGGGCAAAACAATCTATAGCAAATGTTGCTCAAGTTTTGTTAAATCCGGGTGATGAGATCTTACTACCTGCTCCGTATTGGGTAAGCTATTCTGCTATTGCAACTTTATGTGAAGCTAAATATGTAGAAATTCCTACATCTATAGACAACGATTTTAAAATTACTCCAGAACAGTTAGAAGAGGCTATTACACCTAAAACTAAGATGGTATTCTTTAACTCTCCTAACAATCCAAGTGGAACTATTTACTCGGAAGCCGAAGTAAGAGCTTTGGCCAAAGTTTTAGAAAAGTATCCACACATCTACATTCTTTCTGATGAGATCTATGAGCACATCAACTATGGTGTTAAACCTTTTAGTTTTGCTGCTGTTGAAAGTATCTACGACAGAACCATTACCGTAAACGGATTGGCAAAAGCATTTGCCATGACCGGCTGGAGAATTGGATTTATTGGTGCTCCTCAATGGATTGCTAAGGCCTGTACAAAAATGCAAGGTCAGATCACATCCGGAACTAACTGTATTGCTCAACGTGCTGCTATTACAGCTGTTTTAGCTCCAGTTAGCAAAGTACAATACATGGTAGATGAGTTCAAATCACGTCGTGATATGGTACTCGAGCTTTTGGGTGAAATTCAAGGTTTTCAATTGAATGTTCCTGACGGAGCTTTCTATATCTTCCCAGATATTTCTGCTTTCTTTGGAAAAACTTTCCAAGGGAAAACCATCAATAATGCTAATGATTTCTCAATGCTCTTATTAGAAGAAGCGAATGTGGCTACCGTTACAGGTGAAGCTTTTGGAGCTCCTAATTGTATACGACTATCCTATGCTGCTTCTGAAGAGCAACTCAGAGAAGCGATTCGTAGAATTAAGAAAGTTCTAAGCTAATTTTACAGTAAAATAAGTGCCAATACCAAGGTAAAGATGGAAACTTGAAGAATTGCTGCAGTTTGGCTGCGTAGTTTTTCGTGTTGGCTTAAGAAAGAGTTTTTGATCTGTGACAAAGATCCTGATTTCATGTCACGAACTGTTTGTCTGATTTCTTCTTTGTAAGCAGACGTTAAAATTCCTCTCTCAATGACTCGTGGGTGTGCTGTTGATTTCATTTTTTTATTGTTTTAAAGTTATGATTAATTACACTATATAGACGTGTAAGTAATTTCTTTGTTACACCCCTTTGCAACACATCAAAACAAAATCAACGTAAAAAAACAGATGAAAAATCGATAAAAATCCAGTAAAATCAACGCCTCTCACTAGTATTAGCCTCCTGCTTGAAAAAAGAAAAAAACGTTGTATTTAAGAGATTTTTAACGAAAAAAGAAAGCCGTACTCAAAATTTGGTCGAATACGGCTTATAGGTTAGGGGTCAAAACCTTCTTAATCTACATTATCATGTAAAAAAGAATTATTTGATCTCAATTGAATATCGTCATTATCATCAGTCGATAAACTTGTCTTAGACTTACTAATAGCGGTATTGGTATCATCCAAATCCACTCCTAGTCTTTTATAGGCTGGCTGACGCTCGATCTCATCAATGTTCTTGCTCATTTGGTCTGTGAACTTGTAATTGAACCCTTTCATCGTCTTACGTCTTTCTTCTGCTCTCTTTTGCAATTCAGAAATTGTTAAGCTTAATGGAGAAACTTCTTCACTCTCTGTTTCTATTTCATTAATCTCCTCTTGAGTGGCTGTGGTTTTCAATTCGAACTGCAATGCATCTTCTGCCACTTCTTCTTTTTCTATAGAAGAGCTTTTGTTGATTGTAGGCTCGATATCGAAATCCTCCAAAACAAAACGCTTTTCTACCACCTGCTCATCTTTTGCTACGATCTCTACCGGATCTTTTACCTCCATTCCTAAAATATCTTCCGTTAATTCGAAAAGTGTCTTAGGTTCTTCTGGCTTGATCTCTTCATAGCTATTCAATGGCAAATCAAATAATAGGTCTCCAGAAATTTCTTCTTTTACCTCTTCAATTTTCTCCTCTTCTTTAGCCGGAGTTACATTGGTTATGATAAAATCGTCTTCTGCTATATTTTCTACAGCAATCTCATCGTATACAACATCAATGTTCTTGATAAAATCTGTGGTAGGGATCAAATCCATTTTCACCTCTTCCTCTTCAAGATCATCTTCTAATACATGTACGATTTTCTTTTCTACTTTATCTATAGGCTCATCTACTACAGGCGACTTGCTTACCGTTTTCTCATTAGAAAAATCATAGGTTGCTTTTTGCTCATCTTCTAAGGTATGGATGATCTTTTTAACCTCTGTATTGGTAATATTACTTTGCTGATCTGCGGCAAATCCTGTAGCAACTATCGTTACTGAAATTGCATCTCCTAATGCTTCATCTTCTCCGATACCCATAATGATGTTGGCATCGTATCCTGCTTCTGTTTGAATATAATCATTGATCTCTCCGATCTCATCCAAGGTTACTTCATTGGTTCCGGAAACGATCAACAACAATACATTCTTAGCACCCTTAATCTTGTTGTCATTCAACAATGGAGAATCTAATGCTTTTACAATGGCATTTTTAGCTCTGTTCTGACCTTCTTCTTTGGCCGATCCCATAATAGCTGTTCCACTGTTAGACAATACGGTTTTGGCATCGTGTAAATCGATATTCTGCTTATAGTGATGTGTAATTACTTCTGCAATTCCTCTTGCTGCTGTAGACAACACTTCATCTGCTTTAGAGAATCCGGCTTTAAATCCGAGGTTTCCGTATACTTCTCTTAGTTTATTGTTATTGATGACAATTAAAGAATCTACATTTTCTCTCAATGCGTCGATTCCTAATTGTGCTTGTTTTGAGCGCATTCTTCCTTCAAACTGAAATGGCATCGTAACAATTCCTACTGTTAAGATGTCCATATCTTTAGCAATTTTAGCGATGATTGGTGCAGCCCCGGTTCCGGTACCACCACCCATTCCGGCTGTAATGAATACCATTTTGGTTTGCGTATTCAGCATTTTCTGAATTTCAATCATACTCTCTTTAGCAGCTTGCTCACCTACTTCAGGGTTTGCTCCAGCTCCTAGTCCAGAAGTCAAGTTGGCTCCTAGTTGGATCTTATTGGGGATCGGACTATTTTCCAATGCCTGTGCATCAGTATTACAAATCACAAAATCTACCCCTCTAATATTTTGGTGGTACATGTGATTTACTGCGTTACTTCCGCCACCACCTACTCCAATTACCTTAATAGCATTGGACTGTGATTTTGGCATGTCAAATAAAATGTTATCAAATTCTGCGCTCATAATAACGGTTCTATTTTGTTATTGGTTGTTTTATGTATGTTTTTTATTCTGCGTTATCCAAAAATTCTTTTAAGCCATCGGTAAACTTTTCGAAGAATGATTTCTTTTTAGGTTTTGGTGCTTCTTCAACCACTTCTTTTTCTTCTTCTTCTTTTGTTTCTTCTACAGCTTCAATTTCTTCCTCAGGTTGCTTTTCTTCTCTGGCATGATTTTCCAACCCTTCCATCAACAGCCCTACCGCTGTTGCATAAGACGGACTAGACAATGTGTCGTCAGAGTCTCCGGCAAGATGCTCATTAGGATAACCTATTCTTGCATCCATTCCTGTTATATATTCTACTAATTGACGTAAGTGTTTTAATTGCGATCCTCCTCCTGTAAGAACAATTCCTGCAATCAATTTTCCCTTTTGCGTCTCGTGTCCGTAATTTTTGATCTCTAAATACACGTGCTCTATAATCTCTTGCACTCTAGCATGAATGATCTTAGATAAATTCTTTAGAGTGATCTCTTTAGGTTCTCTACCTCTTAACCCCGGAATAGAAACAATCTCAGTTTCTTTATTTTCACCCGGCCAAGCCGATCCAAATTTTATCTTTAGCAGTTCTGCTTGCTTTTCAATGATAGAACATCCTTCTTTGATATCTTCTGTAATCACATTTCCACCGAAAGGAATTACTGCCGTATGACGAATAATCCCGTCCTTAAAGATGGCCAAGTCTGTTGTACCACCTCCTATATCGATCAAAGCAACTCCTGCTTCTTTTTCTTCTTGACTTAAAACAGCTGATGCTGATGCTAAAGGCTCTAATGTGATATCAGATAAATCCAATCCGGCACTTTTTACACAGCGTCCGATATTTCTAATTGAAGACACTTGCCCTACAACTACGTGGAAATTAGCTTCTAACCTTCCTCCGTACATTCCTATAGGTTCTTTAATCTCTCCTTGACTATCTACTTTAAATTCTTGCGGTAACACATGAATGATCTCTTCACCGGGAAGCATTACCAATTTATGAACTTGATTCACCAAATTCTCAATATCGATCTCATCTATAACCTCATCTGCATTAGAACGAGTAATGTAATCGCTATGATGCAAACTACGGATGTGTTGTCCTGCAATACCCACCACAACATTCTCTATCTTATGTCCGGAAACACTTTCTGATTCTTCTACAGCTTGTTGAATGGATTGAATGGTTTGAGTAATATTACTCACAACCCCACGCTTTACACCTAAGCTTTTAGCCTTACCAATACCTAAAACTTCCAGTTTTCCGTATTCGTTCTTGCGTCCGATCATAGCAACAATCTTTGTTGTTCCAATATCTAAACCGACAGCTATTTTGTTATTTTCCATCTCTATTATTTTACACCAACAACCTGATTATGGTATTTAATGTTTATGGTTTTGTATTTATGTATTGTACTATCACGAAAAGCTTTGTTATAAAATGCTTTTAGTTTTCTAAATTTTTGGTCAATTTCCTGTAATCCTCCAAATTCTACCTTATAATTTCCGCTCCTAACAGTCAATAAACACTCTTTGGAATTCTCAAAATGAATTCCAACGATCTCTTTTTTCAAAAAGTCATCTGCTATTATTTTGCGTAATAGTTGATTAACTTCTCCTAAATTTTGGTCTTTTTGCACCCCTGTAATCAACGGAACTCTGGCCGAATAATTATCGGACAGAGGAACCTTTACCCCTTGCGAATCAAGGTAGTAAGTTTCATCATCGGCGATCACTCTGGCAATTGGGGTTCTTTGTTTGATCAGAGAATTTAAAGTTCCATCTATTGTTATGAAAAGCGAAGCTTTTTCGATGTAAGGGTTTTTTAAAATCTCTTTCTCTAAACGGTATAAATCTATTACAGATTTTGCTTGGTTTTGAACTGATTTGTCGTTTTGTATTAACAATTTATTAACCATGCCATGAGTTAAGAAATTATTCTCATCAGATTCAAAATCAATATTGATTTTCTCCACCTTCTTTTCGCCATTTCTATGATTAGAAAATCCGTACAAGAATCCCAAAGAACTCAGTAAAATCAACAGAAGCAGGTATTTTAAAGTTCTTTTTAACTTCATACTTTTTCTATTGAGTTTAATTGATCTGTTACTTCACTTATCATGACACCAATGTCTCCGGCTCCTAACATTGCCACAATTTTAGCTCCTGATTTTTTGATTTCAGAGACTAAATCTTGTCTGTATGTTATTTTTTTGTTTCCATTGTTAATTTTTGTCAATAACCACTCAGAATTCACACCTTCAATAGGCAATTCTCTGGCCGGGTATATATCCAACAGCAACACCTCATCGAACTGAGACAAGCTTGATGCAAAATCATCAGCAAAATCTTGTGTTCTAGAAAACAGGTGAGGTTGAAAAATGACCATATTTTTCTCTTCAGGATACATTTCCTGAACAGCATCATATACTGCGTTGATCTCGGTTGGGTGATGTGCATAATCATCGATCAAAACCAGATCATCCGTTTTTATTTTATAGGAGAACCGTCTTTCTACTCCTCTAAAGCTTTGTAACGATTCTTTAATACTATCTGTAGAAATTCCATATGACTCAGCCATAGCAAAAGCTGCCAAAGCATTCATCAAATTATGTTTTCCGGGAAGTGAAAACTGAATTCCATCTACATATTTTTCCGGAGTTTTCACATCAAAAACATAACTTCCATCTTTGATCGCTACATTTTGGATTTGGTAATCTGCTTCTTCTTCTACTGCATAAGAAGTTCCTTTAACCCCTACTCCTTTTGCCACAAATACCTGACCGGACACTTTATCTGAAAATTCTTGAAAAGAATCTTCCAATTCTGAATGATGTCCATAGATATCTAAATGATCAGCATCGGTAGATGTAATACATGCAATGTTTGGAGATAGTTTTAAGAAAGAGCGATCAAATTCGTCTGCTTCTACAACAGTCAACTGATCACCTCCGAGAATAAGGTTCGAGTGGTAATTCTCTGAAATTCCTCCTAAAAAGCTCGTAGCGTTATAGGGTTGCATGATATGACCCAAGATAGACGACGTTGTTGTTTTCCCGTGAGTTCCGGCTACTGCAAAGCAAAAAGAATCTTCTGTGATTAATCCTAGCACCTCAGCTCGTTTCATAATTACAAAACCATTGTCTTGGAAATAATTCAACTCCTTATGATCTTTAGGAATAGCCGGTGTATAAACGATTAACGTATTATTTTTCTCTTTAAAATTTGAAGCAATTAGATCTATATCATCTTCAAAATGGATATCAATCCCTTTCGATTGCAAATCGTCTGTAAGCTTGGTAGCTGTTTTATCATATCCGCCAACTTGTTTTTTGGTCGCGTGAAAATAACGGGCAAGAGCACTCATACCGATTCCTCCGATCCCTACGAAATAAACATTATGTATTTCTTTTAAATTCACAGACCTAATAGTTTTTCAACTTGATTTACAATTTGATTTGTTGCGTTTGGCAAAGCCAACTCTTTAATATTTTCACTTAAGCTCTCTTGCTTTCCTTCATCTTTGATCAAAGTCTCAAAAAGAATCGGAAAAGTTTCCAGCTCGTTTTCTCTTAATAAAATGGCTGCATGCTTATCTGATATTGCTTTTGCATTTTTGGTTTGATGATCTTCTGCCACATTAGGAGAAGGAATAAAAATGGTAGGTTTCCCTACAATGCAAAGCTCAGAAACAGAACTTGCTCCAGCTCTTGAAATGATAATATCTGCAGCTGCGTATGCTAAATCCATCTGATTAATGAACGCATGCACATGTACATTCTTTTTCTCATCGTGTTTTTTATACTGATCGTAATACAGTTTTCCGCATTGCCAGATCAGCTGTACTTTTTGTTCTTTAAAAAACGGAAGGTTCTCCTCTATTAATTCATTGATCTTTCTCGCCCCTAAACTTCCTCCCAGAATTAAAATGGTCTTTCTTTTCTTTTTAAGATCGAACAGTTCTCTTGCTTTCTCTATTTTTTCTTTTACATGAATAGACAACAAACTTGCTCTTACCGGATTACCGGTTTTCACCAATTTATTTGAAGGAAAAAACCGCTCCAGATTATCATAAGCCACACAGACTACGTTTGCTTTCTTCCCAAGGTGTTTATTGGTAATTCCCGGGAAGGAATTTTGCTCTTGAATCAACGTTGGAATTTTCTTTCTGTGTGCTGCCATTAAAGTAGGCCCACTTGCAAAACCTCCAGTACCAATAGCCACGTCCGGCTTGAATTTTCTAATGATTCTTCCTGCTTTGATCAGGCTATCCAATAATTTGATAGGAAACATTAAATTTTTCAATGTCAACTTTCGTTGGATACCCGAAATCCATAATCCTTTGATCTCATAACCCGCCTGTGGCACTTTCTCCATCTCCATTTTATCCTTTGCTCCCACAAACAAGAAATTAGCTTCAGGGTATCTTGCTCTTAACTCATTGGCAATAGCAATTGCAGGATAGATATGTCCTCCTGTTCCTCCTCCGCTAATCAATATGTTAATCGATTGTTTCATACAGTCAAAAACATTTTTTTAATTCGGTTATACGGAACATTGCAATCAAGCTTTCCAGTAAAAAAATTATATGTCCTTTTACAATGTTTCATGCAAAATATCTAATGGATTATCATCTAAAATTGATTCTTCTGTTTCTTCTTTGGATGCACTTACACTTAAGATCATTCCAATAGCAAAACACGTCATCCAAATGGATGTACCTCCACTACTAATTAGTGGTAATGTTTGACCCGTAACCGGGAATAAATTAGTGGCAACCGCCATATTAATGGATGCTTGGAATATGATAGGCAATCCTACTCCAATCACTAAGAGTGTTCCAAATACCGTTGTTGCTTTTCTTACTGTAATAAATATTCTGAATAGCAATAAGAAATACACAAAGACAATCAAAATAGCCCCTATCAACCCATATTCTTCCACAATAATCGCATAGATAAAATCTGATGAAGATTGTGGTAAAAAGTTCTTTTGTATACTCTTTCCGGGACCTTTCCCAAAAGCTTGCCCCGTAGCTATGGCTATTTTTGCTTTTTCTACCTGATATGCCTCAGCACCGTCTGAACTTGAGAAATTCTCAATTCTCTTTTGCCATGTACTCACACGGTTTGGCATGGCATCAGGAAATGCTTTTGCAATCAGAATGAAAATGGCAAAAGCCACGACTCCTGTTCCAAGGATAAAGCCTATATATTTTAATGGATATCCTCCTATAAAAGCTACAATCAATATCATAGAAAATATGATTGCTGTGGTAGAGAAGTTTGCAGGCAAGATCAGCATCAAGATCAACCCTACCGGCAGCCATAATTGCCAAAGGCTTTCTTTAAACCTGATCTTAGTATCCTTATTTTTTGCCAGATATCTTGCTACATACACCATTAAAACCAATCCGGCCAATGTTGATGTTTGAAAACCTATTCCTACAAAAGGAATTCGTATCCACCTACTCGCATTTGCTCCTCCAATAGTTGTTCCTTGTGCCAATGTATAGATGAGCAAGACAAAAACTATAGGAAGCATTAAAACTGACCCGCCGCTAAAATACCTATACGGAACTCTATGTACTCCGTAAATAATGGCAAACCCCATGATTAACAGGACCACATGTTTTAAAAGATATCCAAGAGTTGAACCCCCGACTACATTTACCAGATTTGCACTGGCACTGTATACCGGCATAAAGGAAAAGATAGCTAGGATAGCCACCAATGCCCAAATGGTTCGATCTCCTTTGATATGTTTTAAAATTTCTCTCACAGGTTTTATAAACTTCTTACTGCGTTTTTAAATTGACGTCCTCTGTCTTCGTAACTATCGAACAAATCGAAACTAGCACAAGCTGGTGATAACAATACTGCATCTCCTTTTTGAGATAGTTTATAAGCAACTTTTACAGCCTCTTCTGCTCCTGCTGTTTCCACCATCATATCTACTACATTAGAAAAAACTGCTTTTAATTTTTCGTTATCTTCTCCAAGGCAAACTATTGCTTTCACCTTTTCTCTTACCAACGGTAACAGGTCACTGTAATCATTTCCTTTATCAACACCTCCTACAATCCAAACTGTTGGCTGCTCCATACATTCCAAAGCATAAAACGTAGCATTTACATTGGTAGCTTTTGAATCGTTGATAAACTGAACTCCATTTACTTTTTGAACATTTTCTAATCTGTGCTCAGCACCTTCAAAGTTTACCAAACTTTCTTTGATAGACTGACTTCTTACATTAAGTAATTGTGAAGCCAAAGTTGCTGCCATTGTATTTTTTACGTTATGTTTTCCTTGTAATGTTAATTTAGAAATGCTCATGCTAAATTCTTCTGTATTTAATCTTGTTATTATTTTATCTTCTTTTAAAAACGCCCCATATTCCAACTCTCTCTCAATGGAAAAAGGAACTAATTTTGCGTAGGGCAAATGTGCTCTTAACCCTTCTTCTATGACTTCATCATCTGCATCATAGATTAAAAAATCACCTCCATCCTGATTCATCGTGATCTTGAATTTTGAAGAGACATATTTATTGAAATCGTAATTGTAACGATCTAAATGATCTGCGGTAATGTTTGTAATAATTGCAATGTGTGGCTTGAAATTATTAACTCCGTCTAATTGAAAACTACTAATCTCCAACACATAATTATCTACATTATTTTCAGCTACATGTTGCGCAAAACTATCTCCTATATTTCCTGCAACACCAACATCAACACCTGCTTCTTTTAACAAATGATGCGTTAAAAGAGTTGTCGTTGTTTTCCCGTTGGATCCGGTAATTCCTATGATGGTTGCATCTGTATATTGCGATGCAAATTCAATTTCTGAGATTACAGGTATTTGCTTCTCTATAAGCTTTTGTACCAAAGCAACCTTTTCCGGAATTCCGGGGCTTTTCATTACCAGATCAGCATTCAAAATCAATGATTCTGTATGCTTTTCTTCTTCAAAATCAATCCCGTGATGTAAAAGAACTTCTTTATACTTTTTTTGAATCTTGCCTTTGTCTGAAACAAAAACATTGTATCCTTTTTTCTTTCCTAAAATGGCGGTTCCAACTCCACTTTCACCACCTCCTAAAATCGTCAGTCTCTTCATTTACCTCAACTTCAGTGTCACTATTGTAAATACAGCCAGTAAGATTCCTACAATCCAAAATCTGACAACAATCTTACTTTCGTGATATCCTAATTTTTGATAATGATGATGAAGTGGCGACATCTTGAAAATCCTTCTTCCTTCTCCAAACTTCTTTTTTGTGTATTTGAAGTAAGAGACCTGTAACATTACCGATAGGTTTTCTACAACAAAGATTCCGGCCAATACAGGCAACAATAATTCTTTACGAATTGCTATGGCAATAACCGCAATGATTCCTCCAATTGTCAAACTTCCTGTGTCTCCCATAAAAATTTGGGCCGGGTATGTATTGTACCATAAGAACCCTATAAGCGCTCCGGCAAAAGCCAGAATATACACTGTCATTTCCCCTGAATTAGGAATGTACATGACATCTAAATAATCTGAGAAAACTATGTTACCTGAAATCCAAGCAAACAGACCTAACGCGACGACTATAATAGCAGACGATCCTGTTGCCAATCCATCAATTCCATCAGTAAGATTTGCTCCATTTGAAATTCCGGTTACAATAAAAATGGTAATGAAAATGAAAATGATCCATCCGTATTTTTCATATCCTTCTCCTAAGAAACTAAGCGCACTTGAATAGTCTAACTCATTATTTTTAAAGAATGGCACTGTAGTTTTGGTTGACTTATGAGCCTCTCCAAAGATTTGTCTTCTTCCGTCCTCTTGAACGATTTGCTGATCGGCAGGAAGTTGTTCTTTTATAGTAACTCCATCATGGAAATACAGCATTGAACCTACGATCAAACCTAATCCTACTTGCCCCAATACTTTAAACTTTCCTTTCAATCCTTTTTTATCTTTCTTGAACACCTTGATGTAATCATCAATGAATCCAATAAGCCCCATCCAAACTGTTGTGATCAAAAGAATGATCACATAGATATTATCTAATTTTGTTAGTAGAATTACCGGGATCAGCGTAGAAAAGATAATGATCAAACCTCCCATTGTAGGTGTTCCGGCTTTTTGAGTTTGCCCCTCCAAACCAAGGTCTCTGATCGTTTCTCCTACTTGTTGTTTTCTTAAATAGTTGATGATTCTTTTTCCATAAATAGAAGAAACCAACAATGCAAGAATAAATGCCATCGCTGCCCTGAAGGTGATAAATTGAAACAATCCAGCCCCAGGAAAATCGAATTGAGAATCTAAATATTCAAATAAATAATACAGCATTTTACTTCTTTAATAGGTTAAAACATTGGGTTACTTCTTCTAAATCGTCAAAATGAAATCGCTCTCCATTGATCTCTTGATAGGTTTCATGACCTTTCCCTGCAATCAACAAAATATCTCCACTCTCAGAAAATTTACACGCTGTTTTAATTGCCTGTCTTCTGTCTGATATGGTTAGGGTTTTCTTATAGTTTTCCGGAGAAACACCAGCTTCCATTTCTTCCAAAATGACGTCCGGATCTTCTGTTCTTGGGTTATCTGATGTAAAAATGGCCTGATTACTTAGTTGAGAGGCTATATGCGCCATTTTTGGTCGTTTGGTTTTATCTCTATCACCTCCACACCCCACAACTGTAATTAGTTTTTCATTGTCTGTTCTGATATCATTGATGGTTTCCAAAACATTCTTCAATGCATCCGGTGTATGCGCGTAATCTACGATTGCTGTAACACCATTTTCTGAAACTATATATTGAAATCTTCCACTTACACTTTCCAACTCGCTAAGGATAGTAAGTACTTCAAATTTATCTAAGCCTAATTCACTCGCTGTTCCAACAATTGCCAAAAGGTTGTATGCATTAAACGTTCCGATCAGTTTGGTCCACACTTCAACACCATCAATTGAAAGGAGCGTTCCTGAGAACCTTTTTTCAATGATCTTAGCTTTGTAGTCTGCTAAGGTTTTAAGTGCATAGGTTCTCTTTTTTGCTTTTGTGTTCTGCATCATCACATTTCCGTTCTTGTCATCAATATTTGTCAAGGCAAATGCCGATTTAGACAAAGAATCAAAGAAGGATTTCTTCACATCTCTATATTCTGCAAACGTATTGTGGTAGTCTAAATGATCATGAGAAAGGTTGGTGAAAATTCCTCCTGAGAATTCCAACCCTTCTGTTCTTTTTTGATGAATTCCATGAGAACTCACTTCCATAAAACAGTAATCTACTCCGGATTCGACCATTTCATTCAAAAAACGATTGATAGTTACTGAATCGGGTGTTGTATGGGTTGCCGGGTATTCTTTACGGTCTACCAAAACTTTTACCGTAGATAGTAATCCGGTTTTATATCCTGCTTTTTGAAACAATTGATACAACAAAGATGCAATGGTTGTTTTACCATTAGTTCCGGTTACCCCAACCAAATTTAGTTTTGCTGATGGGTTGCCATAAAAGTTAGAAGCTACAATTGCCAATGTTGTGTTTGAATCATCAACTTGCACATAGGTTATATTTTCAGCTCTCTCTTCAGGTAAATCTTCACAAATGATCGAGCTTGCACCCAATTCAATTGCTTTTTCTATATATAAGTGACCATCAACCGTTACTCCTTTTTGAGCCACAAACAGGTCTCCTTTTTGCACTTTTCTCGAATCAAAGATCACTTGAGAAATATCCACATTGGTATCTCCGTAAACAGCATTTACAGAAACTTTATACAATATGTCTTTTAACTTTTTCAATTAAGAAAGATTTAAAATGATTGTCGCTCCCTTTTTGATAGGAGTTCCTTTTCTTATTGATTGTTTTTTTACTTTTCCAACACCTCTAACCTTCACTTTCAGTCCGATATTTTCCAAAAGAGATATAGCATCCATCGCCGGCATCCCTCTTACATTAGGCACCTTTTTCCCATCCACATCTTTTGTAATATTCGCATAGGTATCCTTGATGATTTTCGAATCAAAATCATCTGGAACAACTTCTCTTTGAACTGGTGTACTGGTATATATTTTTTGAGCGATCTCCTTAAAAACCGGAGCTGCTACGGTTGCCCCGTAATATCCTTTCTTCTTATTAGGCTCGTGTATTACAACAATACAAGAGTATTTTGGTTTGTTTACCGGAAAGAATCCGGCAAAAGAGGCTGTATATTTTTTCGTAGAATAGTGACCTAGAATTCTCTTTCCTTCTTCATTGGTATGTGTTGGCACCCAATTTTTTGCAGTTCCTGTTTTACCCGCCATTGAGAATTCAGGAGAATAGATATTATCTGCCGTTCCTTTGATCACAACATTCTCCATTACCTTCTTCATCTTTTTGATGGTTTCAGGAGAAGCTATCTGCTTATTTAAGACTACGGTTTCAAATTTCTCTTTGGTAACATTTTCTTTTCGCAGTTCTTTGATAAAACGAGGCTTTACCATCACACCATCATTTGCAACCGCATTGTAGAGCATTAATGTTTGTAATGGAGTAACAGATACACCATATCCCCACGACATCCACTCCAGACTGATCTTGTTCCAACGTTTTGTTTTAGGACGAGGAATAAATGGTTTTCCTTCTCCTTTAATTTTTAAGCCTATTTTTTCTGTAAGTCCGAAGTTTTCTAAGTGGTTAATGAATTTCTCCGGTTTATCGTCGTAGTGTTTTCGAATCAGTTTTACGATTCCGACATTTGAAGAAACCTCAAAAACACGTCCGGCTGAGATCTCTCCATATCCGTCTCTTTCTGAATCTTCAACTTTCTTACCGTGAATAAATATTCTTCCTTTCTCCGTATCCACTACTGTAGAAGTATCTATTACTTTGTCTTCTAAAGCTGCCATTAAACTAGCAAGTTTGAAAGTCGAACCCGGTTCGTGCGACTCCCAAACCGCATAGTTTCGCTTTTCGTAATATTTACCCTTTTTTGTTCTTCCTAAGTTTGAAATTGCCTTGATCTCTCCTGTAGCCGTTTCCATAACTACTGCACAACCATGATCTGCTTCGAAATATTCTAATTGTTTTAACAAGGCGTGATGTGTAATATCTTGAATATTCACATCTATTGTTGTAATCACATCAAAACCATCTATTGGCTCTTGTTCGTTTACATTATTGATAGGCTTCCACTGACCTTTTCCGATCTTTTGCTTCAATCGAGAACCGTCAATTCCTTTCATATCATCGGCGTAAGCCCCTTCAATTCCGGCCTCACCTCTTTGATCGTGGTACCCAATGGTGCGTTCAGCAATTTTTCCAATAGGATGCGCACGTACTGTTTTTTGCTCAGCAATAAACCCACCTTTAAAAACCCCCAATTTAAAGATGGGAAATTGCTTCATTTTTACGTAATCGTTGTATCCAACATTCCTTGCTATTAGCAAGTACCTGTTCTTCAACTTTCTTGCATTACGTAACTTTTGTTCATAATGACTGCTTGGTTTTCCCAAGAAATCCGACAAAGATTTTGAAAGAGCTTTTACATCTCTATTAAATATCTTACTGTCTACCGACATAACATCCATTCGGATGGTGAACTTAGACATTGAAGTTGCCAAAAGGTTTCCGTCAGCTCCATACACATTTCCTTTGTTTGCATAAATCGTAAACGGCTTTTGCGTCAGATCTTTTGACATCTGTCGATACTTATCACCTTCTACATATTGAATGCTGACTACTCTAAAAATAATTGCAAAGAGAAGAAACGTCATAAAAGAAGCTACTATGTAGAATTTAGTGAGTATGCTTTTTTTATGAGTTTCCAAGTTGATGACGTTTATTAATCTTTACTAATTACTTTTATTCTTTTGGGCGGAGTCTTAGCGGGCTGCAAACCCATTTTCTTAGCTTTCTGGCGAATGTTTGACTCCATTTTCATTCGCATGAGCGTCGTTTGTGTATCTATATACTCGGCTCGCAGTTCTCGTTTCAGCTTATTCAGCTCCGAAATCTTTAGCACTTTTTTGTCTGCACTATGTGCATTAGAGATCATTATTAATAAGAGAGCTACAACAAAAATGATCATCCTCCAATTCTTAAAAGCAGACTCATTTGTGAGGAAACTTCCTCTCAATACATCGTATATACTTTTTTTAACCTTAGACATTTACACTTTTAATGTAGCTACTCTTAATTTAGCGCTACGAGCCCTGTTATTGACGTTAATTTCCTGTGGGGTAGGCACTATTAACTTTCCTACTTTCATTAATGGAACATTGGTGTTTCCATAAAAATCCTTTTCGGGCTCGCCGCTAAATAATCCTGTACGTATAAACCTCTTAACCAATCGATCTTCTAGTGAATGATAAGAGATCACACTTAATCTTCCTTCAGGATTTAACAATCCTGGTATCTGATTTAAAAATTCTTTAAGAACTTCCAACTCTTCATTTACTTCAATTCGAATTGCTTGAAAAATCTGAGCTAGTATTTTATGCTCTCTTGCTTTTGGCAAGTACCTTTTTAATACCTGCTTTAACTGAAAGCTTGTTTCTATTCTTTCTTTTTCTCTTTCTTCAACAATTGTTTTTGCTATCGATCTGGCATTCCTCAATTCTCCGTAGAGAAACAAAACATCCGCCAACTCTTTTTCCTCATAATCATTCACCACTTCTTTTGCAGATATCTTTGAGTGCTGATTCATCCTCATATCCAACTCACCTTCAAATCGAATTGAAAATCCTCTTTCAGCTTCATCAAACTGATGAGAAGAAACTCCCAAATCTGCCAGAACACCGTCTACCTTTTTTACCCCATAAAATTTTAAGAACCTAGAGATATACCTGAAATTCTCTTCGATCAGCACAAAGCGATCATCATCTATTTTATTTGCTATCGCGTCCGGATCTTGATCAAAAGCGTAAAGCCTCCCATTTTTTCCCAGACGTTTTAAGATCTCCTTAGAATGGCCACCCCCTCCAAACGTCACATCAACATACACTCCATCTTTTTTGATGTCGAGAGCATCCACACTCTCATTCAACAAAACAGGATTATGATAACTCATCTACATCCGTATTTCCCATTACTTCTTCTGCAAGAGCAGCGAAATCCGTCGCAGCATCATCTATGGCTTTTTCATAATTATCTTTATCCCAAATCTCAATGATGTTGATTGCAGATGACAGCACCACATTCTTTTCAATACCCGCAAACACACATAAATCTTTTGGAATCAATAATCTCCCCGAGGCGTCCATTTCTACCACTTTCACTCCAGCTGTAAACCTTCTGATGAAGTCATTATTCTTTTTCACAAACCTGTTCAACTTGTTAATCTTACTCATCATCACATTCCACTCCTGCATCGGATACAACTCTAAACACGGCTGAAAAACAGCTCTTTTCACTACAAAACCTTCTTGCAACACAGGCGCAAGCTGCTTCTTGAAAGCCGATGAAATCATCAGTCTTCCCTTAGCATCCGCCTTACACTCGTATGTTCCGGTCAAGTTGATCAATGGTTTGGATTTTGCCTATTGAAGCCAAAAATAGAAAAAAATCACCACTTTTTACCACTTTTTACCACTTTGTTGATAAAATTTAACACGCAGTTTCCTTTTCCATCAAATTCGACCCTAAAATTTTGAATTTCAACAAGATTGCAATTGAATGCAATTGTCATAAAAAAAGCCTACATTTGCGTTTAAGTCTAACTAGAAAATAATGACTGAAAACTTAAAGACCGAAGGGAAATTTACCTATGCTGAAGCAGGTGAAGGACGAGCTATAATTGTACTGCATGGATTGATGGGAGCCCTAAGTAATTTTGACAAGACCTTTGAGTATTTTTCTAACAGAGGATATAAAGTTCTTATTCCAGAACTTCCCTTATACACACTGCCTTTAATAAAGACAAACGTTAAAAATCTAGCGAAATATTTGCATGATTTTATTGCCTATAAAGAATTAAAAGATGTTGTCCTTTTAGGAAACTCTTTGGGAGGGCATATTGCCCTTTATTACACCAAACATTTTCCTGAAGATGTAGGTGGTTTAGTTCTTACAGGAAGCTCTGGACTTTACGAAAAAGCCATGGGGGACAGTTACCCAAAAAGAGGTAATTACGAATACATCGAGCAAAAAACCAAAGACGTTTTTTACGACCCTGAAATCGCTACAAAAGAGTTGATCGATCAGGTGTACAAAATTGTTAATAACCGTAATTCTGTTATAAAAACTTTGGCAATTGCAAAAAGCGCCATCAGACATAACATGGCTGGCGATTTGCCAAATATGCATCAACCTACTTGTATTATTTGGGGAAAACAAGACAATGTAACTCCGCCAGAAGTAGCGGAAGATTTCCATAAGTTACTCCCTGATTCTGATCTATTCTGGATAGATAAGTGTGGACATGCTGCCATGATGGAAACTCCAGAAGAGTTCAATAAGATTTTAGAAGACTGGTTTACCACTAGAAATATTTAAATCATGAAAATCAAGTCGGCAGAGTTCATCATAAGCAATACTGATGTCTCTAAATGTCCTAAGGAAAGACTTCCTGAATATGCTTTTATTGGTAGATCCAATGTAGGCAAATCCTCTTTGATTAATATGCTGATGAGCAGGAAAGATCTTGCAAAAATCTCAGGAAAACCAGGTAAAACACAGTTGATCAATCACTTTAAGATTAACGAAAACTGGTTCTTAGTAGATCTTCCCGGTTATGGATACGCCAAAGTTTCTAAGAAGAAACGTCAAAAATTTCAAAGTTTTATTGAGGACTATTTCTTAAAAAGAGAACAGCTTGTTTGCACTTTTGTTTTGGTAGATTCTAGGCACGATCCACAAAAAATTGATCTGGAGTTTATGCAGTTTTTAGGCGAAAACAGAATTCCTTTTTGCATTGTATTTACAAAAGCAGATAAATTAGGGAGCTCAAAATTGAACAAACAGATCGTTTCTTATAAAAAGAAGTTATTACAGACTTGGGAAGAAGTGCCTACATCCTTTATTACATCTTCTTCTACAGGGTTTGGTCGTGACGAATTTTTAAAATTTGTTGATGGGGTTAATCAGGACGTAGCTAGCAATTTCCAATAATTCAAATGCACTCTCACAAAGACAATTTACAAGTTCTTTTTGAAGACAATCACCTTATTATTGTCAACAAAAGAGCTGGTGATATTGTTCAAGGCGACAAAACTCAAGACAAACCTTTAAGTGATGTTGTTAAGGAATACATCAAAGAGAAATACAACAAACCCGGAAATGTTTTTTTAGGTGTGGTTCATAGATTAGATCGCCCTACCTCAGGAATCATCATCTTTGCAAGAACTTCTAAAGCCTTAGAAAGACTCAACAAAATGCTTCGTGATAGAGAGGTTCAGAAAACCTATTGGGCAGTAGTAAAGAGTTCTCCTAAAAAAGAAGACGGAACACTTATCAACTACCTAAAAAAGAACCCTAAGAACAATAAATCTTCTGTTTTTCAAAAACCAATAGACGGTAGCAAAAAAGCTATTTTACATTACAGAGCTATCAAAAAATTAGATAATTACTGTTTGTTAGAAATTGACTTAGAAACCGGAAGACACCATCAGATAAGAGCTCAATTATCTTTTTCCGGAATGCCTATTAAAGGGGATCTGAAATATGGTTTTGCGCGTAGCAACAAAGATGGAAGTATTCATTTACATGCTAGAAAAATAGAATTCATCCATCCGGTTAACAAAAATAAAATTAACATCGAAGCTCCTGTTCCACAAGATGTTATTTGGAAAGCTTGTCTATAGTTTTTTGTATCTTTAGGCAAATCGGTATTATGAAACGCTTAAAGTATCTTTCAATTCTCTTATTACCAATTACCGTATACATTTCTTTTACTTCCAATGGCTGGCTAACACTTCTTCCGGTTATTGTTTTTTTTGGCTTTGTTCCTCTACTAGAATTATTCTTTCAACCCGACAAAAGTAACTTTAGTAAAGAGCAAGAAGCGTATGAAAAAGAACAAAGTATTTACAGCGCTATCTTATACTTGATGATTCCTATTCAATTGATCTTTTTAGGTTATTTCCTTTTTAGTATTCAAGACACCACGTTGACAAACCTCGATCTTATCGGAAGAGTTTCTGCCATGGGTTTACTATGTGGAGTTATTGGCATTAATGTGGGGCATGAACTGGGACATAGAAATAATAGAATCGATGAGTTTCTGGGCGAAATCCTGTTACTCACTTCACTGAACACCCATTTTTTACCTTACCATAATGGAGGGCACCATTACAATGTTGCCACTCCTAATGATGCTGCTACCGCAAGGAAGAACGAACTACTTTATATTTTCTGGATACGATCACATTTTATGAGTTATTTTCAAGCTTGGCAATTGGAGAACAAAAGAATGAAGGAAAACAACCGAAGTTGGTTTCACCTACAGAACAGAATGGTTGTTTACAGTTTTGCCAACATCATTCTTTTAGGTACAATCTTTTATTTTTTTGGCGAATTTGTCTTGCTAGCTTTTATTTCTGCTGCAATTATTGGCATTCTTCTTCTTGAAACTGTAAATTATATAGAGCACTATGGATTGTTAAGGGAGAAAAATAAACACGGTAGGTATGAAAGGGTGAAAAGAACTCATTCATGGAATTCTGATCATGTTATTGGTAAAGTTATGTTATTCAACCTTTCCAGACATTCAGACCACCATTACAACGGAAGCAAACACTATCAATTATTAAAATCCTTACCTGAAAGTCCACAAATGCCAACGGGATACCCTGGAATGATGCTTCTTTCTTTGATTCCTCCTTTGTGGTTTTCTTTCATGAATAAAAAACTTCAACAAATAACCTCTTAATAGATTATGACACAAGAAATGACGGTTTCAGAAGCGATACACTATCGTCGCTCTGTACGTATCTATGATCCTGAGAAAAACATTGATCCAAAAGTTGTCAAAAAATGCATTGAACAGGCTGTGTTAGCTCCTAACAGCAGCAACATGCAGTTATGGGAATTTTATCATATTACCTCAAAAGAGACTCTTGAAAAGATTGCTCCCTTATGCTTTAATCAAAACGCTGCAAAAACAGCTCAACAACTTGTAGTGGTAGTAACCCGAAAGGATTTGTGGAGAAAACGAGTGAAAGCCAATTTAAATATGCTAGACAAAATTTACCCTCCTAAGCCTAGACCTGAACAAAGTGGGAGAGAAAAAGGATTAAGAAAATACTACGGAAAGCTTATTCCTTTTGCCTATGGTGAATTCTTAGGTCTTTTTGGACTCATAAAATATATAACCATTCTTTTCACCGGGTTATTTAGACCTATGTATAGAGAAGTAAGGAAAAGCGATATGCGTGTTGTTGTTCATAAAACTGCTGCTTTGGCAGCTCAAAACTTCATGATTAGCATGGCTGCAGAAGGTTACGACACTTGTCCTATGGAAGGTTCTGACACGTGGAGAGTTAAAAGAGTTTTAGGGCTTCCTTTAGGTGCTGAAATTAACATGATCATCTCTTGCGGAATTAGAAAACCGGAAGGAGTTTATGGAGATCGTTTTCGAATTCCTTTTGAGGAAGTTTACAGAAAAGTATAAGCTTCACCTTCAAATTGCTATAATTATCCCCAAAAATGGGGATGAAAAATTTCACCATTTTCGGTGATTGACAAGCATTGTATCATTCAATATTTTTATCTAGAAAAATTGAAGGAAAGAAAAAGTTTAGAAATTACCCCCAAATTTTTTTTAAAACTTTTCACCTTTTTTATTGGTAAGTAAAAAGATTACCTATTGACGTAGTAACTATTCCTTGAATGCACACAAGTTGTACTCAGAGGAGTTTGTAGCGACTTATAATTAAAGTAAAACCAAAACCAAAGTACACAGCGAATGTTTTAAAATGTTCGTTGAACAAATCTTTTACAAAATGAAAAAATCAATAGCATCCCTAAGAAAAGTTTTAACCAAAAAAGAATTACAAAACCTAACGAATAGCAATACATGACATTTAGCAAGCAGCACTTAATCATGAGTGTTCCTTGCTTTTTTTAAGCAAAAATGAGACTGTTAAAATTCCTCTCATTTTTGACTATTGGCATTAGCCTACGAATAAATAGCTTTATATTTCCAACGCTTAAAAGAAAAGAAAAATGTTTAAAATTGCTAGTTTACTACTGCGCAAGAATTCTATTCCGTTTGATAAAGAAGAATTATCATTTCAAATAGAAAGCCATCCCTCATACCCTAGTTTACATTCTATTACCGGTGTATTAGATCATTTCAACATCGAAAATGTAGCTGCAAAAGTTCCTGTTAACACCGAAGTTCTTAACCAACTTCCCAATTCATTTATTGCTCAAGTAAATGGTGATCAAGGGTTGAAACTTGTTTTACTGGAAAAACAAAAAACCAACTATATCATACATAGTTTGGAAGGTAAAAAAGAGAAAGTTTCAACACAACGCCTTCTAGAACTGTTTACCGGAATTATCGTAGCTGTAGAGAAAGACGAAAACTCTCAGGAAAAACCTAAGAACAAAAAACTCTTGAATACCATCGGCTTTTTTATAGCTAGTATAAGTATTCTTGGAGTATTGTTTTTATCAGAGCCCAGCATCGCTACTTATACCTCATTACTCATCTCTGTGGTTGGAGTTTTAGTTAGTATTTCAATTGTAAAGCAAGAGTTTGGAATTAAAAATGCTATTGGAGATACCTTCTGTTCTTCGGAAAGTGAAAAGAAAGATTGTAATGCTGTGCTAACATCTAAGGGTGCCAATATCTTTAAAAATCTAAAACTTAGCGATCTTAGTTTGATTTACTTTATAGGTATTAGCTTAAGTATTCTACTACTTGGCATTCAAAAACTAAACTTGGATCTTATCTATATCATTAGCTTACTAAGCATTCCTATCACCTTATATTCTATCTATTATCAAGCTTTTGTTGTAAAAACATGGTGCTTATTATGTCTTAGTATCGTTGGAATTTTATGGCTACAAGCCGGAATCCCTTTTGTATTGGATTCGTTCAGTTTTGCTGTTGATTTTCAACCTATCGAAGGATTGATATTACTTCTCAGCTTCACACTAGCATTCTCAATTTGGAACTTCTTAAAGCCTAAGTTTTCTGAGTTTTCTGAAAACAAGCAGTACAAATTAGATTATTATAAGTTCAAGAGAAAGTTCAGTTTGTTCTCTACTCTTTTAGGAAGTAAACCTGGAATAAACACCTCTATTCAAGACGACAATGAAATTGTTTACGGGAACCCCAGATCAAACTTAGAAATTGTAATTATAACCAACCCGTTTTGCGGGCACTGTAAGCCTGTACATACAATTATAGAAGATATCATTCATCAACATAAAGACATTGTAAAAGTCAGAGTTCGATTCAACATCAATTTAAGAGATCTGGAAGGTGATGTTGTAAAGATCACTACCAATTTAATGAGTATACATGAAACCGAAGGTCAAGAAGTAAGTTTAAAAGCCATGGATGAAGCCTACAATGTGTTGTCTCCAGCGGAATGGATAGAAAAATGGGGCAAGTATGCTTTGAACAGTGAGCAATATATAAAAACCTTAAACAGACAGAAAGATTGGTGCACGGATCATAAGATCAATTTTACGCCAGAGATCTTAATTAACGGATACTCTTTTCCAAAGGAATATGACAGGGAAGATTTAAAGTTCTTTATAGAAGAGCTTTCTGAAAAATATAACGAAGCTGTATTGGAAACAGCTACCGAAAATGCATCATAAAAAAACAAGGCCCGAAGGCCTTGTGAACAATATTCTCTCGCAAAGAATAGACACAAACAGTGAGTGTCTTTAAATGTTCGCTGCAAATGTAACTTAAAATTTTAAATGATGAAAAAATCAATTTTAAACATCGGAAAAGCTTTAAGCAAAGCAGATCAACAGGAAGTTAACGGTGGTATCAAGCCTTGGTGTCAAGGCGGTGGAGACCCTGAGTGTTGCGGTACAGGACCAGGACAGTGTGGTATTGGGCATTGTGCTGGAGGTATTTTAAACAATGGTGTTTGTGTTTGTTTCTAACTCTAAATCTTAAATGATGAAGAAATCAATTTTAAGCATTGGCAAAGCTCTCAACAAAACTCAACAGAAATCGATTCTGGGAGGAGATCCTATTCCAAACGGAAATTGCGGAAGCTATCCTACTTATCCTAACCTTAGTCCCGGAGGCTATACAAACACTGCTTGTTCTACAACAGCAGACTGTCCTCCAAACCCTCTACCAGGCGCACCGTATATGTGTGACTTCGGATGTTGTTTATACGCCTACTAAAACCTTAAATTATGAAAAAATCAATTTTAAATATCGGAAAAGCTTTAAGTAAAGCAGATCAAAAAGAAATTAATGGAGGAGGAAGAGGAAATTGCTCTCTTTCTTACTGTTTAAGTCACTGTCAATACGAATGTGTAGAGACAGTAAATTGGCATACACAACCTCCTTGTTGGGAGTGTGTAGACACAAATAACCATCAATAACCAACAAAATGAATTACAAACGTATGTCTGAAAACAGGCATACGTTTATTTTATTTGATTTATTATTTTTATAAAAAAATTGCATGCGGAAATTCCCTACGTATAGACAAACAGAGGCTAAAGACTGCGGTCCTACTTGTATTAAAATCATAGCAAAACACTATGGTAAGATCATCAACACTCAACAGTTAAGAGATCTTAGTGAAACTACACGAGAAGGGAGTAGTTTAATGGGATTGAGTGATGCTGTAGAATCTGTTGGCTTTAAATCTCTAGGAGTTAAGCTTTCGCTAGAAAAGCTAAAAGAAGCTCCGTTGCCATGCATACTTCACTGGAACAAAAATCATTTTGTTGTTCTATATAAAATAAAAAAAGACATACTTTATATTTCAGACCCTGCACACGGACTTATTACACTAACCAAACAAGAATTTTTAAAACATTGGATTGGGCAAAATGCAGATGAAACCACTGAAGAGGGAATTGCTCTTTTGGTAGAACCCACACCAAAATTCTATACCGAAGAATTTGAAAAAGATGAGAAATTCGGGTTCTCATTCATCTTTAAATACTTATACAAATACAAGAAATTTGTAACACAACTTATCATAGGATTGCTAGCCGGTAGTTTACTACAACTCATCTTTCCTTTCTTGACTCAAAGCGTAGTTGATGTCGGAATCAAAAATCAAGACATCAACTTTGTGTACCTCATATTAATAGCCCAACTATTCCTATACGTGGGTAGAGCCGGTTTAGAAATCATTAGAAGTTGGATCTTGCTTCACTTGAGCACCAGAATTAATATCTCTTTAATTTCCGATTTCTTTATCAAGCTTATGAAGCTTCCCATCTCTTATTTTGATGTAAGAATGACCGGAGATTTATTACAACGTATCAATGATCATAAGAGGATTGAAAAAATACTGACAACCTCATCGTTAAACATTCTCTTTTCCATGTTCAATCTTGTCATTTTTAGCATTGTTCTTGGATATTACAGCTTTCAAATATTAGGAATTTTTGTACTCGGTAGTATTCTTTACTTCGGATGGGTATTGTTCTTTTTCAAAAAACGTAAAGAACTCGATTACAAAAGATTCTCGGAAGTTAGTCAAGAACAGAGTAAAGTGATTGAATTGATTAATGGAATGCAAGAAATAAAGCTTCACAACGCTGAAAAGAGAATGCGTTGGAATTGGGAATATGTTCAAGCACGACTCTTTAAAGTTGCCACCAAAAGTTTGGCTTTGGAACAAACCCAAAGTGTAGGTTCTAATTTCATCAACGAGTTAAAAAACATGCTAATTACCATCCTTTCTGCCAAACTGGTAATTGATGGTAATATTACTTTAGGGATGATGATGGCCATTAGCTACATCGTGGGGCAGCTTAACTCTCCTATTGCTCAATTGATAAGTTTCATGAGAGATGTACAAGACGCCAAAATATCATTGGACAGACTTGGTGAAATTCATAATATGGAAGATGAAGAGGTTCCCGGAGATAATAAAGCAACAAATATTCCTGAAAATGCTCCTATACGACTCAAGAATATTTCCTTTCGTTATACCGGAGGGTTAGAACCTGTTCTAAAAGATTTAAACTTAGAGATTCCGGCAAACAAAACAACAGCAATTGTTGGGGTAAGTGGTAGCGGTAAAACAACTTTGATGAAGCTACTTCTAGGTTTTTACAAACCTGACAAAGGAGAAATTGCTGTTGAAAATTTCAACTTAAATAATATCTCACAAAGAGTTTGGAGGCAACATTGTGGAGTGGTTATGCAAGAGGGGTATATTTTTAATGATACCATTGCCAAAAATATTGCTGTGGGTGAAGATTACATAGACAAAGAAAAATTAAACCATGCGATTCATGTTGCTAATATTTCTGATTACATCCAAGGGCTTCCTTTAGGATATAATACAAAGATCGGAAATGAAGGTTCCGGTTTGAGTACAGGGCAAAAGCAACGTTTGTTGATTGCAAGATCTGTATATAAAAATCCTCATTTTTTATTTTTTGATGAAGCCACTTCGGCATTGGATGCCAACAATGAAAAAGTAATTATGGAGAACCTAAATAACTTTTTCAAAGACAAAACAGCTGTAGTTATAGCCCATCGTTTAAGCACGGTGAAAAATGCTCACCAGATCATTGTTTTAGACGGCGGAAAGGTTATTGAAAATGGAAATCATGAGGAATTGATCAAGTTAAAAGGAAGTTATTATCACCTAGTAAAAAATCAATTGGAACTAGGTAATTAAAAATATCTCTCGCGAAGGTAGACACAAACCTTGAGTGTCTTTAAATGTTCAGGGATTTAAATTATTTTAAATCATAAGGTTATGAAAAAATCAATTTTAAACATTGGAACGCCTCTAGATAAAGCAGAGCAAAAAGCCATTGTAGGTTCTGGAAGAGGATGTACAACTGATTGCGAATGCTATTGGTCGCACGGAGGAAATGATTCTTTTGGTTATGTATGCTATAACCCAACCGGGCAGTTTGGCATTTGTGTTCAAGGAATTTATACAGAACCTCCATGCGGATTCTAAATTTATTAGGCATGAGAGTTTTTTCTCTCATGCTCTAACAACAACTTTAATTTATGCCACAAGAAATTTTAGATCAAGAAATACGAAGTGAAGAAGTACAAGAGATACTTTCCTATGTTCCTAATTGGATGATACGATGGGGAAATACTCTAATTCTTATTCTTGTTATTATTTTATTAGGAATTAGCTGGTTTGTAAAATACCCGGATGAAATCACATCTCAGGTTATGATTACCACCACAAACCCTCCTCAAAAATTGTATGCAAATGCCAATGGTAAATTTGAGGTAATTCTAGCAAGTGATACCGATACTGTTATAGCTGGAACCCGACTTGCCATCATAGAAAATTCTGCATTGTACAAAGATGTTCTCTTGTTAAAAAGCATTGTAGATACATTGAAAGTGGATAAATTAAATTTTGAATTCCCCATAGATCAACTCCCTCCATTGATTCTTGGAGACATTAATGCAAGCTTTTCGCAATTTGAAAACAACTATGCAGATTATGATAGTAATAAAAAATTAAACCCATATAAAAACCAATATGATGCAAATGCATATTCGGTAACTCAAGCTAAATTTAGGTTACAATTACTTAGTGATCAAAGAGAAATTGCAAAACAGAAATACGATTTAAACAAATCGGATTTTGAAAATCGTCAAAAAGTACTGTTCGAAAAAGGAGCTATTTCAGCAAAGGATTTAGAAAATAAACGAATAGAGCTTTTGAACTCAGAAAATACACTGAAATCATTAGAAGCCTCTATCTCACAAACTCGAGAATTGATTAGTAATTCAAACAAAACCCTGAAAGGCACTGATATAGAAAAACAACAGCGAGAAGCTAGGCTTCTTAAGAATGCTATTCAGTCATTCTATCAGCTAAAAAAAGAGATCAACGATTGGGAGAGACGATATGTTTTAAAATCTGATATAGATGGACAAGTTAGTTTCTTATCTATTTGGGATAAGAATCAAATTGTAAAAACAGGAGATCTTATTTTTACCATCATCCCAACGAGACAACGTTCTTATATAGGCAAAATAGAAGCTCCGGCTGCTAATTCGGGAAAAATAAAACCTCAACAGAAGGTAATAATTCAATTGACAAATTATCCTTCAGATGAATATGGAGAGCTCAATGGGAAGATCAGTACAATCTCATTAGTTCCCAATCAACAAGGAAATTACTTAATAGATGTTATCATAGATAAAGAGTTGGTAACGTCTTATGATAAAAGGATCCCTTTCAGACAGGAAATGAAAGGAACGGCTATGATTATAACCGAAGATTTACGTTTGATAGAACGTTTTTTCTATCAACTTAAGAATATATTTAATTAAAAAATTCTCTCGCAAAGAATTCATACAAACAAACCCTTGGAATGTCTTTAAATGTTCGAGGGTTGAAACCCTATCATCATGAAAACTTCAATTTTAGAAATTGGCAATGCTCTCGTAAAAG
Source organism: Pseudotenacibaculum haliotis (assembly GCF_042684245.1). Classification (NCBI taxonomy): domain Bacteria; kingdom Pseudomonadati; phylum Bacteroidota; class Flavobacteriia; order Flavobacteriales; family Flavobacteriaceae; genus Pseudotenacibaculum; species Pseudotenacibaculum haliotis. The sequence continues at coordinate 734,969 of NZ_JBHULH010000001.1, forward strand.
AGCAATTACGCTCTATTCACGGAGGTTTTGCCTCTTGCTCTACTGCAAATCAGTGTGCAGACATATACAACTTAACAGCTTTTGACCCTTTGCCGGATTCTGCTTTTGTGTGCAGAAACGGATGGTGCTCATTTGTCTGATATCCAACCAAAAAATAATTAGACAATACTGCTTTCTCATTATACAATGAGAAGGTGCTCCATATTCTTTCGCAAAGAACAGACTCATACTGTGAGGGTCTCTAAATGTTCACAGCTTTAAAACATTTTAATTATGAAAAGCTTAAAACAACTAGGAAAAATCCTTAGTAAGGCAGAGCAAAAGCAGGTTAACGGAAGTGGTAGACCTTGTCAAGACCAATGCCCTCCTGTTTTATCTCCTGGAGATTACTGTAGAACTGGTGCTTGTCAGTTCGGTCAATGTAATGCTCAAATGATCTGTGAAGATTTCATTTAAAGTTTAATGAAGAATCCCTTTTTGGGATTCTTCTTGTCATATAAATCTAAAATGAAAATCAAGCGAGAGACAGACACAGTCCTTGAGTGTCTATAAATGTTCAAGGCTTAATTCATACTTAAACTTTTTATTATGAAAAAATCAATCTTAAGCATTGGAAAAGCTCTTAACAAAGCAGAGCAAAAACAAGTAAATGGAGGAAGACTAAAACCAAGTCCTTGTTGTAATCCAACACTTAGCTGTTGTGTTCCAAATCCAAATTACAACGGTCAGAACTGTCAATTTATTCCGGGAGACCCTAACGCATTTCCAGTTCCTTACTGTATCTAACTAACTATCAATCTATTTTAAACATTAATTCTTATGAAGAAAACAATTTTAAACTTCGGAAAAGCTCTAAATAAAGTAGAGCAAAAAGAAATTCAAGGAGGATCTGGATGTCCTCAAATAGACCCTAATGAATGTACAGGATGTGGAGGGTATCCAACCCCTAATGGATGCTGTCTTGGAGATGCAGCTGTATGGGCTTGCTTGAATCTTGGTGGCAGAGAATAATCTGATCTATGGCAATGCAGTAATCCTTTTTTAAAGTTCGCAATTTTTTGATACGTGCATTCGCCTTTATTAGTTCTAGCTAGAGGCTTTGTGCCTCTAGCTTTGAACAATCGCTATATAAAAAAGACACAAACCCTGAGTGTCTCTAATAGTTCAGGGCATTTTAACTTAACACATACTCATTATGAAAAAGTCAATCTTAAACATTGGTAGAAGTTTAAACAGAGCTGAGCAAAAACAAATTCAAGGAGGTAATCTCCAATGTCGCTTAGAATGCTATGACACTTGTTATGCCGAATCTGGCGGTGACAGAATGGTTTATGCTAATTGTTTAGATCAATGTCTTCCAAGCTGTAACTAATCAACTTCTTATTTAAAAATATTTTTTCGCGAAGAATAGACACAAACCTTGAGTGTCTCTAATGGTTCAAGGCATTTATGATTTCTAATTTTTATTATGAAAAAGTCAATTTTAAACATTGGGAAAGCTTTAAACAAAGCTGAACAAAAACAAATTCAAGGGGGTATTACTGCTTTCCAAGCTTGCAATCAAGCTGTGCACTATTGGTGCACTCAATCTTGGTGTGAATCACATGGTAATATATGGTATGAATGTGAAGGCTCTTGTATATTAAATGTCCCTCATTTCCCTCCATGTTAAAACAAACAGGGCAGACACAAACCTTGAGTGTCTTTAATGGTTCAAGGTATTTATGATTTCTAATTTTTTATTATGAAAAAGCAAATTTTAAACATTGGAAAAGCTTTAAACAGCTCAGAACTAAAACAAACTTTTGGAGGCGCTCCGGGAGGTGACTTTATCTGTGAATCTACTCACAATTTTTGTAGTCCTAGTAACACAGGGCTTTGTCGCTGGAACGAAGAATGCAACTATCCTTTAGGTAGATGTATGTGCCCAGAAGATTTTTAAGATCTCTGAGTTTCATTACTAATTACACCAGAGGCTATATGCCTCTGGTTTTTCTCGCAAAGAATAGACATTCACCTTGAGTGTCTCAAATGGTTCAAGGATTTTACATTCATAATTACACTTATGAAAAAATCAATTTTAGGTTTTGGTGTTGCTTTAAGCGCGTCAGAACAACAATCTATAAATGGAGGCAGCAATTCTTGCAACTACCCCTTCAGTTATCCGGTTTCAGACTGTAGTCAATGTGTAAATACCATTTTACCTGGTGCCCCTACTTTTTGCTTTAACAATTGTTGCATCATGGCAACCTAAAAGGTATAAACCCGAGTACCTCAACTATTTCGGGCTCATTTTTTAAAACTTATGATAATGAAAAAACAAATTTTAAACATCGGAAAAGCTTTAAACAAAGCTGAACAACAACAAGTGCTTGGAGGTATGTTTAGAGATCCATGCCCATGTACAGGAAGTTACACGACTCACTCAGACGGTACATGTTCTTATCCTGCTCTTTTCCCAATTGGGTTTGTATGTCTTGGTGAAATCCAAGGAGGGCTTTGCTGCGAAAGCTAAAAGTTTATAAAACTTCAGGATCTAACAGATCCTGAAGTTCATTATTTTTTCTTGAAAATCAAGATATTTTTAGACTTCTCTATCTCGCCTTGATTTAGCAACATTTTTACAAACTCGCCATTTAAATATTTCTGAGCTTGATCATCATAATGATCGCTAAAAACATTCCCTGATTGACCAGTTGGAAGGATGCTCATACTATTTTCTACATTAGAAAAATCAATCACTCTTCTTGTTGATGGACCTGCATGTACTTTATAATATCCCGTGCTATCTAATTTGAACAATTGATTATTGATTACCTCATTACCTCCATCCATATTGAATGGACCAACATTAAATGTATTTCTTAGCATTTCTCCTCCGGCTGCAAGTGCGTGCCCGTGCTCTACAGAAGCAACTTTATTCCAAGACCAATCAGCTACATTAGCACCTAATTGTTTCTCTAAAAAAGCAACAGTATTCTTAAAAGAGGTCTGTATAATCTCTTTTTTAGTTTCTTTTTGATCAGTAGTTACATCATCCCACCAAACGGATTCTCCTCTAGCCAACTGAACTGCAATTACCTTCTTCATTAGATGTGTACTTAAAAACTCAGGAAAAGCATCTCCCATCTCATCTTTATATGTGTTCTTTAAAAACTCATACAAGAATCGAGTATAGATTGTAGGTGCATTTTTTTCTTTGGCATATTCCCCATTCCATTCGTTCAAAGTTTCAAGGGCTTTCTGCTCATTCTCATAAAAATCATTCGTATCCAAAGACGCAACCATATTCTCTATATTTTTTACTACAATAGGCGATGTTACATCAAAGATCATTTTCTGAACATCTTCACTGGTCCAATCATTTTTCTCTTCCAACAACTGCTCAATTCTATAACCTCTGTCTTCTGGCAAATAATATCCCGGGTATAGAATTCCCGCTATAGAATCGGGTTGATTGTTAGCAGAATAAACATAATTCCAATTAGGATTGATAGCTTGCGGGTTTTGTTCAAAGTCTAAATACTCTAGAATCTCATCCTTTCCATCAGCACCATTCAAAATCAATTTTGTATTTAAGGAATCTCTGTATTTATATAGTTTTCCTGATGCAAACCAAGCAATATTATTGTTTGCATCTCCATACATAATATTAAGTCCAGGAGCATGCAATAAGCTGGCACCAGCTTTAAAATCATCCAAAGAACCTGCATGTGACATTTGGTAGGCTACATCTAAAATTCTATTGTCTAATTTTGTGTAAATCCATTGCATTGCTACCGGTCTCTCACTTCTAACTTCATTTAAAAGATCATTCATAATAGGGCCATGCTGACTAACTTTTACTTGAAAAGTTGTATCCGGCTTGTCTTTTATCTTGATCGTTTTTCTTAATAACTCATACTTCTGATACCCTGTTGGTGTCTTGTACTCATTTTCATTCTCTGGATTGTTCTCTTCAAAATAAAAATCGATATCGTCATTTTCAAACATGGTCAATCCGTAAGCATAATTTCTGTTATGTCCTAGTAAGGCAAAAGGCGTTAGTGCCAAGTTATAACCATACATTTCATAATCGGGCGTTTTAATATGGGATTGGTACCAAACTGAAGGTTGTGAAAACCCAATATGTGGATCGTTGGCAAAAATGACCTTTCCATTCTTTGTTTTATCCGCCCCAATAACCCATGAATTACTTCCAATAAATGGAGAAACAGGAAGGTTTTCATAGATCTTGCTCATCGCTTTTGCTGTAGCAGCCTTCAACTCCGGGTTCTTTTCATTCTTAAGAATAGCAGTGTCTTCATAAATTGGAATATCCAGTTCTTTTAAATACTCTACTCCTAATTTTTCTTTGATCTCAGTTAATAAAGGATCTGTTTTTTGCGCCATTGCAAAACTGAAAGACATATATCCAAAAACATTGTACACATCTTCAATTGTGTACTTTTCTTTCTTAACTCCCAACAATAAGAATTCTACCGGAGTAGGTCCATTTTCTATAAACTGATTGATTCCATCCAAATAAGCTTTTGTGTATTGATATGGCTTATCGTTTTTATCCAGTTTTGCTATTGCTTTGTTTGCATCTTCTGTGATTCCCAAACCGGAAAAGAACATGTCTACCTCTACTAATTTCTCACCCAATACTTCAGAAAGTCTTCCCGGAGCAATTCTACGAATCAATTCCATTTGCCACAATCGATCTTGCGCATGAACATACCCTAATGCTCTATAGGCATCTGTTTGATTTTTAGCGTTGATATGAGGCACTCCGTAATCATCAAAATAAACAGTTACTTCATCATTCAAATGAGCTAACTCTAACTCCCCATCATAGGTAGGATGAAGGGTTCTTGTATATAGCCATATCCCAGCTACTAAGAGGATAACAATGATTAAGATTACCTTGAGTATTTTTTTGAATCGTTTCATACAGAATCGTTTGAGTTTTCTCAAAGATAACAGATTTAAATTGTATTTTTGAGGTCGTAAAATTCAGCATTTATGAAAAAAATTCAGATGGTAGACCTGAAGGGTCAATATGAAAAAATCAAAAGTACTGTTGATCAATCTATTGAAGAAGTATTAAACTCTTCTGCATTTATCAACGGACCTTATGTAAAAGAGTTTCAAGCAGATTTAGAAAAGTATTTAGACGTAAAGCACGTAATTCCATGTGCCAACGGAACTGATGCTTTGCAAATAGCAATGATGGGATTAGGCTTGGAGCAAGGAGATGAAGTAATTACTGTAGATTTTACCTTTGCTGCTACTGTTGAGGTTATTGCATTGCTAAAACTAACTCCTGTTTTAGTTGATGTTGAGCCAGATACGTTTAACATAGATATTGATGCCTTAAAAAAGGCTATAACTCCTAAAACAAAAGCCATTGTTCCGGTTCACTTATTTGGTCAATGTGCTAATATGGAAGCTATTTTAGAGGTAGCTAAAGAGCATAATTTATATGTTATTGAAGATACTGCTCAGGCTATCGGAGCTGATTATACATTTTCTGATGGTACTAAGAAGAAAGCAGGAACCATCGGTAATGTAGGAACTACTTCGTTCTTCCCTTCTAAAAACTTAGGTTGTTATGGAGACGGTGGCGCTATTTTTACCAATGATGATGAGCTAGCTCATATCATCAGAGGGATGGTTAACCATGGAATGTACAAGCGTTACTATCATGATGTTATTGGAGTAAATTCTCGTTTAGATAGTATTCAAGCTGCTGTATTAAAAGCAAAGCTTCCTAATCTAGATGCTTATTGTGATGCTCGTAGAAATGCAGCTGCTTATTATACAAATGCTTTCTCTAGCAACCCTAACATCATTACACCAATTATTAGCGATTTTACAACACACGTATTCCATCAGTATACATTACAAATTACCAATGGTAAAAGAGATGCTTTACACAAGTACTTGTTAGACCAAGGAATTCCAAATGCTATATACTATCCTGTACAATTGCATAAGCAAAAAGCGTATCAGGACGATCGTTATAATGAAGAAGACTTTAAAGTCACAAACTCTTTGATTGAAACTGTGATCTCTTTACCAATGCATACAGAGTTGACTGAAGATCAATTGCAATTTATTACGCAAACAGTTTTAGACTTTGTAGGTTAAGATATTATGAAGAGGATCTTAGTAACAGGCGGGTTAGGATTTATTGGATCTCACACCGTTGTAGAATTACAAAATTCAGGTTATGATGTAGTAATCATAGACAACTTATCTAATTCAAAAATTGAAGTATTGGATAACATCACTTCAATCACAGAAAAAAAACCTGATTATCACAATATAGATCTTCGAAATAAAAAGGATGTTCAGCACTTTTTTCAGCAAGAAAAAATTGATGGCATTATTCACTTTGCTGCCTCTAAAGCAGTTGGAGAAAGTGTTGAGCAACCCTTAAAATACTACGAGAACAACATTACAACTCTTGTATACCTTTTACAAGAGATGAAAAAGCACAAGATCTCTAATTTTATTTTTAGTTCTTCATGTACCGTATATGGTCAGTCAGATGAACTTCCCATAACTGAAAAAGCTCCTGTAAAGTCTGCAGAATCTCCTTATGGAAACACCAAGCAAATAGGAGAAGAGATTATCCAAGAAAGTTGTAAAGCAGATGGATTAACTGCTATTTCGTTACGTTATTTCAATCCTATTGGAGCTCATGAGTCTGCTAAAATTGGAGAGCTTCCTCTAGGAGTTCCTCAAAATCTGATTCCTTTTGTTACACAAACCGCAGCAGGGATTAGAGAACAATTATCTGTTTTTGGTGGTGATTACCCTACTCCAGACGGAACAGCTATTCGCGATTACATTCACGTAGTAGATTTGGCACAAGCACATATTGTTGCCTTAGAGAGATTGATCAACAACAAGAACAAATCTGACTATGAAGTCTACAATGTAGGAACAGGAAAAGGAAGTTCTGTACTTGAAGTTATTCAAGTTTTTGAAAAGATCTCTAACACTTCATTAAATTATAAGATTGTCGATCGTCGTGAAGGAGATATAACTGCTGCTTATGCAAACACTACCCTTGCCAACAAAGAGCTAGGATGGAAAGCAAAAAAGAGTATTGAAGAAGCTCTTTCTTCTGCTTGGAAGTGGCAACAAAACCAATAAATTCTTTCGTTTTTTCTTTTGTCTCTAATTATCACCCAATAGTTAGTTTACTGAAAATCAACTCATTTTCCAATAGCTAATTCTTTATTTTTTTCATAGATTTATATCTCAAAAATCGTGAAAAGGAAAAAGTGCTATGAAAATCCCCCAGGCTTTTTGCATGCCCTTCGCATTATGCTTATTAGGTAAGCATAGCATTCTACACCTTTTCTTCAATCATTATTCACTAAAACCTCAACACTATGAAAAAAATTACTTTTGTTTTTTTATGTGCAATTTTCTCATCATTCTCATTGATGGGACAATCACAAAGTGATTATTTTATCACAACGTGGGAAACCACAACTGCCAACGAATCCATTACTATTCCTTCTAATGCAGGAACCTACAATATCGATTGGGATGATGATGGAAATTGGGATGCAACAGGAGTTAGCGGCTATCAAAGCCATACTTACGCTAGCGCCGGTCAACACAAAATTACCATTGAAGCCACCTCTTCTTCTTTTCGAATTTACTTCAACAACACAGGAGACAAAGACAAGATCTTAGAGGTCAATCAATGGGGTACAACTCCTTGGGCATCTATGAGAGATTCTTTCCATGGTTGTTCTAATTTAAATATTACTGCCACTGATGCTCCAAATTTATCTCAAGTAACAGATATGACCCGAGCATTTTCTCGCTGTACTAACTTGACAACACCATCACTTAATCATTGGGATGTGAGTAATGTAACGAACATGAATTTACTTTTCTCTAACTCTTCACCTTTCAATGCTGATATTTCTAGCTGGGATGTTTCTAATGTAACAACCATGAGACAAGTATTTACATTTTCAATTTTCAATCAAGATATTGGATCTTGGGATGTAAGTAATGTTACAGACATGTATTCTATGTTTCAAGGAGCTTCAAAGTTTAATGCAGATATCTCTAATTGGGATGTAACATCTGTATCAAACATGAACTATATGTTTGAAAGAGCTACTAATTTTAATCAAAACATAGGTTTATGGAATGTTGACAATGTAGGTGCAATGACGGGAATGTTTTTAGAGGCCAGAGAGTTCAATCAAGACATAGGCTCATGGAATATGAGCAATAAAGGGAGTCTTTATGAAATGTTTCGCCTTGCAAAAAATTTCAATCAAGATATTAGTAACTGGAACGTTTCTGCTGCAACATCTATGAAATTCATGTTCAAAGGAGCAACTCGTTTTAATCAAGATTTAGGTGCTTGGGATATAGATCAAGTAACAGATATGGACGATATGCTAGATAATACAGATATTTCTACAGCTAATTATGAAAGTATCTTGGTTGGCTGGGGAAGTCAGAATGTGAAGTCAAATGTTCCTTTAGGAGCTTTAGGTAGAATTTACTGTTCTGCTGCATCCATTACCGGGCGTCAAAATCTTACCAACAAAGGATGGGTTATTTCTGGTGATGTTCTTAATTGTCAAGCAGCATTTTTTATCACCAATTGGGAAACTACTTCTTCTAATGAGTCTATAACTTTCCCTATCATCGGTGGAACTTACGATATTGATTGGGATAATGATGGTGTATTTGAAACAACCGGAGTTTCTGGTTATCAAAGTCATACATTTGCCAATCCCGGTACTCACAAGGTTATTATAAAATCTGATAATACTTTAAGAGTAAACTTCAACAATTCTGGAGATAAAGATAAGATTATAGACGTTATTCAATGGGGAGACATTAAGTGGTCAAGTATGGAAAATGCTTTCTATGGATGTTCGAAGTTAGAAGTAACAGCAACTGATGCTCCAGATTTAAGATTGGTAACTAGCTTAAAAAGAACCTTTGCGAGATGTAGCGCTTTGAGCCCTACAAATTGGAACAATTGGAACATTATTAATGTTACCAACATGAATCAAACGTTTTATCTAGCATCAAACTTTAATGCCAGTATTGGAGATTGGGATACATCTAATGTAACAACGATGAGAAACACAATCTCATTCACAATCTTTAATCAGAATATTGGAAATTGGAAAGTTGGTAATGTTACCGATATGTATTGCATGTTCCAGAGTGCTTATGCCTTCAATCATGACATTAGTGATTGGGACGTGAGTTCTGTTGGAAACATGAACTATCTTTTTCATCGTGCCTGGAGGTTTAATCAACCTATTGGAAAATGGGATTTAAATGCCGGAGCTATTCAAGGAATGTTCTTAGAAGCTTTTGATTTTAATCAAGATTTAAGCGGATGGAATAACAAAATGAGCAACAAAACTAATTTCTACGAAATGTTTAGAGGTGCTAAATCTTTTAACGGTGATGTTAGTGGATGGAATGTTGGAAGTGCATCTAATATGCAATTTATGTTTAAAGGCGCTACAGCTTTTAATCAAGATCTAGGAAATTGGAATGTAAGCAATGTGACTAACATGAACGGAATGTTAGATAATTCCGGAATCTCTAGAACCAATTATGAAAACATTTTAGTAGGGTGGTCTAACCTTACCAGCATTCCTCAAAACATTACTTTAGGAGCAGCGGGAAGAACTTATTGCTCTTCAGCTTCTGTAACAGCAAGACAAGATTTGGTGAACACAAATGGATGGACGATTATTGGTGATGCTAACTCCTGCTTAAGACAAGCTTCTCAAAATACAATCTCGGATGCTGTCTTATTATATCCAAATCCCGTAACAGATGTTTTACACATAAACTACAACAGCGGACTTCTTAAAGATCTTCATATTAGCATTATTGATATGGCAGGAAGAAGTGTTATGAATATTACAGGGAAAAAGTCTTTTGATGTTTCTAAGCTCAAAAGAGGTATATACACAATTGTTGTACGAAGTAAGACTCTCAACAATTCAAAAAAGTTCATCAAGAACTAATTTTTATTAAGAGGAAGGCTTTAACCTTCCTCTTTTCTTTAACAATCCATTAGGCTTTTGAACGTTGTTATTTTAGTAAATTCACGCACCAAAACTACAATCATGACAAGAAAACTAATTATAGGAGTTCTTTTGACTTGCTTTATTGCATGTCAACCTACTAAGGAAGCAGCTCCAGACTTATCTATTAATTACGAAAAGATCACTTTAGACAACGGACTGGATGTTATCTTTCATGTTGACAAATCCGATCCGGTTGTTGCTGTAGAGCTTATGGTACACGTAGGTTCTGCCCGTGAGATAGAAGGAAGAACAGGATTTGCTCACCTTTTTGAGCATTTACTATTCTTAGAATCTGAAAACCTTGGAAAAGGTGGTTTGGATAAAATGGGTGCTCGAATTGGAGGTTCCGGCGCCAACGGATCTACTTCTCGAGATAGAACAAATTACCTACAAACTGTACCTAGCGATGCCTTAGAAAAAATGATCTGGGCTGAAGCCGACAAATTAGGTTGGTTTATCAATACAGTAACAGATCCTGTATTAGCTAAAGAAAAACAAGTTGTAAAGAATGAGAAAAGACAACGAGTTGATAATGCTCCTTACGGTCACAGACAATATGTGATTGGTAAGAACTTATATCCAAAAGATCACCCATACAATTGGCAAGTAATTGGGTCTTTAGAAGATCTTCAAAATGCAACTGTTAATGATGTAAAGAACTTCTTCAAAAAATGGTATGTTCCTAACAATTCAACTTTAGTTTTATCAGGTGATATTGATGTAGAGCAAGCTAAAAAATGGGTTCACAAATACTTTGATGAAATTCCAAGAGGAGAAGAAATTGCTCCAATCGAAAGACGTTCGGGAGTAGTTGCTGAAACTAAGAATCTATATTACGAAGACAACTTTGCTCGTTTACCGGAATTAACACTAACCTGGCCATCTGTAGAGCAATACAACAAAGATGCATACGCATTAGATATTTTAAGTGAATATTTATCATCAGGAAAAGAAGCACCTCTAAACAAAGTTTTAGTAGACGATCTAAAGATTGCTCCCGGTGCTACTATGTTTAATTTTACATCTGAAATTGCAGGGCAAATTCAATTGATCGTTAGAGCATTTAACAATATCAAATTAGATGATGTAAAAAAAGGAATCGATCAAGCGTTTGCCGATTTTGAGAAGAATGGAATCCCACAAAAAGATCTGGATAGAATTAAAGCAGGGTTAGAAACTGATTTCTACGGAAGCTTATCCAGTGTTCTTGGAAAAGGATCTCGTTTAGCTTCATACAACACTTACACAGGTGACCCTGGTTTTGTTACTCAAGACATCAAAAACACATTGGCTGTTACTCAAGAAGATGTAATGAATGTGTACAACAAGTACATCAAAGGAAAAAATTATATTGCTACCAGCTTTGTACCTAGAAATGGGAAAGAATTAGCTTTAGCAAATTCAACAGAAGCTGAAGTAGTAGAAGAAAAGATTGTAATTGGTGCTGAAGAGACATTTGATGCTTCTATTGCAGCCAAATATGAAAAAACACCTTCAACATTTGATCGTTCTGTTGAGCCTCCTTATGGTTCTGCTCCATCAGTAAAAGTACCACAGGTATGGGAAGATAAATTAGACAACGGATTAAAAGTATTTGGAATTCAGAATGATGAAGTGCCTTTGGTACGTTTTAATATTGTAATTGACGGAGGGCAATTATTAGAAAGCATGGACAAATTAGGGGTTGCTAATTTAACAGCCAATCTAATGTCTAGAGGTACTAAAAACAAAACAGTAAGTGAATTGGAAGATGCCTTAGCTCAATTAGGAGCTTCTGTAAATATTTTTGCAGGAAAAGAAAGCATTAGAATTAGCGGAACCACTCTAGCAAGAAATTACCAAGCTACACTTGACCTAGCAAAAGAAATGTTATTAGAGCCAAGATGGGATGAGACAGAATTTGAGTTATTAAAGAGAAGAGCTATTACCAACTTAAGACAGCAAGAAGCTAGTCCGGGATCTATTGCTACAAACAACTTTAATAAGTTGATCTACGGTGAAAACAATATTCGTTCTAAGAACTTACTTGGAAGCATCGAATCTATAAACACAATTACCATAGATGATCTAAAAGCATATTATAATAATTACATCTCTCCTTCGGTTGCTAAAATGCATATCGTAGGTGACATCAATAAAGACAATGTAATGAATTCTTTGGCTGGCTTCCAATCTGATTGGGCTGCTAAAGATGTAACAATTCCTGAATACAAAACTCCGGAAGCTCCTAAGAAGTCTACTGTGTATTTCTATGATGTACCAAATGCAAAACAATCGCAGTTACGATTTGGAGCACCTGCTTTAGCATTTAATGATGCTGATTATTATCCGGCTACTGTAATGAACTACATTCTTGGTGGTGGTGGATTTGCTTCGCAATTAACACAACAATTACGTGAAGGAAAAGGATATACATATGGTATCGGTTCTTACTTCTCCGGAGGAAAAGACAAAGGTCCTTTCGGTATTTCAAGTGGTGTGAGAAGTAATGTTACTTTAGAAGCTTCTCAATTGGTAAAACAAATCTTGGAGAACTACGGAAAGAATTATAACGAGAAAGATCTAGCAACCACCAAAGGTTTCTTGATCAAGAGTAATGCAAGAGCTTTTGAGACTATGGGTGCTAAATTGAGAATGTTAGAGAATATTAGTACTTACGAGTTACAACCTAACTATGTAAAAGACCGTGAAAAGATTGTAAACGATATGACAATTTCTCGTATTCAAGAATTGTCTAAAAAGTACATCGATCCAAACAAAATGATCTGGTTGGTTGTTGGTGATGCTAAAACGCAATTGAAACGAATGGAAAAATTAGGATTTGGAAAACCTATTCTATTAAACGAAACAGAAATTCCGATCAAGGATTAACCAATATAAAAGCCCGTTCAAATGAACGGGCTTTTTCGTTTCTTATTTATTTTGTTTTTATGCTTCAAAACTAGCTCCGCTAGCAGTTACGCTTCTATCGATCTTACGCATCAATCCCTGTAATACTTTACCAGGACCAACTTCTACAAATTCAGTTCCTCCATCAGCAATCATAGCTTGTATTGATTGTGTCCATTTTACCGGAGCTGTCAATTGTGCAATCAAATTCTCTTTGATCTCAGCTGCTGAAGTTACTGCTTTCGCAGGCACATTTTGATATACCGGGCAAGCAGGCTCCTTAAATTCTGTTGCTTCAATAGCAGCAGCCAACTCTTCTCTAGCAGGCTCCATCATTGGTGAATGAAAAGCTCCTCCTACAGGTAATACAAGAGCTCTTCTTGCTCCTTTTTCAGTTAATATCTCACATGCTTTGTTAATAGCCTCTACCTCACCGGAAATTACCAACTGCCCAGGGCAGTTATAGTTTGCAGCAACTACAACTCCATCAACATCATTACATACTTGCTCTACAACTTCATCTTCCAATCCTAAAACCGCCGCCATTGTCGATGGTTGCATTTCACATGCTTTTTGCATTGCCATAGCACGCTTAGACACCAATTGCAATCCGTCTTCAAAAGACAATACTCCCGCAGCAACTAAAGCAGACAATTCTCCTAAAGAGTGTCCTGCAACCATTTCCGGGTTAAAGTCATCACCCAATACTTTTGCTAAGATCACAGAGTGTAAGAAAATAGCTGGCTGTGTTACTTTGGTTTGTTTTAATTCTTCTGCAGTTCCTTCAAACATCACATCAGTAATGCTGAATCCTAAAATCTCATTAGCATCTTCAAAAAGCTCTTGAGCTAACTCAGAGTTTTCGTATAAGTCTAATCCCATTCCGGTAAACTGCGCTCCTTGTCCAGGAAAAATATATGCTTTCATTTATGTTTAATTTCGGTTGTTTGACGCCGCAAAAATAGGAATTTTCTTTTGCAAAAAACATTCATTAAATATCTGATAGAGAATGTTATCTTTGTTATATTACAATCAAATGGCAGTATTATTTCACTTTTTCTTTGAACTTGTACGAGTTGGGGTACTATCATTGCTATATGGTTTTATTATTTGGTTTTTGGTTACAAAGGCTCTAAAACTGACATCGATCAAGAAGAGATTCCTTGTTCCCTCACTTTTTGTAATTCTTTTTATTTGGCGATTCTCTTATTGGAGAGACAATGGTTTAGGAGATTTTGGCAGAGTTCCATTATCTTCGAACTATGTAGTTGAAATAATTGACTGGTCTTGGGTAAGAATAAAAAAGAATGGCGAATCTGTAAATAATAGATCGGATTTTCAAGACATTGAAGAGTTGTATTTTGAAAAGGGTATTTTATACGCTCAATTGAGGAAAGGATACTTGATTTTAAATAGTAGTAATGATAAAATTCATCATCCAATCAACAAAGAAAAATTTATGAGCCTAGGAGGAGATCTAAACAAGCTAAGAACTCCTGATCGTTTTCACTCAGGCTATTGGGGATGGGGACTTTTATTTTTTTAAACAAAATAGATAATGACAACAAACAAACAATCTCAGGCACAGATTATCTATCTTATTTTAGCAGCATTATTTATTGCTTCTTTGGTAACTTCCAATCTTATTTTTCAAAAGTTTTTCTACTGGTATCCTTTTGATGCCGAAATTTTTGGAGTCAAGCTTTTTGAAGTTTCGGTAGGGTTGCTCCCCTATCCTATTACTTTTTTGATTACTGATATTTTATCAGAAGTATATGGAAAAAAGAAAGCCAATCACGTAGTTATTGCCGGAATCTTTGCTTCGTTCTTTTCATTAGGTATCATCTATGTTTCTAAAGTAGCTCCGGCTACTTCTTGGTCTGTAGTAGATGATGGAACCTTTGTAGAAGTATTTGGCGCAGCACCTTTGGCTGTTCTTGCTTCAATGCTTGCTTATCTATCGGCACAATTCATAGATATTAGAATCTACCATTTCTGGAAAAACCTCACCAAAGGAAGACATCTGTGGTTACGTAATAACTTTTCTACCTTCTCTTCTCAGATCGTAGATACGTTAACAGTTCTTTTATTATTGTGTTCTTTTGGGATCATTCCTTGGGATAAATTTGTAGGACTATTGATTAGTGGAGTTATTTTTAAAATGATGATCGCTGCTTTAGACACTCCTATTCTCTATGTTGTTGTATACGGATTTAGAAAGTATTTTGGTTTGAATCCGGGAGAAGAGATCGATGAGAAAATTCAAAGAAGTTTGGAAGGTGAAATTAAAAACATCGGTTAGTAGTATAAATTTTAGTTTCCCTGTAATTTATTGAGATTCCTTTCGTCTAAATCGGCATAATTAAGACAAAAATGATGAAACGAATTCTAACCCTTATTCTAGTCCTTTTCATAACTCACAGTTACGCACAATCTTCTAACTTTAATGATCTATTGCAGAAGCATGTGGATGTTAGAGGAACCGTAGATTACAAATCTCTTAAAGCCAACGAAGCAAAGCTAGATGCTTATCTTTCATACTTAAATAACACAAAGCCTGACAAGGCTTGGTCTGCCGATAAAGAAAAAGCTTTTTGGATCAATGCGTACAACGCATATACAATTAAAATTATCTTAGATAATTACCCACTTAAGAGCATTACAAATATTAAAAAAGGTGGCAAAACTGCTTGGAAATATGCTTTTGCCAAGGTTGGAGGAAAGACATATACCTTAGATCATATAGAACATGAGATCTTACGAAAAAAATTCAAAGACCCTAGAATTCATGTAGGTGTCAATTGTGCTTCAGGATCATGTCCTAAATTGGCAAACCTAGCTTTTACTGAAGATAATATCGAATTAGAGTTGGAACGTTTGATGAAAGAATTCATCAACGATCCTACAAGAAATAAATTAGGGAAGAAAAAAGTAGAAATTTCAGAGATATTCAATTGGTTTAAAGGAGATTTCACAGCCAACGGCTCTGTAATTGATTACATCAACCGCTACGCTGACACTCCTGTAAACAAGAAAGCAAAAATAAAATACCTAACTTACGACTGGAGTTTGAACGGTAATTAAATAGTGTCTGTTCGAGTGAAATTCATACTTGAATTTTGTATCGAGAATCACTCCTAACTTCTCGATACTGTTTTCTGTCAGACTGAGCTTGCCGAAGTCAAGAAAATCACTCGAAATGATATAAAAGAAAAGAAGTATGTCGAAAACATATTATGACCCAGCCGACTTACGCAAGTTTGGCAAAATAACAGAATGGAGTGAAGAACTTGGAAACAAGTTCTTTGATTATTATGGAAAAGTATTTGAAGAAGGTGCTCTAACAGCTCGTGAAAAATCGTTGATTGCCTTGGCGGTAGCACATACAGAACAATGTCCGTATTGTATAGACGCTTATACCAAAGACGGATTACAAAGAGGAATCACGAAAGAAGAAATGATGGAAGCTGTTCATGTAGGAGCAGCTATAAAGAGTGGAGCTACCTTGGTTCACGGTGTTCAGATGATGAACAAAGTGAACAAACTGGAAATGTAAGCAGGAACCAATTTAAAATTGTGTGAATCGCTTACTCTGAGTAAAGTCAAAGAGTCGATAACCATCGACTTGACAAATGAAGTAGAAAAAATGAGTAAAAAATCACTTTTAGCCAGAAACAATGATCTGGCCAATACTGAACGACAGTTGGAGATTCTTTCCAATGGTATTTTTGCGGATGGAGAATTACCTACGTTCGCAAAAAAAATAAAGGAAACAGATCAGTTTCCTCTACGCCCAAAAAAATTAGAGATTTTACAAATCAACGTTGGATATATGTGCAATCAAGTTTGTGCGCATTGTCATGTTGATGCCGGTCCGGATAGAAAAGAGATCATGACCAAAGAGACCATGCAACAATGTTTGGACGTCATCAAAAAAACAGGAGCTCATACCTTAGACCTTACCGGAGGTGCGCCGGAAATGAATCCTAATTTCCGCTGGTTTGTAGAAGAAGCTGCAAAAGTGGGAATCAAAGATTTTATCGTACGCTCCAACTTAACTATCATACGAGCTAATAAAAAATATCACGACCTGCCTGAGTTCTTTAAAAAGCACAATGTACATGTAGTAAGTTCTATGCCACATTGGACCAGAGGAAAAACAGATAAGCAACGTGGAGATGGAGTTTTTGACAAATCGATTCAGGCTTTGAAAGATTTGAATGCTGTTGGATACGGAATGCCTGAAAGCAATCTACGCTTAGATTTAGTATACAATCCTTCAGGTGCGTTTTTACCGGGAGATCAAATGGCATTAGAAGCCGATTTCAAAAAAGCTCTGAAAGAAGATTTTGACATTGATTTTCATAATTTATTTGCTATTACCAATTTACCTATCAGTAGGTTTTTAGACTATTTAATCGCTTCAGAAAACTATGAGGATTATATGTACGCTTTGGTAGATGCTTACAATCCGGCAGCGGTAGAAAATGTTATGTGTACCAACACACTTTCTGTAAGTTGGGATGGTTGGTTATACGATTGTGATTTCAACCAAATGCTAAACCTGAAAGTAGCTAGTAAAGTAAAGCATATCTCTGAGTATAACGAAGAGTTGTTACAAAATAGAAACATCATTATCAATCAACATTGTTATGGATGTACCGCTGGTGCGGGTAGCAGCTGTCAAGGGGTAGTTGCATAAAATTAGAACATGAAAAAACTAACGTTTTTATTTCTTTTCATCTCATTAACTGCTTTCTCTCAAGAAAGCATTAAAGAAGTACTTAAAAAATACAACAATGAGAAGATTCCTTATATCAGTGTAGATCGTTTAAAAAGCTTCAACTCTAAAAAGGTTGTTATTTTAGATGCAAGAGAACAAAAAGAGTTTGATGTAAGTCATATTAAAAATTCGATCCCTGTAGGCTATAACAATTTCAATGTATCAAAAGCAATCAAAAATATCACAGACAAAAATATCTCTGTAGTAGTATACTGCACTTTGGGAGTTCGTTCTGAGGATATTGCCGAAAAATTAAAAGAGGCAGGTTACAAGAATGTTTACAATCTATTTGGAGGCATTGTTGAATGGAAAAACAAAGGATACACTGTGGTTGATATAAATGGAAATGAAACCGAAAAAGTTCATGTATCAAGTAAAGTTTGGGGCAAATGGCTCCTAAAAGGAGAGAAAGTATATGAATAAAAATCTATTGATCGTTTTTGTCAAGAACATTATCCTTGGTAAAGTAAAAACAAGATTGGCTAAAACTATTGGTAATGTGGGAGCTTTTCAAATTTATCAAGAATTGGTAGCTATTACAGAAAGGGAATCAAAAAATGTAACTGCCGATAAGCATATCTATTTTTCTGATGTCATCATCCCTTCAAAATGGGAAGGAAATGAAAAATTTGTTCAGGAAGGAAAAGACTTAGGTGAGCGAATGAAAAATGCTTTTATAGAAGGTTTTGAAAAAGGATACAAAAACATCATTGTAATCGGATCTGACCTGCCCAATATTTCAAAAGAAGTTATTGAACGAGGTTTTGAAGAATTGGATTCAAATGACCTTGTTTTTGGTCCTGCAGATGATGGAGGTTATTACTTACTGGGAATGTCTCAACTAAACACTTCGGTTTTTGATGACAAACCATGGAGTCAATCTGCTTTATTAGATGTAACTTTACAAGAATTATCTGAGCAGCAAAAGTCGGTTTCTTTACTGGAAACTCTTAATGACATTGATACATTTGAAGACTTAATTGCTTCTGACTTTTACAGAACAAGCAAGCGCGCTCAGGAAATTGTTAAGCATCTAAACCCATCCGTAAAAGAATGAAACAACATTTACAAGAAACAACCGATTTTTTAAGATCTGAAGGTTTTGAAAAACCAGAAATAGGAATTGTTTTAGGAACTGGCTTAGGTCAGTTAATCCAAGAAATAGAGATAGAAAAAGAGGTTTCTTATGCAGACATTCCTCATTTTCCACAAGCCACAGTAGAATTCCATTCCGGAAGACTTATCTACGGAACTCTTTCCGGAAAGAAGGTAATTGTAATGTCCGGAAGATTCCATTTGTACGAAGGATATTCTCAATGGGAAGTAACTTACGGAATCAGAACCATGCATCAGCTAGGCATTCAAACCCTATTAATTTCAAATGCTGCCGGAGCTATTAATCTTTCTTACAAAAAAGGAGATCTAATGGTCATTGATGATCATTTGAATTTACAAGGAGGATCACCTTTGGCTTTTGCCAATGTAGGTGAATATGGTGAACGTTTTGCTGATATGTTGGAACCTTATTCAAAAAAAATCAACGGTTTACTGAAATCTATCGCAAAAGAAAACGACATAAACTTGCAAGAAGGTATATATGCCGGTGTTTTTGGACCTCAACTAGAAACACGAGCAGAATACAGAATGCTACAAATTTTAGAGGTAGATGCCGTAGGAATGAGCACTGTTCCGGAAGTAATTGTAGCCAAGCATTTAAACCTTCCTTGTGCTGCAGTTTCAGTTTTAACGGACGAATGCGATCCTAAAAATCTGGCTCCTGTAGATATTGAAGATATCATTAGAGTTGCCGGTGAAGCCGAACCCAAAATGATTCTGTTATTTAAAGAATTGATCAAAAAAATATAGATGCATAGAAATCGACAAGTCGCTGTTTTAACCCTCCGATTATTACTTGGATTCATTTTCTTCTTTCAAGGATTTGGAAAGGTTTTCAAGTTCGGTTTGGAGAACGTTTCTCAAAATTTCTTTTTGAAAAGTTATGGCGAATTGCTTCCTGATTTTCTACTCATCTTTACCGCTTATTATACTTCATTGGTTGAGCTGATAGGAGGTTTGCTCCTGATCATCGGATTGAAAAGAGATATAACATTGTATTTTTTAGCCTCTGTATTGGTCATTGTTACCTTTGGACATGGTCTAAAAGATCCTATTTGGGACCTATCTCATGTAATGTACAGAGCAATTCTTTTGGTTGCTTTGTTATGGTTGCCAAAAGAATACGACCTATTCTCTATTGATTCCCTCATCAAGAAAAAATCAAAAAACGAATGAGTTATTTAGAAACAACAAAAGACCTATATAAAGAAGCAGCTTTAGTACCGGATGTTGGGCTATGCTGTACTACCAATCCCATCTGGGAATTGCCGGGATTAAAGATCCCTCGTATCATGCAGGAAATGAATTATGGTTGCGGAAGCACAGTTCACGCTCGCGACCTGACCAACAACCCTAAAATCTTATACGTAGGAGTTGGAGGAGGAATGGAATTATTACAATTCTCTTATTTCTCTCGCCAAAAAGCAGGTGTGATCGGAGTGGATGTTGTCGATGAAATGTTAGAAGCTTCTCAAAAGAATTTTGTTGAAGCAGAAGCACAAAACGATTGGTTTGATTCCAGTTTTGTGGATTTGCGCAAAGGAGATGCTTTGAACCTTCCGGTAGAAGACAATTCTATTGATGTAGCTGCTCAAAACTGTCTTTTCAACATCTTTAAAGAAGAAGATCTAAAGAAAGCGATCAAAGAAATGTATCGTGTGCTAAAACCTCATGGTAGATTGGTAATGAGCGACCCTACATGTGAGCAGCCTATGAACGATAATTTACGTAATGACGAACGTTTACGTGCGCTGTGTTTGAGTGGAAGCTTACCTATTAAAGAGTATGTAAAGATGTTGACAGATGCCGGGTTTGGAACCATTGAAATACGAGCTAGAAAGCCATATAGAATTTTAGACCCTAAAAATTACGATACAGATGAGTTAATCTATATCGAGTCTATCGAAGTAGCCGCAATCAAAGATCCAATGCCTGCAGATGGTCCTTGTGTTTTTACAGGAAAAACTGCTATTTACTTTGGAGAGAATGAATATTATGATGATGGTAAAGGACATACCTTATTACAAAATCAGCCTTTAGCTATCTGTGATAAAACTGCTGAAGCCATTGCAGACTTAGGCAGAAAAGATATTTTCATTTCAGAATCCACGTTCCATTACGATGGTGGAGGATGCTGTTAAGTTAATTTTATTGAGTTTGTAAACGCCTTTTGTAAAAAGGCGTTTTTTTATGCTTTTTTAACACCTCCCAACGTAAAGTCACGCGCTCTTTTTCGACTTACATCTCTGTATCGAACAGGTAAATTCTTTTATGACTGACATCCAGTTACAATCGGCTATTTTGATCTTTGCCAATACGTCTGAAAAAGATGTTATTGACAAATCAATTCCCAATGGAAAGGATTTATTTGATCGCTTGAATACCCATACTTTTGAGATAACTACTAAGGCAAAACTTCCTGTTTTCTTAATTTCTGAAGACATTCAACGTGGAGATAATTTCGGAGAGCGATTTGCCAATGCGATCACAGATATATTTTCCAAAGGATATGAGCAGATTATAACTGTTGGAAATGACAGTCCGGATTTAAAAACCTCAGATATTTTAGAGGCACATTTCAACTTGATTTCCGGCAATTCAACGATTGGCCCTTCAGCAGATGGTGGCACCTATTTGATTGGGATTCACAAACATTCTTTCAACAAAAAGTTGTTTACTGAACTTCCTTGGCAAACTTCTTTTTTAAGACAGGCGCTTCACTCTTATTTAATAGAGCAAGGTTCTACCGTAAAGAGCCTTTCCTATAAGCAAGATATCGATTCTTATGACGACCTTAAGTACTTTCTGGATCGTCATCAAAAGATAACATCAGATCTCCGGCAAATTTTGTTGGAGCTTACAAAAAATAAGCATTCTGTTTTTTCATATGTCGAGCTTTTTCAACTTGAAAATACAGATACAAATCTTTACAACAAAGGTTCTCCTTATTAAGCAAACTCTCTCTTTTGCTTCCTCACTTTGAAATGAGGATGCAAGTCAAGCTTACATCAGATTTATCAACAAACAATTTATATACGTGAAAAGTACATACGCTTTTTTAATATTATTCTTTTGCACACTTTTTTCGGCAAAAGCTCAAGAAACAACAGGTTCTATAGAAGGAAAAGTAACCGATACACAAGGTAAAAACATTCCTTTTGCAACTGTAACCATTACCGATACTGAAACTAATTTTAAATATGGTACAACCTCTCAGGAAAGCGGGCATTATGTAATTGCCAACATCCCTCCGGGAAACCAATACAAAGTAGAAGTTCATTATTTGGGATACGAAACCAAGAGTATTTCCAGCATCATTATCAACCTTGGAAAAACAACAACATTAGACTTAATGATCAAAGAAGAAAATACACTTCTTGAAGAGATTGTCATTCGAGGGAAAACAAAAAAAATAAATCAGCGTATCATCAACACAAAACAACTGCTAAAAACACCTACAATCAGCAGGAGTGTGCAAGACCTCACCAGAACCATCTCAGAAGCTAATTTAAATTCTTTTGGAGGAGCCAGCAATCGCTTCAACAATTTCAATATTGATGGAGTTGCCAGCAATGATGTTGTTGGTTTTCAAGAACCGGCCAGTGGCGCTGCAGGTTCGTCTGCCAATGGAACTCCGGGAAGTCTTTCTAGAAGTCAACCCATTAGTTTTGGTGCCATTAAAGAGCTTTCTGTAAAAACTTCTCCTTTTGATGTTAGTATTGGAAACTTTACCGGAGCCAATATCAATATTGTAACAAAAAACGGAACCAACACAACCCGAGGAGAGATCTACGGATACGGAAACAATCAGGTTTTGGTTGGTTCGTATTCTGATGGAATTGAGCAAGATGTTGCAAACTTTCACGATGTACAATTTGGAGGTGGAATTGGCGGCGCCATTGTTAAGGACAAGCTTTTTTACTATGTCAATGTAGAACAAGCACTCAGTTCTTTGCCTCTCTTAAGTGCACCGGGTAGCAATTCTTCTAACATTAGCAGGCAAACTGTTATTGATATTGCCAATAAATTACAAACCGATTACAACTACAATCCGGGAAGTTTTGAAAACAGTACGGTAAAGACGGCATCAACAAAAGTTTTTGCTCGCTTGGATTACAATATTTCTGAGCAACACAAACTTACTTTCAGAAATAATTTTGTGAGAAGTTTTGCTGACAATCTAGAATGGAATCAATCTGTTTTTAATTTCGGGAACCAAGGATATAGACACAATAGTACTTTGAATAGTACTACATTGGAATTGAACTCTACTTTTTCTCAAAATGCCTCAAACATACTAAGCATTGGATACAATAAAGTAAAAGAAGATCGAAGTTATGATGGAAGGGTTTTTCCGCATATTGAAATTACAGATGCTTCCAACAGAATCTTTGCCGGAACGTACAGAGAGGCTTCTATTTACAATACAGATCTAAACACATTTCAACTAACAAATAAGTTTACTTATTACAAGAACAATCATACATTAACCGGAGGTTTGTTACTACAATACAATGATATTGATTATGGTTTTTTAACTGCCTGGAATGGTAGATGGGCTTACAATTCTGTGGATGACTTTTTAAATGATCGTCCTTCTAGAATTCGCGGTGTATATCACGTAAGTAATAACTCGTTTGATTTTGTAAACAATCAACCTTCTGCAACCATTGATGTCTTAACTACCGCCTTATATCTTCAAGATAAAATTCGTATCAATGATCATTTTACCATCACTCCAGGAATACGTTTAGACAATCAATTTTTATTGGATAAATTACCTTTAAGCGACTTGGTAAAAGCAACTCCGGAGTTTAGCGGTTTTACAAATGAAATAAGAACCTCGCCACACATCAATCCTAGAGTTAGCTTTGACTATATTTTAGACGAAAATAGAAACTATACACTTAGTGGTGGAAGTGGTTTGTTTACCGGAAGAATTCCGTATTTGTGGTTGGCTTATGCCGAATATATCTCCGGAACAGATTATTTTAATGTTGATATTAGGCCTGGTGGAAATACTGTTCTTTTAGAAGAAAATTTAGGTGCTTTGGCGCAACAACAGCCCGGACTCACAGAGATCAATCTCATTGATAATAATTTTGAACTACCGAGAGAATGGAAAACCCGATTGAGTTTTTCTGCAAAACTACCCAACAAACTCCGTTTGGGGATCGAAGGAACCTATACTGAAGTTTTACAAGGAATTTTCTTTCAATCGATCAACAGAAGATTACAATTTGAAACTTTTGACGGTGCCGATAATCGCCAATATTACAGTGGCAATAACCTGATTGTCAACCCAAATTTCACCAATGTATTCTTACTATCAAATACAGACAAAGGGTATCGTTATACACTTTCCTTAACGGCTGCGAAAGAGCTAGAGAATTATGTAGGGACTTTTGGGTATACCTATGGAAAAAGCAAAGATATTTCCAGTACTGTTCGTAATTCTCCTGCAGCGAATTTTGAATGGAATCAGGCGATCAATTCACAATCTCCAGATCTAGCTTTGTCTAATTTTGATCTTCGTCATAAGATCGTTTCCACTCATGCGTATAATTTTAATTTTAAGAATAATCATCAGCTACAAGTATCAATGTTGTATAGCGGAACTTCAGGCTCACCTTATTCTATCGTATACCAAGGTGATGTAAATCGCGATGGTTCTTCTCGTAATGATCTAGTATACATCCCAAGGAATTCTAGCGAAATTATTTTGCGTGACATTACGGACGGAAATGGAAACATTTTGGTTTCTTCTCAGCAACAATGGGAGCAATTGAACAGCTTTATTGAGTCTAATGATTATCTGAGAGAAAACAGAGGTAATTATGCAGAAAGAAATGGCGCAAAAACTCCATGGAATCATCAATTGGATGCCAAGTTTGTTTACAATTTACCACTGAAAAGGAAAAACCTACAAATTACTTTAGATGTATTTAATGTATTGAATTTGGTCAATAGAAATTGGGGAGAGTTGGTGTTTGTTCCCAACGTAGTAAACTCAAGTTTTAATCTATTGCGATTTACGGGAATTGAAAACAATCAGCCTACCTATCAGTATACAAATAACGAAAACACAACTCCTTGGGTTGTTGATAATGTAAACTCGAGATGGAGAGCTCAATTGGGAATTAAGTATCAATTTTAGTGCTCTTGTCTTCTATTACAATTCGCTTATATTTCAGTACTTTTGAGGTAAAAGCCTATTGTTATGGAAGTACTTATCATTCCTTTTAAAGGAAATTTTGAAATTCCCATTGATGATAAAATTTTAGAGCTCGCAGTAGAAGATGCTGAAGATGTTAGAAGAATTCTTTTAAAGCACGTCATAAAAGGAAATGCATATCATGTACAAATTTTTAAAAGCCTTCAAGATCTTTTTCATGTTATCATAGGTCCAAATGAAGTTACTGCTTATTATGGAGATGATATTGATAATGAAATTCAGTTAGAATCCTATGAAGAAGCTGTATCGTTAATTTTAGATTATTCTTCTTCCAATGGAACTCAATTATTAAAAGACATTATTCACAAAAAGCAAGTAAAAAAAGAAGAGCTTGAAAAAGCTCGTTTTGAAAGTTGGAAAAAGCAATATAAAATTCAACAAGAAGAGAATAAAAAAACATACAGAAAGAGAAGTATTATCGTTTGGGCAGCCATAGTGCTCATATCATTAGTTATATATTTAGCTTGGACTGATGAATTAAGGTTTGTAGGGAGAGAGACAAATACTACTGAAGCTCTTGTAGTAAAGACCAAATTCTATCATTGGGGTAGAGGGTATTACAAACAAAAAGTAGTTTATCAATTTAAATACAAAGACAAAACTTACGAAGGTTCTTTTAATGCCGGGAAACGAATAGGAATTCAAGAAGAAGGTAATTTGGTGAAAATTAAGTTTAGAACCTCTGATCCAAACGTTTCAAAAAGAATTCCTTGGAGATAGGAATATACTTCTAGAAATACTGCCCAATACCAAAAACAAATCCTTGTGTACCGTTTTTAGTAATTCCATATCCGTAATCGATACGAAAAATAGCATTGTAGATCTTTTTATGAATGAATCGAACCCCCAACCCCGGATAAATTCGAAGGTTATTACTATCGCTAAAATCTCCTAAATCACCTCCCGGGTTGCGCCAAGAACCTGCATCAATGAAGGCGTTTCCTTGCACGGTTATATTCCCTTTCTTATGTAAGATATATCGATATTCTGTGTTCAATACAACAACTCCCGTTCCGCGATCAATGATATTCCCTACTCCACGTACATTCAGGTTGTTGTCTACAGAAAAAGGTGCGAATGGTGAGTCTTCATTACTGGCAAATCCAATTCGCAATCGGTTGGCCCAATTTCCTTTTTCGCCAAATCGTTTGTAATAGAAGAAATCATTCCACCAAATAGAAAAATCCGGTAAAATTTGATTTCTAGCATTGACATATTGAAAGTTAAAAATACTACGGAACCCTGAAACACTTTCATAATAATAATTCAAGGCATTGTATTCATAGATTAGTTTGATCAATGATTTATCTACCACTAGTTCCTGAGGCACATTTGGACTCGTAGCTCCTGATTTGTACTGATAATCTTCTGTAAATAAGTTTAACCCCAATTCTACTCGGTGATGAAAGTTAAATTGATACAATCCTAGCAATTCATACGACGTATTATTGTATTTATAATCTGCCGTGGTGTCATCGAAAAAAACGGGTTCTTGTGTCGTTAAGTTTTGATAGTTGAATGCCAACCCAACTTTCCTCCCAAACAAAAAAGGCGCTCTGAAATTGATCGCATAGGAGTTGTAAATGTCTTTTTGAAAAAATCCTCCAATGTTAATTCCCCTACCTAAGAAATTGAATTCGTTAACTCCAATGCGATAGGCAAATTCATCATCATTGGTCGTATATACATTGGCAAAAGGAATGATGGTAAAATTCTCTTCAATATCTATATAAACATTGTATAAATTCTCATGCGAATAGAATACCTGAAAATAAGCATGTGATATTGCCGGTTGCCTTCGCAACCGAGCAATATCATTCTTTAGTTTTACAGAATCCAAAGGTTTTCCTGCTTTGGATTCAAGAATTTGTTTTATAAAGGGTGCTTTTGTTTTTTTTGCACCTCGTATTTTGATATCATAAATGATTCCTTCTTGACAGTATGTTGTAACTGTTCCTAAAATGAATATGATAACTAATACGATTCGCTTCACAATATTGTTTTACGTCTGATTGCAAAACGAAGATAGAAACCTTTTTTAACCTCCTGTTAATTCAGGATAAACAATTTACATCTTAACAGTTAAAATAGGTAACGTCGCATGATTTGCAATGTCTTCTGAAAGGCTACCTCTAAAAACATGAGAAAGTCCTTTTCTACCGTGGGTACTTACTGCGATCAAATCTGCTCCAACAGAATTGGCAAAGTTTAAGATCCCCTTTTCGATGGTTCTGTCGCAAACAAAGGAAACTTCTTTCAATTTTTCTGCATTTCCTTCAGCAGCGATTAAAAATTCTGCAGCCATCTGATGCATTTCTGCTGTGGTTTTAAAGTTATCATATGGAGTATTTACATACAAAACATGTAATTTCCCTCCCAAATCATCAACAATACTTTTTGTTTGAAGATACGCACCAATAGATTCTCTTGAGAAGTCTGTAGCGTACACAACCTCTTCAAAATCGAAATTCTCCAAATCATTTTTTACGATCATTACCGGAATTTCAGAAAAACGGATCACCTTTTCGGTATTAGAACCTAAGAAAAGTTCCTTTAATCCTGTGGCACCGTGAGATCCCATTACTATCAAATCTGCATTCTCTTTTTTTGCTACCTCATTAACCTCACTAAACACTTTAAAGTGTTTGATAATAGGTGTTACTTTAACATCTTCTAAATACTCTTTCTTTAGAAAATTGTGAAATCGCTTTTTAGCAAACTGTAACAAAAAAGCTGTTTGCTCTTGATGATAACTTCCACTTTCATTCATAGAAGCAACGTGCATATCTAACATGTGTAATGCCAAGATTTCGCTATCTCTTTTCTTAGCTAAAGCTGCAGCAGCTTTCAATGCATACTCGGAATGTTCCGAAAAGTCTACGGGTACAATAATAGTTTTCATAAGTTTTTTTGTTGGTATCATACCTCAAAGGTATCTCCAACTCTTCACCTATTTCATAACATTTATCATGTTTTGAAAACTAATATTATGCTATCTTATGTGCTAGTTGAGCTTGTAAAGCTTTTGTAGTAAAGCCTCTGCTGGCTTATTCTGAGGTGTAAACCGATTGTTGTCTTTTCCTCCTACGCGATCATGCCTGTGAAACCACTTCCAAACAAAACCTCCGGCAAACCATTTCTCTTTCCAAAACTGATTGTAGATGGCTTGTAATCCGTTGGCTTGAGCTTCAAGATCTATAGAGCCTGCAACTCTTTTAGAATCCCAAGGTTCTTTTCCGGTGTAGTGCAAACTTCGGTAACCGAATTCTGTAAATAAAACAGGCTTATTAAAGTTCTTTTGAATCTTTTTGATCTCGTTCTTGTGCTGCTTCCACCCTTTTTCAAAGTCTTTAACACTTGGTGTTTTCTCAGCAGTAACAGGAAAATAAGCATCAATTCCGATGTAATCTAACTGATCCCAGAATTTTACTCTTTTAAACTCATCCCAATTGGAAGCATAGGTAAGTTTACCTTTGTATACTTTTCGAATTTTCTTGATCAAAGATTTCCAATAATCGGGTCTGTTAAAAACAAATTTTTCCAACTCTGTTCCAATACTAAAAATATCTACTTTGATCTTTTGTGCTGTTTTTGCATACGTAAGAATGAAACGCTCGTAAGAGTCTTCCAACATCTTCCATTGCTCTTCAGAGTTCATCTCAATATGACCGGTATACTTACCTCCCCAAACCCAGATTTGAGGTTTTAGCATCACTTTTATTCCTTTTTTTCGGAACTCTCTTGCATATTGTTGTATTCCTTCATCTCTTTCTCCAAACCACTGTCTCTTTTCGTTAAAACGAATTTCTGGGGATGACAGTTCTCGGATAAACCCAAAAGGCATTAATGCTACATAATTTGCATTGACCTTTTTTACCGGGTTGGTATGGACATGACTTATGCTGTCACCCGAAGCAACAAAACTGATTCCATTAACTTTTTGAGCAATTCCTTTAAAAGAAAAACTCAACAAAATAACAGATAATAAAAAGAGCCTAATAGTTTTCATAATCAGGCTCTAAATGTATTTAATATTTTCAAAATTTCTAAAACAAAGCTCTTAAACCTATGCTAAAAGTATTTCCTAAACCTTGAAAGTTATGACCTCTTACAATCTTACTATACAAAGCTTCTACATTCAAAACTTTAGTTACCTGGTATTTACTTCCAAAACCTACAGATGAGCTATTTTGTTGAAAATTCCCTCCAACTCTTTGTGAATGCTGAACGAATCCTAAAACTGTTGCTTTTTGAGTTGGGAAATAACTCATAAAAACTCCTGGTGCTAATAATAAAGTCTTGTTTGCAAAACTGTTTTCATCACCAAAACTATACTCAGTATTTAACTCTGTAAACAACTGCCATTTACCACTTGGGAAAGTGTAATCATAGAAGTATCTATTTTGCAAAGCCCAAGCTGATTGATCAAGAAAAACACCTGTATTATCACTACCACTAAATGTAGGAATATGAAGTGCTGTTAAAACTGAGAAATTCCCAAAATTCTTGAAAGGTTGAATTTTAATAGCTGGAGCTATCGTAGAAAGTCCGTTTCTTGAAGTATTTGAATTTCCAAAATTGAAGACAGAGAACGTATTTTCTCCTCCTAGTGTATTAGATCTATATTCTAAAATCACCCCTAAGTTAACTCTATTGTTTTCAGAAACACCTGTAAAAACTTCTAAAGTAGAAGTGAAAAAAGTTTGTCTTGGAATATCTACTCCATTACTATTATCTTGACCTGTTTGTCTTGTCTGGGTGTATAAACCATTAAAAAATTTAATGTCCCATTGACCTTTATTCAACAATTTAGAAGGTGTAAATACTTGTAAATTATTTTTATCCTCAGTGTCATCTTCTTGAGAAAACCCTTGATATGCTATAAGTAACAAAGCGATTAGTAGAATTCGTTTCATAATATATTTTGATTTTATTTTCTTGTAGTTAATCGTGGTATCCGTCGAGATGAAGAAAGATTACTTTCATTCTAAAATTATTTATACTCGTTCTAAATTAGAAATTGGTTTAAGAAAATTGAATTAACTTCGACAGATTGCACAGCAACCCAACAATCATGGAGCACATAGTTATTATTGGAAATGGGATTTCGGGAGTAACCTTAGCGAGACATATTCGCAAAAACTCCGACAAGCAAATCACCATAGTTTCAGCAGAAACAGATTACTTTTTTTCTAGAACAGCACTCATGTATATCTACATGGGGCATATGAAATTTGAACACACACAACCTTACGAACCTTGGTTCTGGAAAAAGAACCGAATCAACTTAAAAAAGGGATATGTTCAAAAAGTAGACACTGCTAACAAACAATTGCTTTTTTCTAATGGAGAGACATTAGCTTACGACAAATTGGTTCTTGCAACTGGTTCTAAACCTAATAAATTTGGATGGCCAGGACAAGATCTAAAAGGTGTTATGGGCATGTATCACAAACAAGATCTAGAGAATTTAGAAGTTCACGCACCTAATAACGATGTATGTAAAAGAGCTGTAATTGTAGGAGGTGGATTGATAGGAATAGAATTAGCAGAAATGCTGCATTCAAGAAATATTCCTGTTACATTTTTGGTTCGTGAAGATAGTTTTTGGAATGGGGTTTTGCCTTCCGGAGAGAGTGAAATGATCAATAGACATATCCAAAGTCATCATATAGATCTTCGCTTGGGTGTCAACTTAAAAGAGATCAAATCTGATGAGAACGGACATTGTTACTCTGTGGTAATTGCAGAAACCGGGGAAGAAATCGAATGTGATGTTGTTGGATTGACAGCTGGAGTTTCTCCAAATATCGACTTCTTGAAAGAGTCGGATATCGAAACTAATCGCGGAATTCTTGTTAATAGATATTTAGAAACCAGTGCAAAAGATGTGTATGCTATTGGTGATTGTGCAGAGCAAAGAGAAGCTATTGGAAACAGAAGACCTATAGAAGCCGTTTGGTATACCGGAAGGATGATGGGTGAAACCTTGGCTCAAACAATCTGTGGAAATAGAATTCAATATAACCCAGGACATTGGTTCAACTCTGCTAAATTCTTAGACATCGAATACCAAACTTATGGTTGGGTATTTAGTGATAGAACTAAAAAAGATTCTGAACTCCATTTTCATTGGAAACATGAAGATGACACCAAATGTATTACTGTAGCTTACGATAGAGATTCTAATAAATTTTTAGGGATTAACACATTTGGCATTCGCATGAGACACGAAGTGTTTGATCGATGGTTAACAGAGGAAAGAGATGTAGATTTTGTAATGCAGCATTTGGCTGAAGCCAATTTCGATCCTGAATTCTACAAACGCTATGAGAAAGAGATTTTAAACGCTTTTAACAACAAACTTCAAACGGCATAGATCATGAGTGGAAGAGTCAATTATAGCATGTCTTTAGCAAAACCAGATGCAAAAGATGTAACCATAAAACAAAAAATAGGAGTAGCCATAGGTACAGTAGGTTTGTTGATCCTTATACTAACCTTATTTAACTTAGATGTATTAAATAATGGAATTTTCTTAACAGCTTCTTTGGTATTAATTACTATTGGAACTATTATTTATGCCAATGATCTATACTTAACAAAACCAGAAGGAATTAAAAACAACGGTGTTTGGTTTAAATCCATCTCCTCACGTGGAATTTTAGGATGGGCTGCCGGAATTTTATTAACAGGGTTCTATATCGTTCTATATTTTAAAGCAGAATTACTGGGGCAAGGAGTAAACGGAGCTCCCAATACCGGACTTGTTGCTTTGTTTGATCCTTTAAGTCTCTTTTTAAGCGGAAGACCTGCAAGTCAGTGGTTTGTATACGGAACCTTATATACCGTAGCAATTATAGCCTTTGGATATAAATTCATTTTAAAATATCGTCATAATAGATATCAGCAACTACGAACAGTTTCTGTAATGTTCTTTCAATTAGGTTTCGCCTATTTGATTCCGGAATTCATGGCTCGTTTAAACGAGCGTCCTGAATACAACCTTCCTTACTACGACCTAAAAAGTATGTGGCCATTGAATTATTATTTATTTGATGGATGGTCTATAGATGGCTTGATCACTTCAGGAAACTTAGGAATTGGTATGTTGATCTTTGGGGTAGTCACCATTTTTGTGATCTCTCCTATTCTAACCTATAAGTACGGAAAACGCTGGTACTGTTCATGGGTTTGCGGATGTGGAGGATTGGCAGAAACTGCCGGAGATTCATTCCGTCAATTAAGTAGTAAAAAAATGTCGGCTTGGCGCATCGAAAGATGGTTGATTCATACTGTAATGGTTTTCTCAATTATCATGACTGTAGCTATGGTGTATACTTACTTAGGAAACGATTCTAAAACATTTTGGTTGACCAAAGGTTTCTTCTTAGCTGCTATTGGTATCATCTTAACTGCCATTTTTGCTTTGGTAATGATCTTTAAAAGAAATGAGTTAGGAAAGGATGCCAAATACGGAGCTATTGGTTATTTCGTAGTGATCGCTGCATTGGTAGGAATGTATTTGACAGGAACTACAGATCACGTTTTCTACATCCCTTCTTGGGAATTAAGGTCTGTTTACGGAATCTATATCGGAGCCGTTTTCTCAGGTGTTATCGGAACAGGATTCTATCCAATTTTAGGAAACAGAGTATGGTGTCGATTTGGATGCCCTATGGCTGCTATCTTAGGATTCCAACAACGTATGTTCTCTAAATTTAGAATTACCACCAACGGTGGACAATGTATCTCTTGTGGAAATTGTTCTACTTATTGTGAAATGGGAATTGATGTACGTTCTTACGCTCAAAAAGGAGAAAACATTGTTAGATCTAGTTGTGTGGGATGTGGTGTTTGTTCTGCAGTATGCCCAAGAGGTGTCTTAAAATTAGAAAACGGTGCTCAAAAAGGAAGAATTAACCCTACTGAAGTTTTATTAGGGAACGATGTGAACTTAATGGAGCTTGTAAATCAGAAATAATGCCTTTACAAAAGCCTCTACTTCTTTTATTTCTCTGTGCTTCTTTAAGCCTATTTGCACAGAAGAAAACTTATCATAAAGCCTATTATAAAAATGGGAAGTTAAAAGAAGAAGGTTGGATGAAAAATAACCAGAAGAATGGTTATTGGAAGTTCTATTACAGAAATGGAAATCTAAAAAAAGAAGGTCGTTTTAAAAATAATTTAGAGGTAAAATATTGGTACTTTTACCGTAAAGATGCCTCCAAAGAAAAGGAAGGTCATTTCGAAAAAGGCAAAAAGAATAAATGGTGGTTGTTCTATGACGATATGGGGCATATCAATCATAAATGTCAATTAAAAGACAATCAAAAAAATGGCTATTGCCTGATGTACGAAATGAAGAAATTGGTGAGAGCCGAAAAATATCAGCAAGGGAAAAAGATAAAAGAATGGACAGACTTTAAATCTTTTAAAAGAGATAATAATTTGTCGGATTTGAGACAGTAAGTCTTATGATGAATGGAGAATTTGAGGTAATTTATTGAAGTGAAGAAAAACATTAAAGTAATCATTCCTGCATATAATGAGGAAGATTCTATAACCAACGTTGTAAACGATATTCCCAGTATCGTAAATGAAATTATTGTAGTAAGCAATAATTCGACAGACAAAACCGAAGAAAACGCAGCTAAAGCAGGTGCTACTGTTTTGCAAGAACCTCGTCGTGGTTATGGCTATGCTTGTTTGAAAGGAATGGAACATATTTACAACCAAGTAAACAAACCGGATATTGTTGTTTTTTTGGATGGAGATTATTCTGATTACCCGGAACAGCTAACAGAATTAATAGACCCTATTATACATGAGGATATGGATTTTGTTATTGGAGCACGTGTAAAAGAATTAAGAGAACCCGGTTCTATGACACCTCAACAGGTTTTTGGAAATTGGTTAGCTACCTTTCTGATGAAATTGTTCTTTAGAGCAAAATTTTCTGACCTGGGACCTTTTAGAGCTATCACATATGATAAGTTGTTAGCTCTGGAAATGGAAGATAAGACCTATGGCTGGACTGTAGAAATGCAATTGAAAGCCATCAAACAAAAATTAAAATACAAAGAGATTCCTGTAAAATACAGAAACCGTATTGGTGTTTCCAAAGTTTCAGGAACAGTTAAAGGAACTATCATGGCAGGTTTTAAAATATTAGGTTGGATTTTTAAATACAGTTTTAAGTAATGGTCCTAGAATATATTATTATCACTATTTACTCTGTAGCGCTCATTTTGATCTTTATGTACGCATTGGCGCAATTGAACTTATTGTTCAATTATGTGAGCGCACAAAAGAAAGAAGATACTTGTGCCAGATACGATCTTGAAAATCCAGACGAAGTTCCTTACGTAACCATTCAGCTTCCTGTATACAACGAATTGTATGTGATGGAGCGTTTATTAGACAATATTGTAAAGCTTAAATATCCACGTGAAAAACTGGAGATTCAGGTATTGGATGATTCTACGGATGAGTCTGTACAAAGTACAGAGCAGAAGATCATTCAATTACAAAAAACTGGTATTGATATACAACACATCCGTAGAACTAACAGACAAGGATTTAAAGCCGGCGCTTTAAAAGAAGGTTTACAAATCGCCAAAGGTGATTTTATCGCCATTTTTGATGCCGATTTTCTGCCACAAGAAGATTGGTTATTACAAACCGTTCCTTATTTCAAAAATCCTGATGTGGGTGTTGTTCAAACTCGTTGGGGGCATATCAACAGAAACTATTCTACCTTAACTAAAGTTCAAGCATTTGCCTTGGATGCTCACTTTACATTAGAGCAAGTGGGGCGTAATAGCAAGGGGCATTTTATCAATTTTAACGGTACTGCCGGTATTTGGAGAAAACAATGTATTATTGATGCCGGAAACTGGGAAGGAGATACGCTTACAGAAGATTTAGATCTTAGCTACCGTGCTCAATTGAGAAAGTGGAAATTCAAATACTTAGAAGATGTAAAAACTCCTGCCGAACTTCCTGTAATTATTAGTGCCGCTAGATCTCAACAGTTCCGTTGGAACAAAGGTGGTGCAGAGAATTTCCAAAAAATGGCAAAGAGAGTATTATCAAACCAACATATTCCTTTAAAAACCAAAATTCACAGTCTGTTACATTTACTCAACAGTTCTATGTTTATGATGATCTTTTTAGTGGCTATTTTGAGTATTCCAATGCTATATATCAAGAACGAATATGCACATCTAAAGTCATATTTCTATATGATGAGCTTCTTCGTAATGAGTACCATTATCTTTTTTATCTGCTATTGGTTTATGTTCAAAAAAACCTATGGCGGCGGATTCATCAATTTTATCAAATACATCGGAACATTCTTTACCTTCTTCTCTATTGCAATGGGATTCTCATTACATAATACTATTGCTGTTGTAGAAGGGCATATTGGGAAGAAAAGTGAGTTTGTAAGAACTCCAAAATTTAATATCAAATCTCTTACAGATAGCTGGAAGAATAACAAATACATTCGTAAAAAACTGAGTCTAAATGTGGTTATTGAAGGACTGCTAACAATCTATTTCGCTTTTGGAATGTACAGTGCTTTTGTGGTAGGTGATCAAGGTGGTGATTTTGGATTGTTCCCTTTCCATTTGATGCTTTTCATTGGATTTGGATATGTATTCTTTAAATCGATTTTCTCAAAAGCTTAATGATTCTTTCTAAAAAATATCAGACCATTCTTGCTATGATTGTTAGCATTGGCCTGTATTTTTTGTTTGCTTATAATCTAGATCGCACCAACTTTACACAATTGGTATCGATGTATGTAGCACTATTCCTACCTTTTTTATATTTCATTAAAAAGGAGCAATCAAATTTTCCTTTTTTAGTAGGAGTAGCCATCCTTTTCCGATTGGTATTCTTATTTGCCATACCCAACCTATCACAAGATTTTTATCGTTTTATTTGGGATGGACGTATGCTCTTAGAAGGGTTTAACCCATACATTTCATTGCCTCAAACCTATATAGAACAGAGACAATTTCCTATAGAACAAGCTGTAGATCTGTACGCAGGAATGGGTGATTTAAATGGGAGTCATTTTACCAACTATCCTCCTATCAATCAATTGAACTTTTTGATTGCTGCCATCTTTTCCAACTCCAGTATTCTTGGGGCTGCAATTGTATTGAGATTACAAATTATTTTGGCGGATATTGGAATCATTTACTTTGGAAAAAAGATTCTGGAAAAACTGAATTTACCCATTCATCATATCTTTTTGTATGCACTGAATCCGTTTATCATTATTGAGTTGACCGGAAACCTGCATTTTGAGCCTGTTATGTTGTTCTTTTTGGTGTGGAGTTTATACTTGCTCATACAAAAGAAATGGATTTGGGCTGCTGTGGTTTTAGGTTTATCGGTTTCTTCTAAGTTGATCCCTCTGCTGTTTTTACCATTGTTCTTTCAGTGGTTTGTAAAAAGACCTCTCGACTCCGCTCGAGGTGACAGAGATGCAATAAACCAAACAAAATCAAAGCTTTATTCTTTAAATGGTTTTTTACAATTACTTTCTTTTGGAGCTATAGTAATTGTAACCAACATCATTTTATTCTTGCCCTTCCTCTCTTCTGAATTGATTAGTAGTTATACCAATTCTGTAGGGTTGTGGTTCCGTAATTTCGAATTCAATGCCAGTTTGTATTACATCGCTAGAGAGATCGGTTATTTGTTTAGAGGGTACAATGAAATTGCTATCATCGGAAAGATCATGCCTACCATCGCTGTTTTATTCTTACTAGGAATTACTTTCTTTAGAAAAAACAAATCTCCTCAACAGCTATTAACAGCCCTGTTATTAGGATTGACATTCTATTATTTCACCACAACTACCATGCACCCATGGTATTTGGCAACGCTAATCATACTAAGTGTATTTACCAAGTATCGTTTTCCAATTGTATGGAGCGTTGTTATCATTGTAACCTATCAAGCCTATGCCAATACACCTTGGAAAGAAAATCTATGGCTGGTTGGATTGGAATACCTAATTGTGTATGGTGTTTTGATCTGGGAACTCAAGAAACTAAAGAGCAATAAAGTTCTAAATTAATCGAACTCTACCGTACTCTGACGATCTCTGTTTACATGCAATTTGGTAACATCCGGACGTGAGTAATGTCCTACCGGATCAAAGTTTTGTCGCTCTTGGTACACTCTTGAGAAGTCCAAAGTTTCGTAGATCAACCCTTCTTTTCCAATTACAGGTTCAATGATCCACTCGCCATCCGGTCCTGCAATACAAGACCCTCCGTTTGCTAAAGTATCGGGAGCATTGCTTAAGATTTGTTCTAAATGTGGAGTATCGCTTGGAAAATCGCTTTTGTTCATCAAACTAGATACTGAGATTACATACGAACGAGATTCTCTGGCAATAAATCGTGTAATATCTTTGGTGTTATGGTCACTTCCCGGCCAAACAGCAATATGTAAATTTTCTCCTAAGCCATACAAAGCGGTTCTTGGTAATGGCATCCAGTTTTCCCAACAGTTCAACCCTCCTACTGTAAACTCTTTTAGAGGGTGTACTTGCAATCCGTGTCCATCTCCCGGTGCCCAAGTCAATCTTTCTTCGTAAGTAGGTTGTAATTTTCTATGCACAGATTGAATCTCTCCTTGTTGATCTATATATACCAAAGACGCATAAATACTATGACCTCCCCTATTTTGAGCGCGTTCCATGATACCTAAATAAATTGCCATTTTGTGTTGCTTTGCCAAAGCACAAATAGAGTTCAATTCTCCTTTCTCGATCATAATTGAGTTACTCACATAATGTGCATGTAGTTCTTTGGCAACAGGTGAATTAAAAGTAGCTCCGTTTACCAATTCAACCCAAAAAGGATATCCCGGTAATAAGGCTTCACCAAAAACAATGAGTTCTGCATTTTCTTTGGCTGCTTCGTTAATAGTTTGTTCTATTTTTTGAATGGTTTGCTCTTTGTTTAACCAAACCGGTGCTATTTGCGCTAAAGCGACTTTTAATAAATTAGAATTACTCATTAGGAATCTTTATTGTGACTTCGACTACGCTCAGTCACCATTATGTCATTGAATTGATATATTAACCACTAATCCTTCGTTGGCTCTTACATTAAACACAGTTTGATCTTCAAAGATCCAATACTGTCCCTTTATGCCTACCAACTTTCCGGTATAAGATCCTTGTTTTACCAAATTCAAACTTTTTGGTTTTTCAGGATATTGGTGTACCGGAAAATGAAGTTCTGTTTCTGTATTGTTTTCAATAAAATACTCTTGAACTTCCTCGGGTATGTAAGGTCGTAATTTTTTCTGCCAATCTACAAGATCTACGTCCTCTATATCATTCTTTAACATCTTTCTCCAATTTGTTTTATCTGCAACATGCTCTTTTAGTGCCACTTCGGTTATTCCTGCTAAATATCGATTAGGAACCTCTACGATCTCTATAGCTTCATGTGCTCCTTGATCGATCCAACGAGTAGGCACTTGCTGCTTTCTGGTTACTCCAACTTTTACATTGCTTGAGTTTGCCAAATACACAATATGAGGCTGCAATTGCATTTCTTTTTCGTACTCCAAATCACGATCTTCTTTTCCTAAATGAGCAGTACTCAATTCAGGCCTCATGATCCAATCTCCTGCTCTTGGCGTATCAAAAAAACAAGATTTACAGAATCCTTGACGGTAGATCGGGCGCTCAAGATGACAGTTTAAACATTCATATTTCACAAAAGACAGATCTAAAGTTTTGTTTAATAGTTGATTTACATTCAGAAAATCAGACCCCATATCTAAATAATACTGAATCTTTTCGCTATTTTCAGTGGGCATTTTTTTTAAAACTCCTTGATATTGCATGTAAAATAATTTTCTATTTTTAACTCCTCTTTGTAAGTACTAAACAAACTTACGGGAAAAAATCAACTTACTAAACTCAACTTTTTACTGTATGGCGATTCCATTTGTTAATTCCATCATCTCATGGTTTCTCAAAAAGAGGAAGCATCAAATGGAACTTTTTTTAAAGTATCCTGTTGATGTTCAAGACGAATTGCTACTCCGTTTGGTACAATTTGCCAAGAGTACAGAGTTTGGTGAAGAGCATGATTTTTCTTCTATTCACAGCTATCAAGATTTTGTAGAAAAAGTTCCTATTCAACAATACGAAAGTATAGAACCTTTGATCGAACGTTGTAGAAAAGGTGAGCAGAATTTGTTTTGGCCTACCAAGATCAAATGGTTTGCGAAATCGAGTGGAACAACCAATGCAAAAAGCAAGTTTATTCCGGTAAGTGATGAAGCTATTGAGTATTGTCATTTTAAAGCAGGAAAAGACATGCTATGCCTCTACATCAATAATAATGAAGATGCAGAGCTGTTTAATGGAAAAGGATTGCGTTTAGGAGGAAGTTCTGCAATATACGAGGACAACGATTCTTATTTTGGAGATCTTTCTGCCATCATCATTGAAAATATGCCTTTCTGGGCTGATTTTAGCTCGGCTCCACGACAAGAAACAGCATTGATGAGTGAATGGGAAACCAAAATGGAAGCCATTATCAATGAAACCATCAATGAGAACATCACTAGTTTGGTAGGTGTGCCATCATGGATGTTGGTATTGTTAAATCGTGTTCTTGAGAAAACAGGAAAAGACAATATTCTGGAAGTTTGGCCCAATTTGGAAGTTTATTTCCACGGAGGAGTTAACTTCAATCCTTATAGAGAGCAGTATAAGAAACTAATTCCGAAAAAGGATTTTCGTTATTACGAAACCTATAATGCATCAGAAGGTTTCTTTGCTATTCAAGACAAGAACTATTCTGACGAATTGCTATTGAT
Source organism: Pseudotenacibaculum haliotis (assembly GCF_042684245.1). Lineage (NCBI taxonomy): Bacteria > Pseudomonadati > Bacteroidota > Flavobacteriia > Flavobacteriales > Flavobacteriaceae > Pseudotenacibaculum > Pseudotenacibaculum haliotis. The sequence continues at coordinate 774,960 of NZ_JBHULH010000001.1, forward strand.
GTTGGATTACGGAATTTTCTACGAGTTTATTCCTATGGATGAGTATGATGGAGAGAATTCAGTAGCTATTCCACTATCTGAGGTTAAGAAAAATGTGAATTATGCTGTTGTGATAACTACCAATGGTGGTTTATGGCGCTATTTGATTGGAGATACGGTAAAATTTACCAGTTTAGATCCATATCGAATTAAGATTACAGGGAGAACCAAACATCACATCAATGTATTTGGCGAAGAGCTTATTATTGAAAATGCAGAAGAAGCTCTAAAGCTTGCCTGTAAAAAGACCAAAGCTGAAATTACAGATTATACGGTAGGCCCTATTTTTATGAATGGCGATGAAAAAGGTGGGCACGAATGGATTATTGAATTCAACAAAGCACCCAAAAACCTTGCTTATTTTACCGAACTTTTAGACAATGCGCTCAAATCATTAAACTCAGATTACGAAGCCAAGCGTTATAACAATATGACCTTAAAAATGCCTACTATCCATGAAGCTAGAGAAGGTTTGTTCTATGATTGGCTGAAAAAAAGAGGTAAGTTAGGAGGGCAACACAAAGTTCCTAGATTGTCTAACAAACGAGATTTTGTAGAAGAACTATTGACTTTATAATATGGAATCTTTCTTTGAACAGCACGCCTCTTTTTTTCTGGAAACTCCGGAACTAATGCAAGACTTTCAAAGTATTATGATCTTCGAGAAATATCCCAAACATCATTTACTACACGAAGAAGGGTTTATTTGTGATCACCTCTATTTTATAGTTAGTGGTATTGCTCGAGTTTTCTATTATAAGAACGGAAAAGATATTACTTGTTATTTTTCTACAGAACAGGAAACCATTACGGCAATTGATAGTTTTATCCAAAGAAAGAAGAGCAAATACAATGTAGAAGCTTTAGAAGACTTAGAAGTCTATAAAATATCTCATTCAGATCTGGAAGATTTATTTCAAAAGCATCCGGAATACGAACGATTCGGACGTTTGTTCATGCAACAAGCTTATATTGAATTGGTAGAACGTATTGATGATATTCAACTGCAAACAGCACATGATCGCTATCACACATTACTAAAAAAGAAGCCCGAACTCTTCCAAAGAGTTTCTTCTAAAAACATCGCTACTTTTTTAGGCATGACTCCCGAAACTTTTAGCAGAATTAGAGGCAAATAGCTTTCTTGACAATTGTCAAGAATTTTGTCTTTTTCGTCAGCTAACTTTGTAGAACCAAACCTGTTCACATGACAATTTCTACTGCTTTAAAAGACTTTCATCTAGCCAATAACCTCCCAAAAGATGGTGGAGAAAACGATCCTTTTTTCTACATAAAATTCAAACCTTTTACATTCAAATTCCCTAATCCTCCTTTTCGAAGAAAAGTGATTCATATTCACGACATTCAACATATTTTGTATGACTGTGATACTTCTTGGAAAGGAGAATCTTTTATTTCCGGTTGGGAGATCGCAACAGGAATGTGGAAACACTTTCCTATAGGACTTTTTAGCATCAGTGGTATGTTTGTTGGATTGATCCTACATCCTAAAGAAGTCTATGAAGGATATAAAGAAGGATTGCAAAACAACTCTTTGATGGATCTAGAAATCCCAAAAGAAGAGTTGCTTAGTCTTTCTGTATCACAAGTAAAGGATCACATTAAAAAAAGGAAGCCTGTACAACTAAATTGGTTTGTCTTTTTGTTCTGGTGTCTAATGAGTGCCATTGTCACTTTATTTCCTCTTCTAGTTTTAGCAGTGATATTTCTAATGCTATAAAAACATGAAGAAAGTATTGCTCATAAACGGACATCCTGATCAAGAAAGTTTCTGTGCCGGAATTGCTGATTCTTATAAAAAAGGAATACTAACCTCTCAATCTGAGATTAGAGAAATACATATTCGAGATCTAGATTTTAATCCTAACTTACAATTTGGTTATCGTAAAAGAACAGAACTTGAACCGGACCTCATTGCAGCTCAAGAGAGCATAATATGGGCAGATCATATTGTTTGGATATTCCCTGTTTGGTGGGGTTCTTATCCTGCAATTATGAAAGGTTTTATTGATCGTGTATTCCTCCCCGGTTTTGCTTTTAAGAAAAGAGAGAATTCGGTTTGGTGGGATAAATATTTAACCGGAAAATCTGCAAGGGTTATTTTAACCTTGGATCAACCAGCTTGGTATTACCGCTGGTTCAACGGGAGACCAACTTATTTTGCAATGAAAAAACTCTTCCTGCAGTTTGTAGGCATTCAAACTATACGATTTACCTCCATAGGATCTTTGCGTTTGTCTAAAGAAGAGTATAGAATAAAATGGCTGTCAAAGATTGAGCGATTAGGAGAAAAAAGTCTGTAGTTCTATTTTTTTACTTTCTATTTATCACCGTTTACTAACTAGACTTTGTTCTTAACTCATTCTTAGCTCTTAAGGCTCTTATATTTTATAATTTTATAAAAATCACAAAATATAAAGTCATGAAAAAGATCATTATTTTTCTATTATTTCTAACAGTGAACTTTTGCTTTTCTCAAGAAAGAGAGATAAAATCTGAAGTAAACTCAGCTACAGTTTTTTTGAATAGTGCTCAAGTAACTAGAACCAAAAACATCAAAGTAGACAGAGGTTTACAAGTATTAAAATTTGTAGACTTATCTCCTTTTATAGATAAAAAAAGTATCCAAATCAGAGCAGAAGGAATAGAAATTCAAGCCATTAACTATCAGAAAAACTACTTGAACAGTTCAAAGAAAAGTATGGAGCAAATTTCTTTGGAGGATGAGTTGTCTAAACTGAATGACAAAATTGATATTGAAAACATTAATCTCTCTTCTGTTCAAGATGAAATCCAATTTTTAAAGAGCAACAGGAGTATTGGTGGAGATCAGACTTTAACTGTAAGTGCATTAAAAGAAGCATCATCATTTTACAGCAGCCAGATGAAAAAACTAAAAACAAATGAATTGGCCTTCAAAAATAAGATTCATAAATTACATGTAAAAAAGGCTAAAATCACAAAGCAAATTGAAAACCTTACTCCTAAAAAAGAATTTGCTTCGGGTGAAATATTTTTGAAAATGAGATCAAGTTCTGTAAAAACTGTCAAATTTATACTCACATATAATGTTTCTAATGTTGGTTGGTATCCATCTTATGATGTTAGAGTGAAGGACATTAATTCACCTTTGCACTTAAACTACAAGGCTAATCTCAAACAAAATTCCCAAGTAGATTGGAATAATGTGAAGCTCAGGTTTTCATCAGCAAACCCGAGTCAATCTACAAAGGCTGGAAAAATAACTCCTTACTTTATTAACTACGGAACCTACCCTCCCAATTATAAAAGTGAAATTGATGAAGTTGTTGGGTATGTAGAAGATTCTCAAGGTCCTATACCAGGTGCTACTGTTTTGGTAAAAGGAACAACCATTGGTACTGAAACAGACTTTAATGGTAGATATAGCATAAAAGTTCCTGATACTAATTCAACATTGGTATTTTCTTACCTAGGATTTAGAACTGTCGAAAGAAAAGCAAATAACAGATCTATCAACATTCTAATGGAAGCTGATGAAGTACTGGAGGAAGTTGTTGTAACTGCTTATGCAAAACCATCTAAAAATAGAAGGTCTAAATCGAAATTAGGTCAAAAACTTGAAGGCAGGGTATATGGTTTAAATACATCTATTCCTACCAAAAAAATAATAAATCAGACATCGGTTAGTTTCGAGATAATAGAACCTTATACCGTAAAATCAAGTAAAAAGGATTTCATTATTTCTATGAAAACTTATGAGGTAGAGGCAAGCTATAATTATTACGCAGTTCCTAGAATTGAAGAGAATGCTTTCTTAGTTGCTAGGTTGAATGATTGGGAGAAATTAAATCTTCTGGAAGGTGAAGCTAATGTATATTTTGAAAACACTTTTATCGGAACATCACTTATAGACACTAGATATGCAGAAAAGCAACTAGACATTTCCTTGGGGATGGATAAAAATGTTAGTATACAAAGAGATAAAGCTAAAGATTTTACCACTAGGCAGTTTATCGGGAATAAAAAGGAAGAGACAAGTGTGTGGAATATTATTGTTAAAAACAATAAACTACAAACCATTAAAATGTCCGTTTTAGATCAAATTCCTATTTCAACTAGAGAAGAGATAAAAATAACAATGGATAAAAAGTTTGATGGAGTCTTAAATCAAGAAACCGGGGAGGTTCGATGGAATTTTACTCTTACTCCAAAAAACACTAAAGAGATCGTTTTAAAATATACTGTTAGATATCCTAAAAACAGAAGTTTAATTATCGATTAAATCTTTCGCTCTACTACATAATCGATCATTTTAATCAATGACGATTTATAATCAGAGTCTTGGTAGTTATCTAAAATTGCCAAGGCTTTGTTTTTGTAGTCATGCATTTTTTCGGTTGTATACTCAATACCTCCGCTTTTCTTTACAAAAGCAATGACTTCCTTAACTCTCTTTTTGTTTTTGTTATGTTTTTTGATGGAATTGATCAACCAAGCTTTCTCTTTTGGAGTACAATGGTTTAGTGTATAGATCAACGGCAAGGTCATTTTTTGCTCTTTAATATCAATCCCTGTAGGCTTTCCTATTTTCTCTTCAGAATAGTCGAATAAATCATCTTTAATTTGAAAAGCCATTCCAATATACTGACCAAACTTTCGCATTTGCTGAATGACTTCCTGACTGGCTCCTACAGATGCCGCTCCAATTCCACAACAAGCTGCAATTAGCGTCGCTGTTTTTTGGCGAATGATCTCAAAATACACCTCTTCGGTAATATCAAGCTTTCTGGCTTTCTCGATTTGTAACAATTCCCCTTCGCTCATTTCACGAACAGCAATGGAGATCAGTTTTAGTAGATCGAAATCTTCGTTATCAATAGAAAGCAATAATCCTTTAGATAGCAAATAATCTCCTACCAACACAGCAATCTTATTCTTCCATAAAGCATTGATAGAAAAGAAACCTCTTCTTCTATTGCTATCATCTACTACATCATCATGTACCAAGGTTGCTGTATGAATTAACTCTACAATAGAAGCTCCGCGATATGTTCTTTGATCGAAGCCTCCGTTGGAAACCATTTTTGCAACCAAAAACACAAACATCGGGCGCATCTGCTTTCCCTTTCTTCTAACAATGTAATAGGTAATTCTGTTTAAAAGAGGAACTTTGGATAACATAGAATCTTTGAATTTCTCTTCAAAGAGTTCCATTTCCTTCTGAATAGGATATTTTATTTCCTCCACAATTTTCATGAGTCCACAAATTTAGCAAATAATTCTTTCTAAGCTTTCTATTAAGTATCTTTGAATCAAAGCTTTTTTATGAAAAAATTTCTGTTCGTCTTTTGTGCATTTTTTTTGATGTTTTTTGCCCAAGCCCAAGAAACTGATTTTTCGTTCCCTGAGAATGCTTTAGGTTCCTATTCAGGTACACTTTTTATCGATTCTCCCAGAGGAAAACAAGAAATCCCTATGGAGTTTCATATGAAGAAAACAGACTCTTTAAACAAGTACACCTATCAATTAGTATACAATGGTCAAGCTAGAGACTATAGCCTTATCATTAAAGACAAACAGAAAGGAATTTGTGAAGTTGATGAAAACAACGGGATTATTTTACCTTCTCGTTTTTCCGGAAATACATTATATAGCTTCTTTGAAGTGCAAGGAAACTTTTTAAGCTCTCGGCTAGAGTTTAAAGAAGATCATTTGTTTTTTGAAATCCTTTTTAGCAATACAAAAGCCAAAACCACTACCGGCGGAACGTCAGATAAAATACCTGAGGTATATGGGTACCCTATTACTGTTGTTCAAAAAGCAACTTTAAAAAAAACGAATTGATCTAGGATTTATTAGCCAACTGCCCACAAGCAGCATCGATATCTTTCCCTCTGGAGCGACGTACATTTACTACGATATCATTCATTTCCAGATTGGAAATGTAGTTATCTAAAGCTCTCGAACTTGCTTGCTGAAACTCACCATCATCAATAGGATTGTATTCGATCAAGTTTACTTTACTAGGAATGATCTTGCAAAAATCAATGAGTGCTTTGATATCTTCTTTTCGGTCGTTGATACCGTCCCAAACAACGTACTCATAAGTTACCTTTCGTTTGGTTTTTGCATACCAATGTCTAAGTGCATCGGCTAAGTCTTCTAACGGAAAGGTCTCATTAAAAGGCATAATCGAAGTTCTTACCTCATCAATAGCTGAGTGTAAAGAAACTGCTAAGTTGAATTTTACTTCATCATCTGCCATTTTTTTGATCATCTTTGGAACTCCTGATGTTGATAGTGTGATTCTTTTTGCAGACATTCCTAAACCTTCCGGTGACGTAATCTTATCAATGGCTTTGATCACGTTGTTATAATTCATCAATGGTTCTCCCATTCCCATAAAAACAATGTTCGACAGCTTATGATTGTGATATAGTCTACTTTGCTGATCTATAGCTACAACTTGATCATAGATCTCATCAGGGTTTAGGTTCCGCATTCTCTTCAAGCGAGCCGTTGCACAAAACTTACAATCCAAACTACAGCCTACCTGACTAGATACACAAGCCGTTGTTCTGGTATCTGTAGGAATTAAAACCGACTCAACGATCAAACCATCATGCAAACGAATTCCATTCTTAATGGTTCCATCAGAACTTCTCTGCATAGAATCTACCTCAATATGATTGATCACAAAGTTCTCTTCTAACATCTCACGAGTTGCTTTAGAAATATTGGTCATGTCTTCAAACGTGTGTAACGATTTGCTCCACAACCACTCGTATACCTGATTTCCGCGAAAAGCTTTGTCGCCATTCTTTACAAAGAACTCTCGCAATTGCTCTTTGGTTAACGCTCGTATGTCTTTTTTCTTGGGCTTCATCCGCTGCAAAAATACAAAACCTCATAGTAGCTACTATGAGGTTTTGAAATTTATCTCTTTACATCCTCTTACAAGATCAACATTGCGTCTCCGTAAGAATAGAATTTATATTTCTCTTTTACTGCTTGTTCGTATGCTTCCATTACAAAGTCATATCCTGCAAAAGCAGCTACCATCATCAATAAAGTAGATTTTGGTGTATGGAAATTGGTTACCATACTGTTTGCGATACTAAACTCATACGGAGGGAAAATAAATTTGTTTGTCCATCCGCTATATGGATTTAATCTTCTACTTGCAGAAACTGATGATTCTACAGAACGCATAACCGTAGTTCCTACTGCACACACTCTTCTCTTATTATCAATAGCACTATTGATAATATTTGTACTATTCTGAGGAATGATAATTTGCTCAGAATCCATTTTATGTTTCGAAAGATCTTCTACTTCTACAGGGCTAAACGTTCCTAATCCTACGTGTAATGTTAGCTCAGCAAAATCAACTCCTTTGATCTCTAAACGCTTCATTAAGTGTTTAGAAAAGTGCAATCCTGCTGTTGGAGCTGCTACAGCACCTTCGTGCTTAGCAAAGATCGTTTGGTAACGCTCTTCATCTGATGGCTCTACATCTCTTTTGATATACTTTGGAAGTGGCGTTTGTCCTAATTCGATCAATTTTGCTCTAAACTCTTCATAAGACCCATCAAATAAGAAACGTAAAGTACGTCCTCTAGATGTGGTATTATCAATTACCTCAGCTACTAAACTATCATCTTCTCCGAAGAATAATTTATTTCCAATTCTAATCTTTCTTGCCGGATCTACCAATACATCCCACAGTCTGTTTTCTGCATTTAATTCTCTTAACAAGAACACCTCGATCCTAGCACCTGTTTTTTCTTTATTTCCATACATTCTTGCAGGAAACACTTTGGTATTGTTTAAGACCATTACATCTCCTTCATCAAAATAATTGATCAAGTCTTTAAACAATTTGTGTTCGATCGTTTGCTTTTCTCTGTTCAAAACCATCAAACGTGCTTCGTCTCTGTGCTCAGATGGATATTCTGCCAATAATTCAGATGGCAGTTCAAAATTAAAATTGGATAATTTCATACGGAGTTTTCTATTGTTTTTTATCCGTCGTATGGAATTAGCTCATGAGGGTCAGCAATTTTGCGCTTAGATCAGAGTTAATTTCATGGATAGTTTTAGTTATAACGGCGGCAAATATACGATATGCAAATAGGCGTTGTCAAGTGTTTGGCTGATTAATTTACTTTTCGGTCAGTTGAAAACCAATTTGCTGTAAATCAGACCAAAAATTTCTATACGATTTTGTAACCACTTTTGCATCTATAACTTCTAATGAAGTCCTCAGTCCAAGCGGTGCAAATGCCATTGCCATTCTATGATCGTTATAGGTTTCAATAGCTACATCAGCGTTTATTTTTGTTGAAGATTGTAAATGCAAGCTATGATCAGTCACAGAAATATCTGCCCCCATCTTAGTCAGTTCAGCTTTCAATGCCTCCAATCGATCTGTTTCTTTGATCTTTAATGTGTGTAGTCCAAATAAATTACAAGACATCCCTAATCCAAAACAAGTTACTGCTATGGTTTGTGCAATATCCGGAGCTTTGTTCAAATCAACTTCCAAAGTATTTTCACCTCTTTCAGAAACCTTTTTTAGAGTCACCGAATTTGAATCGAACGATGTTTCTACTCCAAAATGCTCATAAATCTCGCTCAAAACAGAATCTCCCTGTAAGCTTTCTTTTTTATAAGCTGTTAATGTAATTTCTGTACCTACATCACACAGAGCTACAATTGAATAAAAGTAGGAAGCAGAACTCCAGTCAGATTCTACAACCAGTGTTTGAGCTTTCGCTTCTTTTAAAGGCGCTACCTTAATGATCTGTCCTTCAAATTGAGATTTAATTCCGATTTGATCCATTAAGCTCAAAGTCATTTCGATGTACGGAATCGAAGTGATCTTGCCTATCAGTTCAATGGTAAGACCTTTTGGTAAACTGGCAGCAATTAGCAATAATGCCGAAATGTATTGACTGCTTACATTTCCGTTGATCTTAACAGTGTCTTGAGTAAGTTCCTTACCGGAAATTTTCAAAGGTGGATAGCCTTCTTTCTCTACATAAGAGATCTCTGCTCCTAAATCTCTCAAGGCATTTACCAAAATTTGAATAGGGCGATTGTGCATTCGATCGGAACCGGACAGAACTACTGTTCTGTTATTTTGCGTAGCAAAAAATGCGGTGAGAAACCGCATAGCGGTTCCGGCATGTCCTATATTAATTTCTGAATCGGACGTTGTTAAAGCATGCTGTAAATGATGCGTATCGTCTGAGTCTGATAAGTTCTCTATGCTCAACTCTGAGAAGAGTTTCTGTAAGATCAATAATCTGTTCGATTCGCTTTTAGAACCAGAGATAAAAATTGATTCTTTGATCAACTTTTTTGTAACACCTTCTATTCTAATATTCATAAGTTTAACTCTGATTTTAATTGCTTAAATTTAGGCTCCTTTAAACAAACTAACTATGCTCAAAAAATTACTTTTTGTTTTTGTATGCCTTTTTGTTTTTGAAAGCTACAAAGTTAATGCTCAAAAAAATCCGACCAAATATTCCGAAGAATATTTTAGTGCTACCAAATGGAGAAATATAGGTCCGTTTCGTGGTGGAAGGAGTGCTGCCGTAACCGGAGTTCCGGGCAAGGCTAATTTGTTCTACATGGGATCTACAGGAGGTGGAGTCTGGAGAACAACAGATGCCGGAAATACTTGGGAAAATATCTCTGATGGTTTCTTTGGTGGTTCTGTAGGTTCTGTAGCTGTAAGCGAATGGGATCCTAATGTGATTTATGTAGGGAACGGAGAAAAAACAGTTCGTGGAAATGTTTCTTCCGGAGATGGAATCTGGAAATCTGTCAACGCAGGAAAAACATGGGAACATATGGGACTTAAAAACTCACGTCACATCCCAAGAATCCGAATTCACCCTAAAAATCCAGATATTGTGTATGCCGGTGTTTTGGGAGATCTCTACAAGTCTTCTAACGAAAGAGGAGTGTACAAATCTACAGACGGAGGAAAAACATGGAGCAAAAAATTATTTGCAAATAAAGATGCTGGTGTTGTTGATTTAATTATTGATCCAAACAACCCAAGAATTTTATATGCTACTACATGGAATGTAAGAAGAACTCCTTATAGCTTGTCTAGTGGCGGAGAAGGTTCTGCTTTATGGAAAAGTACTGATGAAGGTGAAACATGGACAAACATTTCAGATCGTAAAGGATTACCAAAAGGTATCTGGGGAATTAGTGGTGTGACTGTTTCTCCCGTAAACTCAGATATTGTTTGGGCGCTTATTGAAAATAAAAAAGGAGGTGTGTACAAATCTACTGATGCCGGAAAAACATGGAGTTTGATCAATAGCGAGCGTAAACTTCGCCAAAGAGCTTGGTACTATACTCGTTTGTATGCAGACTCTCAAGATGAAAATATTTTATATGTATTGAATGTACGCTACCATCGATCTACGGATGGAGGAAAAACATACAAAACATACAATGCTCCTCATGGAGATCATCACGATTTATGGATCGCACCGGAAGACAATCAACGTATGATCATTGGTGATGACGGAGGTGCACAGGTTTCTTTTGATGCGGGTGAGAATTGGAGTACGTATTTCAATCAGCCTACTTCGCAATTTTATCGCGTTACAACAGACAATCATTTCCCATATAGAATCTATGGAGCACAGCAAGACAATTCTACTATTAGGATTCCACATAGAACTCAAGGTCGTTTTATTGGCGAATCTGATTGGGAATCAACAGCAGGAGGAGAAAGTGCTCATTTAGCCGTTGATCCTAACAATAATGATATTGTGTATGGAGGAAGCTATGGCGGTTTATTAACCCGTCAAAATCATAAAACAGGAGAAACCAGAGCTATTAATGTATGGCCAGATGATCCGATGGGACACGGAGCTGAAGATTTCAAATATCGTTTTCAATGGAACTTCCCTATCTTATTCTCTCCTCATCAGAAGAATAAGTTATATGCAGCCTCCAATCATTTACATGTAACTTACAACGAAGGGCAATCATGGGAGATCATAAGTCCGGATTTGACGAGAAATGACCCTAAGACTTTAGGGCCTTCAGGAGGTCCAATTACAAAAGACAACACCGGAGTAGAATATTACGGAACCATCTTTGCCGTTAGTGAATCTCCTTATGAGAAAGACTTGATCTGGACAGGTTCTGATGATGGATTGGTGCATGTTTCAAGAGATGGAGGGAAAAATTGGAGCAATGTTACGCCTAAAAAAATGCCGGAATGGATGATGATCAACGGCATTGAGGTAGATCCATTCAACAAAGGAGCTGCTTATATTGTTGGTACTAAATATAAAACGGGAGACTACGCTCCTTATATCTACAAAACAGAAAATTATGGTAAATCATGGAAACTGATCACTAATGGAATCGGTGCCGAAGATTTTACCAGAGCTTTACGTGCAGATCCTAAACGAAAAGGGTTGTTGTATGCAGGAACAGAAAGAGGAATGTATATTTCTTTTGATGATGGAAAAAACTGGCAAACTTTCCAATTGAATTTACCTGTTGTTCCTATTACAGATCTTGCTATTAAAAATGATAATTTAATTGCTGCTACCCAAGGTCGTTCTTTTTGGATGATCGATGATCTGACTCCTATACATCAATTGACAAAAGACGCTATGAAGGAAGATGTGATTCTTTTTAAACCACAGGATAGTTATCGAATGGGAGGAGGACGCGGTGCCACTTCTAGAACACAAGGAACCAATCATCCGGGAGGTGTAGCGGTTAATTTCTACATCAAAGAAAAAGGAGAGAAAGATCAAGTTTCGTTAAGCATCTATGAAGGTAATGGAAAACTAATCAAGACCTATAGCACCAAGCCTGATAAAGAAAAGAAAGAAGAAAAATTAACGGTTAAAGACGGAAACAATATTTTCTATTGGAACATGATGTATCCGGGTGCTGAACGTGTTCAAGGAATGATCTTATGGTGGGCTTCTTTAAGCGGACCTATGGCATTGCCAGGAAATTACAAAGCAGTCTTAAAGGTAGGTAACAAAGAGAAGTCTCAAAGTTTCACCATACTTAGAAATCCTGTTTCTGAAGCTAGTTTGGCTGACATGAAAGCACAGTTCGACTTCATTAATGGAATTAATGAAAAAGTAACTGAGATTCACAAAGCTTTAAAGAATGTAAAAAAGGTACGCGCTCAAGTAAAAGCTTTGAAAAAGTCTATCAAAGACAAAGAGAAGCATAAAGATCTGTTAGATTTTGCAGATGCTTTGGTAAAAGACATGACCAAAGTTGAAGAAACTTTATACCAAACCAAAAGTAGAAGTAATCAGGATCCTTTGAATTTCCCTATTAGATTGAACAATAAGTTAGCACACTTAAATTCATTAACTCGAATTGGAAGTTACGGCCCTACTCAGCAAGCTATTGATTTCAAAAATGAGATCAGCAAAGAGATCGACAAAGAACTGGCTAAACTCTATGCTATTTTTAATACACGAGTGAAAGAGCTGAATCAGAAAGTGAAGAATAGTCAGATTGATTTTATTCAACTAGACTAATAGGTATTTATTCATATAGAAAAAGCGCCTTTTAGGCGCTTTTTTAATTTTTAAGAGCTGTAAAACTCGAATCTCAAGAAAGCAATTATTTCATATTTCTATTGGTCATCCACAAACCGTAAAAAAAGCTTATCACCACTTTAATTCCGAAAAAACGAATCCATTCGCCATTGGCAAAATTGGCTTCATTTACCTTTGCAAAATCTCCTGCAAAAACATCTCTCCAACTATTCATCAGAAGCATCGCTATTGATAAAAAAACAAAAAATGGAATAGCGATCTTAGCAAAGTTGCTCCAAAATTCTTTTTGCTGCATTTTCTTTATAAAACTCATATTACTTTAGTTTTTCGTTGTTATGATGGCGATCGTGATCACGTTTGGTTTTGATATCTAATTTCTTTTCGAACGATTCTTGTAAGTTCACTCCTGTTTGATTGGCTAAGCACAATACAACAAATAATACATCTGCCAATTCCTCTCCCAAATCTTTGTCCTTATCGGATTCTTTCTCACTTTGTTCTCCATAACGTCTGGCAATAATTCGTGCCACTTCTCCAACCTCTTCTGTTAATTGTGCCATGTTGGTTAATTCGTTAAAATAACGAACTCCGTGATTTTTGATCCATTCGTCTACTTGCTGCTGTGCGTTCTGTATATTCATCACAAATGTTTTCTAAATTGAGTTTTCAAAGATAGTAGAATTCGCTATTATTTCTTAAATTTATAGAGCTCAGCTCTGCAAAAAACAGTCTGCATTTATTTCCCCAAGTTCAAAAGAATAACCGAAAATGAAAATACTTCTTACCGGTGCTACTGGTTATATTGGGAAAAGACTTTTGCCTACTTTGGTTGAAAGAGGATATGAAGTTGTTTGTTGTGTGCGTGATAAAAAAAGATTTCACCCTCCTAAATCTCTTTTACCCTCTATAGATATTATTGAAATCGACCTACTCAACAAAGATTCTCTCAGTAAAATACCAAAAAACATTGATGGTGCATATTACTTGGTTCATTCCATGGCTTCATCATCAGATTATCAAAAACTGGAAAAAGAGTCTGCGATCAATTTTAGGATTGCAATAGAACAGACCAATGCTACTCATGTCATTTATTTAAGTGGAATTATTAACGAATCTTCACTCTCAAAACATTTGTCTTCAAGAAAAATAGTTGAAGAAGAGCTTGACAAGGGAACATTTCATTTAACTACCATCAGAGCAGGAATCATTATAGGCTCCGGGAGTGCTTCTTTTGAGATCATCAGAGATTTAGTTGAAAAACTCCCTATTATGATCACTCCCAAATGGTTAAGAACAAAATGTCAACCTATAGGTATTGGTGATGTGATCTCTATCCTCACAAAAACTCTTTTCAATACTCAAACCTATGATCGGAATTTTGATGTGGGGAGTTACGACGTTCTAAGCTATAAGGATATGCTCTTAGAGTTTGGAAGGGTTCGAAATTTAAAAAGAACCATTTTTATTATGCCGGTTATGACTCCACGTCTTTCCTCCTACTGGTTATACTTTGTGACTTCTACTTCTTATCGATTGGCTGTTGCTTTGGTAAATAGCATGAAAGTTGAAGTTACTTGTAGAAATGATGAACTTATCAAACTCTTGCAGATCAAACCTCTTTCTTATAGAGAATCATTAAACAAAGCTTTCACTAAGATTCAAAATAACGATGTTATTTCCAGCTGGAAAGATGCTCACATTAGCAGTGGAATGAATATCAATATTTCTGACTTTGTTCAAGTGCCAACCTTTGGTTGTTTTAAAGATAGAAGAGAATTAAACTACATAAACCGCGAACTCTGTATTGATAAAATTTGGGCCATTGGGGGAAAAACCGGATGGTATTACGGAAATGTTCTTTGGAGGTTTAGAGGTTTTTTAGACAAACTTGTTGGCGGGGTTGGTTTACGAAGAGGAAGAACGAATGAAAACACTATTGAAGTAGGAGATGCACTAGATTTTTGGAGGGTTATATATGCAAATAAGGATGAAGGTAGACTTCTTTTATTCGCTGAAATGAAATTGCCTGGAGAAGCTTGGTTAGAGTTTAAAATTGGACAAGAAAAGCTTATACAAACTGCAACTTTCAGACCCTTGGGTCTTGTCGGGAGAATTTATTGGTTTTCTGTGTTACCTTTTCATGGGATCATCTTCAATGGAATGCTAAAACAGCTTTGTAAAAACTAATAGAAGCATCTTCTCTATCTCTTTTATTGCTATTTTAGTCAAGTATTTGATTCATTTGCTATGATCGTCTTTTTAATCATCATTACATTCATTTCCTTTCTTGTTGGGTTTATTTATAGGTTTTTACTCCGTAAAGCTGATAATGAACCTCTTTTCAAGCGCAAAAAGAAGCACAAACCAAGAGTGTATCCTGATGAAGAGCTTGCTTATGATATAGTAATAGAGCTTTTTGATTATGTAGAAAGCAATCGAATTCATTTATTCTCTAAACTGATCGCATATTACGGTTACAACACAAATAGACACTTAAGATCTCACTTGAATCATAAAGATGCTGAAGAAATTCAGAAAATAAATCTTTACTTAAATGCTTTTCGTGAAATATTGGAAGTCTACAGAAAAATTGATCCTGAAACCGATTTTTATGGCCATCTTTCCCCTGGTTTTCTTGTTCATAATAAGACACACAAAATAACAATCGACTCTAAAGAGGTTTTTCGTGTATACATGCAACTTTGTGCAGGTGATGACGGAGAAGATTGTAAAGAGGTATACATTTTTGATGTAGTAAAGGGAGACAATGATTTTTTCCTAGTTGATATTCAAGAGCAACAACTTTATAAAAAGTTGACATCTTACGAAGGAACATATCGGTTCTAAAACCTCATTACAACGCCTACTCCTCTAGGGCTTATTTGTAGATCCCAGTCAAACGCAGTTTTCTTTTCTACATCATTGTACTTTTTATCGTACTTCTTATCGAGGTATTTATCAATCGCTTCTACAATAAAAATACTGATGACAGTACTAAAGGCTATATCTGAAATCCAATGAAATCGATCTACAATTCGAATGATTCCCGGAATAGATCCAACAGTATACAAACCAGCCTTAATCCACGGGCTTTTAAATTGCTTTGCAATCACATAAGCATTGGTAAATCCTAACATGGCATGTCCGGAAGGGAAGGAATCGTAATCTCTTACTCTGTCTATATGAAACGGATCAAACACATCGGAACCTCTATTGGCTCTGGGTCTTGCTCTTCCTATAATTCTTTTTGACACCTGTTGCAACAAACCGGCGGCTGATGCCGAAGAAATTAATAGAACCCCTGTTCTACGTAGTTTTTCATCTTTGGTCAACAACCCGGTCAAATACACAGCTCCGGTAATCATGTAGTTGTTGTTCGGATTTCCATATTCGTTTCCGTAATCAGCTAGCCAATCTGGCACATTTCCTCTCCAACCATTTACCCAACTATCGACTTCGTCATCAACATGATACAAAGCGGCAGTACCTCCTGCTATGTATAAAAAATGGTTCCACTGCTTTTTCTCCCAATGAAAAGGTCTACTGTATGCATGTCCCATTCCTCCAAAAATGTTTCCCATATCATAAGTAAACTCTTGCCAAAGGTTTCTATCCTTCTTAAAGTTGATGGTTGATTTACTTTGCTGACCGTAAGAGGAATTCAGCATTCCAAACACAAAAAATAAAACACATATTTTCTTCATAATTCCGCACTTAACATAATCCTAAAATAGGGATTATTTTTTTCAGTCGGCAAAGGTCGGTATTTTGTTACAACTTCTATCAGAAATTTATTCCTATCTTTTCGATGCAAAAACAATCGTATTCGTTATGAAAAAAGTTCTGGCAGCTTTACTTATACTCTTTAGTTTTCAACAGTGTAAAAAGACAGATCACCACTCTCATTCTGAGAAAGATTCTAATCAACCAATACATGTTACTTCTAATGCCGGAAAGGAATGGAATGTATTTGGAGTTAAAATCGTTGGAAAGATCATGAGTGAAGATACGCAGGGTGAATATTCTGTTATCATCACAGAAACTCCTCCTGAGGGAGGTCCGCCTAAACATGTACACAAACATGAGGATGAACTTTTTTATGTTATGAAAGGCACTTATGAGTTCTACTGTGGCGATACAACTCTTGTAGCAAAACAAGGAGATATGGTTCGACTCCCAAAAGGAATTCCGCATCACTTTAAAAACGTCGACTCTATTCAAGGAGTTACCATGAACACCATAACTCCCGGTGGTTTCGAATCTTTTTTTGATGATGTTGCGAAAGCTTCGGAACAAAGAAAGTTAACCCGAAAAGAAATTGATTCTATTGCAAATAGTTATGGAATGTCTTTTATAAAAAATTAATTCCTTTTATCTTTTACCCACAATTTACTGACCCCGATGGAATTAACAAAAATGCTTTTTTATTTCTCCGGAATTCAAGGAGTTATCTTAAGCTTAATTCTATTACTTTCTAAGAAGCATCGCAAAAGAGCCAATACATTTTTAGCTGTGTTTTTGCTCTTGTTTTCTATGAATACTTTGCGAAATCACTTTTCAGATTATTACTTTGAAACAGTGCAAAGCTACCCTATCATCTACATGACTACTTGGAGCTTTTACAGTTTTTTTGGTCCTTTTTTCTATCTATATATTAAATCCTTGACAGGAAATAGTATTCATTTGGTCAGTACCCTTAAAAAGCATTTTATTCTTCCTCTTTCTTACTTTGCCTTTTTATTCTATGCAGGTGTTCGAGGTATTACAACCGAAGAGCAAGTGAGTAGTGATTCTATAGAATATTATATCTACACTCTATTTTCGATCTTAGTAATTATTCAGCTTTTGATCTATTTGATCTTGGCACTCAAGATCATCTGGAACTATCATAAAGTACTTCGTGATCAGTTTTCAAACATTGACAAGCTAAAACTAAATTGGCTCTTTCAGTTTACCTCCGGCTTGTTGATTATCTACCTTCTTTGGATGATTCTAATGGGAGGAGATATTTTAGCTTTTAAAAAATATCTTTCTGATAGTTTTGTAAATATATTCAGAACTGCTTCGGCTATTTATGTGTATTGGGTAGGGTATTATGCTTTGTTAAAACCGGAAGTTTTTACTGAAGAAAATCGTCCGAATTTAAAAACTCCTCCTTCCAACACTCATGTAGATCAGGAAGAGATCGAAGCTTACAAAGTAAAATTGATCAAATTGTTGGAAGAAGATAAACTCTATTTAAACAGTTCTCTCACCCTTAGTCAACTTGCCAAAAAGTTAAAAACAAACTCAAAAACGGCTTCTCAAGTTATTAATATTGGTTTTCAAAAAACCTTCTACGATCTTATCAATTCATATCGAATTGAGGAAGTTAAACGAAACCTTTTAGACCCTAATTTTCGCAATTATACCCTAGAAGCCATCGCTTTTAACTCGGGTTTTAAATCTTCAACTACTTTCAACAGACTTTTCAAGGCACATACCAATCAAACCCCCAACCAGTATAGGAATACGCATTTAAAATAGTCGTTTTTTACTATGCCCAATTCAGGGATTTGGGCAATACTTCCTTTGTTTTTCACCCTTTTCCACACCTACTTTTGGATCAAAATTATAAATCATTAAAAACGACAATTATGAATTTCAAAAGCTTATTATTTCTATTTGCATTAACTATTGTAGGATGTACTCAAGGTCAAAATTCCGAAGCTGTAATTCCTTCTCAAAACAGAGGAGACATTATTAGTGTTTCTAAAATAGGTACTTATTCGGCAGACCAAATAAAACAGGTAATGATTTCACAAGGGTATTCGATTCCTATTTTAGACCATCTGTCTTTTTCTGTAGATTTTAATAAAGTTGTTTACTTGACAACAGATCAACATGGAAACTTGGTAAAGGCATCCGGAACATTATTAATTCCTAAGACTCAGGAGGCGATTCCGATATTGAGTATTCAACATGGAGTGGTATTTCACCGTAGCAATGTTACTTCTGTTAATGGGGCAAATGTTGGCGAAGGTCTTGTAGGTTTGGTAACTGCTTCTTTAGGTTTTGCTACCACCATTCCTGACTATATTGGTTATGGAGAGTCCAATGCTATTCACCCGTATTTAATTTCAAAATTATCTTCTGCCAATACAATTGACTTACTCAAAGCTTCTAAAAAGCACTTTGTTGCAAACAATGTTTCATTAAACGACCAACTCTTTTTGTACGGTTACTCTGAAGGTGGTTATGTTACTTTGGCTACTCAAAAAGAGATTGAAGAAAATTACACAGATGAGTTTTCCATTACTGCTGTAGCCCCTTTAGCCGGGCCTTATGATATGTATGAAACGATGAAAAAAACTTTTGAAGCAGAACATTATCCATACATCCCAAATCTAGCGTTTGTTTTTACAGCTTACAACGAATACTACGGATGGAATCAGTTGGATAAAATTTTCAAAGCTCCTTACGCTCAAAAAATGACTTCTCTATTTGATGGTAATTTGTCTGCTCAGGAAATTGAGGCTCAACTTCCTTCTTCTTTCACGGAATTAATGCGTCCTGAATTTGTTCAAAGCGTGCTTAACGGAACTGCTGTTGAAGTGATAAATGCCTTTAAAGAAAATACCTTACTGAACTGGACTCCCAAAGCTCCCATTCGCTTTTATCATGGTGATCAAGACCAAATTGTGCCTTATCACAATGCTACAACAGCATACAATAATTTAAATGCTCCCGGGCAACAAATAGAGCTAATTACACTCAACAATAAAAACCATTCTACAGCTAATATCCCTTCGGTTGTAAAAACGTTGGAATGGTTCTTTCAACTAAAAGAATAAGCATTCGTAGTTGTCTCTTTGTAGAATGCTGACAGGATTATTTTCTGTTAGCATTCTCTATGATTGCTAAAAACTCTTCTCTTTCGATCTCTCGGGCACCTAAGCTTGCCAAATGATCGGTATAGACCTGACAATCGATAAGCTTGTAGTTGTTGGATTGGATCAAATGGATGAAAGCAATTTTTGAAGCATTAGACTTTTTTGAGAACATACTCTCTCCACAAAATACCTGTCCTAACTCTATTCCATACAGGCCTCCAACTAGTTCTTGTTTTTGCTGCTCTGCATTGTAGAACCAAACTTCTATAGATTTAGCATGACCTAGTTCATGTAGTTTTATATACGCTCTTTCCATGTCATCTGTAATCCAAGTACCTTCTTCATCTTTTCTTTCAATTGTTTTACAGTGGCGGATCACTTCTTCAAAAGCCTTATTCTCTGTGATGGTAAACTCTCCTTTTCTCAATACTTGTTTCATCGATTTGGAAACTTTCAACTCATTTGGGAATAACACCATACGTTCCGGTGGGCAATGCCAAAGGATGGGGTATTCTTCTGAATACCATGGAAAAATTCCTCTAGCATAAGCGTGCATTAAACGTTCTGGAGAAAGATCTCCTCCAATGGCAATAATGCCTTCTTCAGAGATGGTTTCATAGGGTGGGAATTCAATTCTATCTGTAAGCCAAATCATTTCTTAGAATAGTAACAGACCAATAATATAGATTGTACTTCCAACAAACATCGCCAATAAGGTATAAGGAAGAATTTCTTTTGCTTTTAGCTTTGTTATTCCCAACAAAGGAAGTGCCCAAAACGGTTGTAACATATTGGTCACCTGATCGCCATAGGCAAGAGCCATAATGGCTTTGTTTAAAGGAACGCCTAGCTTTAATGCAGATTCAACAACGATTGGTCCTTGAACCACCCATTGCCCTCCTCCACTCGGTACAAAAATATTGACCAGTCCGGCACTAAAGAATGTAAAAATGGGCAATGTTGTTGCATTGGATACCGACACAAAAAAGTCTGAGATCTGCGTAACCATTCCAGAGTTACTCATGATTCCCATGATTCCGAAATACAGAGGAAATTGAATCAATATTCCGGATACGTCAGAAATCGATTCTCCAACAGCACTGGTAAATCTTTTAAAGCTTCCGTGTAAGATAATTCCTAATCCCAACATAAAGAAGTTGATTAGGTTAGGTGTGATCTTCAATGCTTTGATATCGTCAAAATATCGATATGAAAATGCCACAATGATCAAAGCTCCAAAAATCCATGCTAAAACTTTAGAGCTATCTAGCTTTTCTGCTTTTGTTGTAGCTTTCTCATCAATATTCATTTGATATTCAGGCAAACTAATTTCGGTGGGAGAAGCTTTTTTTCCCAACCAGAAGAACAATCCTGAAATAACAACCACAACAGCTAAAAAGATCAACAAATTTGATAGGCTAAATATTGTCTGACTATAATCAATGACCTCCGGGATTTGACTCAATATCTCCGGAGAAGAAACTTCTTTCATAATTCCGGCTATATGCCCTTCTTCATTGATCTTTATGGGTGCTGAACCGGAAATTCCTCCATGCCACACCATCAACCCCATATAACCAGCTGCTCCGATGATTGGATAGTTTAAAGAGATTTTATTTTTTTGAGCATGCTCCGCAACCTTTCTGGCTAGTAAAGCTCCAAAGATCAATCCTAATCCCCAATTAAAAAAGGCTACCAGCATGGTTGTACAGGCAACAATAGCTGCACTGGTTGCCGTGTCTTTGCAGTATTTTGTAACTTTTAAAATGGCATTGCTCACCGGTTTACTAAGAACCAATACATGCCCTAGTACTAATATTAACATCATTTGATATGCAAATACTAGCAATCCGTTAGACCAGATTCCCTTTTCCCAAAATTGTAAAACATCTACTGTATAATCTAGCACTCCAACTTCTAAAGGCTTGGTAAAAAACAAGGCTAAAAGTACTGTGATAAGAGTTAATAGAATGGCTATGGTAAATGGTGAAGGCAAATACTTTTTAAAGATATTTTCAACAGCTTTAGTGATGTTCATTCGGTGGGATTTGTTAGCTAAATTAAAAAGAAAAGTTAATAATTTGATTTTCTTGTTGTCAACATAATTTTACTGCGTATTTTTGCAGTTCCATTTGGGATCGCTGATGAAATCAAAAAGTAAAAAGAAATCGAGAACAAGACTACTACACCAGTACTATTCTTATACTGGTTTTTATTCTTTTGTAGGGCGTAGCCTAAAGAAGGCAGCACTTCCTATTATCTTGATCATTGTTGCTCTTTTCTTGGTCAACAAATATGTATTTACCATAGATGACGGATTGGAATTACTTACCGAATCTTTTTCTAGAACCGGAGTACTTATAACATTCTTTATTTCTGAAACTTTACTTGGATTGATTCCTCCGGAAATTTTTATCGGATGGTCTAAAAAGACGGATGATCCTATCTTGAATTTATCCATCTTAGCAACTCTTTCCTACACAGGGGGTATTATCTCTTTCTTTATTGGAAAAGCTGCTTTAAGAATTGCTTCTGTAAAGAATTACTTGGAAGTAAAAATGGCCAAGCATTTAAAGAATACCAGTAAATGGGGTGGTTTCTTGATCATTATTGGAGCTTTGTTACCTGTTCCTTTTTCAATTACTTGTATGGCAGCAGGAATGATCAAATATCCTTTTAAAGGTGTTGTTCTTTATGGTTTATTCAGGTTTGCTCGATTTGCCTTATATGCCTGGGCAATATTTAAAGTAGTTACCTAAACCTATTCTTCAGGTTCAGGTAATCCTTCTTTAAATTCATTCACCACTTTTTCAATAGCATCATTCACACGTTTTTCGTCTGAATCATACGACATTGTCATTGATTTCTTTTCCGGGAACTGCTCGATCATCACAGTGGTTGATGGGAAGGCAAAATCAACACCCAATTCTTTTGCCAACTTAACAATGGCTATATGAATCTGATGTCTCGATTTTTGTTCGGCAGACCAAGCAAGGTTCTTCAAGTACATATTCATCAAGATCAACAACGCAGAGTCTCCAAATCCGTTGAATTCTACAGTATAGTTATCTGATTTCGTATCCGGATGTGCCTTGATAATTTCTCTTACACCGTTTACAAAAGCTTCGATCAATTCAGGAGGTGTATCATAACGAAGTCCTAATTGGGTATTGTATCTTCTGTACAAACGTAATCCGCTGTTATTAATCACTATTTCCGATAACTTGCTATTTGGTATTTGATAGATAGAAGTATCTGCTGCTCTTACACGAGTAGATCTAAAACCTACCTCTTCTACGGTTCCTACAACTCCTCCTGCTTCTATCCAATCTCCTATATGAAATGGTTTGTCTACAAAGATCATCACAGTTCCTATCAAGTTCTTTACTGTATCTTGAGAGGCAAAAGCAATAGCCAAACCTCCAATAGATGCACCGGCTAAAATAGTTGTTGGGTTTACTCCAAAAAGAACCAATAATTTGAACACTCCAACAATTACAATAATAACTGTTGAGAAGTTTCTAAGGATTGGAATCAACTGATCATCTAATTTTCCTTCGGTTTTTTCTGCATATTCACGATACAAACTGATTAACACTTGGGCTAGTTTTAAGAAAACATAGATCCAGAATATAGTTGATGCAATATTGATGGTTAATAAGATCCACTTGTTGATGGTTAATCCAAATTGTAAGGAAGGAAATACCAAATCAATCATCCAAAGTGCAACCAACAAACTGATTGGGTGTGCTAATTTCTTTAATGATGTATTTACATCGCTCCCTCTGTTCTTTGTGTATCTGTATAGGATTCTTCTAAGAATGAAGAAAGCTAATCGTTTAGAAATAGCAAATACAATAACAGAAATAACTAGCAAGAGTAAAAAAGCAATGTATTGCCATATCTCTAGAGAAAACACTCTCTTGTGTCCGGCTCCGGGAACCAATTCGATAACTTTATCTATATACCAAGGAAAAACTTCTTCATAAAGTGTGTTGATATTATTGACAGTTTCTTTAGAGTAATACCAAGAATCTCCAATTCTTTCAACAGAAATTGACGGCATTCTTTCCGGAAAAAGCACATATTTATGCATTGTAGCATATCCTAATGTATCACTTGTATACAAAGAATCTATTGGGATCTTATTAAAATCTACTTGCAATCCTTTTCCATCTAAAACTCTTTTGATCTTGATGGCTATATCTATAGCTTCTTTCTCACTTTTCCCATAAATAGTCGTTGCTGACTTTTTAGGTTCGTAAGAATTATTCTGTAAAAAGTATATATGTGTATATACGGTTGCTTTAGGATTGGATAGGTCTACCTGAACATCATCTTGCGCAAAGGAAATGAAAGGAATTAAGAACCATAAAAGCAGAAATCTCTTCATTTTGAAACTGTTAATACCTGTTAATTTAGACCCCAAATTTAAACCTTTTCTGTTTTGGGCAGTCAAAAAAGCATATAAATAAAACACGGTAAACTTAGATTATGAAAAAATTAGCAAGCGTATTAGTTTTAGTATTTGCATTTACTTTGACTACTCAGGCGCAAAAGAAACGTAAAAGAATGCAAAAGGAGAAGATGACTGTAGAGCAACAAGCTACTTTGGCTGTTAAAAAGATGGCATTAGAGTTAGAGCTTTCAGATGCTCAGCAACGCAAATTAAAGCCGTTGATCAAAAAGCAGATCACAGAGCGTAGAGCGCAGTTTGAGAAGATGAAGAAAATGAGAGAAGAAAAGAAGAAATTGGAAGCTGATCAGCGTTACAAAAGAGCAAATGCTGCACTTGACAAGAAATTAGCTTTTCAAAAGGAGATGAAATCCATCTTAAATGCTGAGCAATACGAAAAGTTCCAAAAAATGAGCAAAGCCAGAAAAAGAGGGATGAAGCAACGAATGGCTAAGCGTAAAAAAATGGCTTACTTAAAGAAGAAGAAAAAAGAAAGAAAACATAAAGACGAGGATAATTAGTTTTGAGTTGATTAATTTTCGCAAGCTCGGTTTTGGTTGGCCGAGCTTTTTTTATTCTTTAAACCAACTAGAATACTCCACGTAGTTGTTTGCAATTCTATTGATCTCTCCGGAAATAAGTTCTTCTGAAATGTCTTTTACTTTTTTGGCAGGAACTCCTGCATAAATGCTTCCTGCTTCTACTCTGGTATTTTTTGTTACCACGGCCCCGGCAGCAATAATGGAATTACTTTCTACAACACAATCATCCATAATAATACTTCCCATTCCTACCAATACGTTATCCTGAATGGTGCAACCATGAACAATGGCATTGTGCCCTATAGAAACATTGTTACCAATATTGGTTGGTGATTTTTGATAGGTTGCATGAATAACAGCACCGTCTTGTACATTTACTTTATTCCCCATTTTGATGTAATGTACATCTCCTCGAATCACAGCATTGTACCAGATACTACATTCACTCCCCATTGTTACTTCACCAACAATCACAGCATTTTCTGCTATAAAACAATCTTCTGGAATTTGTGGGTATTTTCCTTTTACAGGTTTGATGATTTTCATGTTGTCTTATTTGAAATATGACAACAAAGCTCCCTTTTTTGAAGAAGAAACCAAAATTTCTTTTCCATTAGTTAAGATCACACTTCCTCCTTTTCCTTTTTTGTACTTAACAATAGAGTTGATATTAACTAAATAGGATTTGTGAATTCTGGCAAAATCGTAATTGGTTAAAGCCGTCTCAAAATACTTTAAGGTTTTACTTACCAACCTTTTAGAATCTTCTAAGTAGATTTCAGTATAATTATCATCTGCTTTACAGAATACAATGTCTTTTACATCTAATACTTCAAATCCATCTTGAACAGGAATGGTAATCTTTCCGGAAGCTCCGGATACTTTGGGTGATAAGATCTTATTTTGTAAATCGTTCTCTCTTTCCTTGATCTCTGTAACATGATTGACAGCTTTGATCAATTCGTCAATAGAAATAGGCTTTAAAAGGTAATACGAGGCATGACTGTTAAGTGCTTCAATGGCATAATGATCGTAAGCCGTCACAAATACTGTTTCAAACCTTCTATCGTCTACTTTCTCTAAAAGATCAAAAGCGTTTCCAAAAGGCATTTCAACGTCTAAGAATACTAAATCCAGCTCGTGCTGTTGAATTAATTCATAAGCTTCGTTAATATTGCTTGCCTCTCCCATTAAAGTCACATTTGGACAATACTTAGAAAGGTAATTGCGTAAAATATCTCTGCTTACCGCTTCGTCTTCTACTATGATGGCTTTAATTTTCATTTTAATTCCTTTTTAATAACAATTTGACTTGAGTTCCCGTTCCGTTTTCAAAGAGGTCTGAGACAGATACAGAGATCTTATCTTGATACATATCGTTCAAAATAGTGATCCGTTTCTTGATCGTACTCATTCCTTTTGATTTTTGTTTTAATTGATTTTTTGTCTTGAGTTCTTGCGATCGTTTTCTTCCTACTCCATCATCTTTAATTAGTACCGATATTGATTCTTCATCTACTTTTTGAACTTCGATATGTAGATTTCCTTTTTCTTCTTTATAACGGAGTCCGTGCCAAATAGCATTTTCTATATATGGCTGTAATAACATTGGCGGAATGGAATATTGATCTAAATCAATGGCTTCATCTATAGATATCTTATAATCAAACTTTTCTTTAAATCGATTGTGTTCCAGCTTTACATACAATTCTATAAGTTCTACTTCCTTAGCAAAAGGGATAAAATCTTCATCTGAATTTTCCAATACAGATCGCATTAATACGGAGAATTCTGAGAGATATCGATTGGCATTACGTTCGTCATTTACCGCAATAAAACTATTTACAGAGTTTAGTGCATTAAAGATAAAATGCGGATTCATCTGTGATCGCATAGATTTTAACGCCAGTAAATTATTGGATAGTTTTTGCTGTTTATTGCTTCGAAATAGTAAATATGTGAATACGATCATTGCTAGAATTCCGGCAATCAATGAGTAAATAACATACTGCTGTAGCTTTGTTCTTTCTACACTTAATTGCTTGTTCTTAAACGCTAGATCATATCGACTATCACTAAGTGCCTTATCTTTTTCCAAACTTGCAATTCGATTTCTATATTCAGCAGATTTTTTCGCTGTTCTTTTCGAATATTCGATCTCCTGTTCTTTCCGTGCATACAATGTATCTACCAAACTAACATACTCTCGGTAGGTCTTATACGCTTTATCATATTCTCCAACATTTTCATAGACTTCTGAAAGTTTTCGAGTAGCATCTTTCTTTACAATCAGATCTTTGTTCTTATCGGCATCTTCAATACTTTTCTTTAAAAAAGGAATGGCTTCTTCATAGTCTTCTTTTTCTACCAAAGCGCGTCCGATTTTATAATTATTTACCGAAGCGGAATTGATTGCTGAAATTTGATAGGTATCAAATAGATTCCCTACATCTAAAAACCCGTTAAGAATACCAATACTGTCATTAGCACTAACTTTAGAATTACTTTCCTTATCAGCAATAAGTAACACTGAATCGTTTAGTTGTTTTGTTTCTAAAAGTGCTTGCTTTCTTAGATTAATCTCCTTATCAAATTGTTGTGTAGAGTTATAAAAATCTGCTACTTTATCTTTTTCTTCCAAGGATCTAACCGGACTTTCTTCAGAGGCTAACTTGATCGAATTTCGAAACTGTCGGTTTGCTTTTGGTATGTTTCCTTGTGCTACAGATACATCTCCCAATTTTGAGTTGATATCAGTAATTTTTGATGTTACTTTATTGTCTTCAGAAATCTTAAGTGCTCTGTTATAATTGGTAATAGCTTTGGCAAATTCTTTTTTCTCAAGATAAATATCTCCTAAGTTTTCATAGACTAGAATCTTTTCAAACAGCCCTAACTTACTTGTTTTAATGGTTAGTAAATATGTTTCTGCTATATCAAACTCTTTAATAGCCATGGCGGCTTTTATTAGCTGATACTTGGTTCGTTCATCTTCTCTGTACTGTAAAGAGTTTTTATAATATGAAATTGCCAAGTCATATTGCATCCACTCATAGTAAATATCTCCTAACAATCTATAGGTAGCTGCATTACGCCCATCTGAATAGTTCTCTCTTAAAATGTTTTCAATAAAAGAAAGACTCTTTTCTATATTTATTTTCTTGTAAAAGTTGGCAGAATCTAGATTGGTAAAATAATCATCGGAGCTTGACATTACTTTACTTCTATTTCGTGAATATACATCTTGTTGATATTCTCTATTCTCTTTTGTTTCGGTTAATTCTACACGAATATCTTCATCGGATTCTACTCTAAAGAACAGCGTTTTAAATCCAGGGTGCCAGATAACCAATTCATCATTTAGTTTTAACCTTACCAAATAGTATTGATTGATGTAACTATACGGAAATGTTTCTCCGTTAGCATACACATAAGCATTCTTGATAGATTTGCCGGTTTCTTGATCTACTACACGGACTTTGATTTCGATTAAAGTTCCAAAGCCTGTTTTGATATCTTGAGAAAATCCGGTCTGAATCATCAAGAAAATTAAGGGCAATATGATTCTGTAAACCTTACTCATTATAGTACTTAGTAATGTAAACATACACACAAAAAATTTTCCAAAAAAATCACATCCCTCTTAAAACGGGCTTTTTCACTTAAAATTTGAAACGTTCACTAAATTAAAAATCCGCTTCCCTCATTGAAAAGGTCCTTTTACTCATTCTCAATTTTATTTCGCAAAAGTTGGCCTTAATATTGAAGTGTCAATGCTAACAAACCAAGCTTTTCATCATTCATCAAAAACAAAAATTATGAAAACACGAATGTTAAAAGTTATCGCAGTTCTTTTCTTAGGACTTTCAGTAGCATCTTATGCATCTGAACCTGAGAATGACAAAAAGAAAAAGCAAACAATTAAAGTTGCTCTTTTATTAGACACGAGTAATAGCATGGACGGATTGATCAATCAGGCAAAAGCCCAATTATGGCAAATCGTTAATGAACTGTCATATGCTAAGTACGGAATTCAAAAGCCTGATTTAAAAATTGCCTTGTATGAATATGGCAATGATCGATTAGAATCTTCTGATGGATACATCAGACAAGTTCTTTCTTTTAGTAATGACCTAGATGATATCTCGGAAAAATTGTTCTCTCTAACCACAAATGGTGGTAAAGAGTATTGCGGACAGGTAATCAGTTCTTCTTTAAATGATTTGAAGTGGGGCAAAAACAAAAATGACCTACGCTTGATCTTTATTGCAGGAAATGAGCCTTTTACGCAAGGAAAGATCAATTACAGAGAAGCAATTTCTGATGCCAAAGAAAAAGATGTAATTATTAATACCATTTACTGTGGAGATTACAATACAGGAATATCTGGAATGTGGAAGGACGGAGCAGATATGGGAGGTGGAGATTATATGACGATCAATCACAATAAAAAGATCGTTCATATTATCACTCCTTACGATGAAGAGATCATCATCTTAAATAGAAAGCTGAATAAAACATATATCTATTTTGGAAACAAAGGGTATACAAAACAAATGGCTCAAAAGCAACAGGATGTAAATGCAGAAGCTCTAGATGAAGTTGTGATTGTAAACAGAACAGTAAGCAAGAGTTCTAGATTATATAACAACTCTAGTTGGGATTTGGTTGACAAATCTGAAAAAGAGAAGGTCGATTATTCAAAGATCAAAAGATCACAGCTTCCAAAACATTTGCAAAATATGTCGGATGCTGAATTAAAAAAATATGTAGAAAAACAGAAAAAAGTTCGTTCAAAGATCAAGGCCAAGATTAACGAATTGAACAAAAAAAGGAAAGCTTATATCTCCCAAAAACAAAAGGAGACTATGAAAAAGGACGAGTTAGAAAATGTTATGATTAAGGCCATTAAAAAACAAGCTATGAGGAAAAAATATTCATGGTAGAATTGAATATGTTAGTTGTTTGGTTAGATTCGCGAAGGTTTCTCTTGACCTTCGCGGATTTTTTATTTGATTACAAGTTTCTGACCAATAGACAGGGTATTGTCTTTTAAATTATTCCACTTTTTCAAGTCATCTACCGTTGTTCCAAACTTTTTAGAGATCGAGTATAAGGTATCTCCTTTTTTTACTTCGTAATACTGAGCCTTTGTAGCTTTCTTCTTTTTTGGTTCTTCTCTCCTATCTTCTTCTTTTGCTATTCTTTTTCCTCTTTTTAGGTCTTTCTTTGTAAACTTATCAAACTCATACAGCTTGTAGTCTTCTATGATCTTAATTAATTTTTTAGGGTACTTTCTATCTGTAGCATATCCTGCTTTTTTCAAGCCTCTTGCCCAACCTTTGTAATCCTTTAATCGAAGTTTAAACAATCCGGCATATCTTCTTCTCCCGGACAGGAATTTAGAGTGATCTTTATAAGAGCTCTGTACATACTTATACTTTCTGAAACATTCTCCTTTTTCATCATCGTCATGGTATACACGTCCTCCTTTCCATCCGGTGTGGCATTTGATTCCGAAATGATTGTTGGATTTAGAAGCTAACTGGCTCCTTCCATTTCCGGATTCTAAAATTCCTTGTGCCAAAGTAATACTTGCAGGAATTTTATATTCATGCATTTCCAACACAGCCAATGGTGCGTATTTTCTGATGTAATGAAGTGTGTGTCTGTTTAGTGATTTATTACCTCTTTCTAACTTTCTTACATGCTGAATCTGCTTTACTGAAGGCAACTTTTCCGGTTTAGGCTCTACTATTTTCGCCTTTTTATTTTGCTTTTTTGTAGTCACTTTTCTGCTTGAACTACAACTAGCCAATAATACAGATACCATTACAACCAGTAAAAACCGTACTCTCATATATGTATTTTTAAATCACTTCCTTTTTTTCGTAATCGTTCATTAAACCCTTCTATTCCTTGCAATCCTCCTGTATGGATTACCAAGATATTGGATCCTTGTGGAAATTTATCTTGCTTGATCATGTCTATAATTCCAAACAACATTTTTCCTGTATAGATGGGGTCTAATGGTATTTGTGTTTGTTCTTTGAACTGGTTGATAAAATGAATCAACTCTTCAGAAAACTTTCCATATCCGCCAAAATGGTACTTTGTGATCAATTTCCAATTGTCTCTTTCCGTCACAAAACCTTCTATTTCTCCCTGCAAAAAATCTCCTTTTAATGCCGGAAACCCTAAAACAGTCTGATGCTCTTTGGCACTTTTAATAAGCCCGGAAATGGTACCTCCTGTACCCACACAAGAACAAATATAATCAAACTGCTCATCTTCATCTGTTAAAATCTCTTCACATCCTTTGATAGCCAATTCGTTGGTTCCGCCTTCGGGTACTAAATAAAAATCTCCGTAGTACTTTTTTAAACGCTTGATGAGATCTTGATCTTCTTTTTGTCGGTATTGCTCTCTGGAAACAAACTCAAAATGCATTCCATTTTCTGAAGCTTGTCGCAACGTAGAGTTTTGCTCTAAGGTTTTTTCTAGGTTTTTTCCAAGCTCATCACCTCTTATAATTCCAATGGTTTTAAAACCTTCTTTTTTCCCGGCAACAGCAGTTGCCAAAATATGATTAGAAAAAGCCCCTCCAAAAGTCAACAGTGTTTTTTTGCCTTGCAGTTTTGCGTGAGTAAGGTTGTATTTGAGCTTTCTGAATTTATTTCCGGAGACAAAAGGATGAATTTGATCTTCTCTCTTTACAAACATCTTGATCTTCTTATCACTTAACTCTTTTAAGAAGATTTGTTGGTTGATTGTTCTAATGTTGGATTGAAAAAGATCGAAGGGGTTAATGTCAGATCGAGCGGAGTCGAGACCTATATTTTTTGCGTGTGATCTGTTTTTACATTCTGATAACTCTTGTAACTTATTGAAATCTTCATTTGCTAAAGCCAATTTCTTTTCCCTACTCCACTTTTTTATCTTTTTCTCAAAGCAAATGGCTTGTTCAATATCATTAAATTCTTGTTGGAAAATCAGCTCAACCGGCCTTCTCTTGTAGGTAAAACAATCTTTGTTTAAACCTTTTTGATGCTCTTCAAATCTTCTTGATATATCGTTCGTTACTCCGGTATATAAATAACCGTCAAAGCATTTTAATATGTATACATAATATAGCTTCACAATAACATTTAGCTTTTCACATCTCGACTCCGCTCGATATGACAAGTATAAATAGCTTACAATTTAAAACTAAGAAAAATTGGTTACTTCTTCTTCAGCTAGTTCCCATTGCTCCATTAATTCTTCATATTTTCTTTTCTTAGCCTTGTAGTTTTCAAAAAAGTTAGGTTGTGAAGAAACCTCTTCGTAGTTCTCTGCCAACGCCAAATCTATTTGTTCTATTTCTTTTTCTAGATCATTGATTTGATTTTCGATCTTCGCCAGCTTATTTTTAAGCTTTCTCAATTCTTTTTCCTGCTCTTTGGAAAGCTGATATTTTTCTTTTTGAGAGCTTTTTTTGGTTTCTTTTACTACAGTTCTTTTCTCTGCTTCTCGAAGGCTTTCCATTTTATGAACGTCTAAGAAATAATCTATATCTCCTAAATATTCTTTGATCACCTTGTCTTTAAATCCATACACCTTATTGGTCAATCCTTGTAAGAATTCTCTGTCGTGAGATACCAATATGAGAGTTCCGTTAAAGTTTTGCAATGCTCTCTTTAAAACACTTTTTGACGCAATGTCTAAGTGGTTGGTTGGCTCATCCATGATCAATACATTGAATGGCGATAACAATAGCTTACATAGAGCCAAACGGTTTCTTTCTCCTCCTGATAATACTTTTGCTTTTTTATCTACAGATTCTCCGCTAAACAAAAAAGCTCCCAGCATATCTCTTACTCGTGCTCTGTTGTTATCATCGGCAGCATCTTCCATGATCTCAACTACTGTTTTCTCCGGTGGTAAGTATTCTGATTGGTTCTGAGCAAAATATCCGATCTCTACATTATGTCCTAATTTGAGCATTCCTTCAAAAGGAATTTCTCCAACCATCATCTTTGCCAAAGTAGATTTTCCTTGACCGTTTTGCCCTACAAAAGCGATTCTGCTGTTTCTTTCAATCAACAGGTCAACATTTTGTAAAACTTGTTTGTCTCCGTAGCTCTTTTGCAGATTTTCTGCTTCGAAAATAATCTTTCCCGGATCTCTTGAAATAGAGAAACGTATATTCATCGTAGCATTTTCATCTTCGTCTACTTCAATTCGCTCAACTTTCTCTAATTTTTTGATCAAAGATTGAGCAAAAGCAGCTTTGCTTGCTTTGTATCTAAATTTCTCTATTAGTTGCTCAGTTTGTTTGATCTCTTTTTCCTGATTCTTCTGAGATTGTAGTTGCTTCTCTTTAATGTCTTTACGCAGCTCTAAAAATTGCGTATAAGGTTTCTTATAATCGTAGATCTTTCCTAGAGAGATTTCAATAGTACGATTGGTTACATTGTCTAAGAACATCTTGTCGTGAGAAACCAATACAATAGCTCCTGTATAAGACTTTAAGAAATTCTCAAGCCAGATAATCGATTCTATATCTAAGTGGTTGGTTGGCTCATCCAATAAGAGAATATCGTTGTTCTGTAATAAGAGTTTTGCCAACTCAATTCGCATTCGCCATCCTCCCGAGAACGTATCTGTTAGTTTATCAAAGTCTTCTCTTTGAAACCCTAACCCTTGTAATATCTTCTCTGTATCTCCCTGGTAATTATACCCACCTAGTAACTCATATCGTTCGGTATCCTCATTTAGATCGATGATCAATTGATTATACCCTTCGCTTTCGTAATCTGTTCGGGTAGCCAACTGTTCATTGATGTATTCGAGATTTTTTTCTATTTGAATGATTTCTTCAAAAGCCTGATAGGCTTCTTCTAAAATGGTTCTACCGTGAACAAAATCGATATCCTGACGCAAAAAACCTATTTTGATCTCTTTATCAAAAGCAATTGTTCCTCCACTACTATCTATGTCCTTTGACAGAACTTTAAGTAAGGTAGATTTTCCTGCACCATTTTTTCCTATCAAACCCACGCGATCTCCTCTGTTGAGTTTGAAGGTAATTCCTGAAAATAAATCTGTTCCCGAAAAAGTTACGGTAAGATCATGAACATTAACCATGAGAAGTTGAAGTTTTAGTCACACAAAACTAGGTAAAAATAGTGTTTCGATAGTGATTTTCTAAGAAAATAAAGGGTGTAATTCCTCTGCTTTGAACAGACTAAAAAAAATACATTTACCTGTACTCATTACATGTAGTCATTTTACCTAACTCGTTCCAAATTTTCAAGATATGACACATCAAGATTTTAATCATCTATACTATAAGTTTACAGGCAATAAAAAAGGTGTTAAGCCCACAGATCGTCTCAAAACTACAGGAGAAGAACTGAAAGATTTTGTAGAATTTGTGCTCCAATCTAGAGAGTTACATGAAAAGGAAATTGTTCGGTGGTGAGTAATCACATTTCTCATCCCTTTGTTTGGTAATCCCGAAAGTTATCTACTTTCGGGTTACTTTTTTATAAATTTCATTGACTGCCTTCCTGTATTATTATGAAAGTTAAGAATATATAATCCGCTGGAAAGATCGCTTACTGGAAACTCATAGTTTTTGGTCTCTCCTGAAACATTAGCAGTTCGATCTTTTGCAAGTTGCCTGATCAACTTTCCTTGAATGTCATATAATTCAATTACCATGTTATCATTGAATCGATAAGTGATTGAAAACTTCAACAGATCTTCAACCGGATTTTCTGAAAGTTCAATTTTTAAAGGAAGTCTCTCTCCCAAAATGTCTTCTGTAGACAATGTTGCATCAGAGTACCTGTAGATGGTTGTTCCTGCCGCAAAAGCATATGTATTATTAATGACAAAAATTCTATTGAGGTTTCCTCCAACACCAATATTTGTCCAGGTATCTCCGCCATCGGTGGTTTCCATAATTCCGGCTTCTGAACCACCCATCCATCCGTGAGTTTCAGAGATAAAGCCTACTGCTTGAATATCTGCTCCCGGAACATTTTTCTCTGTCCAGTTAGCCCCTGCATCTGTTGTTTTGATCAATCTTCCTGAAGTTGTTGCTGCTTGTTGCACAGCACCAAAAATAGTGTTCCCACTTGAGCCTTCTAATATTTGTAATTTCCAAACAAACTCTCCTGCATTTCCAGAATTGTATACTTCAGTCCAGTTAGCTCCTCCATCTGTTGTTTTGATAATAATACCTCCGGTAGCACTTTTTCCTGCTGCATACCCTATCATCTCATTAAAAAATTTCACTTCTACCAAAGCCGTTGCATGTGCAGACATGTCTGTTGAAGTCCAAGTATCTCCACTATCAACTGATTTAATTAACGTAGCAGGCTCTGTAAAGAGTCCAACTCCATATACAGTAGAGCTTCCCACAGTATTGATCCCGCAAATCCCTGCCGGATTAGGACTAATATTGGTTACTTCAGACCAATTTGAACCTCCATCAGAGGTTTTATAGAATTTTCCTTGGAAGGTTCCAATAAACCCAACATTCGCATTTAAAAATTCTACATTTCTAAAATACAATCCTTGTCCTGGAGCTAAAGTATTCCCATCTGTTTGTAATGTCCAGTTTACTCCTCCATCTGTGGTTTTATAAATCGCAGCAAAAAAACCATTGGCTGCCCAACCTGTATTTTGGTCTAAAAAGAAGACGTCATCATAACGCTGTCCGTTAGCCGGATCGTTAGTTATTGCTGTTATTGCTTCCCATGAAAATTGAGCGTTTATTGACAAAAAAGCCAATAAAAACAAGCTGGTTAAATAAGTTTTTCTTTTCATTTTTCGTTATTTTTGTGGTGCCTTATGGGGCTTACCATAAAAATATAATAAATTATAACAATCACACTTATCATGTTCAAAAAAGGGCAAAAAACTTATAGCATCTTCAAAGGAAAATGCCCACAATGTCATGAAGGTGACTTCTTCGAATTTCCTTTCACTTTCAATCCAAGAAAGATTACCAAGCTTCATAAAAACTGTTCTGTTTGTGGGTTAAAATACATGATTGAGCCTTCATTTTTCTATGGAGCCATGTATGTAAATTATGCGCTTACTGTTGCTGTTTCCGTTGCTGTATTTATTATAACAAAGCTCTTTATTGGGCTTACATTGCTTCAATCCTTTATTTCAATTTTTGTTGTTCTTGGTTTGATTGCGCCTGTTAATCTTCGCCTATCAAGAATTCTATGGATCAACATGTTTGTGAAGTACAAAAAGAATAAGAATTAAGAGTAGCGTCTTTTTTCAGGTATAATCACTCGTTTTTTTTTCTATTTTTTTTCGTCTATTTGTTAAACAACAATTGGTTTACTAACTAGTAGGTTTCCCCCTATTCGCTAACCATAGACTTATATGTTTGAGTTTATCAAAAGAATTAGAGCAAAAATTCAAAAAAAAAGGGAGATGAAACATGCAAATAGTGATAATAGAATGCAATATTACTTGCATAAAACCAGATCTCAAAAGGAAAAGAAAAAAGAGAAGTGATCTATTCTAAAAAAAGAATTTTTATTTACTGTAAACTTTTCTAAATCTCTCAACATCTATCTCGGGATCTAGAACTCTGTTTTTCTCTATGTGTAAAAACAACTCTTTAGCTACCGTTGGAGCAATCATTACTCCTCTTGTGCCTAACCCGTTTAGGATAAACATTTGAGTGTGTTTTGGATGCCTTCCAACAAGGGGTCTTCTATCTTTTACTGTAGGTCTCACTCCTGCTGTTTGATCGATAATTTCATAGGGAACGTCAATTACTTTATCAAGTTTTTCTACAAGCTCCTTTTTTCCATCTTCTGTTGGTAAAGATGTTTTATCTACCCAATTGAAAGTAGCTCCTATTTTGTATCGATGATTTCCTAGTGGAAGTACAAAAAGTGTCGATTTTACTAAAAATTCTATATTTAAGTCTGGAGCGTGAATTGTAATTAATTCACCTTTTGTTCCATTTAAAGGCAAATAATCAAAGAATGTATTTTGTTTAAGTCCGTAGCCCTCACAGAACACAATACGCTCTGAAATGACATCTTTATACGCTATTTCATGATCTGAGAAGCTAATTTCAGAATGGTCAAACTTCTCGAAACGAATGCTTTCTTTTTGAATTAAGAAGTTTCGGTAGTTTTCAATTAGCTTATGAGTATTTATTCTCCCAGTTTTATATACCTCTCCAAAACCATGTTCTCCAATAATTCCAGGAATGTTTTCTGAAAAGATAGAAGGGTTCATAAATTCAGATAATTGTGGTTTGTCTGAAGCAATAAACCAATTATTCTGATCTTCTATACTTTTAAAGACTTTTCTTGTAGAAAATTTATCATTTATATTTATACCTAGTTTTTCTTCTAAGTTCTTGTAGAAAGGCATGGCTATTTCCAGTTGTTCCTTAGCATTCCATACCGGGGTAAATCTTTTTAAGATTACCGGGTTGTATACTCCTCCGGCTACGAGTGAAGATGTTTGTGAGTGATCTTCAAAAACTATAAATGTCTTACCTGATTCAATCAGCTCTTCTGCAAAGGCTAATCCTGCCAATCCTAAACCTACAATGATATAATCTACTTTCACTCTCCAAAAATACTGTTTTAACAAAAAAGCGTCTCGAATTTCGAGACGCTTTTTTTTATATTATGTATGTAGAATTAGTAATTCCACATATCAATTTCTCTATCTCTGATATTTTCTTTAATTCTATCAGCTTCCA
Organism: Pseudotenacibaculum haliotis; assembly: GCF_042684245.1. Taxonomy (NCBI): domain Bacteria; kingdom Pseudomonadati; phylum Bacteroidota; class Flavobacteriia; order Flavobacteriales; family Flavobacteriaceae; genus Pseudotenacibaculum; species Pseudotenacibaculum haliotis. The sequence continues at coordinate 812,195 of NZ_JBHULH010000001.1, forward strand.
ATAACTGGAACAATGCATTTCCACGAATGTAATCTGCAATCTTTCTGTTACCATAGATATTCTCTTCTCTGATGATCACAGAACTAAATCTTCTCGCATTTAATAAATGGTCAAATGAGATAGGCTGAGATGCATTTTTAGGGTTGAATACCTTTGCATCGTGTAATACTTCTCTAGCTTCAGGATAGAAGATCCAGAATAATTCATACAATTCATCGTCTTCAATATCAGGTAATCCTAAAGTTAAAACGTCTTTCCCCATTGGGGCAATTGCTAAAAGTCTGTATTTTAACTCTCCTTGACGCTTGTCGAAATACCACATTCCTTTGATCATGTATCCTTCGATATCTTGAGTTTGAATTCTGAAAGTATCTGCAAAATTTCCACTCGTACGAACATTGATCAACTTCTCATCGATCTCAGCTTTGGTTACTTTAGAAGTAAAGAATGAATCTGAATATACATTTTCGATATCTCCTTTTCTAACGGCTTTTAAAAGCGTGTCAAAAAGTGAACGTCTATCGTTAGAGATATTCGTAGTATCGATTGGGAAATAATACGGAAGATTGATTTTCTGATTTAAATCTACAAATTCCCATACTACTTTAGACCATAAGATATCACGATCATCTATAAAACCATATGCCAAAGGCGCATCGTTATCTGCCGCGATCTTCTCAGCTGTTTTTTTTCCAATTTGATCTACTTGAGTCGCATTTAACAAATTGGCCTGCGCACCCATGTAACCTGATGCTAAAAGGGCAATAACAACTGTATAAAAATGCTTCCTAATCATACTACACTAATTTTATCTTCTAATTTGTAATCTGTATACTTACAGGTAATACTTTTTTGATTGGTGTTCTCTTTTTACTTTCAACAGCCTTGATATCAAAAATAGTAATTACGTCTCCTCTTCTTGCTTTTGCTAATGCTTTTTTAGCTCTAGCATCAAACTTACTTCCGTTTACTTTTACTGCTAACTGTCCAGGAACTTTTACTGTAAATCCTTGAACTTCTAACTTTAAGTCAAATACGAAATCAGGTAAGTCTGCCGCAATTGGAGTATTGTTTAAACTTGACTTAGGCATTGGAACTACACCAAAATCTCCACGAACTGTTCCTGCTGCTGCCGGAATATCTTTAATTCTGAAAACCTTTGGAGTATTGATCGTTTTACCACTACTTAATTTAGCAGACACATTGATCTTTACTTCGTTTCCTGAACCTGGATTTAAAACATATTTTCCTAAACCTGTTCTTGTTAATTTATTATTTCCTGGAACACTTGGAGAAATATCTTTGTCTCCTACTCCTGGAACAGATATCGAAATTGGGTTATCCAATCCACGATATACTACATTCATTTTATCAGCAGAGATTACTGCTTCGCTTGGCTCAGCAATTACAGAGTAAGAACTCTCAAATGGTACGTCGATTGGTTTACCATCTTGCGTAAAAGTGATCTTTCCTTTAATATCGTGACTTCCTACACTTCCTGCAGGGATGTCTACCAATACTTGACCAGCATCGATCTTTTTATAATCTCTTCCGTTTAAAACTACTTTTTCTGGTTTTAATGTTGCATCGTAACGACCTAATACAATTTTACCGGTTACTTTCTCTCCAGCAAAGTATGCATTCTTGTCTAAGGCAACAATTCCTTTATAGTTTGTTAAAGATACTTCGCTTTCTAACTGACCTCCTAAAAGGTTTGTATAGATTTCAGCTTCTGTATTCTTAACATCTCCTTGAATTTGGGTTAAGTTAGCCAAGGTAGTAATCATTGGCATTCCTTCGTAACGGCTACGAATCCATGGAATATCTGGTGAACCTTCTTCTTTTGCTTTTTGAGGACTTGTGTCAAATCTTTTGTTGATGTTTGTTATCAAATCAGGATTTGCTCCATTTCCTAAAATTCCTAAAACCTTAGTTCTATAGTCATTGATTTTTCCTAAAAATTCGTCTCCTAAAGGAGTATTTCCTTCTCCTGCAAATAACATTGCATCTACTCTATCTGCACTACTCATAGACTCATACTGATCATAGTCCTCTGGGTCTGTATCAGCCAAGATTGAATCTTTAAAAGTTCCTATAAAGTTATACAGATCTACAGATAAACCATTAATCTGCTTTGCTTTGTTATTCAAGGTTCCGAATTTATCCGGCTGATCTGTAGCCTTTGTGCTTAAATTCGCTAAGATATTTTGAATATTTGTTGTCGCAGCGTTGTTAGTATCTTCGATCTTTTCTTTCATAAAACCAAAAGATGATAATACCTTCTTATCCATTTGCATTGCTAACATTGCAATGAAAACTAGGTACATTAAGTTAATCATCTTTTGCCTTGGGGATAATTTTCCTCCTGCCATGTGAATTAGTTTTTTGAGTTAAACAATAAATGAACTAATTACTTGCTAGACATTGCAGATAGCATTCCACCATACACTCCGTTCAAAGAAGAAAGGTTACTCGCTAACGATTCCATTTGCTCTTGTAATCTCTCAGAGTTTTGGATCATTGCATTATTGATCTCTGATTGTTTATTTGCATTTTCCATTTGTACTTGGTACAAACCGTTTAATGATTCCATTTGAGATGCAGCTCTTTCTACTTGCTCGTTATACTTTGAAGTTGTAGAAATTGATTCTGAAGCAACACTTAATCCTTCTGCTGCATTGTGGAAATTCTTAATACTTTGTCCTAGGCTATTCATCAAGTCAGTATCAACTTGAGCTTCTTTTAATAAATTATCTAACTTTTGGGATAACATTCCTTGTGCACCTGAAGCTTCTCCATCTTCATCTCCTAATTCTGGATAAACTTTTGTCCAGTCTAAATCGTCTTCAACAGGTTCGAATGCAGAAATAGCAAATACTAAAGCTTCTACAGCCATACCAATTGTAAGCATCATACCTCCGGTGATAGGTCCAATGCTAAAGTGCATAATCTTAAATAGTGCTCCTAAAATTACAATTGCAGCTCCGATACCGTAAGCCATGTTAAATAATTTCTTTGTAGATTTTGATTGTGCCATAATTAAATTGTTTTGGGGGTTAGTGTTAATTATTTGTTTGTGATCTTAATTTCCCTAGGGAGTTTTGGACAGTTCTAAATCCGATGTAACTTCTTGCAGTATCTGCATACTCATAGTCTCTTGTACTTACTTCCAAGAAATATGCTACATCTTTCCAAGAACCACCTCTAATGATTTTTCTTTTGTTGTTTCGGTCTTCAACATTTGGGTTCATTGTTGATCCCATGTAGTAAGATGACGGATTGTATGAAGTGTTTGTCCATTCGGCAACATTTCCTGCCATGTTGTATAGACCATAGTCATTTGGATTGTATGATTTCGCTTCTACTGTATACAGAGCTCCATCTACTGCATAGTTTCCTCTTACAGGTTTAAAGTTTGCCAAGAAACATCCTCTGTCACTTGTAGTACTGTGTAGACCCCAAGGGTATTTTGCATATTCTAGACCTCCTCTGGCAGCATATTCCCATTCTGCTTCTGTTGGCAATCTAAAACTTGGTACAGGGATAGATCCTTTCTTACCTCTTACCTTGTCATTTTTATACTTGGTTCTCCAATTACAGAAAGCTTCTGCTTGGTACCAATTTACTCCAACAACCGGATAGTCTTCGTAGGCCGGATGGAAGAAGTAATCTTGGTGCATTGGATCGTTATAAGAATAGTTGAAATCTTTTACCCAAACAGTTGTATCTGGATAAACGTTTACAGTTTCGTTCTTTAAAAATTCTTTTCTATCTCCTACTCCTCTGATAGCTGATTTACCATCAAACCAAGAATAGGTATAGTTTAAAAACTTAGGATTGAATGTTCTAATACCATTCGTAGCTTCATCCTTTTTGATATAAAGAGAATCCATTACTTCTGTATAGTACTCATCTGGATACTCACTTGTATCCCAAATTAATTCTCTTTCCCAATTTAATGGTTTTAGAGAATCTAGACCTGTACCTATGTCATAATAGTTCTCGAACATATATTTCTCGTATGCCGTAGCATTGGTTGTATCTATTACTGCAAAGGCAAAATCATAAATTCCACCTCCTTTAGACGTTCCTGTACTATCTATTAAATTTCCTCCTCCTGCAAAGTCTGCCATGTAAGCTAACTTAGTTCTTGTAATAGAGTCTCTTACCCAATGAACGAATTGCTTGTATTCTGAGTTTGTAATCTCAGTCTCGTCCATATAAAAAGGTCTTACCGTAACGGTTCTGGCTGGAGCACTCATGGTACCAACAACATCTTCATCTTGCTTACCCATAGTAAACGACCCTCCCGGAATTGAAACCATACCAAAAGGCCTTTCAGCAAACCATTTCTTCTGGCTTCTTACACCAAGAAGCTCTCCTCTGTCATTAGAACCACATCCATACAAGATGGCTATTACAAATGCATATAATGCTACTTTCTTCATATTTTATAGTCTTTCCTAAAAAAAGTTCGTAAACCTAGAGTTTTTTTTGTAAAAATACAATCTAATACTAGCTTTTTAACGTAATCTTTTCTCTGTCTTGTATTTAAACCATTTTTCTTTGTGCCTTAAACCACCTTTCTGGAATAATCTGTTCGGTTGTTTCCAAATAATCCTGATAGGTACAAGGTATTAACGCGTGTCTTTTGTATTTATTATCCTTTATTAAATTTATCTCCATCCACCATCTTCCTGTCTTATCACTTTTATAAAAATTGATAGGATCATCATTCTCTAACAAGACAGTAAACTTTTGATAATCTTCTTTTGTACTAAACGGGTAATCCTTTGCTCTAAAATTTACTCCTTCAATAAAGTACCATATCATTTGAGCAATCAAATGTGCTGTTTGATAATTGGAATCATATTTAGAGTTGTACTCGTAAATTCCGAATGAAGTTACTTTATCGCTAATCCCTGCATATCGAGCAATTGCGCATATCTCTTCACCATAGAAACCGTTGGGAGATACATTATTATTTGCAGGAGCATCACTTTGTCTTACAACACCTATATCTATACTCACAATATCAGCATCTCTAAACACAGGCTCTACAATTTCTAAATTCTTTGCTTCTCCTAACCTGTATGCGTCAAAATTCAGGCTATGAATCAAATTGATCTCTTCCTGAGAATTAAAATAGGTTTGATACCCAATATTACTATAATTGAACAGGTTGTTTGGCTGTTGCATTATAATCTTACTCAAATAAGACTTTGAAGACAACTCGTCATCTAAAGTCCCTAGATCAAACATACTATCAACAGCAACTAAATTTACCGTTTGCTCTAATGCATCATAAGCGCGATAATTAGAAAAAGTTGTATCCTGCCCACCTCCAATGATAATTGGAATAATATCTTTTTTTAACAAAGTAGCTACGACTTCAGTTACTGCAAAAAGAGTATCGGAGGTTTTGTTTCCTTTTTTAATATTTCCGAGATCAGCAATTTTGGTATGCCAATTACCCGGGAATAATTGATATAAATGCCTTCTGATGTGATGTAAATCTTTACCACTACCAAAGTTATCTTCGGTATTTCTATCTTCCTCTACACCTACAATAGCCATCTTAACACCCTCCAAATCAGGAAACCCATCGGTTTGTGAGTGTATGAGAAAAGTTCTACCAAAACTATTGGGAGGTAGCAACACTGAATGTGCAACTACAGAATCTTTTATAGGGGATAAAAAGTCAGAGTTCATTTAAAAAAGTTCGTAAACTGCTTGCAATATAAGGATTTCTTATTTCTTTTTTGCAGTTTTCTTTTTAGGTGTCTTTGATTCAATTAATTTCACCGCTTCTTCTTTTGTCATCTCTTGAATTTGAGTTGTTTTTGGAAGCTCTACTTTTATTTTTCCTTTGATCACATTAAATCTTCCCCATCTGGCTTTCTCTACTCGAATACCAACATCTTCCCAATTATGAATCAATTTTTCTCGCTCTTTCTTTAATTTATCTTCTATCAACTCTTCCATGTCTGACTGAGATAGGTTGTCAAAGTCATACTTCTTATTAACGTTGATGAACATAGAGTTCCATTTGATAAATGGCCCAAATCTTCCAACTCCTTTTTGAATAGGTAGGTCTTGGTAAGACCCGATAGGCGCATCTGCTTTTCTCTTTGCTTCTATTAGCTCAACAGCTCTATCCAAATCAACAGTCATTGGGTTTTCTCCTTTATCTAAGGAAACAAACATTTTTCCAAACCTAACATAAGGACCAAAACGACCATTAGCCACTACAACTTCATCTCCTTCGTAATCACCTACTTTTTTAGGTAATTTAAACAGGTCTAAAGCTTCCTCATAGGTAATATTGTTCATTGTCTGTTCTCCTTGTAAACTCGCAAACCTTGGCTTCTCCTCATCAGTTGCCTCTCCTATCTGAACCATTGCTCCGTATCGCCCTAAACGAACATATACATTCTTTCCTGTTTCAGGATCAATCCCTAACAATCTTTCTCCTTTTGCTCTCTCAGCATTCTCAGCAACATCTTCTACAGTAACATGGAAATCTTGATAAAACTCCTTAATCATAGAAGTCCAATCTTCCTTTCCGTCTGCGATATCATCAAATTCGGTTTCTACTTTGGCAGTAAATCCAAAGTCTAAAATATTCGAGAAGTTTTTCACTAAGAAATCATTCACAATATTCCCTATATCTGTAGGAACAAGTTTTCCCTTGTCTGACCCTACTTTTTCTGAAAGTGTTTTTGAGGTTACACTATCATTCTTAAGCGTGAATTGAAGATATTTTCTTTCCGATCCCTCAACAGTTCCTTTGGCGATATATTCTCTTCTTTGAATGGTAGAAATTGTTGGCGCATAGGTAGAAGGTCTTCCTATACCCAATTCTTCTAACCTTTTTACCAAAGAAGCTTCAGTAAATCTATAAGGTGCTTTTGAATAACGTTCTGTAGCTGTAATAGAATCATTCTTTAAATCTTCTCCTACTTCCAACTTTGGCAACATTCCAGCCTGCTCATCATCATCATGATCAGTTCCTTCCAAATACACTTTTAAAAACCCTTCAAAAGTGATTACCTCTCCATTTGCTACAAACTGCTTGTTGTTCTTATCATTATTAATCTTCACTACCGTTCTCTCTAATTGTGCTTCTGCCATTTGAGATGCAATGGTTCTTCTCCAGATCAATGCATATAAACGATCCTGATCATAATCTACAGATACATTATGCTTATTCATATTAGTAGGACGAATAGCCTCGTGAGCTTCTTGTGCTCCTTTTGATTTTGTAGAGAAGTTTCTTGGCTTACTATAAGATTCGCCATAAGAAGATACGATCTCTGCTTGAGCAGCATTCTTTGCATCGTCAGATAAGTTTACACTATCTGTTCTCATATATGTAATAAGCCCGGCTTCATATAGTCTTTGAGCCATCAACATGGTTTTGGCTACCGGAAAACCTAGCTTACGAGATGCTTCTTGTTGTAAGGTAGATGTTGTAAATGGTGGAGCTGGAGATTTTTTTGCCGGCTTCTTTTGAAGATCCGCTACTGCGTGAGTTGCTCCAATACAATCATTCAAAAATGATTCTGCTTCTTCTTTATTTGTAAAGTTCTTAGCCAACTTAGCTTTGAACTTTTTACCATTTTCATTTACAAACTCTGCATCCACACGGTAAGAAACCACAGGAACAAAGTTTTCTATTTCTCTTTCTCTTTCTACAATTAAGCGCACGGCAACAGATTGAACTCTTCCTGCAGATAATCCTCCTTTTACTTTTCTCCAAAGTACCGGAGATAATTCGTATCCTACCAATCTATCCAATACTCTACGCGCTTGTTGAGCATTTACTAAATTGTAATTGATGTTTCTTGGGTTTTCAACTGCACGAAGTATTGCCTTTTTTGTAATCTCGTGAAAAACAATTCTTTTGGTATTTTCTTCATTCAATTTCAATTGCTCCGACAGGTGCCATGCAATGGCTTCTCCTTCTCGATCCTCATCACTTGCCAACCAAACTGTTTCTGCTTTCTTTGCTAGATCCTTTAACTTCTTTACAACAGCTTTTTTATCTGAAGAGACTATATATTTTGGTTTAAAATCTCCATCTACATTAACACCCAACTCCTTTGAAGGGAGATCTGCAATATGCCCAAAACTAGACTCTACTTGAAAATCTTTTCCTAAAAATTTTTCTATGGTTTTTGCCTTTGCAGGCGACTCAACTATCACTAAATTCTTTGCCATGTATCTTTAAAATTACCTTCAAAACCAACTATTTTTGAAGATGATTTTGGAATGCAAAAGTATAGAGTTTTTTTTTATTGCTCATTTTTAGATTACCAAATGAGTATTATTTTTACATTCGTTGTTCAAGATTTGTTATGTTAAAAATTCATTCACACGCGTGCTTACAAGTAAAAACCAAGAAGAGTAATTTACTAGTAGATCCATGGTTAACAGGCTCTTGTTACTGGAGATCTTGGTGGAATTATCCTCCTGTGAAGGATTTAGATCATGACACTCTTAATCCTGACATTATATATATAACTCACGTACATTGGGATCATTGGCATGGTTTAACCTTAAAAAAATTTCTAAATAAGGATATTTTGATCGTTACACATCAAGAACCTAACAAAAGAAGTTATCAGGATTTATTGGATTTTGGTTTTAAAAACATCAAGGTCTTAAAACACGGACAATCTTTTCAACATAACGACCTAAAAATCACACCGTACCAGTTTGGGCTATTTTTAAATGACTCTGCTTTAGTTATTGAAACACCAGATTGTAAGATCTTAAATGCCAACGATTGTAAAATAGCCGGGGCAAGTTTAGAGCAGATTAAAAAGAAACACGGGAAATTTGATTTTGCTTTACGATCTCATAGCACAGCTAATGACAGAGTGTGTTATCAGATCAAAGGTTCAGAAAAAGTTTTTGATGATGTAATGCATTATTCGAGGTCTTTTAAATTGTTCATGGATAATGTAAAACCAACCTACGCCATCCCATTTGCGTCAAACCATTGTCACTTACACAAGGATGTAATCGAATTCAATAAATACATTAATGATCCCTATACATTAAAGGAGAATATCCAAACCATGGGTGATTTGAAAGGTTCTGAGTTAAAAATTCTATTGTCCGGTGATTCTTGGTCAAAATCAGATGGTTTTCAAATTCAAGAAAGTAACAAAGAGTTTTTCGACAAGAAGGAAGAGTTTATCTCTCAATATGCGAAAGAGAATGAAGAAAAGCTTCAGCAGTACTATGAACTTGAAAACAAACAGCGATTGAATAACAGAACCGTTACTGTATTTGAAAAACAGCTGAAATCTATACCAAAATTCTTTAAGCGAAAATTAAAAGAATGGACTTTTGTTATTCATCTAACCAATAGTAAGAAAGATCAGTTCTTGCTTGTTAATCCTTTTCTAGGTAAAGTTTCTCGATCTGATGCAGCAACAGCAGAATCACACAAAGCAAAAATCATTATGCCTCTGATAGTTTTTAATGATGCTGTAAACAAAAACATGTTTCACCATTCTGGTATTTCCAAGAGAAACAGATATGTTTTTGAAAACCATGAAGAGTTTTCAAAATGGGAAACACTTAATGGAATGTTAGATAGAGTTGAATTACAAGTTTTCCCATTGCGTTTTTCTTATGTGGTAAGTTTTATATCTTCTTACTTCAGAAGATGGAGAGAAATTTTAGTCTACATGAAAGCTCTTTTCTACTTGAGAAAAGGCTTAAAAATGTATGATGTAGAAGAAAAAATACTTTCTGAACATTAAAAGTCCAATCAATCACTTTTAAAAAACATCTGACAATTTGTCACATTTTTTCTATTTTGGTTGTATCTTTGTAGCCAATTTGAGAACATGGAACAGATAGAGAAAGTTATTGACGAAAAAATACAAGGGAAAGCCCTTGTTACTGAACATAGAGACGGAAATACCAAAAAGCTTTTTATTGAAAGTTATGGCTGTCAGATGAATATGAATGATAGTGAGATTGTTGCAGCCATCCTCTCAGAGCAAGGTTTTAATACTACACAAAGCTTAGACGATGCCGATCTTGTATTGGTAAACACCTGCTCTATACGTGAAAAAGCAGAACAAACAGTACGCAACAGACTTCAAAAATACAATCACGCTAAGAAACGAAACCCTAAAATGAAAGTTGGGGTTTTAGGTTGTATGGCAGAGCGATTGAAAGAGAAATTCTTGGAAGAAGAGAAGATTGTAGATTTAGTTGTTGGACCAGATGCCTACAGAGATCTTCCTAATTTAATTGAAGAAGTTGATGCCGGAAGAGATGCTGTAAACGTGATCTTATCCAAAGATGAAACTTATGGAGATGTTTCTCCGGTTCGTTTGAATTCTAATGGAGTTTCTGCTTTTGTTTCTATTACTCGCGGCTGTGACAACATGTGCACTTTTTGTGTAGTTCCTTTTACCAGAGGTAGAGAAAGAAGTCGTGACCCTAAGAGTATCATAGAAGAAGTTCGTTCTATGAAAGAAAAGAACTTTAAAGAAATTACTTTATTAGGTCAAAATGTAGATAGTTATTTATGGTACGGAGGAGGACTTAAAAAAGACTTTAAAAAAGCATCTGAACTCGCTCAAGCTTCTGCTGTAGATTTTGCTCAATTATTAGACATGTGTGCAACGGAGTTTCCAAAAATGCGTTTTCGCTTTTCTACTTCCAATCCACAAGACATGACTCTAGATGTGATCCATGTAATGGCAAAGCATCAAAACATTTGTAAATACATTCACTTACCTGTTCAAAGTGGAAGCAATGCCATGCTTAAAGCCATGAACCGTCAGCATACACGTGAAGAGTATATGGAATTGGTAGATAACATCTATAAGATCATTCCTGAAATGGCCCTAAGCCAAGACATGATTACAGGATTCTGTGGAGAGACAGAACAAGATCATCAAGATACTCTAGAACTAATGGAGCATGTAAAATATAGTTTTGGATTCATGTTTGCGTATTCTGAGAGACCCGGAACCTTGGCAGCCAAAAAAATGGAAGATGATGTTCCATTAGAAATTAAAAAGCGTCGTTTACAAGAAGTCATCAACCTACAACAAAAGCACAGTTTATATAGAGCTCAAGAACATGTTGGACAAGTTCAAGAGGTATTAATTGAAGGAACTTCAAAAAAATCTGATGCACATTGGAAAGGACGTAATACACAAAATACAGTAGTTGTATTTCCAAAGGAACACTACAAAATGGGTGATTTTGTGAATGTAAAGATTGAAGATTGTACTTCAACTACCTTATTAGGTACCGCTGTTGATTACTCAGACAACAACTAAGCTATGGAAAACTTACAAGCTATAAAACAACGTTTTGGTATCATTGGAAATGATATCCAGCTCAATCGTGCTTTGGAAAAGGCAGTTCGAGTTGCTCCTACCGACATTTCTGTATTGGTAACCGGAGAAAGCGGTGTTGGAAAAGAAAACATCCCAAAAATCATTCATCAACTTTCTCACAGAAAGCATGCAAAATACATTGCGGTAAACTGTGGTGCTATTCCGGAAGGAACAATAGACAGCGAATTATTTGGCCACGAAAAAGGAGCCTTTACGGGAGCTACATCTACAAGAAAAGGATATTTTGAAGTTGCTGATGGAGGAACCATCTTCTTGGATGAAGTTGGAGAACTACCCTTAACCACTCAGGTTCGTTTGTTGCGTGTTTTGGAAAATGGAGAATTTATCAAAGTAGGTTCTTCTCAAGTACAAAAAACCAATGTGCGTATTGTAGCGGCAACAAACATCGAGATGCAGGAAGCTATTGCAAAAGAGAAGTTCAGAGAAGATCTTTACTACAGATTAAGTACTATAGAAATTCACCTTCCGGCTTTACGAGAACGAAATGAGGATATTCATTTACTTTTCAGAAAGTTTGCTGCTGATTTTGCTCAAAAGTACCGAATGCCTACCATCCGTTTGGATGAGAATGCCGCTCACCTACTTTTAAATTATCGCTTTCCCGGAAACATTCGTCAATTGAGAAATATTGCCGAGCAGATCTCTGTTGTTGAAGAAAACAGAATGATCACCGGAGAAAAGCTAAGTCAATACTTACCCAATCACTCAGGAAATTTACCTGCTGTGATCGGAAAGAATACAGATAAGAACGATTTTGCCACAGAGAGAGATATCATGTACAAGATCTTATTTGACATGAGAAACGACATCAACGATCTAAAAAAGTTAACGTTGGACCTGATGCAAAATGGAAACTCCGAAAAAGTTCAAGCAGAGAATCATCAATTGATCGAAAAAATATACCAAGAGCAAAATCAAGAAGTTCACCCGGTAGAAGTTGTACAAATACCTGAGCAGACCAATCAAAGCAATTACGATTTTGTAGAAGCAATTGAAGAAGATGAGAATCTTTCTTTACAAGAAAAGGAAGTCGAGATGATTAAAAGGTCATTAGAAAAACACAAAAAGAGAAAGTTAGCTGCTAAAGAATTGGGAATTTCGGAACGAACTTTGTACCGAAAAATCAAACAATACAATTTATAGCGAATTTGTACATTTGAACATACATGAAAAAATCATCTTTTATTATTCTATTCTTTACAAGTCTTGTTTTATCGGCTTGTGGCATTTATAAGTTCAACACCGGAAATGTAGGAAATGCCAAAACCTTACAAATCGACTTTTTCCCTAACCAGGCTTCTTTGGTAGAGCCAACTTTGAGTCAACGTTTCACTCAAGATATGCAGGATCTTTTCTTGCGTCAGACAAATTTGGAACAAGTTCCTAGAGGTGGTGACTTACGTTTTGAAGGTGAAATTACAAGATACACTGTTAATCCAATGAGTGCAACATCTCAACAAACAGCTGCACAAAACAGATTAACAATTACTGTGAATGTTCGTTATTATAACCGCTTAAAAGAAGAAGATGATTTTGAAAAGCAGTTTTCATTTTACTCAGACTTTGATGCGAACTCTCAACTCACAGGGGCTGTATTAGACTCTGCACTTGACGAAATACTAGAGCGAATTATTCAAGATATTTTTAATGCATCGATAGGAAAATGGTAATGCCTGTAGACACATACAAGAGTTTACTTTCTAAACCTGAGGAGTTAAAAGACAATCAGGTTTCAGAACTAAAATCTATTATCAAAGAATATCCTTTTTTTCAATCGGCAAGAGCCCTATACCTGAAAGGTTTAAAAAACCAAGATAGCTTTCGTTATAACAACGAATTAAAGATTACGGCTGCATACACAAATGACAGAGCTGTCTTATTTGATTTTATAACTTCAGAAAGTTTCCAAAACAAAACAGATATTCATCAACAAATTGCAATTCGTATAGAGGAAGCACCTGTTGTTTTTGAAGAAATCGTAGAAACACCTGAAGTTGCTAAGGAAAAATTAGATTTAGGAAAACCGATTAATTTCAGCCCAAAGGAAGGACACTCATTTAATGAATGGCTTCAACTATCTGTAAAAACTCCTATTGTTAGAGAAGAGAAAAAAGAAGAAAAGCAAGAATCTAAACCTCTTGATAAGTTCAAAATCATAGATCGTTTCATAGAAAGTAACCCTAAGATCATCCCAGCTGACAAGTCGGAGAAAATAGAAGTAGACGTACCAAAGAATAAAGTAGATAAATCTTTGATGACTGAGACTTTAGCTAAAGTTTACTTAGAACAAAAAAAGTTCACAAAAGCTATAAAGGCTTACGAAATATTAAGTTTGAAATATCCAGAAAAAAGTGGTTTCTTTGCAGACCAAATTAAAAGAATCAGAATTTTACAAAAAAATAAATCATGAGTTACACGGCCTTTTTAATATTAATCTTGATCATTGCAGTAGCATTAATATTAATTGTAATGGTACAAAACCCTAAAGGAGGGGGATTGTCTTCTTCTTTCGGTGGTGGTGGAGCACAATCTATTGGAGGTGTTCAAAACACAAACAACTTTTTAGACAGAACAACTTGGACTCTTGCTATTGCAATGTTTGCTTTGATCTTATTAGCAAATTTTGCCATTCCAAGAGGAAATGATAATGGTGTAAACATTGACAATACAATCAATGAAGTAAATACAAATGCACCTACAACAAATACGACTCCACCGGCTACAAATGATAGCCTACAATAGTAAGGAGTTATAGAAGTATAAAAAATGCCAACGTGTCACTCGTTGGCATTTTTTTGTATGTATCAAATCCGCTTTTAGAAAAAATGTCAGTTTGTTTCTAATGGCATAATTTCTGACTAATCAGAAACAGATAATTAATAATAAAACAACAAATCAATCATATGGGATTAAATATTCAACCTTTAGCAGATAGAGTTCTTGTAGAGCCTGCTGCTGCTGAAACAACTACCGCTTCAGGTATTATCATTCCAGACACAGCCAAAGAAAAGCCTCAAAAAGGAACTGTTGTAGCTGTAGGAAACGGAAAAAAAGATGAGCCTTTAACAGTAAAAGTTGGAGATACTGTTTTGTATGGAAAATACTCAGGAACAGAATTAAAATTTGAAGGAAAAGATTATTTAATGATGCGCGAGAGCGACATTTTAGCAATTATTTAATTTCATTAAAACAACACAAAAATGGCAAAAGATATAAAGTTTGACGTAGAAGCAAGAGACGGTCTTAAACGTGGTGTAGATGCATTGGCAAATGCTGTAAAAGTTACCTTAGGACCTAAAGGAAGAAACGTAATTATTTCAAAATCTTTCGGGGCTCCAAACGTAACCAAAGATGGGGTTTCTGTAGCGAAAGAAGTTGAATTGGAAGATGAGCTTGAAAACATGGGGGCTCAAATGGTAAAAGAAGTAGCTTCAAAAACCAACGATATTGCCGGAGACGGAACAACTACTGCTACCGTTTTAGCACAAGCAATCGTAAAAGAAGGTTTAAAGAACGTAGCTGCCGGAGCTAACCCAATGGACCTAAAAAGAGGAATCGACAAAGCTGTAAAAGCTATTATAAGCGATCTTGAAAAACAAGCTAAAGCTGTAGGAGATTCTTCTGAAAAAATTCAACAAGTAGCTTCTATTTCTGCAAATAACGATAGTACAATTGGCGAGCTAATTGCTACGGCTTTTGGTAAAGTAGGAAAAGAAGGTGTTATTACTGTTGAAGAAGCAAAAGGAACTGACACATACGTAGATGTAGTAGAAGGAATGCAATTTGACAGAGGTTATTTATCTCCTTATTTTGTAACTGATGCTGATAAGATGATTGCTGATCTTGAAAATCCATATATCTTATTGTTTGACAAGAAAATTTCTAATCTTCAAGAGATTCTTCCAATTTTAGAGCCTGTTGCTCAATCTGGGAGACCTTTATTAATTGTTGCTGAGGATGTAGAAGGACAAGCTTTAGCTACTTTAGTAGTGAACAAGTTAAGAGGAGGATTAAAGATCGCTGCTGTAAAAGCTCCAGGATTTGGAGATCGTAGAAAAGCTATGTTAGAAGACATCGCAATCTTAACAGGAGGAACAGTAATTTCTGAAGAAAGAGGTTTCTCTTTAGAAAATGCAACATTAGATCTTTTAGGAACTGCTGAAACTGTAACTATTGACAAAGACAATACTACAATTGTAAATGGAAGCGGAGATGCTGAAACGATCAAAGCAAGAGTTAATCAAATCAAAGCTCAGATCGAAACTACGACTTCTGACTACGATAAAGAAAAACTTCAAGAGCGTTTAGCTAAATTAGCTGGAGGTGTAGCCGTATTATACGTAGGTGCTGCTTCTGAAGTAGAGATGAAAGAAAAGAAAGACAGAGTTGATGATGCATTGCATGCAACTCGTGCTGCTGTAGAAGAAGGTATTGTAGCCGGAGGTGGTGTTGCTTTGGTAAGAGCTAAGAAAACTTTAGAAAAAATCACTACAGACAATTTAGACGAAGTAACCGGAGTACAAATTGTAAACAGAGCTATTGAAGCTCCTCTAAGAACAATTGTTGAAAATGCAGGTGGAGAAGGATCTGTAGTTATCAATAAAGTATTAGAAGGAAAGAAAGATTTTGGATATGATGCAAAATCTGAAGCTTATGTAGACATGCTAGAAGCCGGAATTATAGATCCTAAGAAAGTAACTCGTGTTGCATTAGAAAATGCAGCTTCTGTTGCTGGTATGATCTTAACAACCGAGTGTGCATTAGTAGACATTAAGGAACCAGAAGCTCCTGGTGCAGGAATGCCTCCAATGGGTGGTGGAATGCCAGGAATGATGTAATAAGCTCATCAAAAAATATAAAAAGACCCTGTTGAAGTTTCAACAGGGTCTTTCTTTTTACCGTTCATTCAGATCCAGTTTACTCATTATAAGTACCATTTCACTCATTATTCCTTTATTCTTGTTGTATTTTAACTTAAAATTGTTTCGCTCAATTTTACATATAACCAACCTATACAATGCAACCAAGACGATTTTTAATCATTCTACTTCTTCTATCAGTAAATCTTAGCGCTCAAGACAAGCCTAAGCTTGATGAAATCTATGAGAAGTATTTTCATCTTCCTAGAGTAATTCCACACCTACATTTGAACAAAACTTCCTTTTTGCAAGGTGAAGAAGTGTGGTTCAAAGCATACATTGTAGATCAGAATAAAAATAAACTGAACGACATCACCTCTAACCTCATCTGTACAATTCACGATGAAGAAGGAAATGAAATTGCCAGAAAACTTGTATTCATAGACAAAGGAATAGGACAAGGAAGTTTTTTGCTAGATACAGTTTTCAATAAGAAAACATACTACTTAAAAGCTTCTACCAACTGGATGAAAAACTTCAAAGAGGATCAAACTTTTCTTCAGAAAATAAACATCGTTCGAAATTTCAATAAAAAAGCAAAGAAGACAAAAGTTTTATATGATGTACAGATTCTTCCAGAAGGAGGACACTTGGTTGAAGGTGTAAAAAGTATGGTGGGAGTCGTTATCAAGAATAGTAACCATGAGGGAATCAAAGTTGACAATGGCATTGTTGTAAATGAAACAGGAAATAATGTAGGTAGCTTTAAAACCAACCTTTTCGGCCATGGAAAGTTCTCGCTGAGCTACAGAAAATCTGAAAAATATTTTTTAGAATTCACCATAAATGGAGAAAAGATCAAGAAAGAGATTCCTTTAGCCAAAGAAAGAGGTTATGTTCTCAATGTAAGCAGCAGTAGCAACAAATACCTTCGCATCATTTTAAAGACCAACTACAACACTCTTATCAGATCACAACACAGGACTGTAAAAGTTCTCATTCACAACACTAAGTTTTATTTATTAGAAACCATCAAACTAAACCCAAGCTACAGAGATTACGATCTTTTTGTTGAAAGGGAAAAACTCAAAAAAGGAATTAATATCGTCACTTTGTTTGATCATGAAAACAAACCTTTATCAGAAAGAATTGTATTTAATTATAGTGAAGATCTTTTTGAAACGGTGTCAATTGGCAAATCGGCAATAGCAAATGATTCTATTACATTCTCATTTCAGAAAAAAGAAACAGACAAAGCTTCCTATTATTTAAGTGCTTCTTTTTTGCCTGAAGGAACCAAAGCATATAACTCTAACAATAATATTTATGCTTCCATTTTATTAAGACCCTATGTAAGAGGTCATATTCAGAATGCTCGCTATTACTTTCAGAACACCAACAAACAAAAATTACAATACCTAGATCTTCTACTCCTTAATCAAGGTTGGAGTAAATACAAATGGAATAACGTTTTTCACAACACACCTAAACCTGTTTTTGAGAATGAAAGGGGAATTACAATCAAAGGAAAATTAAATATTCCTGAAAAACGATTGAAAGGAAAACTGAGCTTGATTGCACCTAATGATAATGTTTACGTAAGTAAAAAATTGAGATCTCTATCTTATGAGTTCAAACATTTGTACCTAAGAGAGAATTCTCGACTGATCTTAAGTTATTTAAAAAAGAAAAAAGAGATCAAGCCTAACGGTTATCTAAGGTTTACTCCTTCTGTAACGAAAGAGAAAATCTTTATTCCTCCCAGCAAAGAAATCGAACGAATTGAAGACACTACTGCCATCAATATTAATAAGTTTCTTGTAGAAAGAGAGCTTTTAGATGAGATTAAATTAAAAAGTGATGTTCAATTCAATAACAGACCTATAGTGGCCTTAGGACATACAAAAGGAGTTAAAATTTCTGATCATTATAGTGATCATATTAATTTACTAGACATCATAACGAGTAATGGTTTTTTAGTAGATGGCTTCGCTTTTGCCGACAACGGAAATCCTCAATTGTTAATTTATGAACGTCAGCATTACCATCTAAGAAATGCCTTAATGGCCGTAAATCCTCGCAGTAGCCCTCCTAGGCTTACTCAGGTATTTTTAAATGATCTAGACATTACTTCCAGTACTCGACAACTATTATACATTAAAGCAGACAATATAGACGAAGTGTTTTTTAACAGAACTGAAAATGGGCGTATTACCATCTTTACTAAGAAACGAGAAGACATGAATATATCGATTCCAACAGCGACTTTAGATTACATTATTCCAAACGGATTTGCTACAGAAAAAGAATACTACAACCCTAACTATTCTTCATACAGATCTCCGGTATTTAAAAAATATGGTGCTATTTTCTGGAATCCTTCTATAGAATTATCAAAGAAAAAAGATCGAGCTCAAGTAAAAGTTCCTGTACATCATCAAAATTCAATATCAATTTTTCTTGAAGGGATCACAAGTGAAGGAAAGCTTATTTCAATTAAGAAAACTCTCGATATCAAATAAAAAAAAGCCTTGATAAATCAAGGCTTTTCTTTTTGTATTAAGTTTATGTGACAAATATCACATTTACCTTCCATATAATAATTCATTCCGTTTTCACATTCCATTGGACAGATATATACTTCTTGAATAACTGCCTCAGAAACGATTGGCTCTTCTTTTGGTGGCTCTTTTGTTTTACAAGCTCCCCATAAGAACAAGCACAGAATAAGTGTTTTGACCAAAGGCCTAGTGCCCATCTCCTTTTTTATGAGCGTCCACTACTTTTTTATCGCGATACTTACAGCAAGGATCAATTGAGTTGTAAACCTTATCAGTTGCTTTAATATCTTTGGTATCATGTCCTACAGAGGCCATTTTTTTCTGAATCGTCTTTACATTTGTTTTTCTTTCATCAATAACCAATGAAAGCATGTGAGTTTTTAAATCCCACACAGCAAATTTTACTCCTTTTGTATTTAATGCTGCTTTTTCAATTCTCTTCTTACACATCATACAAACACCATCTACCTCAATAGCGACTTTTGCATTTTTCTTTTGTGCTTGTGCTGTTACTCCAAGTAACATAAAACTTAAAACTACTAATACTTTTTTCATTGTTAATCTATTTTAAATCGTAATCCGCTATAGAACATTCGTCCAAAAACGGGTGCATATATTATTGTACTATCAAAATTGTTACCAAACGGATTATCACTTGCTAAGATAGGGTTTTTCTGTCTTAGGTTTGTGATGTTCTCTCCTCCGATATATACTTCAAATTTCTTTGAAAAAACCTTTGTTATTTGAGCGTTTAACAAGCTGTAACTGTTTGAATTTTCCGGCAATCTGTATTGCACAGGATTACTCGAAGTATTTGGCAAACGCTGCTCTCCTATAAAGTTATAAGTCGCATCAAATTTCCATTGATTACCCTTAAGCCCTTTCTTTGTTTCATATCCAACATTGGCAAAAAAGCGATGATTTGGGGTTAATGGTTTTGATAATTTTCCTGAATTGTAATCGATCTCAATATCGTAATACTTATAGGCAAGTCTCACATTAAAGAACTCAGCAATACTATGATTTACCTCCAACTGGAAACTATTTGCATAGCTACTTCCATCAAGGTTATAGAACGATATTTGCTGAGGGTTCTCCCAGTCTACTACAACTTGATTTTGAAAATGACTTCTGTAAAAATCAAAGGTGATGTTTCCTTTTCTTTCAAACAATCGGAAACCTTGCAGTAAAGACACTCCGTAATTCCAAGCAACTTCCGGATCTAACCCATAGATTTTTCCTCCTGCTGATTGCACATTGATTTGTCTAGAACTAGAAAACAACTGTTGATTTTCGGCAAAGATATTAGCACTTTTTCTTCCTTGTCCAAAAGAAAATCGCAATGTTGCTTTCTCCCAAGGCACATATCTAAAATGAAATCTCGGAGTTACAAAAGTTCCTAAAAGATTATGCGTATCTACACGCAATCCGGCAGTAAAACTAAAATTCTCCAAGTTGTCGTAAGCATACTCGAAAAAAGTACCCAACGAGTTCTCAACTCTATTATAATTTGTGGTTTCTACCAATTCAGCATACCCATCGTGGGTAAAGCTAATCCCTGTAGTAAACTTATTTCTTGTATCTCCAATAATGGAATTAAACAACAAATTCGAATAGATACTCTGATGCTCTATATTGTAATCTCTCAAACCAAAATAAGAATCTTGCTGATGATTACTATACGCCAATTGGAAACCAAAGCTTTGGTAAGGTAATTCTGGAAAAACATACCCTATTTTTGTAGAAACATCAAGTCTCTTTGTATCTATTTCTCCTCCCCAAGCATTGGTTGTTCCTCTATCAATATCCGGATCAAAATCAATTTGCCCTGTTTGCTTTGAGTCGTCCATATACCTTAGGTTGATAAAACTCACCCATCCTTTTTCGGCGTCGATGTATTGCCAACGATTCATCACATTTACCTGATTCATTAATGGATTATCTAGAAAACCATCGTCATTTCTATCAAACTTTTCACCTCTATAGTTCCCGTGAACATATAATCCGGTTTGCCATTTATCAGACACTTTCTGATTAAAATGTGTATTTAATTCCAATCTTCCACCCAAAGAACCATAAGCATTCACAAAAAACCTTTTATCTGTTAATGGTTTTACCAATTCTGCATTGATCTGACCGGAAATACTCTCATATCCATTGATCACACTTCCTGCTCCTTTGGTAATCTGAATGCTTTCTACCCATGTTCCGGGGGTAAATGTCAATCCAAAAACCTGAGCTGCTCCTCTGATAGAAGGAATATTTTCCTGAGTAATCAGTAAATAAGGACTCTTTAACCCTAACATTTGAATTTGTCTAGTACCCGTTAGTGCATCAGAAAAATGCACATCAATAGACGGGTTTGTTTCAAAACTCTCTGCTAGATTACAACAGGCAGCTTTTAATAGTTCTTCGCTGTTTACTGTAAATACATTTGCTGTTTTTAAGAATGATTTCTGTGTAGCTTGTTTTCTACTTGTAATTTGAACTTCTTCTAATTGGTTTTCCGGAATTATGTAATGACGAATAGGGCTTAAGCTTGTAACCGTAATCGTATCTGTTTTGTACCCCACATAACTGATCACCAATTTTTTGTACTCTTTTTTATAAGGAATGCTAAAGGACCCTTTTTCATTTGTAGTGGTTCCTACATTCGTATTTAACCAATACACATTGGCTCCAAAAACTCCCTGATTATCTTTTGGGTAGCTTTTATCCATGATCACCCCTTTCAATACTTGTTGACTGAACGAGATCGTGGGAATTAGCATTATGATGCTAAACAATATTTTTTTCATGGTATGTTTTAATTTTTAATTAATAGACGATTTCATCCATATTTGGATGAATAAGTGAACTATGAATTAAAAATCAAATTAGGAAAGTCTCGTATAGAACTTGGATGTCACGTTCCAAGTCGGGAGGTGAGAAATCTTTATAATACTCTTTCTCAATAGAAATCTCTTGAAATATATTGATGTAAGAATAGAGATGATAAATTACAAACGTGATGTTTTCTGGAGTAACCGTTGTAATCTTCTCTTTATCAAACGTAGGAGATTCTATAACTTCAGTCTCATTTTTACAGCATTTTTTCTTTTTCATTTTTTGCTGATCAGCCTTCATTTTCATCCCACAATCGTCAGCTTTTCCAAAATACGCAACGTCTATTAATGTCTCACCACAAAAATGTTTATCTATGGTAAAAGACATCGTAGAAAAAAGCACTATAAATGAGAGTGCTACCGCGCTAATTTTATAAAAAAGCTTTTTCATCATCTCAGCAAAAGTACAACCAAAAACTCAAAAAATATGTTAATTCTTTTTACGAACTAATTTTCTGTGGTAAAAGAATGCCGGCAATAAGATGATTAAGAATAATGGATGAACAATAAATCTCCTGATATAGAACGGGAACAAATAACCCGATTCAAAGCTTGTTCTTAAGAGCAATGAAAACACAATGATCATGATCATAAAAGCAAACATGTAAAGGAATCCTGAGAATTTTACATATTTCTTATTGTAGAATATCATGTAGATGATTCCTAATGAAATAAGAGTATTTAATGTATACCTAAATAGCATATCTACAGCCAAACGCCAAGTGTCAATCTCAGGAATGGTCTTGTAGAGATAATCGTTTTGAAAATATTCGATCAGGGGATCATAGAACAAGTCCATCTCATACGCTCTCACCAAAAATAAGAGCCCGAAAAGGACAATGGTAACGACGATTCTTATTGATCTACTCATTTTTTATAATTTGAAAACTTGTGTACCCATAAGACCCACAACAAAAAAGTAGCTCCGTATATTATAGCCGGGAAAACTAAATTATGCAGAAATTCTTGCTGCGCAGGGTACTTTTGTAACATAACTGTTAGGAATGCTATTCTTAGAATGTTAATTCCATAAATAAACAAACCTCCTACAGTTCCAAAAAGTATTGTTGATTTTAACGATCCCGGAAATGCAATGATAAAAGACAAAAACAGGATAATAATACTTAATGAGTTACACCCCTCTATAACTCGCGCCGTATACTGACCATTCAACAATAACTTTACAGACATTTCATCTTCATGCTGCATATGCGCAGCATCGTATCCAAAAAACGCTAATACAGACTCCGTTTGCTCTGCAACCGTAGTAGTGATAGGAGAACAAACAAAAACATCCTCTTTTTGTTGCGTTTTTTGTAAGTAAAGAGAATAAAGTGCGAACAATATAAAATAAGTAGCAAAAAATTTTACTAGAAAAAGAACGATATTCTTTTGCTTTTTCATGAGGATTTTGATTTAATTTTGCTACTTGAATTTTGCAATAACACAAATATAACAAAATCGTGAACATCAATTTTTTAAAAGATACTGTAAAAGAGATCATTTCATCTGAAAATACAAAAGGAGAGAAATTACAACACATTTGTGATCTTCTAGAAAAGGAGATATCCTATTATGATTGGGTTGGGTTTTATTTTAGAAATGGAGATAAAGAAGAATTGAAACTTGCTGAATTTACCGGCGAACCAACAGAACATACAATTATACCTTTTGGAAAAGGTATTTGTGGACAAGTTGCGGTGAGCAATGAAAACTTTGTTGTTCAAGATGTATCTGAGCAAGACAATTACATTTCCTGCGGATGGAAGGTAAAATCGGAAATTGTAATTCCCATTTTTGTCAATGAAGAAAATATTGGTCAGATAGACATTGATTCACACACTTCAAACCCTTTTACAGAGCAGGATGAGGAACTACTAGAATTTGTCTGCGCTCAAGTAGCAACTCTTTATTAGCATCCCTAAAAAAGGTTAGATTAAAAATTCATTAATAAAGGGTATTGCTTTTTTGTTCTTTTTGGGATATGTTTGTTAAGTAAATTTTCTATTAATCATTAAACTCCCCTTAATAATGAAAAAAGAAGATATCCAAAACACCGTTACATATAGTAGTCGGTACGCTAGAGAGACTCAAGAAAAGGAAACTTTATTAGAGAAATTCACCTATTGGTTTCGTGATTTTTTAGAGAACTCAGAGTAGCAAATTGATACTTTTTTGATTTTCAAACCTTTAAATCTAAGTCATCCCCAAAAAGGGGGATAAGAAAATTTCCTCTTTTTTGGGTATTGACACACACCCTCTGTTCAGCTATTTTTACTTCATTAGTAAACATATCCCCCAAAATATGAAGAAAAATACGTCCCTTACCGAGGCCTTATTATATAGAATTGGCCTCAAAAAACGCAAAAAGATCAAAGAGATTAGAAATTACAGTATTCTCGTAGATTCATTTCGAAGAAAAGTTTATTCACAATAGTGTAATAAGTTTCTTTAAATCACCTTTGTTTCTTATTGTTTTAACAACACACATTTAGTAGTTTTGTGCGCTCAACAACACAACATCATGAGCGACGTAAAAACTATCAAATCTGCGCTGATCTCCGTATTTCACAAAGACGGCTTAGAACCTATTGTTAAAGCACTTAACGCAAACAACGTAACTATTTATTCTACAGGAGGAACCGAAAAATTCATTAAAGAATTAGGGATTCCCGTTGTAGCAGTAGAAGACATCACTTCTTACCCTTCCATTTTAGGGGGACGAGTTAAAACCTTGCACCCTAAAGTCTTTGGAGGTATCTTAAACAGGCAAGATAATGAAAGTGATGTAGCTGAATTGGCCGAGTACGAGATTCCTCAGATTGATCTTGTCATAGTAGACTTGTATCCTTTTGAGAAAACTGTGGCTTCTGGTGCTTCAGAACAAGACATTGTAGAGAAGATAGATATCGGTGGTATTTCGTTAATCAGAGCAGCTGCAAAGAACTTTAAAGACACGTTTATCATTTCCTCTATGGAACAATACCAAGAGTTCCTAGATTTATATACTGCAAGCAACGGAACTAGTACTTTAACAGACAGAAAGAGATTTGCAGCCAAATCATTTAACGTTTCTTCACATTATGATACGGCTATCTTCAACTATTTTAACGAAGATGAAGTAGTTTATAAGGCTAGTGAAACCACTTCAAAGACTTTACGATATGGTGAAAACCCGCATCAAAGAGGATACTTCTTTGGCGATTTAGATGCCATGTTTGATAAGCTTCACGGAAAAGAACTTAGCTACAACAACCTTCTCGATGTAGATGCTGCTGTAAACTTAATGAATGAGTTTGTGGGAGAAAATCCAACTTTTGCTATTTTAAAACATAACAATGCCTGTGGTTTTGCTCAGAGAGAAACCATACACCAAGCTTACGTTGATGCTTTAGCAGGTGATCCTGTATCTGCTTTTGGAGGAATCTTAATTGCCAACTCAAAGATTGACAAAACTACAGCAAATGAAATTCACAAGTTGTTTTGTGAAGTTGTGATTGCGCCTTCTTATGACGATGATGCCATTGAGGTTCTGAAAGGAAAAAAGAATCGTATTATTCTTATTCAAAAAGAAGTTGCTCTTCCTCAACAGAATGTAAGAACTGCTCTTAATGGCTTGTTAGTTCAAGACAAAGATGCCAAAACAGACACAAAAGAAGATTTAACATATGCAACCAACAATAAACCTTCTGATAGCGAGTTAGAAGATTTGTTATTTGCTTCCAAAATTTGCAAACACACAAAGTCAAACACTATTGTTTTAGCCAAGAACAAACAATTGTGTGCCAGCGGTACAGGACAAACCAGTAGAGTTGATGCTTTAAGACAAGCTATTGAAAAAGCTAATAGCTTTGGATTTGACCTCAATGAAGCAGTTATGGCTAGCGACGCTTTCTTCCCATTTCCAGATTGTGTAGAGATTGCTCATAATGCAGGAATTAAGAGTGTTATACAACCGGGAGGGTCGATTAAAGATCAATTGAGTATTGATTTTTGCAACGAAAATAATGTGTCTATGGTAATGACCGGGACTAGGCATTTTAAACATTAAGATTCCATTGCTAAATAGAGGATTTTTCCTAGATTTGTAAGAATACAAAGAACAAAAAGAAATAAGATAATTTATGGGGTTTTTCGATTTCATGACGGAAGATATTGCCATCGACTTAGGGACGGCAAACACATTGATCATTCACAATGGAAAAGTAGTGATCGATAGTCCGTCTATCGTTGCTAGAAATCGAGTTTCCGGAAAGATCATTGCAACCGGTAAGGAAGCAAACCTAATGCAAGGAAAAACTCATGAAAATATCAAAACCATCAGACCTCTGAAAGATGGTGTAATTGCAGACTTTCAGGCTTCGGAAGAAATGATCAAAGAATTTGTAAAGAAAATTCCTGCGATCAAAAAGAAACTCTTCCCTCCTGCTCTTCGTATGGTTATCTGTATTCCTTCCGGAATTACGGAAGTAGAAAAAAGAGCCGTTCAGGATTCTGCAAGACATATGAATGCAAAAGACATCTACCTGATCTACGAACCAATGGCTGCTGCTATTGGTGTGGGTATTGATATCATGGAACCTAAAGGAAACATGATTATCGATATAGGTGGTGGAACAACTGAGATTGCTGTGATTGCTTTGGCAGGAATTGTATGTGATCAGTCTGTAAAAGTTGCCGGGGATTTATTTACCAATGATATCATGTACTACATGAGAACTCAGCACAACCTCTATATTGGAGAAACAACGGCTGAGAAGGTAAAAATTCAAATTGGAGCAGCTACAGAAGATCTAGACAATCCACCGGAAGATATGTTGGTACAAGGTAGAGACCTTTTGAGCGGTAAGCCAAAACAGGTACAAGTTTCTTTTAGAGAGATTGCAAAAGCCCTAGATAAATCAATTCTAAGGATAGAAGATGCTGTAATGGAGACCTTATCTAAAACTCCACCGGAATTAGCTGCAGATATATACAACACGGGAATTTATCTTGCCGGAGGTGGTTCTATGTTACGTGGTCTTGATAAACGTCTATCCAGAAAAACAGATCTTCCTGTATATGTTGCAGAAGACCCTTTACGTGCAGTAGTTAGAGGAACAGGTATTGCATTAAAAGAGCTAGATAAATACAAAAGCGTTTTAATGAAATAACAAAAGACATCTTTACTTCTCATGCAGCAGCTTATCTATTTTTTTCAGAAGTATCGATATTTCTTGTTCTTTCTGTTTCTAGAATTCATCGCATTAGCCTTAATTGTTAACAATCATAGTTTTCATAAAAGTAAGTTTGTAAGTTCTGCAAACAATGTGACAGGCGGGTTTTACAACAAGGTAACCTCAATCTCAGATTACTTTCAACTAAATGAAGAAAACCAAGAATTGGTTCAAGAAAATACGGCACTTAGAAACAAACTGGAACAATTGAGATTGGCTTTGGATTCAATTAGTGAATTCAGAGTGATCGACACCACCAAATACCATCAAGAATATACCTACATCAGCGGTAGAATAAAGAAGAATCAATATTCCAGTTCTTACAATTTCTTAACGATAGATCTAGGTAAAAACGATAGCATCAGCAAAGAAATGGCTGTAATCAACAGCAAAGGAGTTATTGGGGTTACAGAAGATGTATCTAGCAATTATGCTCGAGTAAAATCTATCTTAAATAAAGACAGTAAGATTAATGCTCAGTTAAAAGACGGTTCGCATTTCGGGTCTTTAACATGGGATGGTAAAGACTACAATACTGTTCAACTTCTAGATATTCCAAGGCAAGCCGTAATCAAAGTAGGAGATACAATTATTACCGGAGGAAGATCCGCTATTTTCCCTGAAGGCGTTCCTATTGGAACAGTTTCTAATGTTCAAGAAGGAGGAACTAGTGTTACCAAAGTAGTAAACATTCAACTCTTTAACGACATGAGTAGCTTAAAGAATATTTATGTGATCAAAAATTTCGACAGATTAGAAATTAAGACTTTAGAGAACAAGAAGAATGAATAGAATAAGTCTTATCATATGGTTAATCATTATTTTCTTCTTGCAAGTATTTGTATTGAACAACATTAACTTTTCAGGATATGTAAATCCTTACCTGTACATTTCAATCATTTTCTTATTCCCTTTGAATAAAAACCGATTCTTGTTTTTAACCATTGCTTTTTTATATGGTCTTGGAGTTGATTTTTTCTCAGATACAGGCGGAATCCATGCTTTCTCATTGCTATTTGTAGCTTACCTCAGACTCTTATTTGTAAAGATCTTTTTTAAGAAAACTGAATTAGATTATTTGCTTTTTAGACTACATAGCGAGCCCTTTGGACAAGTGTTTAACTATGTGGTAACTTTAACAATAATTCACCATTTTATTTTAATTAGTTTGGCTAACTTTAGTTTCCAAAATCTAGGAGGTGTTTTATTAAATACACTCTACTCTAGTATCTTCACATTGATACTGTATTTCCTAGGCTCGTACATCTTTAGAAGAAAGCAGGTTGATTAACTATGAAGCGGAGTTTATTATTATATTTTTTGATCTTTCTTGTTGGTATCATTTTTCTCGTTAGACTACTTCAAATTCAAGTCTTCCAAGGAGAAAAAAGAGATCCTATTATTGGAAATGCAGCTGTAAAAACAGTTTTTGACTATCCTGAAAGAGGTTATATCTACGATAGAAACGGAAAATTACTCGTTGCCAACCAACTCTCTTACGATGTAATGGTTGTTCCAAATGAGGTTAAAGAATTGGATACACTTGAGTTCTGTTCACTTTTAAAAATAGACAAAGAAGATTTTAAAAAGAGATTGAACAGAGCTACTAATTACGCCCCTTGGTTAGCATCAGTTTTTCTAAAACAATTGGCCAAAGAAGATTATGCTTTTCTTCAAGAAAAATTACACAAGTTTGATGGCTTCTTCATTCAGAAAAGAGTGATTAGAGATTATCCTATTAATTCTGCTGCTAATATAGTTGGATATATTAGTGAGGTTGATCAGCTCATTGCAAAAAAAGACGATTATTATGAATCTGGAGAGCTAATTGGTAAAGCAGGGATTGAACGACAGTACGAGAAAAACCTTAGAGGTAAGAAAGGAAAAAAACATTACAGAAGAGATCGCCTTAATAAGATCATTGGATCATATGAGAATGGAAGGCGAGATTCTCTTGCTATTAACGGGCAAGACATCATGCTTACTATAGACAGTGAACTCCAACAATATGGCGAATATTTGATGCAAGGAAAAAGAGGAGGAATTGTTGCCATAGAGCCCAGCTCTGGTGAGATCTTAGCGTTAATTACAGCTCCTAGTTACAACCCTAATGATATGGTTGGAAGAAAAAGAGCTCGAAATTCCACAAAGCTTTTTAACGACTCTATTCACAAACCTATGTTTGACAGAGGTCTTAAAGCTTCGTATTCTCCCGGATCTCCTTTTAAACTAATAAATGCTCTTATTGGACTTCAAGAAGGCGTTATTAATACCAACACATCTTTTTATTGTTATAATGGTTATCGTTACGGAAGGAGAAAGCATGAATTTATGGGATGTCATTGCGAAATCTACGGAAAACCCATTCGCTTAAATACTGCTATCTCAAAATCTTGTAATGCTTATTTTGCGAATACATATAAAAGGATCGTAGAAAAAAATGGCAATCCGGTAGAGGGCATGAATAACTGGAGTAAACATGTAAAGAGTTTTGGCCTTGGAGACTACCTTGGATATGATCTCCCAGAAGGTGACTCAGGGCTAATTCCTGACGGGAATTATTATGCGCGCAGAATTAAGAACAAATGGGGAGCTGCCAGAACCATCTCTAATGCTATTGGTCAAGGAGAAGTAATTACCACTCCAATTCAATTGGCAAACGTAACAGCAGCCATCGCTAATAAAGGTTATTTTTATACTCCTCATATTGTTAAGAGCATCAACAGCACCCCTATTACAGATTCTACCTATACAGTTCGAAAACAAACGACCATCGATAAAAAGTTCTTCCAACCGATCATAGATGGCATGCATGAAGTTTTCAAAACAGGTACAGGTAGGTTCTATCCTTTAAAAGGAGTTGAAATTGCAGGGAAGACAGGAACTGTAGAAAATTCTATCATTGTTGATGGAAAGGTAAAAAAACTGGAAGACCACTCTATTTTAGTTGCTTTTGCTCCAAAAGATGATCCAAAAATTGCCATCGCCGTTTTTATTGAAAATGGAGGTTATGGTTCTACCGTTGCTGCACCTATAACCAGTTTGCTTGTAGAAAAATACTTGACCGGAAAAGTAGAAAGGAAATGGATTGAAGATAAAATGCTGGGGATAGACCTATATCCTATATACAATCAACAAATCAAAAATGTAGATTCACTTGAGACAGGAACGAACTAATATATTTTTTGGAGTAGATTGGGTGTTGGTTCTCATCTATTTTGTCCTAGTTGGGTTCGGTTGGATGAACATCTATGCTGCATCCTTTACAGAAGAGAATTCGGCTATCTTTGATTTGTCTACCAAGTACGGAAAACAACTCTTATGGATTGTTTTAAGTATTCCGCTCATCATCCTTATCCTATTTATCAACGGAAAGTTTTACGAACGATTTGCCAGTATCTTTTACCTTGTCTCCATACTATCTCTCCTCGGTTTATTTGTATTAGGAACTGAGATCAATGGAGCCAAATCTTGGTATCGTTTTGGGAGTGTTGGTTTACAACCTTCAGAATTTGCCAAAGCCTTTACTGCAATGGCACTTGCCAAACTCTTAAGTGACCGGAAATACAACTTGAACTTGATTAAAAATCAGATCAAAGCATTCATTATTATATTTCTTCCGGCATTATTAATCGCTATTCATGATGCAGGTTCTGCCATTGTGTACCTTTCTTTTTTCTTTGTACTGAACAGAGAAGGACTAACTTTAGCCTACATCATTTTGGGAACTTCTGCAATTGCATTATTTATTTTAACCATTCTGTTTGGAGTTAAATATTTGATCATTTTCTTATTTGCATTGATATCAATCTACCTTTTTTATCAAGTATATAGAGACAAAAGGTTCCTAAGATTCAATTGGGTCAAGATCTTTGCAACTTATGTAATTAGTGCTATATTTATTTTGGGAGTAGATTATTCATATAACAACGTATTAAATCAATATCAAAGAGACCGTTTTGAAGTCCTCTTAGGGTTGAATAACGATACGAGAGATGTAGGATATAACTTAAACCAAGCAATAGAAACAATCAGTTCCGGAGGAGGGTTTGGAAAAGGCTTTTTAAAAGGAGATAGAACACAAGGAAAATTTGTACCGGAACAACATACAGACTACATTTTCAGTACTGTTGGTGAAGAATGGGGATTTATTGGAACTTCGTTTGTTGTTATCTTATTCATGCTACTTCTTTTTAGGATCATCAGCAGAGCTGAACAACATAACAATAAGTTTGGACGTATCTATGGCTATGGAGTAGCTTCTATCCTATTCTTCCATTTTATCATTAATATTGGTATGGTAATAGGATTGTTACCAACCGTAGGAATCCCACTACCTTTTATTAGTTATGGAGGATCTTCTCTTTGGGGCTTTACACTACTCTTGTTTGTCTTTGTTAAGCTAGATGCTCACAAGAGTTATGATTGGTAACAGAAATTCAAAAGTTAAATTACAAGCATAAAAAAACGCTCTGATTTTGATCAGAGCGTTTTCTTTGTACGTTTAATTCTTCTTAAAGAGCAGCTACGTGCTTAGTAAGCTTAGATTTTAAGTTAGCAGCTTTATTCTTGTGAATAATGTTGTTCTTAGCTAACTTATCTAACATAGAAGTTACTTTTACTAACATTCCTTCAGCTTCCTTCTTATCAGTTGATGCACGTAAATCTCTAACAGCATTTCTTGTTGTTTTATGCTGATATTTGTTACGTAATCTCTTCGTTTCGTTACTTCTAATTCTCTTTAATGCTGACTTGTGATTTGCCATTGCTTTTCTTAATGTTTAAAAAACTTGTAGTCCGTACGGGAATCGAACCCGTGTTACCAGGATGAAAACCTGGCGTCCTAACCCCTAGACGAACGGACCATTAACAATCTTCATGAGAATAACTTCTCGATTGCGGATGCAAATATACAACGTTTTTATATTCCTGCAATACTTTTTTAAAAAAATTAATATGCCTTTGCAAATAAGACTCTTTTCGAAGATTCTTTGCCTGTTAATACACAAGCGCCAGCCTCTTCTTTAGCGTCATTAGGAATACAACGAATCGTTGCTTTGGTTAATTCTTTGATCTTATCTTCTGTTTCAATAGTTCCATCCCAATGTGCAGAAACGAAACCTCCTTTATTCTCTATTACTTCTTTAAACTCTTCAAAAGTGTCTACTTTAGTAATATGCTCATCTCTATAAGAAATAGCTTTATTGAAAAGGTTATCTTGAATCTTTTCTAAAAGACCTTCTACAAAATCTACTACTTCATCCTGAGAAACTGTTTGTTTTTCTAAAGTATCTCTTCTAGCTACTTCTACTGTATTATTCTCAAGATCTCTATTTCCCATTGCAATTCTTACAGGAACTCCTTTTAATTCATATTCAGCAAACTTAGCACCCGGTCTAAAAGTATCTCTATTGTCAAACTTCACTGAGATTCCTTTTGCTCTTAATGCTTTTACAATTCCGCTTACTTTCTCAGAAATAGCATCTAATTGTTCTTCTCCTTTATATATAGGTACAATAACTACTTGAATCGGAGCCAATCTCGGAGGCAATACCAAACCAAAATCATCAGAGTGAGTCATGATCAATCCTCCAATAAGTCTTGTAGATACTCCCCAAGAAGTTGCCCAAACATATTCTTGCTTTCCTTCTTTAGATGTATACTTAACATCAAAAGCTTTTGCAAAGTTTTGTCCTAAGAAGTGAGATGTTCCGGCTTGTAAAGCTTTTCCATCTTGCATTAATGCTTCAATAGTATATGTTTCATCAGCTCCGGCAAATCGTTCACTTTCTGACTTCGATCCTTTTATTACAGGCATTGCCATAAATCTCTCAGCAAAATCTGCATATACTTCTTGCATCTGTTTTGCTTCAGCCAATGCTTCCTTTTTAGTTCCGTGTGCCGTGTGTCCTTCTTGCCATAAGAACTCTGCTGTTCTTAAAAACAAACGGGTTCTCATCTCCCAACGAACTACATTGGCCCATTGGTTAATTAACAAAGGAAGGTCTCTATAAGATTGTATCCATCCTTTATATGTATTCCATATAATAGCTTCAGATGTAGGTCTTACAACCAACTCTTCTTCTAATTTAGCTTCAGGATCTACTCGTAACTTCCCTGAGTTATCAGGATCGTTTTGTAATCTATAATGTGTTACTACAGCACATTCTTTTGCAAAACCTTCTGCATTCTTTTCTTCAGCTTCAAACAAACTTTTGGGTACAAATAATGGGAAATAAGCATTCTGATGTCCAGTTTCCTTAAACATCCTATCCAATTCTGCTTGCATCTTCTCCCAAATAGCAAATCCGTAAGGCTTAATCACCATACATCCTCTTACTGCAGAGTTCTCTGCAAGATCTGCTCTTACAATGATCTCGTTATACCACTTGGAATAGTCTTCTGTTCTTTTTGTTAGTTTCTTACCCATAATCCGAACTTTGGCACAAATGTTGTTAAATATTTGTTATAAAATTTGTAGTAAATTTGTTTGTACTCAAAAATTTAGGGCAAAACTAACGCATTTTGAGCATAGACAACGAAAGTTTTTCGAATTTTTAATTACAGGTTTTATGTTTTTAATAATCTCTAAAAAACTAATTATGGAACGATATTACTCTAAAAGAAAAATCTCAACTTACCTACTTTCTTTATTTGTGATTGTATTGGCATCTTCATGTACAGTATATCAAAATGTTCCTAATGATGATGGAATTTATTCATCAGAAAAAAAGGAGCCTAGAGTAATTGTAGAGAATAGTGATGAGCACAGAGAGTACGAAGACAACTATTTTTCCAAAGAACTTGAGAGATTAGATCAGATCAATGGTACAGATATCTTAACGGATATTGATAACTATTCTTCTCTTAATGATACGATTCCTAACTTAGAAGACGATATAAATACAACTCCTACTAACAGAGCATGGGGTTACAACGATAGTGATGATGTTGTAATCAACATCAACCTAGACAATGGATTTTACCCTAGATGGGGATGGGGAGTTGACCCTTATTCTTTTTGGGGAGGATCTTGGTGGTGGAGAAACCCTTGGGGTTGGGACTACTGGGGATCTTACTATAATGGTATATATTGCCCTCCTTATTGGGTATGGGGATCTAGACCATGGGGATTCAGACCATATCGTAACTGGGTACGCAGCTGGAGATACAGCCCTTACGGAGGAGGCCCTAGATATTATGGTAGAAGAGGCGTTTACGCATACGGAGGAACAGCAAACAGATTTATCGCTTACGAATACTACAATTGGAGAAGAACAACAAGACGTGCTGCTAACGATATCTATAATCCTCGTGCATACAATTCTAGAAGAGCTGTTTATTCTACTAGAAACAACAGTACAAGTACCCGAAGATCGTCTAACGTATATAGAAACAGAAATACTTCAACACGTAGCAATACCCGAACTAGGGCTACGAATACAAGAACAAGATCTACAAATACACGACCTAGAACTAGAATCACAAGAGGAAACACTAGAAACACCAACACACGGGCTAGAAGCAATAATACGCGTACACGCTCTAATGTGAACAGATCTAGATCGTCATCAAGAAACAGATCTTCTTATAACAGAAGTTCATCTAGAAGCAGGTCTTCGGCAAACAGGAGTTCAAGAAGCTCCTCTAGCAGAAGCAGAGCATCCTCTAGAAGTTCATCATCAAGATCAAGAGGATCTTCATCAAGAGGTTCATCAAGAAAAAGAGGTTAAGCCTAAACTAAACAAGTAACATGAAAAAATTTATCTTTTGTGTGGCATTTGCCGCAGTAAGTTTTACATCCTATTCTCAAGCATTAGGATACGAAGATCTGGCCATCATATTTTCACAAAATGACGGGAATGGTAGCGCCAGATTTGTAGCCATGGGAGGAGCTTTCGGAGCCCTTGGTGGAGATGTGAGTTCCATGACTATTAACCCTGCCGGAATTTCGGTTTTCAAAGGGAGTAATGCTTCTATTTCATTTCAATCAAGAAGTACAGATTATATGACTACCTATTACGGCAACTCAATAACCACTCAAGAAGAGTATTTTAAATTGTCAAATGCCGGAGCTGTTTTTACTTTCACCGATACAAATAGTGATGATTGGGATAAGCTAGCGCTAGGGGTTAACTACAGAATTCTAGCAGATTTCGAAAATACATTTCTTGCAAGTGGGAATAGTGGTTTTGCATCTTTTGACAATTTCCCTCTAGACAATAGTGCTACTCCTATCCTTTATAATATTGCAGAGAATCAGCATTTCACCAATCAATATAACGGAGATATTTCTGAATTAAACTTAGCTTTCTCAGGAGTTTTTCAAGGAAAAATGCACATTGGAGCCGGAATTAATTTCTATGACCTTAATTTCAGTCAACGGGCAACATTAAGAGAAGCTAACAACGATGGAAATGGCAATACTTTGGATGCTCGTTTTTATCAAGAAAATTTCACAACCGGAACCGGATTTTCATTAAGCGCCGGGTTTATTTACAAGGCCACCAACTTTTTCCGAATTGGAGCGAGTTATCAAACACCAACCTGGTTTACCGAGATCATTGAGGAAACAAATATTGTAAACAACGATGGTTTCTTAGGAGACACAGAGATTATTGTAAGCAACAGCAATGTCATATACGATAACACTGCCGGAGGAAATTTACCTGTTCAAAGCTTGATTTATAAATTAAGAACTCCAAGTAAGTTTACTTTAAGCACAGCATTGGTTTTTGGAAAAGTTGGACTGATCAGTTTAGATCTTTCTTCAAGAAACTTCAAAGGATTGAATCTTTCAGGAGATGATTTTACTTCCGAAAATGCTTTCTTTGATGGTGAATTAAGAAACACTAAAGCTTTAAATCTAGGAACAGAATGGCGTTTAGATAGATTGAGCTTACGTGCGGGACTTAGAATGGAAGAAAGCCCTGATGCAAATGCTCTTAATTCTGACAATCTTGAAGGATACTCTTTAGGATTAGGATACAACTTTGGAAATGTCAAATTAGATTTAGCTTATAGCAACAGTAACAGAACAGGAGTTTATAACTTCTACCCTCAATACCCTAGTCAGGTAAGTCCTACAGATTTAAAGATTGACAACACTATGGTTACTGCCGGAATTTCCATCAGTTTATAAGAATAAAATAAGACCCTAAAGAAAAGATTCTCAAGTTTTTTGAGAATCTTTTTTTATGCCCGACAATTACGTGAGGAATTCAGTTTTTTAGCGTAATTTTGCATCTCATTTCTGAAGAAAGAATTATGAGCATGCAGAAGATAACCATACAAAGCACTAATAACGACACCATCCTAAAATTTGCCAGTGATCAAATTTTAATAAACGGTGGTAGTTATGAATTTAACAATATAGATGAGGCCAAAAACTCACCTTTGGCACAACAATTATTCTACCTTCCTTTTGTAAAAAAGGTGTTTATCACAGCAAACTTTGTGGCAATTCAACGTTACGATATTGTTGCTTGGAGTGATGTTCAAGAAGAAGTAAAAGAACAGATAGAAACCTATCTTCAAGAAGGTAAATCTGTAGTAAATGAGGTTAAAAAAGATGCTGTAGAAGTTTATGCTGAAGTAACTCCAAATCCGTCTGTAATGAAATTTGGAACCAACAAAGCTTTAACCACTGTTGATGTAGAATACAAGAACATTGAAGAGGCCAGCAAGTCTTCTCCAATGGCTCAATCTTTATTTAGCTTCCCTTTTGTAAAAGAAGTGTTTATTTCTCAAAATTATGTTTCTATCACAAAATATGACATTGTTGAATGGAATGATATTTACGGAGAGGTAAGAAACTTTATCAGAACTTATATACAAGATAATAAGACCATAATTTCTGAGCTTCCTAAAAAAGAAGAAGAAACTAAAGTAGCAGAACAGATTACTCCAGAAAACTTAGAAGGAACACCTGCTAAGATCGTAGATATTTTAGACGAATACATTCGTCCAGCAGTAGCTTCTGACGGTGGAAATATTGCTTTCAAATCTTATGATGAAGAAAGCAAAGTTGTAAGTGTAATCCTACAGGGCGCTTGTAGTGGATGTCCTTCTTCTACCGCAACACTTAAGAACGGAATTGAAACCATGTTGAAGGAAATGCTACCCAACCAAATTAGCGAAGTTGTAGCCATTAACGGATAGTATGTCAAAAACAATCAAACCTTACAAAGATTCCTCTGCCGGAAAGAAAGAACAGGTTGCAACCATGTTCGATAATATTTCAGAAAACTACGACGGCTTAAACCGTGTTATCTCTTTTGGAATTGATGTTAGCTGGCGTAAAAAAGTTGTAAAGATCATCTCCAGAAACAATCCAAAGCAAATTTTGGATATTGCTACCGGAACCGGAGATTTAGCATTGATGATGTCGCAACTCAACCCTGACCGAATTGTAGGATTGGATATTTCTGCAGGAATGTTGGAAGTAGGAAAACAAAAAATTGCCAAAGCCAATTTAAGCGATCAAATAAAAATGATCGTTGGAGATTCTGAAGACATACCTTTTGAAGACAATACATTTGATGCCATAACCGTATCTTTTGGTGTTCGAAATTTTGCAAACCTAGACAAAGGGCTTACAGAAATCAGACGAGTTTTAAAACCGGGAGGAACTTTTGTTGTCTTAGAAACTTCCAACCCAACCAAATTCCCGTACAAACAAGGCTATAAGTTTTATACTTCTTTTATTTTGCCTGTTATTGGAAAACTCTTTTCAAAAGATAAAGTAGCTTACTCTTATTTGAGCGAATCGGCAAATTCTTTTCCTTTTGGAGAGGCTTTCGACAATATTTTAAAGAAAAATGGGTTTATCAATACAGAATACAAACCTGTTACGTTTGGAGTAGCAACCATTTACTCTGCAACAAAATAGCATGAAGAAAGCATTTTTAATACTTATCGCATTTTTATTTGTAATCCCTGCATCTGCTCAACTCTTTCAAAAAAGAGATAGAAGAAATGTAGACAACCTTCCTATTTTTGATAAAAGAAGATTGCATTACGGATTTTACCTAGGGCTAAATCAAAACGATTTTAAAATCAATTACAGACCTAGTAACTTCCCAAATGCAACTGTAGAAGTAAAACCAACTGCCGGGTTTAATGTTGGGTTGATTGCAGATTTACGTTTGCATAAAAACATCAACTTGAGGTTTGAACCGGGATTAATTAGTAATTCAAAAACGCTATACTTCAATAACAATTCTGCATTGCTAAATGCTCAAGATAGTGTTCGTGAAATTGGATCTACTTATTTGCATTTGCCTTTGGTCTTAAAGTTTAGTACAGACAGATGGAACAACGTAAGACCTTATGTGTTAGCCGGAGTTTCTTATGATCATAACTTCTCGAGTAACCAAGATAATTCTGACGACAACTTTAGTGGTGAGTTTAGGATGAAAACTACCAATTTCATGTATGAAATAGGAATTGGAATAGATATCTACCTCTATTACTTCAAACTCTCCCCTTCAATACGTGGAGTTTTTGCTATGAATCGAGAATTGGTTGATGATAACGGTGCCAATAGTCCTTGGACCTCCCCTATCAATGCTTTTTCTACACGGGGTATCTTTTTGAATTTTGCGTTTGAGTAATGAATTCTCTTAGACTTTTTATTGTCTTTTCTATAATTCTTTTTTCAGGGAAACTACACTCACAATTCAACCCTTTTAAAGACCTAAAATACGATAAAGTAGTCGCTTTTGAATATCAAGGAGAAGGTGGGTTACAGATTCAAAAAGCTTTAAAAAAAGAGTCCAGCAAAATTACTAAAAGGGCTATGCTATCAAAAGAGCAAACCAAGGCTCTAGAAAACATCATTATATCTCCAAAAAGTTACGGAAACACTACTGCCTCCTGTTTTGACCCACATTTTGCAATTGTATATTACAAGAATGATAAAGTTCTAGCAAGTGTAAGCATTTGTCTTGACTGCAATTACCTGATCTCTTCTGTAGAAATTCCAGCAACAAAACATAAAATGATCAAGGTTAGTGATGACTATTCTTATCCTGCGAAAGGTTTTAGCAAAGAAGCAAGAAAGCAGTTACATTCCTACATAAAGGCTTTGGGTTTTACCAAATTCTTAAAGCCTCTGAACACCATAATGGATAAGTAATCATCTTCTAAACTCACTCAATAAGATCGCTGTAGCTGTTGCCACATTTAAACTTTCTGTCTGCTGTACCTTTCCAAACCTTGGGATAGAAATAGTATGATCTGCTATTTTCTGTACAGCATCCGAAATCCCATTAGCTTCGTTCCCCATAACTAGGATAGCTTCTTGAGGAAGATCTGTTTTATAGACATTGCTTCCATCCATATCAGCAATAAAAACAGGCAGTTTTGTTTCAGTTAAAAACGCATTCAGATCAACATAATGTATAGAAACTCGTGTTAAAGACCCCATACTGGCTTGTACCACTTTGCTATTGTAGCAATCGACAGTATCTTTTGAACAAACTAGATTTTCAATACCAAACCAATCACACAAGCGGATGATCGTTCCTAAATTCCCGGGGTCATTAATTGCATCCAATGCTAAAAAAAGTCCTGATTTTTCTACTTCTGAAGGCTCAGGAATCTTAAAAACTCCTAAAACTTTGTTAGGTGATGTTAATTGACTGATTTTTTTTAATTCCAGATCCGAGATTGGAACGACATTTGTGAAGCCTTCAAAGTCAGCATCAACAGAAAACAATAAATGTAGTTCAAAAGAGGACTGTAAGAACTCTCTGACTACCTTGACGCCTTCAACAACAAACATTTTATGTTTTTGTCGATACTTTTTTTGGCGTAAACTTGTTATTAGTTTGAGGTGATTTTTAGATAAACTCATTTTATCTCTGTATACTGACCAAAAATAGTATTTTTGATTTTGTATTGCGAATGCGTTTCATGAAAAAACTTTTTTATATCCTTTTTATTCCTCTCTTTTTCACAGCATGTAATTCTGTAAAAAGAGTAAAGGACAGTGAACACTTGCTTACAAAGAACACAATTCTTGTTAACGATAAAAAAACAACCGATTCAGAGCTTAATGAATTAGTCGTTCAAAAACCCAACAGTAAAACTTTAGGAATTCCTCTTTCACTATATTTTTACAATATTGGAAATCCGGACAATCCTAAAACAGCTGCCGAATGGGGAAAGAAAAGAATTAAGACCTATAACTTTATTAAGAGTGTCTTTTCTGAGAAACAGAGTATTTCCTTTGCCAATTCGATGATTGGACTTAACAATTGGTTTTTACGTAACGGACAAGCTCCGGTGGTTATTGAAGATAACAAGACAAGAAAAACAGTTAGAAACTTAAAAGCTTACTACAAGAACCAAGGTTATTTTAGAGCTCAGGTGAGTTCTCAAAAAGATACGTTGGGAGGTAAAAAAGGAACCATACAATACAGTGTGGTTACTGGAAATCCTACTTTCTTAGACACTATTAGAACTAAAATTCAGTCTCCTGTTCTCGATTCTTTATACAATACACAAAAGGAACGTTCCTTCTTAAAGTCGGGAGATCAATACAACAATGAAAATTTCATTAAAGAGGCCGACAGGATCATCAAATTATTTAGAAACAACGGAATCTATCACTTTGCTGAAAATTACATGGGATTCTATGAAATAGACACAGCTACAACAAACAATTTCAAAACCAACGTAGACTTGGTGATTTCCGGAGAACGAAGCATTCGAAAAGACAACGGACAAACTCTTACCAAACCTTTTAAGGTTCAGAAGCTCCGAAACATCAATATTATTACAGATTATACATTTGCAAGAAAAGAAGAGCCTTACTACAATTTCGTTTCTCACAATGGTATCAATTTCTTTGCGCATGAAAAGGTACAGTACAATCCTAAGATCTTATCAGAATCCATCTTTTTAAAATCGGGTCAGGTATATAGTGATACATTACGTAATCTTACTAGGCAACATTTAAAATCTCTTAAAAACTTTAAAACTGTAAATATTGATTACACAGCGGTTGATGGTGTAGACGATCAGCTTGACGCAAATATTTACTTAAGCCCTATCGAAAAATACACCTTAGGATTGGAGACAGAGTTAACACATTCCAATATTAGAGACTTGGGTGTTTCAGGAAAGTTTTCCATTATTAATAGAAACACATTCAAAGGTGCCGAGATCTTTAAATTATCTTTTTTAGGATCTTTCTTTAACGCTTCGCAAGATGCCAATCAATCCGGAAACTTTTTCAACTCGTGGGAAATTGGAGCCGACCTTTCTTTAGAAGTTCCAAGATTTGTTGCTCCTTTTGGTCTCAATAAATTAGTTCCCAAAAGCATGTCGCCAAGAACCATGTTCACTTTAGGAACAAGTATCCAAAGAAACATTGGGTTAGACAGGCAAACAGTTACCGGACTTATTGATTATAAGTGGCAATACAATCCAAAGAAAACCATACAGCTAGAAGTGTTCAACACTCAGTATGTAAGAAATTTAAGAATCGGTACTTACTTTCAAATCTATAATTCGGAATATCAGAAACTGAATCAAATTGCTCAAGTTTATAACAACGACCCGAATTTTGAACTTCCAAACAACGGTCCGATTCCGGTAAATTTGATGAATCAGATCT
Organism: Pseudotenacibaculum haliotis; assembly: GCF_042684245.1. Classification (NCBI taxonomy): domain Bacteria; kingdom Pseudomonadati; phylum Bacteroidota; class Flavobacteriia; order Flavobacteriales; family Flavobacteriaceae; genus Pseudotenacibaculum; species Pseudotenacibaculum haliotis. The sequence goes on from NZ_JBHULH010000001.1 coordinate 853,744, forward strand.
TTGCAGATACTGCGTTTCAAACATCCAATCCGCAAGAGTATCAGGATAACTTGAACATCTTGGATCGCTACAATATTATTACATCAGATTTCTTGATTCCAACCATTGCGTATTCTTTTACCTATAACAATCAAACCAACTATCGAGACAACAATTTCTCATTCTTTAAGGTTCGATTGGCAAATTCTGGAAACATTGCCACATTATTATCTAATAAGAGAGATGCAAACAACAGAAGAACATTTTTTAATATTCCTTTAGCACAATATTTTAAAGCTGATATTGAATACAAAAAGTTCTGGGAAGTAGATCAAACTTCCGTTTTTGGAATCAGAAGTTTTGTGGGTGCTATTCTTCCTTATGACAACTCAGCAATTCCATTTACCAAGAGTTATTTTGCCGGAGGTTCTAACGACATTAGAGCTTGGCAAACCTATGACCTAGGTCCGGGAAGAAGAGATTCCGGATTGGAATATAACATTGGTAGTTTTAAATTCTTAACCAGTGCAGAATATCGTTTTGATATGTTTGCAAGTTTAAAAGGAGCTTTATTTGTAGATGCAGGAAATATTTGGGATATCACCAATTCTATCTTTGCTGAAGACGAAGCAAAATTCAAAGGGTTTCAATCATTCAAAGATATTGCCGTAGGCTCAGGTTTTGGGCTTAGATACGACTTTAGCTTTTTGGTTTTTAGGCTCGATTTAGGCTTCAAAATGCACGAACCTTACCTTTCCGGCAACAAATGGTTTAGAAATTATAATTTCTCAAATGCCGTTTACAACATTGGAATTAACTACCCATTCTAAGGCAAATAGCTAAACCGTTTTCGTTCTTTTTCTTCATTTTGGTTCCTGAAAAACAACTCTTTTTCCCTAAAATTTATTTACTTTTGAAGCCATAACAACATGATTAAAATCTTTATAAATGAGTCACAATATTAAGCCAGGTGTCGCAACTGGTTACGAAGTTCAAGCTATTTTCAAGTTAGCAAAAGAGAAAGGATTTGCACTACCTGCAGTAAATGTAGTAGGCTCAAACTCAATTAACAGTGTTCTTGAAACTGCCAGAGACCTTAACTCGCCTGTGATCATCCAATTTTCTAATGGAGGTGCGCAGTTTAATGCCGGTAAAGGTTTATCAAACGAAGATCAAAAATCAGCAATCGCAGGAGCTGTAGCAGGAGCCAAACATATTCATTTGTTAGCCGAAGCTTACGGAGTACCTGTAATTCTTCACACAGATCATTGTGCTAAAAAATTATTGCCTTGGATCGATGGTTTGTTAGATGCCAGTGAAGAATATTTTCAACAAACAGGTAAACCATTGTATAGTTCTCATATGATCGATCTTTCTGAAGAACCTATCGAAGAGAATATTGAGATCTGTAAAGAATATTTGGCAAGGATGTCAAAAATGGGAATGACCTTAGAGATCGAATTAGGAATTACCGGAGGAGAAGAAGATGGTGTAGACAATTCTGATGTTGATGCTTCTAAACTATATACGCAACCAGAGGAAGTTGCTTATGCTTATGAAGAGTTAATGAAAGTAAGCGACCAATTTACAATTGCTGCTGCTTTTGGAAATGTACATGGAGTATACAAGCCTGGAAATGTAAAATTAACTCCAAAGATCTTAAAGAACTCTCAAGAGTATATTTCTGAAAAATATGGAGTTCCGCACAACACCATCGATTTTGTTTTCCACGGAGGATCAGGTTCTACTTTAGAAGAGATTAGAGAAGCTATTGGTTATGGTGTGATTAAAATGAATATTGACACAGACCTTCAGTTTGCTTTTACAGAAGGTATCCGTGATTATATGACAGGAAAAATCGATTATTTAAAGACTCAGATCGGTAATCCTGAAGGTGATGATCAGCCTAATAAAAAGCATTACGATCCTAGAAAATGGCTAAGAGAAGGAGAAGGAACATTTAGACAAAGATTAAAAAAGGCTTTCGAGGATTTAAATAATGTAAATACATTATCTTAGCCCCGCAAACGTAAAGAACATATAATATGGCTTGGTTCAAAAGAAAAGACAAGGGGATTCAAACCCCAACTGAGGCTAAGAAAGATACACCTAAGGGGTTATGGTATAAAACCCCAAGTGGAAAGATCATTGATACAGAAGAATTAAAACGCAACCTATATGTGAGCCCGGAAGACGGATACCATGTAAGAATAGGAAGTAAAGAGTATTTCGAGATCTTTTTTGACAACAACGAATTTGAAGAATTAAACCCGAAAATGGCATCGAAAGATCCATTGAAGTTTGAAGACACAAAAAAATACCCGGACAGACTTAAAGACGCACAGGATAAGACCAAATTAAAAGATGCGGTAAGAACTGCAGTTGGAAAATCATTAGGTAAAGATTTAGTGATTGCTTCTATGGACTTTAAGTTTATTGGAGGTTCAATGGGAAGTGTTGTAGGAGAGAAAATTGCCAGAGCAATTGATTACTCCATCCAAAATAAGATTCCATTTTTAATGATCTCTAAATCAGGAGGAGCAAGAATGATGGAAGCTTCTTTATCTTTAATGCAATTGGCTAAGACATCTGCTAAATTAGCACAGTTGGCTGAAGCAAAAGTTCCATATATCTCATTATGTACCGATCCTACTACCGGAGGTACTACTGCCTCTTTTGCAATGCTAGGAGATATAAATATTGCAGAACCTAATGCATTAATTGGTTTTGCAGGACCTAGAGTTGTAAAAGATACTACAGGGAAAGATCTTCCGGAAGGATTTCAGAGATCTGAGTTTTTATTAGAACATGGTTTCTTAGATGCTATTTTTGAAAGAAAGCACCTGAAAGAAAAGGTAAACCTATACATCGATTTGATTCAAAATCAACCGGTGAGAGCATAAAAATAGAGCCAGCAGTAATGCTGGCTTTTTTTTTATACCTTTAAAATATGATCAACCAACCAACCTTAAGACTATCTATATTTTTACTCGGCCTTCTTTTAGTCAGTTGTGAAAACGTACAAAAAGTAGAGTTTGAAACTTATGTAGATACCACATCCAAAGAAATAAAAAAGCAACCTAAAAAGACATTTGTTATTAATGAGCTTGGTGTTTCTGCCAGTAATCTTTTTGATGGAGCCCGTCTAAACAACTTTTCAAGATTAAATGACAGTACCGTTGTTGCTTTTGTAGAACCCGAAAACACTCCCATAAACAACAGTGCTTATTTTGCATTTGATATTTGGGCAGAAGATGAAAAACCCATCTATATTCAATTCAAATATCCTGAAGGATATGAGCATAGATACCACCCTAAGATAAAAACCCATGACACATGGAGCATCTTAGATTCCAGTAAAGTTGTATCAAAAATAGATACGGCATATACTATTCGTCTTGACCTCTCCAAAGAAAAAATGACTATTGCTGCACAAGAGGTTCATTCTTCAGCTACCGTGAGATCATGGTATACAAAACTGGCTGAAACTCATAGCTCAAAAGTAGAGGTGAAAATAATTGGCTCTTCAACACTAGGAAAAGATATGGTTGTTTTAGACATCTCTAACGGGACAGTTAAAGACAAGCCTATTATTGTCTTATTAACGAGACAGCATCCTCCTGAAGTAACCGGATATTTTGCTTTCCGAGAATTCTTAAAAACGATTCTTTCAGATCAAATCTCCGATTCCTTCTTAGAGAAGTATCATGTATTGGCATTCCCTTTGATGAATCCGGATGGTGTAGATCTCGGTCACTGGAGGCACAATGCCGGTGGAGTTGACACCAATCGAGATTGGTCTCAATACAATCAACCGGAAATAAAAACTGTTGTCACATACATAACTCAACAGAGCAAAAAGAATAATGCTAAGATTGTGCTTGGTTTAGACTTCCATTCTACTTGGTATGATATCTTTTACACCAACAAAAAAAGAGAGGGAACTACACTCCCTACATTTGTTAGCGACTGGTTTACAGCTTTGGAAAGCAACATTCCAAATTATAAGGTTAATGAAGCTCCGGGCAACAGTAAAAAACCTGTCTCAAAAGGATGGTTTTTATATGGGCATAATGCTACAGGAATTACCTATGAGATTGGTGATGAAACTCCTAGAGATAAGATACAACAAATCGGGAAGGTTTCTGCACAGCAGATGATGCAAATTTTACTGAAAGAATAAGAGTTTATTCGCCTCATAATCAGACACGTTATTAAAAATCATTTTCAGTAGATTATATTCTAAAAATAGTTGTACATTTGCGACTTCAATGAAAAATCATTGAGTACATAATAATCATTTAAATAATATTGGCATGTATTTAACTAAAGAAGTAAAAGAAAACATCTTCGAAAAACACGGTAAAGGGAAAAACGATACCGGTTCAGCAGAAGGACAAATTGCGTTATTCACGCACAGAATTAACCACTTAACTGAGCACTTAAAAAGAAATCGTAAAGATTTTAACACTGAGCGTTCATTAGTAAAGATGGTTGGTAAGCGTAGAAGTCTTTTAGACTACTTAAAGAAGAAAGATATCTCAAGATATCGTGCAATTATCAAAGAATTAGGAATTAGAAAATAATACCTACACAAAAGAGGCGGCATCATGCTGCCTCTTTTTTTTTTGAAAACAACTGTTTTTCATTACTCTTTTTTGGTTACTGAGCGAAGTCGAAGTAACTTCCATTGGAAACAACACACAACAACACACACATTAGTAAATTAAATTAGAACGAATTATTTAAAGTATGATTCCAAAAGTATTTAACCAAGTCATAGAGCTTGGAGATGGAAGAACCATCACATTAGAAACAGGAAAATTGGCAAAGCAAGCTGATGGGTCTGTTGTTGTAAGAATGGGAGATACAATGTTGTTAGCAACTGTTGTATCGGCAAGATCTGCGAATCCCGGAATAGATTTTCTACCATTAACGGTAGACTATAGAGAGAAATTTGCTGCCGCTGGTCGTTATCCTGGTGGATTTATGAAGCGTGAGGCTAGACCAAGCAACGACGAAATTTTAACAATGCGTTTAGTGGACAGAGTATTGCGTCCATTATTCCCAAAAGATTATCACGCAGAAACTCAGGTGATGATCCAATTAATGTCTCATGACGAAAATGTAATGCCAGATGCATTAGCTGGTTTAGCTGCTTCTGCTGCTATTCAGTTATCAGATATTCCTTTTGAAACACCAATTTCTGAGGTAAGAGTAGCAAGAATAAATGGTGAGTTTATCATCAACCCAAGTTATACTCAGTTAGCTGAAGCTGATATGGATATGATGATTGGAGCTTCTGCAGATTCTGTTGCTATGGTAGAAGGTGAAATGGACGAGGTTTCTGAAGAAGAAATGGCAGATGCAATCCGTTTTGCTCATGAAGCTATTAAAATACAGTGTGAAGCTCAGGTAAAATTAGCTGAAGCTGTTGGGAAGAAAGAAACTAGAGAATATGAAGGTGAAGAGGAAAACGAAGAGCTTGCTCAAAAAATTCATGATTTCACTTACCAAAAGTGTTATGATATTGCTAAGCAAGGAACTTCAAAGCAAGAAAGAGGTCAAGCTTTTTCTGAAGTAAAAGAAGCATTGATCGATACATTTACTGAAGAGGAAGTTGAAGAATACGGAGATTTAATTGGAAAATACTTCGGAAAAGCTCACAAAGCAGCTGTTCGTGATCTTACTTTGAATGAAGGATTACGTTTAGATGGTAGAAAAACTACTGATATCAGACCTATCTGGTGTGAGGTTGATTATTTACCAAGAACTCATGGTTCTTCAGTCTTTACAAGGGGAGAAACTCAAGCATTAGCTACTGTAACCTTAGGAACATCAAGAGACGCAAATATGATCGATTCTCCAACAGTACAAGGAGAAGAGCGTTTCTATTTACACTATAACTTCCCTCCTTTCTCTACTGGAGAAGCAAGACCTTTAAGAGGTACTTCTCGTCGTGAGATCGGACACGGAAACTTAGCTCAAAGAGCTTTAAAAGGAATGATTCCTGAGGATTTCCCATATACCGTAAGAGTTGTATCTGAAGTATTAGAATCAAACGGTTCTTCTTCTATGGCAACTGTTTGTTCAGGAACAATGGCACTTATGGATGCCGGAGTTTCTATGAAGAAGCCTGTTTCCGGAATTGCAATGGGATTAATTTCTGATGGTGATAGATTTGCTGTATTGTCTGATATCTTAGGTGATGAAGATCACTTAGGAGATATGGACTTTAAAGTAACAGGTACTGCTGACGGGATTACTGCTTGTCAAATGGATATTAAGATCAAAGGATTATCATACGAAATCTTAGTACAAGCATTAAAACAAGCAAGAGATGGTCGTTTACACATCTTAGAGAAGTTAACTGATACTATTGCGCAACCAAATGCTGATGTGAAGCCTCATGCTCCAAAAATGTTAACCAGAAGAATTCCTGGTGATCTAATCGGAGCGTTCATTGGTCCTGGTGGAAAACACATTCAAGAACTTCAAAAAGAAACTGAGACTACAATTGTAATCAATGAAGACGAAGCTACTGAAGAAGGGGTTGTAGAGATCTTAGGAACAAATCAAGAAGGAATTGATGCTGTTTTAGCAAGAATAGATTCTATGATGTTTAAACCAGAAAAAGGTTCGGTATACGAAGTAAAAGTAATCAAGATGTTAGATTTTGGTGCTGTTGTTGAATATACAGAAGCTCCTGGAAACGAAGTATTATTACACGTAAGTGAATTGGCTTGGGAACGTACTAACAATGTTTCTGATGTAGTAAAAATTGGAGATATTTTAGATGTAAAATATTTCGGAATTGATCCTAGAACCAGAAAAGAAAAAGTTTCTAGAAAAGCCTTATTACCAAAACCTGAAGGATATGTTTCTAAACCAAGAAACAATGACAACAACAAAGGGAAAGGTAGAGACAACCGTCACAGAGGAAATGGTCAACAAAGAGATAGAAAGCCAAGATCAGAAAATAAAGAAGAATAGAAACTTCTAAATATAATTTAAAAGCCGCCTGAGTTCAGGTGGCTTTTCTTTTTTGATAACTTTTTTAACAGTTCTATCTACATCTACAATTGTTTTAGTTTCTTTGTATCCTCTAATGAAAATTCAAAGAATTACATACCTGTCTCTTGGTTCTAACCAAGGAAATAAGTTGGAAAACTTGCAGAGTGCTATCAACCTTATTGCAGATAGAGTTGGTGCTGTGCAAAAGATTGCTTCTATATACAAAACAACCTCTTGGGGTTATGACGGAGAAGATTTTTACAATACTTGTATTCGAGTTTCCACCTATCATCAGCCGGACGTTTTAATGCAAAAATTGCTAGCTATTGAAACAGAATTAGGCAGAGTAAGAAATAGCGAAAAGGACTATGCAGATAGAACCATCGATATCGATATTCTATTGTTTGATGATGAAATTATCTTCTCTAGAGAAACCAAAATTCCTCATCCTAGGATGTTGGAACGAAAGTTTGTTTTGGTTCCTTTGGTAGACATTGCCAGAAATGTAATTCATCCGGTAGTAAAAAAACAGCTTCACATTTGCTTGCAAAATTGTGATGACAATAATGAGATTCTTCTTACCGAAGAAAAACTTACAAGACCTATTCCTTTATCGGAAAAATACAACTACATCGCTATTGAAGGAAATATTGGTGCCGGTAAAACTTCACTGGCCAATATGATGAGCGATGAGTTCAATGCTAAGATTGTTTTAGAGCGTTTTGCAGACAACCCTTTTCTTCCAAAATTTTACGAAGACAAAGAGCGATATGCATTCCCTTTAGAGATGAGTTTTTTAGCCGACAGATATCAGCAATTGAGCGATGATCTAGCACAGTTCGACTTATTTAAGAACTTCATTGTCTCGGATTACTATATCTTTAAATCGTTAATCTTTGCGCAGGTTACCTTGCAAAAAGATGAATACGCTCTGTATCGAAAGATGTTTGACATTATGTACAAAGAGATCACAAAACCTGATCTGTATATATACTTGTATCAAAATACCGACAGATTGCTAGAAAACATCAAAAAAAGGGGGAGAGAATACGAGCAAAACATTGAGGCAGAATATCTTCAAAAAATTCATGATGGTTACGCTAATTTTATCAAAACAGAACAGAATCTAAATACATTGATTATTGATGTCTCTGAATTGGATTTTGTTAAGAATCAAGAGGATTACAAGGAGATTCTGAAAAAAATCAACTTAAGTTAACAAATTTTCATACTTTTGCACTCACAATAAAATTCCCCCAAACATAGATTTAACTTATAATATATGAGGAGAGTTTTATTTGCATCCCTATTTGCCTTTATCGCCACCGGTTTATCTGCGCAATTCACAACAGATCAGTATACTTATAAAAAAAGCATCAATCTAAAGAATAGTAATTCTTGGGCTGTAGGAGGTGGATTCAGCAACTTCATCATGCACGGTGATCTTCGATCAATAGGAACAGGTAATCAAGGGAATTTCTGGAACTTTGGAGGATATCTATATGTAGATAAAATGTTCAATCCTTTATTAGGATTGGAATTCAAAGTGAATTACAACAAAATATCTGGAGGAGCACAGTATTTCTCAGACATTTACGAAGTTTTATATGTAGATAATACTCAGATCACCAACAATTTGTTTTTTGATGGGAGAGCTTATGGTGCAGAGATGAATCTGATCTTTAGCTTCTCTAACTTATACGAACATTTATCAAGAAAATGGCATGTTTCCGGATATTTCGGAATGGGATACCACCAATACAATTCTAGATTGTTCGAGAGAAACCCTGATGGGTCCAAAGATCTTTTGGTTGATTTTGGATTCAACCCCGCCAGAAATAGTGTACGTCAGGCAAGCTCTATATACTTGACAACTCAATTGGGGATTAAATACAGAATTAACAAAAGAGTAGATATCGAGTTTAGACCTTCTTGGTACTTTAACTATGAAGATCATTTAGATGGCGCGATTTCAAACAAGCAAGATTGGGAAACTTTCTTTGTAAATCATTTAGGTGTGACCATCAAGTTAGGAAAGGAGAAAGTATTTACCATTTGGGGTGATGATGATGTTAAAGATTCTATTGCTTCTCCTAGTATCGATCTTATAGATACTGATGGTGATGGAGTAATCGATCAATTTGACAAAGATCCTAACACTCCAAAAGGGGTGGCTGTATATGCCAATGGAATTGCTGTAGATAGTGACGGAGATAATATTCCTGATTACAAAGATGAATGTCGATTTGAAAAAGGTCCTGAGAATAATAATGGATGCCCTGTTCTTGGCGACAGAGATAGAGATGGAATTCCGGATAGAAAAGACAAATGTATTGACGTAAAAGGTTTAGAGAAATACGAAGGATGCCCTGATGGTGAAGCACTACGTTTAACTGAAGTTGTGGAAGTATTGAATTATTCTAAGAATATTTACTTTGATACTGCGAGTAACCAAATTAAGAGCGCTACATATTATACGATGTTGGATGAAGTGGCCAATATCATGTTAAAGAATCCTAACGTATCGTTTAGCGTTTCTGGATATACCGATGACAGAGGCGAAGAATCTTACAATCAGAAATTGTCTGAGCGAAGAGCAAATGAGGCAAGACTATACCTAATTGCCAGAGGTGTAGAATCGGATAGGATTACCGCAAAGGGATACGGAGAAATGAATCCAAGGTATGACAACTCTACAGAGCAAGGTAGACAATTGAACAGAAGAGTAGAGATTAAATCTGTAGGTCCTTATAAGAAAAAGACCAAGGTCATAATAGACAGAGATTAAAATAAAAAAGCCCTGCTAGTAAGTGGGGCTTTTTTATTTTTTAATAGACGAAAGTACCTTTTAATTCTACTTCGACGTCTACAGATAAATAATGAGTAGAACTAGATTCTCCTACAAAGGAAAAATCTAAGCTTGTTCTCTCTAAAAATAATTCTGCTATTCTTGACAAAACCTCAGGGTCCTCTACACTTACGTGATCTAAGTTAGGATCAAAACTTCCTAATAAAAAATCATCTAAGTACAATTCCCCGCTTTCAATCGTCCCTTGATAGTTGTTAAAATTACATACAAATCTTACTACTTCGAGTTCTTTTAATCCACGAATATACTTTTCATAAGATTCAGAAGATCGTAAATCTAAAGCTACATTTTCAGAAATTAGATTGGCCGCTGTATTTTCCGGCGTTCTTTCAACAACGAGAGTCTCGTTTAACTGGTTGTCAATAAAAAAAGCTACTGAGTCTTCTTGGTATGCGCAGGAGAAAAATAGGGTCAGTATCCCTATAGCACATAGTACTTTGAGAGGTTTCATAATTGGGGGTTTAAGGGTTTATTACAACCTAAAGTTATGAAAAAAAAGTACTTACCGGAAATTTATGCCTTGTTTTTCGACGAACTACTTATCGATCAGTTCAAGTTTTTCTGCAAAATAATCGCAAAAATCACGCATAGTTGCGCTCATTTTTTCGTCGTTTGTTGCTCTTTGAAAAGTATTTGCCATAGACACTAATGTTTGATGAAAAAATTGCTTCATCTCATCTACAGGCATGTCTTTGGTCCAAAGATCCATTCGTAAAGTATCTTTTTGCTGGTGATCCCATACAGACAACATAATTGCTTTTGAACTTTCATCTTTTATTCCTCCATCTTGGGCTGACCAATGAATGTTCTCAGGAACTCTGTTCTCGTCTAACTCTACTGTAAATTCAATTTTTGATGTATGTGCTACCGCCATTATTTCTTTGGTTTATAATTAGACTTTTGAAAAATCTCATCTTCATTCATTTTCAAAAGTGTTTGCAAAGATACGTCATTATTATCCATAAAAGATCTAACTATTTGCCAACCTATCCATTGCCCTATTCTTCCCGGAGAGTTCACATCTTCACCTAAATAAAACTTAGAAAAAGGAGCTTCTTCTAAAAAGCGTTTGTTCAGTTTGGTATCGGTACTATATAGCAAATCTTTCTCTATAAAATAACGCCAGATCTGTTCTTCATTATCTTTCGCCCAATTTAACTTCTCTTTAGAATAGCCTATTTTTAATTCGTCTGACTCTAAAGGTATATATAGATCCAGCAAGTATAATTTTTTTCCTGCTGCAATCATTTTTCCTAGAAATGATCTATTCAAAGAAGGTCTTACTTGAGTATCTATGATCTTATTAGCTACATCAACGGCAATTCTTTCTTGTTTGTTATTGATCTTAATGTAATCCGGATAATCAGCATAAAACGGATGGTCTTCTCCTAAATACACATCGATGGAAATAAACAGTAAAAGACCTTCGTATACCACTCGATATGCATAGTCTATATTACTCAAAACAGTAATTACATCGGGTGCCTCAAATTTTGGGTGGTAATATTTAATATGTTTAAACAAGTTTGTTAGGTCATTTTCTACCTGAGAAAAATCCTTATATCGTTTTTCAGTTTCTCCAAAAAGTTCTTTTTCGTCTTTATCGTTCACTTTTGCCAACCAAATACTATCAGGTGTGTTTGCAGGGAACATCAATGAGTATTTTTCCTTTAAACCCTGTAAGTTTGTTCCTTTGTAACCATAAAAAAGTTGTTCAAATCGATCGATGGAATACTGAACTTGAATCCCAGAGGTATCGATATCTTTTTTGGTTTCTTTTTGACAAGAAATCAAAAAAATGAGCATTAAAAAAAATCGAGAAAAATGTCGCATACGCTTCGTATCTTAGCTTGAAATTCAAAACGTCAAAAATACTAAAATAGTTTCCTATGCAGGTAGAAAAGGTAACAGATCATATTGTTAATTGGTTAAAAGAGTATGCTCAAAAAGCCGGAGTGAAAGGTTTTGTTATTGGAGTTTCCGGCGGAATTGATTCTGCTGTTACTTCTACTTTATGTGCTAAAACAGGGCTTCCAACTCTTTGTCTTGAAATGCCTATACATCAGGCTGAAAGTCAAGTTAGCAGAGCTTTGAATCATATCCAATGGCTTCAGGATAATTTTGAGAATACGAGTATGAACCGAGTAGATCTTACACCTGTTTTTGACAGTTTTGTAGCTTCTCTTCCGTCTGTAGACAATGAAGAAGACCGTTTTTTAACACTTGCCAATGCTAGAGCGCGTTTGCGTATGACTACACTTTATTACTTTGCCGGATTGGATGGTTTATTGGTTGCCGGAACCGGAAATAAAGTAGAAGATTTTGGAGTTGGTTTCTATACAAAATACGGTGATGGTGGTGTAGACCTTAGCCCTATTGCCGATTTGATGAAGTCTGAAGTTTATGAGATCGCTCGTTATTTAGGAGTCAATCAAGATATTCAAAAAGCAGCTCCAACAGATGGTTTGTGGGGCGATGATAGAACTGATGAAGATCAATTAGGTGCTAGTTATGATGAATTAGAATGGGCAATGAATATGCAAGAACAAGGCAAAGTAAGTAGTGATTTTTCGGGAAGAGAAAAGGTTGTCTTCGATAAGTATATCCAACTAAACAGAGCCAATCAACATAAAATGGTTCCTATACCTGTTTGTGAAATTCCTGTAGGTTTAAAGTAAGGTTTAAACAACCCTATTTAGTTTATCGTAAAGTCTTCTCTTTAACCCTGTATAGTTCTTTACCATTTCAAGGTCGTTAGAAGTGATCTGTAAGGGATTATCTTGGCTCATAAGGTCGTTGATCTTCTTACCAATTAAAACACGTCTGAGGTTTAAAATAGCGTCTGTAACTAACTTGGAAAGCACCTCTTCAGATTCGGTAACAAAAATGTTCTTTCGCTCCCAATCACTCAAGGCATAACGTTCGTCATCCATTAAAATAGAGGTAACCATTGAAGCAATTTCACTGTCTTGATGATTGATAAACGCATCCATATCTATCTTATCTATTTGATTCAATTGATGGATCATTTCATAGTAGATCTTTTGAAAGATTGTATTACTGAATTCGATCTCATCATCCTGTAGATTCAAATACAACTCTTTGGATACCTGATTGGAATAATTTTCTGTTTCCAGATGTATATTTCCTTCTTCGTCTTCAACTTCTATATAATCAACAAAATCTGCCTCTTTATTTCCAAACAACAGAAGAATACGGATGATCTCTCTTTCTAAAATATACAATGAGTCTATCTCTTCAACTTGCGCTTCTCTAGCTTTTACAACTTCAAAAGATTGTTGTTCTTTCTTCTGTGCTTTGGCAAATTCTTTTGTGTTCTTAGAGATTAGTTGTGCCAGTTCACTAAACAAAACCCTTTCAGAAATGTCCATAATTCTAGAACATTCCTGCACATATACTTCTCGTTGGATACTGTCCGGTATTTTGGAAATACTGGTTACAATATCACGGATCAACCCAGCTTTTTTTACAGGATCGTTTTTAGCATCCTGCATTAACAAGGATACTTTAAAGTTGATGAAATCTTGTGCTGAGTTTTCTAAGTAGTCTCTGAGTTCTGCATCAGAATGCTTTTTTGCAAAGCTATCAGGATCTTCGCCTTCTGGAAACGCTACAACTTTCACATTCATTCCTTGCTCAAGGATCAGATCTATTCCTCTAATAGAGGCTCTTACTCCTGCTGCATCTCCATCAAATAAAACCGTAATGTTCTTTGTCAAACGATTTACCAATCTGATCTGATCAGGTGTTAATGCAGTTCCTGAGGAAGCTACTACGTTTTCTATCCCGGATTGATGGAATGAGATTACATCTGTATATCCTTCTACCAAAAAGCAATTGTCTTGTTTTGCAATTTCCTTTTTAGCATGGTAGATTCCATATAAGATCTTACTCTTATGGTAGATATCACTCTCTGGAGAGTTCACATATTTTGCTGTCTTTTTATCACTGGACAGAGTTCGTCCTCCAAAACCAAGAATACGCCCGGACATACTGTGTATTGGGAACATGACACGTCCTTTAAAACGATCGAATTGCTTTCCTCCTCTACCGTCCTGTCCTTCTCTTACAATGGTAAGACCTGTCTTATCCAGATATTTTAGATCATATCCTTTTGCCAGTGCTTCTTTGGTAAATGCATCCCATTCGTCTAAGCAGTACCCTAAATCAAATTTCTTTATGGTATCTTCTCTAAAACCACGCTCTTTAAAATAGCTAAGTCCTATGGCTTTTCCTTGTTCATTTTCCAGTAAGATCTCGTGAAAATAGTCTTTGGCAAATTTGGAAACTAAGAACATACTTTCACGTTCGTTCATTTGTTCTTTTTGTTCATCGGTCTGAACAGTTTCCTCAATTTCAATATTGTACTTTTTAGCCAAATATCGAATGGCTTCCGGATAGGAATAATGCTCGTGTTCCATTAAAAATGAAACAGCATTTCCTCCTTTTCCGGTACTAAAGTCTTTCCAAATTTGTTTTACGGGAGATACCATAAAAGAAGGTGTTTTCTCGTCTGTGAATGGGCTTAGGCCTTTGAAGTTACTTCCAGCTTTTTTTAGCTGTACAAACTCTCCGATCACCTCTTCTACCCGAGCAATCTCAAAAACACGATCTATGGTACTTCTGCTAATCATAAATTATGATGCAGCACGTAGTTTTTTAAGGGTTGTTTTGGTTAATTTTCCTTCTGCGTATTCTTTGGTTACCACAAATTCTTTTTCATCAGAACTTGGTAGCTCAAACATCGCATCTGTAAGAATTGCCTCACATAATGAGCGTAATCCTCTTGCTCCTAACTTATACTCTACTGCTTTGTCTACAATATACTGTAATGCTCCATCATTAATAACAAATTCTACATCGTCCATAGAGAACAGTTTTGCATATTGTTTAATGATCGAGTTTTTAGGTTCTGTTAAGATAGCTCTTAACGTTTCAGCATCTAAAGGATTCATATAACTCAATACCGGCAGACGTCCAATAATCTCCGGGATCAAACCAAAAGATTTAAGATCTGATGGGATGATATATTGAAGTAGATTGTCTTCGTCTATTTTATCTTCCGACAGGGAGGCTCCATAACCCACCGCCTGCATATTCAATCTCTTACTGATAATTCTATCGATTCCAGAGAAAGCTCCTCCGGCAACAAATAAAATATCTTTGGTGTTTACTTCAATAAACTTTTGTTCTGGGTGCTTTCTTCCCCCTTTTGGTGCCACATTTACTATGGCTCCTTCCAACAACTTTAACAAAGCTTGTTGAACTCCTTCTCCGGAAACATCTCTTGTAATAGACGGGTTGTCTCCTTTACGTGCAATCTTATCGATCTCATCAATAAAAACAATCCCTCTTTCTGCTTTGGCTACATCATAATCTGCAGCTTGGAGCAATCTACTTAAGATACTTTCTACATCTTCTCCAACATAACCTGCCTGTGTAAGTACAGTTGCATCAACAATAGAAAAAGGAACATTCAACATTTTTGCAATGGATCTGGCAATTAATGTTTTTCCTGTTCCGGTTTCTCCTACCAAAACAATGTTACTCTTCTCGATCTCTACTTCATTTTCATCGTTCATTGGCTGCAACAATCTTTTGTAATGATTGTATACTGCAACAGACATCGCTTTTTTGGTTTCTTCTTGTCCGATCACATATTGATCTAAAAAGGTCTTTATTTCTAAAGGCTTTTTTAAGATCAGTTCCTTGGAAAGATTTCCGGATTTGGCTTCGGCAATCTCTTCTTCAACAATTCCGTGAGCTTGTTCTATACATTTATCACAGATATGGGCATCCATCCCTGCAATTAATAAATCTGTTTCAGATTTTTTTCGCCCACAAAAGGAACATTCTAAATTTTCTTCTTTTGCCATATTGGTTTATTGAAAGCTTTTATTTTCTCTCTAGTACTTCATCGATCATTCCGTATGCTTTTGCTTCTTCGGCACGCATCCAGTAATCTCTATCAGAATCTTTTAATACTTGTTCGAAAGTTTGCCCTGAATGTTTTGCGATGATCTCATATAATTCATCTCTTACTTTCAAGGTTTCTTTTACTGCAATTTCCATATCAGCCACCTGACCTTGAGTTCCACTCATCGGTTGGTGAATCATAATTCTTGAGTGTGGTAATGCAGATCTTTTTCCTTTTTCTCCTGCACACATCAATACTGCAGCCATAGAAGCTCCAATTCCTGTACAGATAGTAGCAACATCCGGTTTGATAAACTGCATTGTATCGTAAATTCCTAATCCTGCATATACACTTCCTCCTGGCGAGTTGATGTAGATAGAAATGTCTTTATTAGAATCTACACTTTCTAAAAATAACAATTGTGCTTGTATGATGTTAGCAACCTGATCATTTACACCCGTTCCTAAAAAGATAATACGATCCATCATTAATCTTGAGAAAACATCCATCGCTACTGCGTTTAGCTGTCTTTCTTCAATAATGTTTGGAGTCATGTTTGTAATTAACTGGTGGTAGTATGTACTGCTGATCCCACGATCTTTGATTGCAAATTTTTCGAATTCTTTTCCGTAATCCATTTGGGTTTTTCTTTTTAAAGATTATCTGTAAAGATACTAACTATTGATGAATAATTTCGTTACAAAAAAGTGCTAAAAAAACTCCTCTGGGTTGAGAGGAGTTTTTTTGAAAGCTATTTATTGCTTATTTGTAAACTTCTTTGATGAAATTCTCGTAAGTAACATCTTTTGCTTTAAAGCTCATGTTTTCTTTATAGAATTCCAATAGTTTTTGACTGATCAATTGATCTTGTAGTCTTTTCGCTTCTTCTTGGTTTGACAAGATTCTTCCAGCGATATCTTCTAACTCAGCATCTTCTGGGTTCATGTTTCCAAACTGCGCCATTTGAGCTCTGATGAATCCTTTAGCGTAGTCTTTTAACTCTTGATAGTCTAATTTGATATCGTTATCCTTCATGATCTTCTCTTGGATCAATTGGTAACGCAATCCTTTTTCTGACTTGTTGTATTCTTCTACAGCTTCTTCTTCAGTTAATTGCTTTTCTCCTGCAGTAGCTAACCATTTTTGTAAGAATTCTGCCGGTAAATCAAACTCAGTGTTCTCTATTAAGTGCTCAGTTACGGCATTCAATAATTGTTGATCTGCTTGTTGTTGGAATTGCTTCTCTGCATCAGCTTTGATCTTATCTCTTAATTCTGTTACAGTTTTTACGCTTCCGTCTGCAAACAACTTGTCAAATAATTCTTGATCTAGATCAGCCAATTCGATCTCTGTAGTTTCCTCGATCGTAAATGTTACTTTTACATCTAATCCGTGAACATCATCATGAGATACTCCTAATGCTCCCATTAATTTATGATCGTCTGAGAATAATCCTTTGGTTTTTAACTCAAGAACATCTCCGATTTTTTTCCCTACGAATTTTTTAAGATTTACTTTTCCTTTGATATCAGCAACATTGATCGTAGATTTCTTTTCGATCTCCTTCTCTTCATTTACAAAAGTTCCAGTAACGTTAGTTTTCTCTCCGATTACTTCTACAGCAGACATTTTTCCGTATCGAGATTGAATATTCTCAACTTCTTTATCGATAAGGTCTTCATCTACGGTAATATTGTATTGAGTAACTTTCTTCTTAGATTTTAAGTTTACATCAAATTCAGGAGCTAATCCTAATTCGAACTCAAAAGATAAAGTTTCTGCATCCCAAGAAAAATCATCGCTTACTTTAGGTAATGGATTTCCTAAAATGTCTAATTTTTCTTCTACTAAAAACTTATTTAAAGATTCTTGTAAAAGCTTGTTTACCTCGTCAATCATTACAGATTTCCCATATTGCTTTTTTACCATCCCCATAGGTACGTGACCTTTTCTAAAACCAGGAATGTTTGCTTTTCTACGGTAATCGTTTAAGATTTCTTCTACTTTTGATTGATAATCTTCTGCTACGATATCAACTTTTACAACTGCATTTAATGCATCAACACTTTCTTTAGTAATATTCATCTGACTCTAAAATTCTTAAAAAATTGGCTGCAAAATTACAGCTTTTTCTGAATTCATACAAAGTTTAAACACTTCTATTTCAGTCATTTTCTTTTTCGTCTTCAAAGAAAGAGAAGAGATAGGATCGGAATAAGGAAAGTAGAATACTAAATATCAATGCAGATAAGAACCCGGAAACGTGAAATCCATCTACTAATTTCCCTGCCATAAGAATGATTATTGCATTGATTACAAACAGAAACAAACCCAGTGTTACTAAGGTAGCAGGCAGGGTGAAAAAGATGAGTAAAGGTCTGACAAACATATTGAGTAAAGAGATTACTACTGCCACAACAACTGCGGTTAGATAGTTGTTCTCTATATCTATTCCAGGCACAAAGCTAGCCAGCACAATGACAGCTAGTGCAGTCAGTAATATTTTGAAAAAATTCTTCATAGCCCCAAGATTTAAGAATTATCAATTGTTGCTTTTCTTCTTATTTCTGGCTCAATTCACTAGCATTCTTTTCTAGTTCGGCCTGAAATTCTTCCATTACAGGTTTTACTGTACTCTCTGGTAAATCTACGATTTTAATGTACATCAAACCATCTACAGCGTTGTTAAACTTCGGATCTACATTAAATGCTACCAAGCGGGCGTTCTGTTTTACATATTTTTTGATGAGAACAGGAATTCTTAGTGCTCCTGGTTCTATCTCATCTATTACCTTATCAAATTTTTGCATATCTGCTTTGGCTGCATCAAATACAAAATCTTTGTCGGCGTCTTTTAGTTTGACTTTAAATTCTTTTTTAGGCTGAATGTATTGAGCTACATAAGGATCGTAATAGTGCGATTTCATGAACTCGATCATCAATGATTTCGAAAATTCTGAAAATTGATTACTAATACTCACACCTCCCATTAAGTATTTGTGTTCTGGATAACGTAAGGTAACATGTACAATTCCTTTCCACAACAAAAATAATGGCATTGGTTTTTGCTGGTATTCCTTGATAATGAAAGCACGTCCCATTTCTATGGTTTGCTCCATCATTCCGTAGAGTTCCGGCTCAAATTTAAATAGCGATTGTATATAAAAACCTTCTATTCCATATCGCTTGTAGATATCTTTTCCAAGCCCCATTCTGTATGCTCCAGCCAAGCAATTTGCAGAGTCATCCCACAAGAACATATGGTAATAATACTTATCAAATTTATCTAGATCGATCGATTTATTAGTTCCTTCTCCTACATCTCTGAAAGTAATCTCTCTTAACCTTCCAATTTCATGCAAAAGATTAGGGATTTCTTTTGCCGAAGCAAAGAAAACCTCATAATTCTTACTCTGCAATAATCTTTTATTATTCTCTCTCAAATACTGCACCTCTTTGATGAACGAGTTCACATTTTTCTGAGAGCTGATCTTTTTGGGAGGTGAACTGATTTTTAAGTTTTGAGTAGAAAGTATTTTTGATGGTGTTTTCTCATAAGGATTCGCCAACATATACGTTTTCTTTCTGATGTACTCATAAAAAGCGTTGATGTCTTGGTATTCTTGTTGGTCTTTAACTGAAATAGGTTTTCCTATCCTTACTTTGATCACCCTGTCTTTTTGTGATAAGAGCTCTGAAGGTAATTTTGCGGTTCTCAACGTATCACTAATCTTAGACAACATGTAAAAGAACCTGCTGTTCTTCGCGTGGAAATAGATAGGGATAACAGGTACTTCTGCTTTCTTAATGAGCTTCACTGCTCCTTCTTCCCACGGCCTGTCTACCATTAATTTTCCATCTCTATAGGTAGAAACTTCTCCTGCGGGGAAAATACCTAAAGGGTTTCCTTCTCTCAAATGCATTAATGCACTCTTGATTCCGGCCACACTTGATTTTGCGTCTTTGTGGTTTTCAAATGGATTAACCGGCATCACATAGGGTTTCATTGGCTCTATACGATGCAATAAGAAGTTTGCAATGATCTTAAAATCCGGTCTTTTTTCTATCAATAATTTTAACAGAAGAATTCCATCGATCCCTCCTAGTGGGTGATTTGAAATTGTAATGAACGGACCTTCCTTAGGAATTCTTTTTAAATCTTCTTCTGGAATTTCAAATTCTATCTGAAATTCTTCCATCAAAGAGTTTAAAAATTCAAGGTCTTTCTTGTTCTTATTTCGATTGTAGATCTTGTTAATTGCAGAAATCCTAAGCAGTTGCATGAGCACCCAGCCAATAAAAGTCCCTAAAAAACCAAATTTATCGGCTCCAATGACCTTAGCAATTTCCTTAGATGTGACTAGCCCCATACGTTATACCTTCGCGTAATTACAAACATAGTTAAAAAAACAACATTGTTAGCCTACTATTTGTTAACAACAACCTGAGCGGTTTCTTTATTGATCTGGGTCAATAATGGCTGCCCTGTTTTGTTAATTCTTTCTAAAGCTTCTTCAGTAAAATGTCGTACAGTATACAAGTCTACACCTTTCACAACATCTACCTTATAAGAAGACTTCAATTCCTCATAAAATGTTTCAAATTGATTGAATTTATTATCAACACACACAGAAAAACTAATCGCAGAGTTTTGTATGAGGTTTACTTTCAGCAAGTACTGATGTAATAATTTAAAGATATGGCTGATGTTATCTTCTACCATAAAAGAAAAATCCAGTGCAGAGATGGAAACTAAAATTTGATCTTTTTTTACAATAAAGCATGGTAACAGAGGTTGAATAGCTACTCCTCTCGTTACTTTGGTTCCTGAAAGTTTCAGGTCTTTAAATGATCTTACATATAAAGGAATGTCTTTGCTTTGTAGAGGCTGAATGGTTTTTGGATGAATTACGGAGGCTCCGTAAAAAGCCATTTCTATTGTTTCTTCATAAGAGATCTGTTCTAACAATTGGGTATCTTTAAAAACTCTGGGATCTGCATTCAATACTCCTTGTACATCTTTCCAAATGGTTACTGCATTTGCATCCAAGCAATAGGCAAAAATCCCTGCGGTATAATCTGACCCTTCTCTTCCTAATGTTGTTGTATTTCCTTTTGTGTCTCCTCCTAAAAATCCTTGAACAATATTTAGCTTTTGCTGATCTATATTTTGCAGGATGGTCTCTTGTGTTTTTTGCCAATCAACTTTTGCATCTCGATAACTACTATCTGTAATGATCAATTGTCGAACATCATTCCAAACATTCTCAACACCTTCTTTTGCAAAATAATTGCTTACGATGGTTGTAGAAGCAAGCTCTCCAAAACATACGATTTGATCGTATAAATAATCATAGTCTTTAGAAGTATTCTGAGCTAAAAAACCGCTTAATTTTCCAAACAGAATATCTATTTTTTCTTGAACCTCACTTGCTTCTCCAAAAAGATCTTTTATAATCTCTGTATGAAAATTGGCAACGAAGTCCTGTGCTGCTTTCAACCCTTCTCTTTCATAACAGTAAGCATGTACAATTTTTTCAAAGGCATTGGTCATTTTTCCCATGGCCGATATGACCAGCAAACAATTTTCTGTGCCCTCTTGTTGCAGGATGCTTGTTACATTCTTAACACTTTCTGCATCTTTTATAGATGCTCCTCCAAATTTATAGATCCTCACGTTCTCTTTCTTTTTAATTTATTGGTAAACTCCTTCAAGTTTTCTTCCGTCATGTGTACCACTTGCCAACCTTCTAAAATATGAGCTCCTGTGCTTTCGTAAAAATCGATGGCATTCTGATTCCAATCCAACACTTCCCATGCCACTCTCTTGTAATCATTTTCATCTGCATACTTCATTAGTGCTGTATAGAGAGCTTTTCCAACTCCGTATTTTCGTTTAGATTCGGTAACGATTAAATCTTCTAAGTGAATGGCTCTTCCTTTCCAAGTAGAGAAGCGTTCATAAAATAACGCCATTCCGATAATAGAATTGTTTTCTTCGGCAACAAAAATTTTGAACATTGGATGCTCGGAAAATCCATTTTTTTCAAGATCTTTGACAGAGATTTTTACAGCATCAGGTTCTTTTTCAAAAACAGCCAATTCTGTAATTAATTCATGGACAGCTTTCATGTCTTCTCTAGTGGCAAAACGAATGGTAAAACTCATGGTATTGAAATAAAAACCAAATATAATTCAACCAATCGAAACGCAGAGAAATAAGTTTACGAAAACGTTGTAGTTGTCAAAAAAAATAGCATATTTGTACTCCAAAATTGTATTCTTGTATGGCGAGTAAAAACCAAACTCTAGGTGAATTTATAATCGAAAATCAATCTTCGTTTAAGTACACATCTGGAGAATTATCAAGGTTAATCAACTCTATCCGTTTAGCAGCCAAAGTAGTAAACCACGAAGTAAACAAAGCCGGACTGGTTGATATTATTGGTGCTGCGGGAGACACAAACATACAGGGAGAAGATCAGCAAAAGTTGGACGTTTATGCCAACGATAAATTTATACAAACCTTAATCAACCGTAATATAGTTTGCGGAATTGCTAGTGAAGAAGAAGACGATTTCATTGCCATCAATAGTCAAGATGAAAATAACCAAAATAAATACGTTGTTTTAATTGATCCGTTAGACGGTTCGTCTAATATTGATGTTAATGTTTCTGTGGGGACTATTTTTTCAATATACAGGCGTGTTACTCCGGTAGGTACGCCTGTTCAATTGGAAGATTTTCTACAAAAAGGAAGTCAACAAGTTGCCGCAGGTTATGTGATTTATGGGACATCTACCATGTTGGTATATACAACCGGACATGGTGTAAATGGGTTTACCTTAAATCCGGCTATTGGAAGTTACTATCTATCTCATCCCAACATGCAATTTCCTGAAGACGGAAAGATCTATTCCGTAAACGAAGGGAATTACATTCATTTTCCACAAGGAGTAAAAGATTATATCAAATACTGTCAGGAAGAAGAAGGTGATAGACCTTATACTAGTAGATATATTGGTTCTTTGGTTTCTGATTTCCATAGAAACATGATCAAAGGAGGTATTTATATGTACCCAAAAAGCTCTAAAAACTCCAACGGAAAACTTCGTTTGCTATACGAATGTAATCCTATGGCTTTCTTAGCAGAGCAGGCTAACGGAAAAGCCAGCGACGGTTTTCAGAGAATCTTAGATATTGAGCCAACCGAACTTCATCAGCGAGTGCCTTTCTTCTGTGGCAGTAAGAATATGGTAGAAAAGGCTGAAGAATTTATGCGTAAAGCTTAATCCCCTTTCTTTATTCTATTGCCTATATTTGATCAAAAAAATGGGTGATCTAATCGAATTTTTTGCCGATTTATTTATTGCTTTGAATGACAATCCAAATAAAAAAAGTAGAATTGGATGTCTGTTTATTCTATTAATAATTATTCTTGTTTGTATTGTAACCTATTTCATCATTCAAATTTTCGAAGGCTAGCTTTCTGCTAAAATCGAAGATTTGAAATCCAGCAATTTCATTGTAACTTGGGTTTAACAAACTCTAAAAAAGAGAACCGCCTTTCGACGGTTTTTTTATTTGATTGTATTATTCAATAATTTACATCTATAGTGAAATAAATTATCAAAAAGTTAAGCACTTGTACGCCCTGCTTTTTATAGCTAAATTTGTGTGATTTAAAAAAAGAAAAATTAACTACTAAATAGAATATTATGGCTTTTGAATTACCAGAATTAGGCTATGCGTATGATGCGTTAGAGCCGCATATAGATGCAAGAACTATGGAGATCCACCATAGCAAACATCACAATGGATATACAACAAAATTAAACGCTGCTATCGAAGGAACTGAACTTGAAGGAAAATATATCGATGAGATCATCACAGGTATGGATATGAGCAATGCGGCTGTTCGTAACAATGGTGGAGGTTTTTACAACCACTCATTATTTTGGGAAGTAATGAACCCTAATGACAGAGGTGAATTATCTGGAGAATTAAAAGATGCTATTGATGCTGCTTTTGGTTCTTTTGACGGATTCAAAGACGCTTTCTCTAAAGCTGCTGCTACTCAATTTGGTTCAGGATGGGCTTGGTTATGTGTTAACCAAGGAGGATCTGTAGAAGTATGTGCTACTCCAAATCAAGACAATCCATTAATGCCTGGTGTTGGATGTGGAGGAACTCCTATTTTAGGAATTGATGTTTGGGAACATGCATACTACTTAAACTATCAAAACAGACGTCCTGATTATATTGAAGCTTTCTTTAACGTAATCAACTGGAACGAAGTTACAAGACGTTACAACGTAGGGAAGTAATTTCTCATACTTTATAAAACAAAAAAGCACCCAAATGGGTGCTTTTTTTATTTTGTGCAAAAGCTCTTAATAAGCTCTCTTATTATTTCCTTCGTAAAAATTGATAAAGGCATTGTTTACCACTCTATGTCCTCCATCAGTAGGGTAATCTCCTGTAAAATACCAATCTCCTAAGTTATCAGGACAAGCTCTGTGCAATCCTTCTACGTTTTGATAGATTACTTCTACATCAGCTTTAATTCCATCTGTCTTTAGCATTTCTGCAATCTTAGCTGAGATTTGCTCATCAGTAAATGGCGCATAAATCTCTTTAACAAAGTTCACAACATTCGCGTCTGCTAAGTTCACCTGATTTTTACATTTCTGATATACCTCATCAACGATGTGATATTGATCGGTATCTTTTAATAATTCCAACGCTGCTTTGAAAGCAATGAAATCTCCGATTCTTGCCATATCAATTCCGTAACAATCAGGATAACGAATTTGAGGTGCAGAAGAAACAATCACTATTTTCTTAGGTTGCAAACGATCTAAAATCTTAATGATACTTTTCTTTAAGGTAGTTCCTCTTACAATACTATCATCAATTACAACTAGATTGTCGGTCGATTTTACAACTCCATATGTCACATCATATACGTGAGCTACTAAATCATCTCTACTGTTATCATCGGCAATAAAGGTTCTTAATTTTGCATCTTTGATCGCTATCTTTTCAAATCGTGGTCTTTCTGCTAAAATCTCTTTTACTTCTGCTGCTGAGATTTCTCTTTGACCGGATAAGATCTTTTGAGTCTTTTGTTGATTCAACACATCTTCTGCAGCTTCAGTCATTCCATAAAAGGATGTTTCAGCTGTATTTGGTATAAATGAAAAAACTGTGTTAGAAATATCGTGGTTTATCGATTCTAAAACCTGAGGAAACACATATTTCCCTAGATTCTTTCTTTCTTCATAAATAGAAGCATCACTACCTCTGGAGAAATAAATACGCTCAAAAGAACATGATTTTTTCTCTCGTTGTTCTAAGATCTGATCAACACTTGTCTTACCATTTTTCTTAATGATCAAAGCATGACCTCTATCCAACTCCTTAATCTCTTCCAATTTTACATTGAAAACAGTTTGAATTGCCGGACGCTCAGAAGCTACCACTACAACTTCATCATCTTCATAATAATAGGTAGGCCTGATTCCACTTGGATCTCTAAATACAAAAGCATCACCGTGACCTATCAAACCGGCCATAGCATATCCACCATCCCAGTTTTTAGAAGAACGTTGTAAGATTCTCTGAACATCTAGATTCTCTTCTATATAAGGAGATGCCTCTATTTTAGACATTCCTTTTTCTTTAGCTTCCTGGTATAAATCGGCAACCTCTTGCTCTAAGAAGTGTCCGATCTTTTCCATAATGGTAACCGTATCTGTAAACTCCTTTGGGTGTTGTCCTAATTCTATCAACTCATCCAACAATTCCATTGCGTTGGTCATGTTAAAGTTTCCTGCAACAATAAGGTTTTGGTGTCTCCAATTGCTCTGACGCAAAAACGGGTGCACGCTTTCCATACTGTTTTTTCCGAATGTTCCATAACGAACGTGTCCTAAGAATAGGTTTCCGATGTAAGGCATATTCTTTTCTTGCCATTCTACATCGTCTAACTTATCCGGGTTTTTATCAAAAACACCATTCAATCGATCATTGATCTTTTGAAACACTTTTTGAATAGGCTGCGATTTGTTGGAACGCACTCTACTAATATATCGTTGTCCCGGCTCTGCATTAAATTTAATGCTGGCCAATCCGGCTCCGTCCTGACCACGATTGTGTTGTTTCTCCATCAACAAATACATCTTGTTCAGTCCGTAAAAGGCTGTCCCGTACTTGTCTTTGTAATACTGTAAAGGTTTTTTTAATCGAACTAAAGCAATTCCACATTCATGTTTAATAGCGTCGCTCATAGAAGATAATTATAGGTTTGTTTGTAATAAAAAATCCGCGCAGTGACGCGCGGATTTTGGTTTATGATAGTTTGATATCAAATTGTGTTAATTCTTTAAACGCTTCCAATCGTTGCTGAACTTCTCCAAGCCCCAGACTCTCCATTCGTTGTGTTCCAAATTTCTCAACACAGAAAGAAGCTAAATTGGATCCGTAGATAATGGCACTCTTTAAGTTTTCGAAAGAAACATCTTCTGTTTTTGCCAAATATCCTGCAAATCCTCCTGCAAATGTATCTCCGGCTCCTGTAGGATCAAACACCTCTGCTAATGGCAATGCAGGTGCAAAGAACATTTTCCCTTCATTGAATAACAAAGCTCCGTGTTCTCCTTTTTTAATTACTACATATTTCGGTCCCATTTCATGGATCTTCTTAGCAGCATTTACCAAAGAATATTCTCCACTTAACTGACGAGCTTCTTCGTCATTAATTGTGATAACGTCTATTCTTTTTAATACTGTATGTAAATCTTCTAATGCAGAATCCATCCAGAAGTTCATCGTATCTAAAATAGCCAACTTTGGCTTTTCATTCATTTGATCTAGCACTGATATTTGTGTCATAGGATGTAAATTTCCTAACATTACAATGCTTGCATTCTTATATTCTTCCGGAACAACCGGTGTAAAATCTGCCAATACGTTTAATTCTGTCACCAAAGTATCACGAGAATTCATATCGTTGTGGTAACGACCACTCCAAAAGAAGGTTTTTCCGTCTTCTACGATTTCTACTCCATCGGTATTAATCCCTTTGGCATTCATCATCTCTAAATACTCTTTAGGAAAATCTCCTCCTACAACAGAAACAATTCCTGTATCAACTCCAAATTGAGAAGCTGCCAATCCTACAAAAGTTCCTGATCCTCCTAAAATTTTATCTGTCTTGCCAAATGGAGTTTCAATGGCATCAAAAGCTACAGTCCCTACTGCTAATAGTTTACTCATTTCTTGTTTTTTTACCGTAATTTTGCAATCTGTTTTGCAACGATATTTTAGAAAGAGCAAAAATAAGTTTTAAAAATGACAATTAAAGAAATACAGGAAGAAATTATTGAGGAGTTTGCCTTCTTCGAAGACTGGATGGAGCGTTATGAGCATTTGATCGAATTGGGAAGATCTCTTCCTATCATCGACGAGCAATACAAAGTAGAAGAGAACATCATTAAAGGTTGTCAGTCTAAAGTTTGGCTACATTCTGAGTTGGCAGGTGATAAAATACAATACACAGCTGATAGCGATGCCATACTTACCAAAGGTTTGGTTGCTCTTTTGCTAAGAGTATTTACAGATCAAACTCCACAGGATATTTTAGCTGCAGACACTCATTTTATTGACGAGATAGGATTAAAAGAGCATCTTTCTCCTACTCGTGCCAACGGCTTGGTGTCTATGCTTAAGCAGATCAAATTATATGCTATTGCACAACAGGCTAATTCCTGAAATTCATCGTATCTTTGCAATCTAATTATTAGGAAATCATGACTGAAGAAGAAGTACAAGAAATAGGAGATAAAATTGTACGTGTGTTAAAAACAATTTTCGATCCGGAAATTCCGGTTGATATCTACGAATTAGGGTTGATCTATGACGTTTTTGTAAATGATGAAAATGATGCTAAGATCCTAATGACCTTGACATCACCTAACTGTCCGGTTGCCGAGACTTTACCTGTAGAAGTAGAAGAAAAGGTAAAAACGTTAAAAGAGATCAACAATGCAGAAGTTGAGATTACTTTTGATCCTACTTGGACTCAAGATATGATGAGTGAAGAGGCTAAATTAGAACTCGGAATGCTTTAAGCATAAAAATTATGGCTGATGAGATCGTAAATAGAGTTGCAAAAAGTCCTTTGATCAATATAGATCTGGAAGATTTCTATCCGGAAGGGAAAAGAATACTCTTCGATATCAAAGACTGGCTTTTTGAAGGAATCATTTTAAAAGAAAAAGATTTTAGAGATCATGTGAAAAACCACGATTGGTCTCAATATCAAGATTCCTATATTGCGCTTACCTGTTCTGAAGATGCCATTATTCCTTCTTGGGCTTATTTATTACTTTCTACAGAATTAGCTCCGTACGCTACCAAAGTTGTTGTTGGTAATCTTGAGCTATTAGAAACTTCTATTTATCAAGAAGTCATTCAAAATCTAGACATTTCCGAGTACACCGGCAAGCCTATTATTATTAAAGGTTGTGCCAACAAACCTATTCCTCCTTCCGCTTTTTCATTTTTAATAGAACGCATTCAACCCGTAGCAAAAAACATCATGTACGGAGAAGCTTGTTCAACCGTTCCGTTGTATAAGGCAAAAAAATAATTTTGTTTTTTAACATTTGGTATTATTTTTGTGATCACCCTGCCAACTATAACAACAACTAACACCTAAAAATGATCTCTACTAAGAGAGCCTTTATTTTGATTTTTGTTTTTGTGTCAACTCTTGGAGTTGCTCAAACAACAAACGACTCTATTCGTAAGGCGGATTCCATTACCAAAGCTATTTTGACCAAAAAGGTCGACTCTATTAATAAGGTTTTAAAAGCCATTAAAGAGAGAGAAGACAAAGAAAAAAAGAAAAACGAAGTTCCTAAAAAATGGACAGTTAATGGTCGTATGACTTTTTTATTCAATCAATCTTCCTTTACCAATTGGTCTGCCGGGGGAAACAACACTGTTTCAGGAGCTTTAGGATTGAATTACGATTTCAACTACGTAAAAGGAAAATGGAAATGGGATAACAAGATCATTTCCTCCTACGGATCAAGTCATGTTAGTGGTCAGGGGTACAGAAAAACAGATGATCGTTTTGAATACAACTCGGTTTTGGGTTACAAAGCAGGAGGTCATTGGTATTTTTCTTTCTTCAACAACTTTATTTCTCAATTTTCCAAAGGTTTCGATTATTCGAAAGATCCAAAATTGTTAGTGTCAAACGCTTTGTCTCCGGCTTATTTGAGTTTTGCGCCGGGAATCTTATGGCGTAAATCTCAAGATTTGAGAATCAACATCGCTCCGGGAACCGCTCGTTTTACTTTTGTTAGTGATCGTTTTGCAGGTCAGTATGGAACGGATCCGGGAAAGACATCAAACTTCAGTATGGGTTTCAACCTTTCTGGGTATTTAAAGTTTAAATTGATGAAAGATCTTACCATGGAAAACATCATTGCTTTGTATGCTGATTATTTGGACAATCCTCAAAATGTAGATGTCAATTACCAAATGAACTTGTATGTGAGTCTCAACAAATATTTGTCTATGAACCTTACACTACATACAATTTCTGACACAAATGCTTCAACAAGAGTTCAGTTTAGAGAGCTTTTCGGTGTAGGTGTTAATTATACCTTCCACAAAATTTAAAGTAGTACTTTTGTGCCCATATTATGGGTACATATATGAAAAGAATTATTGTATTATGCTTTGTATTGGCAGGGGTGTCAATCAATGCGCAGGAAAAAGAAGTAGATTCTACTTCAAATTGGACAAAAAAGGGGGCTTTTACATTATTATTTAATCAATCATCATTTTCTAACTGGATCGCAGGAGGAGAGAATTCTGTTTCTGGAACTGTGAGCATCAACTACGATTTTAACTACAAAAAAGGAGATTGGAGCTGGGATAATAAGATCATCACTAAGTATGGTATTAGCAATATTAGCGGAACCGGAACAAGAAAGACAGATGATCAGTTTGAGTTCAACTCTTTGTTAGGAAAAAAAGCAAGTAACAATTGGTCGTATTCACTTTTGTTAAACATTCGTAGTCAGTTTACCACAGGGTATGACTATTCTACCACTCCTAGAACTGAGACTTCAAGCTTTTTTGCTCCGGGTTATGTAACTATAGGTCCTGGAATGGTATATAAAAAATCAGACAACTTTAACATTCATCTTTCTCCGGCTACAACAAAAGCTACATTTGTAAGCGATCAATTTGCAGGTCAGTACGGAACTGATCCGGGGAAAACTTCTCGTTACGAATTAGGTTTCTATGGTGCTTTATATTACAAAGCTACTTTGATGGAGAATGTAACTGTAGAAAACATCTTAAATGCTTATTCTAATTATTTAGAAGATGCTCAAAATATTGATGTAAACTATCAATTGAATTTTGTGATGCAGATCAACAAATACTTATCTACCAACTTGAACTTTCACATGATTGTTGATGATAATGCTTCGAGCAGAGTTCAGTTTAAAGAAGTATTTGGATTGGGTGTGAACTATATTTTCTAGCAGTTAAAATTTATAAAAACTTTCTGGTGTCATTTCGAGCGACTGTGAAAAATCTATTAAAAAAAGTAGAGATTTCTCATTTCATTCGAAATGACATTTTTATTTTGCTTTTTTAAATATCTTTATCCAACCAAATTATAACAATGGGACTCTTACTTTTTTACGCAATCATTTCGATCTTCTTTTCTTTTTTATGTTCTATTCTAGAAGCTGTATTGCTAAGTGTAACTCCAACATTTATCAATGTAAAAGTTACAGAAGGTAAATCGTATGCAAAAACACTAGAGAAGATCAAAAATGATGTTGATAAGCCTTTGATCGCTATTCTTACACTAAATACCATTGCTCATACGGTAGGTGCCATTTTAGTAGGTGTACAGGCAGAACAACTGCCTTATAAGTTTGAGATCCTGGGAGTAAATGTAGTGGGTATTGTTTCGGCAATTATGACCATTCTAATTTTGGTTGTTTCAGAGATCATTCCTAAAACCATAGGTGCTACTCATTGGAAAAAGCTGGCAGGGTTTACCACTCGAACGCTTTCTGCACTAATTTTCTTCTTTAAATGGACCGGTATTCTTTGGGTATTGCAATTGTTTACTCGTCTTTTTGGTAAAGGAGGACATGGTTCTGTTCTTAGCAGAGAAGATTTTACCGCCATGACCGATATTGCTGAACAGGAAGGCGTTTTCCAAGAATCGGAAAGTAAGGTGATCAAAAATCTATTGAGCTTCAAGGAGGTTCAGGTTAAGGATATTATGACTCCAAGAACTGTATTAAAAACTGCTGATGAAACTCAAACCATACAAGAGTTCTTTGATGAGCACCCAATGCTACGTTTCTCACGAATTCCTATCTATGGTGAAAATCCTGATAATATTACCGGTTACTTCTTAAAGGATCAGTTATTGGAGGCAATTATCAATGGAAAAGGTGATCAATCTTTAAGTGAGATCAAACGTCCAATTCTGGTTACCAATAGAAGTTTACCTATTCCTAATTTATTTGAGCAATTGATCGATCAACGTGAGCATATTGCTTTGGTTGTAGACGAATACGGTTCTGTAAGCGGATTGGTCACACAAGAAGACATGATAGAAACCTTACTAGGTTTAGAGATCATGGATGAAAGCGATAATATTGAAGATCTTCAATTACTTGCCAGAAAAAGCTGGGAACGCCGTGCTAAGCGACTAGGAATTATTGATGATTTTAAAGAAGATTTCAATAAAGATTAACCTTCGTATTCGTAGTACAAAAAGTCGTTATAAGGAAAACGCTGAATGTGAATCTTCTTCACTTCATCGTACACTTTATCTTTAAATGCTTCTAGGTTGTCTTTGTTCAACGCAGAAATAAAGATCGATTCTTTCTCAAGATCATTCATCCAGGTACGCTTCCAGTCTTCTAATGTGTAATGCGCTTTGGTTTTTTCTGTAACCAAATCGTCTTCATCAATGGTTTCATGTGTATAAGCATCGATCTTATTAAAGACCATTACTGTAGGCTTATCTGCACTATCAATTTCCTGTAAGATATTATTTACAGAAGCGATATGATCCTCGAAGTTTGGATGTGAAATATCTACTACATGTAATAACAAATCTGCTTCTCGAACCTCATCCAACGTAGATTTAAAGGATTCTACCAGTTGTGTAGGTAGTTTTCTAATGAATCCTACGGTATCAGTCATCAAAAACGGAATATTCTTGATCACTACTTTTCTAACAGTTGTGTCAAGTGTAGCAAACAATTTGTTTTCTGCAAACACATCACTCTTACTCACTACATTCATCAAAGTAGACTTTCCCACATTGGTATATCCTACCAAAGCCACACGAACCATTTTTCCGCGGTTCTTACGTTGTACAGCCATTTGCTTGTCAATGGTTACCAACTTCTTCTTTAACAAAGAAATCTTATCACGAATGATACGTCTATCTGTTTCAATCTCTGTTTCCCCGGGACCACGCATTCCAATTCCCCCTTTTTGTTTATCAAGGTGAGTCCAAAGACGTGTTAAACGAGGTAATAAATATTGGTGTTGCGCTAATTCTACTTGAGTTTTTGCTGAACTGGTTTGCGCTCTTTGTGCAAAAATATCTAGGATCAGATTGGTTCTGTCAAGAATCTTACAATCGAGAATTTTTTCTATGTTCCTCAACTGTGCAGGAGACAATTCATCATCAAAAATAGCGGTTCCAATATTGTGCGTATCAATATAAGCCTTCACATCTTCCAGCTTTCCTGTTCCTAAAAAAGTTTTGGGATGAGGCTTGTCTAATTTTTGCACAAAACGTTTTACAGCCACTCCTCCGGCTGTTAAAGTTAAAAACTCCAACTCGTCTAAATACTCTTCAGATTGAGTTTCATCTTGATGCTGAGTAATGACCCCGATCAAAACTGCTTTTTCCGATATCGCTTCCTTCTGTTCTATCATAGGCGGCAAAGGTAGTAAGAAATCTAAATGTAACGCATAAAAAAAGCCCCAACTACGTTGAGGCTCAACACAAACTCGACTAATTACACTCTAAAGAGTTAAGCTTTTACAATTTTTAATGGAACGATGTACATTCTCATACGTTTTGCAACTTTCTTACTAACCGTTTTATAGTTTAACGCACTTTTGATGTAAGCATCAACATTTTTATTCTCAGACTCAACAGACAAAACAATAATCTCTCCTTTTCTATTGATCATAAATTTTACCTCTGCTTGTACAGTTTCTTTACTTTCGTAGTTTCCTAACAATTGTACAATTTGAGTTCTTAGGGCTCTTTCTTCTTTTCTTTTGTCATCTTCATTGTTGGCAAAAGTAGTTGTCACGCTCATTGCGAACACAAAAATTAATACAGCTAATTTTTTCATTTTTTTGTTTCTTAGGGTTTTTGTTTTATTTGTTTTTTTAAACCACTGTAAAAGTAGATTACAACCTAAGATTTATAAAAAAAAGCAGTTTAGGAAAAGATTGTTTTTGAGTAATTTAAACAAGAAAACTGCAATACTTTACAACAACTTTACATTGAAAATTCAGCAGCATTTTCAAGGAAACAATACACATTTTTCAATGTGAAACTCCCTCCTTTACGCAGTCATAATTCTTTTTGCAATTATTAACAAAAACCTATCAAAAAGACGTGTTACTAAATTGTAATTCCTTCTTCTTTTGTTTCTTTTTTGAAGAGAACATTATGATTTCTTGTAGGCCTTATCTTTTAAAATTCTGATAGGGATCACATAAAGTTTCATTACCTCTTTTGCCCGGATTTTTACTTTTTGATAATTCAGTTTGCCTTTTACATACCTGTCTATAGCATCATCTTTTGTATTGACAGTAAGTACAACGATCTCACTTTTTTTATTGACCAAAAATGTTATTCTAGTCTTTTCTTTTACCGGAGCTCCGTCATAACCTTCTAAAAGTTTTACCACTTGGTCTCTTAATGTTTTTGGGGTTGTTATGGGATTCTCTTCTTTACCAATTTCATTGGCAAAACTATTTGACATTCCTAACAGGAATACAAACGTAAGTACAGCAATTTTTTTCATTTCAATTTATTTTTAGCCCGCTAAGGTAGTCTAGGTATTGAAAGGAAAAAGTCGAAAGAAAATCTTTGTAACAGGGCGTCTCTAAATCGAAATAACCATTACCCTTTTGAGAAGAAATGAAAAGTTAGAAATAGTTATTCTTCTTTTTTCTTTTTGGGAAAGAAAAGATCGTCTTTGATCACGTATTTTTTGTATTTACCATCTCGGTATCTCCAGTAGATAAAAATAGGCATTAGAATGAATGCTAAATACAGAACTCCTAATCCCATTACTACTTTTCCTTTGGGGTGCTCTGTATATTCTAAATAACCACCTACAGACATCCAGATCACAAAAATAACGAAGAGTATTTTTAACAATGATTTCATAAGCACAAAGCTACAAAAAGTTCTACCTTTAATATTAAAATTTATTCAGGCGAGATCAAGGCCTCTAATTCATGATACTTACTACAATCACCTTCAAGGAAAATTGGTGGTTTATTAACTTCCTAACAAAATGAAAACACGCTGTAAAATGTATACGTGATTCAGTAATTGGTATACTTTTCAACTCTCAAACCAACATACTTTTGTAATATAAATTTTAAGATCATATATCATGAAAAGAGTCATCGTAACCGGCTCAACAGGAATGGTTGGAAAGGGTGTTTTATTAGAGTGTCTGGAGAGTCCCTATATTGCTCAAATTTTGGTTGTTAACAGATCCTCTGTAAACATAAAACACCCTAAACTAAAAGAAGTCTTACTCAATGATTTTATGCAAATTGATACGGTTTTTGAAGAGTTAAAAGGTTATGATGCCTGTTTTCATTGCATGGGTGTTTCGGCTATGGGAATGAGTGAAGTTCAATACACTCATGTTACCTACGACATGACAAAGAAATTAGTTGATATTTTGTTTGATTTGAATCCGGAATTTACGTTCAATTACGTTTCCGGAACAGGAACTGATAGCACTGAAAAAGGCAGGACTATGTGGGCTCGAGTAAAAGGAAAAACTGAAAATATGATTTTTACCAAAGGCTTTTTGGATGCTTATGCTTTTAGACCCGGTGCTATTGTTCCTGAAAAAGGTATCAAATCAAGAACTAGTTGGTATCAGTTCTTCTATATTATTTTACGTCCTTTCTTTCCACTGATGAAACGATCGAAGAATATTACAACTACCACTAACATAGGTATAGCCATGATTCGAAGTATCCTAGAACCTATAGAGCTAAAGATCTTATTCAATAAGGATATCAATGCATTAGCTACCAAAGAAGGCATGTAAAATATATACATGATTCAGTAAAATGTATACATCCAGCCTCTCTCTTACAAATACCTTTGTATCAACAAATTAAAAAACAATTTTACCATGAAAAATACAGCATTAATTACCGGAGCAAGCAGCGGACTTGGGTCTGAATTTGCTAGAATCCATGCAGCTAATGGTGGTGATGTGATCATCGTTGCCAGAAGAGCCAATAAATTGAACAATCTGAAAAAAGAACTGGAAAACAAATACAAGGTAAAGGCCAAAGTAATTGCTAAAGATCTGACCTTACCTAACGCTCCTCAGGAAATCTATGATGAGATTCGTCAAGAAGGCATCAGTATTCAATACCTGATCAACAATGCAGGGTTTGGAGGGCATGGAAAGTTTCATGAAAGAGCGTGGGAGCAAGATCTTTCTATGATCAACTTAAATGTAGTTGCATTGACTGCTTTGACACGTTTGTTCTTACCTGATTTTGTAGCAAGAAATGGTGGGAAGATCTTGAATGTTTCTTCTACCGCCAGCTTTATGCCGGGTCCTTTGCAGGCTGTATATTTTGCTACCAAAGCTTATGTAACTTTCTTTAGCAATGCTATTGCAGAAGAATTATACGATACTCGTATTACAGTAACCAATTTAATGCCGGGAGCTACAGAAACAGAGTTTGCTCAGACTTCAGGAATGGACAAAACAGGTTTATTTGAAAATACAGTAAGTGCCTATTCTGTTGCCAAAGATGGGTACGAAGGAATGCTGAAAGGGAAATTAGATGTTGTTTCCGGTTTGACATTTTCACAATCTTTGATGATGAAAGCAATTCCGTTTACTCCTAAAAAGACTTTGCTAAAGCAAATCCGTAAAATGCAAGAGATCGAAAACTAAGAATTCTGTAACTTACCCTTTAAAATTTGAAATTGTATCATGAGTGATATCATACATATAACATCCGTTATCCAATGTCATCAAGCCATGGGATTACAACCTCCCAAACATCCTTTGATCTCTTTGATCAACCTAAAGGATCTACGTAGTGTTGAATATGGAGGTGAGCGATTTACTTCCGACCTCTATATGATCTCATTAAAAGACGGTGCCAGCGGTTCTATGGGATATGGTCGTGTTTCTTATGATTTTTCAGATGGACTAATGGTTTTTACCAAACCCAACCAAGTATTATATAATGAAACAAAAGAGATCGAACCCGATGCAAAGGGTTGGGTCTTGTTGTTTCATCCGGATTTGATTCGTAAATCAGAATTAGGCAGAAATATCGATCAGTACTCCTACTTTTCCTATGAAGTACATGAGGCTTTGCATTTATCAGATGATGAAAAACACACATTAACTGATATTGTACGTAAGATCGAGCAGGAATATCAGCAGAATATAGACAAGCATAGTCAGAAATTGATCATCTCTAATATTGAGTTGTTGTTGGACTATTGCAACCGTTATTACGATCGACAGTTCTATGTGAGAACCAATCACAATCAAGACCTTGTAAGCAAGTTTGAATCTTTATTGAAAGACTATTTTAGTTCTGAAAAGCCAAATGAATTGGGAATTCCTTCGGTAAAGTACTGTGGAGAGCAATTGAGTATGTCTCCAAACTACCTTAGCGATCTCTTAAAAAAGGAAACAGGAAAAAATGCCAAGGATCATATTTACTATCATATTACCAACAGAGCTAAAAACAAATTATTAGGCACTACCCTTTCTATTAGTGAAATTGCTTATGACCTGGGGTTTGAGTATCCTCAACATTTCAGTAAGTTATTTAAGAAGAAAACCGGAATGAGTCCGGCGCAGTATAGAAATATGAATTGATCAGGTATTTGTTACCTCAATTAGCTTGTTTCTGTAGGCTGTTAGCAGTTTTGATTTGGAGATAAAACCAACGTACTTTTTGTCTTTGATTACGGGTAAATTCCAGGCTCCTGTTCCTTTAAACTTCTGCATGATGGTTTCCATAGAATCTTCGTAGAAAATGATTCCCGGTGATGATTTCATAAATAAAGAAACTGTTGTATTATCATACATACTCTGATCGAACATGATAGACCGTACATCGTCCAACAATACAATTCCTAAAAACTGATCTTCATCATCTAAAACAGGAAATAAATTTCGACTGGATTTAGAAACTCCTTTTTTTAGCATTTCTCCCAAGGTCATTTCTGGATGCAATACCACAAAATTGGTTTCCAATACTTTTTCAATCTTTAGCATCATCAAAGCATTCTTGTCCTTGTCTTTGGTAATCAACTCACCTCTCTTTGCCAATTCAGCCGTATAAATAGAGTTGGGCACAAAGTATTTGGTAAATCCGTAAGAAATGGTGGCAACCAACATCAAAGGAACAAACAAATCATAGCCTCCGGTAATTTCTGCAATCAGAAAAATTGCGGTTAGTGGTGCGTGAAGCACTCCAGCCATCAATCCTGTCATTCCAATAAGTGTAAAATTGGATTCGGAAACATTGAATCCAAATTGATTGATGATCTTGGCAAATACATTTCCTAAAGCACTCCCCATAAAAAGTGTAGGAATAAAGACTCCTCCTACTCCGCCTGCAGCAAATGTAGTAGCCATGGCTATGGCTTTAAAAACGACAATGATCATTAACATTCCAATAACCGTCCATACTTTGGTCATATCAATATCATATTGCAGACCACTTAAGGCTTCTACTGTATTTCCATTCAGTAAATTGTTGATCACATCATACCCTTCACCATATAAAGGAGGGATAAAGTACAGCATGAGTCCAATAGCCAAAGCTGCAATTCCTATTTTCCAGTAGGCATTGGAAAATCGATTAAAAAATCGGGTAATAAAAAAATACATTTTAGAAAAGTAGACCGAAGCTATTCCGGTTCCTACTGCCAGTAATACATAAAAAGCGATGTCTTTTACACGCCATGCTTCTTGCAATTCAAAGCCAAACAGCACATCGGTTCCTCTAAAGAAATAAGAGGTAATAACAGCGGCAACTGAAGCCAATAATAATGGAACCAAAGAAGCAAATACCAAATCTAAACTGAAGATTTCAATTGCAAAAACAATAGCTGCTACGGGTGCTTTGAACATGGATGACATGGCTCCGGCTGTTGCACATCCAATGAGCAACATTCGGGTTTTGGTATTCATATGAAACAACTGCGCTACATTAGATCCTAAAGCTGCTCCTGTGCTTACTGCCGGCCCTTGCAATCCTGCCGATCCTCCAAACCCTACAGTTATTGGTGCGGTAATCATGGAGGCAAACATTTTGTATCGCTCTATAATTCCGCTTCGTTTAGAAATAGAATACAAAGTAGTTGAGATTCCGTGTCCGATCTCTTTCTTGATAAAGTTCTTTTTGATCAGATAGACCAACCAAACTCCTATGATCGGGAAAATAAAGTAGAGTGAGTAGTGATAGTTTTTGATGATTCCATCTTCTAGAATGGATTGAATGAACAATGTCAAATATTTCAAGATCACCGTTCCCAATCCCGCAAGAAACCCCACCAAAATACTTAAGACCAATACAAACTGACGTTCAGAGATATGCTTGTATCTCCAAATGAGTATTCGCGTAAATATATTTCGCTTTTTGGTTGGCATTGTTTCTTTATTGGTCATCGCGATCACACTACAGTGCGAGAAGCGATCTTAATTATAAGGTTCCTTCACTTTGTTCGGAATGACATTTTACTCTTTTCTCCTTCTCCTTACTCCTTACTCCTTACTCCTTACTTCTTACTTCTTACTTCTTACTTCTTACTCTTTAAAATATCTGTTCCTAAATATTTATCATCTTTGTTATAGTACCAAGCTCTGGTTTTCGGCATTTTAATTCCGTTGATGGTTTCCATTCCGGAAAGTAAAATGTATTCACCTGTATTTTGCTCACCATTTTTTAAGAATTGGTAAATTTCCATCGCGTAGGTTTTCGGGTTGAAATAAAAGAACCAAACGTCTTTTCCAACTCCTTCTTTATAAGTAGCTCTTAAAACCAAATAAGGTTTTCCTTTGAATTTGATCTTATTGATCTTAGCATCGATCTGTGTTCCGGGATCTTTTAACTTCATCGGTAATCCGTATAGGTAAGAATAATAGTTCTTATACAGATTAGCACGATCACAGCTTAATCCATTGGCTTTTTTCTCTTCTTCTGTAGGAGTTTTTCCATTGAATAAAATGGTGCATTTCTCTTTATCTACTGTATATTCTGTGGTTTTTCCTGCTCTTGTAGCTTTTACATAAAAATATTGGTTAGGAAGATCTATCTTGATCTCAGAATCTCTGTTAGGACTGTTCGGTGTCTCCATAGTTACCAACAAAGTACCTTTAAAGCTTTCCCATTTTCCTTGTGGGTCATGATATTGAATGGCTTTTTCTAACAATTGTGGGCCGGTAAGATCTTGCGCATGCAAAGAGATCGTAGCTAAAGCCACGAATAAAAGTGTAGTTAATTTTTTCATCTGGAGATTTTCATTTTTGCTATTAGTCAGATGGAATTCGCCTTCTTTTCTTTATTCATTAAAAAGAAATCATTGCTAAGGCTTATTTCATAGCTTAAAAGTAGTAAAAATCTCAGAGGCTTTCTTTGATTTCGTTCATTAGCTCGTTATACTGATAATTTGTGTTTGGTTTGATAACTTTTACGATTCTTTCAGGAGCAATATTTTTAAATAGAAGTAATTGGTAATCTTCAAAAGTAAATTCCATAAAATCCGAGTTATCAATAAAATCTTTTATTGCCTTCTTTTTACTTTTCTGAATATACTTTTTCCCTAGGCTTAACCTTTCTTCATAAGACTCCAGAGTCAAACCTTCTTCAGTACTATCGCCTATTCTACAAATAATGGTTTCTTTATAATTCTTCTTTAGCTGCTTTATACTTGGAAAAACACTCTTGGGATTTGAATTAAGAATTTCTTTGAGTGTATACCTTCGTTTGGAAATGATCTTATAGTCATCATCATACTCTTTGTGTGTATCTATGACCCAATGATCATGAACCAATGGAAAATCAGACTCGTTTAGTTCGAAAACAAAGCCTAAGTATTCTTGATCGTTCAAAAGAAAATCTAACCACCATCTGTTTAGATTCTTAAAAGGCGTAGCCAGTGTCGCTGAGATCCAAGTATCTTGAATTTGGATTCCTTTTTCTAGGATAGCGCTTTTATTTTTTGTTGGAGACCAGTGAATTGCCTTCATTCCCTAAAAGTAGCAAAAATCTTACAAGCTGGTAGGTTGAGTTCCTACAACTTCAATTCCGTGTTGGGTAAGTGTATCTACTTTTTTAGGGTTGTCAGTTAACATTTTGATAGATTTCACCTTCAATTCTTTCAAAATTTCTGCTGCTACTGTAAAGTCTCTAGCATCTCTTTGAAAACCTGCTTTTTCATATGCTTCGGGTTGTGGTACACCTTGTCTTTTAAACTCAGCACTCTTCATCAAGGCAAAATGTCCATTTCCTTTTCCTTCTTGATTCAACCAGATCACAATTCCCTTCCCTGCTTGTTCAATCAGTTTTTGCGAGTTTTCCATTTGCTCTCTACAATCACATTCTATACTGTTAAAATAGTGTCCGTAAATACACAAAGAATGAACTCTACATAAGATCTCTTCACCTTCTGTAACATCTCCCATCACAATGGCGTGACTCTCTCTTTGCCCATCATGATAGAGGTATTCTTTAAAGGTTCCAAACTTGGTTTTTATTTGACTTTCAGCTAATTGTACAATCATATCTTTTTCATTAAAAAATCCCGCTGTCGCGGGATTTGGTTTTATCTGTAATTCCGAACGAAGTGAAGCCTGTCTGCCGCAGACAGGGAATCCTTTAAACAGATTACTTAGTCACTTGTTTTCGACAAGCTCAAACTGACATTCCTCGTAATGACCTTATTCTGTAATATCTAATTTAATACTCAACTCTTTCAGTTGTTCGTTATCTACCGGTGCCGGTGCATCGATCATGACATCACGTCCTGAATTGTTCTTCGGGAAAGCGATAAAGTCACGGATCGTTTCCTGACCTCCTAAGATGGCTACCAATCTATCGAATCCAAAAGCAATTCCTCCATGAGGTGGTGCTCCGTATTCAAAAGCATCCATTAAGAATCCAAACTGTGCTTTAGCTTCTTCCGGAGTAAATCCAAGGTAATCAAACATCATTGCTTGAATTTGTTTATCGTGAATTCTAATTGACCCTCCACCAATCTCATTTCCATTCAACACTAAGTCATAAGCATTCGCTTTTACCTTACCTGGCTCTGTTTCTAATAATGAAATCTGCTCTGGTTTTGGCGATGTAAATGGATGGTGCATTGCATGGTAACGCTCAGTTTCTTCATCCCACTCTAACAATGGGAAGTCTACTACCCATAATGGAGCAAACTCATCCGGCTTACGTAGGCCTAAACGCTCTGCCATTTCCATACGTAAGGCACTCATTTGTGCACGTGTTTTATCTGTTGGCCCTGACAGTACACAGATTAAATCTC
Organism: Pseudotenacibaculum haliotis; assembly: GCF_042684245.1. Taxonomy (NCBI): domain Bacteria; kingdom Pseudomonadati; phylum Bacteroidota; class Flavobacteriia; order Flavobacteriales; family Flavobacteriaceae; genus Pseudotenacibaculum; species Pseudotenacibaculum haliotis. The sequence goes on from NZ_JBHULH010000001.1 coordinate 895,429, forward strand.
CGGCTTTTGCTCCGGTAACTTCTGCCCATTTTGCCAAATCTTCTTGATCGTAGAACTTGTCTACAGAAGACTTAAAGCTTCCATCTTCGTTGCATTTTACATAGACCATTCCTAAAGCTCCTACTTGCGGACGCTTTACCCAATCTATCAATTTATCGATCTCTTTTCTGGTATACGATGCAGCTCCCGGAACGGCAATTCCTACAACTAGTTCTGCACTGTTGAATACTTTGAAGTCTTTGTGTTGCGCAACTTCGTTCAACTCACCAAACTCCATTCCAAAACGAATGTCCGGTTTGTCGTTTCCGTATAAACGCATTGCATCATCATACTGCATTCTTGGAAACTTATCTACCTCAACACCTTTGATCTCTTTTAACAAGTGACGCGTTAATCCTTCAAACGTGTTTAAAATATCTTCTTGCTCTACAAAGGTCATTTCGCAGTCGATCTGAGTAAACTCAGGCTGACGGTCGGCACGTAGATCTTCATCTCTAAAACATTTTACAATCTGGAAATATTTATCCATTCCTCCTACCATTAATAACTGCTTGAAGGTTTGTGGCGATTGTGGCAATGCGTAAAATTGTCCTTCATTCATACGTGAAGGCACTACAAAATCTCTTGCTCCTTCCGGAGTAGACTTGATCAAATAAGGAGTTTCCACTTCAGCAAACCCTTCATCAGATAAGTATTTACGAACTTCCATCCCTACTTTGTGGCGGAATAATAAGCTTTCTTTTACCGGATTACGACGAATGTCTAAGTAACGATACTTCATACGAAGATCTTCTCCTCCATCAGTTTCATCTTCGATAGTAAACGGCGGAAGTTTTGCTTCATTTAAAACGGTTAATTCAGATACCAATACTTCTACATCACCTGTTGGGATGTTTGGGTTTTTAGATTGACGTTCGATCACAGTTCCTTTCACTTGAATCACAAATTCACGTCCTAAACCTTTGGCTTTTTCCATTAGGTCGGCAGCTGTTCTCTCTTCATCAAAGATCAATTGCGTAATTCCATAACGATCACGTAAGTCTACCCAGATCATAAATCCTTTGTCCCGTGATTTCTGTACCCAACCTGCTAAGGTTACTTCTGTATTGATGTGCGACGCTCGTAACTCGCCACAAGAATGCGTTCTATACATTATTTGTATGCTTTTTAGTAAGCTTAAAATTTATCCTTTCGTAATTTTTGTCTCCTCGAGCGGAGTCGAGAGATTCTAATCAAGTTGCCTCTTTAAAAATAGTTCTCGACTCCGCTCGAACTGACATCGAATTCTCTGCCAGATAATCCTAACCATTAATCGGGTGCAAATTTAATCAAATCCGAAGAATAATAGGTATTTGAAGCCTTTAATTCCCATCTAATTTTTCCTTTGTAAGCAGCTACTAAAATGGGAAATTTTGAAAAAATATTTTTTTAGTTAGGATTCCTTACTATATTTGCATCGAAATTTTAATTTAAAATCAAAACACATGAAAAAATCAATTTTTTATCACGCAGGTTGCCCTGTATGTATTAGCGCAGAGCACGACATCATCAATTTGATCGGAGAAGACAATGTAGAGATCGTTCATTTGGGTGAAGACAGAGATCAGTTAGATACTGCTGAAAGTGCAGGAGTACAATCGGTTCCCGCCTTGTTAACTCCTAATGGTAACGTGTTACACATTAATTTTGGAGCATCCATGGCTGATGTTCGTGGTTAATTTTTTTTAATCTAAATAGTTAGGAATCCTAATTTTATTTATTATGAAATCAATACAATTTTTATTAGTACTAAGTTTCTTTACACTTTCTATAAGCGCTCAAAGGAACTATGACGGCAATGATTTTCGTATAACAAATGCGGAAGTTATATATCAAAAAGATCTTGATATTATGGTATGGTCTATTTCTGTAAAAGGTAAAGCAGGGAATACAGTTCCTGTTAAAAACGGAGCACTGGACGGTGCTCCAGTGTTGGGATATGTTTTTCCAACAACTCTAAAATCTACCGATGTTGGATTTGGTAAAACAGAAGGAATCGTGGCTTTGGCACTTACTTCTCATCCTGATTTTGACGATACTCCTTTGTGGGATGAAAACAATGATAAGAACTATGCCAATGATGGTGTTGTGTGGCATCCGCATTGGGTTGTTTTGACAGAAGACAAACGAGTAAAGGGTGGATTGTCTGTCAAACAATTTAAAAAAGCAGATAAAACTGTAGTGCTACCTCCTACCAATCCGGGTATGCCTATGTATATGGATTCTCCGGGATATCCGGTTTTGACCCAAAAGAATACAATCAAAGTGATTGTTCCCGGGTATCGTATCAATCATCAAACGGATTTTAGATATGATGGAGTTACAGCTTTTATGAAAGTGAATACTTCTAATGAGAACCTTCCATTGTTAGGTGTATATGAAGTATATGCTGTATCTAGTGGAAATCTTAGTTTACCTTATAAAGTGAAGAAACAATGAAAATTTCTGTTTGGGACACTTATGTAAAACGAACTGATGGCAAAACTATGCATTTTGACATCCTTGTTCCCAGCACCATCAAAAATGAGCATGCAGTTTACAATTATGGTCAGGAGTATTTAAAGAAAAAACCTTTTGAAACGGATTCTTTAACTTCTAAAGAGTGTCGATTCTGCCATATAGAAGAGGCACCTGAGGATATTGAGAGAAAGATCCTTGAGCAGGGCTATTATATTCTAGAAATGGAAAATTGTTTCTAATTTAATTAGGATTGCTAACTTTGTCCGTCAGCTATAGTTGACGGACACTTTTATCTATGAATGATCCTATTTTTCATCAAGACGACCAAAATACTGAGCTTAGCAGCAAGATTGTTGTAGGTTTACAGCGAATTTCTGAAGCGTTCAAAGTATTATTATGGGAAAAAGCAAAAGAGTTTGGTTTGAGTCCTATTCAGATTCAGATTCTCATTTTTGTTTCTTACCACAAGCAAGAGTTTTGTAATGTGAGTTATTTGGCAAAGGAATTTAACATTACCAAACCTACGGTAAGTGATGCTGTGAAGGTTCTTGAAAAAAAAGGGATGATCCAAAAGGATTATTCTTCTCCGGATAGTCGTAGTTATTCTATCTTTTTATCGGAAAAAGGAAAAAACATCGTTAGCAAGACAGAAACTTTTGTTAACCCAATTAAAAAACAGTTGGACTCTATTGGGCAAAGTAAACTTGAAAATATATTTACAATATTGAGTTCTTTGATCTATCAATTAAATCGCCAAGGTATCTTGTCGGTACAACGTACTTGCTATGCTTGTAAATTTTACGAGAAACATCAAACCCAAGATTACTGCAATTTACTTCAGAAAGAGCTTCTTGGTCAAGACATCCGTTTGGATTGTCCTGAATTTGAAAGTGCTTCTTAGTGTTGATTTTTACAAATTGACCAATCTTGTTTAAGATTCTCTTTATCACTAAATGACACCAAAACATCAGAGGAAACTTTTGTAAATTTGATGCTATGAACAATGTAATTAATATTCAAGAAAAATTTGATCTTTTCTCAGATCAATGGTCACCAAAAAGAATCGGGCAGTTAAACGGGCAACAAATTTTATTGGCTAAAATTCAAGGTGAATTTGTATTTCATAAACACGACAATGAAGATGAAATGTTTATGGTGATGAAAGGTCAGTTAGTTTTGGAATTACGCGACAGAACTGTAACTGTTAATCCGGGAGAGTTTTTTGTAGTTCCTAAAGGTGTTGAACACAAACCTATTGCCAAAGAGGAAACTCATTTGTTATTGTTTGAACCTTTAAGCACCAAACACACAGGTGATGTTATGGCTGATATTACCGTTGAAACTTACGAAGAAATTTAACAGTCTTCAATTAACAGTGATTCGATAATCAATGATCAATATATCTGTAGATGTATTGGTATTTCTTGTTTTAGATTGAGTAATAAACCTCTTTTTGTAGATTGCAGAAAAGTTGCATTATGAAATTAAAAAACAATCCTTTACAGAATAAGTCGTATGACTTTGCCCTAACTATTATTAAGTTAAGTAAGAGTTTGATGAAAGAAAAGAAAGAGTTTATTTTATCAAAACAATTATTGAGAAGTGGTACTTCTATAGGCGCTAATATTGTTGAAGCAAACGGCGCGATATCTACTGCTGATTTTTCAGCGAAAATGTCTATTTCATATAAAGAAAGTCTTGAAACTAAATATTGGTTATCATTATTAAAAGACAGTGGTTACCTACTAGAAAAAGAATTTTCATCCCTCTATGAAAAGGCAGATGAAATTTCTAAAATTTTATTTTCTATACTCAAAACAACAAGAATCAATAAAAATAAAAAGTAGCCATTCATTATTGGGTGAACTACTCATTAGATAATTGTTAGTTATAAATTATCATCGTACATTGCCCTCTGTATTTATATCAATTTGATAAGTGCATAATTGAACACTGATAATTGTTAACATGAGTAAACTCTACCTGGTACCCACACCCATTGGAAATTTAGAAGACATGACCTTTAGAGCTATTAAAGTTTTAAAGGAAGTTGACACCATTTTAGCGGAAGACACTCGTACCAGTGGAAAACTCTTAAAACATTTTGAGATCAACACTCCCATGATGTCACATCATATGCACAACGAGCATAAAACTGTTGATGCTTTGGTGCAACGATTGCAATCGGGCGAAACTTTTGCACTGATCTCTGATGCCGGTACTCCTGCAATTTCTGATCCGGGGTTTTTACTCACACGAGCCTGTGTTCAAAACAATATTGAAGTTGAATGTTTACCGGGTGCTACGGCTTTTGTTCCGGCATTGGTAAATTCTGGTTTTCCTAATGATAAATTTGTGTTTGAAGGTTTTTTACCTGTAAAGAAAGGTAGACAAACTCGTTTGAAGATCTTAGCTGAAGAAACGCGCACCATGATCTTTTATGAGAGTCCGCATAAACTTTTAAAAACACTTGCTCACTTTGTTGAGTATTTTGGTGATGATCGTGGAGTTTCTGTTTCTCGTGAGTTATCCAAGATGTTTGAAGAGACAAAACGCGGAACAGCCCAAGAGGTTTTAGACTACTACACACAGAAACCTGCCAAAGGTGAAATAGTAATTGTGGTAGAAGGGAAAAAATAAACTATTATTTACTACCTTCAACATTCTAAACATCAATCTCTTACTCATGAAAAAGACAATTACCCTACTAACTATTTGTCTGTTATTTGTATTTGGTTGCAACTCGGCTCCGAGTTCTGAAGAAATTGAACAATGGAAAGCTGAAATTGCTGCAACTGAAAAAGCTTTTAGCGATCTAGCTCAAAAAGATGGTTTGGCCAAAGCCTTTGAAACTTATGCAGCTCCGGATGGAGTTATCAGTCGAAGACGAAAGATCATCCAAGGAAAATCTGCAATTGGGCAATGGTATAAAGACAACCCAAGACCGGATCGTACCTTAACTTGGAAACCTGATTTTGTAGATGTAAGTCTTTCCGGAGATCTAGGGTATACTTATGGTACAGCGATTTTTACCACCATAGATTCTACAGGTACCAAAACCGTTCGCGAAGCCAAATTTCATACTGTATGGAAACGTCAAGATGATGGTAGTTGGAGATTTGTATGGGACTAAAAAGATCTGTTCTTTTGCAAGCCTTATTATGAAAAAGCGACTTTATTACTATTAGATTTTACCATGTTTCGATTTTTAGGTACTGTTTTTAATCATTTTTTTAGCAACAATACTTTTCAAAAAGGAGCCTCTTTGGCTTACTATGCTGTGTTTTCTTTGTTGCCCATGATCATCATTTTGGTTTCACTTTTGGGTATTGTGTTTGGTAAACAAGCAGTATCGGGAGAGATCTATACTCAATTAAAAGATACTTTAGGATCAGATGCAGCTTTGCAGATTCAGGATATCATTAAAAATCAACATATACATCATAACAATGTGTTAACCACTACTATTGGTTTTGTTACTTTGATCTTTAGTGCTTCCGGAATGTTCTCTCAAATTCACAATTCGTTTAATAGTATGTGGAATATCAAGGCGAAACCCAAAAACAGTGTGATTCGTTATTTAAAGAAGCATTTGTTTTCTTTTTTCTTGTTGATCTCTTTATTCTTGATCATTTTGGTTAGCGCAACACTAAACAGTTTTTTGATCAAATATGAAGCCGGTTTGCATCCAGATTACCAATTCTTAGCGTTCTATGAACATCTGGTTTCGTTTTTAGTAATTTCTCTGGTGTTCTTTATCATGTTTCGTTTTATGAGCGATGCCAAAATCTATTGGAAAGCTGCTTTATGGGGCGGACTTGTAACAGGGCTACTTTTTACGTTTGGTAAAATCTTAATTGGATTCTATGTTGGAAAGAGTCATTTGAGTTCAACCTTTGGCTCTGCTAGTGTTTTAGCCGTAATTATGCTGTGGGTGTATTATACTTCTCAGATCATTTTTCTAGGAACTTCATTTATCAAAATTCTTAGTGAAAAACTGGGACATCCTATTCAGCCCAAAACAGATGCTGTATTGATTGAGAATCGAGAGGTTTCAAAATAATTTTATCAACTATTCTTTTTTGGTTACTTTCGATTGCTAAAAATCGCTAACTATTCTATGAGATCAATCAATAGTATTTTAAATCTTTTAGTAAAGAAAAAACCTTTACTATACCTTGTGTTTGTTTTTGCTATATCATCATGTGAAGATGTTTCTTCTAAACCGATTCCCGGACTTGCAACTAAAGAAGGAGGGCTAATCTGTAAGGATATTTATTTATCCAACGATGATGGAAAAATCAACACCAATAGTTTTATTTATGGTGATCAGATCGCTATTAATTTCAACAATATCAAAGGTTTTAAAAAAGAGAATGGGAATACTTTTCCCGGACTACGTCTTTTGATACTTGATAAGAAAAAAGATACGATTATGTTTAATCCTGATTTGTATTCTGACAATACAAATGGTTTTGACCTTTCTCCTTTGTTGCTTTTTAGTAAGGTAATGGTAGCCAACCCTATTCACTCAGACAATAGTTACAAGGCTTATGTTCATGTATGGGACAAAAAAGGGAAAGGAACTCTAGACACATCTTTAGAGTTTAAGGTGATTCCTGATCCTAAAATTGCAACTCAAACAAATGGAGTTTCTTTTGATGAAATTTATTTGTACTCACAAAAGAAAGGTTCTAGCATTATTAATAATCTAGTTCCTACAAATGAAGATATTTATCTTGTAATTCAAGGCCTACAAGGATTTGTAAAAGAAAATGGGAAATCTTCTGTTGGAGTTCGTATTGAAGTTACAGATGCTGATGGCAATATTATTCTTAAAGAGGAGGATCTTACAAAAGACGCTCCTTTAGATGCCTCCGAGTTAGAAGAAATTATAGCTCCTAGTTTCATCATTACCAAAGGTAAAGTACAAAACCCTATAGTGTTTTCAGTTCGAATTTGGGACAAGAAGAGTGACCATGAGATCAAAGCCAATGTTAAATTGAATGTAGAGAATAATTAGTAGTAATAAGTCTTTTATCTTTAAGGTTCTCAATGTCATTTCGACCAAAGGGAGAAATCTCATTGTTTTATAAATTTCTCTCCTTTGCTATACAGGGCTTGAAATGACAAAAAACAACTCATGCAACAACTTCTAACCAACATTAAAAACTGTACGATCTGCGAACCTCACTTGGCATTAGGTGCCAATCCTGTAGTTCGTGCCAGCAAACATTCACGTGCCGTAATCATCGGCCAAGCTCCCGGAACCAAAGTACACGCATCCGGTATTCCTTGGGACGATGCCAGTGGGCGACAGTTACGCAAATGGATGAATGTTACTGATGAGCAGTTTTACAACGAAGATATTTTTGCCATCATTCCTATGGGGTTTTGCTATCCCGGTAAAGGTTCTAGTGGCGATCTTCCTCCCAGAAAAGAATGTGCTCCGCAATGGCACAAACCGCTATTTGATCTGATGCCAAATATAGAGTTGATTATTCTAATCGGAATGTATGCTCAAAGTTATTATTTGGGAGATAAAGCCAAACGCACACTTACTGAAACAGTAGACAACTACCCTGAGTATTTACCTGAATATTTTGTCTTGCCTCATCCTTCACCTCGCAATCGGTTTTGGTTGACTAAAAACCCTTGGTTTGAAAAAAATGTAGTTCCTGAGTTACAAAAACGCGTAAAAGGATTATTGTAGTCTCTTTACTCTTTTCTACCTTCTTCCTACTCTTTTCTTTTTATCGAGAAAATCGTACTATTACAGTCTAAAACAAAGACTCATGCTCAAAAAAATGCTAGTCGTTGCAATTGCAACTACCCTATTGTCTTCGTGTAGCGGAGAAACATCTTTAAAACCTTCAGAATATTCTACCGAAGTCAATCAACGCTTTACCGGAAATCTTGCTTATGAAACCACAGATTTTGTGGAAGACTATTGGCGTATTGTTGGGAATACCGGATTCAATAAAAGTATCGACCTCATCGCAGAGCATTTGAAAAAAGCCGGATATGTATTGGAAGAAAATGCCACAGAGAATGATCTTTTAACGTATCGAATAGAAAAGCGACCGTTAAAAAGACCTACTTGGGAACCTGTTGATGCTAAAGTACTTCTGAACAACAAAAAAGAGCCTTTGTTAGAGTTTGCAACCAACAGAAATATGATCGCTATAAACTCTTATAGCACACCTACAAAGGGAGTGACTGCGGAAGTAGTTTATGTTAAAGATCTGAAAAAGCTAAAAGAGATGAAGCTAAAAGGAAAGATCGTCTTTGTAGAGAGAAGTCCGTATAGCGTTTTTAAAACTGCCATTCAAGAAGGTGGTGCCGTGGGAATTTTTTCATATAGCAACCCAAAATACTTACAACCTGAAAAGAACACAACTTCCATTCAGTTTCGTGGAATCCCGTTAGATACTGTAAAAAAACCTTGGACCATTGCATTGTCTTATGCTGCCAAAGAGCGCTTAAAAAAAGCCTTTGAAAAAGGAAAAGTAATGGCTACTGTGAATGTAGAAACTAAAATTTACCCTTCTGAAGAACTGACAATTGTTGCCGATGTAAAAGGATCCGAACTTCCAAAAGAGCGTTTGGTGTTTAGTGCTCACGTACAAGAACCGGGTGCTAATGACAATGCTTCCGGTGTAGGTGTTGCTTTGGAAATGGCTACCATTACGGCTCAGTTAATCCAAGAGAAAAAATTAAACCTCAAACGTAGCCTCACTTTTTTATGGGGTGATGAAATTGTTTCTACCAACAGATATGTAAAAGAAGATAGCATTCGTGCAAAAGATATCAAATGGGGAATCAGTTTAGATATGGTTGGTGAAGACACAAAAAAAACAGGTGGTGTTTTCTTGATTGAAAAAATGCCAGACCCAAGTGCTATTTGGACTCGTGGAAACGATAAACACACTGAATGGGGAGGCAGAAAAATGAAGCTGAAAGAAATGAAGCCTCACTATTTAAATGATTTTCTTATCGGCAAATTTGAAGCACAAGGAAAACTTGCCAACTGGAAAGTGAGTACCAATCCTTTTGAAGGAGGTAGTGATCACGTTCCTTTCTTACGATCTGATATTCCGAGTGTGTTGTTTTGGCATTTTACAGATCAGTTTTACCACACAGATAATGATCGTATCGATAAGGTTTCTAAAAGTACTTTAAAGAATGTTGGAACTGCTGCTCTTGTTTCGGCTTATACTCTAGTAAATTCTGATCAGGGAACTGCATATAACATCATTAAGCAAATCGAATCAGCAGCTGTTAACCGTCTGGAAGAAGAATTAAAGCAAGGTAAAATAGCTCTGCAAAAAGGAGATTCATTAAAAACTCAACTGGCTATTGTAGATGCTTGGGAAGACTGGTACAAAAAAGCTGTTGCCACTACTTTTGACATGGTACAAGATTCTACTAGTATCAAATCTGCGGTTACAGAAAGTCAAGATCGCATTAGCAGTAAAGCAGTTCACATTTCGAAAGAATTACAGGATAAAGAGTAATCCAGTAATTTATATGAATAAAAAACCTCGCAAAAGCGAGGTTTTTTTGGCACTAAACAAAGCTGAAGTGCCTTTATCATCTTATAATGCATATTAGTTCATTCCGCCCACTCTTCTTGGTGAACGTGGCTTTGGCCACTCGCGTTGCTTTCCTGTTCTTGAGTTTACAGGTAATACAATACGTTCTCTAGAAGTCGTTTTCGGATCTTCACTTGCCATGTAGGTTAAAATAGCTGTTAAGATCACATTGTTTCTTACATCATCAAACACAATCTTGTCGTAGGTATCTCGGTTTGTGTGCCAAGTATAATTCCAGTAAGCCCAACTTAAAGAACTCAAACTAAATGCCGGTGCGCCTGCAGCTACAAAAGAAGCATAATCAGATCCTCCGCCTCCCGGTGATCCCGGAAATGTAGTTTCAATATGCTTTGTAATATCTCTAGGTACTGCTGCTAACCATCTTCCTAAATAGTCATAAGCGTGCAAGAATCCTTGCCCAGATAAACGTACCACTCTTCCGGTTCCGTTATCTTGATTGAACAAAGCTTGTACTCCTTTTACAATCTCTGGATGATCTTCTACAAAAGCTCTAGATCCATTTAATCCTTGCTCTTCACTTCCCCAAAGTCCAACAATAATTGTACGTTTTGGGTTTGGGTAATACTTCTTTAAAATTCGGGCAGCTTCCATCATTATCATACTACCGGTTCCATTATCTGTAGCCCCGGTTGCTCCATCCCAAGAATCAAAATGCGCAGATAAGATCACATACTCATCCGGTTTTTCTGTTCCTTTGATCTCAGCAATTGTATTGAATGTAGGTACCTTTCCTAATTCTTTGGATTTGGCTACTACTTTGATCTGAGGTTTGTCTCCGTATTCTACCAAACGATATAAAAGTCCGTAGTCTTCTAATTCTAAATCTACAGTCGGAATCTTTTTGGTACGTGCACTAAAGATCTTGTTCACTCCAAAACCACGAGACCACCTTGACTGAACAATTCCCACAGCTCCGGCATCTTCCAATGCTTTTATAATACTCCTTCCGTTGTATCCTGTGTTTGTCATATTCTCTCGCCAAGCTCTGGTTTGAGCTGCACGTTCTTTTTTCATTTTTTCAAATGATTCTTCCGTGGCAAACTCTTCCCAGTTGTAGTCAGGTCTTCCTGTGGGTTGATTCATAGACACCATCACAAATTTTCCTTTAACAGAAGGCAACCATTTTTCAAATTCTGCCTTATTGCTTACCGTGGGTAACACCACTAATTCTGCAGTGACTCCTTTGTCTGAAGTACTTGGATTCCATGCCAGTTGAGTTCCGCGTAGCGATTGAATACGAGGGTATACCATATCTATATGTGTGATACCACGTTCCCATCCGCGCCATTCTCCCCACTTCTCATTTTTCGCCGAAATTCCCCAAGATTTAAATTTCTTTACAGCCCAATCATGAGCATTTTTCATTTGAGGAGTCCCAACCAAACGTGGGCCGATAACATCCAACATTTCATGTCCTAGTCTTTCTAGCTGCGAATTGTCATTCGCCTCTTTGATCATATTTTCTATGACCTGATTTTTTGTTTGGGCTGTGAGTGTTAAACCCGACAAAACAAACAAAAAGAGTATGTAGATTTTTTTCATGGTGAAAAGATTGATTATTTGCTAGCTATATGTGCTTCCCTTTTTCCCAACCGTGCTTTCCAAGGTATTGCTCTCCAGATTCTACAGCTCCGTCTTCAATAGAAGTTCCCATAGAGTCGTTCCATCGGTTCAAGTATCCAAACAAAGAGATGACTCCTAACATTTCTACGATCTCTCCTTCATTCCAATGCTCGTATAAGCGCTTTTTGATTTCTTCATCAACTTGATTAGGAACCAAACTCGCCGCTAATGAAAAGTCCAATGCTGCTCTTTCTGCTTCAGAAAACGCCGGATGTGTTCTGTATTCCCAAATATTGTCTAATTGCTCTTGCTCTGCTCCATAACGTTCTGCTGCTCTGATAGCATGTGCTTGGCAATAACGACAACCGGTTGAATTACTGGAAACCCATGCAATCATTCTCTTTAAAGCAGAAGTTACTCTTCCTTCATTTGCCATTACTGCTTTGTTTAAATTGATAAACGCTTTTGAAATGGCAGGCCTACGTTGCATGGTTAAAACTGAGTTAGGGCAAAATCCAAGAGTCTCATTAAAAAACTCTGCTAACTCTTTGGTTTCTAAATCGTGGTCAGGTAATAAGGGTGTTACTAATGGCATAATTATATTTATAATAAGTTTTACGTTAATTTTGTGGTTAGCTAAGATACATTTTATCGACAACACTATTTTAAAAAAATACTTATGGCAACAAATACAGTAACTACCGTTTGGAAAGAAAATATGCATTTTGAATCTGATAACCCTAGTGGAATTACATTTTCCATTGACGCTCCTCAGGATGGAAGCGATGGTGTTGGGCTTCGCCCTAAAGCTATGATGCTATCTTCTTTGGCAGGTTGTTCCGGTTTGGATGTAGTTTCTTTGCTTAAAAAAATGCGAGCTGAAGTGGATGATTTTAAAATGATCGTTCATGGTGAATTGACCGATGAGCATCCTAAATATTATCACAAAGTAGTTGTAGAATATCATTTTTATGGATCTGACCTAAAAGAAGACAAGATCAATAAAGCTGTAGATCTATCTATTGAAAAGTATTGTGGTGTGATGGAAATGTTCCGTCGATTTGCAGATGTAACAACAGAAGTGTATCTTCATGAGCAATAAGAATTGCTATGCGTTGGACCTTAACATCAGATCCAAATCCTGAGATTGTAGATCTACTTTCAAAAGAACTTTCTATAGACAAAGTACTGTCGAAACTTCTGGTACAAAGAGGTATTCACTCTTTTGAAGAAGCCAAAAAATTCTTCAGGCCTTCTTTAGAAGAACTTCACGATCCTTTTTTGATGAAGGACATGGATTTAGCTGTAGACCGAATTATGAAGGCTATTGCGAATGACGAACAGATCTTGATCTATGGTGATTATGATGTGGATGGTACAACCTCTGTTTCTTTGCTTTACTCGTACCTGAAAAACTTTACTTCCAAGATCGCCACATATATTCCGGATCGTTATGAAGAAGGGTATGGTGTTTCCTATCAAGGAATTGATTTTGCTAAAGACAACGATTTTTCATTGATCGTTGCCTTGGATTGTGGGATCAAGGCTATTGATAAAGTTGCCTATGCTAAAGAACAAGGCATCGATTTTATTATTTGCGATCATCACAAACCCGGAAATGAGATTCCAAAAGCTGTTGCCGTTCTTAATCCTAAGCGAGAAGATTGCAATTACCCTTATGACGAATTATGTGGATGTGGTGTTGGGTTTAAATTAGTTCAAGCCCTCGCTTCAAAAAACGAGCAAACTCTTCTTGATTTGATTCCTTATTTGGATTTAGTAGCAACTGCTATTGCAGCAGACATTGTTCCTATCACCGGAGAGAATAGAATTTTAGCATATCATGGTTTACAGGTTATTAACGATAATCCTAGAAACGGAATTAAAGCTATTATTCATCAACTGAATAAAAAAGAGCTCACCATAACAGATGTAGTTTTTATTATTGCTCCTCGCATCAATGCTGCGGGACGTATCAAACATGGAAATGCAGCTGTTGAATTATTGACTGAGCCTGATTTTGATGCGGCTGTTGAATTTGCTGAAGCTATCAATGAATACAACACAAACCGAAAAGAGTTGGATGCCCAGATTACCAAAGAAGCGCTTCAACAAATTATAGATCTTAATGAAGAAGAACGAAAAACAACAGTAGTTTATAATGAAAGTTGGCACAAGGGAGTAATCGGTATTGTAGCATCTCGCCTTACGGAAACTTACTACAGACCTACATTGGTTTTTACCAAAAGTGGCGATAAACTTGCTGCTTCGGCACGTTCGGTAAAAGGGTTTGATGTGTATGATGCGCTTCAACAATGTTCTGAGTTCATTGAGCAATTTGGAGGTCATAAATATGCTGCAGGATTGACTTTGCTTCCTGAAAATTATGAGAGTTTTAAACAACGTTTTGAAGAAGTTGTTTCTAAATCTATTGATCCGGAATTGTTGATTCCGGAGATTCGAATTGATGCCGAATTAGATCTAACAGACATCACGCCTAAATTCTTTCGAATTTTACAACAGATGGCTCCGTTTGGTCCACAGAATATGAAGCCCATCTTTAAAACTTCATCAGTCAGAGATAATGGCTATGGCAGATGTGTTGGCTCCGACATGAGTCATTTAAAACTGAATATCATTTATGGTGCAGATAGAAAAACCTACAACGCTATAGGCTTCGGAATGGGGAAAAAACTCAGTTTGGTTGAAAACGATTTTGATATTGCTTACGCATTGGATAAGAACGAATGGAACGGGGTTACTTCTATTCAACTATTACTTAAAGACATAAAAAAAGCCCTCTAAATTAGAGAGCTTTATATCGTTTAACTTTTTTATTGTTCTTTTATCAAGTAGAGATATACCGGGTAGTGATCACTATACCCTCCGGTATAAGTTCCGAAAGAAAAACTTCTAAAAGGATACCCTTTATATCTTCCTTTACTATTTGTTAAGAATCCTTTGTTAAAGATGGCAGATTTGAACATCTTATAACTAGAGAAATCTTTTTTCCCTTTGTCTAACAAAGGTGATGTAAATAAGATTTGATCGAACAAGTTGATATTATCTCTATACCCTAATGTGTTGTATCCTTTTTTAAACATACTCTCATATGGGTTGTAAATATCTCCTTGTTGTACTTCTTTCTTCTTTCCTTTGGCCTGTAGCACCTTTTTTAAACTAGTATTGATAGGGTCATCGTTAAAATCTCCCATGATCAAGATCTTAGGATTATCTTCCTTCTCCTTTAACATCTCTACAATCTTCTTGTTTTGGTAGGCTGCCTTTTCTCTTAAGGGTCTACTCCTAGCTTCTCCTCCACTTCTAGATGGCCAGTGATTTACAATAACATGAATTAGTTCATCATCTAAATATCCTGAAACTAACAATTGGTCTCTCGTATACACCTTTCTTCCTTTATCATTATAAATATTCGGGTTAAAAGATTCGTGATGTACAGGCTTGAAATAACGTTGCTGATATAATAATGCAACATCAATTCCCCTTTTGTCTGGAGATTCATAATGAATAATCCCGTAACGCTTAGATTTTAATTTCTTCGAGTTTACGAGGTCTTCCAGTACTTTCCTGTTTTCAACTTCAGAAACTCCAATAATAGCAGGACTGGTATTTGTTTTGTCTTTACCTATTTGCGAGATTACAGTAGCCAATTTATCAATCTTATCCCAGTAAACTCTAGATCTATCTCCCTTCATTTCCATGATAGGGCTGGCTTCATCGTTCTTTGTCACGTCGTTAATCGTGTCAAATAAGTTCTCTAAATTATAGAACGCAACAGTTCTAATCTTGTATTTTTTTCCTTTTTTCCCTTGAGCGTTAGCGAAGGAAACTGCACATAAAAGCAGGCACAATGCGACTCTTTTCATCATTTCATTTCAAATTGGACCACAAACATAAAAAACAATTGAATAGTATACATTGAAATATTGCAACTTTAACGTTGATTTGTATTAATTTTTGGTAATTTTGCTCAGTTTTACTTACATTAAATACTTAAATCAATTACACATTCAATGAAAAAAATCATCGCAACTTTATGGCTCTCTTTGTGCCTATGTTTTAGCGTTTTTGCTCAAAACAGTATCAAAGGGGTTGTTGTGGATAGTGACAACGAAAACCCTATGGTGGGAGTCACTGTCAACATTAAGAATACGACAACGAGTATTCTTACCAACGAAAAAGGAGCTTTCATCATTGAGAATCTATCTAACGGTAGTTATATCGTTGAGATAGTATTCAAAGGGTATGAAACTCAAAATTTTCCAGTTGAATTATCAGGAAAACCTGTAGACTTAGGAACGATCTATTTGTATAAAGATCTTACTGAGGAGCAAGACATCAGTATTGTAAACATTACTGATGATGAATTGAACTCTGATGATGGGTTTACAGATAATATCGCTGGACTTTTACAATCATCTCGTGATGTTTTCTTAAGCGCTGCAGCATTTGACTTTAGTGCTACCTTCTTTAGACCTCGTGGACTTGACAATGCTAACGGGAAGGTTTTGATCAACGGATTGGAGATGAACAAATTATTAAACGGAAGACCTCAATGGGCTAATTGGGGAGGATTAAATGATCTTCAGAGAAACCAAGCCTTCACAAGAGGAGTAAGTCCTAACGAGAATACTTTTGGAGACATTGCCGGAGTTAATCATATTACTATGAGAGCTTCTGCTTACGGAGAAGGAGCAAGAGTTTCTTTTGCTTCTGCTAACAGAAGTTACCAAGGTAGAGTTATGGCTAGTTATAGCTCTGGACCTAGAGATAATGGATGGTCTTATGCTATTTTAGCTTCTAGAAGATTTGGAGATCAAGGATACATTGATGCTACTTTGTATGATTCGAACTCTTTCTTTGCTGCTGTTGAAAAGCAATTAGGTGAAGATCACAGCTTGAACTTCAACTTTATTTATGCTCAAAACAGAAGAGGACGTTCTACTGCTCTTACTAATGAGATTCACAGCTTAAAAGGAAGACAATACAATCCTTTCTGGGGAGAGATTAACGGAGAACAAAAAAATGCTAGAGAGCGTAGAATTGTTGAACCTATCTTTATGTTAAATCACTATTGGGATATTTCAGAGAAAACTACTTTGAATACCAATATTGCTTACCAAACAGGATTTACAGGAAACACCAGAATTGATAATGGTGGTACAAGAAGAGTAACTTTTAATGGTCAAGACATCTATTTAGGAGGTGCTAGAAACCCTTCTCCAGATTATTACCAAAACTTACCAAGTTACCACTTGCGTTTTGATGACCTTACCTCTTTTAACTACCAACAAGCATACATAGCACAGCAAGAGTTTGTAAATAACGGACAACTGAATTGGGAAGATCTGTTTGGAGCAAACCAAAGACAAGCTGCTTTAGGATACAATGCAATCTACGTTATACAAGAAGATCGTGTAGATGATGATCAATTATCTTTTAATTCGATCTTATTCTCAGAATTGACCGACAATATTAAATTAAATGCTTCTGTAGGATACAGAAAATTAAATAGTGAAACATACGCACGTATCAAAGACCTTTTAGATGGTACCGGATACTTAGATGTAGATTTCTTTGCTGAAGAGGTACAAACATCTCAAAATGGTCAAATCTTAGATAACGTTGCTCAAAGTGATGTGAGAAATCCTAATAGAATTGTAGGATCAGGTGAGCGTTATAAGTACAACTATGAAATGGAAGCATCTGTTTTAGAATCTTTCGCTCAAGCTCAATTTAATTATTCTAAAGTTGATTTTTACTTAGGAGCTAGTGCAAGCCAAACTAATTATCAAAGAAATGGTTTGTATGAAAACGGATACTTCCAAGGAAATCTTTCTTATGGAGAAAGTGAAAAACTTTCTTTTAGCAACTTTGGTGTAAAAGGAGGATTGACTTATAAAATAACAGGACAACACTTATTAGACTTTAACACTGCGTATTTAACTAAGGCTCCAACGATCAGAAACTCGTTTGAGAACGCAAGACAAAATAACATTACAGTAAGAGGTTTAGAAAGTGAAAAGATCCATACAATTGATGCTAGTTATATCTTAAGAACTCCAATAGTTAGAGCGAGACTTACTGGATATCATACAACATTTACTGACGGAACAGACATTAACTTCTTCTTTACTGAAAGTGGTTCTACTTTCACACAAGAGGTTGTTACCAATATTGAAAGAAGAAACTTTGGTGGTGAATTAGGAATTGAAGCTCAAGTTACTCCTACAATTAAGTTAAAAGGAGTTGCTTCTATGGGGCAGTTTACATACAATAACAATCCTAATGTTTATTACGCAAGTGATGACTTTCAACCAAACATGGCACAGAACGGAGAAAGACGTAGAACTTTTGGTGATGGTACTACTAAGCTAAAAGATTTACATGTAGCCGGAGGTCCTGAGAGAGCATTCCAAATTGGTTTTGAATACCGCGATCCGGATTACTGGTGGTTTGGAGCAACTGCTAACCACTTCTCTAGAGCTTTCGTAGATCCTAGTGCTTTAAAAAGATCTGGAGCTTTTGCTGTTGATTTCGATTTAGTTCCTGATGCATTATTAACTCAGGGAGGAAACATCAGCGGATATACATTTAATGATTTTGACGAAACTGTTGCTAGAGGACTTTTACAACAAGAACAGTTTGACAGTTATATGTTAGTAAATCTAACAGGAGGTAAATCTTGGAAAGTTGGTGATTACTTCATCGGATTCTTTGCTACAATCAACAACGTATTTAACCAAGAATACAGAACAGGTGGATTTGAGCAATCTAGAAGAATTGGATACAGAGATCAAATCGCTGAACAAAACCAAGAAGGAGGACCATTATTCGGAAACAGATATTTCTTTGGAAATGGAACAACCTACTTCGTAAACGTATACTTAAGATTTTAAAAAAATATCAATAAAAAAAAGATGAGAACATTTAAAAAATTTCAATTATTCATTCTTTTCATTGGATTGACTACGTTCAATGCCTGTGTAGAAAAAGATGATTTTAACACGCCTATTTCGACGGATGTAGCATTTACTCCTGGGGCGAATGATATCGTGATGGATATCAATGCTGTGATTGGAGAATTTACACAACAAGGAGGTATTTTTACTTTCGAGCCTTTACCAAATGGTAATAGCAGATATATGACTGGTTATGTAATTTCTAGTGATGAAGGAGGAAACTTCTTTGAAGAGATTGTATTACAAAATGCACCTTCGAATCCTACTGCAGGAATTGTTGTACAAATTGATGTAAATCCTTTGTATACATTATATGAGTTTGGTAGAAAAGTATATATCAAATTAGATGGATTAACAGTAGCTGAAGATAACGGAGTACTTCAAATTGGAGTTAGAAGTGGAAATGAGATCGATAAGATTCCTGCTCCATTAAGAAACGAGCACATTATTAGAGATAGTGAAGTAGCTACTATCACTCCATTAGAATTGAGTGTTTCTGATTTCTCAAATGACAAAGAGAACTTATTTATCCGTTTAACAGATGTACAATTTAACAGAGATGAAGTTTTAGGTACTAGACCATTAACATTTGCTGGAGAGCCAACTGATCAGTTTGATGGAGAGAGAACATTAGAAACTTGTCCTGGAAATACTGCTATCGTTTTAAGTACAAGTACTTTCTCTGACTTTAAATCGCTTCCATTACCAGCTAACAGAGGTAGTATCGACGGTATTTTAACAAGAGACTTCTTTGATAGCTTCTATACCTTAGTAATTAACTCTCCTGAAGATATCAACTTTACAAATGACGAGAGATGTGATCCTACTATTTTAAATTGTGGTATTGCTACAACTGAAGGAAGTAATGTTTTATTTGATGATGATTTTGAAACTCAAGTTCCTTTCCAATTGGTAAGTGGTAACGGATGGACTAACTATATCCAAGAAGGTACTGAAGGATTTGAGGCATATACTGCTGGTGGTACAAATGCTTCTTTAGGTGTTTCTGTAAGAGTTGGAGCTTTTGGTTCTGGAGACGCTAGTACAATCTCTTGGTTGATTACTCCTGCTATAGATTTAGATGCAAACCCTGGAGCTACTTTATCATTCCAATCATCTAACAGTTTCTCTGATAGTAGTGAATTAGAATTATTATTCTCTAACGACTGGGATGGAAACCCTGCTAATATTGCAACTGCTACTTGGGGATTAGTTCCTGCAGCGTACATTGTTCAGGATTCTGATTTCTTCGGAACTTGGTTTGATTCTGGAATTGTAGACCTTTCTTGTGGATCTGGAACAGTACACTTTGCTTTCAGATATACCGGAAACGATGCTGACAACAACTTCAACGGTACTTACGAAATTGACAACATCAAAATACGTAACTAAGAAGAACGTATGTTATTCATAACAAAACCCAGCCATTTGGCTGGGTTTTTTATTTACACACTACGCTCTGCTATTTAAAGTCATTTTAACCCACTTAAATTGATCAAATCAAAATGAATCTAGAGTGGTTCTCTTCACATAAAAAAAGCTCTACAACTCCTTATATTTGCTTCTTACTTCAATACAGAACAAAAAGAAAGCCCTAACCAAATTGGTTAGGGCTTTTTTCTTTATTGAGAATTACTTTAGTCTACTAAAATAATTGCTTTGTTATCTTTAAATTCAATCGTTCCGGATTGGATAGCGATTGTTAAGATCTTATCGTCATCAGCATGCTTTACAAGCTTTCCATGCAAATCATCAAGCTCTAAATGTTCTTGAGTGTGTACATGAATCTTAACAGTTCCTTCTTTTAAAGTAGAAACTATAGGTGCGTGATTATTTAACATCTGAAATTCTCCATTAGTTCCAGGAACTGCAATAGAATCTACTTCTGATGAAAATAAGATAGCTTCGGGTGATACAACTTCTAAATGCATAAAATAATCTTTTTAAGATTAAGCTTCAGCTAACATTTTCTCCCCTGCTTCAATAGCATCTTCGATTTTTCCTTTCAAGTTGAAAGCAGCTTCAGGTAAGTGATCTAATTCACCATCCATGATCATATTGAATCCTTTGATAGTGTCTTTGATATCTACTAATACTCCTGGGATTCCAGTAAACTGCTCTGCTACGTGGAAAGGTTGAGATAAGAAACGCTGAACACGTCTTGCTCTAGATACAGCTAATTTATCTTCTTCAGATAATTCTTCCATACCTAAGATTGCAATAATATCTTGTAATTCTTTATAACGTTGTAATAACTCTTTTACTCTTTGTGCACAGTTGTAGTGATCGTCTCCTAAGATTTCTGGAGTTAAGATTCTTGAAGTAGAATCTAATGGATCTACCGCAGGATAGATTCCAAGCTCAGCAATCTTACGCGACAATACTGTAGTAGCATCTAAGTGAGCAAAGGTTGTTGCAGGTGCAGGGTCAGTTAAGTCATCCGCAGGTACATATACCGCCTGTACAGATGTAATAGATCCTTTCTTAGTAGAAGTAATACGCTCTTGCATTGCTCCCATCTCAGTTGCCAATGTTGGTTGGTAACCTACCGCAGAAGGCATACGTCCAAGAAGTGCAGATACCTCAGATCCTGCTTGTGTAAAACGGAAGATGTTGTCTACGAAGAAAAGAACGTCTTTTCCTTGAGCATCTCCAGCTCCATCACGGAAGTACTCAGCGATAGTTAAACCAGACAAAGCAACTCTAGCACGTGCTCCTGGTGGCTCATTCATCTGTCCGAATACGAAAGTAGCTTTAGAATCTTTCATTCCATCTTTGTCTACTTTAGAAAGATCCCATCCTCCATCTTCCATAGAGTGCATGAAGTCTTCTCCGTATTTGATAATTCCAGATTCTAACATCTCTCTTAAAAGGTCATTTCCTTCACGAGTTCTTTCTCCTACTCCAGCAAATACTGAAAGTCCACCGTGACCTTTTGCAATGTTGTTAATCAATTCCTGAATCAATACTGTTTTTCCTACTCCAGCTCCTCCAAATAATCCAATCTTACCTCCTTTTGCATAAGGCTCGATTAAGTCGATTACTTTAATTCCTGTGAAAAGAACTTCAGTAGAAGTAGATAATTCTTCGAATTTAGGTGCCGCTCTGTGAATTGGTAATCCATTATCACCTTCTTTAGGTAAATCACCAAGACCATCAATTGCATCACCAGTTACGTTGAATAATCTTCCGTAGATATCTCCTCCAATTGGCATTTGAATTGGATTTCCAGTAGCAATTACTTCTTGACCTCTCTGTAATCCATCAGTTGCATCCATAGAGATCGTACGAACTGTATCTTCTCCAACATGTTGTTGAACCTCTAAAACAAGAGTAGAACCGTCAGGTCTCTTAATTTCTAACGAATCGTAAATCTTTGGAAGCTCTGTTGCCTCAGTGTTAAATTCCACGTCAATTACTGGACCGATAATCTGAGAAACTTTTCCTGTTATTGTAGACATTATTTTAACTTTAAAATTGAAATGTTATGTGAGGAAATAAATCCCTCTTATTTTGGCTGCAAAGGTAATTTATTTCCCTGAAAATGAAAAGCTTTTTGAATTATATTATTCAGAAAAAAAGAGACAAAAAAAAAGCCTCATCAAATGATGAGGCTTCTTGTATATTTTGAAGTAAAAATTACTCGTTAGTAACTTTAATTTCTACTCTTCTGTTGTTAGCTCTACCAGCTCTAGTATCGTTAGTATCGATTGGGTTCTTAGATCCAAATCCTTTAGAATCTAATCTAGAAGCATCGATTCCATTCTTTACTAAGTAATCTTTAACAGCTGCTGCTCTTTTAGCAGATAACTTATCGTTGATTTTATCGCTACCTGTGCTATCAGTGTGTCCTTCTACTACGAAAGTAGCTTTAGGAAATTCTTTCATGATAGTTACGATTCCGTCTAACTTTTCAGAAACTCCTTTTTTGAAAGTAGCTCTTCCTGAGTTAAATAAGATAGTCTTAGCGAATTCACCGATTTTCTTCTCAGCTACTTCAGAAATTACTGGCTCTGGACATCCGTTGTTAGAAGCAGGTCCAGCTTCGTTCTTACAGTTGTCATCTTTGTCTAATACTCCGTCTCCGTCAGTATCTGGCCATGGGCATCCTCCGTTAGCTGCAGGTCCTGCAACAGTAGCACACTTGTCATCTTTATCAACAACACCGTCTCCGTCAGTATCAGGACATCCGTTGTTTGCTTTAGTTCCTTTGTCGTTTGGACACATATCATCTTTGTCAGCGATACCGTCTCCATCAGAATCAGGACATCCGTTTAATGCAGCTAAACCAGCAACATTAGGACAAGCATCGTCTCCATCTTTGATACCGTCTCCGTCAGAATCAGGACATCCGTTAAATTCTTTTAACCCGGCAACGTCTGGACAAGCATCATCCTTGTCGTATACTCCGTCACCGTCAGTGTCCTTTCCCCCGAAACGGAAAACTACACCTAAAGATTGTTGGAAATGATCTGGCACTTTATCAGCGAACTCTTTCTTAACAGTTGCTTGATAGTTAATACCAATATTTTCATCTAACCAGAAGTTGAATCCATAACCAATATTAAGAGTTCCCTCTCTTTGGTCTTCAGCTTGAAAATCAAGGTATGTGTAACCTCCTCCTAATAATACATAAGGATCAAACCAAGATGTGTCTCCAACTAAGTTGTTCAAGTCATACTTTACATTTACATCAAATGCATAATATCTTGCGTTATTAGTATCATTTTGTTCTTTGAAGTTTTGAATCTCGTTCAAAGACATAGCTCCTTGTAAAGTGAAACCTTTGTCTAAGTATTTTTCTGCTGTAATTCTAGAGATGCTGCTTAAGAAGTTCCAATCTGAGCTTCCTAAGAAATCTTTAGCGATATTTTCTAAACCTTTGTCTCCTCTAAAATCAACAACATTAACACCTAAACTGAACGCCCAAGGGTTATTGGAATCTTGAGCATTTGCACTGCTAACTGCTACTAACGTAAATAAAGCTATCACAGCTAATTTTAATTGTTTCATTATAATAAATTTAAATTAAAAGTTCTTTATATACTGGCAAAAGTAACTTGTTCATTACTAATTACAAAGACAAATCTACAAAATCTTCCAAGAAAAGCAAGTTTTTCACTGGTTTATATAACTTTGAGTTCCTTACCAATTTTGGTAAATGCAGCTATTGCTTTGTCCAAATGTTCCTTGTTATGAGCAGCAGATAATTGTACTCGTATTCTTGCTTTTTCTCTAGGAACTACCGGAAAGAAGAAACCTATTACATAAATACCTTCTTCTAAAAGCTTGTTTGCCATTACCTGCGAAAGCTTGGCATCATACAGCATTACTGGCACTATAGCCGCATCTGCCCCTACTAAATCAAAACCGGCTTTTTCCATTTCTGTTCTGAAATAATTGGTATTCCATTCCAGTTTATCTCGTAGGCTTGTATCGTTAGAAAGCAAATCGAAAACTTTAAGAGAAGCCCCAACAATAGCAGGCGCTAACGAGTTAGAGAACAAATATGGTCTGGATCTTTGTCTAAGAATATCTATAATTTCTTTTCTCCCTGTGGTATATCCTCCCATAGCACCTCCTAATGCTTTCCCAAGAGTTCCTGTAACAATATCTACTCTTCCTAAGACATTCTTTAGTTCTAATGTTCCTCTTCCTGTTGCTCCAATAAACCCGGCAGCATGGCATTCATCTACCATAACCAAAGCATCGTATTTTTCTGCTAAGTCGCAAATCTCATCAAGCTTTGCCACAATTCCGTCCATAGAAAAGACACCGTCGGTTACAATGATCTTAAAACGGTGGTTTTGTTTTGACGCTTCAATCAACTGCTCCTCTAAAGCCTGCATATCATTGTTCTCATAACGATATCTAGCTGCTTTACACAAACGAACACCGTCAATAATAGATGCATGGTTTAAGCTATCAGAAATAATTGCGTCATCTTTTGTAAGCAAAGGCTCAAAAACTCCTCCGTTTGCATCAAAAGCAGCTGCATACAAAATAGTATCTTCAGTATGGTAAAACTCTGCAATCTTAGCCTCCAGTTCTTTATGAATATCTTGAGTTCCGCAAATAAATCGTACAGAAGACATTCCAAAACCATGTGTATCTAAGGTATCTTTTGCCGCCTGAATAACTTCCGGGTTGTTTGACAATCCTAAATAGTTATTTGCACAAAAGTTAATTACTTCTTCTCCTGTTGAAATTTTAATAACTGCATCTTGTGAAGATGTAATAATGCGTTCTGATTTGTACAATCCGGCATCTTTTATTTCTTGAATCTCCTTTTGTAAGTGATCTTTTATTGCTCCGTACATAACTCTACTGATATTATTTTGATTTGTTTTGAGGTTGTAAAAATACTTTAAAATTCTTCTATACTAATAGATTCATTAATGTAAATAAGAATCTTTTTTTCTGTACTATATCCCAACCATTGCAACACGGTGGAATATCCATTTAATTGCCTGTGATGCTCTTCTTGTTGACTTCCGGTTTTGTAGTCGATAATAACTACTTTGTCTTTATCTGTAAAGACCAAACGATCAGGTATAACTAATTGACCATTTTGCCCCATTATTTCACGCTCATTAAGCACTTGAACTTCTTTAGAAAAATATGTTTCCAGTTTGCTATCTGTTACAATAGCATTGATGAGGCTCTTAACTTCGGATACTTCTTTTGCATCCAAGCTACCTTCTTCTAAATAACGTTCTACAACTCTTTCTACATCTTCTTTTGTTAAGATATGAGACATCATTTCGTGAATCAAGTCACCAAAATCAATAGCTTCTCCTCTTTTTGTCCCCCAAAACTTCGAAGAACTTGCCAGTAAATCTATTTGATGATCTTTCCATGATGTGCTTATGAAGGTTTGATGTTTTCTAGCTTGGGAAATCGGCTTTTTTTGTTTGCTTTGCTTTTCTCTACTACCAAAAGAATACTCTTGCTGATCATCATTCCAAAGTTCTTCGGATTGTAAAAAGGAAATAAAAACTCCCGAAAAATAGTTTGTGTTCACAATACCTTTGCTGGAAATCTTCTTTTCTGTAACAACATACAATTGTTCCGCAGCTCTTGTTAAGGCTACGTATAAAAGATTAAAATTATCCAACTCCAACTCTTGTCTTCTCTGCTTATAAAGAGTCATTCCTTCATTACTTACATATTGAATGTCTTTGGTAAGATTCACCATCAACTCAGGAAAATCAGTATCATTTGTTTTTAACCAAGCTTTTGGCTTTAGCTCTCCATAAATATGTACATCGCAAGGGAAAATAACTACCGGGAACTCCAATCCTTTAGATTTATGAATTGTCATAATCTTTACAGCATCGGGATTTTCAGAACTTACCACACTTAACTTGTCCTTTTTTAGATTCCAAAAATCTAAGAACTCTTGCACACCGGCTTCTTTCTTTTGCTGTAGTAAGACTTCATCTAAAAAGAACTGTACATATACATCTGGAGTAGTTTGAAGGTGAAAAGATCTGATGATCTGTTCTATTTTCTCATAAATTGGCAATTGTTGAAAATCTACAATATCAAAATGACAACCTTGTTCTCGTAAAGCTTCAAAAAAACTTTGAATGTCACTCTCTATATGTGTTTCAAAGAAAGCATGTTTATCTTCTGTAACATGCAAATGCTCGTATAAAAAATCTAAAAGGCTCAATAGAGATTCTTTGTCATTAGGATACAAGGTGTATCGTAAGAAATCGATCAAGAAATTCACTTTCTTACTATTGGTAAGCAATAATGTTTCTGAAGAAACAATTTCAATTCCGTTTTCAGAGAGGTAATTGGCCACAGCCACTCCTTCACTCTTCTTTCTTGTTAGAATACATACATCACCTAAAGAAAAACCCGAGTCGAGAGATCGAATGATTTCCAGTACTCTCTTAGGATATTTGAGTTGATCTTCTTGCTTACTCTCAGCTTTCTCTATAAAGGATACTGAAACATATCCTCCTTTATTCTCATTTTCTTTTTGATAAGATTTGTCTAAGAACAGTTCTTTGTATGAAAGGTTCCCAATAAACTGTGAGGCGTATTTGAAAAAGGAATTATTAAAGCTTATAACTTCACTATAACTTCGATAATTTACTTCCAGTTCTCGTACACTTTTAGGAATCAAAAAAGGATTATCTGAACCTTCATTATCTGATCCCAAACCAATGAACTGCTCTGCTTTACCTCCTCTCCAACGATAGATTGCTTGCTTTCCGTCACCTACCAATAATAAACTTGTGTTTTCTTGAGATAGGGAGTTGTCTATTAAAGGAATTAGATTTTTCCACTGCAAGACAGATGTATCCTGCATTTCATCAATAAAGTAATGGGTAAACCTCTGACCTATTCGCTCATATATATAAGGAGCAGGTTGATCTTGAATGTGATCTGAAATGAGTTGATTGAATTCTGCATTCAATCGCAAATTGTTTTCTTCTTTGATCTCATTCAGTTCTTGATTGATATGATTTAACACTGCCAACGGAATGATGCTTCGTAACACCAATCTGCTTGTGATCAAACTTCTATATAAATATTCTGATTCTTCGTACAAACGAAGGAGTTCAGGTAAAATCCCTTCAATAGCTGTTTTTACATCATCCGGCTTGGATTTTGCATAAAACATACCTTCTTCTATTCTTGTTTTTAGACTGCTGGCATCAAAAAATTTAGCCGTTCCCGGATCTTTACTTAATGCCAAAAAGTGATTGGGCAGCATTGATCGATAAAAATCTCCAAACTCTAGATTCATGGTATCAATTATCTTTAATGCTTCTGCACCAATTGCCTTGATTTTTTCTGTAGCTTCTTTTTGATGATTTGAAAGTTTTCGTTGCAATGCTCTAAAATCTTTCAACGATTTGTCTGTCAAATTTCTAAAGTGAGCTACATCTTCCTCATTCAATAATACTCGCGCAAATTCAGAGAGATCTCTTGAAATATCCCACGATCTATCATCATCTGTCTTTTCTAAAGAGTAGTCTATCAACACTTCTGTTAACTCTTTATTGGTTCCAATCCTTGAGATTAGAACATCAATGGCTTCATCTAACAATTCTTGTGCATCCATCTCTACCTCAAAATTCTGACTCAACCCCAGATCAAAAGCAAAACTTTTGATAATCTTATATGTGAAGCTATCAATAGTAGTGATATAAAAAGCCGAATAGTTTTGTAGTATGGCCTGTAAAATCTTCTCACTTCTTTTTTGAAGTGTATTTCTATCAATTGCTGTTTCTTCTAAAATGATCTTAGAGATTGCTGTTTCCTCATTTTCGGAAAAATCCTTGAGGTTTTTCAAGACCCTTTCTTTCATCTCAGCTGCCGCTTTGTTGGTGAAAGTGATTGCCAGAATTCGTTGAAAAGTGAAAATATCTTCGTTAGATAAGAGAATCTTCAAGTATTCTTTAACCAAAGTAAAGGTTTTACCGCTACCTGCGGAAGCATTGTATACCTGAAAAGTTGATTCTGACTGCAAAGAATTATTTTGTTGCAAAATACAAAAAGCCAAACAGAAATTGTTTGGCTCTTCGTTTATTTCTTATGTGTTTTACCCTAGTCCTACGTCTAGTGACATCATCACAATAAAGCCACCTATAAATCCTAATGTGGCAATATCTGTATACTTGTCTCTCTGAGTTTCGGGAATTACTTCTTCTACTACAACAAAGATCATAGCACCTGCAGCAAATGCTAATGCATAAGGTAAAATTGGCGTAAAGAAAGAAACTGCCAACGCACCTAATACAGCAGCTATTGGCTCTACAACTGCAGATAATTGTCCGTACCAAAAACTCTTTCTTCTGCTTACTCCTTGTCTTCTTAATGGCATGGCTACAGCAAAACCTTCCGGGAAATTCTGAATTCCAATACCAATGGCCAATGTAATTGCAGCAATAATCATCTCTGTTTGTTCTACACCCACCAAAGTAGAAGCAGCTCCAAAAAGCACTCCAACTGCCAAACCTTCAGGAATGTTATGTAGGGTAATTGCCAATACTAGCAAAGTTGTTTTATGCCAATTGGTCTTTACTCCTTCTGCTTCAGACTCTTTAAAGTTGATATGTAAGTGTGGTAACCATTTGTCCATTCCAAACAATGCAAGTGCTCCTAAAGCAAAACCAATTGCCGAAGGAATGACTTTTACAAAGCCTTCTCCCGGACTGTTGTCTATGGCTGGTGATAACAAACTCCAAAAACTGGCAGCTACCATTACTCCTCCTGTAAAACCTAGCATTCCGTCTAAGACAGCTCGATTCATTTTCTTAAAGAAAAAGACCAAACTAGCTCCAAGAGCTGTTAATCCCCAAGTGAAAAGCGAAGCATATAAAGCTGCTTGAATGGGATGCTCTTTTCCAAAAGCCACTAATTGATCAAATGTGCTCATTATGATTGTAAATAAATATTGTTTGAAATTTTATTTGAAATTGAAATCTGTTTTCCTTCTACAGCAATTTTTAAAGAACCATCAAAAGGCTCAATTTGCACAACTTGTATCTTTTGCCCTAAGGAGATCTCATGTTTACTTAAATATTGTAAGAATTCTGTTGACGAATCATTTACTCCTACACAAATTCCGAATTCTCCTTCTTTTAGTGTAGCCAACAATCTTTTTTCAATATTATGAAAGTTTCCTTCTTTATCCGGGATCGGGTCACCATGAGGATCGGTTTTTGGGAAACCTAAAAAGGCATCCAATTCATTGATCAGCTTTGGAGATTTAATATGCTCTAATTGTTCAGCAACATCATGTACCTCATCCCAGGAGAAATTCAATTTATCAACCAAGAACACTTCCCATAGACGATGTTTTCTAATCACATTAGCAGCTGTCTTTCTTCCAAGATCTGTTAAAGTAACTCCTTGATACTTTTTATAAACCAACACATCTTTATCTGCCAGCTTCTTAATCATATCTGTTACCGAAGATGCTTTGGTATCCAACTTTCTCGCAATAGCATTGGTACTGATTCCTTTTCCGGAAACAGCTTCAAGGTGAAAAATTGCTTTTAAATAATTTTCTTCAGAAAGAGTAAACATAAGCGATGATCAACGAGGCAAATATAGTTTATTTTTAGTTATTTAAAAATATTTTTAGGCAAGTCTAAAAATTTAGTTACTTTTGTCAAAAAATTTAATCATACAATGGGATCAAAATCCTTTATATATATTCTTTTACTGTGCTTTAGCTTCTCTCTTTATGCACAAGACAAGGCCACTATCAACGGAAAGATCAGCTCTTCTAGCGAGTCTGTACCTTTTGCTTTTATTTATGTAAAAGATGGCACTGAAGGAACCAGTGCTGATGAAAACGGAAAGTATCAACTGGAAGTTGCTCCCGGAAAATTAATAATAGAAGTAAGTTCTCAAGGGTATCGAAAAGTTTCAAAAACAATTGAGGTTAAAGCAAAAGAGAACCTTACTTTAAACTTTGAACTGATTGAAGATCTTTTGGGACTGGATGAAGTTGTCATCAGTGCAACTCGTAATCGTGTAGAAAAGCGAAATGCTCCAGTGGTTGTATCAACTTTAAAAACTCGCTTGCTTACGGCTACCCAATCGCTCTCTATGGCAGATGGGTTAAATTATGCTCCCGGAGTTCGTGTTGAAACGAATTGCCAGAACTGTGGATTTACACAAGTTCGCCTAAACGGTTTGGATGGAGGTTATACTCAGGTTCTTTTGAACAGTAGGCCTGTGTTTACTTCTTTGATCGGGGTATATGGTTTAGAGCAAATTCCAACTAATATTATTGAACGCATTGAAGTAGTTAGAAGTGGTGGTTCTGCACTTTATGGTTCAAGTGCTATTGCAGGTACTGTAAATGTAATTACCAAAGACCCTATTTTAAATACTTGGGAAATTGGTACCAACTTAGCCTTGGTTGATGGCGAAGCGATGGATCGTTCTGTTACTTTTAACACATCTATTGTTGCTGATGATCTGAATAGCGGAATCTCTCTATTTGGAACTTACAGAAACAGAGAAAGCTATGATGCTAATGGAGATGGCTTTACCGAACTGGTAGAACTAAGAAATACTACCGTAGGTGCAAAAGCATTTATAAAACCTACAGAAAAAAGCAAGATTTCCATCAACTTAAATTCTATTAAAGAATACAGACGTGGTGGAGATAAATTAGATTTGGCTCCACAGTTTACAGATATTACTGAAGAGTTGGATCATGATACTTTTATTGGAGGTGCAGAATATGAAGTATATAGTAAAGACGACACCGGAAAGCTTCAAGTATACACATCGGCTTCTTATACAGACAGAGGAAGTTATTATGGAGGTCTTGGTGGCGGAAGAACTCGTCAAGACAGTATTTTGGCCAACAATGCTTTTGGAACCACCAAAGATTTGGCTTGGATCAACGGAATTCAGTTTACCAAATCTTTGAAGAACAATGATGTTCTAACTACAGGGATTGAATACAATCATACGAATACTGAAGATCAGATTCCGGGATACAACCGCTTGATCGATCAGAAAGTAAACTCTCTGGGCGCTTATGCTCAGTACGAGTGGAAACCTTCTGAGAAGTTTACTGCTTTGGTTGGAGCTCGCTTAGACAATGTAAATGTAAATGGAAGTTATTCTATTGGAGGTATTGACAGAGCTGTAGATGTTAATCAAACCGCTTTCTCTCCTCGCCTAACCATTTTATATCAATTGACGAAAGATCTAAAATTCCGAGGTGGTTATGCCCGAGGTTTTAGAGCTTCACAAGCATTTAATGAAGATCTTCACATTTCGAGTGTAGGTGGAGAGCCTCAGTTTGTAATTTTATCGGACAATTTAAAAACGGAGTTTTCTAATGCCTATACGGGTTCTTTTAACTTTTCTAAGAATGTAAACTTGTTGCAAATGGATTTCTTACTGGAAGGATTCTACACTACACTTCAAGATCCATTTACCTTGGTAAGTACCGGAGCTGTATTACCTAATGGTTCTATTTTGGAAGAAGTTCGTAATGGATCGGGAGCTAAGGTATACGGGTCTAATTTTGAGTTTGGTGTTTCTCCTAATCCTAAATGGCAGTTCCAAATTGGAGGAACCATTCAGCGCTCTACATACGACGAACCTCAGGTTTTGTTTGAAACTGACGGAACTCTGGGCGAGTCTGATGTAATTGTAGATGAGTTTGTAAGAAATCCAAATTTCTACGGATATATGAATGCTTCTTGGATTCCGGGTGAAGTGTTTAATATAGATGTTACGGGAACCTACACAGGATCGATGACAGTTCCAAGAGTGATTAGTGATACCGGATTTTTACAATTGAATGAGGTAGATTCTTTTTTCGACCTAAATCTAAAGTTAGAGTCTCACATCGACTTTAACGAGAATTTTATGACGACTTTTTCTTTGGGTGTAAAAAACCTCTTCAACAGTTATCAGAATGATTTTGATACGGGTCCAACCAGAGATTCAGATTATATTTATGGTCCTAATGCACCGAGAACCTTTTTCTTTGGAATTAAATTTGGGAAATTGCATTAGGTACTAAGAAATTATGAAGAGTATAAAATACAGTGTGATTTTGTTTCTTTTCTTAGGGTTGACATTGTCAACTCTAAAAACCTCTGCTCAAGCACAAAAGATCAATTGGATCTCTTTTGAGCAACTGAGTGATTCTTTAGCTATAAAACCGAAAAAGGTGTTTATCTCTTTTTATGCGGATTGGTGTGCCTACTGTAAAAAAATGGACAAGGTAGCCTATCGTGATTCTAAAGTTATTGAGATTCTGAATGCCGAGTATTACGCTGTAAAAATGAATGCCGAAACTCGAGATACGATTGTTTTTGAGGGCAAGAAATTTTATAATAAAGAAGCGGGTAAAAAGCGACGCCCTACTCATGAGATTCCTTTGTTATTGGCTTCACGAAAAGGGCGACCTTTTTCTTTACCGGCTATGATTGTTTTGGATGAAAAGTTTCGAGTAACCGGTCGTTATTTTGAGTATTTATCTCCTAGAAAAGTGATAAATATTTTAAATGAAGAATAAAAAAATCAGAAGCTTTCGCTTCTGATTTCAAATATCTTTTTTGCTATTATTGCTTACCTCCTACGGCCGTCCCACAATCTGTATACCAATACTCTTGGGCTCAAACTGTACACCAATCCTACTGAGAATTGAGAGTGTGAACGCATACTTTGAATATCGTCTGGAGAGTATTTATATGTTCCTTGTGCATTTAAACCCCAATGGTGAGAGAACCAAAATGTTCCTCCGAAAGAGAAATTTAATGTAGGTGATGCTTTAGATCCTTCTATAGTACTAGGCGCTCCAACGATACTTCCTCCAATGGCGATATAAGGAACCAAATTTTCGTCTGATAAGTTAAAATCATAGCGAACGTTTCCGTCTAACGAGAAGTAATTAAAGGCATTGTTATAAAAACCGTCTACCTTATCTATAAAACTTAATGTAGCTCCTGCGTCTAAAATAATCCCAGAAAACATATATCTAGAAACTGTAATTTTAGGAGCTTGGATATTGTATCTCTCTTTCAATGGGCTATTAAACCCTGCATCCCCGAAATTTATAAAAGAACCACTAACACCAACGGTCCATTTATGTTCTTTGTTTTGAGCAAATGTTGTACTGAAAGTACATAGCAAAATTGCAATCGCAATAATTCTTTTCATATGATTGTTTTTACCCCTCGGTTAGTTACCTTATAACTAAGATTTGCCAAAGTTATTGTATTATCTCACAAATTCAAGTTTTTAGCTATTATTTAATGAGGAAGGCTGTACATTTGCAGAAAATTATTTTTCGTTGAGCAAACAGGCTATTGTCACTCAGTATCAAAAGTCTGCAAGAACATCGCAGATTTTAAAAGAGATCCAACGAGAACGACACCATTTTCAGATTACGAATTTGGTCGGGTCGTCGTTGTCTTTTGTCATTTCCGAAACTTTTAAAAACGCCGAAAAGCCTTATGTTCTTATCTTTAACGATAAGGAAGAAGCTGCTTATTATCTGAATGATCTAGAGCAATTGATTGGCGAAAAAAATGTACTCTTCTATCCCGGATCTTATCGAAGACCTTATCAGATTGAAGAGACAGACAACGCAAATATTCTACTTCGTTCTGAAGTATTGAACCGCATCAATTCTCGAAAGAAACCTGCTATTATAGTTACCTATCCGGATGCTTTATTTGAAAAAGTAGTCACCAAAAGAGAACTAGAAAGAAATACTTTAAAAGTATCTATCGGCGAAAATCTTTCGTTAGATTTTGTCAATGAGGTTTTGTTCGAGTACAATTTTAACCGTGTTGATTTTGTAACTGAACCGGGCGAATTTTCTGTTCGAGGTGGAATTATTGATGTATTCTCTTTTTCTAATGACGAGCCTTATCGAATTGAATTTTTTGGAGATGAAGTAGATAGCATTAGAACTTTTGATGTAGAAACACAGCTTTCTAAGGAGAAACTAAAGAAAGTAAGTATCATGCCCAATGTAGAGAACAAAGCTCTGCAAGAAAAACGTGAAAGCTTTCTAAAATATGTCTCATCTAAAACCATTGTTTTTACCAAAAATGCAGACCTGCTGGCTGGGCGATTGGATAAGTTGTTTGAAAAAGCAGTAGGTGCATTTGAAGAGTTATCAAAAGAATTAAATCACTCACAACCTAAAGACCTGTTTTGCGATGGTAGCTTTATCAAAGATCAACTGAACGACTTTACAGTCGCTCATTTTGGCGCAACGACTCCTCTTAGCTCAGAGATTGTATTCAATACAAGTCCGCAGCCTTCTTTTAACAAGCAATTCGATCTACTGATCGAAAATTTGAACGAGCATCACTCGAAAGGGTTTCAAAATTTTCTTTTCTGCGCCAACGATCAACAAGCACAGCGTTTTGAAGATATTTTTAACGATATAGATCAAGAGGTTCATTACCAAACTGTTGTTTTTCCACTACATCAAGGGTTTATAGATACGGATGAAAAAATCGTTTGTTATACAGATCATCAAATCTTTGAGCGTTATCATAAGTTTCGTCTCAAAAACGGGTACGCTAAAAAGCAATCCATCACCTTAAAAGAACTCAACAATTTAAGTGTTGGTGATTATGTAACACACATCGATCATGGAATTGGAAAGTTTGGTGGTTTGCAAAAAATTGATGTCGAAGGGAAAAAACAAGAAGCCATTAAACTTATTTATGGCGATCGCGATATTTTGTATGTGAGCATCCATTCACTTCACAAGATCTCCAAGTTTAACGGAAAAGACGGAAAACCCCCTAAGATCTACAAATTGGGATCGGCGGCTTGGAAGAAGATCAAACAAAAAACGAAAAAACGAGTTAAGGAAATTGCCTATGATCTTATTCAACTGTATGCAAAACGAAAAATGCAAAAAGGTTTTGCCTACGGTCCAGATACACATATGCAACATGAGTTGGAGGCAAGTTTCTTATTTGAAGATACTCCCGATCAGTTTACCGCTACTCAAGATGTTAAAAAAGACATGGAGAGTGAGCAACCTATGGATCGTTTGGTCTGTGGTGATGTTGGTTTTGGAAAAACTGAGATAGCCATAAGAGCTGCTTTTAAAGCTGTAGACAACGGTAAGCAAGTAGCTATTTTAGTTCCTACAACCATCTTAGCTTTTCAGCATTTTAAAACTTTTTCCAGACGACTGAAAGGCTTCCCGATCAAAGTAGATTATCTAAATAGGTTTAGAACTACCAAACAGCGCAATGGTGTAATTGAAGGGATTAATGATGGTAGTGTAGATATTGTAATCGGAACACATCAGCTAACCAATCAGAAGATCAAATTCAAAGATCTAGGATTGCTTATTATTGATGAGGAACAGAAGTTTGGAGTTGCTGTTAAAGACAAACTAAAGACATTGAAGGAAAATGTTGATACTTTGACACTAACCGCCACGCCGATTCCAAGAACGCTACAATTTAGCTTGATGGCTGCTCGTGACCTGTCTGTAATCAGCACACCGCCACCCAACCGTCATCCAATTGACACGCAAGTAATTCGATTTAGTGAAGAAATTATTAGAGATGCCATTACTTATGAGATTTCCAGAGGTGGTCAGATCTTCTTTATCCATAACAGAATTGAGAATATTAAAGAGGTAGCGGGAATGTTGCAACGATTGGTTCCGAATGCTAAAATTGGAATTGGTCATGGGCAAATGGAAGGAAAGAAGCTAGAAAGCCTGATGCTTTCTTTTATGAACAATGAGTTTGATGTTTTGGTTTCTACCACAATTGTAGAAAGTGGTTTGGATGTAACCAATGCCAATACCATCTTCATTAACAACGCCAACAATTTCGGACTTTCAGATCTACATCAGATGCGAGGTCGTGTAGGACGATCTAACAAGAAGGCTTTCTGTTACTTTATTACACCACCTTATCATATGATGAGTGATGATGCTAGAAAACGAATTCAAGCATTAGAAATGTTCTCAGATTTGGGAAGCGGAATCAATATAGCCATGAAAGATTTAGAAATTCGTGGTGCCGGAGATTTGCTAGGTGGAGAACAAAGCGGATTTATTAATGATATTGGTTTTGACACCTATCAGAAGATCTTAAGTGAGGCTATTGAAGAGCTAAAGGAAAATGAATTCAAAGAATTATACAGTTCGGAAACCAAAGGTCCTAAGGAGTTTGTAAAAGAAGTACAAATTGACACAGATTTTGAGATTCTTTTCCCTGACAATTACATCAATGCTATTTCTGAACGATTGAATTTGTACAATGAGTTGTCTACTATTGAAAGTGAAGATGCTCTTCTTGAGTATGAGCAACGAATGATAGATAGATTTGGAGAATTGCCAATTCAAGCTATTGATTTGTTAGATAGTGTTCGCATCAAATGGCTTGCGAAACAATTAGGGTTGGAAAGAATCATTTTAAAGCAAAAAAGAATGATCGGGTATTTTGTTTCTGATCAGCAAAGTGAGTTTTACCAAACCGAAGCTTTTACCAGAGTTTTAAAATACGTTCAGCAGCACTCTAAGAGTTGCGTAATGAAAGAGAAACAAACCAAAAGTGGTTTGCGATTATTGATTACTTTTATCAAAATTGATAGTGTACACAAAGCATTGGAAACTTTAAAAAGCATCTAATTGTCAGACAACAAACACTTACAGCATTTATCGGGTTTACTCCTCGCTACTCTATTCATCAGCACATCTGGTGTATTAGGAAAGTATATAGCAATGCCTTCTGAAGTGATTGTTTGGTTTCGCTCTTCTTTTTCTGTAGTATTTCTCTTTATATTCTGTCGATATAGGAATATCAATTTAAAGATTCAATACAAAAAAGAGCATTTTCCGTTCATCGTTGCTTCCTTTTTCATGGCAGCACACTGGATCACTTATTTCTATGCTTTAAAACTTTCTAATGTAGCTCTGGGAATGCTTTCTTTATTTACATTTCCGGTAATTACAGCTTTGTTAGAGCCATTTTTCACCAAAAAAAGGCTGAACCCTATTCATATTGTCTTAGGTATTATTGTCTTGCTAGGAATCTATATTTTGGCTCCGGAGTTCAACTTGGAAAGTTCTGATGTAAAAGGCATTTTATTTGGTATTCTATCGGCTCTTTGTTATGCTATAAGAATGTTGATCATGAAACGATATGCTAAAGATCATCATGGTTCTATGCTCATGTTTTACCAAACACTTATTATTACGGTTGTTTTAGTACCTGTATTGTCCTTTATGGATCTATCCGGATTCCAATCTCAGTTCCCTTATCTTATTCTTATTGCCTTGCTCACAACTGTTATAGGTCATAGTTTGATGGTACATTCACTAAAATTCTTTTCAGCTTCTGCGGCAACCATCATCAGTAGCATACAGCCAATTTTCGGAATCATTCTGGCCTTTTTCTTCTTGAATGAGATTCCGCATGTAAATACCTATATCGGAGGTGCTTTGATTCTGTCAACCGTAATTATTGAAAGTATTCGTACAAAAAGACAATAGATAGCTTAACAAAATTTTATTATCAATTCCCCTATCTTTCCTTTATCTTGTGAGAAATCAACAATCATGCGTTATTTTGTTTTATTACTGGTTATCTCTTTAGCAAGTTGTAGTTCTCCGGAGAAACAACTCTCAGGAAAAGAACTTCTTGAAAAAAGCATTCAATATCACGATCCAAAGGGTCAATGGAGCACTGCGGAGTTTACGTTGAGAATTCAAGAACCTAGAATACAAAACCCCGAACGGTTTTCTCTTGTATACATGAATAATAAGAATGGGGCTTTTAAACTTATGAGAAATCGTGGCGAGAAAATAGCTTCTTATGGTGTAAATACTGAAGGAAATGTGACCGTTTTATTGGATAACAAATCTATAGAAGATTCATTGGCTATTAAGAAGTACATGTTGCAACCGGAGAGAGTAAATATTTATAAAAACTCATATCACACCATGTTAGGCTTGCCTATGTCGCTAAACAAGACATTGGTATCAAAAATAAATACTGTTTCTGAAGCTAATTTTAACGGAGTACCGGCTTATAAGTTAGATATTGAGTTAAAAAGAAAAGTCTTTTCTAATCATTGGACTCTTTATTTTTCAGATAAAGATTTTAGCTTATTAGGGATTGATATCGTTTCTCTTAATGATCCTGAAAATGGTGAGCGTTTGTACTTTGAAAAGAGTATTCAAATTGGTGACATGACCATGCCAAGAATGAAACATTGGTATGATCTAAACGAAACTTACTTAGGATCTGATATCATTGTCTATGAAATTAAATAATCTGTATTTAGAATGGTATTTATGGTAGAATGATCTCTGGATTCCCGATTTCTCGGGAATGACAAGGGGTAAGATTGATTTGTCATTCCCAACTTGATTGGGAATCCAATTCTAGTCCATTAGAATATCGTCATACCAATCATTTGCCAAATCATTCCATTCGTTATTTTCTTTCTCCAAAAGCTCAATTTTCCATGCTCGATTCCACTTTTTTAATCGCTTTTCTCGAGTTATCGCTTCATTTACATCTTGGAAAGTCTCATAGTAGACCAATCTATTAACTCCATACTTCTTGGTAAACCCTTTTTTAATTCCCATCTTATGCTCATAAACTCTTCTTTGTAAGTTATTAGTCATTCCAATGTAAAGGGTACCGTTTTTTTGACTGGCTAAGATGTACACAAAATACTGATGGTTCGTTTTCATGATTACTATTTTTCTGGATTCCCGATTTCTCGGGAATGACATTAGCGCAATTCAAACAATTTTCCCGGCAAGGGTTTGATTACTCCTTTGAGTTCCATTTGCAAGAGCTCTGAAGCTAATTGATACGTAGGAATTCCTGTTTCTAAAGCAATCACATCTAGCAATTGCTGATTATTCTCTTTCAAATAGTCATAAATCTTTTGCTCTACGCTTGTCAATTCCACAAACAAGCTCTTTTGAATTGGTTTTGCTTCTTTTGGAGCACCCCAATTCAACAATTGCACAATATCTTCCGAAGATTCCAATAAATGAGCTCGATTATTTTTTATCAATTGATTGCAACCTTTACTCATAAGATCATTGGTTTTCCCCGGAACAGCCAACACCTCTCTATTGTAAGAATTGGCAATATCAGCGGTTACCAAAGAGCCTCCTTTTTCTGCAGACTGTATAATGATGGTTGCTTCAGACAGTCCTGCTACAATTCGATTGCGCTTTAAAAAATGTTCTCGTAAAGGCTCATCATCATGAAAAAACTCAGTAAAGAACCCTCCGTTTTTATTCAGTTGATGTATATATTTTTTATGACTCCTAGGATACACTTTTTCCAACCCATGTGCCAAAACCGCAATGGTTTGTAAGTTGTTCTTAAGAGCAGATTTGTGGGCGCAGATATCAACTCCATAAGCAAACCCACTTACAATTATCGGGTTATAAGGGCTAAGATCTTCAATAAGTTTCTCACAGAAGTCACGACCGTAGTTTGTCATGTTTCTTGTACCAACAATAGAGATGATCTTTTGTTGAGAAAGCTGGATGTTTCCATCTTCAAATAATAGTATGGGAGCATCAATACAGTGCCGGAGGTTTAAGGGGTAATCTTCATCTAAAAAATATCGATATCTGATATTATTATTGTTAATATAGTTCAGTTCTTTTTCGGCAATTCTGAGTGTTGACTCATCATGTAAATACTCAATAGCCAAGCTTCCGATTCCGTGAATTTTTTGAAGTACGTGTTTCTTTTCAGCAAAGACTTGTTCTGCGCTTCCAACTGTAGCGATCAGCTTTTTTACCAAAATATCACCAATGAGTTTTGTTTTTTGCAGTCGTAAAACGGCAAGAATTTCCTTCTCTTTCAAATTGCAATTATTTGATTTTCAAGTTACAAATTTATTGTTGATAATTAATTCTGAGTTTTAAACCTTCATTTGTTAAAATTTCTATCTTTGTTTTGATGGCATTAACAACATACATAAAGGACTTATTATATAGATACGATTGTGTGATCGTTCCTGATTTTGGAGGTTTTATTACAAATAAGATCAGCGCTCAAATTGATGCACAAAGTCACACGTTTCATCCACCATCTAAACAGTTAGGATTTAATCATCACCTAACACATAATGATGGGCTATTGGCCAATTATGTAGCTTCTGCAGAAAACATTTCTTTTGAAAAAGCCAATCAAAAGATTGTTGAGATCGTGAGTAAATGGAATCACCAAGTTAAAACCGAAACTTTGGTTTTAGATAAAGTAGGTTCTCTTCATTTAAATCAAGACAATCAATTGGTTTTTGAGCCAAATACTGAGGTTAATTACTTGATGTCATCTTTCGGTTTATCTTCTGTAACTTCTAGTTCTATTGAAAGACCTATTGAAAAGGTTGTTTCTTTGGTTCCTGCTACTCAGGAAAGAAAAGGAGTTCCTGCATTTATCAAATATGCTGCAACTGCAGCTATTGCTTTAACTCTAGGATACGGAGGTTGGACAGGTTACCAAAACAAACAAGATCAGTTGGAATTTGCTAAACAAAAAACAGAAATGGATCAAAAGATTCAATCTGCCACTTTTGTCATCAATAATCCACTACCAACGGTTGAGTTAAACGTAACCAAAGAATTACCAAAACCTTACCATGTTGTAGCCGGTGCTTTCTATTTTAAAGAGAACGCACAAAAAAGAGTAAATCAACTTAAATCAAAAGGTTACAATGCTTACATTTTAGGTAAGAACAAAAGTGACCTTATTCAAGTTGCCTATGAATCTTTCTATAAGGTTTCTGATGCCTACCAAAGTCTAGCTGAGATTAGAAAAGCAGATTCTAAAGATGCTTGGTTGTTGATAAAGAAATTCGACTAAAAAATTCCTGATTTTCTCTATTTTTCGTGATTCGCTCTAAAAAGCGTTGTCTATCTTTGTAAAAAATTTACAAATGAGAGCTAAGACACCTAGTGAATCGTTAACTGTACTTACAGATATTGTACTACCGGGAGAAACTAATTATTTAGATAATTTATTTGGTGGAGAATTGTTGGCAAGAATGGATCGTGCTTGTAGTATTGCTGCACGTCGTCATTCCAGAAGAATTGTAGTAACAGCTTCTGTAAATCATGTGGCTTTTGAAAAATCAGTTCCTGTAGGAAGTGTGGTAACTATAGAAGCCAAAGTATCTCGCGCATTCAAATCTTCTATGGAGATTTATGTGGATGTTTGGATAGAAGACAGGCAATCTGGATCTAAAACCAAAGTAAATGAAGGAATCTACACTTTTGTAGCGGTAGATGAGACAGGAAAACCTGTTGAAATTCCTCAAATTGCTCCTGAAACTGATCTAGAAAAGACACGTTATGACGGTGCATTAAGAAGAAAACAATTGAGTTTGGTCTTGGCCGGAAAAATGAAGCCGGATGACGCAACTGAGCTGAAGGCCTTATTCACCTAATATCGTATGAAAAAAATTGCTGTTCTTCTTGTTGTGATCTTCACTTTTATGGGATGTAGTAAACACACTACGTCTTTTATGTCTTTTAATATTAGATATGACAACAAAAATGATCAGGAGAACTGGTGGGGTCATCGCAAAGGAGATGTGGTTGCACAAATTAAAGATTACGATCCTGATTTTTTAGGAATTCAAGAAGGTTTACACCATCAAGTTGAATATCTTTCTAAACAGCTTTCTTCTTATCAATTTGTTGGTAAGGGGAGAGATGATGGGAAGCAAAAAGGAGAATATTCGGCAATCTTTTACAAAGATCAAAAGTTTACGCTTTTAAAAACTGCTACTTTTTGGCTTTCTACAACAACAGATACTGTTTCTGTAGGTTGGGATGCTGCTTTGCCTAGAATTGCAACTTATGGTCAGTTTGAAAACAAGAGATCTGGAGAGCATATTTACGTATTCAATACTCATTTTGACCATTTAGGAAAAGTAGCCAGAAAGAAGTCTGCAGAACTCATCCTTCAAAAAATAAAAGAGTTTGGCTTGGAGCATAAGAAAGTTGTTGTAATGGGTGATTTGAATGCTGTTCCCGGTGAAGATCCTATAGAAGTGTTTAGGAAAGAGATGTACGATGGATTCTCTTTTTCATCATTTTCAGGCCCCAAAGGCACTTTTAATGCTTTTAAAAAAGATGAAATCTCTGACAAAAGAATAGATTATATCTTTACTAAGAATTTAGAGCAAAAAACATATAAACACATAGACACAAAACGCCCTAACGGTTTGTGGGTATCTGACCATTTGGCTGTGTATGTTGAAGCTTTCTTTTAATTCTGAAATCAGATGAAGGTTGTTATTATTCTTTTGATCATTGGTATTGCGCTTCTTCTTATTGGATTTGTAATATATACCGCTGCTCAAAAAAAGAAGAAAAAGAAGGAAAGTGAGTTGGCTATTTTTCATCATCCCAGCAATTTTAAAAAACATCCTGTAGAATGGGTTCAACATTCTAAAAAAGAGGGTGACTCAAAGGTCAAGAAATTATAACCTCTGCTTTTTCAAATCGTTACCCCTAATTTTATATCTTTAATTCAAATAAAATGTAACGATGAAACTAGGAGCTTTTTCAATTAGCTTGAGTGTAAAGGACATTCATGCTTCCAAAAAATTTTACGAGACTTTAGGTTTTGCTGTTTTTGCAGGTGATATAGAACGTAATTACCTAATTATGAAAAACGGAAATGCCTTGGTAGGTTTATTTCAAGGGATGTTTGAAAAGAACATCCTAACTTTTAATCCCGGTTGGGATGAAAGCGCCAATAAACTCGATTCTTTTAATGATGTCAGAGAGATTCAACAGCATTTAAAGCAGCATAACATCAAGTTAGAAAGTGAAGCTGATGAAAGTACCACAGGGCCGGCCAGTGTAATCTTGGTAGATCCGGACGGAAATCCTGTTCTTATAGATCAACATGTATGAGAAAACTAACACTTGTCCTTTTTTTATTTATTGGATTTTCTCTTTTTTCTCAAGAGAAAAGTGATGCTGTTACCAAACACTTCGATCAATACTTAACAAACAAATCTATATTTGAAATGATTGAAAAGTCATTTCCTACTCTAGAAGAATGTCAGCAAGTATTTATAGGAGATCATGCCAAAGTTTATTTGAATGGAATTCAAGAAGTGAAAAAAGTCATCCAAAACATTTTATCTAATCCTGACTCAGAGACTTTAGTAAAAAGTAGTTACGAAAAGTTTTCATCCAATGATGCAAAGTCAGAAGATGGTAAAGGCTCTTTTGGAATGAACAGAATAAAAGATGTGTTACAACCCGACATTACTTACTACTTGATCAGTTACAAAACATCGGATGGTTCTGATTCAAAGTTTAGCCCTTTTAAGTTTTTTGTAAAGCTTAATGGGAAGTGGTTGTTCTTCCCAAAGCCTACAATTGTCTTTGGCAAATAACTATTTATCATTTCTTAAATTCTGTATGATCTCTGAACTTATCCAGTAGATATCTGAACTTCCCATAACATTACTTGTAAAGAAGAAGTATTTTCCATCAGGGGATAACGAAGGTGCATAATCTGCTGTTTTTGAGTTGATGGTCTCTCCCATATTCTTAGCCTCTGTCCAAGTACCGTCTTCTTTTTTAAAACATATATATAAGTCGGCGCCACCAAAACCTCCTTCTCTTCTGGATGAGAAAATCAAAAAGCTTTCGTCCGGCGAGATCAACGGATCGTAATTATAGGCATTTTCTCCGTTGACATTCTTTCCGTATGCTATAGGTTTTTGATATACTCCATCTTTTAAGGTTGAATATACAATCTTAGCTTCTCTTCCAATACTTGGTGAAAAAACCAACATTCCTTTATTAGATACCGATGGAAACCAATCGTTTTTTGGCGAATTGACTTCATTCCCCAAATGAATAGGTTTCCCCCAAGAGTTTCCTTTTCTCTCCATCATCCAAATATCTGCATTTTGAATAGTATCAGTCTCTCTTACCTTTTTATTGGAGCAATAGAATAATTTCTTACCATCTTGAGTTATAAAGGAATCAAACTCTTTTGTATCTCCGAAAATATCTAATCGCTTAGGTTTTGTCCAAACACCATTTTTTATCTTACTCACCATAATAGCTTCTGTTCGGATTTTTCTTAGCGATGCTGTAAAATAAAGCTCTCTCTCATTAGGATGAAAAACAGCTGTGTGAATATAGTTTTCTGTTGAAACAAAAT
Source organism: Pseudotenacibaculum haliotis (assembly GCF_042684245.1). Classification (NCBI taxonomy): domain Bacteria; kingdom Pseudomonadati; phylum Bacteroidota; class Flavobacteriia; order Flavobacteriales; family Flavobacteriaceae; genus Pseudotenacibaculum; species Pseudotenacibaculum haliotis. Next base: position 939,772 of record NZ_JBHULH010000001.1, read on the forward strand.
TAGGAGCAAACATTATAGGCTTTAATTTTGGCTCCTTCTGACCTAGATACTTTCCTTTCAGTGTAAATTTTCGCAATTTCTTCTTATCTGCTCCTTTGTAAAGCAAAAACTCGGTAATAGAATCGAACTCTTCTCTTACAGCTATTTCCAAAGCGGTATTCCCTCTGTTATTTATAGCATCAACATCTGTTTTGTTATCGATCAGTTTTTTGACCAGTGATAGATTTCCTCTAATAACTGCCAACTGCAATGGTGAGTTTCCAAAGATGTCTGTAACGTTCACATTTACTTGATGAGCTAACAAGGTATCTATATACTTTTCATTTTGAGATTGGGTAGCAAAAAGAATGGGCAGCAAACCTCCTTTGTCTCCAATGTTTACATCTGCTCCTTTGGCTATTAAGTAATAGAATGCTTTCTCTCCGTTTCTACAGCCAGTTGCATACAGCAAAGGTGTTCTTCCATTCTCATCTAGAACATTTACATCTTTGCCTGCTAATAATGAATCGAGTCTTTTAACGTCTCCATTACAAGCCGATCTATGGATACTTTGAGCATTTAAAATTCCATACCCAATAAAAAGAGCGACAACAAAAATATGTTTCATGAGTAATTAGATTAGCATAAATTCAACTGAGGTAGTTACAGTTGAACTTACTGGTTTTCCGTTCTTTTTTGCAGGTTGAAAATTGAGTTTTTCAACACTTTTAATCAAGCTCTCCAAAACAGGAAAATTCAAAGGCAATACTTCTTTATCTGCTAACCTCTTTCTGGCTACAGCAATTTCAGCTGCTTTAATTTCTTCATCAACGATTACTTCTACTTGATTGACTTTCCCTTTTTTGTCAACCTCAAAACTTACCTTTACAATTCCCGCTCTGTTGAATTTCATTTCCTCCGGAGGATATTCTACATAGTGCGCAATGGCCCAAGCCATATCTTTTTCTCCTTGATAAACAGCTTCTGTAATTACCTCTTCTTTAGGTTGTTTCTTCTCGCAGCTTACAAATACCGTAAGAAAAAAAACGAAAAGTATTATTGATAAATTCTTTCTATTCATCTTTTTTCAATTCAATTATCACAACACCATTCTTTCCTTCTTTTCCATATTTTCTTATAGCTGACTCTCCTTTTAATACAAAAACGGACTTGAGTTGATCCTTTTTCAAACTCTGCATAAAAGAAGGGCTTATTTTCTCTTCTTTTTTCCCTTTTTTTAGAATAAACAAGGGGGTTACTCCAGTAGTATTTGCATTTCCTCTTATTCTAAATTGTAGTTTTTCATTTTCTATTTGATCTCTTAAATTACCGGGAAGCGTATCTAGAGATTGTTTGCTTTTCAGTGCTTTGATCTCAAGAGATAAATTGTTATTCGCTTCTAAAAAACCGCTGGTCACAAGAATAATTCCCATAATCGGCAAGAGCATTAGTGCTTTTATATAGCTTCTTTTGGTCTTTATCTTTTCTTTATTCATCATGTGCAATCGCTTTTTCAAATTAACCTTACTACTAAAGTTGCTTCCTAAGTTTAAAGAGACTCCGGTTCTTGTTTGAAATAGCAGGTACTGATAATCCAACACATCAAATCCTTTCTTTAGAACCTCTTCATCTGCCATGTATTCATGTTCTGTTTTTATATCTCGTTGAAATAACCAAACTACAGGATTGAACCAGTATAAAATGGTTAAAAGCTCTAACAATACAGTGTCTATTGAGTGGTATTGATGTTTGTGGTATTGTTCGTGAACAATCAAAGCTTTCATAGCTTCTTCATGAAACTCTTGCTTTCCGATAAACAGAATGTTGAAGAAGGTAAAAGGAGCAATATTCTTATCTACTTTTGCAACTGTAAATCCCCATTTCTTGATCTTATCTGAACTTACATACCATTTTACAATTGTAGCTACCCCAGTAAGTGAACGAAGAGCAAAAACAGACATTCCAATGAAATACAAGACTAAATAAATATTTGTCATGTTGTCTGTAATGATCTTGGATAAGCCTTCTTGTATTCCTTCAGATCCTTGCATAAAAACCACATTCATCATCTGAGGATATGTGTCCGGAACCATTAGCCCTCCTAATGGGATAAACAGAAAACCGCAAGCAAAAAGAATACAAATAAGAGCTATAATTCTTTTCAATTGATGATGCGGATCGTTCTTAAAGAATATTCTATATATACTATATAAGATTACCAAGCAGATGCTAGATCGTATTAAGTAAGCTTCCATTATTTTTTGTTTTTGGTCTCTATTTTATTCTTAAAGTATTCGATCAATTCTTCCATTTCCTGAGTGGTCATCTCATCATCACTACTTAGTTCTGAGACCAAGTTTTTATAAGAATTCGAAAAATAGTTTTTTACAAAAGATCTCATAAACCCTTTTGTGTACTCACTTTTTTCTACAACAGGGTAATATTCATAAGAATTGGCCACCGGGCTTCTACCTACAAATCCTTTTTTTTCTAAAATTTTAATGATGGTTGCTACTGTTGTATAAGCTGGTTTTGGGTCGTCATATTTTGCTACTACATCTCTGATCAATCCTCGCTTGACAGACCATAAGATCTTCATCACTTTTTCTTCTGCTTTGGTAAGTTCTAAACTCATATTTTCTATATTACTTTGTAAATCTACTAAATTTTTAGTAGCTATACTAAGTTTTTAGTAGACTTTAACATTTAAAGCTATAATTGTCAATAGGTTATTGTAAAAGAAAGGTGATCTATCTTCTCAAGATCCAACTCGTTGGATTTAGACGTGTAGTATTTTTTGACAAGACAAAAATGAGCTTGGTCTTTCCGGTAATTCTATCGGTAAAAATTTTCCCTAAGGCCTGTCCTGTTTTTACTTTATCTCCGGTTTCTACATATACATTTTCTAAGTTGTTGTATACAGAGATGTAATTTCCATGACGTACCAATATCGATTTCTTCCCTTCTGATTGAACTTGAATTGCCAATACTTCTCCATTAAAAATAGACTCGGCATTCGTTCCTTTTTCTGTAGTAATATGAATTCCTGTACTGTTTATATAGTTTCCTTTGTATACAGGATGTGGTTGTCTACCAAATCTTCTGGTAATTAAACCGCTTTCTACCGGCCAAGGTAATTTTCCTTTGTTTTGCTCAAAACGTGTAGCTAAAGCTTTAGCTTCCGGTGTTAACGCAAATCCTTTTGATGCTTTTACACCTTTTTTGGCATTTGCTTTTGCAATTGCATCTCTAATCAACTTATCAATTCTATCAGCAATCTTTTTTTCTTCGTTTTGCTTCTTTTTTAGCTCTCGCTTGTATTTTCTTTCTCTTTTTTTGATTTGAGAAATCAATTTTTCCTGATCTTTTTTATCGGTCTCAATCTTTAACTTTTCATCCTCTTGACTGGCCAACAAAGTGTCTTTTAATTGTCGTTGAAACATTAATGAATCGTTCAACTGCTCTACCAATTTTGTTTGTACCACAACTTCTTCACCTTGCTTCTTTCTGAAAGCAGCATACTGGTTCATATACTTTACTCGTTTGTAAGCCTGGTAAAAGTTCTTTGAAGATAAAAGGAACAAAGTTCTGTTTTGTCGAGATCTGCTCTTGTAAGATTTATAGATCATTTCTGCATAATCTTTTTTGATCTTTGTCAGCTTTTCTTCTAGCTTTTTGATCTCTTTTTCATTCACATCAATCTCATTGGACAAAGCTTTGGCTTCTAAATTGATCGTATTGATCAATCTTTCTCTAACATCAATCTTTTGGTTGATGTCTTTTAGATCTTCCAATGCATTTTTCTCTTTTTTTTGAGTATCAAAAAGGAGTTTGTTTACTTTTTTGATGTCTTTTTGAAGTCTTTTTCTATCCGCCTCTAATTGCTTCCTTGTTTTTTGAGCAGATAGGGGAATTGCTAAAAAGAGTAGCAGTAAAAAAGATATGTAACGATGCTTGTACAACATTAAATCTCAATACGTTTGTATCCGGATGGAATTCGGTAATGTAATTTCACCGGTTTGTTCAAAGTTAATGATCTATATGTTAAATCTATCCATGTATATCTATCTTCTCCTTCTGTAGCATTAATCATCATTTTCACAGGAATATATTCTCCTTCTAATTTAGAATAAGCTTTATAATCTATTCGCAGGGTTTGATCTTTCTTAGAGTTCTCTAAGAACATTTGATCCAACTTAAAATGATTTGGATTGATCTTAAAGAATACATCAAACAGTTTTGCTTGTGTCTTAGGCGTTAATCTATAGGAATTGTCAACAACCTCAGTGCTGAATCTTTTTCCTTTCATTTCAAAAATGCTCTTTCCTACCAACAAGTCTTGTAGTTGCGAAAACGTAACTTGTACTCCCAACATCTTTTCCAACAAAGAGAAATCTCCTTCAAAATATTCTTTTGATAAAGGTGAATAATAACTAAAAGAATCTGGAGTAATCTTTACCTTAAAGGCTGTTACTACTTTGGTTCCTTTCATCCAGATCACAGAATCTTTTTTCATTCTTAAACGAACAGTAAACTCATGTCGTTTTCTCTGATCTCCTCTGTTGTTAGTATATCTTACTTTGATCTTAGAATCCAAAGTATTGGCTAAAAAAGCATTTTCAAGGTGTTTCTTAACAATCTTTCTCGAAGGAATACTCTTTACGTTTGCTGTTTCTACAACTACTTGCTTTGTTTTACAAGCTGTAAAGAACAGTGATAGGATCAATATATATTTTAAAAGTCTCATTTAACTGTTTTTCAGTTTTTTTGCTTTGTCTCTGTATTCTTGTGCTTTTGTTGCATTTCCTAATCCGTCATAAGCTTTAGCCATGGTTTCATAGAAATTAGCTTCTAAGCGCGCATTATCTATTACAAAATCGATACCACTTTCTAGCATGGTAATAGCTTGCTGATGCTTGCCTTGCATTTGCAAAGATTTTCCTCTTACAAGATAGGCATAAGGTTGAGCCGGAAATAGTTCAACTGCCTGTTGACTGTATTTATGAAATAACTTTTGGTCTTTTGTCTGAGAAGCGTCTAACAATCTCTTTAACGCTGAAAAAGAGGTTGAATTGTTCTCAAAATTAGCTATCAAACTTTGAAGATCTTCTTTCTTTTCTCCATTTACTACAACACCTTTTCTAAGTTCCAGGCTTGCTTTCATTCGCTTCAAGTTTCTAGACAATCCTTCTCCTTTTTCCAAATCATTCATCAAAGCAAGTGCCTTATCATAATCTCTATTTAAATAATAGAGTCTTACCAACTCTCCTTTCTTTTTAGAGTTTACTTTAATGATCTCCAACTGAACATCAATTGCTTCTTTAAAGTTTCTCTCTTTTTTATGAATTGTGACCAGATGGGTTAACATCCACTCATTCTTCGGGTCTTGAAGCAATGCTCTTTTGATATACTCTTTGGCTTCTTCGTACTTATTAAGCAAAAAATAGTTTTTTGAGAACTCGAAATACACAGAAACATCTTTAGGTAAGATCTCGTTACAAGTTTCTAAGTTCTCAATAGCTTTTTGGTAATTCTTGATTGATTTTTCGGAAAGTGCTTTAAAGAAGAACTGTTGAAATTTAAGCTGCTTTTCTTCTTCTAAATCTTCAGGTGCAGCAATACTGTCCTGACCAAAAGAACAAAAAGGATTGTACAACAGTCCTAATAAAACGACAAGTGCAATCCTTTTTATCATATGTTTTAACTATTTATACCAACTCGGTGTAATCTCCTATACTCACTGAGGTAAAATTCCCGTTGTACTTTGCATGATTTCCAATCATTGCATTATCCAATTGAGCATTTGAGATATGTGCATTTGTTTGGATCAGAGAATTTGTGATCTCAGAATCTTCAACAATGCTATTCTCTCCGATGGAAACATAAGGTCCTACTTGAGAGTTCTTTATCACTACATTCTTTCCTATATAACAAGGTTGAATGATTTGTGAATCTATAAGATGAACGTCTTCAGACACTAAATTATTTCCTGCTTCTTGCTCAAATTCAAGAATTGTTTTGTTTGTATCTACTGTAGGGTCCTTTTTTCCACAATCCATCCAAACATCAACTTTACCTGGTACAAATTTAGCACCTTGTTCTTTAAGAGTTTCTAAAACTTCTGTTAATTGAAACTCTCCGGAAGGTCTAATATCGTTATCTATTAAGTATTGAATCTCTTTTTTAAGCTTATCGCCATCTTTGAAATAGTAAATTCCAATGATAGCAAGGTCAGATACAAACTCTTTAGGTTTCTCTACAAAATCTGTGATATATCCGTCTTTCATCTTTACAACTCCAAAAGCGCTAGGATCTTCTACCTGCTTTACCCAAATGGCTCCATCTGCCTGAGCATCTAAGGTAAAGTCTGCTTTGAAAAGTGTATCTGCAAAGGCTACAACACAAGGTCCTGATAAAGAATCTTTTGCACATTGAATGGCATGCGCGGTTCCTAATGCCTCTTCTTGGACATATACAGAACCTTTCGCTCCTAATTCATTAGCAATTGCTATTAATTGTTGTCTAGTATTTGACGGAAACCCTTTTGTTGCCGGGCCAATAATAAAGGATATTTCTTCTATTTTCTGATTGACTACACCTGCAATATCTTCAACCAGTCTTTGTACAATTGGCTTACCTGCAATGACTGTTAGAGGTTTTGGAATTGTTAGGGTATGTGGTCTTAATCTCGACCCAATTCCAGCCATTGGAACAATAATCTTCATGTATTCTTTTTTGGTATTCTTTTGATTCGCAATATACCATTAATTGGGCGATTGCAAAAAGGTATAACACCTTTTATATCCCTTTTGGGATTGCTTTAATTAAGTTTCTTGTATACTCAGTCTGAGGTTTCTCATAAACTTCATCTGCATCACCTATTTCTTCTATCCTTCCTTTATTCATAACCACTAGTTGATCCGACATATACTTAACAACAGAAAGATCATGAGAAATGAAAATATAAGAAAAATTAAACTCGACCTTTAACGTGTTTAGCAAATTTAGAACTTGAGCTTGTACAGATACATCTAATGCCGAAACAGATTCATCACAAATAATCAATTTGGGTTGCAATGCTATTGTTCGAGCTATTCCAATTCGCTGTCTTTGTCCACCCGAAAACTCATGTGGATATCTGTCAAAATGCTCTTTCTCCAACCCTACTTTTTCCAACAACTCAAGCACATAGGCTTTTCTTTCTTTTTGGCTTGAGAATATTTGATGAACTTTCATTGGTTCAAGAATTGCCCTTCCGACAGGTATTCTTGGATTGAGAGACGAAAATGGGTCTTGAAAAATGATTTGCACTTCTTTTCTTAACTGCTTAAGCTCCTTTCCTTTCAAAAAGGTAATATCTCTTCCTTTATACAGAATTTGCCCGGAAGTAACATCTTCTAAATGAAGTATGGACCTTCCTAAGGTTGTTTTTCCACATCCCGATTCTCCAACCAGCCCCAAAGTTTCGCCTTCGTATACCTTAAAAGAAACCTTATCTACAGCTTTTGTCACCTCCTTTTTTCCAAACAATACTTTGTTGAAAAAGTGTTTTTTAAGGTCTATTACTTCTAAAAGAGGTTCTTTTTTATACAGCTGATTATGAAACTCATTTCTTTCTTCTCTTGAATAGATTGCTCGATCAACCGAATCACTCATAAAATCTTCTACTGTTGGCAATCGTTTATATCGGTCACTTAACCCAGGTTTTGAGGCTATCAGCGCTTTTGTATATTCTTTTTCCGCATTTAAAAAGACGTGTTCTGTTGTTCCACTTTCAACCAGCTCTCCATTTCTCATCACAAACACCTGATCTGCAATTTCTGACACCAATGAAAGATCATGAGAAATGAACAAAATGCTCATTGCATTCTCTTTTTGCAAATCTTTTAACAAGAAGATAATTTCCTTTTGTACTGTTACATCCAAAGCTGTTGTAGGTTCATCTGCAATAAGTACATCCGGCTTACAAGCCAAAGCCATTGCGATCATAACTCGCTGTTTTTGACCACCGCTTATTTGATGAGGATATGACGTAAAAATAGAAGCAGGTCTTGGGAGTTTTACTTTTTCGAAAAGTGAGATCACTTCATCATATATCTCACTCTTATTCATTTTTGTATGCAACCCTAATATTTCAGTAACCTGTTTACCACAGGTCATTGTTGGGTTTAATGAACTCATGGGTTCTTGAAAGATCATTCCAATCTTAGCTCCTCTAACTCTCTGGAACTCTTTTTCTGATAGCGTTAATAAATCTTGTTGCTGATACCAGATTTCTCCTTCAACTTTTAGAGGTTTTGGAAGCAATCCCATAATTGCCAATGAGGTTAATGATTTACCGCTACCGGATTCTCCTACAACTCCTACGATCTCATTCTCTTTTAGTTCAAGAGAAACTCCTTTGACAATTTTCTTTTCTTCTTTCCCTTGAAAAAAGGATATCTGTAAGTTATTAATCTTAAGCATACTCGAGAGTAAAAATACTTTTTATTTTCTACATCCCCTTTTTAGGGGATACTTAATTTCACCATTTTCAGGTATTGCGTTATTTTCATCATTTACATACATTTGAAGCGAATTTTATATTCTTTTAAGATATTTTAACATTTTAAACGTAAATACTAACTCTTTTTATTAAAGAATACACAAAACTAACCTAAACCTCAAATTTTATGACTTAACTCTACCCTCTCCCTCAACAACTTGAACTAAGTTGATGTTTTTACTCCCCTCCCCCTTAGTTCACAACGAAAATTTTTATTCAACTAACTTAAATCAATTTTATTATGAACCGACGTAAAGTTAGATTCATAATAGGTGGTATTGCCGTTGTTGCATTAGCATCTATTGTCACTACGAGAGTGATTGACAAATATGAATCTCAAAAAATTGCTGAAAAAAGGAAAATTCATAGTGAATACATGAAAAATAGTCCCTTCAAAGAGTCTTTGAAGTGGAGCAAGAAGGAAAGAAAGCTTAAAGGACTGCCTCCCAATAAGTACTTTGAGCAAATGTGGGAACTCACTATTAATCCTGCTACCGGAAAATTGAGTGACGGAAATATCACCTTATTAAGAGAAAGACTTCTACAAGACAGATTAAATGGTCGTAACCCAGGGCACTCTTCTAATGCATGGGAAGAAAGAGGTCCTAATAATGTTGGTGGTAGAACCAGGGCTATGTTGTTTGATCCAAATGACAGCAATAACAATACTGTTTATGCAGGAGGTGTTAGTGGTGGGCTTTGGAAAAATACAAATATTACTAGCAGCTCTTCTCAGTGGACAAGAGTTACTGGTGTTCCAGGAAACCTTTCTGTAACTTCTATTACCGTAGATCCTAATAACTCTAATGTTTGGTATGCAGGTACAGGGGAGCAGTATACCGCCGGAGATGTAGTTGGTACCGGAGTGTACAAAACTACCGATGGAGGTACTACTTGGACATCTGTAAACATCCCTGCAGCCGGAGACGCTACATTTGAATTTAGTGCTACTAACTTATTCTTATCAGGTATCTTTTATGTAAACGACGTAATTGCTTGGAATAATAACGGAAATACTGAAATCTTTGTAGGTGTTGGTGCTCATGTTTATGGAGATGCCGGCAACCCAAATAACTGGCTTGGCCTTCAAACTGCCGGAATCTACCGTTCTACTGATGATGGGGCTTCTTGGTCTAGAATTGAGTCTTCTAACATGAGTAATGTTCAAAGTGGAAAAACCTACTATTACATTCCGAATGATTTTGAAATCGGGGCCGACAATAAATTATGGTTAGGTACTATTAACAACGGATTTGGTGTTGGTGGTGGTAGAGTGTATAGCACAACCAATGGTAGCACTTGGACAGAAGCAGGAGCTTCTCCTTTGACAGATTCTAACAGAGTAGAATTGGAACCTTCTGCTTCTAATGCAGATAAAATATATGCATTAACTCAAGGATCTTCTTCTCCTGTTCATATTTATGAAACCACCAATGGATTTGCCAGTATTACCTCAAAATCATTACCAAATGATGCAGACACAGGAATTCCTTCTAATGACTTCTGTCGTGGGCAGGCTTTTTATGATCTAATGATTGAAGCAGACCCAAACAACGATAATATTCTTTATGTTGGAGGAATCGATTTGTTCCGTTCTTCTAATGGAGGAAGCTCTTGGGGACAGATCTCAAAGTGGTCAAACAACAACAATTTAGCAGGATTAAGCTGTTCATTGGTTCATGCCGATCAACATGCGATGACTTTCCGTCCAGGAAATTCTAATCAAGCAATTTTTGGAACAGACGGTGGTATCTATTATGCTTCTAGTTTGTCTACAGCTCAAAACTCTAATGTAATTGGAGCTAGAAATAATAACTATAACGTAACACAATTCGTAAAAGCCGGTATCGGGCCAGACGGATCGGGAGACACAAATGGTATTTTCTCTGCCGGAGCTCAAGATAATGGTACACAAGCTTTCAGAGATGGGAACACATCTCCTGGAATTAACTCTTCTGAGGAGTTAAGTGATGGTGACGGATTCTATACTTTTATTGATAAAGATGGACAGTATGCTATTGCAACCTTTGTAAACAATGTTATTTACAGATTTAGCTTACCATGGAATGGACTAGGAAGAAGACAAGGTGGAGCCACTACACTATCTAGTAGCCAAACTACAGGAGATTTTGTAAACCAAATGGATTATGACAGTGACGCCAACAGATTATTAACCAACAACTCTTCAGGGTCTAGTTATTCTATTAGAAGTATCAATGTAGCTGCTAATAGTAGTGGTACTTTTACTAACGCAGCGTTAAATGCTAAACCAACTGCTTTTAGAGCCTCTCCTTTTGCCAGCAATACTTGGTATGTAGGTATGGCTAACGGAGGAATGGTGCGTTTAACTAGCGTAAGCAACAACAGTGCTACATTTACAACCATTAACACTCCATTCGTAGGATCTGTTTCTTCGGTTCGTTATGGAGAGACTGCCAATGATCTGATCGTAACTATCCACAACTATGGAGTAACTAGCGTATGGTACTCTTCAAATGGAGGTTCGACATGGTCGAATAAAGAAGGTGATTTACCTGACATTCCAGTAAGAGACGTATTACAAAACCCATTAAATAGAAACGAAGCGATCTTAGCTACTCAATTAGGAGTTTGGGCTACTGAAAACTTTAATGATGCTAGTCCAAATTGGACTCAATCCTACAATGGAATGAGCGATGTAAGTGTTACTGCTTTTGATTACTGGGCTGTAAATGGTGATGACAATAACAATCAAATTATTGCTTCTACTTATGGTAGAGGAGTTTTCACCGGGCAATTTACCGCTACTAGTACTCCAGATACAGAAGCTCCAACTGCACCAAGTAGTTTAGCTGCTTCAAATATTACTGAAAACACAATTGATCTTAACTGGACCGCATCTACAGATAATGTTGGCGTAACAGGATATGATGTATACAGAAACGGAAGTCTAATTGGAAATTCAACAAACACTAGCTACCAAGCTACTGGATTAACTGCAAATACTAGTTATAGTTTCTATGTAATTGCAAAAGACGCTGCAGGAAACAGTTCAGCACAAAGTAACACCGTTAATGCTACGACTGCTGCTCCTGATACTACTGCTCCTTCTGCACCAACAGGTTTAGCTAGTTCAAATGTTACTGATTCTAGTGTAGATCTTAACTGGAACGCTTCTACAGACAATGTAGCGGTTACCGGATATGATGTATATCAAGGAGGGTCGAATATTGCTAGTGTAACCGGAACAAGTTACCAAGCTACAGGGCTTTCTGCCAATACTGCTTATACATTTACAGTAAGAGCTAAAGATGCTGCCGGAAATGTTTCTGGCGATAGTAATACTGTTAATGTTACTACTGATTCTACTCCTATTACTTATTGTTCTTCACAAAGTACCAATACTAATGACGAGTATATCAGCAGAGTTCAATTAAATACAATTGATAATACGTCTGGAGCTCAATTCTATTCAGATTTTACAGGAATCTCCACTTCTTTAACCAAAGGAAATCAGTATACAATTACGATTACTCCAACATGGACAGGTCAAGTATATTCTGAAGGATATTCTGTTTGGATCGATTATAATAAAAATGGTGACTTTACAGATGCAGGAGAACAAGTATTCACACAATCTGCTACGCAAACCACGCCTGTATCAGGAAGCTTTACTATACCTGCCGGCGCAACGGAAACAACAACCAGAATGCGTGTTTCTATGAGCTATAATGCAATTCCTTCTTCTTGCGGAAACTTTACCTATGGTGAAGTAGAAGATTATACAGTTGTAATTGCTGCTGCCGGACCTGACACTGAAGCTCCAAGCAATCCTACAGGATTGACTGCGAGTAATACTACAGAAACTACTACCGATCTATCTTGGACTGCTTCTACAGATAATGTTGGAGTTACTGGATATGATGTGTACCAAGGAGGAACCAATATCGCAAGTGTAACCGGAACTAGCTACCAAGCAACCGGACTTACTGCGAGTACTTCTTATTCATTTACGGTAAGAGCTAAAGATGCTGCCGGAAATGTTTCCGGTGATAGTAATACTGCCAATGTAACAACACTTGCAACACCTACGTGTTCTGACGGAATTCAGAATGGTGATGAAACCGGTGTAGATTGTGGTGGATCTTCTTGTGCTCCATGTGCAGTAAGTGACACTATTTTAAATCAAAGTTACTTTGAGTCTGGCTGGGATGGCTGGGTAGATGGTGGAAGTGATGCTTTCCGCTATTCAGGAAGTCGTTCTTATGAAGGTAGTTACTCTATCAGAATTAGAGATAATTCAGGAGTTCCTAGTTCTATGACTTTAAACAATATTGATGCTAGTCCTTATGATCAAATCGAAGTAAACTTCTTCTTCTACGTATATAGTATGGAAAACGGAGAAGACTTCTGGTTGCGTTTCTACAACGGATCTAGTTGGACTACAGTTGCCACTTGGGTTAGAGGTTCTGGTATTGAGAACAATAATTTCTATGAAGCAACAATCACATTAGATGCAAGTCAATACAACTTTGCTGTGAACTCAGGATTCCGTTTCCAATGTGACGCTTCTGCGAATGCAGATCATATTTATATTGACCAAGTTACCATAACAGGTAAAGTTGGAAGCTCTTCTAGAGTAGACACAACTGAGCTGTTAGGAGTAAACACAAGTCAATCTGGAAATAGTAATGTAAGCGATGACTTAATTGTATATCCAAACCCAGTTGCAAACATTTTACACGTAAATCCACAATACAATGTAAACTCTTCTTATAGAATAGTTGACTTGAACGGAAAACAAATTATGGCAGGTAGAATGTTGAACAACTCTATAAATGTTAGTACTCTTAAATCCGGAATCTACTTAATCGAGCTTTCAGACGAAGAAGAAACATTCACTCAGAAATTTATTAAACAATAGTTAACTTCATTGTTGTTAGATAATTAGAGCCTGATTCATTTCAGGCTCTTTTTTTGACTCACCCTTTTTGGGGAGGCTGAAATTTCCCTAAATCACGGTATTGACTAGGATTGCTTATCTGATTACTTTTACATTGTTATTGTTCTTTTTATACATGTTATTAAGTTTTTAATTAAGAAGCCTACCCCCTTTCTTAATTAATTATTCGAAAACCCAAATCACCCGATTTGGGTTTTTCTATTTATACGCTGTTCTGTATGCTCTTTTTCCTCAAAAAATAGTGTTCCCCTTTTTTAGGGAGGCGAAAATTTCCCTAAATCACGGTATTGACTAAGATTGCTTATCTAACTACTTTTACATTGTTATTGTTCTTTTTATACATGTTATTAAGTTTTTAATTAAGAAGCCTACCCCTTATCTTAATTAATTATTTTGAAAACCCAAATCACTCGATTTGGGTTTTTCTTTACAACACTTTATGCATTTGTAATTTTACCTTTAACACCTAAGTTCACCCTTTTTAGGGATGTGTAAATTTCCCTAAATCATGGTATTGTATAGTCATTTCGACTACTGTACTTTTATCCGGTAATTGTTTTTCATACATATTATAAAAGTTAGCTTATTTAATTAAGAACTTCCCCCCTAATCTTAATTAAAGATTAACCCGAGTCTTAACTCGGGTTTTTTTATTTCCTTTGTCAAAATATTTTATTTGTGAATCTCCTTTCAGTAGAAAACATCTCAAAAGCCTATGGCGAAAGGGTCTTATTTGAAGACCTGTCTTTCGGAATCAATAAAGATCAAAAGATTGCCTTTGTAGCAAAAAACGGAACAGGAAAAACTTCTGTTCTAAATATCATTGCCGGAAAAGATACTCCGGATAACGGACAAGTTGTTCAACGAAAAGGAATTCATATCGCCTATTTATCTCAAGAGCAAAATTTTGATTCTAGTCTTAGCATCCAAGAGACCATCTTTGCTACTGAAAATAAGATTCTTCCCATTATTAAGCAGTATGAAGAGGCTCTTAAAAATACAGAAGATGCTGAAAACTATCAGAAAGCTTTTGAATTGATGGAGCAACACAATGCCTGGGATTTTGAAACGCAATACAGATTGATCCTGTCCAAACTTAAATTAGATGATCTCAATCAGAAAGTATCTACTTTGTCAGGTGGGCAAAAAAAGCGTTTGGCTTTGGCCATCATTCTGATCAACAAACCGGATCTACTTATTCTTGATGAGCCTACCAACCACTTAGATCTTGAGATGATCGAATGGTTGGAATCTTTTTTTAAGAGAGAAAAGATCACCTTATTTATGGTGACCCACGATCGTTATTTCTTAGAACGGGTTTGTAATGAAATCATAGAATTAGATCAAGGGAATTTATATAGGTACAAGGGCAATTATTCTTACTTCTTAGAAAAGAAAGAAGAACGAATTGCTCAGGAAACCAGCTCAACAGAGAAGGCCAAAAACCTTTTCAAGAAGGAACTGGACTGGATGAGAAGGCAACCCAAAGCTCGAACTACAAAATCCAAATCCAGAATAGATGATTTCTATGAGATCAAGCAAAAGGCTAAAAAAAGAAGACAAGATCATGCGGTTCAACTAGAGATCAACATGGAACGATTGGGAAGTAAGATCGTAGAGCTTCATCATCTTAAGAAATCCTTTGGCGACAAGATCATTTTGAATGATTTTGAGTATGTATTTAAAAAAGGAGAACGAATCGGAATTATTGGAAAGAATGGAACCGGTAAATCTTCTTTCCTAAACATTCTAACTCAAAAAGAAGCTATTGACGGTGGAAAGGTAGTTGTTGGTGAGACTGTAAAGTTTGGGTACTATACTCAAAAAGGAATTCAAATAAAAGAAGGGCAAAAAGTTATTGAGGTTATCAAAGAGTTTGGAGAATATATTCCTTTGACCAAAGGGAGAAAAATTTCGGCTTCTCAATTATTAGAACGATTCTTATTCGACAGAAAAAAACAATATGATTTTATAGAAAAGTTAAGTGGTGGAGAAAGAAAGCGCTTGTATTTATGTACTGTACTGATTCAAAACCCTAATTTTTTAATTCTGGATGAGCCTACCAACGATTTAGATGTTGTTACCCTAAATGTATTAGAAAACTTCCTACTAGATTATCCGGGAAACCTGATTGTTGTATCTCACGATCGCTATTTTATGGATAAGATCGTAGACTCTCTTTTTGTGTTTAGAGGAGAAGGCATTGTTGAGAATTTCCCCGGAAACTATTCTGATTTCAGAACCTATGAAGATTCTAAACCTCAAGAACCGATTCAAAAAACTACAAAAACAACTTCAACAAAAGAAAGCTCTCCTAAGTCTAAGCTTAGTTATTTAGAAAAAAGAGAGTTTGGTGCTTTGGAGAAAGACATCGAAAAATTAGAGCGCAAGAAAACTACTGTTGAATCTTTCTTTATGAAAGATGGAATCACAGAAGAGGAAGTCAATGAAAAATCCAAAGAGCTTCAAGAGATTATTTCTCTTTTAGAAGAAAAAGAAGAAAGGTGGTTTGAATTATCTATGAAACTCGAAGGTTAAACCTTTACAATATCACTTTCTTGTATCAGTTCCTCGTTATTGAATCGCAGAAGTAATTGCGCTACAGAAATTGTATCTTTTTCGCAGTAGTTTACAATTCTCTCTAAGTCTTTTTCTTCATAATACACTTTGGCTACATCACTTCCATCAATATCGTCTTTAGGAGAAGGTATTCCTAAAATAGAGGTCAACAATTGTAATGATGTAAAGTGTTTATAGTCTCCAAATTTCCACAATTCCATTGTATCCAAGTGAGGAACTTCCCACGGTTTTTTCCCGAAGAGATTTAGCTTTTTAGGCAATTCTATTTGATGAATAATCATTCGTCTTCCGATGTAAGGAAAATCAAACTCTTTCCCATTATGTGCACACAAAAGGTGTTGTGGTTTGTAAAAATGAGTTTCCAACAAGTTTTTGAAATCTTGCAGAACTTGTTTCTCATCATCTCCTGAAAACGAGGTAACACGGAGTGTCCTTTTTTCTTCTTTTTCTGCATAATACGCTACAGAAATACAGATGATTTTTCCAAACTCAGCCCAAATACCAGCTCTCTCGTAGAAGTCTTCCGGCTCTACTTCTTCTTTTCTTTGATAGGCTGTTTTCTTTGCGTACAACTCCTTTATATCATCCGTGAGTTCTTCCCATCTTTCTTTTTGAGGTACTGTTTCTATATCCAAAAACAGCACATCTTTTATATTAACTTTCAAATTCATTTTTGCATTTTTTTTATAAACTCAAACGTAGCAAAATCTATTTTATCAATCGTTTGGCACATTAGGTTTCTTTTTTTGTGAAAGTACTAAAAATAAAAAAGCCCCAAAAATTGGGGCTTTTCTTTATGTTTTTAAAGACCTCTTTACTCAATAATTAATTTCTGAGTAGCGATCTTAGCTCCTTCTGTTACTTTTAACACGTATACTCCAGGTGTTAGGTTTGGAATATCCATTGTTTTTCTTGTTCCTGAGAAACTTTGAGAGAATACTTTTCTTCCTAAAACATTGAATAAAACAACTTGTTTCTTATCAATGCTATTGGTAGTTATTGTAAAACTATTTCCTCTTACCGGGTTAGGATATGCTGAATATCCTTCGATATCGTTTCTTTGTACACTTAATACAATATTAGATGAAGAAGTAGCAAAAATCTGAGAAGTTCCGTTGAACTCAGCTGCTATTCCAGTAATGTTTGCACTAGAAGTAGGAATTACTGATCCAATAAAATCTGCTCCTGAGAACTGAGTTCTAAACACCAATGTGTTTGTTCCGTCAGTAATGTCATAATTTGTACCAGATGAGAACGTAGCTGTTCCATCTGCGTCATTAAAGGTTACATCGTTGATTGTGATCCACTCAGACTCGTAATCGTTAAAGTTTGCATCTAAATCTGCAATAGTTACTACTTGAGGAGTCACTGGAAGTCCAGTTGCTGTTGCAGCTCCCGGATCTACTTGTGGCACAATTTGTAACACTCCACCAAAAGAGCTTAATTGCCCTCTAATTCCTGTAATTCCATCTCCTACATTGTAAGAAGTAGTTACAGTACCATCTGCATCATCAATTAAGATTGCAGCAGTACCATCTTGGATGTATTTTTGATTTCTAGAGTTCATTGCATCATAGGTCATTGTTGCTTGACCTGTTAACTCATAGTAATTTCCTTCTGTCCCAGCTCTTAAGGTTGCAATATCTGCCACCTGAGTATAAGATGCCACAGAGAAAGAAACACTAGCTGTTACAGCCGGAGTTAAAGAATTCCCACTATTATCAACCAATTCTGCTGTAAGTGTATATGATCTTCCAGCTACAACTGTAATTGCTGGTGGAGTAGCTGTAAAGTAGTTACTATTCACGTCTGATTGTCCAGTTTCTTGCAATGTTGTTGCGATATATCCGTCTCCAGAATTATCAGAAACTCCACCTCCTGCATCTCCAGAAAGGGTAAAGTTTAAAATACTTAGAGAAGCTGACACTTCTGTCGTTTCAGGGTTAAAAACCTGGTTTGCAGAAGGAGCACTAATAGATAATGTTGGGTCAGAAGAAGTTCCAATCCAAGCTCCTGGATCAAAATCAGCCGGAGCTGTTCTTGGCGAAGAACTGGTATGACTAGTACAACCAGAAGCAGTTGAACCATCAGACCATACATTCCATTCTGATTCGTCCCACGTATCAACCGAAGCAGTAACTGTTCCTTTTCTTTCAGCACGTCCATCTTCAAATTCGTGGCAAGTATTACTACCATCTTCTCCTGGCACTCCAAAGATATCAATTATGGTATCTGAAGAGTTAAGAACCGCAATCTGGTCATCTCCGTTACTATCTGCCGGACCTCCAGTTCCTGCATCGATATCAGCTGTTATTCCATAAACAGTTTGAAAGTTACTTGCATTATTAGAGATAAGAACAAATCCTCCTGAAGCTAAATTTCCAATAGGAGATAAATCCACATCAGCACTTGTAGTTGGACCAGTATTTCCATTCGTCCATCTTCTTAATTTCCAACCTGTTAGATCCACAGAAGACCCACTAACATTATAAAGCTCTACGTATCTAGCTGAAAAATCGTTATTTGGATCAGCTATCTCAGTAATGATAATCTGCCCAAAAGAAAAAGCAGACAAGCACAGCGTTAATAAGAGTGTTAAAAAGTAATTTTTTTTCATATGTTTAAGTTAAGTTTAAAAAAGATGGTTTAAAGATATAAAATATCTTCACTTTTTTTTCGTTTTTAACAGATTAAATTATAGTTAACTACATAAAAAAAGCAGGCTATTCAGCCTGCTTCTTATATATAATCTTAATAAAGATTCTTAGTTAAATCTTGTCCATCCATTTGTCCAAGTTGGAGCAGCAGCTCCGTTTCCAGCACCTGTAGCCGTTCCTTGACCTACAAAGCTTTGGTTAGCTCCAGCATAATCTGTTACTTGGAATCCTGTTAAGCTGTTAGAAAATTGTACGTTAGTCATTACTAAATCTCCGTTCTCAATTCTAACACCAGCTTCTGCATCACTACTTTTTACTTTAACTCCTAAGTCTACTCCTTCTACAAAGAAGTTATCAATATTGAAGTTTCCTCCTCCTTCTTTGAAGAATAAAGCTCCTTCTGTTACTGGTCCAACTACAGTGATGTTTCTTAATGTAGCATTTGTTACAGGAGTAGCATTTCCGTTATCTCCGTTGTTAGATCCTTCGATACCTGCTTTAGCACCTCCTGAGATATACCAGTACTCACCTGTTCCAGCCCATCCATCTGCAAAGTCGATTGAATCGTCTCCTGAGTTTGTAGATACTAAGTATCTTCCGTTTACTGTACCTCCGAAAAACTCGATTCCGTCGTCTCCTCCTTCAAAAGATTGAACGTACTCTACAGTAGTTCCTGAACCTACTCCGAATAATGATAATCCGTTAAATTCTTTTGAACTATTAAAAGTAGCTCCTGTATATTCTAATCTTAAGTATCTGATAGATCCTGAGTTGTCGTCTGCTACGTTACCTCCATAAATTAAGTCAGCAACTTCAGAAGTAGCAACCGAACCTACATTTGTTGGTGCTTTACCACATACTACTAATCCTCCCCAGTCTGCAGCAGCAGGATTTGCAGATCCTGAAGTCATTACAACCGGATTGTTAGCTTCACCGTTAACAAAGATTTGACCTCCTTGAGCTACAGCAATGTAAGCACTAGTTCCTCCAGTAGCTTTAATTGTTGTTCCTGCAGGGATTGTTAAGCTTCCTCCGTCTTTTACAACTAAAGAACTTGTTAACTCATATTCGATGCTTGCACTTAAGGTAACGCTTCCAGTGATTTCTCCTGCTAAAGTTTCTGTAGCAACTCCACTGTTGCTTAAACCTCTTGTCCAACCAGCAGTCCAGTTAGGAGCAGCAGCTCCGTTACCAGCTCCTGTAGCAACACCTTGTTGAATGAAGTTTTGGTTAGCTCCTGTATAATCTGTTTGAGCAAATCCTGAAGCATTATCGGCAAACTGAACATCAGTCATTACTAAATCTCCGTTCTCAATTCTTACTCCAGCTTCTGCATCTGTATCTTTTACTTTAACTCCTAAATCAGTTCCAGCAATGTAGAAGTTATCGATAGTGAAGTTTCCTCCTCCTTCTTTATAGAATAAAGCTCCTTCTGTTACAGGTCCTACCACAGTAACATCACTGATTGTAGCATTTGTTACAGGAGTTGCGTTTCCGTTATCTCCGTTGTTAGATCCTTCGATTCCTGCTTTAGCACCTCCAGAGATATACCACCATTGACCAGTTCCAGCCCATCCGTCTGCGAAGTCAATTGAATCGTCTCCTGAGTTTGTAGATACTAAGTATTTTCCGTTTACTGTTCCTCCAAAGAACTCAATTCCGTCGTCTCCTCCTTCAAAAGATTGAACATACTCTACAGTAGTTCCTGAACCTACTCCGAATAATGATAATCCGTTAAATTCTTTTGAGCTATTAAAAGTTGCTCCTGTATATTCTAATCTTAAGTATCTGATAGATCCTGAGTTGTCGTTTGCTACGTTACCTCCGTAAGTTAAATCAGCTACTTCTGATGTAGCAGTTGCTCCAACGTTTGTTGGTGCTTTCCCACATAGCACTAATCCTCCCCAGTCTGCAGCAGCAGGGTTTGCAGACCCTGAAGTCATTACAACCGGGTTTGAAGATGTACCATTTACAAAAATCTGACCTCCTTGAGCTACAGCAATGTAAGCACTAGTTCCTCCGGTTGCCTTGATAGTTGTTCCAGCAGGAATTGTTAGGCTTCCTCCGTCTCTAATTACATAAGCACCAGTTAACTCATACTCAACGCTAGAGTCTAAAACTACATTATCAGTAACATCTCCTTGTAATGTAGTTACAACACATGGAGTACAAGAACCTCCACAGTCTACTCCTGTTTCGTCTCCATTTTGAATTCCATCGGAACAAGTAGCAACAGGAGAGTCGTCCTTATCACTACACGAAACAATAAACGTTAATGTAGCTACGGCCATCATTAATGTAAAAAAGTGTTTTTTCATTTTAATTATTTTTTATAGTTGTTTTAATTAATTCTGACGCAAATTAACCTCACGTCTATTAACCTATTATTTCTTAAAAATTAATGTTCAGTTACTTCAGTGTTAATTAAAAGTTATACGTTAACGATAACTTAATATCCATTCCAACTTTAAAAGATGAAATCGTAACATTCTGATTTTCCTGTACTCTCTCAATAGCCGGGTTTAATAAGTTCTTTGCTGTAAACCCTACTCCTAAGTTTTTGTTCAATTTAGATTTGAATACGAAATCCAATGTTCCGAAACCTGAATCTACTATGTTTCCTTTCCCTTCTGTTCCGAATGCAAATATTCTATCTGAGAAGTAGTTGTATGCCAACGTAGCTTGAATACTTCTATCTTTTTTGTATTCTTTCAAAAAGCTTACATCAGCATTCACAAGAATATCTGAGGCTCCTGTTAATCCACTTTTAGATTCAGAGAAGTCAATACTTAATGGGAAACCTGCTGCTGCAGATTCTGCAACTACTTTATCTCCATCCAAATCTTGTGTAGCGTTCAAGTATGATAAATTCAGTCCTCCAGTTAATTTTGTATTCAACGTTTTATCTTCTGTTTCTTCTTCTGATTCAAAAAGATTCTTTCTTATTTCAAATTCAACTCCAAAAGCTTGAGCTTGGTCTCCTGAATTAACCCAACTCACATCGTTAGATGCCGAGTTAATTGTAGCTTGGTTGATTGGATCATTAATAAATCTTGCAAAAGCTCCTACAGAGATAATCTCGCTAGATTTTGGGAAGAAATCCCACTTAAGGTCGAAGTTATAATTGGTTGACGTATACAAAGCAGGGTTTCCTAATGTTGTTTGAGTTGGTGACTCATCAAACTGGAAAGGTGCTCTTTCCTTGAATTGTGGTAATGTATATGATTTACTAGCTGCAAATTTTAAATTTTGCTTTTCGTTCAATTCATATTTTAAAGAGATCGATGGCAATACTTCAAACTGATCTAATTCATTAGTTCCTGAGTTCAAAGAAGTATCAAAGTTTAATGTCTGATTGATTTGCTCTCCTCTAATTCCAAATACACCAGTTAATTTTTCATTGAACGCATATTCAACTGTTGCATATCCTGCATTGATGTTTTGCTCTCCACCATACGTTTGTGGACGTAACACATCTGTGTTTGCTCCTAAACCTCCTCTAAAGGTTCTAATGCTAAACAAATTCGCATTAAAACTTTGTTGGTTAAAATAACTATCTAAGTTATAGATATCAGTAATGATAGGCTGTGGTACTGCAGCTCCTCCACTGTTATTGATTCTAAAATTAAACTGAGTTGATTCGAAGTCTACAGTTTTGAATCTTCCGCTATATCCCACAGTAAGTTTCCCTAAGAAATTATCATCTTCATCTTTTTTGAATTTATATACTGCCGAAAAGTTTCCTGCTAATTCTTCTTCTTCTAAATCTTGGAAAAATCTGTGGTTATCAGAATCGTTTAATGTTTCTCTAAATGATTTTGGTCCGTTAGGAACATCCCAATCATCTGGAGTTAAAATAATCTGTCTTCTGTTTGGAGTATCACTCTTCACATAGTTATAAGCTGCTCCCCAGTTTACTTCATATTGCTCTCCTAACTTGTGCTCTCCTAATAATTGGTGAACGAATAATTCTGTTCTATCAAATACTGCTCTTTGTACAAAAGCTCCTCCTTCTGGCGCATAATCAAAGATATCTACGATACCAAAGTACTCTTCTTGTGTTTGGTTTGATGTATTAATCATTAAAGCATTGTACTTGAATTCGTGAGTTTTGTGCTTCAATCTCACGTTCCCCATTGCAGTAGTATTGGTATTGTATACATAGTTTGAGAATGTATAATCTCTCCTTGCTACTCCTCCAACGTTTACACTACCTCTAGAAATACCTTCTCTGAATTTATATCCATTATCAAAAGAAGCTACTCCAAACAAACTAAGTTTGGTTTCTTCTCCAAGATCATAAGAATCTCCCGCTTTTAAAGAGAAGTTCACATTAATTGGAGTGTTTGCTTCTACACGATCCCAGCTAGTTGTGAAGTTATAGTTATTTAAAGGGAATCCAGGAATTCCGATTTGATAAAACCCGCTTTTGTTAGGCCCGTCATTTAAGAAAAATGCGTCTTGTGCAATTGCTTCAGAGTTTACTGAAGATCCAACTCCTACTTCAATAAATCCTTTTCCTGTGTATCTTTTTGATACAATATCTACATTCGCTCCACTAAAATCTCCGTAGTTTTTTGGGTTTAGTGTTTTATCAATAGAGATAAACTCGATGATATCTGTAGAGAAAATATCTAAGTCGATGTTTTTTCTTGATGGATTGTTTGATGGTAATGGTAATCCATTTAAAGTAGTAATGTTATATCTATCTCCCAAACCTCTAACAAAAACACCTCCGGTACCTTGTTGTTTAGAAATCCCGGTAGTTTTTGTTAATGCCGTAGCAACATCACCAACTCCTTTTCTACTTAATTCTTGCGTTCCTATTTTTTGATCAATCGTTACTGCTTTCTTTTGATCAAGTAATAAAGCGCTTTCCTTTTCTTTACTAGTTGTTGCTTTAATCTGCACTTCCTCTAAGGCAACTCCTTCTGAAGCACTTAAAGTTCTGTCTACAGTTACAGTTTCCCCTGCTTTTACCACAACAGGAACCTCTAAGCTTTTATACCCTAAAAAGCTAAAAACTACCGTGTAGTTTCCAGGTGCCACAGATAAGGAAAACTTACCATCTAGATCAGTTTCTGTTCCAATTATGGTTCCTTTTAAAATAACACTGGCAAATGATAAAGGTTCATTATTCATTTCTTTGTCTAATAATGTTCCTTTAATTGTTCCTTTATCTTGCGCTAATGCCACTTGGCAAAAGATGATAGCAAGAATTAATAAAAGTTTTTTCATTTATGTTCTTTAATACAATGATTTTAAAGTGCAAAAATCCCTCAGTCTTGTAAAGAAAAGGTTACTCATATATTATGGTTCGGTTATACCAATGTTATCGAAACGTTACCAGATTAAATGATTGTTAAGCTCTTGCTATTTATTATTTAATCGCTACTTTTGAACATAACTATTCACTAAAAACATGAACAATAGTGACATTAAGATCCTTCTTGTTGATGATGAGCCAGACATTTTAGAGATTGTAGGGTACAACTTAAAGAACGAAGGATACCAAGTACACACTGCCAGTAATGGTATGGAAGCTATTAAAGCTGCAAAAAAAATCACTCCACACCTTATCTTATTAGACATCATGATGCCAGAAATGGACGGGATCGAAGCTTGTGAAAAAATAAGAAGTGTAAAAAGTCTTGAAAACACATTAATTGCTTTTCTTACTGCCAGAGGTGAGGATTATTCTCAAGTAGCCGGGTTTGATGCAGGTGCAGATGATTATATCACCAAACCTGTAAAACCAAAGGTTTTAATGAGTAAGGTAAAGTCTTTATTAAGAAGAATGAAAGCCGAAGAAAAGGTAGATACCACTACTCAAATTGGCGACATTGTTATTAATAGAGAGGAGTACATTATTATGAAAGGTGATCAAAAGATCACTCTCCCAAGAAAAGAGTTTGAACTGCTTTCTCTTTTAACTTCTAAACCCGGAAAGGTTTTCAAGAGAGAAGTAATCTTAGATAATGTATGGGGAAATGAAGTTGTCGTTGGAGGAAGAACTATTGATGTTCACATCAGAAAGCTAAGGGAAAAGATTGGTGATAAGTATTTCAAAACTGTAAAAGGTGTTGGATACAAATTTGTATTAGAGGGAGCAGATAAATAAATTTGCTCTTTATGAAGCTTAAAAAGACATATTCCTTTGCTCTTTGGTCATCTATCTATTTGACCCTTTCTTCTGTTGCCGCAGCTGCACTGTTGTACTTTTTCTTTTTTGAAGACAAAGAAATTATTGCGCTTGTTTCGTTTGTTATTCTTGTTTTTAGTTTATCATTCTTTATCACTCAATATAGAGCCGAGCGCTTTATCTACAAGAGAATCAAAAGAATCTACGACGAAGTATCTATTTTAAATGCCGATGATTTTAACAGATCGTCTGCCACTACCGATATCGAATCTTTATCAAAGAGTGTACAGGATTACGTAGAAGGAAAACGTGTAGAGATTCAAAATCTAACAGAAAGAGATTCTTTTAGAAGAGATTTCTTAGGAAATGTTTCTCACGAGTTAAAGACTCCTCTGTTTACCGTGCAAGGGTATATTTTAACTTTGATTGAGGGGGCTGTTAACGATAAAATGATTCGCGATAAATATTTGGATAGAGCCAATAAAGGTGTAGAGCGTTTGGTTTCTATTGTAAAAGATCTGGATATGATCGCCAAATTAGAGAATGAAGGAGTTAAAATGAATATTGAGGTTTTTAATATTTTGGATGTGATTCAAAATGTTTTTGATCTTTTCGAAATGAGAGCTAAAAAACGAAATATTTCCTTACAATTTGACAAAACTCATGAGTTTCCAATTTTTGTTAAAGGAGATATTGAGCGTATAGAACAAGTCTTGATCAATCTAATCGTAAACTCTATTAAATACGGGAAAACCAACGGAACTACAACCATAGGAATAGAATCTTACAGTGAAAATAAGTTCATTATTAAAGTAATTGATAACGGAGAAGGAATTAAGCAAGAGCATCTTTCTCGTTTGTTTGAACGTTTTTACAGAGTGGATCAAAGTAGATCTAGAGAACAAGGTGGTTCCGGGTTAGGATTATCTATTGTAAAGCATATTATTGAAGCTCATAATGAAACCATTCTGCTTAAAAGCACCTTTGGTAAAGGGTCTGAGTTTTCATTTACGCTTGAAAAGGCCAAATAAGCCTTCTTCCAATTCTTTTCTTTCAAATTTCAAGTCATATCTTAATGCTAATTCTACACTGTTGATCGAAAAATCTTTTTCTCTCACATAAGAAAAATAGCCTTTCTCCTGCAAGTAACGACTTAAATACTCTTGTTCATTTTGCCCTTTTGTTGGGATTAACAGCGCTTTTTTGCGAAGAGATACAAGATCCATTACAGAGGAATATCCTGATCTACAAATAACAAGTTCTGCTGAATTTATTGCACTTTCAAGCTCTTCTGAAAGCATATAATTTACAACTTGTATTTTGCCTTCTTTTCTTTTGATCTGTTCAGACTCCACCTTGCCCCTTACAAGAGTAACTGATCTTTCTGAATGCTTAAATACTTCTATCATTCTTCTCTCTAGCTCTGAACGATTAGGTTCTGGGCCCGACAACACAATTAGAACACCTGCTTCTTCTGTGCTTTGCTTTTCTTTAAATCTACTGAGAATTCCTATGTACTTTTGGTGCAACTTCTTTGTAGTTAGAGAGAGTTTTCCTGAGAATTGAGAACCTGATTCATCAGGAATCCAACATTCATCGAATTTTCTGATGATTCTTTGATGTATAAAGCTAGTTAGAGGCGTAAAAAAGCCAGAAAGAACATTCAGTTGATGTGTAATATATACTGAGGGTACTTTATGAGAAAGTACACCAAATCGGTTGTCTGAAATGATTCCGACCACATTGGAATTATTCTCTACATAAGCATTAATAACCTTGCGTTCTTGTCTTACTACTTTCTGAATCGAAAACAATTTCTTGGCCAGACTCCACTTCAGATTTTTACCATAAGAAATTTGATATGAAGGAAGTACAATAACCTCTAATTCCGGAAATTCTTTTTGTAAAAAGTATAGTGCTTCTCCGTCGCTGGCTAAAACAGGTTTAAAATGATTTCTTTTAAGTGCATGAATAATTGGAACGCAGCGTGAGGCATGACCCAACCCCCAATAAAGCGGCGCTACAATTACTTTTTTCATTACACTAGATCAAAACCAATATCTCTTCTGTAATTCATTTTATCAAAATGAATCTTCTTTATATTCTCGTAAGATTTTTCCAACGCACTTTCGATAGAGTCTCCAAATGACGTAATTGCCATTACTCTACCTCCACTGGTAACAACTTCTTCTCCTTCGTTCTTTGTTCCGGCGTGAAATACAATAGATCCTTCAACATTTTCCAATCCTGAAATGGTTTTTCCTTTTTCGTATCCTTCAGGATATCCTCCAGAAACCATCATTACAGTAGTAGCTGTTTGTGGAGTTACAGAAAATGCTTTGTCTTTTAATGTTTGATTGGCTACTCCTTCGAATAAGTCTAAAAGATCCGACTCAATTCTTGGCAACACAACTTCTGTTTCCGGGTCTCCCATTCTTACATTGTATTCGATAACAAATGGATCTCCATCTACATTCATCAAACCAATGAAAATAAATCCTCTGTAGTCAATTCCATCTTTTTGCAAACCATCCACGGTTGGTTTTACAACTCTTTCTTCAACTTTAGAAAGGAAATCTTCATTTGCAAAAGGCACCGGAGAAATGGCTCCCATTCCACCTGTGTTTAATCCTTTATCTCCCTCGCCAATTCTTTTATAATCTTTTGCCGAAGGCAAAATTTTGTAGTCTTTTCCATCAGTAAGAACAAATACAGAGAGTTCTATTCCTTTTAAGAATTCTTCTATAACTACTGTAGAGGAAGCGCTTCCAAATTTTTGGTTAGATAACATTTCTTCTAATTCAGATTTTGCTTCTTCAAGAGAGTCTAAAATTAACACTCCTTTTCCTGCCGCCAATCCATCTGCCTTTAAAACGTAAGGCGCTTCTAATGTTTCTAAAAAGGCTTTTCCTTCTGATAAGGTTTCGTTTGTAAACGATTGATATTTTGCTGTAGGGATTTCATGTTTGATCATGAATTCTTTAGAGAAATCTTTGCTTCCTTCCAATAAGGCTCCATCTTTTTTTGGTCCAATTACTGGAATCGACTTTAACTGTTCGTCTTGTAAGAAGAAATCATGAACGCCTTCTACCAAAGGAGCTTCCGGTCCTACTACCACCATAGTAATTTGATGTTGTAAAACAGCTTCTTTTACTGCAGAAAAGTCTGTTGGGTTGATAGGAAGGTTGGTTGCTATTTCATTTGTTCCGGCATTTCCGGGAGCTACAAAGATCTGATGTGTTTTCTCGCTTTGTACAAGTTTGTGAGTAAATGCGTGTTCTCTACCTCCGGATCCTAAAATAAGTATGTTCATGGGTTCTTGTCTCTGAAAATCTATTCTAATTGATTATTTCTTTTCAGAGGCAAATTTAATAAAGGCAATGTAAAACGACAGAAAACCAACAGCATATATTCCTAACAAAAGCCACGAGTTATTAACTTCTTTTGAAGTATAAAAAAGAAGAATTGTAATTACTATACTAACAGCTACAATTAATAAACTAGATTTTGTATGAGAGTTTCCTAGGCTTAAAAGGATATGATGTGTGTGATTTTTGTCTGCTACAAAAGGGTTTTTCTTATGTACAAGTCTTAAAAGAAATACTCGCATCATATCAAAAAACGGAAAAATAATAATTGCAATCAAAGCAAATATTGCATTTTTAGGAACTACAAAAATCTCGTTGAAATCTCCTTGGGTTAATGTTAAAAACTGAACAGACATCACAGCAACAACAAATCCTAAGATAAGTGAGCCGGTATCTCCCATAAAAATCTTCTTCTTTTCTGAAAAATTAAATCTTAAAAAAGCTATTAAAGCACCTACTAATCCAAAACATATTACGCAGAAAAATATTTGTTCTAAATGATAGAAGATCGTTCCAAAAAGAGATAGCGTAATAACTCCTACTGAAGCTGCTAGCCCATCTATTCCATCAATCAAATTGAAAGAGTTGATGATTGCCAACATCAATACCAGCATAAATCCAAAACCTAAAACTCCAGAAAGTTCTTGTATACCAAAAGCGCCGTAAAAGTTTATGCTTGTATAGTCTGTTAAGAACAGGAATACTGATATTGCTGATATTTGCCCGATGAGTTTCGATACATTAGAAATCACTACTAAATCATCCTTAAGACCTGTAAACAATAGAATGGTAATTCCTCCGGCAATATTGAGCCCAAGATTTTTATCATCTACATATTTCCCTAAGAATAAAAGGATTAACATCAACACAACATAAAATGAAATTCCACCAAAAGTGGGTGTCAATTGTTTATGTGAGCTTCTGGCATTAGGATGGTCCATCAACTCTTTGTGATTTACTACTTTGATAATCTTTGGTATAAGATAGAAGGTTAGTAAAAAAGAGCCAATAGCTGCAATTAATGTGTAGCGTAATAAGTTTGGTTCTAAAAATTCGGCCATTTTTATTATCTAGGGTTCTTTACAAATGTCCATTTGTAAAAGTATTGAATTGCTGATAAAAAATGGTGAAAAAAGAGTTTTAAATTTTTTGCAGAGCCTTTTGTGTAATGATGATATATCTCTACTTCAGGGTAATACAGTTTTCTTTTACGAGTCTGATCTATCTTTCTACAGATATCTACATCTTCCATATACATGAAAAATCTTTTATCAAATCCTCCTAGTTTTATATAGTCTTCTGTTTTGAATAACAAGAACGCTCCTTGAATAAAATCGGGATAAAAAGATCTTGACAGATCCAAATCTTTATACTCTCCTTTATCAGTAACAGATTTGAATATTTTCAATCTTCTAAACAACAGTTCAAGGAATGAAGGGTACCTTCTGCAGGAATGCTGAAAAACTCCGTCCGGATATAATGTCTTTGGAGCAATTACTGATAAGTTATCATCTTTCTCTAACTCCTTTATCAATTCCATGATTACCTGTCCGTCAAAGTAAACATCTGGATTCAAGACCAAATGATATGAAGAATGGTCTTTTATAAAGTTACTTATGTAGTTATTGGCTCTTCCGTAACCAATATTTTGTCCTACATAGATATATTCAAGGTCCGGGTGACTAAATTCATGCGCCAAACTATCAGTTGGTGAATTGTCTACTAAAAAGAGTTTTTTCTTGATAGGAGCAGATAAAAAGCTGTCAATTGCTTTTCTCAGCATCTCAACTTCATTCTTATACAACACAATGGTTCCTGTAATTACAGGTTTATCTTCTAGAGATATCGCATCATCGTATCCTATTAAATGTTCTTTATATTGATTGGCTATTTTTTTCCAGTTGTAATGCTTGTAGGCTAGTTCTTTTACATCAGCAGCAACTTGTTTTAATATGTTACTGTCAGATTTCAAGAGTTCTTTTAAGGCCTCTTTACCATCAAAGAAAAGTGCTTTGGATCTTGTTGTTTCTCTATTGTAAACTACATCCCAACAAATAATAGGTAGTCCTAGCCACATGGCTTCTACAAGAGATGGATTGGTTCCTCCTGCACTATGTCCGTGAATATATACTTCACAATTGGCACGCAATGCGTCTAATTTCTCTTGATCGTATATTGGGTCTAACATCTCTATATTTGAGAAAGACTTGTATTTATTTCTAACGTCTTTTCCATACTTGCTAGATTCCCAATTTCCTACAAAAACAATCTTTTTATCGATCTCTGAAAAAGCTTCCAGAATAACATGAACATTATTTTCCGGTTCAATTCTACATACTGAAAAAGCATATTTACTTGGCGTACTTTGCTTTTCTACTTCTCTCACATGATCGGCCCCGTAGGCTATACAGCTTGTTTTTCTTTTATAATCGGAAGTAACATATTCTTGAATTGCCAAATTATCTGAAACAACTATATGACTTCTCTTAACCGCAATTTTTTCTTGATATTTTAAATACACTTTGGCAAAGCCTCTCCATTTATCTCTTTTCCATTCTAATCCATCTATGTTAGTGATCACCTTAGTATTAGAGAATAGCTTTATAAACGGAATCATGAAAGCAGCACTTACACCTAGTAATAAGATAACATCTGCATAGAGTAATGCGTGGATTATAGATACAAAATCGTAAATAATACTAGATTTTCCGTTTGCGTCTAAAGGAATAAATACTCGTTTGGCCAGCGTGTATTCTTCTCTGTTCTTATAAGACAAGCCGCTACAATATACCGTAAAGTCAAATTCTGTGTGTAGGTTGTTTACCAATTGCTCTGTTAAGGTCTCAAAACCTCCATACTTTGCAGGAATTCCTACAGTACCTATAATAGCTACTTTTTTCTTATTCATTAACAGGGAGTTTTTTATCACTAAAAAAATAGAGAACAGAGTTAATCAACACAAAAAACACAATTCCTCTTTGAACTTCTAAATTTGATTCTGTTATTGAAAAAATGCAAAAGATCAACAAGAATGAAAAGTACAATCCGTTCTTAGTTCTGATCGCTTTTTTAAATGACAAAAATAAGATGGAAAAAAAGTATAAAAGCCCTAAAACACCAAATTTTAATGCGTATTCTAGGTATTGATTATGCATATTGTAGTTTATGTATCCTCCATCATCCATTTTTCTTTCTCTATATACATTATTGATAAATTCTTTTGCGTCTCCTGTTCCCAAACCTAAGACTACATTTTCCTTTTCGATGAATTTTTTCATCACAAATTTCCAGGTAATCAAACGTAATGTAATTCCTGTAAAAGGATCGTTGTATTTAAATGTTTCTTTATCCAATAATTCCCAAGATGAAAACAAGGAATCATTGATTCGCTTTCTTGTTTCTGAAAACTGCATTACAACAGTTAAGGTTACAACAATTGCAAGAAGAGCTGTTAAAATACTTTTTTTGCTTCTATAGCTTCTAAAAATTAAGATCCCTAAAACTAGAAGAAATGATGCCAAAACTATTTTAGAAGAAAGCAGCACTAATACAACAACATCAAAAGCAACAATCAAAGCTCTAACATATAGTGGTAATTTGATATACTTTTTTAACGTTCCTTCAAATAATATTAATAATGAAAAAAGTAGATATACTGAGAAATATACAGGGTGAAAATTGAGAACAGTAATGAGTTCATCATAATAGAACACTAGTGGATCGTTGGTTTTTATAAAATTCCAACATGCTACAACAATCAATAACAAAGCGGCAGCGTGTACAGCTATAGCAAACGCTAAAAAAGCTCGATACAGTTGCTTTTTAGTCATCTGTAATGAAAATGGCACTAATAGCGGAATTAAAAACCAAACGACATTCCGCTCAACTACTTTTAATCCGTAATCTACATCACTTGAATACAGCAAAGCGATTGGGAATAAAAGGAAGAATCCGGCAAAAAAGAAGTTTTCTTTACTTATGCTTTTTAAGTTTTTCTTTTTTAATGCAGAAAACAGAGAAATTGCTAAGAAAACACCTACTAGAATGGTGCTAATCTTCATTGGCAACAACAATCCTATTAAGGAGAGCGATAAAGAGTATTGTTGTAGTTTTTCTAGACTAACCATGAATCTTTGTATTCTCTTTTATTTTATAACTCAGTCCATAAAAGCATCCTGTCAGAAAAACAGAGATCTCTCCTAAATTATACAATCCTGTAATTACAAAAGTGGTAATTATAAAATAGAGTCCCATTCCCGAAATAAGTCGATTCATAATTTTTGCTGTATCACTGTCAGCAAAAACATAGCCTCTCTTATACATGCTGTACATGATTAACAGATAAAAGAATATTCCAATCGCTCCTGTTTTAAAAAAGATATACACATATCCGTTGTGAAAATGCGGAATGTAACGCAAGCCATCTTCGCCACCAATAGGTGCCTTAAACCCTAGATCGATCAAAGAACCAAAGCCTTTTCCAAAAACATAGCTCCACTGATCTTCTTCCATCTTTCTAAGAGCCATCATTGCTTCATACCCTCTCCAGTGATCAAAAATCTCTTTATGATTGTTGGGATCGTAGCCTTTTGGAGTTGTAAAAACTTCGGCAGGAGCGTTCTTTATTTTATAGAAAAAATTCTCTATTCCTTTTTTGTCTGGATCAAGATCTTGTGTGTAAAGGTATCCATACAGAAGCCCTAAAACAACAACTCCAAATATTGAGTATTCAAATGCTTTTCTGCTTAAGATTGTATATCCGTAAACAGATAGAAAAAGAATCAATATTGCCAAAAGAGATGTTCTTGAGAAATAAAAGAAAATAGAAATGGCAATAATTGCCATAAAAATCATCTTTGTGCTTCTTGTAATATTAAGGATGGGGTTCTTGTAAAAAACATACAAGAACAGCAGTCCAATAACTTCAATAAAATTACCTCCTCCTGCCAACAATCTCAGCTCTTCTATGGTGCCTCTCACATAGGTTGATGTTGCTAAAACAAACAGGTGTTTGACTGCAAAAAGCAGAGAAACGTATACAACAACTTTGATAAAGAAGCTAGTGTCATTAATTTTTCTCAAAAGCAAAAACCCTGAAAATATCAACAAGAATGGTTTGCTAAAATGTATAATATCTCGAATAACATCATACAATTCATGAGAGCTGAAGAGGCTTACAATAAAGCCAATTCCTATTAAAACTCCCAATAACACAAGAATGTGAAATATGGGTTTAGGAATATGTATTCGTTTTTCTATGAGCAAGGAAAAAGACAAAGCAAAAGACATTACAACAACTATTTCCACAGAGGGAAAAAGAATTTGTGCCAGTAAAAACAACACAAAAATTGTTCTGTATATACTTTGGTGAACTTTAACCATCTTTAATTATCATTTCTAAAGTTTCACAGGCTTTAGCCCATGAGTATTTTTCTTTGACAATACTGCTAATATATTGCAATCTATCTGCATCTGTTTTTGATAGTATCTCCTTTATTTTATCTCCTATCTGTTCTTCTTGATGAAAATCTATGTGATAGGGTTCAAAAAAATGAAAATCTTCCATCGCTGTAGCATTGGAACACAAAACAGGAATTCTTGTTGCTGCTGCTTCTAAAGGAGGAATTCCGAATCCTTCTGCCAATGATGGATATACAAATAGTTTTGCAGCTCTTAAAAACGAAATTAAATCTTTCTCTGAAAGATCGCTAAAAAAATGAACTCTCTTACGAGTTTCTTCATTCAACGCTGCTAGTTTTTGCTCCAGCTTCTTAGCAGTTTGTGTTTTCTCTCCAATAAACACCAAAGATATATTGGATTCTAGGTGAGAAAAGTGATCGATCAAAGCTTGTTGATTTTTTCTGGGTTCTATCCTGCTTACATACAAAAGATAGTTTTTAACTCCGTATTTTCTCTCAATATAGCCTTGTTCTTCTTTCTTATCGAATGCTGTAAAATAATCTCTTTTTACTCCGTTGGGAGTAATGTATATTTTCTTTTGTCCTAACTCGTATATGTTTTTTAAACGTTCTTCTGAGTATCTGGAAACCGTACACAAGAAATCACTCTTTTTAGCACTATATCTGAACAAAAAGTTTCTTTTTAAACGGTACCCTGAAGAAAATTGATCTTTAAAATCGTTGAACAGAATATCATGAATTGTCACAATATATTTTGTTGATCGATTTCTTTTGAATGGAATTACGTATTGAAAGTGAGCATAATCAAACTTGTAACTTTTGATTATACGAGGAATTTCAGTAAGCATTCTCAAGAACCTGTTCTTTTGCTTGTAATAAACAAAGTGAACATTTTTACATTCGCCAAACTCACGAACAATTTCGGCATTTTTAAAACAGCCTATATATATGTTTGCCTTTTCGTTTCTTTTAGAAAACTCTTTATAAAGTTCTTTGATATAAGTCCTTGTACCCTGATGCTCTTTATTTAAAAGATAAGCATCAACGAATATTTTTAAAGGCTCTTTTATAGACATGGTTAATTGTCAGGGATATTTTTGCTAAAGTAGCATTTACAAAACTAAAATGCTTGCTACTGTAAATTTTATATCCATTAATAAGCTTTAATTCTCTGCTTGGATTAAATCCTACAAAATGGATGTAACTGTAATTAGAACAAAAAAGAATCTGTTTTCCCTCCTTTTGAAGTTTCTTACAGAAATCTACATCTTCTACATACATAAAGTAATCTTCGTCTAGCCCTCCTACTTTATCCCAGTTTTCTTTGGTAATCAACACAAAAGAACCTCCTATCCAATCTACTTCATATTCATCCTTTGTGAAATTTCCTGTAACAATATCCGGTCTCTTTTCATTCAAGCTCGTAAGCTTTAACAAACCTATGGGAGTAGGAAATCTTCCTACGGAATGAGTATACTCTTTGTCTCCGTTGAGCATTTTTATTCCAATAGCGCCTACTTCTTTCCTATCGAGTTTTGCTAACAACGAATCGATTTCATTCATCAAAATAGTGTCGTTGTTTAGTAATAGTATGTTTTTCCCTTTGGCTTTTTGAGCTCCTATATTATTGGCTTTGGCAAACCCGGCATTTTCTGAGTTTTCGATCAATACAACCGATGGGAATTTTTCTTTGATAAACAACTGACTTCCGTCTGTAGACAAGTTATCTACAATAATTATCTCATGTGTAACAGTACAGAATTTTGAAATGGACTTTATACAATCCTCTAAGTAATGTTTTCCGTTATAGTTTACTATGATAATTGATAATTCCATGTAGCTAGCCTAGATAAATGTGTAAAATCCTAATTTCTTTTTGATAAAATAAATACATGTGAAGTTTAACAGCACATTGGTTGCTAAGCTAGCAATTGCCGCTCCATTAATTCCATAAGTTGGGATTAATATTAGATTAAGAATTACATTCAATACAAATCCACCAAACACAATTCTCCCAAAAACTTTCTGATATCGGGTCATAATTAAAACCTGATCAACATTTCCGGAAAGAGCACTAAAAAAGATTCCTGTTACAATAATACTTAACGCTGTACTTCCTTGGATAAATTCGGCTCCAAAAAACCCTAGAATGTAATCCCCAAAGAATATGATGATCAAAAAAACAGGTAATGTTAGGTAAGTAATAAATCTAGTATACGAAACAATTGTCTTGTGCATATTCTTAATATCTGCGTTATTATAGTACTCTGCAATCTTAGGCGAGATCACTATATTGATCGCAGTGATAAAAACAAAACAGATAGACGCAATTTTAAAGGCCGCATTATAAATTCCTACATCAGTAGAGCTTTTCATGGATTCTAACATAAAAATGTCTGTCCAATTAAGTAGGTACAACATGATTGCACTATACATCATTGGAAAAGCTTCTTTGATCAGAAATGAGGTCTTTATATTTTTTAATGGCAAGATTACTTTTTTCTTAAGAAAAAAGATACTCTCTAAAAGGAATATTGTTGTAATAGAAAGTCCGAAAGACAGTACAATCACATGATTTGACGTTATTATTTCTTTGAGTGTAAAATACCAAGCAAAGAACAGTGTAGAGGGTAAAAGAAATAGAAAGACATTGTGTTTTGTAAAACTTTTAAGTCCTTTAAAATAGCCTAAGAATAGTTCATGAAATAATAAGGGAACAAAAAACAATGAGATACTTTCTATAAATTCTTTGTAGTTGATATCTCCAAAAACATGTGTAGCAATTGCCTCTGCCGTGAAGTAAAAAACTACAGAAAAAGAAACTCCCAAAACAAAGGACAGTCTAAATATCTTCGTCAGGAAATTTGTTTTGAGTCCAGATTCATAGTGCTTTTTATCATTGAGCAACTTTACGATCAACATCGGAAATCCCAAGGTAAGAACCAAGGCTGCAACTTGCCCTACAGTGATTACAATTGCATATCTACCATATATTTCGGCACCAAAAGTGTTTGTAATAAAGAAGAGAACTGCATAGCTTAAAAGCATCCCTACTATTTTAAACATCAGAGTTGGACCTCCACTTTGCAAAGCTTGTAACAAATTACTGGTATTCCCTCTATTAGTAGGCATTCAAATAGGTGTTGTTTATTCTTCTTTAGAAGCTCTAGCTAGTGCAGAAGCTATGACCTGGTGCATATCGTAGTATTTATATTCTGCCAATCTTCCTCCAAAAATCACTTTATCTGACTGCTCAGCTAATTTTTTATATTTCTGATAAACTTCTGAGTTCTTTTTATCATTTACCGGATAGTAAGGCTCACTTCCTTCCTCCCATTCTTTAGGATATTCTCTGGTAATAACAGTTTTATCTTGTTTACCAAATTCGAAGTGTTTGTGTTCTATGATCCTTGTAAAAGGAATATCTGCTTCTGTATAATTTACAACAGCATTCCCTTGATAGTTTGGGGTATCTAAGGTTTCATGCTGAAAGTCTAGACTTCTGTATTCTAACTTTCCATACTGATAGTTAAAGTACTCGTCTATCTTCCCTGTAAAAACAACACGGTCTGCAAGACTGTCATACTTTTCTTTTTCTTCAAAGTAATCTACACCTACTTTGGTTTCAATTCCTTTTAGAAGTGCTTCTACCAGTTTATTATATCCTCCAATAGGAATTCCTTGATACTTGTCATTAAAGTAATTGTTATCATAGGTAAAACGAACCGGAAGTCTTTTGATAATAAAAGCAGGCAATTCCGTAGCTTTTCTTCCCCATTGTTTTTCTGTATATCCTTTAATAAGCTTCTCGTAAATATCTTTTCCTACTAGAGATATTGCTTGCTCTTCTAGGTTTTGTGGTTTTTTAATTCCGGATGCTTCTACTTGTTCCTGGATTTTAGCTTTAGCTTCTTCAGGGGTTTTTACTTTCCATAACTGATAGAAAGTATTCATATTGAACGGAAGGTTATACAGCTCTCCTTTGTAATTGGCTATTGGTGAGTTTGTATATCTGTTGAACTCTACAAAAGAGTTTACATAGTCCCAGATCTTCTTATCATTTGTGTGAAAAATATGTGCTCCATATTTATGTACATTGATTCCTTCTACATCTTCACAGTATACATTTCCTCCAAGATGATCTCTTTTATCTATAACCAAACACTTCTTTCCTTTCTTGCTCATTTCATGAGCAAAAACAGCTCCAAATAGTCCGGCTCCTACTATTACATAATCGTATTTCATGATTGTAACGATTTGAATTCTGGTAATAATTTATCTTTTTCTGATAATTGAACTTCAGCTTCACTTAGCTTCCAGTCAATATTCAAATCCTTATCGTTATAGATGATTCCGCCTTCAGATTCTTTGTTGTAGTAGTTATCGCATTTGTAAGAGAAAATAGTGTTGTCTTCTAAAACCGAAAAACCATGTGCAAATCCTCTTGGTACAAATAATTGTTTTTGATTTTCTTCTGATAAAACAATCGAAAAAGATTGACCATAGGTTGTTGAATCTGGTCTTACATCTACCACAACATCTAAGACTCTTCCTTTGATTACGCGAACCAATTTTGCCTGCGCAAACTCTCCTTTTTGAAAATGCAGTCCTCTTAATACTCCGCGTTGCGACATTGATTGATTGTCTTGTACAAAGTTAATTTCCAAACCTGTTCTTTCTTCAAAAACCTTTTGATTGAAGCTTTCAAAAAAATAACCTCTATCATCGCCAAAAACCTGAGGTTCTATTACAAAGCAACCGCTTAAGTGTGTTTCTTTTACTGTCATTACAGATCTAATAGGTGCTTTCCATAACCGCTTTTTAAAAGTGGCTTGGCTAATTCATGTAATTCTTCTTTAGTGATAAACCCACTTCTGTAAGCCGCTTCTTCTATAGAGCCAATTTTTAACCCTTGACGTTCTTCTATAACTTGAACAAATTGAGAAGCTTGCATTAATGAATGAAAAGTACCTGTATCTAACCAAGCTGTTCCTCTATCGAGAATACTTACTTTTAGCTTTCCATTGGTTAAATATGCTTTATTTACGTCTGTAATTTCAAGTTCTCCTCTGTCGCTAGGTTGGATATTCTTTGCTATTTCAACTACCGTGTTGTCATAGAAATAAATTCCGGGAACAGCGTAGTTTGATTTAGGATGTTCTGGTTTTTCTTCTATGGAAACAGCTTTTCCATTCTCGTCAAATTCAACTACTCCGTATCTTTCCGGATCATGAACGTGATATGCATAAATGATTCCTCCTTCAGGATCGTTATTGGCTTGTAATAATGAAGATAGTCCTGTTCCATAGAAGATATTATCTCCTAAGATCAAAGCTACTTTATCGTCTCCGATAAATTTCTCACCAATAATAAATGCTTCTGCTAATCCATTGGGATGCTCTTGTACTGCATATTCGAAACGACATCCAATGCGACTTCCGTCTCCTAATAATTTTTTAAAAAGAGGTAAATCACTTGGTGTAGAAATGATCAATATTTCTCGTATTCCTGCAGAGATCAATGTAGACACAGGGTAATAAACCATAGGTTTATCGTACACAGGCATTAATTGCTTACTTACCGAAATGGTAAGCGGATGCAATCTTGTTCCTGAACCTCCGGCTAAAACTATTCCTTTCATATTATTTTCCTTGATATTTTTGTAAATACCATTCTATTGTTTTTAAAATTCCAGACTCGAAATTTTCATCTGCTTTCCACCCTAAATTTCCTTCTAATTTAGAAGCGTCTATTGCATATCTAAAATCATGTCCCGGTCTGTCTGTCACAAAAGCTATTTGTTCGTTATAAGACTGTTCTTTAGGGCTCTTTTCGTCTAGGATATCACAAATTGTCTTTGCAATGTATAAATTGTTTCTTTCGTTTCTACCTCCAATATTGTAGGTTTCTCCTTCTTCGCCTTTCTGAAAAACTAAGTCAATTCCTTTACAGTGATCCAATACATACAACCAATCTCTTATGTTCTGTCCATCTCCATAAATAGGGATGTTTTCACCGGAAAGAGCTTTCCTGATAATGGTCGGAATTAGTTTTTCATCATGTTGCTTTGGTCCGTAATTGTTAGAACAGTTAGTGGTTACCACATTCATTCCGTAGGTATGAAAATGGCTTCTCACCATAAAGTCTGATGATGCCTTAGAAGCACTATATGGGCTGTTTGGAGCATAGGATGTTTCTTCTGTAAACAAACCTGTTTCTCCTAAGGTTCCATAGACTTCATCTGTAGAAACATGTAAGAATCTAGCATCTTTAAATTCTTCCTTACGATCATTTGGCCCATTCATCCAGTGATTTTTTGCAACATCTAACAAGTTAAATGTTCCAAAAACATTGGTTCGAATAAATGCATCGGGGTTTTTAATTGAATTATCTACATGAGATTCTGCTGCAAAATGTAAGACTCCTTCAAAGTTATATTGCTCAAACAATGAGGTAACCAATTCTCTATCACAGATATCTCCATGTACAAATGTATATCTTGGATGATCTTCAATTTCTTTTAAGTTGTTGAGATCTCCTGCATAGGTTAACAAATCTAAATTAACCAAATGCACTTCTTGATGACTTTCTAAAAAGTAAGGGACAAAGTTAGAGCCGATAAATCCGGCTCCTCCAGTAACTAAAATAGTTCGCATTTACTTGTTTTTATAGCTTTCTAAATACGAGTTTAATTTAATGAGCAGTATGAATCCTGAAACAAGAACAACTGCCAGACCCGCTAGAATAAAGATGTAATTCTGACCAATTCCTTTGATCTCATATCCTACAGGCTGGAAATTTGAAATCACATTGATTACTTCTGATTTTTCAGATATTTCTTCAGACACATCTTTCAAATCCTTATTTATGATTCTGCTTGTTTGAAATAAGTCTAATTCTTTCGCCTTTTCTTTTTCTCCTCCTAAATCGATATTTGTTCCTCCTGTTTCTTTCTTCGCCTCTTCTATCATCACTTTCATATATACTTGACGTAGAGAATCGATTTGAGTAAGGTTTTTTCTTAAAAGGGAATCTGTTCTGTATAAATTTTCTCGAGTTAGAGATTTTAAACGATCAAAATATTGGTTTTTAACAATAGAGGAAATAATTACATCATCTAACTTGGAAAACACTTTATTGTCAGCAGACTCTGCATGAACTGTGTGTATTTTGTAATCGTAATTTGTAAAGGCTTTTTTAAATTGTGTAAATGAGTAGCTCTTAACAGTTAGTGTATCTATAGAAAGAATTAACTCATCATACGACTCTAAAATATCATTGTCATTTATAACCGGCTTGATGGTAAACAACCTCAACTTCCCTGCTTCATCTTTACTAATATTGAAAGTATTCATTAAAAGAGAGGTATCTCTCTGCTTTACAAGATCGTTGTAGTAATTGATGTTGTTATACAGTTGCCTAGAACTCTTAAAGTTTGGTTGCACCAGCAAATCAGAACCATAGGTGGTTTCTTTGTTGAAAAATTCTATATATGCTCCTATTCCTCCTCCAACTAAAGCTGCTATAGACAATTTAATGATATTTCCTTTGATGAATAAAAGGATCAATATGAGAAAATGGAAAAGCCACGAAAGAATTTTCCATATAAAGTTGAAGAACTTCTTAATTCCGTTACCAATAATGATAAACAAAGAACCTAAGTCTACTTCTTCTTCTCTATTTTGTTGGTTTGTTGACATAATATTGTCTATTAATTTTTTTGATTAAAATATTTGCTCCAATATACGCTGTGTGATTGCATATGTAGGAACAACTCCCGTCATTCCTAACCCTCCTGAGGCTAATGTTGCTCCTGTTTCTAACGGGTTATCCGAAGCATAGTAAGCATATCTTACTTTTACATCTTCAGAAATATTTCCTCTGATCTTAGATGCAGATTGAATTGCTTTTTGATAATGAGCTCCTTCCATTTCTAATCCTATTACATTCCAGGTTGAATCGTGGAAGAATTTTAAAAGATCTTTATTTTGTAATGATGTTCCTAAAACTGTAACCATAGCTCCATCGAAAGACTCAACTCCAAAACCTTCTAAATCTTCTTTAGAAAGCTCGTTTTTGAAAGGATAATTATCTGCTGTCCCTTCAAAAATATGAGCTGATGGAATCATAATATCTCCTTTCCCTCCTTCTAAAATTCCTGCTTTCCCCATAATGGAAATAGACTCAACATTCATGTGGGTTAGGTTTCCGTCTTCTTTGTAAGGCTTTAACAACTCATCCATCGTTTCATAAGCTTGCTCTCCAAAAGCATAGTCCATTACTATGATTACCGGATCCTGTCCTTGTGAGTTTACTTTTTCGAAACGGGTTTTACCTAAGTCTATTTTTTGAGTATCTATAACCTGAACATTGATATTAGTTCCCGAAGTATCTTTGATATAAATCAGTCCGTTTTGAGAAGCGTATTCTTTTATCTTCTTATGCAAAGGTTTGCTTTCTTCACTACTCAACAATTGGAATAGCTCGAAACCTTCTTTTTTCTTTGCTTCTTCAGGTAATGCATTAGGTGCATAAATAGAGTTTAGTACACTATGCATATTTGCACTTATAATATGAATAGGTCTTTCAAAAAGATCGTTTTCTTTTAAAACTTTTTTGATATTGTTTGCCCATATTTCACCGTAGATGTGGTGACCTATGCTTTCACTCAAGACAGAACTGAAAGTAACAGTTCTCTTCTTTTGGTGACAACTTTCATTGATCGCTAATTTTCCTAACCAATAGATAATTTGGAAGAAACGATCTGGGTTGTTCTCACTAGAAAAACTCTTATGTGCCTCTACAACTTGATCATATGTTCTTCCCAAAATATTTCCTAAGTGGGCAATTGTGATCTCTCTTTCTTTATCTGTAAGAGCTCTGTTGTGTAATACAATTTCCTCTAAGTGTTCCCACTCTCTGGTAACACTTCCTTCTAAGTTTAGAAGAACTCTTTCTTTGATCTTATGTGATTCTATGAATAAGAAGGTTAGATGCGTAAGAATATCATAAATCTCAGAGCGACCTCTAGTAATTTCGATATTCATTTGATCTCTATCGATACGATAGCAATTTCTTCTTCTTTTAGGAGGAATGATTACTTTAAAATGAGAATTCCCATATCCTTCATCTGAGGTTAAACTGATGTACTGGCATTCTTCAATTCCTTCCGGCAAACGTTCTATAACATACACCAATCCGCTCAACTCAATTCGGTCTTCAGCAATCGATCCATAAATTTCTGGGCGAAGTAACAATAACGATTTTCGTAAAGTTTCACCGGAAACCCCCATGGGTTTATAAAAACCTCTACTAAACAAGTGACGCATAGAGATGTACAATCTCTCTATAGCATTGGTAGATTCTTGGGCTCTCGTTCTCTCTTTGTGTTTGGTTTGTGACATATGGTTTTAGGGTTCAAAGATAAGAAATTACGCTAGAGTTAACTCCCGCTTAATATTTTCGCATATTGCTCATTATTTTTTAGAACTTTCAATGCTTCTGAGATCACTTTATCTTGTGCCAATTTATTTTCAAAACT
Source organism: Pseudotenacibaculum haliotis (assembly GCF_042684245.1). Lineage (NCBI taxonomy): Bacteria > Pseudomonadati > Bacteroidota > Flavobacteriia > Flavobacteriales > Flavobacteriaceae > Pseudotenacibaculum > Pseudotenacibaculum haliotis. Next base: position 982,946 of record NZ_JBHULH010000001.1, read on the forward strand.
TCCTTCTTTGAAGTAATAACGAGTTAGTACTTCGTTTTGTATTAAGTCTGTTAAATAATCTTGGTTTTTGGAGATCTCATCAATCTTATCTTGATTTAATTTCTTTTTGATCTGTTGGTATTCTCTTGAGATCAATTTCTCATCATCTACAGATTCGAATGCTTCTAAGAACATTTTCTCTTGTTTTGTCTTAAATGATTTATCTGTTTTTGAGAGATACTCTTGGAATTTCTTAAAATCCTGAAATGCATATTCTTTGGAAGAGGCAATTGATGGATTCTTGTAATAGTACTCTGTAACAAAATTGAAGATTGCTCTTGATTTTATAAGCTCTTCTGTAGCTTCTGTCTTTTTAGAATATCCTACTTTGATATCGGGTTGAACTCCTCCTCCATCGTAAACGGTTCTTCCGTTTTTTGTTTTAAAAGCTGTAACGGTTCCATCAGAAAACTTCGGTACATTTCCACTCTCATCTCTGTTGGCATAATCTAACTCTTGAATGCATCTTCCGCTAGGCGTGTAGTATTTAGAGATAGTTACTTTTAATTGAGTTCCATAGTTCAACTCTCTGTATCGCTGAACTAATCCTTTTCCAAAAGATCTTTCTCCTAAAACAACAGCTCTGTCAAAATCTTGTAAAGCTCCACTTACAATCTCAGAAGCTGAAGCAGATCTGCCATTCACCAAAACAGCAATAGGCATTTCTAAATCTAACGGATTGTTAGATGCTCTGTAGGTATTGCTCCATTTTTTCACTTTTGCTCTGGTAGATACAATGGTACTTCCTTTGGGTAAAAAGAAGTTTGATATATTGATTGCTTCTAATAAAGATCCTCCCGGGTTGCTTCTTAGATCGAAGATCAATTTCTTCATCCCTTTTTCTTTTAATGCTTTGTAAGCTTTCTTTACTTCTGAAGATGCTTTTTCATTGAATCTTGTTAAAATGATATATCCTGTTTCTTCATCAATCATATCATAAAAAGGAACGGGGTTTACTACCACTTTTTCCCTTTTTACCGTAAGCGTTCTTTTAGCTCCTTGTCTATCAATTTCTATGGAAACAGTAGAATTTGGTGTTCCTTTTAAAAATTGTGATAGTTCTTCTCTCTCCATATTTTGGAGCGGTTGACCATCTACTTTTGTAATAATATCTCCTGCTTTCAATCCTTTTTTATCAGCTTCGTATCCTTTGTAGATTTCTCTTAGCGTGATTCCCTTCTCATCGTAATACACAGAAACTCCTATTCCGGCATATTCTCCTTCTCTACGTATTCTTGCTTCTTCAACTTCCTGCTCATCGTAATAATTGGTATACGGATCAAGGTCTTGCAATGTGTTTTTTATGGCCTTGTTGGTAAATTCTGCCGGATTGATCTCATTTACATAGTACATATTCAACTCTTTGTAAAGCGTTGTATAGATCTCTAACTGCTTTGCAACTTCAAAAAACTTTGATTTGAATGAGTATGAAATGGTAAGTACTCCAACCAAGAGAATGATTACCTGATATTTTTTTATTTTAAACCGTCTCATTGGATTGTTTTTTTATTTCTTTTTTAAATAACGCTAAAACTTGCTTAATCTTTTGCTCAACTTCTACATATGAAGGCTCCTTCTTACCCATAAAGGTAAACATAAATACAAAAGGATGCTCTAGGTCTTCGTAGACCTCATTCTTGGTTAGTCTATAGGTTTCTCTCATCAATCTTTTGATGCGATTTCTATCCACAGCATTTTTAAAATTCCTTTTCGGCACTGAAAATCCAGCTTGTATTGGATAATCTGAAGTATGCTCTGTTTGAAGATATACCAATCGAATAGGAAATTTCTTTACCGAATCTCCGTCTTCGAACAATCTTCCTATGAGCTTTCTACTTTTTAATTTTTCTTGTTTCCCAAACGTATACTTCATTACTTACAAACTTACTGAAAAGAAGGTTTTTTCTCTCATTTTAATTGTTATTTTTCTTCTGCTAAAAAGCTAAAGTTTGTTAAAGAGAAGAATTCGAAATTTAGTTTTAGACCGGGATTTACTTTGCTGGGTTATGCAATTTTTTTATTTCGTTTTTCTGAATCTTCAAATGAAAAAAATCCTGTACTTTTGAAGCAACAAATCAAAAAAAATGAAGCCAGATTTATTCCAAGCTCCAGATTACTATCAACTAGACGAGTTACTTACAGACGAGCATAAGTTAGTAAGAGATGCCGCTAGAGAATGGGTAAAAAGGGAAGTATCTCCTATTATTGAAGAGTATGCTCAAAAAGCAGAATTTCCAAATCAAATTATTAACGGATTAGCAGAGATCGGTGCGTTCGGTCCTTACATACCCGAAGAGTATGGAGGTGCAGGATTGGATCAGATTTCATATGGTTTAATCATGCAAGAGATTGAAAGAGGAGATTCAGGGGTTCGTTCTACTGCATCTGTACAATCATCTTTAGTTATGTATCCTATTTGGAAATATGGAACTGAAGAGCAGCGACAAAAATACTTACCAAAATTGGCAAGTGGTGAATGGATGGGATGTTTTGGATTAACAGAGCCTGATCATGGTTCAAACCCAGGAGGAATGGTAACCAACTATAAGGATATGGGCGACCATTACTTGTTAAACGGTGCTAAAATGTGGATCTCAAACGCTCCTTTTGCTCAAGTGGCAGTTGTTTGGGCTAAAAATGAAGAAGGTAGAATTCACGGATTGATCGTAGAAAGAGGAATGGAAGGTTTCTCTACTCCTGAGACACATAATAAATGGTCTTTAAGAGCTTCTGCTACCGGAGAGTTGATCTTTGACAATGTAAAGGTTCCAAAAGAAAACTTATTACCTAACAAATCTGGTTTAGGAGCACCTCTAGGATGTTTAGATTCTGCTCGTTACGGAATTGCTTGGGGAGCTATTGGAGCTGCTATGGATTGTTATGATACAGCTTTGCGTTACAGTAAAGAACGTATTCAGTTTGGAAAACCTATTGGTCAGTTCCAATTACAACAAAAGAAGTTGGCAGAAATGATTACTGAGATTACCAAAGCTCAGTTGCTTACTTGGAGATTAGGAGTATTGCGTAACGAAGGAAGAGCTACTTCTGCTCAGATCTCAATGGCTAAGAGAAACAATGTAGATATGGCTATTAATATTGCCCGAGAAGCAAGACAAATGTTAGGTGGAATGGGTATTACGGGTGAATACTCGATCATGCGTCATTCAATGAACTTAGAAAGTGTGATCACCTACGAAGGAACACACGACATTCACTTACTCATTACAGGTTTAGATATTACAGGTTTAAACGCCTTTAAATAAATACCAAAAAGCCCATGAAGAAATTCATGGGCTTTTTTTCAACTAACCAACTAATTAGTCTTTCACTCCCAATTTGTCTAATATTTGCTCCATTAGACACCATTTTGTAATGGATGATTGCAAAAGATTTGCTCCTACAAAAGCGGTAAACCACAACCAGTTTTCATTTACATACAAAGCCAGTAATACACTAACCAGTACAAAGGTTCCTGCTATTGCTCTAATAATTCTATTTTTCATTTCTATACTTTTTTTGTTCGATCATATAATACACTAGGGGAACTACCAACAAGGTTAATACTGTAGAGGCAATGGTTCCTCCCATCAACGAGATGGCCAGACCTTGAAAAATGGGGTCGAAAAGGATTACAAAAGCCCCGATTACTACAGTTCCTGCTGTTAAAAGAATGGGGGTAGTTCTTACTGCTCCGGCTTCAATTACTGCATCTTTCAAAGCTGCTCCTTCTGACAAGCGAAGGTTTACAAAGTCGATAAGTAATACCGAATTACGCACCATGATCCCTGCTAATGCAATCATTCCGATAAAAGAAGTCGCGGTAAAATACGCTCCCATGATCCAATGCCCTAAAATGATTCCGATCATTGACAAAGGGATGGCCACCATCATTACTATTGGTGCTTTGTAGTTTTGAAACCACCCAACAATAAGAATGTAGATAATTAAAATTGCTCCTAAAAACGCAACTCCCAAATCTCTAAACACTTCTAAGGTTATTTGCCATTCTCCATCCCACTTAATCGTAAAATCATCTTCATAATCCGGTTGCCCCATGTATAATTCACTTAAAGAATATCCGGTTGGCAAATTGATCTCTTGTAACTTTTTATCAATTCCCAAAATTGCATAAGCCGGACTTTCTAATTCTCCTGCCATATCAGCCATCACATATACAACTCGTTTTTGGTTCTTTCTATAGATACTTTTCTCTTTATATGTTTCTTTAACCTGAACCAAATCACCCACAGGAATCATTGCTCCATTTCTACTTTTTATTTTCAAAGATTTGATGGCATCTAATGATGACTTGTCCTTTTCGTCTAGCATAAGTGTTAATCCTACTTGCTCTACAGTACTATCGTCTGAGAGTACCGCCACAGGATGATTTGATAGTGCTAGACTTATATTTTGATTGATTACATTTGGTAAGATTCCATTCAAAGAGGCTTTCTCTTTATCAACAACAAATTCATATTCTCTTTGCTTGTCTTCTACCATCCAATCTACATCTACAACATCTTTTGTATTACTTAGTATCTGCTTTACCTGCTCTGCAATTTTTATCTGTTCTTCGTAATTCGGTCCATATACCTCAGCAACCAATGTAGATAATACCGGAGGTCCTGGCGGAACTTCGACGATCTTTACATTTCCTTTATATTTTGCAGCGATTTTCTGAATTTCTCCTCTGAGTTTTTTCGCAATTCCGTGGCTTTGTTCTGATCTTTCATCCTTTGGCAAAAGGTTTACCTGAATGTCAGCCATATTGCTTCCTCCTCGCAAATCGTAATGTCGTACTAATCCATTGAATGTAATAGGAGCTGCTGTTCCTACATAACTCTGATAGTTCACTACTTCTTTGCTTTGCGATAAAAATTGTGCGATCTCTTTGGTTAGTACAGCTGTTCTTTCTAAGGTAGTTCCTTCCGGCATATCTATGATTACCTGAAACTCATTCTTATTATCAAATGGTAACATTTTAACGGCTACTGATTTTGTAAAAAACAAACTCATTGAGCCTAACAACAGCACTATAGTAACTCCCAAGAACAACCATCTCTTTGAAGTATTCTCTATCAAAGGTTTTTCAAACTTTGTATATAGTTTGTAAATAATAGTTTCTTCTACTTTCTTTCCTGATTGAACTTCTTTTTTGTTGGTTTTTTCTTTCTCTCGTAAGAAGATCACACCTAAATACGGAGTAATTGTTAAGGCTACAAACAGAGACAAGATCATGGCAATGGAAGCTCCAATAGGCATAGGACTCATATAAGGCCCCATCAACCCAGAAACAAACGCCATAGGTAAAACGGAAGCAATTACTGTAAAGGTTGCTAAGATTGTTGGATTACCTACTTCATTAATAGCATACAAAGCCGCTTCTTTGAATGGCATTTTCTTCATTCTAAAATGACGGTGCATATTTTCGGCAATGATGATAGAATCGTCTACTACTATTCCTGTTACAAATACCAAGGCGAATAATGTAATTCTGTTTAGTGTGTAATCTAACATGTAGTAACTCAACAAGGTCAGAGCAAATGTGATGGGTACCGATAAGAAAACTACCAAGCCTCCTCTCCAACCCATAGCCAACATCACCACCAAAGTAACTGCAATGATGGCCCCAATAAGATGCAACAAGAGCTCTGATACTTTTTCTGAAGCTGTTTCTCCGTAGTTTCTGGTGACTTCTACATGAACTTCATCCGGAATCAAGGTCTTTTTTAAATTTTCAATTTTAGCCAAAATCACTTTGGCTATTTTCATTGCATCTGCTCCTTTTCTCTTTGAAACGGATAGTGTTACTGCGGAATATTCTGATGGATAGTTTGTTCGAGATTCTGTTGCGCTTCCATAACCAAAAGACACATAGTTCAAGGGCAATTCCGGACCATCTACAACTGTTGCAACTTGATGTAAGTATATTGGTTGCTCTTTGTGAACTCCTACAATTATGTTTTCTATTTCCTTTGCGCTGCTTAAAAACTTACCTGTGGTTACTAAAAACTCTTTATCCTTTTGAAGAAAACTTCCTGCGCTGTTTTGCGAATTATTCATTTGGATCATTTGAGCTACCGAAGTCATATCCAATTGACTTTCTGCCAGTTTATCTTTATCCAAGATCAATTGAATTTGCCTATTCCTTCCACCAATGTTGCTTGTTTCGGCAACATCAGAAATCTTCTTGACCTCATTACCCAGTTCTTGTGCTATTTGCCTTAGTTGAAAATCATCATATTTCTCGCTCCAAAGTGTCAACCCTAAAATAGGAACATCATCTATTGCGCGAGTTTTTACCAAAGGCATACTTACTCCTTTTGGCATCTGATCCATGTGTTTTTGAATCTCGTTATAGAGGTTTACGTATGATCTTTCAATATCTTCTCCTACATAGAATTGCACGATCAACATAGCTTGCTCTTTCATCGATGTTGAATACACATATTCTACTCCTTTGATGTTAGAAACCAACTTCTCTAAAGGCTTGATCACCTTATTTTCTACTTCTTTTGGGCTTGCCCCGGGGTATCCCACAAAAATATCGGCGATCGGCACTTCTATCTGAGGCTCTTCTTCTCTTGGAATAATGTAAGAACTATATACTCCTACAATCATAAAAACGATCATTAAGAGTACTGTTAACTTAGAGCCTATAAACACTTTGGCTATTCTACCTGCAAAACCTTCTTTCATAACTGTTATTTGATGGTGATACCAACTCCGTTAAACAACTTTCCTTCAGAACTTATAATGAACTGTTCTCCTTCAGACAATCCTGACAATACTTCTACTTGCCCATTGTTTTCTTCTCCCAATCGCAACCATCGTAAAATTGCCGTGCCTGACTGACTAATGGTATAAATTCCTTTTAGCTGTCCTTTTTGAACGATTGCTGAAACAGGTACTTCTATTTTATCTGCGCTTCTTTTTTCTGATGAGAAAATGCTTGCATTCACAAACATTCCTGATCGTATATTTTTATCTGGATCTAACACTTGAACCTTCACCAAATATTGTCCGTTTGAGTTTTTGGCAGAAGCACTCAACTCTGTTAATTTCCCTCTGTAATTTCTATTGATAGATTTTACATAAAGCTTAACTTCTTTGGTTTTGTCGATTGAAGTAATCTCATTCTCCGGAACTGTAGCTAGTACTTCAAATGTACTTTGGTCTTCTATGGAGATAATGGGCTGCCCCGGATGCGCCAATGTTCCTTCTTTAACTCTGCTGCTTGTTATTACTCCATTAAAAGGTGCCAAAATATGGGTGTATGATAATTGGGCTTTGATTTCTTTTTTCATTTCCAAGGCTGCTTCATAATTAGCCTTTGCCAAATGAAATTGTGCTTCAATATTTTCCAATTCTTTTTGGGTTGCGCTTTTCTTTTTGAATAGATTTTGAAAGCGTTTTAAATCATTCGTAGCATTTTTATATGCAATTTCTGCTGCTTTGATCTTTGCTACTACTTGGGCTTCTTTTGCTTTGAGATCATCACTATTGATGATCATAAGAAGTTGTCCTTTGGTTACTCTTTCTCCTACTTTCACCAAGACCTTGTCTACAAAACCCATCATTCTTGTTCCCAAATCGGCGCTTTTTACAGCTTGTGTTTTTCCACTTACCTGTATATTACCAGCTTGTGTACCTAATTGCACTTTCTTTACAGTTACTGCAACCGGATCAAGGTTTATTTCTGAAGTTGTAGCTTCCTCCTTACAGCTTACCAATAAAACGCTTAACAGCAAACCAATTGTGTATATATATTTCTTCATGATTATTATTCTTTGGTCAAAAATTTCAAATATTCTAATGTCGTGTTGTACTCGTAAACACTTTGATGATATGCCAGTTGTTTTTGCGAAAACAACGCTTCTACTTGTAACAGATCTGCTATTTTTTCTAAGCCCTCTTTAAAGCGATCTTGTTTGATTCTGTAGATCTCTTTGGCAGATGTCATTGCTTTTTTTGCAAGGTTTATTTTATGAGTTACATCTGAAAAAGCCCTCTGTACTCTTGCCAATTCAAGTTGACTTTCTGCCACGTAATCTTGATATTGAGTTAGCGATTTTTCTGCTTTTGCTTTGCTTTTTTGAACTCTTCCCAAACGGCTCCCTCCTTCAAATAAGTTCCATTGAAGCGCAAACCCCATCGTGTACCCTCCTTTGTTGGAATTGAAAATCTGATCTCCATTCCAATCGTAGCTTCCAAAAGCATTCAAGCTTGGTAAAAAATGAGATTTGTTTGCTTTGTTCATTTGAACATAGGCTTTACTCATTTCGCTCATTGCTTTGATATCTGATCGTTCTTCACTGATCGAAAAGACCATTTTCTTTGTCTCGTTTAGTTTCAATTCTCCAACTGGTTTGTACACCATTTCTCTTGACGTATTCATTAAAATGGATAATTTTCCGGAGATGTTCTTTATATTACTTTCTGCATATTGAAGTTGATTTTTGATCTCTATCAAACGTACTTCTACTTCCAGCGCGTCAGATTCTTGAAGCAAACCTTCGGCTACATAATTATCAACCGTCTTTTTATTTTCCAGCGTCGCATTTAAGATTGTTTTTACAATCTCTTCAACTTTGTAAGCGAGTTGCAATTGAGCGTATGTATTTTTTGCTTCCAACAGTATATGATCTTGCACTCTTTGAGCTGAAAACTCAGAAGCATTTACTTGATTTTGTATTGCTTTTCTAGCATAGAATCCATCAACATTTACAATAGGCTGCATGATGTTGATCTTGGTATTGTAGTTTTGAATTGCATCCGGATTGTTCAATAAACTTGGAGTGAAATCAGTTTGCTTTACAATTCCTTGATTCAACTTGGTTCCAAAGACCATTAAAGGGTTTGTTGTAGATATTCCTGTATGTGAAATTGAGACTGTAGGTAAAAAGAATGCATTGGTTTCTTTTTTTGCTCCTTTAAGCATTCTCACCTCTGAATTTGCTATTTTAATTTTAGCATTTTCAGCAGTTACAGCTTTTAAAACCGTTGTAAGAGAGAGCTCTTTTGATTCTTGTGCTTGTAGTTGCAAGAATCCGAACAGATATACAAAAACTACTATTGCTTTTCTAATCATGGTATTAGATTTTGAAGCAAAATTAGTTTGAGATTCTACGTCAGTCTGTAACAAATGTTACGGAACTCAACATAGTTTTTTCATATATCTAGTTAGAGGGTTTATAAGTTTAATACGGTAATTTGATTTCTATTGAGTTTGATTTCTTCTTTTAATTCTAGCGATTTTAGTAGTCGAGAAACCACAACCCTGGAAGTGTGCAGATCGTTTGCTATTTCTGAATGAGTCACCTGAATTTCTTCGTTTCTATTTACCATAGCTTTGTCCTTCAGGTATTTCAACAGTCTCGAGTCTAGGTTTGAAAAGGCTAGTGTATCAATAGCTTCTAACATTTCTGACATACGATCTTGATAGCTTTGTAGTATAAATTGTTGCCATGTGGGATATTTAGACATCCACCTCATCATATATTCAACAGGGATCAACAGTAAAGAACATGGGGTTTCTGCAACGGCTTTGATCTCACTTTTCTTTCTTCCCATACAACACGCCATAGTCATAGCACAGGTATCGCCTTTTTCTAAAAAATACAACAAAAGGTCATCACCTTGACTATCGTTTCTGAGCACTTTAATAGCTCCGTCTAAGATCAAGGGTATGTATTTAATATAAGATCCTATGCCTATGATCTCATCTCCTTCTTCTATATGTTTTTCTATGGCAACCTCACTGATCTCCTTCAAAAGAATAGGCTCAAAGAGATAACCGTAGTATGTTTCTAGCTGTTTGTACATACTACTAAAAGTAAGGATTTTTCCTTTTTAACAAAGAAGTATCTAAGATTCCTTTTTCTTGCTTCCTCCATTAACCAATAGTAACAAAGCAATGATTAGCCCGATACATACAAGGGCAAATACACCGATCATTACGGTTCCGTTGGACCAAGAAACTAAAGGGATATTTTGAAAAGTCATATTTGATGGTTTTATACTTCAAAAGTACACAACCCAAAAAGGTCAAAATATGATTTTTATCAAGTTTTAGGAAGCTTGTTGTAAAAGAACATGAGGGCAACGTTTACAGTTGACTCCTTTCTTTTTGTACTTCTGACAACATTTGCTCTTAGGCTTTATACAGCTTGCATCACATACATTATCACAACTCGTAAGAGAAAGTTGCTTGATCCTCGGCTGTTGTTCTGTATAAAAAATGATCATATTAGAATGAATTTCGATGCAAAAGTAACTATTTATTTAGAATAAATAAAAATAAACATTCTGAATTTCACTGCAATACGTATTTCTACCCTTTTTTGTTGTCTTTCATTTGAGCGTGAAGTACCTTTGCACTCTCAAAAAAAGTCATCTTGTTCTCAAGAATTTCTGCATCTTTTTTGGTTTGCCTTTACTTGGTTGCTATGCTAAAACCTATTGCTCCTTTTATTGAGTTTGCTATCAACCAAGATTATATTGCTGAATTTTTATGTATCAATAAAGACAAGCCCGAATTGGCCTGTGGCGGAAAATGTCATTTGATGAAGCAATTGGAAAAACAGGAGAAAGAAGACCCCAAACAATTGAGAATTGCTTTTGAAGAATATCCTATTGGTTTTGTAAAAGTATATCAAGATGCATCAAAAGTTGAAGCTAGAAAAAAGCTTAAAAATCCTTTTGATCATCTCAACAACTACTCATATTTATACAGTCCTCAGATCTTTCACCCACCTACGATTTCGTAATTCTTATTCAACTATTCGCTGGAAATCATTCAGCAAAAAACTTTATTACAAATCTTTAAATTTTACTGAAAGGATGAAATCAATAAAAATCATCTTAACGGAAGTGGTATGTATTGCTACAACCCTTTTAAACGCACAAGAAAAAGAAACTGAAAATACATGGAAAGGAAGCAGACCTGACGGTCATGCACCTATAAGTGTTATGGGTGATCATTATCATGGAAAAGGAGAATTGATGTTCTCATATAGATATATGTATATGAATATGGAAGGGTTAAAAGCTGGTTCTAACAATATTGATGCTCAAGATGTACTAATTCCTAACGGAGGAAGTTATATGGTATCGCCAACCCAAATGCCTATGAATATGCATATGTTAGGAGCTATGTATGCTCCAAGTGACAAGTTAACTCTTATGTCTATGTTTAATTATATTTCTATGGATATGGACCATATTACAGCTGCCGGAGGTGCATTTGCTACAGAATCTTCAGGTTTGGGAGACATTAAGATCAGTGCTTTGTACAAATTCTTAAACAAGAACAAGCAATCGTTGCACGGTCAGTTAGGTTTTTCGTTACCAACAGGAAGCATAGACAATAAGAGTGTGACTCCTGCTTCTAATGGAAATGAAGTAATCTTGCCATACCCAATGCAAATTGGAAGTGGAACTTTTGATACAGATGTTGCTGTAACTTACTTAGGACAAGCTGAGCTTGTTTCTTGGGGAAGTCAGTTAAAAGGAACTTTCCGATTTGGAGAAAACGATAATGGATACCGTTTAGGAAATCAATTTGGATTGAACAATTGGTTTGCCGTAAAAGCAGCGAATTGGATCAGTTTTTCGGCTCGAGTTCAAGGATTGATCGTTAATGAAATTGAAGGTCTAAATCCGGCTCTGAATCCTAATATGGTGATCACAGCTAATACGGTAAACTCCGGAGGCGAATATATCTTTGGCGGACTTGGTTTTAACTTTTATGTTCCTGAAGGTAATTTGAAAAACTTCCGATTTGGTTTTGAATTTAGCAGTCCTTTATATCAAAACTTAAATGGAGTTCAACTCAAACAGAAAGAAACCATCACTTTAGGAGTACAATATGCTCTTTAAGATATGAAGCGGGTTTTTCAACCCGCTTTTTTTATCTTTACTCATACCAACCAAAACATATTTTTTGGAAAAAAGTCTCACAGTACAGAATGTGCATTATTTTGATCGAATCTCAAAGATTCCTGAAGAAGTATGGAAAGACCTTGATTGTTCGGAGAATTTGTATTTCAGCCCTGATTATTTAACGGCATTGGAAAACAACAACTCGCAATTGGATTTCTTTTATGTTGTTATAAAGAATGAACAACAAAAGGCTATTGCTTTTGCCAGTGTACAAATGATCGATTTTTATATTGACTCATTGCAAAATGAAGATCAGAGTTTATTAAATCGTATTGCTTGTATTGGAAGACAACTAAAGATTCTTCCTAAAGAAAAACCTCTTAAGATTCTGAACTGCGGGAATACTTTTGTAAGTGGTGAGCATGGGATCTTTATCAAATCGGATCAAAACAAAAGAAGCGTTTTACGTCTGTTGGCTAAAGCCATATTGCAGTATACACAACAGCAATATCAATCTCCGATTGATATTTTTATCATGAAAGATTTTTTAGAGGAATCTTTACCCATCAGTAACGAGTTGATAAGTTTGGGCTATTATGCTTTTAATGTAGAGCCTAATATGAAGTTAACACTTAATCCTGAATGGAATTCTTTTGATGATTATCTGATTTCTTTAAAAACAAAGTTCAGAGTCAAGGCTAAAAAGGCACTTCAAAGAAGCGATGAGTTGAAGGTTCAGAACATCACTCAAGAGAATATGGATGAGCAATTGGTTCCTATGACACATCTGTACCACAAAGTAGCATCCAAAGCATATTTTAATTTGGGTGATTTTAACCTAAAAACCTATAAAGAACTCAAGGCTAGTCTGAATGACTCATACATTCTTAAATCTTATTGGTTGAATGATAAAATGGTTGGCTTCTTATCTGGAATGATCAATGGTGCTACACTGGATGCTCATTTTGTAGGAATTGACTATTCTTCAAATAAGCAGTTTGCCATATACCAAAGGATGTTATACGATTATATCCAGGTTGCTATCGATCAAAAATTAAGTGTTATTAATTTTGCCAGAACTGCCAGCGAGATCAAAAGTTCTGTAGGTGCTGTTCCGGAACATTTAACCATCTATATTCGTCATAAAAAAACGATTACAAATAAATTTTTAAAATTATTTTTGTTGAGGATTCAACCTACGGAGTTCAATCAAAAATTTCCGTTCAAACAGGAATCAAATCGCTTATGAATACCATTGATGATCTATTAAAAGTCTTAACACTAGACAAAACAGATTCGCATACTTTTTCCGGGTTTAGTAAAACAATTGGGAGTCCCAATGTTTTTGGAGGACAAGTTTTAGCACAAGCACTACATGCTGCTTATCAAACAGTTCCAAAAGAACGTGTGGTTCATTCGCTGCATTCCTATTTTTTATTGCCTGGAGATCTTACTATTCCTATTTCTTATCGAGTAAATGAAATGAGAAATGGAGGAAGTTTTTCAACTAGACGAGTAACAGCAGTTCAAAACGATCAAACCATTTTTATTTTGGCTGCATCTTTTCATAAAAGAGAAGATGGTCACGAACATCAAGAGTCTATAAATACAGATATCAAACAACCGGAAGAGTTGATGAGCTGGAATGAAATGCTAGAACAGTTCGGTGATTTCTTACCCAACAAAATGAAGGCTTTTTTAAGCATTGAAAGACCTGTGGATTTTAAGCCTGTAGAGATTATGAATTCTATGGAGCAAAAAGATCTTCCTGCCGTAGAGGATGTTTGGTTTAAGTTAAGAGGAAATGCCGGTAACTTAGATCTAGATGTAAAGCAGCAAATCTTAACATATATCTCTGATTATAATATTCTGACAGCCGCTTTAAAACCCAACGCTAGTAAAGCACATTTTGGAAATACACAAATGGCAAGTTTAGATCACTCTATGTGGTTTTTTAGAGATTTTGATTTTGATGATTGGATGTTATTTTCAGCCAAATCTCCTAGTACTTCAGGAGCCAGAGGTTTTGCTACCGGAAATATTTTTACCCGAGACGGAAAACTAATTGCTTCTGTTGCACAAGAAGGATTAATGAGGCCGAAAACTCGATAAAACTCAGTGCAAAACACTGTTTTCAAATAAATTTATCTTATAGTTTGTGTACATTACACATGGGTACAGCTTACCTATAAGTTCCTAAATGTATTTACGAACAGATACATTTATGGCAAGTAAGTGTTATCATTGTATTTTCAACATTGTGAAAAACTGTTTGCTATTGTTATGATCATCTTTAAACCAAACTTTCATTTCAACTTGTATATTGCAACTTTGTTGTGGCTTTGCTCATTTACATTGAGTTGGGCACAGTCTAGTGAAATTTTGTTTGAAGAAATTACAATCTCTTCTGATGACGGGCTTCAATCTTGGGAAAACATTGATGTTTTTTATGAAGATGATCAAGGTATTATCTGGGCATTGATCGAGGGTGGCTTATATCAATTCAACGGTCATACCGCCACCAATGTAACTCATTATTTATCAAAAAAACACCCTGTAAATATTGATCAGTATTCTGCTACCAGTTTTTTAATTGACAACAATATCATTTGGTACGGTACTCGAAAAGGTCTTTTTAAAATAGATCTTAAAAACAGATCTTCAGAAAAGGTATTTTTAGACAAACCTCTTCATCAGCCTAATTGGAGAAATTATATTCTAGAACTTCAAAAACAGGATCATCTTCTTTATGTGGGAACTTCTAACGGTTTGTATCTGGTTGATACAAAATCAACTACTGTTCTTAAAAAATATTTAACTGACGGAATTGATGTCAACCATCGCGATAGTTCACATGCAGTGGAGTCTTTTTATATTGATACGGAGAACGATCTTTTGTGGGTAGCCATGCCCGACGGTTTTTATCAGATCAATACCGGCAATGATCAAGTAGATCAATATCAAATTCAAGATGCTCCTTATGCTTATCCTCACAATTTTCATGATATTATCAGAGATAACAATGTCTTTCTTATGCCTTCTCACGGATTAGGCATAGTTGAGTTTGATCTAAAAACAAAACAATTTTCTCGCTTTGAAACTGAAAGCCCTCTCAAAGAATGGAATCGAACTCGCAATATCATTCGCTCTGCTCTTCCTTTGAATGATAGTATTTTACTTGTCAATGCGGTTGAATTGGGAAATGGGCTGTATCATAAGAACACCAAAAAATATCAATGGCTAAAAACTCCAGAGCCTATGAAAAACGGAGTGTTTTTGAATCCTGACAAGAGTGGTTATGTATGGGCAGCAAAGCGAGGAAGGATTTTTCGTTCTGTGCAACCGATTCTTAAATCTTCAGAACATTTCAAACCCACTCTTGATATTAGTAGTCTACAGGTCGATAGCATTTTAAAAAGTAGACCTTCGCTAGATCGTTACGAGTCTATTGTACTAACACATGATGCGCATGACATTACTATTGATTTTTCTCTGACCAAACCTTATGTGTTTGATTCTATTTCTTACAGATACTCTATCAATTCCGAAAGTTGGAAGAAAGTTCTCACCCCCAATACTCTCACATTAAACGATATCTCTACAGGCCAGAATTTGATTCAAATTCAAGCAATAGATGCTCAACAGAGAATACTTGCTTCTCAAGAAATAACATTGATTGTTCCCAAGCCTTTTTATCGTTCTGTTTATTTCATCATTTTAGTCTCTCTTGTTATTTGTGCAATTGTATTTTTCTTAATGAAATATAAGCGTGCTCTAAAGCAATCAAAAGCCTCTAGTGAAGCAGAAAAAAAACTACGCATTGAGTTTAGCAATAAAGTTTTACTAAAAGTAAAGGATCTGGATATAAGTTCTACTGAAAAACAATTTTTAGACAAGGTTCAGAAAGTTTTGAATAAAAGGTTAACAGATTCTTCTTTTTCTGCGGATGAGTTCAGTCATGCTCTTGGTATGAGTCGTATGCAATTGCATCGTAAATTGAAAAGTTTGACCGATATGTCTACTTCCGAATTTATTCGTATTCACAGATTAAAATTGGCTGCTGAACTCTTAAAAAAATCCGATACTAATATTTCTCAAGTAAGCTACAGTGTTGGCTTTAACGATCCTGCTTATTTTAGTAAGTGTTTTAAGGAATTATTTCTTTGTACTCCTAGTGAGTACAGCAAAAAATAGGCAGTTTTTCCTTTTTATATCTTACTCTATTTCTTTCTAAAAATAGGTCGCTTACTTCTTCCGTGTTACAATTCTTATAGCTTCTGCTACATAATTCATAGCCCTATCCGGCAATTGACTATACATTTGAAGCAACCGCAAAAATGATTTAATCAATACTTTATGAAAATGAAAAAAATCCTTGCTTCTATACTCTTCACACTATCTATTCATGTGGGAATTGCTCAAACGGTAAACATCCCGGATGCGAATTTCAAAAATGCTTTGGTTTCTAATAATAGTATCAACACCAATGGTGATTCGGAAATACAGGTTTCGGAGGCAGAGGCTTTTTCTGGTTTGTTAAATGTTTCAAACAGGGCTATTGCCGATTTAACGGGCATTGAGGCTTTTTCAAACATCACAGTTCTCTTTTGCAATGACAATCAATTAACAGCATTGGATTTATCGGGAAATGACAAATTAGAATCCCTTTTTGGTTCAAACAATGTACTAACTTCTATAGACCTTAGTAATAATTCACTTTTAACCACTCTTTCAATACATGAAAACCAGTTAACAAGTATCGATTTAAGCAACAATACTTCTTTAACGTCTTTATCTATATATGATAATCATTTAACAAGTTTAAATCTTTCTACAAATACCGCATTATCTTCTGTAAGTTGTTACAATAATGCTTTGACTTCATTGGACGTGAGTACTAATGTGGATTTATCTCAACTCTATTGTCAGCAAAACTCAATCACCTCCCTAGATTTTAGTCAAAATGAAGAGTTAGAAATCATTTGGTGTTTCGAGAACAGTCTTTCTACTTTGAATGTTACTCAAAATATGCAACTTAAAGACCTCAGAACCAACCAAAATTCTTTACTTCAATTAGACGTAGCATCCAATACATTATTGGAAACTCTCTGGTGTTATAACAACTCTTTAAGCTCGCTTAACGTTAGTAATAATACTGCATTACGAAATTTGTTTTTTGAGAACAACGGCATCACTTCAATTAACTTAACAAACAATACAAACCTCAAAAACCTCAGAACTAGTAGCAATCCTTTAGGCTCTTTAGATATTAGCGCTAATACACAACTACTTAGTGTTACTTGTCGTGATAATCAGTTAAGCAATATAGATCTCAGTGAAAATTTTGACTTGAAATTCTTTTATTGTGAAAACAATATGCTTACAACTTTAGATCTTACTCAAAACACTTTTTTAGATTTTGTGTATTGCGATTTTAATGCACTCACTTCTATTGATATTCGTAATGGCTTTAACACTGATATTTTTGAGTTTAAAGCCACAAACAACCCCAGTTTAACTTGTATCTATGTTGATGACAGTTCTTATAGTACTGCCCAATGGACGAGTATAGACAGCCATAGTTCCTTTGTGGAAACCGAAGCGGAATGCAACACTCTGAGTACTGATACTACTGCTCACATTAACTATGATGTTTTTCCGAATCCTACCTCAGAAATGATTTCCATTACTTCTGAGCAAGAGGTTCTTTCTGTGAAACTGTATTCTTATTTAGGTAATAAACTGTTGGAAACTACTAAAGACACATTTTCCGTATCTCAGTTGTCATCGGGAGTTTACATCTTGCACATTCGGTTTGCTAATGGGGGTTTTGCTCGAAAAAAGATCGTCCGGGAATAGTTTCTTTTCAAAACAACAAGTCTGAATGAAGAAGGGAACTCTCAGGCCAGACACCGCTCTAATACTTTTTATCTGACCCAAGAAACTTCATAGCATTTTTCCTTAATATTGCTTGCAAGTTATAAAGGTTCTTTTATTCAATTTTCTTTTTTTTCTATTAGGTAGTAAAAGAGTACTTTTATAAAACAGCTATATACTTTTTGTAACTAAAAGGTAAAGAGACTTTTCATGAGAGTTAAAATCGTGGGGAATTCTACTGTAAATAAAGAGTTGAAACATTAATAATTTCTACTTTTGTTATAGAAATTAAAACATTCCTCATGAACCCATTTATCTACGTATTAAGTGTAAACGGACTGATGTTTTTAATCAGTGTTATCTTTTACTTTTTTCCACCTAAAAAAATCAATAGTTTGTATGGATATAGAACACACAGAACCATGCAAAATGAAGATATCTGGAGTTTTGCCAACGGAATGTTTAATAAAGTACTATTAAAATACGCTGCAATCAGTTTTGTAGCTGCAATGGGGCTTGCTTATGCGTACCCTAATTTAATGACCTCATGGTTTCCCATGGCCTTTTTGTTCTTTACGCTATTAGTATGTATCCTTTCTACAGAAAATGCACTGAACGAGCATTTTGATAAAGAAGGAAATCGAAAAACTAGAAAGTAGTAATTAAGGAGAATGAAAAGTTCCTTCCAGGAGCTGAAATCCCAGAGGCAAACTCTCTGTAATGTTGGTCAAAGATATTATTGATCATTCCTTGGAGTTTCCAATTTTGATTAAAGGCATAACTACTATTCAATCCTACTGTAACCCAGCTTGGAGATCCGTAATAAATCTCTGTTTCTGTAGTTCCACTTGGATTTACAATCGGAGTTAGATCATGATTGTCAATTCCTTCTGTGATATTAAAATCTGAAATATCTTTTTTAGAGTTGAAACGCAAACTCGCTCCTAACTGAAGCTTGTTATCTACATAGTTTAGGTCAAACTGTCCAAATAAAGGTGGAATAGACGATAAAGGTTCATCCGTATCGTAGGTTCTTCCTTTGGTATATGTAATGAAGCCTGAGGTACTCAACTTATTAGAAATCTTCCCTTGGTAGCTTGCAGTGTAGCCAAAAACATAAGCTGTTTTTCTGTTCTGATTGGCAACAATATTTCCTAACTCACCATCATACAGGATCGTAGAAGAATTATTCAATGTAAAGTTATCACGAATAATGTAATGTTCTAATAATGTATAGTATGTGTTGAATCCTACTCTAAATCTTCTATCGTTAAAATATTTTTGAATTCCAATCTCCGCATTGTACGCAAACTCAGGTCTCACATTGATATTGGGCACTGTTACATTTCCACTTTTTTCACGTACTCTACCCACATCATCAATATTTGGTGAGCGGAATCCAGAAGAGATCACACTGTTCAATTGCCAATTCTTATTAGGCCTGTACACATATCCTGCGGTTAATGTAAACGCAGAGTTGTTCAGGTCAATATCTGTATCTGGTAGTGTAATGAACGTTTGATCAATCCACTTTGCTTTTAAATTGGTTCTGGTAAATCGAACTCCTGTATTTAAGGTAGACTTTGCATTCAAATCTTGTCTGTATCCTGCATAAACAGCTGAGCTGGTATAGCTACTTCCTCCATCTGGATAACGAGATTGTACGGTAAAATCTCCTGAGAATCCTAAAATCTCATTTCCTGAAACGTTTAGTGTTCTTCCAAAAGAATTAGAATGTACATCGTTATGAGAAAATTCAAACCCGTAAGTCAAGCTTCTCTTTTTATTTTCTGTTAATGGAACCGAAAAATCTCCATTGATACTAAAGATGTCTACTTCTTCTTCTCTGTACGATCTGTCTAAACTACCAAAACGTCTCTGAATCCTAGACTCATTAATGTTTTGATATGCTAATGTAAATGTTCCTTTGTCTAACCAACCTTTTCCCGGATTGATATCTAACTGAGGTGAAATTAACAAACGATCTTGTGGCCCATAGTACCATTCTGCAAACTTCAACACTCCGCCTGATTGTTCATCCAATCTATCAAACCTAGGAATATCTGACGATGTTGAGTATTGTAAATTCAGTTTCAAATCTGTTTTAGATGATAACGGAATAAAGAATTTTTGCAAAAGATCGGTTTGATTGAACCCTGTATTACGTTGTAAGTTCGGGTTGTCATTTGCCGTCTGAGTCGCAGAGAAAAAATCGTCTGTGTTCTGCGAATAGAAAAATACCTTTCCCCAGTCGTCAAAACCATGCGATCTGTTTTTTCCCATTTTTAGATCTCCAAAATCACTGTAGGAAATACTTGTAAAAGAAGCCCAGTTCTTCGTGCTAATCTCTACAGAAGCATTGGTTGTGATCTCATTGTTGATGGATGAAAATCGATTGAAAAAACTGGTATTCACTTCCGTTTGTTCCGAAAGTTTTGGTGTTCTTGTATAGTAATGAATTACCCCTCCAAGTGCATCTGATCCGTAAACTACGGAAGAAGGACCAAAAACGATCTCTGTTCTGTCTAACAAGTTTGGAGATACAGTAATTGAATTTTGTAGGTGCCCTTTTCTGTAAATAGCATTATTCATTCGAACTCCGTCTACTACCAAAAGTACGCGGTTAGATTCCATTCCTCTTAATACCGGGCTTCCTCCTCCAAATTGCGATTTCTGCACTTTGATCCCCGGAACTGCTGCCAAAAGGTCTGCTGATGTTTGTGGCGAGATTTGTTGAATCTCTTTTGCTGTAACAACGGCTATTTGCTCTGCAACTCTATTGGTTTTTGCATCACCTTTAAATACTGATAATACAACTTCATCCAATTGTTCAGAGCCTTTGGTCAAATAGATCGTATAATTTGCTTTTTGTAAGGTAGATTTTCTCAGCTTTTTTAAGGCATAGGAAATATGTGAAAAAATCAGAATCTCATCAGACTTCACTGTAGATACATCTACAAGTCCATCTTCTTTTGTAGAAGAGTTAAATGTTTCTGCCTCATTAAAGACAGTTACATTGTTAATGGGTCTTCCTGTCTCTCTATCTAGTACTTTAACCTCCTGGGCTAAAGCTGAAAATGTTATCAAAAAAAATATAAAAAATCCTATCGTCCTCATCTACTAAAAACAGCTTCTAAAACATCTAATGATTTTGGTTTTTTAAATCCGTCCAAATGTAGCTCAAAATATCGAATTAACATCCGTAATAAATCTTGCCTTTGATTTTTAGAAAATTTAATGGATTCTATACTATCAAAATTTATGCCTAACAGCTTTTTAAATTGAACTATTTCTTCTCCTCGTATTACTTCTTTTTCATGAATGATATCCGTAAAGATTCCCTCTCTCAAATGAAAGTTATTTTTATTCATTTCTGAGGTGTCAGGATAAAACCCTAAAAACCTGGTTAAGTTCAATAAAAAAAGAAGATGAAAGTTTGCTAGATCATCATGTGAATCCAACCAAAGAAAAGCCTGTTCTAAGTAGTCGTACAGCAAATGACTAGATTCTTGTTCTTGAATAGAGTTTGACATCATTTCGGAAAGAAACATCACTACTGATTGCTTTATAACATCGGTATGTAAAGTAGCGTACACATGTGTAACTTGAGCTTCTCGTATAGATTGTAAATCTCTTTTGTCTTGGTGATTTGCTTCGATTTTCAACTGTGTTAAGGGTTGAAAATAGGCTGCTTTCAACTTTCCTTTTTTAGACTTGAGTACTCCTTTGATCAGATAAGATGTAAGTCCTGATTCTTTGGTATACAATCTTGCAATTAAACTTGAATCACCGTATTTAATTGTACTAATGACAATAGCTTTGGTAGAAATAACAGCCATTAATTGATAATTGCGATTTTGGTTGTAGATGTTTCTGTAGCGTCTTCATTGGCCAACACAACAATATAGATTCCTGACGCTACTTTTCTTCCGGCTAAGTTTGTTTTATCCCAAACTACCTTTCCTCCTTGCAACTCTTGTCCTTCAACTACATTGGTTTCATAAACAAGATTTCCAGCAACATCCAAGATCTTTACATTAGTGCCTCGAGGTAAGCTTGTTCCATTTCTTCCATCTATAGTTACTGTGTTATGAAACTTTCTTGCGGGGTTTGGATATGCGTATACTTCTCCCAATGTATCTCCAAAGGGCGATACATTGCTATTGTATGCAACAATTCCTTTATCGGTAGCAAAATATACTTTCCCGGTTTCTTCATCTACCGCAATCTTAACAATACGATTAGATGGTAATGGCGAATTTTCTGTACTGAAATTAGCAATGGTCGTTTGTCCGTTAGGATTGGTATAAGTAACACCTCCATTGTCTGTACCAAACCATTTGTTATTGGCTCCATCTACAGCAATGGTATTTACAATTTGTTCTCCTAACAATCTTCTTGGAACTCCATCATCAAGAATAATGATAGGGTTTGCATCTACTACATCTGCATCAAATACTCCGGAAGCATTATTAAACACTACCAATCCGGCGATGGTTCCTATCCAAACACGATTGTCTTTGTCTACCACAACACTCTCCACTCTAGAATTTGGTAAACTTCCCTGAGTTGCTGTAGGTGTTAAAGCTCTTAATCTGTTTCCATTTTCATTAAACGCTATAACACCATCTCCTCTGGTTGCAATCCAAAGACTACTGTTTCTGTCAATTGCAATTTCTGACAATCCAAATGAGTTTTGAGGTTTTACTGAACTGATATCAAAACCTGACCAACTTCCGTTTGAGAATTTTTTGAGTTCTGTTGGTGTATCAATATTCGTCATCCATAAATTCCCTTGACGATCAAAAACACTACCGCTTACGCGAATACTAATACGACTGGGGTCTGTGGGTTCTAAATCTTCAAGACCACTATTTGACTGGTTGTAAAAACTGATTATTTGATCTCCTTCTACTTCAAAAAGTCCTCCGGTATTGATTGTATTAAGCAAGTTTGTGTCTCCAAAACTACTAATGAATGCTTTGTTTGGATCATTTGGATCTATAGTTACATCTACCAAATCAGGAAAAGGGTTTGCAGGGTCATTTGTTGCTGTAAACCATGTTTCTCCATTGTAATGTGTATATCCTAAACGTCTTTGTATAGGTGCAAAAGTTGGACTATATCCTCCGTAAACGATCCATACATGATTGTTTTGTGCACTTACTGAAAAGATATCATTGGAAACAGGCCCATCAGGATGTATCTCTGTATAATCTGTTGGGTTTGCAAAAGGGGAAGTTAAGATTCCATATTGCTGAGTTGACAAGTATAAGGTATTATCTTCAGCAAAAGCATTATTTAATATATAGTTGAATTCTGAATTGGCATTACTTTGTAAGATTTGAATCAATCTTGTATCAAAAACATATGCCGAGTTTGTTAGCGCAATAGACAAATGTGTTGTAGATTCTTTCATTCCATTCACCGTTCCGAAGAAGTCCCTAATAAATGACAATCCGTTAGTGTTTACGATCTCAAACAATCCGGTGTTCAGAATTGTAAAAAGTCTACCATCAAAAATAGCGACGTTCTTAAATAGGTTATTTCCTCCAACGATCTGTTGCCAATTGTTGAAGTCTATCAAATTAGGATTGGTTACATCTGCATAAAAAACACCATCATCTGTAGCTGCATAAATAAGTCCATTGAAAACAACAACCTCATTTACTTTTACATCGGTAGAGTTATTTCCAATAAAAAAGGTGTCTCCAAATTCCAATTCATTGATGTCATATTCTACAATAGCAAAAGCTGTAGAAAGGTATAAGGTTCCGTTATGTTCAAAAATATCATTGACACTTTTCTCTCCTGATTGGTTGAAGTTTACGATATCTGCGGAAATGGTAATACTTCCATCTTCATCTACAACTTCAATTAATCCATTTTCGTATCCAATAACCAACCTGTTTGTAGCACTGCTAAAATGAATAGATGTGGTTGTTTCTCCAGACAATCCTTGAACGGAAGAAAGTTTTTGAGTCTCTTGTGTTGAGATGTTATAAGTAAAAATAGCATTATCTGACAGAGCATAGATCGTATTACCAACCTTTACAAAATCTTTTACATTATTATACGAGAAAAAATCTTCCCAAGAATCGCTAAAATCTACCTGAGCATTGCTAAGTAAACTACAGAATAAGAGAAGTATTAATGCTAATTTACGCATACAGTTTAAATGAGGTCAAATATATCGCATTTCTTCCTAAGATAACGATAAATCCTTTACATTAGTACACTACAAACTGTTTAAATGGGTATAGAGATCGAAAGAAAGTTTTTGGTAAAAAACACAAGTTTTAAAGACTTGAGCTTTCAAAAAAACTACATCAAACAAGGCTTCTTAAATTCGGATAAAGAGCGAGTGGTTAGAATTCGTATTACAGACGATACTGCTTTTCTAACCGTTAAAGGTGTTTCTAACAAAAGTGGAACTTCTCGATTTGAATGGGAAAAGGAAATTTCCAAAGAAGAAGCTCAAGATCTAATGCAACTTTGTGAACCCGGAATTATTGAAAAGTACCGTTATCTACATCAAGTAGAAAATCATGTTTTTGAAATTGATGTCTTTTTGGGAGCTAATGAAGGTTTGATTCTTGCCGAAGTAGAAATCTCAAATGAAGATGAACAATTTATATCGCCTTCTTATTTGGGTGATGAAGTAACGGGTCAGGAAAAATATTACAACTCTAATTTAAGTAAGAATCCATTTAAAAATTGGGCATAAAAAAACCTCGAACTGAAAGTTCGAGGAAATTTAATAAACCTACCCCCTAAAATAAGATTTATAATACCTAAACGTTCAATAATTAAAATTATTATCTCGCATTCAGGTACGCAAATATAAATCTTTTTTACTGATTCACAAACGTTTCCATAATTTTTGTAAAATCATAAATAGTTAACAGCTTATTTTTCAGCTTTTTAAATAAAGCCACAGAAATCATTAAGAAAAGTGTAAAGAAATTAACCTTTTTTTAAATTATATGTAATAGTAAATACTCAAAAAATGACTAAAACTTCCTAAAACAACAAAAACATGAAAAGTTGCATGATAGTATGGAAGTTTTTTTATGGAATATAAAACTGCTCCTATTGTGTAAAATATTCCGCCGGCAATAAGCCAATACAATCCTTCTTCCGAAAAATTCTTCATAAGTGGCTTGATTGCAAAAATGATTTGCCATCCCATTAAGATGTACATCAATGTAGATAGTTTATCAAATCTTCCTGTATAAAATAGCTTTAGGATAATTCCGGTAAGTGCAAATCCCCAAGTGAGACCAAACAAGACCCATCCAACTGTGCCTTCTAAAACAATAATAGTAAACGGTGTATAGGTTCCTGCAATCAACACATAAATAGCTGCGTGATCAAATATATTGAGTCTTCTTCTAAGTTTTGCTTCTTTGGCAGCATGATAAAAAGTAGAGGCTGCGTAGAGAATAATCATACTCAATCCGTAGATGATAAAGCTTGCAGGTTTCCAAAACCCTTCAAAATCAAAAGCCTTGATAATCAAAAATGGGAAGCCAACAACACTTAAAAGCAATCCGATTCCATGAGTAATGATGTTAAGTCTCTCTTCACTTTTGGAGTATCGGGTTATTAAATGCTCTTTCATTTGTTTCGGTTGGTATCTGCCATATACAACTGATCTGAAGATAATTCATTGTATATAATGTCAAAAGTTTTTTGCTTTACCTTTTCCATATCTTCTTTAGATTCTAAACCTATTGTGTCTATAAAATGGTGTTGTTTGATTCTGAATGTTCCCATTCCTCCTCTAAAAAAATCCCATGAAAATAATCGTTTGCAATCGTAATATGTTTGCGGCACAATGGGTATTTGGAACTCAATTGCTAAGTTGAATGCTCCGTTTTTAAATGGTGCTAAGATCACCTCATCTTCCGGAACAAGTCCTTCGGGGAAAATTCCAATACTAGTTCCTCCTTTTAATTTCTTTTTGGCCATTTCATAAACCCTCTTTCTACTTTTTGGGCTACTTCTGTCTACCATGATAACCACTCGCTTGTAAAAGAATCCAAAAATGGGAATCTTAACCAGTTCTTTCTTTCCCACAAAAACAATAGGGTTCTTACTTAAAGCAATCAAGACAAAAGGGTCCATTAGCGAAGCGTGATTTGGACAAAACAAATAGCTTTGATTAGGGTCTAATTCTTCTTCGATCTCTTTTTTCAGGCGAAAACCCATTCCATAGATCAATACAAACGACCAACCTCTAACCAGTTTCCAAAATGTGGGGTAATAACTCTCTTTTGCTGTTAGTATTAACAAAAAAGGTACCATTAGGATAATGGTACTGAATTGCAGTATATAAAACCAAGCTCTCCAGAGGAGTAAAAACGGAATTTTAATCCAATTCATACAGCGAATGTAGTAATATTCTTTTGTTTGATTCTTTTTCTGATGAAAACTGTATTTTTGCTGCAACAAAATTGAACTCATGTCACGAATACTTACTGGTGTACAAAGTACGGGAACTCCTCATTTGGGGAATTTATTAGGGGCTATTTTACCAGCCATAGATATGGCAAATGATCCTAATAATGAATCATTTTTATTCATTGCAGATATGCATTCCTTAACTCAAATTAAAGACGGAAGTCTTTTAAGAGAGAATACTTATAGTACAGCAGCGACATGGCTTGCTTGTGGAATAGATATTAATAAAACCATTTTTTACAGGCAAAGTGATATTCCTGAAGTTACAGAATTATCTTGGTATTTAAGTTGTTTCTTTCCATACCAAAGATTAACATTGGCACACAGTTTCAAAGATAAGTCGGATCGTTTGTCTGATGTAAATTCCGGATTGTTTACTTATCCTATGTTGATGGCTGCAGATATTTTGTTGTACGATGCTGAAGTTGTTCCGGTAGGAAAAGATCAGTTGCAGCATTTAGAAATGACAAGGGATGTTGCCAATCGATTGAACAATGTTGTTGGAGAGATTTTAGTTCCTCCTCAGGCAAAAGTTCAGGAACATACAAAATTAGTTCCTGGAACAGATGGAGAAAAAATGAGTAAGTCTAGAGAGAATGTGATCAATATTTTCTTACCTAATAAGAAGTTAAGAAAGCAAATCATGTCTATCAAAACAGATAGTACTCCTTTAGAAGAGCCTAAAAATCCGGATACAGATAATGTATTTGCTTTGTATAAGTTGATGGCATCTGAAGAGCAGATTGCAGAAATGAGAATTAAGTATGAAGGTGGAAATTATGGGTATGGTCATGCCAAGCAAGAGTTGTATGAGTTGATTATCGATAAATTTGCCATTATCAGAGAAAAATACTGGCATTATATGGAAAACAAGCACGAGATAGATGATGCTTTAGCCATTGGTGCAGAAAAAGCGCGAAACGTTGCTAAAGATGTTTTACAACGTGTACGAGAAAAAATAGGATACTAACTAAAAAAAGCTTCACAATGTGAAGCTTTTTTTATGTTTAGAGTTTGCCTTTATTAAGCCCATTGGCAGATAATCCCTCCCATTAATGCAAGACATATTACCCAATAGCCTACATTAATTGCTATATATTTTACTGTTTTCCTTTCAAACATTGCTTGCGTTGCCAAAACCGGTAAGATAAAGAAGATTCCTCCTAAAGCTCCATGCAATGCTCCGTGTTTAAATGTTCTGTAGTTGTTTCCATATTTTGCCATAAAATCTTCAAAATACGCCAAACCATCTCCTTGTAATTCTGTTGCTCCGGATTCTAACAAAGTAGAGAACACTCCCATTTGGTGAATGGTAATGAACTGTAAGAAAAAGGCTAACATAAAGCTGAACACATAACTTAATATGAAAATAACAGCCATATTACCTCCTTTTAAAGACTCTTCTGTAAATCCCATTTGTTTCATCCATGCCTTCTGAAACAGCATAGGTCCGTACCAAATGAATCCCATTACCATAGGAACCAAAGCAGCAAGTGCAAGAATTAAATAATTCGTAGTCATAAGTAAAAAGTTTAAGTTGATACCCAAATATAAACAAATAACACACTGTTTTACAATTAGATATAAAAAAACCGAAGCGTTTGCTTCGGTTTTCTATTCGTATTTTTTTATTTTTAATTGATCTGGACTGATTTGGCAATTGCTTCTAATTCCATTACAAAATTTCGCTTGTCTATAGAAGGAGCATATGTAAATCCTTCAATAACTAAAAGACGATTGTTCTTCTTATCTACAATAGCATAGTTTAAGAACGGCCCTGCCATAAAATCATTCTTCACTTCCCATTTTCCACGGGTTTCAAAAGCTTTGTTATCCTTTACTTTTGTTTCTATAGTGAAAGGGGTATACGCTTCTTCTGTAATCATATACATTCCTTCTTTTGCTCCCGGAATATATTTTTCTCCAATAGCATCTCTCATTGCAATGATTCCATCAGCAATTGTAGATTCGTCTTCTAAAGGCAAAGAGTATACTAATATATTGTTACTTCCTGTTCCTTTTGCAATTCCGCTTTTTAAATGATGTCTTAACCATAAAAAATCTCCGGTGTCATCTACAGTTCTAAAATCTTTAGGAATAGTTAGAGAGATATCTAAGTTTTGTAAAGTCTTATACTTAGAATCATCTAATTTTCTTTTTGCGAAAAGTCGTTGTAAATAATTAATATCTGATTCTCTAAAAGTGTCAATAATCTCATTACTGTGTTTTTTGATCATTGCCAATAAACCTTCTTTGTCTTTCGCAGTAATGTATACTACAGTTTGTGGTCTAGAGTATTTATCATTAACTACAGACATTGTTTCTTTGTCTGAAACTTCTACAATAAAGATGTTTCTACTGTTGCGCATCATAGAAGAAAATCCGTTAGCAGCAACTTGAGATACTGATAATGTTTTTTCTGGTTGAGGAAGTCCAACTTGTAATTTTCCAAAGGATTGTCTGATCTCGTTTCCTATATCTCCTTCCCAATTACTGTTGCTGGTAACTACCATCACTTTTCCAAAAGCACCTACTGAGTTAGGTAAGATCAATTGATCGTTTCCGCATGAAGTAAGTAAGAGAATTGCTACAAGGGATACAAATATTCTTTTCATCTTATTAGCTTTTATAGATTTTTAGTTTAGTTCCTGGTTTGATAGATTTAGCACTCCAAATATTGTTCCATTTTTTAATATCCTCTGTAGAAACTTTAGGGAATTTTTTTGCGATGGTCCAAAGCGAGTCTCCTTTCTTAACCACATAAACGGTATATTCTCCTTTAGGTTGCTTCTTTTTCTTTTTGGATTTTACTGCTGCTTCTTGCTTGGTAATTCGTAAACGCTTAGGATAAATGGTTAATCTTTGCCCTATTCTCAATCTATTGTTACGCAGTCGGTTCCATTTTTTAATATCGCTTACTCGAACTCCAAATCTGTTTGCTATTTTTCCTAAATAATCTCCATTTCGAACTCTGTATCGAATTCGCTGATCCATTTCAAAATACTTAGGTAATGGTTTTTCTCTCTTTGCATCGTCTTCATCTGCCAATGTATAAAGCTCTGTTTCGTTCTTTAAAAAACCTGTTGTGGTTGCTCTAGGCAAGATAAGCGTATAATCTCTTCCTTTAATATACGGAATGATGTCTAGTTTATAAGATGGGTTTAAAAATGCCAAAAGCTCGGCATCGACTCCTGTTTTTTCTGAGATTTGGTCAAAGCTAACTGTTCTTTTGATATGAACTGTGTCTGTGGCAAAGTGATGAATTTTGGGTGCGTTCCCTATCAGTTCATGTTCATCAGCATATTCAAACAGATA
This sequence comes from Pseudotenacibaculum haliotis, assembly GCF_042684245.1. Lineage (NCBI taxonomy): Bacteria > Pseudomonadati > Bacteroidota > Flavobacteriia > Flavobacteriales > Flavobacteriaceae > Pseudotenacibaculum > Pseudotenacibaculum haliotis. The sequence goes on from NZ_JBHULH010000001.1 coordinate 1,012,526, forward strand.
CATGGTTGCATAAAACGCCGGTACATATCCTGCAGTTTCTCTGGGTAAGAACGGTCTGATGTTCCAGTAATTTTTATATCCTCCGGATCTCTTAATGGCCTTTGACACATTTCCAGGTCCCGAATTATAGGCTGCCAAAGCCAAGTCCCAATCTCCAAAGATCCTATAAAGATCACTTAGATATTCGCATGCAGCAATCGTAGATTTTATTGGGTCTTGTCGTTCATCAACATACGAACTGATTTTGAGTTTGTATTGTTTCCCTGTTAGATACATAAACTGCCACAATCCGGTTGCTCCTACTCTGGATTTAGCTCTTGGATTTAAGGCTGATTCTACAATAGCCAGATACTTCATTTCTAAAGGAATGTCATACTGATCCAAGTATTTTTCAAACATTGGGAAATAGTATGCTGCCTTCGCCATTAAATTTGGATAGTACCTCTTTCGATATTTCAGGTACGATTTGATCACCTTTTCTAATGCCGGATTGTAGGCTATATGAAATGGTGTCTTTGCATCAATTACTTTTAATCGCTCTTTTAAAAGGTCTGCTGTTAACTTAACTCCTGCAATTTCTTTTTTATCGGCATCCTTCATATAGTACGTAATGGTATCGTACAAAGGTGAATTGTATCGGGATTCCAATACTAAGCTGTCAATCATTGCTAGGTCTACATCAGAAAACAGATCGTTTTCCGGAATTGTAATGGAATCCATCTTAGATGGAATCGAATCTTTTTCGGCCTGTGCAAACAAGTTGATCGACAGTAAAAAGAAAAGGATGAGTAGTTTGTTCTTCATTATTTATATAGCTAGTTCAACAGCAATCGGACAGTGATCTGAATGCTTTGCTTCCGGTAAAATATACGCTCTGGATATTTGATCTTTTAAAGGTTCTGTAACCATGGCGTAATCTAATCGCCAACCTTTGTTATTGGCTCTGGCGTTGGCTCTGTAACTCCACCAAGAGTATTCTTGTCGTTCTGGGTTTAGATAACGAAAGCTATCAACAAATCCGCTATCTATAAATCGTCCTAACCATTCACGTTCTTCAGGCAAAAACCCTGAAACTCCTTTCATTTTCGGATTGTGAATATCTATGGCTTCGTGACAAATATTGTAATCTCCACAGATAATTAAGTTAGGGATTGTTTTTCTGAGTTCGGTAGCATATTCTAGAATCTCATCCATATAATTGAACTTAAATCCTAGCCTTTCGTCATTGGTTCCTGAAGGCAAATACATGCTCATAATGGACACTCCATCAAAGTCTACACGTACATTTCTTCCTTCAAAATCCATGCTTTCAATTCCTGTACCGTATTCTACGTGATTGGGTTCTTGCTTACAGAAAACAGCAACTCCTGAGTATCCTTTCTTTTGAGCAGAAAACCAATATTGATATGGGTATCCTGCCAACTCAAAATCCATAGGGTTTACTTGATCTGGCTGTGCTTTGGTTTCTTGAATACAGATTACATCTGGATTGGCTTGTTGCAACCAATCTAAAAATCCTTTTTTGATCGCTGCGCGAATTCCATTGACGTTGTATGAGATTATTTTCATGTTATAAGATCATTTCCGGAATTTCTCCTTCTACAATTAGAGTTCCTTCAGTTGCGTTTTGAATGTCTTCTACACTTACTCCCGGTGCTCTCTCTAACAGATGAAATGCTCCGTCTTTCACATCCATTACTGCTAAATTAGTAACTACTTTTTTTACACAACCAACACCTGTTAATGGTAATGAACAACTCTTTAGCAATTTAGATTGCCCTCTTTTGTTGGTATGCATCATTGCTACAATGATATTTTCTGCAGAAGCTACCAAATCCATGGCTCCTCCCATTCCTTTCACCATTTTTCCAGGAATTTTCCAGTTGGCAATATCTCCATTCTCTGCTACTTCCATAGCTCCTAAAATGGTTAAATCAACATGCTTTCCACGAATCATGGAAAAACTGGTTGCAGAATCAAAAAAACTAGCTCCCGGTAATGTCGTGATGGTTTGCTTTCCTGCATTGATAATGTCTGCATCTTCTTCTCCTTCAAAAGGAAAAGGTCCCATTCCTAAAACCCCGTTCTCACTTTGAAATTCTACTTCAATATCGTCTCTTACAAAATTGGCTACCAATGTTGGAATTCCAATTCCTAAGTTAACATAGTAACCGTCTTGTACTTCTTTTGCGATTCTTTTCGCGATCCCATTCTTGTCTAACATAGTTTACTAATATGCTGATTTGAAAATTTGAAGATTATCGCTTTTTTGATGACGATATAATCTTACTAATTATTTTAATAATTGTTTTTAATTTTTTCAATAACTCATCTTCTGGTGAAGGATAAAACTTTGATTCCGTACAAAGCTCTAACCAATATTCCAGCTCATCTGCCTCCTTAGCAGATATTTTAAACTTGTGTATAAAATCTGCCTTACTTTCTGCATTTTGAGCTTCTCTTATATTTGCTCCAATTGATGTACCGCTTCTAAATATTTGAGATGCCATCTCATATTTATGTATATCTCTTAGAGCTTCAGAAAATTCAATGATCTTAATTGAAAATTCGAATGTTAGTTTTACAATAACATTCTCTTTATCATTTCTCATAGCATTTTCAAATATTCAAATTGATCAATTAATACATTGATTCATTTTTACATTAATCACTCTCGTGATCGAACGGTTCTTTGTTCGATTCGTTTTTCATACTTTTCTCCTTGGAAAATTCTTTGTACAAATATTCCTGGAATATGAATATGGTTTGGGTCTAATTCTCCAACCGGTACCAATTCTTCTACCTCAGCAACTGTTATTGTTGCCGCTCCACACATACATGGATTGAAGTTTCTTGCAGTTCCTTTGAAGATCAAGTTTCCTGCTTCATCACCTTTCCAAGCTTTTACAAAAGCGAAATCGGCTTTGTATGCAGGTTCTAATACGTACATTTTCCCATCAAACTCTCTGGTTTCTTTTCCTTCGGCTACTTCAGTTCCGTATCCAGCCGGCGTATAAAATGCAGGAAATCCTGCCTGAGCCGCTCTACATTTTTCTGCTAAAGTACCTTGCGGTGTTAGCTCTACTTCCAATTCTCCAGACAACATTTGTCTTTCAAACTCGTCATTTTCTCCTACATAAGATGAGATCATTTTTTTGATCTGTTTGTTTTGTAGTAACAAACCCAATCCAAAATCATCTACTCCCGCATTATTGGAAATACAGGTTACATTATTGATTCCTAAGCGTACAAGCTCTGCAATAGAATTTTCAGGAATTCCGCAAAGCCCAAAACCACCTAGCATTAAAGTCATATTGCTCTCAACACCTTTCAGTGCTACTTGAACATTTTCTACTTTTTTATTGATCATTGATTGTTGTATGATTTAATGAACCTGACTAGAAATCTGTATCGTCTTCTTCCGGTTCTACTTTCTTAATTTTCCCTTTTTCGTCCTTCTCAGGCTCTTTTCCACAATTGATATTGATCCCCACATATTCAGGTTTTTCAAAATCTTCCTGACTGATATTCAAATTAGGATCTGCATATAATTTTCTCATAAAAAGCGCCCATGTTGGTAAAGACATCGTTGCTCCTTGTCCTTCTGCAATCTTAGCAAAATGCGTAGCTCTGTCTTCCCCTCCTGTCCACACTCCAACTGCTAAGTTAGGAACAACTCCCATAAACCATCCATCGGTATGGTTTTGTGTGGTTCCTGTTTTCCCTGCAATTGGATTGGTAAATTGGTATGGAAATCCTGTAATGATATCTTTATAATAGTGGTCCTTGGTTCTTAAACGAACTCCTGAACCTGCTGTGGTTACTCCTTTTAGAAGGTCGAGAACAACATAGGCAGATTCTTCACTCATTACCTCTTTGGTTTTAGGTGTAAACTCTGCCAAAACAGTTCCATTCTTATCTTCTATTCGAGAGAGCATATTAGGTTCTACTCGTAATCCTTTATTGGCAAATGTTGCATAAGCACTGGTCATTTCCATTAAGGACAATTCTACAGATCCAAGAGCAATGGAAGGTGCTTCCGGAATCTTACTTTCTATTCCTGCTGATTGTGCTAAACGAACCACATTGGCTGGCGAAACCATATCTATCAATCGTGCAGAGATTACGTTGATAGATTTTGCCAAGGCTTCTTTTAATGTGAGTTCTCCTCCATACTGCTTATCGGAGTTTTTAGGAGTCCACTCTTCAGGAATTCCATACTTTCCTTTTGGGATTGTATATCGTGTATTTGGGTATTTATCACAAGGAGATAATCTCAATTGATTGATTGCTGTTGCATATACAAATGGCTTGAATGTAGATCCTACTTGTCTTTTTCCTTGTTGTACTTGATCGTACTTAAAGTATTTGTGATTGATTCCTCCTACCCATGCTTTGATATGTCCTGTTTGTGGCTCTACTGCCAACAACCCTGACCTCAAGAAGTATTTGTAGTATTTGATTGAATCATTTGGAGACATAATGGTGTCTATCTCTCCTTTCCACGAGAATACTTTCATTTTAGTTTTGGCAGCAAAAGCAGAGTCAATATATTTTTGTGACTTCCCAGATTTCTTCATTCGTTTGTAACGATCTGAATTCCTTCTGGCTCTCTTATAGATCATCTCTATTTGCTCGTCTTCCAAGTCATAAAAAGGAGCCGTCTTGTTTCTCTTTTGTTCTTTGTAAAAGTATTTTTGAAGATTGGCCATATGCTCATACAATGCTTCTTGAGCATATTTTTGCATTCGAGAATCAATGGTCACATAAATCTTTAATCCGTCTCTATTGATGTTATACAATTCTCCGTTTGGCTTTGGATTGTTCTTTACCCATTCTTTTAAGTACCCTCTTAGATACTCTCTGAAATAGGTTGCATATCCATCGTTATGACTCTCCGGTGTAAAGTTGATCTTTAGCGGAAGCTTTTGTAAAGAGTCTTTTTCTTGCTCTGTGATAAATCCATTCTTTGCCATTTGAGCAAAGACTACATTTCTTCTGTTAAGGGATTTCTTTTTTGAAACTTCTCTATAAGGGTTGTATTGCCTTGGGTTTTTAAGCATCGCTACCAAAATGGCCGATTCTTGAAGGTCTAAATCTTTAGGTTCTTTTCCAAAATAGATTCTTGCTGCTGAACGAATTCCAACGGCATTGAACAGAAATCCTTGCGTGTTCAGATACATTGCAACGATCTCATTTTTGGTGTACTGACGTTCTAATTTTACAGCTACAATCCATTCTTTTACTTTTTGCATCAACCTTTTAAAGGTATTGCTGGATGCTCTTTTGGTAAATAGGTTCTTAGCCAATTGTTGAGTAATTGTACTGGCTCCTCCTCCTTTACCCATTTTTACCACTGCTCTTGCTGTTCCTCTAAAATCGATTCCGGAATGGCTATAGAAACGTTCGTCTTCTGTGGCAATTAATGCTTTTACCAGGTTTTCCGGCAATTCTTTAAATCCTACAGGAGTTCTGTTTTGGAAAGCGTATTTTCCTAAGGTTACTCCATCAGAAGAGATTACTTCTGTTGCTAAATTCTTTTGCGGGTTTTCTAATTCTTCAAACGAAGGTAATTCACCAAATACTCCCCATGAGGTGAGTAAGAATAAGAGCAATAATGCTCCGAAACTTCCTAATGAAAGTATCCAAAATCGTTTGACATACTTTTTAAAGTTTGTTTGTTTTTTTTTCTTAGCCATTTTATTCTACTTTTTCAATTCTAAATCCAACATCTGTAATTCCTTCTAAGGATTCTATTCCCTCCACTGCTCCATTTTTCCTCATGGCTTGGTGTATTGATACTTTATAGTCTCCCGACATCGGGAAAATACTTCTCTCTTTATAAAATAGTTTGCTTTCTTTTACTTCTGATAAACCTGTTCCTAAGAAACGTCCTTGTTTGTCTGCCATCTCATATTCCAATGTGTCAACAATTTTCTTGCCATCCGGAAAATTTAAATGGGTAATCAAAAAAAGATTGCTGTATGCGTAATCGTTATTGTTTCTGATATTGATATACAAGTTATTTCTTGAAAGGGTATCTGCTACCTGAAATTCAAATTCTATAGGGTTTTCAAAACTCCAGGTATTGTTTTCTAAAGCTGTATATTGATCATAAACACGATTTGAATCACAAGATGTGAATGCTAATAACATTGCTAAAACAAGGAAAACTGCCTTATTTCTTTTGATCTCGATTTCCATTCTGCTTTGGATTACGTCTTCTTTTATTTTGAGGTCTTTTTTGACCTGATTCTTTCTTTTGTCCTTGTTTTTGCCCTTGCTTTTGCTGCGGCTTCTGAGATTGTTTTTGCGCCTGTTTCTGAGGCTGTCCTTTTTTGGATTGCCCTTTTTTAGGTTGATTTGTTTTTGCCTCTGGTTGTGCTTTCTTCTTGTTATTTCTCCTGTTGCGTCTTCTTCTACTCTTTTTAGGAGCATCAAAACGAGTAAGGCTATCTTGACCTACGGCATCTTCAAAATCGACTTTCGTTAGTTCTTCTATCTCAGACTCATATTCTTCTAACGGAATCGCCAATTCATTATTTTCATTTTGTTCAATAATTTCTTGAACCTGCTCTAAAGAGAGTTTATACCATTTAGATCTATCTTCTTTATAGGTATACCAAAGTAGTTTTTTAAAGATGTCCATCTTTACAAACTCTGCTTCCCCTTTTTCCGTTTTTAATCTTGTTTCTTGTTTTGGAAATTCTTCTAAAGCGTCTAAGTAAGTATCCAATTCAAAATTCAAACAACATTTTAGTTTTCCGCATTGCCCTGCTAATTTTAAAGGGTTTAATGAGAGTTGTTGATACCGTGCTGCTGTAGTGGTTACTTTTCTAAAGTCTGTTAGCCAAGTAGAACAACACAGTTCTCTACCACAAGATCCTACTCCTCCTAATCTGGCCGCTTCTTGCCTAGACCCCACTTGCTTCATTTCAATTCGAATAGAAAATGCGGCAGCCAAATCTTTGATCAGCTGTCTAAAATCTACTCGGGCATCTGCCGTATAATAGAATGTTGCTTTGTTTCCATCTCCTTGATATTCTACATCAGAAAGCTTCATTTTCAAGCCCAACCTTCCTATAATCTCTCTTCCTCTGGTTTGAGTTTCTAGTTCTCTATCTCTTGCTTTTTGCCAAACATCGATATCTTTTTGTGTGGCTTTTCTGTAGATCTTTTTAATGTTTTCATCGTCAAAGAAAACATTTCTCTTTTTCATTTGCACTTTTACCAGTTCACCAGCCAAAGAGACTACTCCAACATCATGTCCGGGAGATCCTTCAACAGCAACAACATCTCCCATACTGATGCTTAAGTTTTCTAAGTTCTTAAAAAAGTGCTTGCGTCCGTTCTTGAAACGGACTTCGTATATGTTAAATGGAGCTTCACCACTAGGCAATGTCATATTTGACAGCCAATCAAATACTGATAGTTTTTCGCAACCTCCTGTTGAGCAACTTCCGTTGCTTTTACAACCTCTTGGCTTGCCATCTGTACCAGTACCACAACTACTACATCCCATAAGATGACTTTATTTTTAGAGAGACCCTACAATCTCTTCCCGTTCTTAATTGATTTCTAGTTATTTATTCTTTTCCTAAGCAGATTTTCCTCTGTAAAACAGAGGCATCTATTTAATCAGTAAATATAAGGATTCTGAAAGAATGGGAAAATTGAAAAAAATCATAAAAAAAGCCTCCAAATGGAGGCTTTTTTATCGTTGCTTTACTTCTATAATTTTTACCGGACAGGCCTTTTTGGCCTCTTCTGCATTGTTAAAAATACTGTCGTCATGAGATTTCAATGTAAAGAATCCTTTTTTCTCTATAGAATGCATCAAGACTGATTTCCCGTCTTTTTTTGACATTTGAAATTGTCCCGGCGCCAGTTCTACACAGTAATTACATCCAATACATTTATTTCTTTGAAGTGTAATAACGACCATTAGTTCTGAGCAAATTCGGTTTTTACAATTTTATACAGTTTGTCTGATTTTCTGATTCTAAAATCGAGTTTTACCGTTACTTCATCACCTTTTTGGGCTGTTGAAGCAGCTGTTTCATTTACATACATCTCTTTCAACTCCATTTCTTGTGCTCCTGTTGTAGGACCTGTAATCAAAATAGTATCTCCTACTGCCAAATCATAGGCTTCGATCTTGAATTCTCCAATCCCAGCTTTTTGAAAATAATGGACTCCTTTTCCTAGGTAAACTTTCTTTTGTGTAGCATGCGAACCTGCTTCTTTACTCCATTCTCCTAATTTTTGCCCCAGATAATATCCACTCCAAAATCCTCGGTTGTATACTTTTTCCAGTTCCTGCATCCAAGAGATCACTTTCTCTTTGTCATAAGTACCGTTTTCTATACTGTCGATAGCATCTCGATAACATTTGATCACTTTTGCAACATATTCCGGAGCTCTTCCTCTTCCTTCAATCTTTAACACCTTAATTCCGGCATCAGCAATCTGATCAAGGAAATCGATGGTACACAGATCTTTTGGAGACATGATGTATTCATTATCCAACTCCATCTCAAATCCGGAATCCTGATCGATCACCGTATATTTCTTTCTGCAATTTTGTTTACAGGCTCCTCTGTTTGCAGAAGAGTTGTGTGAGTGTAGACTTAAATAACATTTTCCCGACACCGCCATACACAAGGCTCCATGTCCAAAAATCTCGATCTCCAACAAACGACCTGAAGGTCCTTTTATTTGTTCTTTTTCTATTTGCTCTGTGATCTTCTTTACTTGCCTAAGACTCAACTCTCTACTCAAAACCACCGTATCTGCAAACATGGCGTAAAATTTTACCGTTTCAATATTGGTAATATTGATCTGGGTAGAAATATGCACTTCCATGTTTTCTGCTCTTGCCATGGCAATTACAGCTTGATCCATTGCTATTACTGCTGTAATATCTGCCTCTTTAGCTCTTTTGATCAAGGTTTTTACAATAGATAGGTCATGATCATAAATGATCGTATTTAATGTTAGGTAGGTACGAACATTTTTCTCTTTACAACGACGAGAGATCTCTTCTAAATCGTCTAATGTAAAATTAATAGAGGCTCTGGCTCTCATGTTCAACTGTTCTACACCAAAATACACAGAGTCACATCCGTTGTCTAAAGCTGCTTGCAAAGATTCAAAGTTCCCTGCAGGAGCCATTAATTCAATCTTTTGCATCACTTCTTGTATTTTAGAACTTCTGAACGTCCTTTTTTGAAAATCTTGTTGCTTGCATGCTTCCCTTTTCTCATTTCTTTCTGAACTTCGTAGGGTAAGTGAATGGTTTCCTGACATTCTGTAGAACAGGTATTCTCCATCGTTTCTGCACACTCATCACATTGTATAAATAATAAATGACAAGCTTCATTGGCACAGTTGGTATGCGTATCGCAAGCTTTCCCGCATTGGTGACAGTTTGCGATCACATCATCAGAAATCTTTTCTGCTCTTCTATGATCAAACACAAAATTCTTTCCGATGAATTTATTTTCGATTCCGTCTGCTTTTACTTGTCTTGTGTATTCAATGATTCCTCCTTCTAATTGAAAGACGTTTTTGAATCCTTTGTGTTTGTAGTAAGCTGATGCTTTTTCGCAACGAATTCCTCCTGTACAGTACATCAACAGATTTTTATCTTCTTTGTGCTCTTTAAGATCTTCTTCTATAATGTCTAAAGATTCTCTAAAGGTATCTACATCCGGTGTTACCGCTCCTTTAAAATGACCGATCTCACTTTCGTAATGGTTTCGCATATCTACACAAACCGTATTTGGGTCATCCAACATTTTATTGAACTCACTTGCGTTTAAGTGAATTCCTTTATCGGTTACATCAAAAGTATCATCGTTCAATCCGTCAGCAACAATCTTATTCCTCACCTTTACTTTAAGTTTCAAAAAAGATTTGTTGTCTTGTTCTACGGCAACATTCAGTCGAATACCTTCTAAAAAGGAAATGGCATCTAATTGTTCTTTTAAAGCTAAAAAGTTTTCTGCCGGCACAGAGATCTGTGCATTGATTCCTTCATAGGAAACATAGGTTCTTCCTAATACATCCAATGTATTCCATTCGATGAATAACTTGTCTCTAAACAATTGTGGGTTTTCTATCTTATGATATTGATAGAATGAAATAGTGATACGGTCTTTTCCCGCCTCATCTATTAATGCAGCGCGTTCTTTAGCGCTTAACTTATTGTACAGTTGCATGCTATACTAATTTCGTTAAACAATGTATTTACTAATAAGCTATCGCTTATTTTCGGCAAAAGTACTATTATTTTTCAATTCTGGTCGACTCTAGTGGTCTGAAAACCATTTCGAATGTTTGAAATTAAACATTCTGTTATTTTTAGAGATATTTTCAAATTTTATAAAATTCTTAGTGCTTCACATGCCTTTGTTCGTTTCTTTTTTTAGCATCTTTGCAATAGAAATTTTAAGTCATGAGAATAGCAGTTGTAGGTGCTACCGGAATGGTAGGAAATGTAATGCTAAAAGTATTAGCAGAGCGTAATTTTGAAGTAACTGAATTGATTCCGGTTGCTTCTGAAAGGTCAATAGGAAAGCAAATTATTTTTAAAGGCGAAAGCTATACTATTGTTGGTATGCAAGATGCTGTAAATGCAAAACCAGACATTGCTTTATTTTCTGCAGGAGGAAGTACTTCTTTAGAGTGGGCTCCAAAGTTTGCAGAAGTTGGCACTACTGTGATCGATAATTCTTCTGCTTGGAGAATGGATCCAACAAAAAAGTTAGTTGTTCCGGAGATCAATGGTGATGTACTAACAAAGGATGACAAGATCATAGCAAATCCTAATTGTTCTACGATTCAATTGGTAATGGCTTTATCTCCATTGCATTTAAAATACAACATGAAGCGTATTGTTGTTTCTACGTATCAATCTGTTTCCGGAACGGGAGTTAAAGCGGTACAACAATTGGCAAATGAAGAAGCTGGTGTTGAAGGAGAAATGGCCTATCCGCATCCTATTGGAAGAAATGCTTTACCTCACTGTGACATTTTCTTAGAAAACGGATATACCAAAGAGGAAATGAAGCTGGTAAAAGAGTCTAAAAAGATCTTACGTGACGATTCGTTTTCTGTTACAGCTACTGCGGTAAGAATTCCAACTGCCGGAGGACATTCTGAGTCTGTGAATGTAGAGTTTGAAAACGATTTTACTGTAAAAGATGTTAGAACTCTTTTGAGTGAAACTCCTGGAGTAGTAGTACAAGATGATCTAGATAACAACCTCTACCCAATGCCTGTTACGGCTCATGAAAAGGACGAAGTTTTTGTGGGAAGAATTCGTAGAGATGAATCTCAAGAAAACTCCTTAAATTTGTGGATCGTTTCTGACAACCTTAGAAAAGGTGCTGCCACGAATACTGTGCAGATTGCAGAATATTTAGTAGAAAATAATCTAGTAGAAATCAATGAGTACATTTCATAAATTATCTATAAAAAATATTATTCAGGAAACCGCTCAGGCGGTTTCTGTTGTTTTTGATATTCCCGATCATTTAACTTCAAATTTTACTTTTGAAGCGGGACAATACATCACTATAAAAGCTACCATCAATGGCGAAGAAGTACGTAGAGCATATTCCATTTGTTCTTCTCCAAATAGCGGTGAAGTTAAGGTTGCTATTAAAGCTGTAGAAAACGGGACGTTTTCTGTGTATGCTACTGAAAAATTGAAAGTAGGAGATGTTCTTGAGGTTCATGAGCCGGAAGGAAAGTTTGTATTAGAGCCTCAGTCGGGTAAAAATTACATCGGACTTGCAGCAGGAAGTGGAATTACTCCTGTTTTATCTATGATCAAAACGGTTCTTCAAGACACATCGGATGCTACGTTTACATTGATTTACGGAAACAAAAGCGAAGCTGATACTATCTTTAAAAATGAATTAGCTTCTTTACAAAGTGAGTTTTCGGGAAGGTTTAATCTTCATTATGTTTTTAGCAGACAAAATGTGGAAGGTTCTTTATTTGGAAGAATTGATGAAGGATTCACCAACTATTTTGTGAAGAATACTTACAAGAATCTAACTTTTGATTTTGCTTATTTGTGTGGTCCGGAAGAAATGATCAAAACGGTTTCTAGTACACTTCAAGGAAATGGGTTTGCAGAGTCGTCTATCTTATTCGAATTGTTTACGGCTTCTTCTGAAGAAGAGAATACTGATGCCATTAAAGACGGAGAAAGTGAAGTAACTGTTTTATTGGATGATGAGGAAATTTCCTTTACCATGAAGCAAACAAGCGATATTCTTTCAGAAGCTCTTAGAAATAAGGTAGATGCCCCTTATTCTTGTCAAGGAGGTATTTGCTCAAGCTGCCTTGCTAAAGTAACTGAAGGGAAAGCTGTGATGACCAAAAACAGCATCTTAACAGATGCGGAAGTTGAGGAAGGTTTCATTTTAACATGTCAAGCTCACCCTACAACATCGAAAATTTATATTGACTATGATGATGTGTAAAAATCTGTATATTTAGCTGATGGATTTTTACGATTTTAAAAATGCTTTCCTGATAGGTTTTTTCTTGGCTTTCATGATTGGACCTGTTTTTTTTGTACTTATTAAAACCAGTATTTTAAAAGGTGCAAGAGCTGCCATTGTTTTTGATCTGGGAGTTATTTTAGGCGATATTGTTTTTATGCTAATTGCCTATTACGGAAGTAGAACCTTGTTGGAAAAAATAAAGGATGATCCCAGACTCTTTATTGTTGGTGGATTGGTATTGGTTGTCTATGGCTTGATTACTTATTTGGATAAGAATAACAAAAAGGAAGTTGAAGGCAATGAGGAAGTAAAGATTCCTGTGAACAACAATTACATTCGCCTGTTCTTTAATGGTTTCTTCTTGAACTTTATCAATATCGGAGTTCTTATTTTCTGGTTGGGAATGATCGTTGTTATTGGTCCAACATTAGACATGAATCCTACATCAATATTGTATTATTTTGGAGTTGTTTTACTGGGTTATTTTGTAACTGATATCGGAAAGATTCTTCTTGCCAAACAGCTTAAAAATAAAATGACCCCTTTAGTTATATACAGAATTAAGAAGACCATGGGTATTTTACTCATGTTCTTTGGTGTTGTTTTGATGTTAAAGGGCTTTGGTTTTTTACCGAAAGAAGCGAAAATAAATACGCTCTTAGAGCAAGTAGATAAAAAATAAAAGCGAGGTAAAAACCTCGCTTTTATTTTTTTATTCTTTTACTGTTTCTTTTTGCAGAACAGCTTCAAGTTTATTGTTTTCTGAATTGACATCTGCCATTAATCCTGAAGGGTCAATTTTTACACTCTTTACTTTCTTTGGAGTTGTAAAAGTGTAGGTAGGGTGTGCAAAAGTCCAATCTTCAATTACTGTTGCATTGGTTGGCTTTTGTCCTCTCATCATTCGCAATGGGATGTTAAACATCTCTTTGCTTCCATCTTCATACGTTACCTCTACATCCATAGGCATTGGCATTTGACCTACTCTTTCTAAAGTAACATTCTTACCGTTTATTTCTTTTACTCCATAGTCAATAGTATGAGTTGTTTGAGTCCACTCATTTAAATACCAATCTAAGTGAATACCCGATACTTTTTCCATAGATCTCTTGATATCATTTGGTGTTGGGTGCTTGAAACTGAAATCATCAAAATACTTTTTCAATCCTTTGGCTACATTTTCTGCTCCAATTATGTATTCTAACTGAGATAAGAAAATATTCCCTTTGCTATAACTAGCAATTCCGTATCCAGTGTTTGTATGGTAGCGGTCTGCATGAGTAGACAAAGATTCTTCCAAGCCGTTTTTCACAACGTAATTATATCCTCCGTAAGATCCTCTGTGTGGATTTGTTTTTCCTGATTTTAAGATCTCGTTCTCTGCTTTGTTAGAGATATATACTGTAAATCCTTCATCCATCCATGGATGCTTGCTTTCGTTAGTTGCTAATAAGAACTGGAACCATGTATGTGCTAATTCATGTGCTGTTACTCCAAATAAGCTTCCAAAGTTTCTTTTTCCGGTAATTAAAGTACACATTGCATACTCCATACCACCGTCTCCTCCTTGGATCACAGAATACTGCTTATAAGGATAAGCTCCAACATTTTTGCTAAAGTATTCCATTAACTCAGCCGTTTTAGGTTGAAGTTCTTTCCAATTCTTTAGGTATTTCTCTTCTAGAGTTTTTTTGTACAAGAAATGCAAATCGATTCCATTATCCATCTTGTAGGTATCGTGAATGTATTCTGGATCTGCAGCCCAAGTAAAGTCATGTACGTTTGGGGCTTTAAAGTGCCATGTTAATTTCTTTCCTCGTTGCTTTTTAAGCTTCTTGTTCTTGTCTTCATATCCGTGCCCTACTTCTTGTGGGTTTTGAATATATCCGGTACCTCCTACAACATAACTTTTATCAATGTGTAATTTCACATCAAAGTTTCCCCATACTCCGTGAAACTCACGTCCAATGTATGGAGGTGTATGCCATCCTTCAAAGTCGTATTCAGCCATTTTAGGATACCATTGTGTCATAGACAAAGCCACTCCTTCTTTGTTATTTCTTCCTGAACGACGAATTTGCTTAGGTACTTGCGCATCAAACACCATGTCAAATGTTACTTTTTGACCTGACTTGATAGGCTTATTTAATTTTACTTCTAAAATAGTTCCAACAGTTTCAAAAGATACTGCCTTCCCGTCTTGCTTTAAGGATTTTACTTTGATATATCCAATCTCTTCTGGGCTTAATTTGCTAATTCTATCTCTTACTCTTCCATCTGGATCTTTGATGTTTCTAGAACGAATATCCATTTGTGAGTTAGGTTGAAATGCATTGAAATATAAGTGGTAATAAACACTACTCAACTCATCGGGAGAATTGTTTGTGTATACCAATTTTTGCTTCCCTTTGTATTGGAAAGTTTTTACATCCATATCTATATCCATTGTATAGTCTGCATGTTGTTGCCAATACCCATTTTGGGCAGTAACAACCGCACTAAACAAAAGAAAGATTGCTGTTATTTTTCTCATGTGATCACAATTGATTTTAAGTTTTATTTTCCGTTAACAATGGCGTCTGCCATTTTTAATGCATTGTATGCATTAGCAATTCTTCCGGTTACTGATAATTCAGCAAAAGGAACTTTTACTCCATCAGGATTCTCTCTTGAAGCAGATCCCGGTTTGATAACTTCTATATCTAATTTCGTACCAGAGTTCATAATGATTCTTTTCACTTGACTAGCACTTAATTGTGGATAGTAAGAACGAATTAACGCTGCAATTCCTGCAACTCCCGGAGATGCCATAGAAGTTCCTCCTTTAAAAGCATACTCATCTTCTGGAGTTGTAGAGTAAATTTGTACTCCCGGAGCAAAAATATCTACATTGATCTTACCGTAGTTTGTAAACGATGCCGGTAAGTTCTCGTTATAGTTTGAACTAATAGCTCCGATTGTAAGGAAATTATCTGAAATTTCATTTACCATATCCGGAGTATCGTTAGGGTATGTTACTTGCGTATCGATATCTTTAGAATCGTTTCCTGCTGCGTTTACAATTAGAACATCTTTTTCTTCTGCGTATTTGATCGCGTCATATACCCATTGTACTTTAGGAGAGTATCCTTTTCCGAAACTGGTATTGATTACTTTGGCTCCGTTGTCTACTGCATAACGGATTCCTAAAGCAACATCTTTATCATACTCATCTCCATCTGGAACAACTCTTACAGCCATGATCTTAACATTGGATGCAACACCATTCATTCCTTTTCCGTTGCTTCTTGTAGCTCCTACAATACCTGAAACGTGAGTTCCGTGAGATTCTTTCTTTACAGAGTGTCCTGATTTGTTATCTCCATAGACTTTGGTAGTCATAGAGTTTTCATCATCATTCAATTCTGTTCTGTAGTTTATTTTTAAAGCGTCTCCGCTTAAAAGATCGTCTGCGTTTTTTACAAGACTTGTTAGTTCATCTATAGCTTCTTGCAAAGAAGACAATCCTAGATCGAACATTTGATTTGCAATTGCAACGCTTCTTGCCATTTCTGGGTCTGAGGCATCAATTGATTTCAAGTCTTCTTTTTTGTATTCTTTCTTGTTTAATTTCTTGATGATATTGGTATTCGCAAAAGTTACAGCTTGTAAGATCTGCCCATATCTTTGCTTATTGGTTGTAGCTTCTGCTACTTTTTTATCATATGCTTTCTTAGCTCTCTTATACGTTTTAGCATCAGCAATGGTAGAGTCTTTTACAACCCTGTATAATTCTGCATTTTCTTTGTAGATCTTCCCTAAAAAGTTCCAACCGTTAATGTCATCAATAAATCCATTGTTATCATCATCCTTTCCGTTGTTAGGAATCTCATCTTCATTTACCCAAGCAACATCTTTTAAATCTTCGTGCTCAAGATCTGTACCGGAATCAACAACAGCTACAATAACCTGAGTTCCTTTTTTTCCTCTTAGGAAATCATATGCTTTTCCTACACTCATCCCCGGGATCGAATCTTTCGCAAGATCTGCATGTCCCCAAGATTTCTTTTCTTCTTCTGTTAGCGGTGCTTTTTTTCCTGTCGCAATAATAGCTACTTCTGATCCTGCAGGTACAGGGATAGTTGTAATCGCCGATTTACAACCTGTAACAAACATTGCAACTCCTAGCGTATATAACGCTGCTCTCATTATTCTCATAATCTCTAATTAAATATGTCAGTAAACTTAAAGGTTTCTTTTAATCGCACTCCTTTTTCGGTGTGTTGTACAGTACATAGTTCTGTATAAGCATCATGTTCTAAAAAAAGGAAGTATTCTTGATCGGCAGCTTCGTTTAAAAACTGCTCTTTTTCTTTAATCGTTAATAAAGGTCTGGTATCGTATCCCATTACATAAGGTAACGGAATGTGTCCTGTAGTTGGTAATAAGTCTGCCATAAAAACCACTGTCTTTCCTTGATAGTTGATCTTTGGCAACATCTGCTTTTCTGTATGACCATCCATAAACAATACATCAAACCCTACTTGTTCTTGTGTATTGGATGCTACAAAATTTAGTTGCCCGCTTTCTTCTATAGGCAGAATGTTTTCTTTTAGAAAGGAAGCTTTCTCTCTTGGGTTTGGATTTACTGCCCAATCCCAATGATTCTTATTACTCCAAAACTTTGCGTTCTTAAATGCAGGTTCGTACCCTGTACGGTCTTTATTCCACTGAATTGAACCTCCGCAATGATCAAAGTGTAAATGGGTTAAGAAAATATCTGTAATGTCATCTCTGTGAAAACCGTATTGCGCCAAAGATGCATCTAGAGAAAAGTCTCCAAACAGATAATAATACCCAAAGAATTTATCGGATTGTTTTGAGCCTAAACCGGTATCAACAAGTATTAATCTGTCTCCGTCTTCTATCAGCATACATCGCATGCTCATAGAAATCATATTCTTCTCATCTGCAGGGTTGGTTCTTTGCCATATAGACTTGGGAACTACTCCAAACATAGCGCCACCATCCAACTTAAAATTTCCTGTTTCTATCGGGTAAATTTTCATGGTTAACAAAGATGCAGAAAAAAGCTGAATATTATGTTAATAATTATCTTAAAAGCTTAAGGCTTAAGAAGTGGAATAAAAAAAGCGACGCTCGTTGGCGTCGCTTTAATAGCTTAATAAAATTCCCCCAAATTTTATTGTTATGATTTCTACTACAAAAAAACGATCTTTTTAAATGTTACTATTCTTTTATTCGTTACTGTGTCTTAAACCTTCGACGAATGGTTCATTTTTGTCGTTGAATGGAAATCTAGCTATTCTTCTTCAAAATCCAGTTCACAAACCCTCTGTATTTGTCAAACACTACGATCACAGCGATCAGTATAAGTGATATGGAAATGATAAACCCTAAATCAGATTGAAGAAAGGTTTCTTCCGTCGGCATTATCTGTAAAAATTTCATACGTGTTATGTTAAAGTCCTTTTGTTATAAAAAAATAAATCAGTGATACAAAAGCAAAGACAAAGATTGTCATTAGTGCAGTGATGATGGTCTTTTGCATTCCGTTAAACCCTCTGGTTTTTAGTCTCCATAAGTAGAATGGAATTTTCTTGAAGCTCAAAGTTCCTCGTGTGTAAGAATTTTGAACGATAGTGTAATTTTTTACCCCCATAAAAAAATGTTTTATTGTTCTTATTCACTGCTAAATTACTCTTAATCAGAACAAAACCTGCTCTAAATTCGATTAGATGCAGGTTTTGTTCGGTGAATGGTTTAAATTCTTATGTAAATAAAAATCTAATTTCCTATTTGAATAAAGGTGCTGGTATCAATAGCGTTAGGGTTGGACGTTGTAATTTCAAAGATAGCATCGTTAAAATCGTTATCTCCATTAGGCACTGTAATGTCTTCAAAAGCGATTACTGTTGAGTTACAGGTTGTGTCGTGGAAGATTAAACTCTGTTGCCTTCCACTTAAGTTGAAAGGAATATCTGTGTGTTGTGTATAGTATCCGTCTGTAATTTTTCCATTTCTCCATCCGTTTGCAATTACGAAGAACCCTATCACAGTTCCCGGTTGGAATGTTCCTAACAATCTCATGGTGTTTCCTCTGATCAATCCTCCTCCCGATCCTTGTGCTGAAGCATTCGGGAAAATAACGATCTTGTCTAGTTGATCTACAGATGTAGGTGGATTATCTGCCGGATAGGTATAATACCCCAGTACATTCTTATATCCTGCTCCTTCATCAATAAAAGTTAAAGAGACTTCTGTTTCTTCTAGGATTGTTAGATCTCTCACAGTATTGTCAAAGAATTCCGGATGTAATTCCATGGCATTTTGTTGCTCCGGCAATACATTTTGATAGATATTAGGCAATAGTGTGCTACACACTACAATATCCTCTTCCAATCCGTCTGGAGTTCCTTGATTATCGTAGGTGGTAATGGTTTTATATTCGTCTTTGGTTCTCTTTCTTAATATTTTGAAACCTCCACTTCCTTTGGCAACAAAGACCCATTCTCCATCGGCAATGATAAAGTTGGCCGAAGCATCTTCTTCTGCCAGATCCCAATAGAAAATAGGCTGAATATCTTCTCCACTTTCAGGATGTGGTGAAATAGAAATTCCATCTGCTCCGTTAGCGGCATATACATAATCATTATCTGTGGTAACACCGTTTGTATTTCCTACAACCAACATGGTTCCTTTTGACTCTGATACAACATTTCCGTTATTGGTATTGTACAATCCTATTCCATTTTTTCCTTTGGCGATATATATGTTACTACTATTGACCGGTGAAAACTCCATGGTAGATTTTCCTCTATAGGTTTCTACCACGTTTTGGTGGAAAATAGATCCTACATCATGTGAAGTTGTGCTAAGTGTTCCAGAAACATCCCCTACTCTTATAGAGGCATTATCTCCAGTAATAAGACTTACTACTTTTGAGTTGTCACTAACTCCATTTACAGTCACATATTTTGCATCACTATAACTTTCTGAAGATAACCCAGTCAGATTATCCTTATTTAAAACAACAGTTCCTCCATAGGTTTTTCCGGAAGTTACATATAAGTAGTTATTTGTAGAAGTAATTCCATTTGCTGAGGCAGATACCCCGGAGCCTTCCAAAATATTGGAAAGGTTGACCCTCTGATAGGTTTCTGAAAATAACCCTCCTAATGATTCTATTTCAATAACCTGGGCTCCGTGTAGGGCATCTGACATAGCTAACCATATTTTTCGTGAAGAATTTGTTCCTTCAAAATCGGATGTTACCGCGTTGATATCTGAATTCGGGAATGATGCTTGGCTGATGATCGATGGGAAATTAGGGTTTGAAAGATCGATGATCTCTACTGCACCCACATGTTCATTTCCTTGTTTGTGATAACTCACATAGGCTTTGTCGTCTGCCAATGTAATGTGCGTAGCACTCAGCGTCTTTCCATTGAGCACTAAAGGATCTACTTCTGCTACATGCTCCCAATAGTACATTTCTTGCGCTCCATTTACATCTGAGTTAGCAGATCTATCATTGTATCCACTTATAATAGGTTCAATGGTAGCTGTCCTGTTGATATAGGTAATTCTGTTGGACAATTGGTTTGCATCATTACTAATAGAATACGGTCTTGCTGATTCGCTTGTGACAATTTCAAGATTTTCATCTTCATAAGATTTATCTTGACAAGCAAAAAACAAAGACAGTACTAATAATTTTGTAGCTGTATTTTTGAAGCTATTATAGATCTTTTTTTCTTTAATTCTCATTTCTTTTAAATTTTTGGTTGTGTTAATAACTATATATATCCCGAATACTAATCCTGAGAGAATCAATACATATTCGCTTTCTATTGGTAATCCCGGCGGTGGCGGTGGCGGAATAGGTGGTGGTAAAGCTTGCATGAGCATGACTTATTCATTTATGGTTTACGAAGTAAAACTACCCTAACAATAAGTGTCATGTAGGTGTTTTTCGGTGAGAGACTAAGCTCTTACGGCAAATGGTTTACAATCCAGCGCGTTTGGCTTTTATCGAAGATTTATAAGGGTTCCATACGTCTTCGTATGACCTTTTAAAGAAGAACTCTTTGTAGTATGCTATCGTTCTTACAATTCTTAAATAGGTTCCTGTGTACAAGGTCATTAATGACACATAAGGCCATAGATACTTCTCTTCTTCTCTTCGTTCTGAAAAAATGTAGATACTAAACATTTGCACGTAGGACATCACGAAATAAAGCGTGAAATTCATAGGAATGATAAATTGCAGCTGGCTGCTGTAGTTAATTATGATATCTATGATATAGATCCACCAAAGAATATCTAAAACCACATTGTAAAAAACATTTTCTGCCAATGAGAAAAAGTTTGACCAATTAAAGTTGGCATTAGGGAAGTACACATCTTTGTGTTTTCTTACCCTGAATCTAATAATCGATTTATCCCAACGAAGCCTTTGCTTGGTTAATACCTTAAATTTTGAAGGTGCATTGGTTAGGCAAACTGCTTCTGGCTGGAAGAAGATCTTGTACCCGGACTTTCTGATTTTTACTGTAATGTCACCGTCCAATCCGGGTCCAATATCCCATCCACCAATACTGTCGATCACATCTTTTCTAAAGGCCCCAAAGGCTCCTGATATGATCTTATATATACCTAAATACGATGTTATAATTCTTCCTACAGAAACTGTTTTGAGATATTCTATGGCTTGAAGTTTTGCACACAAGCTTTCTCTATAGTTTCTCACTTTTACATTTCCTCCAACTGCTCCTATCTTATCATCTAAGTAAAAAGGGATTAATACTTTTTCAATGGCATCTCTATCAAACGAACAATCGGCATCTAAATGCACAATGTATTTTCCTTTGCTATAACGGAGAGCCAAGTTTGCTGCAGAGGCTTTTCCTCCTCTCATTTCATTTCTGATGAACATATCTATTAATCCCAGTTTTTCCAGATTTTTTCCAATAATGGGTGTGTCGTCATCTGAACCGTCATCAACAATAATCAGTTCAAAATTGCTAAAGGTTTGCTCATCAAGAGATTTGGTTAGTTTAAAAAGGTGCTTTCCTTCGTTCTTTCCGGGAATGATCACAGAGACAAAAGGGTTTTCTATAAACAGTTTTCGTCTGGCTTCTTCAAATTGCTCTTTTCGTGGTTTTCCTTTGAGCCAAAAAATGAATGCTACGATATAATCAATAATGATATATCGAGTAAACTCAAAGATGACAAAATACCAGAATACCCTAATGAACTTTTGTAAACCAACCACAAACCAGTAGTTCAGGTATTCTGGCAGTAGATTATGTACACTTAAAAACATCACGAAAAGTAATTTTGTATAAGGTCTTTACCTTTTATTTGTTGTATCGTTATATCTATTTTTTGTTGTTCTTCTACCAGGTTATCTGATAATAACTTTGATAAGTTATAATCGATATTTTCTAATCTTACTAATTGATTTTTTGTTGTCTCTGGTAGTAATAGGTAGTAACGATTGAAACTTTCTGAAGAAAGAATGTCTGTGTCTTTTAAATACGATTTTATAATCCCTCCGATCTCTTTCATCAGTGCTTTTTTAGCTGTTTTGTTTAGTAACTGAAGTTGACTGTTTTGAAACTTGATACTGGCAAAAAAGCTATTTCCGTTTGTTGCTTTCACTCTTTTGATCTCTTGATCTAGCAAGAGCTTAAATAGGTTTATATTTAAGCTACTTAAGTTCTCTGAATGACCATTTTTATTGAGAGTTTGATCTGTATTTCTTTTAAATAAGAACTGCTCTCCCATTTGTGTTAGCGCATAATTCCCAATGGTCTTTTGTAGTAATTCTTCTAATTTATTTTCTGTTCCACAATCAAAACACAGTGATAACATCCCCGGGTTTTGGAATTCGTGGCTACAAGAGTTACATGAATAAATGGTAGAAGGCTTATCGTAGTCGATTCCAATATGTCTTAAGTGTTTATCACATTTCGGGCACTCTAAATGTTCTTCTTTCTTGAAGTCTTTTTCCGGAGCTACATGAGCACACACAAAGTGATGAATCATGTCGTGAGCAGCAATATCAATAGAGTCACATTTTGGGCAGCACTCTCTAAAATTCAGGTAATTTCCTGAGCAACTTTTACACAGGTGAATGTAGTCTTGTAGTTTAAAAGATAAATAGTTCTTTTCTGTTACTTTTCTTAGGCTTTCCAACAACTGAACTCCTTCTGTATTTTTGAAGAACAGAGAAATAAATGGAAACTCATACCCTATAAGGCTTTCTCTCGAATGCGCAGGGGTTAATCTTGTATTTCTTGTATAGAGGTATGCTAATGTTTTGTACTGTATAAGCACCTCATGTGAAACCAATTTTGGCTCCTCCAGACTACTAATCCTGTTATTTATTGCTACAATTCTTTGAATGTAAGAACTGATCATAGTTAATTCTACTGAACCATCTATTTGAACTTGCAAATGTTTTGGTAAGTGATAGATGCTATTGACAAAAAGCGGCTTTAAAGCCACTTTAAGATTTGCATCGGTTCTGATTTCTTTAATAATCTCTTTTGAAAATACATGAGAGTCTGTATTAATAATAAAACCATCTAAGAGCGTCAATTCTTCTTTTTTCAGCTCACTCACATGTGACACCAAGAGCAGTGAGTATCCATCCTGGATAATCTTCCTCGAGTTATCATTATGCCTGACTAAATTTAACATGGTTTTCTATTTTTTAATTACTGCCTCATATTTTTTATAAAGACATGTATATCTTTTCCGGAAACTTATGTTTCTTATCTCCTTTTACATCAAAAACTACTGTTTCTCTATTTCCGTTCTTTAGGTGATCGTAATAAGACAAATGCTTGTAGTCTTCATGATCTACCGCTAGTACAATGGCATCAAATTCTCCTGAAGGAGTATTGTTCACCTCAATTCCGTAGTGCCTCTTTACTTCTCTGAAATCAACCATATAATCTTGTACTACAACTTTAAATCCTTTATTCATTAATTGCACACATAGTTCGGCTGCTTTCGAATTTCTGATGTCATTTACATTTTCTTTAAATGCAACTCCTTTTACCAGAACAGAGACAGGTTTTCTTTTGAAGATCCTTTCAAACAATCTTCTCTCTAATTGTGATACAATATGGTCTACCATTCCTTCATTAACTTCTCTCACCTGTTCTAGCAGTTTTGGTGTAAATCTATTTTGCTTGGCTTTGTTGATCAGGTAATAAGGATCTACTCCTATACAATGACCTCCAACCAATCCCGGGAAATAATTGTGGAAGTTCCACTTAGTTCCGGCTGCTTTCAAAACTTCTTTTGTATTGATATCTAAAACACTAAAGATCTGCGACAATTCATTCATCAATCCAATATTTACATCTCTTTGAATGTTCTCTACTATTTTAGCTGCTTCAGCTACTTTTAGAGAAGGTGCTTTATGAACTCCGGCCGTAACTACTGAGCTGTACACATCAGCAATTAGCTCAAGAGATTCTTTCGTACTTCCCGAAACGATCTTTGTGATCTTTGTAAACGTATGTTCTTTGTCTCCCGGATTGATTCTTTCAGGAGAATACCCTACGGTAAAATCTTCATTGAATTTTAACCTTGAAATTCTCTCCAAAATGGGCACACACACTTCTTCTGTACATCCTGGGTATACTGTTGATTCGAAAACCACACAGTCTCCTTTTTTTAGATATTTAGCAATGGTTGCAGTTGCCGATTTAATCGGACCTAAATTTGGCTTTTTTAAATCGTCAATTGGTGTTGGAACTGCTACTATATAAAACTTTGCTTCTCTCAAGATCTCCTCGTTAGAAGTAAAGTTGATATCTTTTCCTTTGAACTCTTCTTCCGGCAATTCTTCACATGGATCTTTATGCTGGATCAACTGCATTACTTTTTTTTCATTTACATCAAATCCCATGACTTTGAATTTCCCTGCCATATGAACGGCTAAAGGCAACCCTACATATCCCAAACCAACTACAGCAATACTTTCTGTCTTATTTAGTAATTGCTTGAATAGCTTTTCTTTCTTATAAGCTAACTTTGGGTACTGTATAGTTTCTTGCTCCAGAACTTCTGTTTTTAGTTTCGTTAAATTCATTTTGATTTATTTAAGGGTTAGATTTTTCTTTTGTATGATGCTAAATTAGCTAGGACTCTCTCTCTCCCCGGATTTATTAGGCTATTAAGGCTTGACAGCGGTTAAAAAGAAGAAAAGTGTAGATGAGTGGTTTTTTTCAATCTTTTTAATCAATTGCATTTTTAGGCGTGGCACAATTGAATGATTTGACTAGGATTGTCAAGATATCATGTTTCACATTTAGGGGTGTTTAACATTTTTTTTGGTGCTAAATCCGCCTTAATAACCCAATACTATTCCAGGCTCACTGTTGGACAACAGTGAACGAGAAGAAAAAATCAATAAGTAATTAGCTGCTTTTCAGCAATCGGATCAACCGGAGATTGGTCGGATCCTAGAATGGAAATAATTGTTTTGCTTCATTCTATGGGGGTGTTTAGTTTTTTATATGTCTAGTGTATGCAAGTCATATCAATACATACGTATTGTTTATGTTCATTTCTCTATGGTGAGGACATAGGAGGACTAATAAAATGAAGAGAATGTTGTTTTTTTAGATTAGCAGTCCTGCCTAAAAAAAATTAGGCCTGCAGAAAGTATTATAATCATAATCTTATTTTGGGGTGTCTAACAGTATTTTTTTAACGGCAGAGAGCCTAGAATCAACCTACAGCAATAGATGCTATTGTTAGGTAATTTTCTCTTTTTGTTGAGGACATTCAGAGGACTGTAGAAGGTGAAGAAAATTTGAGCTTTAGTTAGAAAGTAGTTATCTAGAAATCGTTTGGTTTAACTTGAGTTTATCATCTTGTCTTAGTTTAGAGGGATTAAACAATTTTTGTGACTGTTTCAGTGTATTAAATTTACTAATTATTTTACAAAGTTCCTTCAATGTTCTATTTAATTAGTTGAATGGTAGCTTTTTATAGGTGAATGGTAACAAAGTATAGATAAACGGTTTTTTTACCCGTAAAATAGATCTTTATAAAACAGCGTATTTATACCCCTTTTTCCCTTATCATTATTACGATAATTCTTAAAACTCACGATCCTTTATCTCCATTCTCTATTTATTGTGTGTATTTTGCTCAAGCTCTTTGAGGACTTTCTTCTAGATATAACCTACAAAATCACCCAAAGCCACAATCTTTTTTCTATTGATTAAAGATTACAAGCTTTAAGTGATTCTTATGAAATTGACAGTATATATCTATCTTAAATTTATTCTTATACTTCCTCTTTATTATAAAGACATATATATTCTTTTTGGAAACTTATCTTTTTTGTTTCCTTTTACATCAAAAATTACAGTTTCTTGATTTCCATTTTTTAGATGATCATAATAAGATAAATGTTTATAGTCTTCATGATCTACAGCTAACACAATGGCATCAAACTCTCCTTCAGGGGTATTGTTCACTTCAAATCCATAATGTCTTTTCACTTCTTTGGCATCTACCATATAATCTTGTACTACAACAGAAAATCCTTTATTGATCAATTTTTCACACAATTCAGCTGTTTTTGAATTTCTGATATCGTTTACATTTTCTTTAAATGCAATTCCTTTTACCAGAATTCGCACATCATTCTTTCTGAATCTTTTTGCATACAATCTTCTTTCTAACCGCAAGACTATATGTTGCACCATACTTTCATTGACTTCTCTTACCTGCTCTAACAACTTAGGCTCGTACTTCATCTCCTTAGCTTTGCTTATCAAGTAGTATGGGTCTACTCCTATACAATGCCCTCCAACCAATCCAGGAAAATAATTATGGAAATTCCATTTGGTTCCGGCCGCTTTCAAAACTTCTTCTGTATTTATATCTAATACACTAAAGACTTGCGACAACTCGTTCATCAATCCAATGTTTACATCTCTTTGAATGTTTTCTACTACTTTGGCTGCTTCAGCAACTTTTAAAGAAGGTGCTTTGTGAACTCCAGCAGTAACCACTGTACTGTACACATCTGCAATCAATTCTAATGCTTCTACTGTACTCCCGGAAACAATCTTAGTGATCTTAGTGAATGTATGTTCTTTGTCACCCGGATTGATTCTCTCCGGAGAATACCCAACAGTAAAATCCTTATTGAATTTTAATCTTGATATTCTCTCTAAAATTGGCACACATACTTCTTCTGTACATCCCGGGAATACTGTAGATTCAAATACAACGCAATCTCCTTTTTTTAGGTATTTTGCGATGGTTGCAGTTGCTGATTTAATCGGACCCAAGTTTGGTTTCTTCAGGTCATCAATAGGTGTTGGGACGGCAACAATATAAAATTTTGCTTCTTTTAAAATTTCCTCATTAGAAGTGAAGCTGATATCTTTTCCTTTAAACTCTCTTGCCGGTAACTCTTCGCATGGGTCTTTGTGCTGAATCAGTTGCATTACCTTTCCTTCATTTACATCAAATCCCATTACTTTAAATTTAGCTGCCATGTGAACAGCTAAGGGCAATCCTACATATCCTAATCCAACTACTGCAATACTCTCTTTTTTATCCAGTAATTGTTTGAATAGTTTTTCCTTCTTGTATGCCAACTTTGGGAAGCTGGTTCTTTTGTTATTTTCTGGTTTTAGTTGTGCTAAGCTCATGCTGTTTTATTTAAAGGATTAAACTTTGTTTCTTATTGATACCTCTAAATTATGAGCTATTACTACTACTGTTCCTTTTATTAGCTTATTGCTTAGCTTTTATGGATAAAGCGTGGTGAAGTTTAGACGAATGGTTTTTGAGAAATCATTGAACGAAAAAAATCCTCAAGTAATAAACTTGAGGATTTCGTGGCTTAGAGCTTTCCTACTTTAACCTTGAGGTTTAATTTGTAGAACTTCCCCCATTCTGGAATTTGCTCTTTCTCTATCGGGACGATCTCAGCTAAGATATTTCTTTCGGTAGGTTCATACTTCTTTTGAAATTCTGAGGGCGCTTTATAAGTAGAGATGTAAAGTTTATTTATAATTCCTTTGGAGACCGTTTTATCGGGAAACTCAATATAAACGATTCCTCCTTTTTTTATTTTCCCTAGGTCTTTTAAGTCAAAATATGCCTTTACAAATACCTTTTCTATATTATGTATAGTCATTACATTCTCTGTTTTGTAGCAGGCTTCTTCACTATTTTTTAAGATCTGTCCTATAACTCCTTTGATTGGCGATGTGTAGGTGTTTCCATAATTTCCTCCGCCTCCTAAGATGTCATAAGCTCCATTGTTGTCTTTCAGTCCTGCTTTTTGTCTAGACAGAAAGTACAACTCACTTCTTAAAAGGTCTATTTGATTTTTTACCAGTAGTTTTTGTGCAACTAAATCTTCCAATTTGCTTTTTGTATACACATCCAATAAGATTAGTCTGGTAATTTTCTCTTCTTGATCCAGCAAAAACTGATACCGTTTTTTTAGATTGTTTAACTGTATTCTTTTCTTCAGAATTTCTTTCAACAAGTCTTGAAGCGAATTGTTCAATCGTTCTTTTCTATCAAGACCTTTTATAACTATAGAAGCATTACTATCGAAATCGTCTTGAAAATAATTGAACAGATTCTTACCAACAGTTACCGTATCTCCTTCATTGATAAAGATTTCTTTGACACGAATATCATTTGTAAAATTCACATCTACCTTTTCCATTAATACTTGCCCGTTTCCTTCTACCCAGACAGTTTTCTTATACACAAAACTGACTAGCCAGAATAGTAAAGCAATGATGATTAGGAAGTACAAAACTCTATCTAGGTTCCATCTCTTCTTTTTCACTTTAGGCTCTTTCAGCGTTCTAATAATTGCTGTGTTCTTTTTATAAGTAAACTTTCTCATGGCTCTATATGAATTTGGTTTAACTCTTTTTGTATGGCTTTTTCTACACTTACGCTACTCAATTCTTTTACTAACTCAAAATTGATATTGGCTTTATTGAGTGCTTCTTGTGTTTTCAGGTCTTGCTCGTGCACTTCTATTTTTACCGATCCTTTTGCTTTTAAAAACTGGATCTGAAAGTCTAAGCTATAGATTAGACTTTTGCTTATTGAATATTTGTTTTGCTCTGTTTTCTCAGTAAGATCTACCGGAGTTACAATGGCTTCAATATTGCTAGCTCTGGTAAGTTCGTATACGTGAGATAGTGTTGTGTACAGCTGCCTTTTTAGCTGCAGCATATTTTCCAGCACTTTAAATTCTTCTTCTAACAATTCTAAGAGGAGTACTCCGGTTTCTTGATTGTCTAATTCAGATTTTAAAACTGTAAGAATTCGAATTCGTTCCTCCAACACTTTCCACCCTTTGTATTGGTTTCTAACATCTTTCAATTTCTCATTGTATCCTCCTACCCAAGTGATGATCTGATTGTATTCTCCTACAGATTTATCGATATGCTGCGCTGCGAGAATCTTTAACTTCGCATCAATAACTTTCTTTCGATGGTTGAATCTGATAGGAGCTCTGAATCTGACTCCCACAGCCGGAAAGAAACGATGCCCGACTCTTGAATAGTTAAAATTTTCCTGAACATAGAATGAAAAGTTCAAATCATTAATTGCTTTGTGTTGCAGATATACATTTTCCTTCTGCAGTTCTAAGTTTGCTGTTTGAGAAGCATAGGACAACGAATCTAGCCTTAGCTTTAAGAAAGGAAGACTCTTTCTATTTTGATACGGAAGAGAAACACTATCCTTTAATAATAGGTTTGTCTTCTTTAGAGTTTCCAATTGATTTTTAAGCACATGTATTTGTTGGCTCACTTCAATCAATCTTTCTCTTTTGATGTACTTCTTGAAATACAGCTTATTCAGAAAATCGAAATATTCATTCTCAAATCTTAAGAACTTCGTAAGGTGATCTATTTTTTCTGAATTGATAACATAGGTATAGTCAATTCTAAATTGTCTCCTCATTAAAATTCTTTCTGCTTCTACTTGCTCTTCTTGGAGCATATACATTTCATTCTCTAACCGCTTCGATAAGGTTCTGTTATGTGTATACCCAGACCTAAGAATATTCCACTCCAACTCTGCTCTTACTCTTCCTATGTTGAAATTGTTTGTCTCTTCGTCAAAACTGTTTCTAAAATTATATTGGGCATTGGCCTTAAACACCAGTCCTATATCTTTTTTGAACTGTTGAGATTGGATCTTCTTGAGCTCCGACTCTAAAAAGTTTACATTTTTAGTAGTATCTATTTCTGAATAAAAATCGAATTTCGGGTCGAACTTTGTACTTTTTGGAAAAACCAACAAAGGGCGCGTTTTCTGAAAAAGAGATTCGCTTTCTTTTATCAGATCGCCCAAATTTTGTGCGCTAAGGTTAAGAGCCATCAAGAAGATGCTCCCTAGCAAAAGTGTGTTGGTTTTCATTGATGTAAAAGTATTTACAAAAAAACCACAAACGATTTTTTAACGTTAAGCGGGGACGAAATGTAAGGTAAAGAGACTTTTTCTTTAGATGAACGGCTATAATAGGTTTAGCCTTTTCATCAATTCACTTCTATTAGATCTACTAACCGGGATAATGTCTTGTTTTATTAACACACTATTATCCTCTATATCAATGATTTTAGATAAGTTTATAATGTATGATCGGTGTACTTTTAAGAAAACCTCATTCGGCAATTTGTCTTCGATCTTCTTTAATGTAGAATGTACAATATGACTCTTGTCGTTTGTTTTTATTCGGATATAATCTCCTTTTGCTTCTATGACGTTAATCTCAGAAAAGTTGATTTTTACCAGTCTTCTATCTACATTAACATACAGTTCTTTTGTTCCATCAGATGTTTCTACTGATGGTTTTTCTTCTTTCTTCACAGAGAAGGTAGAGAGTTTGTTTACTGCTTTTTGAAAACGGGGTAGCTCTATAGGTTTAACCAAATAGTCTACTACACTAGGATATTCAAAAGCTTCCAGTGCAAAATTCCTGTCTGAAGTTGTTAGAATGATTTTTGGTGGGTTCTTTAATGTTTGCATAAAGTCGAACCCGGAGAAAGTAGGCATGTGAATATCTAGAAAGATCACATCTACTTCGTTGTTGTTTAAAAATTTAATAGCCTCGATAGCATTAGAAAACTCTTCTAATACATGAAGTTTAGGTACCTTCTTGCACAGCTTAGACACGATTAATCTAGCCGCAGAATCATCATCTATGATTATACAATTCATAGTTTCTCGTTTAGGGGGTGATACAATTACTCTTCTTTTAGGAGACTAAGGAAATCTGACATGGATTTCACTATTTGTACAAAAGAGTTATGGCGCCTTATCTCTTGCTGATCTCTAAGATCATTTTCGTATAGTGCAGCTTCTTCATAACCTTTTGTGAGTCCTAATATACTAATTTTATGTTTTAGTTTATGGACATTTTCCGCAGTTTTTACAAAGTTTTTTTTCTGGAAATTATTTAAGTATTCTTCAAGCTCCTCCGGTAACTCTTTTTTTAAAACTGCAATTAGCTTAGCTTCGAAGGCCTTATCTCCATCTGCTAACCCTTTAATATAATTCAAGTTTGGTGTTTCCATTATTTCTTAGGTAATGTAAAATAAAAGGTGGTTCCTTTACCCTCTTCAGAGGTTAACCAGATCTCTCCATTGTAGAAATCTACGATCTTCTTTACGATAGACAATCCCACTCCTGTAGAGTCTTCCGCCTCTTCTAAGACTTGAAATACCTGAAATACTTTTTCATGATATTTCTTAGGAATTCCAATTCCATTATCAGCGATACTAAATTCCCAAAACTTGCCTTTTGACTTGCAATCTATCTCAACTTTCCCTTCCTCTTTATCGGTATACTTGATTGCATTTCCAATCAAGTTTTGAAAAAGCTGAATCAATTTATAAGAATCTCCTTTAACGATTGGAAGTTTGTTTTTTACTGTGATTGAAAAATGATCCGGAATATGAATTGTGTCTAAAATATCTTCCACAATCACCTTCAAATTAGTGTCTTTATCAACTTTTTCGATCTTATCAATACTCGCATAATTCAAAATTCCGTTGATCAGAAGGTCCATTCTGTCAATTCTTTTCAGCAATAACTCAAAGTTTTCATTGATCTCTTCACTCGCAAACTCTTCACTATCTTCTTTCAGCCAATTTACCAAAGTATTCATACTTCGCAATGGCGATTTTAAATCGTGAGATACCACATGAGCAAAGTCATTTAACTCTTTATTACTCTTCTTGAGATCTTTTAACACCAGCTCTTTTTCTTTTTCTGCTTTCTCTCTCAAACGCAAACTCAATGCATTCTTCAACTGTGTTGCTGCTAAACTTGCAATGGTTTGCAATGTTTTTAAATGATCATAGGTAAAGAAGTCCTTGCTGCTATGTTCTGAGTCTATCACTCCAATGATCTCGTCTTCTGCAATAATGGGAACGGTAATCTCAGAAAAACGCGTTTTATCATCTACAATATATCTCTTATCCTTACTCGTATCGGCTATGATTTCCGGAACTCCTGTTTCTGCAACTGTTCCTACAATTCCTTCTCCCAATGGAATAGCAATCTGGTTTACGATCTCATTATCTGAAGAAACTTTTTCTCCATAGGCAGCGATTTGATTTAACTCTTTCTTTTCCTGATCTAATAAATAAATCACACAATCTTCAAATCCTAATAAGCCAATGGTATTCTTTGTAATTTCCCAAGCAATCTCATAGATATTGGTTTTTCCAAGGATAGATGCCATCAAATTGTTTAAGGCTTCTAGCAATGCTCCTTGCTTTAATTCTTCGGTGATGTCTTCTACCAAAGCAACTCTATATAGCATAGATCCATCTGGGTTTCTTACTGCTGCAACACTGGTTTTTGCCCAAATAACACGTCCGCTCTTGGATTTATATCTTTTATTCATAGAGAAATGGTCTAATTCTCCACTATCCATTCTATCCAAATGCTCTCTGGTAATTTTTGCATCATCTTTCAAGGACACATCTTTTACTGACAATTCCTGCATCTCTTCTTTTGTGTATTCCAACAAATTTTCAAGAGCTGTGTTGGTCATGATAAATCTATCATCACTTCCACTTAAGGCAATTCCTAATGAAGAATTCTCTACAATAGCATCTAATTGTTTTTTTTGTGTTTCGAAAGCTTCTTGTTGTGCTTTGGCTTCGGTAATATCTCTTACAATTCCGTGTGCAAATCGAGGTTCTGTTTCACCATCATGTATAATCCTCGAATTGATCTGTATCCATTTAATCTCACCTGACTTGGTATAGATGCGTGCTTGATAATTCTCAAAGTATCCAACTTCGATCAATTGATAGAAAGAGGCATATGCATATTCGTGATCTTCTTCATAGATGATCTCAGTTACGTTGAACTTTTCTTTTTTGATATCGTATCCAAAAAAATCTATGGCAGGATCGTTCATTTTCAACACGTTTCCATGCAAATCCATCAATATATAAGAGTCTCGTATGCTGTCAAAGATCCCATTAAACTCTATTGTTTGCTCATCAATTACTTTAGATAGGTTATCATTGATAGAGGCCAACTCTTGTGTTTTTTCGTAGAGTTCCAATGATTTCTGTTCAAGAATCTTTTCAGCTTGTTTGCGGGCAAGCTTTTCTCTTTCTAGTGCTTTTTGGAGTATATGGATTTTCTCATTACTCATTCCTCAAAATTACAAACTTTACTTCAGAACCATCATCTTTTAACGTGGTATAAGTTATTGAAGGTGAAGCTCCGTAGTAATCAAAAGTTTTTTCCATCAGTCCATGAGCAAAAGCATACATAGATCTGGAAGAGTAATAAATAAGTGTAAGAGAATTCTCTGTTTTGTCTGCTATTTCAAATCGTGGCAATTCGGCATCCGGGTAAATCTTTCTTACTTCTACATGAATATGACTCTCTACAGAGGAAAGTAATTCCATAGGATCATTGTAAGATTTTAGAATAGCAGGATAGTCTCGTTCGATTACACTAAAAAAGTGTAAACCATATGCATGTAGTAAATCGTTTACAGATATTTTTGTCTTTTCACTCAAATTAGTGATCAAAGACAGCATTTCAGAAAAGGCATAGGTTCCAATGGAAGTATATGCTCCTTGGGAAGGAAGATCAGATTTTTCAATGATCTCATCAACAGTTTCTAATCCAAATTTGGATTCTACCAGCTCTAAAAATTCTGTAAAAACAATTCCTTTCATAGTTTACAATATTAATTCGTTGTCTACCCAGTATTCGATCAATCCTTGTATTTTCTTTTTATAGTCTTCGTAATGCAAAGGTTTGATCATGTAGCCTGATGCTCCTATTTCATAGCACCTTTTTATATCGTTATGATTGTTTGAGGTAGACATTACTACGATAGGAATATACTGTAAATTTTCGTTAGTTTTTAAAATCTTTAAAAATTCAACGCCATTTACCTTAGGCATATTTAAATCTAGGACAATTAAATTAGGTAAGTCTATTCGTTCCAAAACTTCCAAAGCTTTCTCTCCATTCTCTGCTTCTACAATTGTGTGATTGCCTAATTTTGATGCCACTTTTGCAAACTTCATGCGTTCAATTTCATCATCTTCAATCAAAAGTATCTTTAGCTTGTTCATTTTATGTGATTGGTTTCGAATGCAAAAATTACCAAAAAAGAATGAATTTAGGCTAGCTTTAGTTTAATGGGTAGTAAACATCGACGAATGGTAGATTTTCTTCGTTAAACGAAAAAAAAGTATCAATAAATCAATATTTAAAGCAAAAATCATTGCTGAAGACGCAAGTAGTTTCTATGGTCTTTTCATTTTTAACCCTTTTAAAACATTGTAGAATTCAATCTACCACATGAACCTCAACTTATTTTTTAGACGAGAACATATATAACCAGATCATTCGAGATAATTTAAAATTCACTCCAAACAATACTACTAACATCAATGCTGTTAAGCCTAGACTTGAGAACCAATCTAGGTTTACTATAAATCTTGAAACGATAAATACGATTACACTTTCTGCCACATTTAAAGCATAACTAACATACATTGCTCCAAAAAAGAAACCCGGTTCTTTTTCGTAGGTGAGATTGCAATGAGAGCAATTATCCTTCATTTTTCCTATTTTAAATAAATTAAAAATAGAATTTTCAAAAACCTTTCCTTTATTACATCTAGGGCATTTATTTGAAAGCAAAGCGACAAGTGGTTTCATGTAAAAATATTTTTGCAAAATTACTCCTCTTGAACTCGAAAACTATTATCTATAAGTTGCTTAAATTTGTATAATTAAGACATTTCTATATGATTCCTATTTTAAATATTGAAAATTTCAACCCTCCGATAGAAATTGAAAATTACTTTTACAGCAATCATTTAGACATTCACCTTAAAAAGAATGAACAACATTTTAATCAGCCTCACAGACACAGTTTTTATTTATGCGTATTAATTATTGAAGGTGAAGGCAGGCACGAAATAGATTTTACCTCTTATGATGTAAAACCCGGGCGAGTATTTTTTTTAAAACCCGGACAATCTCATTTTTGGGATTTTACTTCTTCTGTAAAAGGGTATATTTTTTTTCATACTCTCGAGTTTTTCAGACTTAGCATGAATGAATTAAATTTAAACGAGTTTCCTTTCTACACGTTAAATGAACCTTTTTTAGATCTACCTAAGGGTAAAATTCAATTCTTTACGCAGTCTTTTGAAAACATTAATAATGAGTATAATAACGATCAAGTATTTAAAAGAGCTTATTTATTAAGTTTGGTTAATGTTATTTATATCGATTTTCTAAGGCTCTTTGATCAAAAGAGTAAACCACTACCAAAGCAGTCTATAAATAACTTAATTCTTGTGCATAAATTAGAAAGTTTAATTACCTCACATTTTAAACAAAACAAAAAAGCGGCTTTTTATGCTGAGCAGCTTCATGTATCTGTAAGACATTTAAATAGAATCTCTAAAGAAGTTTTGAATAAGACACTCACAGAAATTTTACATGACAAAATCATTTTAGAAGCAAAAAGACTTTTAGTTCATACAAAACAACGATTGACTACTATAGCAATTGAGTTGGGTTTTGAAGATTATTCTCATTTTTCTAAATTCTTTAAGCTTAAAACCGGTGAAAGTCCCAGTTCGTTTAGGAAACGTTACTAATATGCACGTTCTAAAAAAGCTTTTCCAGAAATAAAAAAACCTTGATTTTACGTAAAATCAAGGTTTTTTTGAGGTGCCGAGCGGATTCGAACCGCTGTAGATGGTGTTGCAGACCACTGCCTAGCCACTCGGCCACGGCACCATTAAGGAGTGCAAATTTACATTTTTTTTGTTTCTGGCACTACTTTTTTTTCTTTTACCTGCTTTGTTCTAAAATAATGACCACTTCTTCTACATTTCCTCCGATGGGCGGATTAACCTTCGCCACCTTTACTGTGGCTTTTTCAATCATGGAAATTTCTTTGAAAAAACGATCTAAAATACGCTGCGCTACTTCTTCTAAGAGCTTAGAACGTATGGCCATTTCTTGTTTTACAATATGATTTAAATGTACATAATCTACCGTGTCTGACAATTCATCGGTTTGCGATGATTTGGTTAGATCTGCATCTACCTCAACGTCTACACGATACCAAGATCCTATTTTTGCTTCTTCTTCTAAACATCCGTGATTGGAATACAGTCGGATGTTATTAACTTGAATTTTACCCATGCTTATATTTTCTCCCACATTTTTTGTGAATTCAAACGAAATGATCCTAAATGATCAAATCGACATTGATCAGGAGCGATCAATGATAGAAAAGGTTCTTTGTTTTTATTGTTATACAAGTGATAGATCTCACCTATAACAGGTTCAAAATTAAACTTGGCATTGTACACCAGGTCGTTGTATTCGAATTGTGTCATCAATTCTTCATACGCTTTTTTGATCTCGTCAAATTTGCTCTTCAGTTGCTTGTTTACCCTGTCTACACCATCATTTCTCCAAGTTGCTGTATCGGTGGGTTTGATCGCAGGAGCACTGGCATTGGTTCCATAGGGTTTTAAAGAAGCATCGTACTTCTCTGTTTCCTCATTATAGACTACTAAATCCGGTTTCTTTGCCATTTTTAAATAAAAAGCAAAATTACAAATAAATCATGTTGTATTTTTATTCCTACATATGGAAATAGTATTTGATTTTTCTTTTTCAAGTGTTCTAGACATTCTCTCTATTTCAACGGCTTTTGTGTTGGGTTTGCTCTTTACCTCATCAAAAACCAAAAATAGAAGGGCTAATATCTTTTTGGGAGTATTCTTGTGGTCTTTGTCACTTGAAGTATTGGGATCTTTTCTAGAATCTGTTCAAGGAATTTCCTTTACAGTTCCGAATACGACTCTCTTTACTATTCCTTTTCTGTTGTTGTATGTAAGAAAGAGTTTGAACTTATCTATAAACTTCTATTATCTCTTACTTTTCATTCCGGGAATGATTATTAATTTTTATCCTATCGGTCATTTTATAGAATATCTTTTTAATATCCCTATCCTAGTATATGTTCTGATGATGCTAAAAACGCACAGATCTCTGCTAGGTGATTATTTTTCTGCTCTTGAAAATAAAACATTGGAATGGATCAAAACCATCATCTTTATCTTCTTGTTCTTTCACCTTTTATGGATCGTAGAAGATATTGTAGGCTTTCAAAATGAGAACATCGGAGGGTATTTTGCCATCACATCAACCATTCTCACCTTTTTTATGATCTATTGGATTGGTTACAATGGATTCTCTCAACCTGAGATCTTTTCGTCTTTGCAATTTCAAATGACAGCTCCTGAGGAAACGGCATTGACAATTGAGGAGTATCAAGAAGACAAT
This sequence comes from Pseudotenacibaculum haliotis, assembly GCF_042684245.1. Taxonomy (NCBI): domain Bacteria; kingdom Pseudomonadati; phylum Bacteroidota; class Flavobacteriia; order Flavobacteriales; family Flavobacteriaceae; genus Pseudotenacibaculum; species Pseudotenacibaculum haliotis. The sequence continues at coordinate 1,049,953 of NZ_JBHULH010000001.1, forward strand.
CAACGATTTTCTGAAATGTCTGCAACCATTGTTGAAAGAGAACTTTTTAAAGATCCTAATTTAGATCTTAGATCCTTATCGGATCAGTTGGGAATGAAAGAAAAAGAGGTTTCTCGTCTTATCAAATCGAATACACAAAAGAACTTTTATCATTATATCAATCAATTTAGGATAGAAGATTTCAAAAAACTACTTGCTTCTCCTAAAGCTTCACAATTATCACTTCTCGGACTTGCCATGGAAGCCGGATTTTCCTCAAAATCAACCTTCTACTCTGTTTTTAAAAACACTGAGGGCATTACTCCAAAACAGTATCAAAATCAGCTAAAAAGTCCGAATAACGGTTAGTCGGACTCATCTTCGGACACATCGTATAGGATAAAGCGTCACATAGATGTTATGAATAACAAATAACATCATACGTAACCTTAAAATATTGAAATTATGCTGAAAAAAATGTTTGTTGCAGGAGTGCTATTAACTAGTATTATTGCCATGAGTTGTGCTTCCTGCACCTCAAATAACGATACCGATCTTACAGTTACCGGAACTATTGATCCGGGAAACGACCCTAACTTTACCATCGTTGCTCATTCCGATCCCGGGTTTTCTTCTTTTAATAGAAAAGTGGTTGTCTTTGGAATTGATATTTATGCGGTAGCCGGTGTTGATGATGTAAAATTGTTACATGCTGCCAACATTATGGCGCAGTACTTAGACAATGATGAAGATGGTACTGTAGATGACCAAGCAGTATTGGATCAAATGATTGCAGGGAAAGCTTTTTTAGTCATGTGGGCTAATGAAAACGACTTGAACATCAATCCTCCTTCAGGAAGGATTGGGCAAGATTTAGGAAATGATGAAACCAATCCTAATTATGTTTCAAGTGGTTTTACGGGTCGATTTGACGCTGCTTTAGAAGAAGTTTTACACATCATTAACAACGCAGGACATTCTAGAGCTTATCCTAGCGCATTTGGGCAAGCACAGGGTTCTGATTTGGCTAATGCTATGGATATTGCCAGAGGCGGTCAGTTCTTAACTATTCCAAATTCTTATCCTGCTGGAGCTTGGTATACTTATAACGATACTACTTGCGATTATGCTTCGTGTCAAACGATTGAATACTTGTACTGGGCACTGACTTCTATTTTAGGAGCTCAGGCATCTGATGTTCGTTTGAACGAAATTAACAATGAGTGGAAACTAAACACTAGAGAGAAAGTGCAACAAACGGATGTAGCTATTTACAATTTGCTTACAGATCCACAGTATAAAATGCCAACGGTATTGCCTGACGGTACCTACCGAAGGTAAGCTTTCCTAAACTCCTTCGTTCTTTGTCTCGGAGGAGTTTTTCTTATTTCAGAAACAACAGGGAAAGTAGTTTTAATCCGCTTATTTTCTTTAATTTTGCGCTTTCAAATTAGTGGATTAAACATGTCTGAAGAAAAGAAGTCGCTTAATTTTATTGAGCAAATCATTGAAGAGGATTTGGCAAACGGAATGCCAAAAGAAAACTTGCGTTTTCGCTTTCCACCTGAGCCTAATGGGTATTTACACATTGGTCATACCAAAGCCATAGGAATTAGTTTTGGTTTGGGTGAAAAATACAACGCGCATGTAAATTTACGTTTCGACGATACCAACCCTGCTAAAGAGGAGCAAGAGTATGTAGATGCCATCAAGAATGATGTGGCATGGTTAGGGTATAAATGGGAGAACGAATTGTATTCTTCAGATTATTTCCAGCAATTATACGACTGGGCAATAGCACTGATCAAAGAAGGGAAAGCTTATGTAGATAGTCAAACTTCAGAAGAAATTGCAACTCAAAAAGGAACTCCTACGCAAGTAGGAACCAACAGTCCTTACAGAGATCGTTCTGTAGAAGAGAACTTGGAGTTATTTGAAAAAATGAAAAATGGCGATTTCGAAGAAGGAGCGCATGTATTGCGTGCCAAGATCGATATGAGCAGCCCGAATATGTTGATGCGTGACCCAATCATGTACAGAATCTTGTTCAAACATCACCACAGAACCGGAGATGATTGGTGTATCTACCCAATGTACGATTGGACGCATGGTGAAAGTGACTATATCGAGCAAATATCTCATTCACTTTGTTCTTTGGAGTTTAAGCCTCACCGTGAATTGTACAACTGGTTCCGCGACAACGTGTATGAATACAGCAAAACTGCTTATCCACATATTCCTAAGCAACGTGAGTTCTCTCGTTTGAACTTGAGCTACACGATTATGAGTAAACGTAAATTAATGCGTTTGGTAGAAGAAGGTGTTGTTTCTGGTTGGGATGATCCAAGAATGCCTACAATTTCAGGATTACGCAGACGTGGATATACTCCGGCTTCTATTAGAAATTTCATTGAAACGGTTGGAGTTTCTAAACGTGAGAATGTAATAGATGTAGCATTGTTAGAGTTTAAGATTCGTGAAGACTTGAATAAAACTGCCAATCGTGTGATGGGAGTATTGAACCCTGTTAAATTGGTGATCACAAACTATCCTCCGGGAGAAGAAGAAATCTTGATTGCAGAGAACAATCCTGAAGATGAAAATGCAGGAAGCAGAGAGGTTCCTTTCTCAAGAGAATTGTACATCGAAAAGGAAGATTTTAAAGAGGAAGCGAACAGAAAGTTCTTTAGATTAACTCTTGGAAAAGAGGTGCGTTTAAAGAATGCTTATATCATCAAAGGAGAAAGCGTTGTAAAAGATGCCGACGGAAATATTACTGAAATTCACTGTACTTATGACCCGTTAAGTAAATCGGGAAGCGGAACAGAAGAAAGCAAGCGTAAAGTAAAAGGAACTTTGCACTGGGTGTCTATTAAACATGCTGTAAAAGCAGAAGTTCGTGCTTATGATCGTTTGTTCTCTGACGAAGCTCCGGATAGTCATAAAGACAAAGATTTTATGGAGTTTTTAAATCCTAATTCTTTGGAGGTAATTGAGGCTCATGTGGAGCCTAGCTTACAAACAACCAAAGTAGGTGATCAATTCCAGTTTCAACGTCTAGGATATTTTGCCACTGACAAGGATTCTACTTCTGAAAAATTAATCTTCAACAAAACGGTTGGATTAAGAGATAACTGGGCTAAAAAGAATAAATAAGTCACGATAGTTTTGACTCAAGATAAAATCCGCTCCTCGAAGTTTCGAGGAGCGGATTTTTTTTAACACTCTAAAGAACATTTTTATTAAAATACATTTATATTAGTAGAGCTAATTAAAATTGACTCTCTATGAAACTGAAATTCTTCGCCCTAACCTTCTTTTTGGGTTTTGCCTTATGCTATGCTAAAAACACGACTATATCTACCAGTAATGACAAGGAGATCATTTATCTAAAAACGGATAGAGATGTTTATGAAGTTGGAGAACGTGTTTGGTTTAGTACTATTCACTTAGGATCTAAAACCTTGGCTCCAAAATACAACAGCAGTATATTGTATTTCTTATTGTTAGACAAAGAAAAAAAGGTAATAGATCGTAAGAAATTCCGGATCAGAAAAGGAACAACCAACGGTTCTTACCTGATTCCTAATCACCTTGATGAAGGTGTATATTATATTCTTACCTATACTCAAAATTCTTTAGATAATCTTCTTTTTCTGGAGTCTACCAAACCTATCATGGTGCACAAGATCCTTCCTAAGAAAATGTATATCGAATACGATAGTAATCTTGGGGAAGAGGATCATCTGAATTTACACTTAAGGTTTTATAAAAAGAACAAAGTCCCCGTTACTAAAGCTCGAGTAAAGCTGATCTATTGGGATAAAGATGAAAAAGAAAAGAGCCTCAGTTATAGATTAAAAAATACCGACTCTTTACATGCTGTTATCAAAAAGCCCAAAAGGCAAAACCTGAATTATATCAAAGTAGAATACAAAGACAGTCATTATAAGGAAACTTTTTTTGTACATCTTCCTAATATTGAAGAAGATCAAATACTGTTTTATCCCGAAGGTGGATTCTTACAACATGAGCAAGAGCAATTTATTGGGTTTAAGGTCAAAAGTATTTACAAAAAATTAGAGTATTTGTATGTTTATGAAAATGGGCAATTCTTAAAAAAAGTTCCTGTTACTGAAAATGGAATTGGCAAATTCTCTCTCCGTTTTCAAAAAGGAAATCAGTACCACGTAAAAACTCAAATGGATGGTAAAAAGATCTTTCCTATACTATTGAACAGTAAAGAAGATGGAATACGTATCTCGTTAGCGGAAGGCAAAGAAAACTATAAAAGGTTGCTCAAGATTGTTCCCGGTTCTCATCATCAAAAAGAACAAATAACTTTAAAAGTCTTTTCAAAGGGTACAGAAGTACACGCTAAAAATGTATGGGTAGAGGGTAGTGAGGTTTCAGAAACTTTGCATACAGGAAAAATTTATCCGGGTGTTTTTCTTGTAGCTGCATACAATACAAAAGGTGATCTGCTTTCTTATCGATTCGGTTTTCATAAAAAACCTTCTACAATCAATATTTCAGCTCTACAAACACCTAAATTGGAATATAGAATTGGAGAAAAAATCAATCTGTCTGTTAGTCCGAAGTTGAATACAGAACCTATCAAGGTTCGATATGCCACCTCTGTTTACAAGAAAACATTGGACAATTCTTCTTTTAATAAGAACTTATTTATGCATTATTTATTGGATTCAGAATTTATCTCCTCAATACAAAGCACAACCTTAAATAACGCAACACTAACATCTGATATTGATAATCTATTGCTTACTATGTCTATAGATGATTACAGATGGAATCCTAAAAACACATTTCCCAAAATACGTCTCTCTGAAAAAGTTCAGGTAAAGGCTATGAAAAAAGCTTATAAGCAAGACATTGCTCCTGCAGCGAATATGCATTTTTTGGTTCGATGTGATAATGGTATTTACAACTATATCTCTGACAAAGACGGGCTTTTTCAGGTAGATAGAGCTGTACTTTCAAGTAAAAAATGTTATCTGCTTCCTCCTTATTCAAGCTTTGATCTTTCTATACTTTTGGAAGTTAAAGATTTGGTCAAAAGTCTAGATCCAATCATTCCTAAATTAGAAATGTTCAAACCTTCAGAGCACATTACTTTTTCTACCACAAGTAAAGCTTTTATAGACGAAGTAGGATTCTCTTTTTCAAGCACCAACTTACTTGAAGATATTGATTTTGACAGAAAACACGATCCTAGTCAAGAGGAATATGAAATCAACCCAAACGATTATGTTTGTTTCAGTAATATTTTAAACTGTAAGAACCATCGTGAGCATCCTCAAAATACGAAGCCTATTGTTGGAAAAATCTACCGTTATAGGGTTAGCGGAGAATATATGGTAGACGTTTCTTACAAAGCTCCTAAAAAGCAATATCCACCACAAATTTTCACCTTTGAAAGACCGGAATCTTTTCAAGAAATAGCCAGTACAAATTTTGACATTCATCACAAAACCAGCTTGTGGTCACCTTTTAAAACTAGCAAAGTGGCGGGAAAGATCAACTTACAATTGGTTGCTCCGGATACTCAAGGGACTTATGTAATGATGGTAGATGCATACGATCACAGAGGAAATTTAGGTACGTATCAAGTAGAGTTTGTTGTAAAATAAAGTTTCTCTTTTAAAAATAAGAAGTCGCTTTTCTGAAATTTCAGAGAAGCGACTCTTCTTCAAATGACAGTGTCCCATTTAGTCATTAGAATTGATATTTTAATATAAGTTCCAGTGAACCATTGTCGTTAATATCGCTTGCATCCATTGTAGTTACATCATAGGCTGCTCCTAGTTTTAGTCTGTCTAATACTTGGAACAATCCATATGCTGATACTGTTTCATCTACTCTGTAGTTCACCCCTGCAATAAACTTCTTGTTGATCTCTAAAGATGATCCTAGATCGTAACTCGTTGGTGCTCCTTCTACCGTTCTCATCATTACTCTTGGTGTTAAGATCAAACTACTGTTTAAGGTAATGTTGTATCCTCCTCCTAAGTAGAAGTGTGCTTGGTCTACTGCCGCACTTGGTCGGTTTCCTTGCTTCTCATATCTATCTCCCTTTAAGAAGTTTGGTGTAGAGATACTAATGTAGAACTTCTCGTTCTGAATATTGATCCCTGCTCCGATATGTGGATTGAAGAAACTTTGGTTTTGTGTAAACAATGGGTCATTTCCAGGATTGCTTGCTTTGGTTAGATCGATGTTTACAAATCCTCCTCCGGCTTTTAGTCCAAAGTATAGGTTTGTTTCTTCATCTATCTGTAGTTTATAAGATACATCTACTGCAATGTCGGTTTCTGTTAGTACAAAAACTCTATCATTAATAGCCGAGATTCCTATTCCCAGATTCTTCCCCAATGCTTTTGAGTAGGCCATAGAGATGGTTCTTGGGGAATCGTCGATTCCCAAGAACTGATTTCTATACACCAAGTTCAACTCAGGTGTTTCCTTGATCCCTGCAAAAGCCGGGTTAATGATGTTCATATTAAAGTTATACAAGGTAAAGTTTGGGTCTTGTTGTGCTTCTGCCTTGGTTCCTATTAACAAAGCAAAAGTGATCGTGATGAGTGTTATGATTGTTTTTTTCATGATTGTTCTCTTTGGGTGTTTGTGAATCATTTTGCTTTATTAATAATTAATGTATAACCATCCGCGTACGGGTTTGCTTCCATCTCCTAGATCTATTACGTAGATATAGGGTCCTACCGGCAACTTACTGTTGTTTCCACTACTGTTGGTTTGGTTTGAAATTCCTGTCCAATCATTTCGGTATCCTTTCTTCTTAAACACAAGCTTACCCGATCTACTGAATACACTTACTGTATTATTTGGGAAGGCTGTGATGTTCTCAATGGTCCATCCATCGTTTACTCCGTCTCCGTTTGGAGAGAATCCATAACTTCTGGTTTGTAGAATTCCTGAGGTACATGCGCTGTTATCAGTATCTTGACTATCTATGATTCCATCTCCGTCACAATCTTCATCTACATCATCTACTCCGTTTCCATCATCATCATCGTCACAGAAATCTGCAATACCATCGCTATCTGAATCTACTGTGTTGATGGTAATGGTGAACGCTGCTGAGATATCTCCGGTGTTTCCTGCAATATCTGTAGCTCTGGCTGTGATGTTATAGGTACCGTCTGCCAAAGTAGTTCCTGAATGATCGAAGGTAAAGAAACCATTGTCATCTGTTATAGTAGTTCCTACTGAGATGGATTCGATAAATACCTCTACTGTTGACTCTCTTTCTGCGGTTCCAGATATCTTCAAAGTATTGTCGCTAGTCATGGTTACATTACCAGCACAAGTGTATTCTGAGATGTGCGTGATCGTTGGTGGTGTCGGTGGTATGTTGTCGTATTCGATTGTAAAACTTGCTGCATTGTTCCCATTGGTTGCCAAATCTTCTGTTACTCCTGCTGGAATATCTACAACTACATCGCCTGCTCCGGTTGGAGTGATCAATACTGAGTACATCGTTGCATTTGCTGCTGCAAAGTCACTTGGTGTTCCATTCGTGATATTCAAGTCAGCCATCTCAAATCCGAATACATCTTCATCAAATGTAATGTCTATTGTAAATGGTGTATTTACAGGATTCGGTGCAGTTGTTGTTAGCGTAGCTGTTGGATTGGTTGCATCGTACAATACAGAATATTGTACTGCTGCATCGTTTCCATTGGTTGCAGCATCTTCGGCTACGTTGGCCGCTACGTCTACAGTTACTGCTCCGTCTGCTGTTGGTGTAATGGTTGCTGTGTACACGGTTGCGCTCATGGCGTTAAAATCATTTGCAGTTCCGTTTCCTACTGTAATGTCTCCTACCTCAAATCCTGTTACATCTTCAGAGAAGGTAAAGGTGGCTGTGTAAGCAACATTGGTAGGATCTGCCGCATCTGTAGTAATGGTAACCGTAGGTCTAATTCCATCTACATTGATGTTTCCTGTAGCTCCTACACTATTTAAGGTTAAGACCGCATCAATAGTACTGCTTGTTCCTACAATGCTTCCTCCATTCAAGTCAATCGTTGTTCCTACTACAATTCCGTCTGTATCTAACTCTCCTTCTGTAATTGTATATCTAAAGCTTGCTGTTGATGAGTTTGTTACAGTTCCGTTTAACTCTGCATTTACTGTTGTTGATCCAATGGTCATTGGAATTCTTGGAGTTCCTGTGATTGTCACTGCATCTGTAAAACTTACTGTAAAATCTAAGTCGCTTCCGATTCCATAGAGTCCGTCTGCTGGAACTGATACACTTGATACTACCGGAGCATCATTATCTACAATAGTTACCGTAGCTGAATCTGTGGTTGTGATACTACTTCCTAAAGTCGTTCCACTCACTGAGCTTAAGGTTACTGTAAAAGTTTCATTAGCTTCTCCTTCTGAATCATCAATAATTGGAATGAATAATTGCTGTGTCTCTCCTGCATTTCCTGAAAAGTCCGTATTCGCTTCATCATTAGAAGCGGTAAAATCTCCAGGCGCCACGGCTGTTCCGTTAGAGGTTGTTACATGAATAAAGAATCCTCCTTGTACCGGATTGCTTAGCATAGCAGTTAGAATCGCATTGCCTGCATCTTCATCTACCTGAACATCTCCTACAATGGTTACTTCTGTTGTATCATTATTGTCAATAGTATAGGTGTATACTGCATTGGTTCCTAATGTTGCATTTGTAGGATTTGATAAGGTTATAATTACGGTTTCATTGGTTTCTACAATAGCATCGTCTACAATATTTGCAATGGTAAGGTTGTCACCCGTACTTAATGGGTTAAAGGTTAACGTTCCATCTGCTAAGGTATAATCTGAACCTCCTGTTGCGGTTCCTGTTACTGTATAATCAACTGTGATGGTTACATTAGAAGTTGTTGATAACTCTACAGGAATGTTTACTGAGCTCACACTCTCTGAGCCGCTACTATTGGAATTGGTAAATGATATTTCAACGGGTGGAATTAAGGTAATAATAGGTCCTACCGCAACAAATCCATTGGCATCTGTTACTGAAACTAAATTATATTGTGCGGGGGCTAAATTATTAATTGTTTGAGTCGTTTGACCGTTGCTCCATACATAGGTATATGGAGGTACACCCCCTGTTGCGTTTGCAGCGATGCTTCCATCAGTTGCTGTAGCAGAAGAAGGGTGATTTACTGTAAAAGTTACTTCCAAATTAGGCACTGTCATAAAGTTCAAAGTAGTATTGTCTGCAATTCCTGCAAAACTATTTCCTGCTATATCTCTAATGGCTGTGTTATCTATTTGTATGGCATAATTAGAATTTCTGTCTAACAAATTACTTGGATTGATTGTTAGCACATCATCAAAAACAGATGCTTGTGAACCCGGAGAAGTCACATCAATGGTAAAGGAGTTTGAACCATCCGTTACATCAATCACTTGTATATTTCCTGTACCAAAAGCAATATTTTCATTAAAGCTGATCGTTATATTTTGTGCATCATTTACTGATACTGCATCATCTAAAGGATTGGTAGTGCTGATTGTTGGTGGAGTAACATCACAAACTGCTGCTGTACCTGGAGTTCCTTTTACTTCAAATCCATTTATCATAACACCTATTGATTCTGTAGATGCTGACCAATTAGAGCCTAAATTATTGTCTGCAGTTGGATCACATAATCGTATGGAAGGTCCATCACCATCTGCTTCTGTTGGCCAAGGGGCATTGTCGTCATAATCAACAATATCTATTTGTGTCCCTCCATTATCTATTAATATGATATCTTCACCACTATTAGACAAACCTCCTGAAGTCCATTGTGCATCGGCTGTCCCTGCACCATATCTATTGTCTAATTCTGTCATATTAACAGTAATCACAAAGTATGCTCCCGGAGCTATAGAACCACTAGTAAATGTATGAATAATCCCTTCAGAAAAAGAATACCCTGTCAAATCCACTGTAGAACTTCCTGCATTGTATAGTTCGATATATTCTGTTATATCAGCACCCGGTTCTGCTGCATTGTACATAATTTCCGTAATCACAATGTTTGCAGGATCATTTGTTGTCACATCTACTTTAGATATACTACTAAAACTTCCTAAAGCATCTTCTGCTACTACATAGATATCATAAGAGGTACTTGCACTTAAACCTGTTACATTAAAATTGTGTGTAAAATCTCCTGAGTTTACTGTTTGACCTCCTGAAGCAATTTCTCCTGTTCCTCCACTACCTGTACCTGCTTTTATTTCTGCTTCTGTGGGTTGCGTTGCGTTATCTGCAACTACCACATAGTAAATGGTTCCTGCTCTATCAACATCTGTTTCTAAGGTAAAGCCTCCAGTAGTAATATTTGAGGAAGAAGGAGTGTTGTTTTGAAACATTAGCGGTGTTGCTCTATTCGGTGTTGGACTTATCGCAGTAAAAGCAGTTGATAGGTTTTCTGAAGTTTCATCATGACCTAGGTCACCATTTCCTCCTGTTTTGGTTTCTCTACTCTCTGTTAAATCGATTCTTTGCCAAGAAGTATCTGAACTATGAGAGCCTGATGAAACAGCAATTTGACTAGCAATCGGCGTATCGTTCTGATAAGAAGAAGTGCTTGTACCTCCATCAGGGCCATCAATAGAAATTCCTGTTTTATCTACCCCTTCTACTTTATCACCCCAAACAAAATAATCTAAATCTTTTACCAAATCAGAACTACCGTCCCAAGTATATAAGACAACAAATTCACCGCTATTTGTTAGTCCTCCTTGACCATTAATTGAACCAGCAACTGCTTCTAACATATCAGGAATGGCATCTGAAGCTCCACCATCTTCATATAGTTCATAGGTTGGATTTACTCCATAGGTAGAGAAAAATTCATCAGAACCTGATATCGAAATGGTTTGATATTCTCCAGCTGCAATGGTAGCTCCATTAGGGAAGCGAGCATGGAAATCACCAAAACCACCACCACCATAATTAGCACCTGTTACAATATTGTAATAGTAAATACCCCCAGAAGCAAATGTAGCATCTGTGATATAAACATTGGTCAAATCTATTGTAGAACTTGTTGGATTATAAATCTCTACAAACTCTCCTGCAGTTGGAGTGATCGCCACCTCGGTGATGAGTAAATCAATTGGTTGTGTTTCAAATACTACTGCTGCCGGACTTCCATTGGCAATGGCATTTCCTGCGATGGTTCCTGTGACATTTACTGATTCTGCTATTGTATTGTCAATGGTTGCTGTAAAAACACCACTAGCGTTGGTCGTTCCAGTTACTGTTTGATTAGAATTACTTAAAGTTAATCCTGATCCAGCATTGAATACGGCACTTCCTGAAACATTTAATGCAATGGCTATACCTGATTGAGAAATTGCATTTCCATTAACATCTCGTAATTGTACAGTGATGGTTTCTGTATCGGTTCCGTTGGCTATTGCAGTTCCATCAGCACTACTAATCTGTGTACCATTGGCTCCGTTGGATACAGGTCCTGGGGTAAATACTACAGTAGCTGGACTTCCATTTGTAATATCATTTCCTGCTACAGTTCCTGTGACATTTACGGATTCTGCAGTTGTATTGTTAATGGTTACTGTCAAAACTCCATTTGCATCTGTAGTTCCAGTTACTATCTGACTAGAGAGTAAGTTTAACCCTGGTCCTGAATTAAAAACCGCATTGCCCGTAAGAACTAATGCAATCCCTATATTTGATTGACTCACATTATTACCATTTACATCTTTTAATTGTACTGTAACAGTTTCTGTATCAGTCCCGTTTGCTATTGCAGTTCCATCAGCACTACTAATCTGTGTACCATTGGCTCCAGTGGAATAGGGCCCTGTCGTGGCATTACTTGCACTCAATCCAGTGGCCTCAAAGGTATTGGTTCCGCTACAATCATTGTAGGCATACACCTGAAAGTAATAGGTTGTACTTTCACTTAATCCAGTTACTGTTATGTTAGGTGACGCAGAAGTTCCCGCGTATACTACTTGTTCTCCACTTCCGCTATAGGCTAAATTTGCTGAGGGCAATGCACCGTCTGTTGGCGCTGTAAAACTATTGGTGGTATTCATTTTTATCACATAGCCATCTGCTCCTCCTGCTGGAGCAGTAAAGCTAGCTAGGCTTAATGTGCTACTTGATTTTGAGCCAAAAACTGCAGTTGTTGCGGCAGCTGAGGGGGTAACACAAGTATACTCAATTACGACATCATCACTTGATATTGGACATACACCATTGCTACTTGTCCAGTGGAGAGTATAACTTCCTGAAAGACTGGCTGTAGCTGTAGAAGTAGGACTATTAACATCTCCAAAGGTAATAACGCCAGGACCAGCTATCTGTGTCCATATTCCTGTTTCATTAAATCCTGAAATGGTATTTCCAGCAAGGGTAGCTGTACCATGGATATTGTTTTGATCAGGACCCGCTGCTGCTGCTGTAGGGTTATCAAAAAAAGTAATTACCACATCATCGGTACTTTCTGAAACGCCTCCATTACCAATAGTCCAACGTAAGGTATAAGCCGTATTTATTGTACCTGAAAAACTTGATGTTGGGCTATTCATCGCTCCAAATGATCCTCCAGCTCCGCTAATGATACTCCAAGTACCACTTTCACCTCCATTAGGTGAATTTCCTCCTAAGAAGGTAGCACCACCACATACATTTTGATCAGATCCTGCTGATGCAGTTGTAATTTCATTATCAAAGTTGGTTACTGAAACGGTCTGGTTTGCAGCCCCATCAAAAGCATCATCTGTTAGTGCTGCATCGATTGACAAGGTAACATTATAGCTTGGTGAACCATCAGTAATTACATCATCTAACCCGGTTACTGTTACTGTTTGTGCTATATTCCAGTTGGCGTTCGTAAAGGTTAATGTAGACTTATCTATTGTACCTTCGGTTACATCTCCGCTACTTAGATTAATAACTACATTACTATTAGGTTGCGAGTTTAGTGTTACTGTAAAAGTATCGGTTGTACCATTCTCATTTGTTGATGTAGAACCTCCGCTCTCTACTACTATAAAATCACCACTCAGAGTAGTTACATCTACTTTTATTGGTGTAGCCTGTATATTTGGCGTGTCACTGTCATCTTGTGCAACTACATATACATCATAGGCTGTATTTGATGTTAATCCTGTAACGCTAAATGCATTGGTAAAGCCTCCTGAAGTTACTGCTGCATTTCCACTGGTTACTGCAGAACCTCCACCTGAGGCTGTCCCTGCTTTTACTTCTGCTGTAGTTGGCGCTGTTGCTCCATCGGCTAGGACTACATAATAAATAGTTCCTGCTTCATGAATATCTGTATTTAAGGTAAAACCTGTTGTAGTAATACTTGCTGATGATGGTGTACTATTCTCAAATACTGGTGGGGTTGTGTCTAGTGTTGTTACTTTCATCCATAGATCTCCGGGAAAAGAGAGTGTTACGGTCCAAGCGCTTCCGCCTCCGTAGGTTGCAAAGGGATAATACGCACAGGTTACGTCAGTGACAGCAGTATACTGCTGTCCTTGCACAATATCAATAGGAGTGGTTAGCACAATTTCTTGTTGGCCTGCAGCCACATTAAAAGGTTGTGTATGTATAGGTGTACCCGTAGCCACGTGTCCTGCATAAATGTTTAATGTACCCGTGAATGCTTCACTAAACTCAAAACTTAAAGCAGTCCATTTGGTTGTTTTAGTAGCTGTAAAAGATTGCCCAGAATTCGTTAAGGTCCCTTTAAATGTATTATGGTCTATTAATATATCTCCATCCTGAAATGAAAATGCAACGGAAGGGATTGCTAGCAAAAAGCTTAAAAGTAAAATTTTCTTCATGGTATATATAGTTAGTGTAAGCATCTGTACAGATGCATGTTGTTGATTAGCATTAGATCATTCGGTAAGTTTGGGGACTTACACATGTTGTTGGTTTGTGTTCTATTTGTTGGCAAGTGGGGACTTACACAGTATTGTTCTGCGATAAAAGTAGTTCGCAAGAGAAGAGAGCGGAAAAAAATGTCATGAGTTCACGTGTTTTTGTCGTGAATCAATTTCATTTTATCGCGAAGTTGGATGTTTTTGTCGTGAATTGATTTTAAAGAAGCGTTGCTTTTACTTCTTTGAGGTATGAAAGAGAAATAGGAATCTCGGTATCGCGAATCTTCACCACTTTGTTGGAAAATCCTGACACAAAATTTTTGTTGATGATATAAGAACGATGCACTTGAAGAAAGTCATCGGTTACATTGTCTAAAAATTCCTGTACGGTAGAACGGATCATTTTTTTCTCGCTGCCTAAGTGCAACACCAAATAATGATCTTCTTTTTTGGCGTATAAAATATTGTTCACTTTTACTTTTACTGTTAAGCTTTTATCACGCACCAACAGTTCTTTGTTTCCGTTTAATTTGCTCTTAGCCAATTCTAGAGCGATCATCAGATCTTTTTCTTGAAATGGTTTTTGCAGATAACTTATAGGATCTGTTTGTACAGCCTCTTTAATATTTTTTTGATCGGAAAAAGCAGTCAAATAAATAATAGGAATGTCTAACTGATTGCCTAACCAAATTCCTGTCTTGTCTCCATCAACACGTATGTCTAAAAATACAAGGTCCGGAGCCAATAGGTTGATCTCTTCCAAAGCTTTTTCTGCATTGGCCTGCATTCCACATACATTACAATTCAATGATTCTAATGTTTGCTTTAGCACTTCTTGTGTGATGATCTCATCCTCCAAAATATAAACTCGCAAAGATCTCATAAGGTTAGCCGGAAATAAATAAGCGTAAAAATTACCATTTTTTTCTTCTTTTGCATCAATTTGTCGTCAATTCCTACATTTTTGTCGTTAAATGAGTTTTTCTTTGATTAAACTTTTGGAAATACCAATTCCATTTGAAAACTTCCTTCTTCTTGTATGCTGTCTTTTCCTTTTAGCTGAGAAATCATCATCGAGATAATTTTCATTCCCATAGAAATACGCTCTCCAACTTTTTCCTTAAAGGTTCCGCTATCGACATATAAAAAGGTATAACTTGTTTTGTCTTCCTTGAACTGGACATGAATACTCGGGTTTTCTGTATTGTCAAAAGCGTGTTTGTGAGAATTGTTAATCAGTTCATTTAAGATCAATGCTAACGGAATGGCTTTGTCCATAGACAATTCAACATGAGCTATGCTCAAGTTGTAAGCAACCTCTTGTGTAAACAAGGTTTTGTTATAGGAAATGATATCGTTAAAATATTCTTCTACCACTACAGCTTCCTGACTGTCTCCTTTGTATAAGATGTTATGAATTCCGGCAATAGATTCTATTCTTCCTTGACTGTCTTGCAGTTTTGCTTTTAGCTCTTTGTCTTTACTATCAAATGCCTGTAAGCTTAACAGCCCAGAGACTACTTGCAAATTGTTTTTGATTCTATGGTGAATCTCCAACATCATGGCTTCTTTGATCTTTGCTTCATTCATAGCAATCTCATTGGCAGCATACAATTTTTGTTTGGATTTGAACTGGTAAAAGAGGTAACTAAAAACTCCAATGATGAGCAAGAGAATAATCAGGAAAAACCACCAGGTTTTGTAGAAAATTTGCTGAGAAACGATCTGTAGTTCCAAGGTCTTTCCAATTCTTTTATTGATGGAACTCAATACTTCTACTTGTAAGGTATAGGTGCCGGCCGACAGGTTAGAAAATACGATCTCATTTTCGAGATACAACTTATTCCATGCTGTTTCTTTTTCTGATTCTTTTACCAATCTGTATCGGTAGTTATAATTCTTTGCGTCTACTGCATCTAAAAACGAAACTCTGGCACTGAACCTTTGATTGTAAGAAGGCAAGGATATTTCATCAACTGAGTTTAAAAACCCGGGTTTGTTATGCGCCTTCCATAGTGATTCTTCAGTATCAAAAAAAGACAACTCTGTAAACTTCAATTTCAATTCTTTTTCTTCGTTCTCTAATTCTTTTGGATCGAAAAAACTTAGTCCTTTAAAGCTTCCCATAAAGATGTTTCCTTTGGAATCTTTATACGTACTGTATCGGTTTCCTTCCAATTCATATACTCCATCTTTTTTGGTGTATCTCTTTTCTTCTTGAGTTGAAGGATCGTAGGAAGTAATTCCTGCATAGGTATTCATCCATAGAATTCCCGAGTCATCAGTAATCATTCCTACAACAGAGGCTTTTATTGTATCTTGATAAAAAAGTGTAAATGTTTTGGTCTGAGGATCGAAAGAATAGATTTTCCCCTGTTTGGTAGACAGTAACAACCCTAATTTTTTGTCGTAGAAGATGGATAGAAAATTATTGGATGCTTCTTCTTCCGGGACGTAAAAAGTAATTTTTCCATTTTTATATTCAAAAGGCCCCTCATTCACAGAAATTCCAAACAAAGATTTTCCATTTGTAGCAAACTCTCTGACTTGGGTACCTATCCCCAAAAAATGATAGCTCTTATCTTGTAAACTAAATCTTTGAATTCCTAAATGGTGCACGCCTCCTTTAAAAATGGTATCTCCAAATTGAAATGTTACCTCTAGCCACAATGGATGCGTATATTTCTCATGAATTTCATAACTGCGATCTACCTCATACAAATTGGTTTTATCATTAAAAATATATCCTTGTTTGGTATTGATGATCTCTCTGGGTTCTGTAATAAAAACTTCTTCTCCTTGATAGGTAAAACGAATTTTCTCTGCTTCTCCTGTGGTGGTATTTAGTTCATACAAGCCTTTATTATCTGTAGCTACGATATATTTATCTATTGAGATTTCTTTGACTGTTCGAATGCTTTCTCCTTTTAAATAGGTTTTGATTTTATTTTGATTGAAAACAATACGATCAATGGTATTTCCATAAAGTATTAACAGCTCTTTATTCATGTCTTTGAAGGCATGGATATGGTAATCATCCATTTCCAGTGTTTCTAGCAATTCAAAATTGTTATTGAGATCAAACATTTGAAGTTGAGAAACTTCTTCTTTCTTCTCAAAAGTCATGTAATAATGATTGTTAGACGCATTAAAATGAAGGTGCTTCTTCCGTATAAAAGACAAAGGAGGGTACTCTTTAACAGTCAAATTCTCCTCATCTAATTTGAAAAAAACCGGATCTCCATATACAGTATAAAAGACGGGTTGATTGTCATCTGTTAGTATGTAAGAAATAAAATCTAATTTGATTTCTTCCGGATTCTTTACAAAAGGAAGGTCTTTTGGAATTAATTCTTTTACAAACTTTCCTTTATCATTTACAATGTAGTTGACTCCTTTCATGATCGTTAAGATCGTGTGAGTACCTTCATGTGATAAAGCTCGTGCAGGGTTAAACCCTTGATTGAAGGTAAAACTTACACGGTCTGTAACTTTTGCTTCTTTATCATCTATTTGAATCAGCGCAACTTCATCTTTACCAAGATGTACAAGAGTTAGTTGATTGTTTAAGATAAAACTGGTATGATAACCGTACTTACTCTCAAGGTTTTGGTAGTTTTCAATTTTAGAAAATTGAAGTGTTTTGGGGTCTATATGAAAGATCTCTGAAGGAGCGTTCTTGTAATCAGCTCGAAAAAGCAGCCCATGAATTCCATTGTTGAATAAAAAAGCGGTGACTATTTCTTTTCCTGAATTTGGAAGGGCAATATCATAGAAACTCACTCCATCAAAGCGCTGAATGATAATTTCTTTTTTCTCAAATAAATACTCGCTTTGTTCTGCTTTATTTCCGACAATCCACAACCAACCCAATTCATCATATACAGCTGCTGTAGGTTCTGTAATATTGTAACCCTCACTAGATGTATAGATAATTCTATGGTCAATAAAAGCATTACTCTTCTGACTCCAACTACCTAGACTAGTAAGTATAAAAAATAAGAGGACAATTCTTTTCAATACTTGCTGTTGATTGACTGTAAATATAATTTATTTTCTCAGCTTTGAGGTTGTAAATATATTTACGCTTTGAAAATATATTTACTAAAAAAACCGTTCGGTTATGAACGGTTTTTTGATATATGGTATTGAATACGGCTTTTCTAACTATAGCTTATAATTAAAAACAGATGTCTACCAGACCTTTATTTTTAATTAAGGTGCAGGATTAGGTATTAATTGATGTACTTCTTCTATCTCGCGTAAGATCTGATCTGACAATTCTATATTGATGCTCCCTATGTTCTCTTTTAATTGATCCATTTTGGTGGCTCCAATAATGTTACTGGTTACAAATGGCAATTGGTTGATAAAGGCTAAGGATAGTTCTGTTAAGCTCATTCCGTGTCTTTGTGCTATCTCTAAGTATTTTTGTACAGCTTGTTCTGATCCGGGATTTTTATATCTGGCAATAAAGTTTGGAAACAGGGTTCCTCTTGCTCCTTCCGGAGTTTTTCCGTGCATGTATTTTCCAGATAAGACTCCTTGTGCTAATGGCGAATAGGCTAATAAACCGATATTCTCACGCATAGATACTTCAGACATTCCTACTTCGTATCCTCTGTGAATTAATGAGTAGGAGTTTTGAATGGTTACCATTCTTGGTAGGTTATGTTCTTTGGCTGTTTGCAAATATTGTAGGGTTCCCCAAGGTGTTTCGTTAGATAATCCTACGTGTTTGATCTTTCCTTGTTTTACCAATTCTCCTAAGGTTTCTAGAATCTCTAAATGGTTTTCTGCTTCTTTTCTGGATGTTGCGTACGGATAATCGCGCACTCCAAAACAGTTTACTCCACGTTCCGGCCAGTGCAATTGGTATAGATCTATATAGTCTGTTTGTAAGCGTCTTAAACTTCCTTCTACAGCTTCTATAATGGCTGCTTTGGCAAATCCGTTTTCACGAATGTGTGCTGTATAAGGTCCGGCTCCGGCAATCTTACTTGCCAACACTACTTTGTCTCTGTTTCCGGTCTTTTTAAACCAGGTTCCAATGATCTCTTCTGTCTTTCCGTAGGTTTCAGCAGAAGCAGGTACTGCATACAATTCGGCAGTATCAAAAAAGTTGACTCCTTGCTCTAAAGCATAGTCCATTTGCTCATGCCCATCAGCTTCATTGTTCTGTTTTCCCCAGGTCATGGTTCCTAAACAGATCTTACTAACCTTGATATCGGTATTGGGTAGTGTTGTGTATTTCATCTTCTTGCTTGTTTATACGTTTATGAGTTTTTTATTGGTTGTTTATAAGTTTAAATACCTCAACTTATAAACCCTGAAAAACTCATCTAATTAAGTATCGCATTGATTCCCGGAAGTGTTTTTCCTTCCAGTGTTTCTAACATGGCTCCTCCTCCGGTAGAAACATAGCTTACTTTATTGGCAAATCCGAATTGCTTTACAGCAGCTACAGAATCACCTCCACCTACTAAAGAAAAGGCTCCGTTTTGAGTAGCTTTGTCGATAGAGTTTCCTAAAGCTATCGTTCCTTTGGCAAAATTTTCCATCTCAAATACGCCCAAAGGCCCGTTCCATAGGATGGTTTTACATTGGTTGACTACTTTATCGAAAATCTCTGCCGATTTCTCTCCTGAGTCTAATCCCATCCATCCGTTCGGAATCTCATTTACAGGAACTGTTTGTGTATTGGCATCATTGCTAAATGCATCGGCAGCAATAGCATCTACCGGCAAGTGCACTTCTACATTGTGTGCTTTTGCTTTTTCTAAGATCTCTAAGGCCAATTCTAGCTTATCGTCTTCTACCAACGAATTTCCTATCTGTCCTCCTTGTGCTTTAATGAAGGTAAATGTCATTCCTCCTCCTACGATCAAATGATCTACTTTGTCTAAAATATTTTCGATTACCGTGATCTTAGAGGATACTTTTGCTCCTCCTAAAACAGCCAATACAGGTTTTTCACTATTGTTTAATACCTTATCTATACTCTCGATCTCTGTGGCTAATAAATTTCCAAAGCATTTGTGTTCTGGAAAGAATTGTGCTACGATTGTTGTTGAAGCGTGTGCTCTGTGAGCAGTTCCAAAAGCATCGTTTACATACACATCTCCCCATTGTGCTAATTGCTTGGCAAAGTCTTCGTCTCCTGCTTTTTCTTCGCCATAAAAACGAAGGTTTTCTAACAACAAGATCTCTCCGTTTTCTAAATTGGCAACAGCTTCGGCTACTTTGTCTCCTATACAATCATTCACAAATTTTACTTGTACTCCGATTACCTCAGACACTTTCTCTACAATATGCGACAATGAATACTTGTCTTCTACTCCTTTTGGGCGACCTAAGTGCGACATTAATACAGCTGACCCACCGTCTTCCAAAATTTTGATAATGGTAGATTTTGCAGCTTCAATACGCGTGGTATCTGTTACTTCAAATGCATCATTTAAAGGCACATTAAAATCGACACGGATCAGTGCTTTTTTATTTTCGAAATTAAAATCGTGAATGGTTTTCATGTAAGGTTATTTTGAGCAAAAATAACTATTTAGCAACGCTTTAAGAAGTGAAAAACGAGAAAAAAATTGAGGGAACGTTTTCGTGAAAAATGAGTGAGAATCTTCCTTCTAGTCATTACGAACTGAACGAAGTGAGGTGACGCAATCTTTCTTTACTATTAGTTCTCATTTTATGAGATCGCTTCTCACGCCAAGGCGTGATCGCGATGACAGGTGCCAAAATTTATCATTCATAATTCGCAATTCTAAATTCTTAATTCTACTTTTGTTGCATGAGTTTCGACAAGGTTATTGGGCAAGAACACATCAAAACGCATTTGCAAACTTCTGCAGAAAATGGGCGCATTCCGCATGCCCAGTTGTTTGTGGGTAAAGAAGGAAGCGGAACGCTTCCGATGGCCATTGCCTATGCTCAATTGTTATTGACTCAATCGTCTAGCAATCCGGAAGCAGCTCGCTTAAAAGCGGAAAAACTACAGCATCCTGATTTGCATTTTGCGTTTCCTGTAACTACCAATGATTCGGTAAAAAAACATCCTGTAAGTGATCTATTTTTAGAGGATTGGCGTGAGTTTACAAGTACGCAACCTTATGGAAGCTTATTTAACTGGTTGCAGTTTATTGGCGTAGAAAACAAACAGGGATTGATTGGGGTTGATGAAGCTCAAGATATTGTAAAGAAGCTTCAATTAAAATCTTTTGAAGGAGGTTTTAAAGTAATGATCATTTGGATGGCGGAAAAGATGAATATTGCTGCGGCTAACAAGCTACTGAAATTGATTGAAGAGCCTCCGGCAAAGACTATCTTTTTATTGATCACCGAAAACGAAGATCAGATCATCAACACCATTAAATCGCGTTGTCAGGCGCTACATTTCCAAGGGTTGAGCGAGCAAGATATTGCTGCAGCTTTGGTAGCGAGAGAAAATACATCTGAAAACGAAGCGGCTAAAATTGCTCATCAGGCAGAAGGAAATTACAACAAGGCGGTTCATTTGCTACACCAAGACTCTAGCGACCTACAATTTGAGCAGTGGTTTATTAATTGGATACGCGCAGCGTTCAAAGCGAAAGGAAATGCAGCTGTGATTCAGGATCTGGTAGCGTGGAGTGATGAGATCGCCAAATCGGGACGTGAAACTCAAAAACGATTTTTAGCTTATTGTTTGCAGTTCTTCAGACAGGCTTTGTTACTGAATTACCAGTCACCTAATCTGGTGTTCTTAGAAACTCAAACTCCTAAGTTCGACCTTAAGAACTTTGCTCCGTATGTACATAGTGGAAACATTCAGGATATCAATAAGGAACTGAATGATGCTTTGTATCATATAGAACGTAACGGAAATGCGAAGATCATTTTATTGGATCTTTCGATGAAACTAACACGTTTCTTGCATAAAAAGGAGGAGACGGTTTAACGCCTCTTTAAAATCCTGTAAGGAAATTGGATAGTACTTATCTATTCTCTTCGTTTATATTTCCGAAAAAGGATTTCGGATTGAACCAGCTATACAACTGTCTGACCTTTAATTTCCAATCATTTTTGTACAGGTCTTTCCAATAATGCTTTTGAGGGTAAATGATCTTATCACATTTTCCATAATGATCTTCATACTCAAACTTCTCCCACTCACCGCCAATTGGTTTTAACTGAAAGTAGTTTTCAAGATCACGAAATCCTTGTATATTCAAAACACTATATGGAATTGGAAAAACTGCTCCTGTTTTATCTACAATTAGGATAAACAGAGATTCATCATCTAAGACCAACCTAGGGCTTATTGCAATCAATTGCACATCGCTCAATTTGACTTTAAAAGATTTACACCACAAAGCGATACCTAGCTGCTTCTTAGGAAATGCTATAAACTCTAATTCTTCGTTATGTATGTGAATTCCGGATTTATTGAAGCTTAAAACTTCTTTGGCATGATATGCCACTAAAAAATCCTTGTGATTGGTATAAGTCTCTATCAACTCATCAATTCTTGGGCTATTGAACTTGATCAGATTATAAAATACATCTCCATGAACTTCATAAATGAACTCTAATTTTTCAAAGGCTTCGAAAGCGACTTTTTCCATTTCATCATCGCCATTTTTTATCTCATTGATAAAAGTAGCCCATTGTATTCTTTCGAAAGAATCACTCTTTGATGCCAATTTTTTCAACATTGCAGGAACGGCATTCAACGATTTCATCTTGACAAGTGTTTCAGGAATCAGAGAGTCATCATCACTCCCCAACATCTCAATAAGTTTCTCTTCAACTGCTCTTCGTTCTTCTTCATTCAGTTTGGTAAGAATTTCATCATTGCTAAACCACTCACGATCTTTTAGGTCTGATCTTTTGGGCTCAGGAATAATTTGTTTGATGAGTTGTTCTGTATTGAGCATAGCACGTTTTCTACTAAAGTATTAAAATTTGCTGAACTGAACGGATGGCAAGTCAGTGCGAGGGAGTTACTCAAACTCATATGATTTTGCTACTACCTCTAAAGTAGTATCATGAAAAGGAAATACAAAATGTCGATATCCATCAAAATATGTGTCCTTGTGGTATGGGTGAACTTTATTTGAGTTTATAATATTTTCTATAACCTCTGAATTCTCTACTTCTACAAAGTCAAATGGCATTAAACCTAACTTTGCATATCGATGTCCGGAAATAGCTTCTTCGTTCGGATATCCAAAAGTAAATTGCAATACTGAACTAAAGTTCAACACGCCTCTTTTATTCGAGTACAAAAGATAGAAAGTTACTTTAAGATTGTGTTCATCTGCAAAGATTTCCGGCATAGTAGCTCCAGGGTCTATAGGAACTGGTACTTCTAATTCAATTAGTTTCATTTTATCTTTGTTTTTATCTAGACATCTCTTTACGTGTTTTTCTACATTGCTCACAATACAAAACATCAATGTCTTCAGGATACTCAAACATTTCTAAATTTCTAGGTGCATCTACATTGGCCAATGGGAAAAACTCTTCTTGTAATGAATAAGGTATACGATGTGAAGCTTTACTTCCATCAACAATAGCTACAGTGTCACTCTTCAATTGAACTTTATGAACCGGGCAGTGATTGAATATCTTATGCACTTCACTATGCTGAATCACATGCCTTTTAAAATGTGTTGAAAATTCTTCGAGTAGTTCTTCCTGCCAAAAAAACAATTGATCTCTAAGCGGAAATGCTTCATACAGAGTCAATACAAAATGTCTATACTTTTCTGTACCCACAAATTCTTCAAACTCTGTTCTTATTTCTTTATGAGTTACCTCTCCATATTTGAGTTTTTCTATGTCAAAGGCTTCTACAGAATATGCCGTCTCACCAATTTCTGAGAGTGCATCACCCAACAACTCCTTTAACCAAATCAGATCCTTCTCTTTATACGGATCGATATTGACATCCAGTAACATAACCAAGTTTCCATAATAGATTTGAGCCGGATACATAATATTATAAAACTCATCACCCAGCCTTTTGAATACCTCTAAAGGGTTGGATAGGTTTCTAATAACGATGTGTTTGTCTGGGAACATTTTTCTGAATTTGCTCTCTACTTTATTGTCAACCAAAAATTATTTCCCCAATGACATGAACTAAAGTTTACATAATACTTTCCTATATCTGATCTGGAAAATGTGAAGTAATTCTTCTCTTCTTCTTTTTCATAATTCTCTCTAAATCCAATCATATAAGAAATAGTTCTTAATGGAGGTTTGATTGATGTTGAATCTTTATCTTTTTTCAATGATACAGAAGAAACGGTTCCTCCGTACGGGAAGTACACTCGTATGCTATCATTACAACTTTGAGAAAAATTCACAATGACCTCTCTTCCCTCTTTAATAGGCTCATGAGTTATAGAATACATTCCATAGTTGATCTTGATCTTATTTTTCAAGAACTCTTTATGACGGGTTTGAAAAGTAAATTCACTTTGATTCTTATCAAGGTTTCGTTTAAATGTTAGTTTACATTGTAATGGTTTTCTCTTATTCAAATAAAGAGGCCTTGTAGGATCTAGTTTTTTTCCGTTTACTGTGAACACAAAATCACTATCTCCAAAATTGAAAGAATGAACTTCTATCTTTTTTCTAGAGTCTGTCTCTATAGTAAATTCAACAGTTGTATTGTTTTGATCACAATTTTTTAGAACCCTAATTTCTCTGGGAAACCATATATAGGTATCTTTTTTTTCCACAAAGGAACTAAGAAGTACAACTAGTATTAGTAGAGAAGTTAGCTTTTTCATCAACTTTATATGCATTTTTTATTTGAGTCAATATGTTCTTTGACCTGACTAAAAATACGAATTTATTTGGTTTTCTGGAGAAGGGGTATAAACCTTCCTTAAGGACAGGTTGGTCTGTGCGAGTGGAGTTTAACCTTAAATTTTTTTTAGTATTATCTACTTATAAAAATATGATTTGCAAATAAGGTATGTGGTGCACTAACTAGGTTGATATCAAATTTCAAAGATGGCTCTACTCTAGAACTGGCATTATGAATTCTAAAAGAAATTTGCCAACCTTCATTTAAAGACACTAACAATGTCGTTTTAGAGTTTTCTTGATAAACAACCTCAATTAATCTAGTTGGTAATTTTAATTTTGAAATTTTAGCTTTTGGTTTAATCCCTTTAAAAGGTAAATTAAGAGTTCCATGAATATTATAAGCTTGGATTTCAACTTTATTATCTCCTTTAATAACTTTATAGAAGTCTTTATTTCCTATCAAATACTGCACTAGATTCCTTGCCACGATACTAGGGTTTTCTTTATCTAAACGAAGAAGTTCTTTTCTAAAAGCATTTAATATTGGCACATAAACTACTTCATGCATATTATCAATAGAAGTCCATTTAGTCAATCTATCTTTTGCTTTTAAAGTCGAAAGCATATCAAATACAGGCGTCACATCATCAAAATAAGCCTTCGAACATGTAATACCTAACCATTTTTCTCCAAAATTTATTTTATGAGATAGTCTTGAGTGTTTAACTGCTCTGTGATTATTTTTTGCTGAAATTCCAATTTCCCATTTTTGTTTTGAACGAATCATTAAAACATCTCTTACATCTCCTGTTTGTCCTATTTGATCATTCACTATTTCTAAAACTAAGATATCTTCATTATCAAGATTTTTTGAAAGCCTTGGTTCAACATCTAATAAAAAATTAATTGAAGTACTAGCTGCCATTCTAAAAGAGTCTTGTTGTTCTTCATTAAAATTATAGAAAAACCCTTTTGCTGTTTTATATGATTCACTTTGTTTAATCGAAACTTTAGTTAATACTTTTAAGCGTTCAAAAAGCTCGAAAATTAAAGCATACTCAAATGCTTTTCCATTTTTTACTTGACTCGCCATAAATTATGAAGCTGTATTTTCTAATTCCAATCTTTTTATAGTAGGTTTATTTAATCTTTTTTCAGCATTCTCAACTTGGGCCTTAATACTTATAGCTATATGCTTAGCAAGATTAACAGGAACAGCATTTCCAATCATTTTGTATCCAGCTGAAACGTTATTGTAATAAAAAATGAAGTCGTTAGGGAAAGTTTGAATTCTTGCACATTCTCTAACACTCAATCTACGATATAAATTTTCTTTACCAGGAACAAACACACGTACATTTTGTTCAACGAACTTCATTTTTGGCGCTTGGGGATGGAGAGGGGCATGCCTCCCTCCTGCTTGAATAGTAAAAGATTGCTCATCCCAGCTACGTACTCTATTTCTAGACATAAACATTGATGAAAAACCACCAATCATATATTCATGATTTGGAATCTTACAATTTTTCTCATTTGTCTTATTTCCCTCATTAGCAGGAACTGCTAAATCTTTTAAGTCTCCTATTGCTTGCTTTAAAGTTATTTTATCTTTTAAAGGTTGAGGAAATTGGAATTCAAAATTAAGATCTTCTCGAATTCCAACAAAAAAAACTCTCTTTCTATCTTGAGGAACACCAAAATATGATGCATTTAATAGTTTAAAAGATAATTTATATCCAGCTTCCTTAAACATCTCTTTAATATTTTGCAAAGCTCTACTATGTCTAGATGCAAGCATACCACTAACATTTTCTGCTAAAAAGAATTTAGGTTGTTTCGCTTGTAAAATCCTTATAAAATCAAAAAAAAGCTGCCCTCTTTTATCATTAATACCTCTCAACGCTCCAGCTTCACTCCAACTTTGACAAGGAGGTCCTCCAATTATTCCATCACATTGAGGGACTTCTTCTTCTTTAATATCAATAATACTTCTCTTATCTAAAATCGTATCATTATGATTTCTTTCATATGTCTCCCAAATTTCTTTATCATACTCATTCGCCCAAATGATATTAAATCCTGCCTGTTCAAACCCAAGATCAAGTCCTCCTGCTCCCGCAAAAAATGATACTACATTCATACTGCTTTACTTTTAAGGTTCTTATATAATCTGCTTTCTAATTTGCAGCTTTAAAAAATTGTCTATAACAATTTGCTTTACGCAAGATAGTAAGTCTTTCTATATTTTATCTCTAACAATCTTAAAATTGTCCACCTATTTTTAAACATTTTTTGAATTATTTTCTACCTTACTGTAACCTTTTCAAAAATCATAGGTTTACAAGATAGAAACCAACCAAAAACAAACACCGTTGAGTTCATTAACAGACGAACAAATTATGTTAGAAGTATCTAGAGGAGATCTAGATCAGTTAAGGCATCTGTTTGACCGATACCATGTAAGAATTTATAATTTCTTTCAAAAAATGGTACGCAACCAAGCCGTTAGTGAAGACCTCACACAAGATGTGTTTGCCAAGGTAATCAGATACAGAAGTTCTTACAAACAAGGGAATTTTGCTTCCTGGATCTTTACCATAGCTCGAAATATATTTTCGACCTATTACCAGAAGCAGAAAAAAGAAAGAAGTCATCTCATTAACGATGACCTTGTAGATTCAGGAGAAGTGCATGCTTCGGATAGCAATGAAGAGGAGCTGAGTCATTTGCAACGAGCTTTGCTCAAGCTAAACCCTAGCGACAGAGAATTAATTGTAATGCATAGGTTTCAGGAGATCAAATACGAACAGATCGCCGAGATCGTAGGAAGCTCTGAAGGAGCCGTAAAAGTAAAAGTGCACAGAGCACTCAAAAAATTAAAAGACGTTTATTTTCAAACGATATAAGAAGTAAGTAGAAAGAAGCAAAGAGAATAAACACTCAAAATTAAAAATTCAACACTCATGAAGCAGTGCGAAAACATACAAGACCAAATGGCAGATTTTTTAGATGAAGCCTTAAATGAACAAGAAATGAAACAGATTCAAGAACATATAGATGGTTGCCAAGATTGCAATCAGGAGATGGAAGAGATGAAAGCTTTGTTCTTTGGTCTATCTGAAGATGAATTAGAACAACCAAGTGCCTCACTTCGCATGAATTTCGAGCAGATGTTGGAAGAAGAAAAGGCAAAACAAGAAACCAAAGTGATCTCTTTACAGGAAAGAACTTCTTGGAAATCTTATATCCGAGTGGCTGCCAGTATCCTAATTGTTGTGAGTGCCTTTTTAATTGGAAAATATTCTGATGGAGAAACAAAACCAAGCATCAATCCGGAAGTGGCTAGCATCTTAGCAAAGATGGAAGACGATAGTGCAAGTCAGCGTATCGCAGCCATGAACCGCTTTGAAGAGATCAACACCACAGACTCAAAAATCATACAAGCCTTGATTGACCGTTTGTTATACGATGAAAAAGCAAGTGTGCGACTAGCTGCAGTAGAAGCCCTGGCCAAATTCTCATCCTTAGAAATGGTAAAACAAGCTATGATAAAATCGTTGGAATCCGATCAGGACCCGGCGATCCAAATAGAACTCATTCAAACCTTAGCAAAAATTCAGGAGAAACGAGCGCTCCCTCCAATGAAGCGTTTGCTAGAAAACGAAGACGTTCCCGAATACGTAAAAAAAGAAATACAAATTAATATGGCTAGTGTATCCTAGCACTCAAAACTTATAACAATCATGAAAAAGCTTATTTTATTCTTATTCTTATGCTCTAGTGTAGCATTTGCACAAAAGAGCTACAAAAAATCCCTACAGGGAGTTAAAAAAGTACGAATTGAAAGTGGTGCCGACATCACTGTGGTAGCAGGAACTACCAATCAATTGATCATAGAAGAAATACACGAAGATAGTGGGGATCGTCATAGAGATCGTTTTCCTCTCCGTAATGAAGACAGTAAAAAGAAGAAAAGTCGTAAAGACGGATTGCGCGCCATCTATCCGGGAGGTGAAGATAATACTGACGGATTTGGATTCTCAATAACAACAGAAAACGGTGTATTGGTTGTAAAAGATCTAAAATCGCACTTTCAAAGAGAAGACATCAAAGTTACCTTGCCTAAAACCATGAACATTGATGTTGATAGTGGAAACTTAGGTGGAATTGTAGTTGACGGATTTTCTTCTGAAGTAGAAGCCGATGCCAACGTAGGTGAAATTACTTTGAAAAATGTAACGGGTCCTATTACAGCACATACAAGCACAGGAACTATTAGTGTAGTATTTACCAAAGTAAATCAATCTGCTCCAATTACAATCTCAAGTTCTGTAGGTGAAATTGATGTAGCATTACCAGCTAGTACAAAAGCAAACTTAAACATCAGAACCAACGGTACTGTATATACAAACTTCGACTTTAAAGCTCCTCCTAAGAAAGGATTACCAAACAGAAGTGGATTGAAGAACATTGAAAAGGCGTTAAACGGTGGTGGTGTTAAGATCAAGCTGAAGTCTTCAATGGGAAATATCTACCTACGAAAAAATTAATCGATCACGATGTAGAGGTTGAACTATAAAAGTACGCCGTTCCTAAGAACGGTGGCTTTTCAACCCAACATTACACAAGTAAAATCCGAATTTTAAATCCTATCATAATGAAAAGAATTGTCTTCTTCATAGGACTGCTATTGACTATTAGCAACCTATCTGCACAAAAAAAAGTAACTGCCAACGAGCGCAGTTCAGGAATTGACGATGTCTTTGTTCATGTAAAATTTGCCGATGATATTCAAATCAAGCAATGGAACAAAAATGAAATCTCTGTAGAAGCTACTGTAAATATCAATAATAACGAACACAACGATTATTTCAGCCTAGAAACTGATAAAGTAGGGTCTACATTAACCGTAAAATCTGATTACGGCGACTTCTTTAAAAAGTATGGAAACAACTTCTATTACAACAGTCGTAACGATGATGATAAACCTTGTCGTTGCAACAATGAATTAGATATCAAATACGTGATCTATGTACCAAAGAGTATGAGCCTGAAGGTGAAAAGTATTTCAGGAAGTGTAGAAGCTGATGCTTATGCCGGATACTTAGAACTGGACTTGATCAGCGGAGATATTGATATCAAGAAACATTCAAAAGAAATGTATTTAAAAACCATTAGCGGCGATATCGATATTTATGTTTCCGATGCTACGTTTGAAGCAAAAACTTTATCAGGAGGAATCTATTCTGATCTAGATATAGACTTTAGCAAGAACAGAAAAAACAATTACAGTCAACGCATCAAAGCAACCATCAACAAAGGAACAGCTTCATTAAAGTTAAGCACCATTAGCGGTGACATCTTTTTAAGAAAAAGCTAAGAATTATTACAACCAAACTCGTGAAAAAGATTTTAATCCTACTAAGCTTTGCAACTGTGATACTAGCTTGCCAAAAAGAAAGCATTGCAGTTGTAGAACTGGGAAAACCAGTTCCAAATTATACATTTAATAACATTTTAAACAGTGAGAGTGATCAAATTTCCCTCAAAAATCTAAAGGGAAAAGCTGTTGTCTTGGAGTTTTGGGCTACTTGGTGTGGCCCATGCATTCCAGCCATGAAAAAGCTGAACAAATTACAACAGAAGTTTGGAGATGACCTCGAAGTTATTACAATCTCTCAAGAAGACAATAAGCGTTTAGAACGATTTATTAAAACCACTCAAACTTCTTTAATGGTGGTTTCTGATACCGGACATGCGAAGATATTTCCTTATAAAACAATTCCTCATTCGGTCTTGATCGACAAAAACGGAGTAGTCAGAGCCATTACTAGCCCTGAAAATATTACAGAAGAAGTAATTAGCGATCTGCTTGCTGATAAAGAGATTGCTTTGGAAGTGAAAGATGATTTTTATGTAGATCCAACCTTGAAAGTAGAAACTTTGAAAACTGTTAATCACTCAGATTACCGAATTGTTTTGAAAAACTACAATCAAGAAAACAGAGGAGGAAGCAAGCGATTACAAGACGATGAAGGAAATCAAAAGGGGATTGAAATGTACAACACCAACATTCCCGGAATGTTTATGAACTTGCTAGATGTAAGTAGCCCTAGCAGAGTTGTATATCGCGATAGTCTTAGTAAAGACGACTTCCCTTATGAAAAAGAACATATGTACAATATGACAGTGGAAACTTCTGAAAACTACAGAGATCAATGGGGAAAAATTGGTGCTGATTTTCTGAATGATTACCTAGACATTAATGCGAGAATGAGCACGGAGGATATGGACTGTTATATCTTGAAAAAAACAGAGAACATTATTGAAGAGTCTACCTCTGAAACTTCTGAGTTTTCCTTTATGGGTCCCATCTTTAAGGCCAAGAAGATTAAGATTCGTCGACTGGTGGAGTATATAGAAAACTTTACCGCAATTCCCGTAACTGATCAAACAGGACTGGAAGGACTGTATGATATTGAATTGAATTGGCAAGCGGAAGATCCTAAAACAATTCATAGAGAATTGGCCAAATACGGATTGAAACTAAAAAAATCAAGTAGAAAGCTTCCAATTAAAGTGATGGAAATTTATAAGAAGAAAGTGTAATATTGCAAAAAATCCCACTACAGGAAGAAACCTTCTTTTTCTTCCTGTAGTCTATGTACATAGAACTAAAAAAACTTTTTATGAAATCAATTTCTCACTTTTTTCTTTTTTGCTTATCAATAATGCTATTGGCAAGCTGTACAAAGTCAAACACTCATAACGGTCATCCTGTAATACAAGCTTCTTCTGTACAAACAGAATACAAGATAGACACACAATGGCATGTAGGTTGGTGGTCTATTGCTCCGCAAGTAGCTCACGATACTTTAAAAATTCAATGCATCAACAATCCTGAAAAATTTGTTTTCAAAACCGATAAAGACAGCATTGCTTTTGATGTAGAAGAAGGAAAGTCTTATGACTTCTATGTACACTTAAAAGATTCTGTATATGCACATACGATCATTACAGGAATTCCAATGGCTAAAGAAACAATTAGCCATGCCAAAGACACAAAGAACGAGTCAGTTCACATTCAATATGACAAGGATAGAAACGCTCCTTTTTTAAAAGAGTTAGATCAAAAATATCCTATTACTTCTTATGTGAGCGGGTATAACACAGATCTTGAAAAAATATTAAGTATCCTTAATTGGACAAGAAGTCAGTGGGAACATGACGGAAATCAATCGCCTAGCAAATCTGATGCGATCACTATTTTGGATGAAGTAAAAGCCGGAAGTCGTTTTCCATGTTTTGCGTATGCTATTGTTTTAAAATCTCAATTGGAAAATGCCGGATTTAAATCACGTACCGTATATCTAAAAACCAAAGATGTAGAAACTCGTAGATCTTCTCCAGGGCATGTGGCTACAGAAGTATATTCTGAACAATATCAAAAATGGATCTTTATTGATGGGCAATTCAATGTAATGCCTGTTTTAAATAGTGTTCCTTTAAACGCTGTTGAGTTTCAACAAGCCTTAACTTCTGAGTACGACAAGGTAGAGTTGCATAGCAAAGGAAAGGCTGTTCCTAAAAGAGAATACGTAAGTTTTGTTTATGATTACTTGTATTATTTTGACACAAGTTTAGATCACAGAAACAGAATTGGAACAAAGACCAAAAGACATTATATAGACGGAAAAGGAAGTTTGATGTTGGTTCCTATGGGAGCTAACAACCCAACAAAAATTGATTTCTGGAATAGTACAATAGACTATTGTATTTATACCAACTCTCTAGCAGACTTCTACGCAAAGCCTTAATGTATTTCTAAAACTTTTTTGCGCCTCGACAACTTCTTTTCATTTGGGTTATCGGGGCGTTTTTTTATACTCTTTAATTTGATCTAGTAATAAAAAAACGAAACTGGCAATCCAGACAAGAAGTCCTGGCCCAATGTATATTGATTCAGAATTCCCTCCTAAATCTGTAGGTAACTTCAAATAACCAAATGAAAACAAACTCATGAGTAACATTAACACAGATAAATTAAGTCTTAATACTAGAACCTTCTTTCTAAGTAAAATGTTAATTATATAGATAATATTCGCCAACCAAGGAACTCCAATAAATAACTCGAATTCTGAAAACACAAATATGTTTCCTAGCATTAATGCATGAAAACCTAAAAACGCGAAATCAAAGCCAAAAACAGGTAGAAGCATAGAAATTCCATATAAAAATATGGAATACATAAAGTATTTTGATGTTTTCATAATTCATAGCAAAACTAGACTCTTATTGTGTCTTCTCTTTGTACACCTCTGCAATTGTAGGGTTATCTGGGCAAGATTTGATCTGTTCAAACTCGTCTCCGGCTTGTACATGTCCGGTTTGTAGTACTTTAAAATAGATTCCGCTCATGGTAGATCGCGTAAATTGTTGAACGATCTTACGGGTATCAAACTTCATCGCCAATTTTTCACAAGGCTGCCTCGGTTTGGTTACCTCAATGATTACCTCTCCTACCTTGTATGTATCTCCCACATGAATCTCCGTTTCTTCCAGATCATCAATGGTTAGGTTTTCTCCAAACATTCCGTATTCCCACTCTTGATCCGGGTGCAATCCTTTCCAGTAATCATAATGTTTCAATGAATATCCATAAACTGCCTGATCTATCCCTCCATGATATTCACGATTGCAAATAGCATCTCCTTTTACAGTTTCTACATCCAAAAAGATCGGTTGATTTACCTCTTTTTTAAAAATTCCGGTAGTAATGGTTTTTCCTTTCCATTCTACTTCTCTGCGTTCGCCAATATTGGTAGAGATGATTTTCATATGTTTTTCTTTTGATGTCACTGCGATAATGCCTTAGTGTCAGAAGCAGTCTCACTTAATTTAGCAGATTACTTCGTCGTCCCGAAACTTCGAAATTAAGACCTCTCGACTGCGCTCGAGGTGACATTATTAATTATTCTTTTAAAAAGTTTTGTAATACGTCGGCGATCTTACGATTGTCTGACAATTGTGGGATCTTATTTTGTCCACCAAACTTTCCGATGGACTTCATATACTCGTGAAAACCTCCTTTTTTTACCTTTCTGATGACAAGTGGACGTAGCACTTTTCCTTCAATCAGGTCAAAATAGTAAATGTTCTGTTCTTGCATCGAAGCATCAATCTTTGCTGCCAATGCATCTATATCTTCCGGTTCATTTTCAAACTCGATAAACCACTCGTGATATGGCAATCCTTCTTCCGGATTTACTTGCGGTGCTACAGTAAACTCACTCACGTTTGTTTCTGTTCCTTTGATGGAATCGTTCAATGCTTTTTCTACCTCTTTTCCAATTACATGCTCTCCAAATGCCGAGATAAAATGCTTGATACGTCCGGTAACTTTGATTCGGTAAGGAAGCAATGAGGTAAACTCTACTGTATCTCCAATATTATAGCCCCACAATCCGGCGTTTGTATTTAAAATGATCACGTAATTAACTCCCAACTGAACATCTTCTAACGAAATACGAGTAGGATGCTCGTTAAAGAAATCTTCCGCAGGAATAAACTCGTAAAAAATTCCACTATTCAACTGCAACAGCATTCCCTTTTCTTTCTGTGAATCTTGATAGGCAATAAATCCTTCGGAAGCCGGGTATAATTCTATATAATCTACCTTCTTCCCAATTAATGCTTCAAACTTGTTTTTATAAGGCTCAAAATTCACTCCTCCGTAAATAAAGAAGTTGAAGTTTGGGAACAATTCTGTGATGGTCTTTCCGGTTTTTTCAATCAGTTTTTCAAAATACATCTGTACCCAAGATGGTATTCCGCTAATTACCGTCATATCTTTATCTATCGTTTCCTCAACAATGGCATTTACCTTGGTGTCCCAGTCTTCAATACAATTGGTTTCCCAACTTGGCAGCCTGTTTTTCTGTAAATAACCAGGCACATAATGAGCTACAATTCCGCTCAATCGTCCTAACTTTACTCCATTCTTATCTTCCAACACTGGGCTTCCTTGTAAAAAGATCATCTTTCCATCTACAAAACTGGCATCATTGGTTTCTGCAATGTAAAACAACAAGGCATTTCTAGCCGCTTTGATGTGTGTAGGCATAGAATCTTTGGTGATGGGAATGTATTTTGCTCCGGAAGTAGTTCCGGAAGTCTTGGCAAAATAGATCGGCTTTCCTTTCCACAAAACGTTTTCCTCGCCGGCCACAATTCTATCAACGTAGGGACGAAGTCCCTCGTAATCGTGAACGGGAACGTTCTTTTTAAAATCTGAATAGCTTTGAATCGTATCAAAATTGTGATCTTTCCCAAAAGCCGTTTTCTTCGCTTTTGAAATCAGTTTTTTAAATACTTTCTCTTGGGTTTTATGTGGCTGATAAGCCCACTTATAAACTCGCTTTCTTACTTGTTTCGCAAAGGGAATGGCAAATACCGTTTTTACGCTCATCTACTCGAAGTCTATATATTTTGTTGGATTCACAGCATACCCGTCACTCCACAACTCAAAATGCAAATGAGGTCCGGTAGTTAATTCTCCTGTAGAACCCACACTAGCAATGGCTTCTCCAGATTTTACCAAATCTCCTTGTTGTTTGAGCAATGCTCCGTTGTGCTTGTATACTGAAATAAAATTGTTTGCATGTTTTAGAATGATCACATAACCAGTTTCTGCTGTCCATTCTGCAAAAATCACTGTACCATCGGCTACCGCTTTTACCGGTGTTCCGGTTTTCGCTACAATGTCTAAGGCGAAGTGTTTATTCTCCGCGTTAAAATCCTGAGTAATGCTTCCTGTAATAGGTGCAAAAAACACTACTTTGGCCTTGTTTTGCAGTTCGTCTGACAGAGGGAAACGGTCTCTACTATCGATCTTCTCTCTAAATAAAGAATCTTGTCGTGTAGCATCTAATTTACGCTCATCAATCTCTGTTCTTCTCGCCAAATCTTGAATGGAGTCGATTGGATCATCACCCGTAATCTCACCTGTTAATACAGGTCGGATTGCATTCGTATAATTCTCCAATATTGCCAATCGGTTCTTTAAAGAATCTGATTCAAAGGTGAGCTTTGCAGCATCTCTTTTTAATTGAGTTGATGAATAACCGGGAATGTATTCTTTGATCGGAGTAAAAGCAATCAGTAAAATAGTTCCTGTAATTAAAAGAATGGAAAAAATGCCACCCAATACAAACACATTCATTCGAGATAGCTTAAACGCAAATCGTTCTTCAAACGTGTTTTCGTTTAAAACTACCAATCTGTACTTGTCGGTGAGCTTTCGTTTTAATTTTCCTTTTTTCTTTTTGTTTTCTGCCACAGGTTGATTCTATGAATACAAATATACAACGAAACCCTTATTGAGGAATTTTGTTTGGTCTGTTAAATTTATCTAACAAAAATGAAATGAGGAAGTTTATTTTCTGTAGAAGTTCATTTCATCCATATACTTCCATACTTTTTCGGGCAACATAGGAGCTACATTCTTATTTTCCTTGATCCCGTCACGAATCAATGTTGCGGAAATCTGAATGATTGGCGCATCAACTCTATGAATCTTTGGATGATCTCTAAACTGATTCTTTACCTTTCCTCCTACAATTCTTGGGTATACATAAATATCGTGATGTTCTAAGATTGTCTCATAGTTCTTCCACTTGTGGAAACTTTTTAGATTGTCTTCACCCATAATCAAACAAAACTCCTTGTTGGGATGTTTTTCTGATATATGTGCCAAAGTATGTACCGTATAATTGGGTTGTGGAAGCTTAAACTCGATGTCTGAAGGACGCAGTTTAGAATAATCATCAACGGCAATATATACAAGCTCGTATCTGTGATGATCGTCTAAAAGAGAACCCTTTTTTTTATGTGGATTTTGAGGCGTTACTACAAACCACACCTCATCTAAATCTGAATATTCTGCCATGTGATTGGCAATGATGAGATGTCCAACGTGAATTGGATTGAAGGACCCAAAATACAATCCGACTTTCATCTTTATTCTGTTATAAATTCTTCAACAAGGTCTTCTGCTTCTTTCAAAGCTTTTTGTAAATCATCATTTAAGATGATGGTATCAAATTGAGGTGCAGTTGCCATTTCTACATATGCTTTTGCTACTCTCATTTTTATTTTGTCTTCGCTTTCTGTTGCTCTCTTCTTTAATCTTCTAAGCAGTTCATTGATGTCTGGCGGCTTTATAAACACAGCCAAAGTTTCTTCTGGAAATTTTTTCTTTATTCTCAGCCCTCCAACTACATCAATATCAAAAATTACATGTTTTCCTGAAGCCCAAATTCGTTCTACTTCGGTTTTTAGTGTTCCGTAGAAATTATCTGGATATACTTCTTCCCATTCAACAAACTCTTCTCTTTTTACTTTCTGAATGAACTCTTCTTTTGATATATAATAATAGTCTACACCTTCTTTTTCTATTCCTCTAGGCGCTCTAGATGTTACAGAAATAGAGAACTCTAAATTTAACCTTTCTTGACTTAATAAGTGACGAACTATGGTAGTTTTCCCTGATCCTGACGGTGCCGAAAACACAAACAACTTTCCTTTGAAGTCTGACATCTATAATACGTTTAGTATTTGTTCTTTTATTTTTTCTAACTCGTTTTTCATTTGGATCACCGCCTTTTGCATTGGTGCAAAATTGGCTTTAGATCCGATGGTGTTGATCTCTCTTCCTAATTCTTGTACAATAAATCCTAATTTCTTTCCATTAGAATCCGGCGTATCTAATTGCTTTAAAAAATAGCTCAAATGATTTTCCAATCTCACCTTCTCTTCATTAATATCTAACTTTTCTAAATAATAGATCAACTCTTGCTCAAATCTATTGGCATCTACTTCAACAGAGAGATCAGAGATTGCTTTTTGTAAACGTTGCTTTACTTGCTCGATTCTATCATCATCCAGAGATCTTACCTCTTCCAAATAACTTTGAATGTTCTGAATTCTCAGTTTAAAATCTTCCTCAAGAGATGCAGCTTCATCAACTCTATATTGAATGATCTCTTTTAACGCAATTTGGATATGCTTGTTGATCTCACTCCACTCATCTTCATCCAATTCTTCTCTTTCCGTTTTTAAAGCATCCGGCATTCGAACAGCCATCTTTAACAACTCTAAATCATCAGAAGATCCTGTTTGTACTACATTTCTTAATTGCTGAATGTACTCGCTTACCACACCTTTATTTACTGTGGTAGACGTTTCATCTGCAGTCATTTCAACATAGATAGAGAAATCTACTTTCCCTCGTACCAAATGAGAAGCGAGGTCTTTACGTACTGATAATTCTTTCTCTCTATAGTAAGAAGGAACACGAACATTTAAATCTAAATTCTTACTGTTTAAAGACTTGATCTCGATCGTAACCTTTTTGCTAGGTAATTGCAATACGGATTTACCGTATCCTGTCATGGATTGAATCATGAATCGTTTTTTAATAAGCCACAAAGATACATTTTTATTTAGGTGTAGCTTAGCATCCTTTCAAACAACCTTTTCTGCTTTTCTTAGAAAAGAGTACTTTTACCACAAAGCTATTTTTTGTGCAAAAACCAAATCATATTTTAATCATTCGACTTTCTGCCATGGGAGATGTTGCCATGACTGTTCCTGTGATTAGAGCTTTGGTAGACCAGTATCCGGATTGTAAGATCACTGTACTCTCCAAACCTTTCCTTAAACCCTTGTTTGATGAGATTTCTAATGTCTCTTTTTATGCTGCTGATGTAAAAGGGAAACATAAAGGAGCTGCCGGTTTGTACAAACTGTTTAAAGAACTGCAAAAATTAGACATCACGCATGTGGCGGATTTTCATAATGTATTACGATCGAAGATCGTTCGTTTTTTCTTTTCACGAACTCAAGTTCCTATTGCCATTATAGACAAAGGAAGAGCAGAAAAGAGAGCACTTACGAGAGAAACCAATAAGATTTTTAAACAACTGAAGACCTCACATCAACGATATGCAGATGTATTGAAAGGTTTAGGTTTTAATGTTGATATTTCTATTCCTAAACCCATCGCGAAACCTGAACTTTCAGAGAAGATCACTAATCTTACCGGTAATAAGAAGGATTCTTGGATTGGAATTGCTCCTTTTGCTGCCTTTGACGGAAAAATGTATCCTTTGCATTTAATGAAAGAGGTTATTGCCAACTTGTCTGAACAGTATCAGGTTTTTCTTTTTGGAGGTGGAAAAAAAGAAATTGCTCTTCTTAATGAGATTGAAACATCCAACAACAATGTTTTAAATATTGCCGGAAAACTTTCATTTCAAGAAGAACTTGCTTTGATCACTCATTTAGATCTTATGATCTCTATGGATTCCGGAAATGCACATTTGGCAGCAATGCAGCAGGTAAAAACCATAACCGTTTGGGGAGTAACACACCCGTATGCAGGGTTTACCCCATACAATCAACCTTTTGATCATTGCTTGCTTCCTGATCTTGAAAAGTATCCGAAAATTCCTTGTTCTGTATATGGAAATAAGGTGTTTGAAGGTTATGAATCTGTAATGGAAACCATCTCTCCTCAAAGCATTGTAAAAAAAGCGATTACTGTTTTAACTACATAAAAAAAAGAGCCCATTCGAGACTCTTTCTAGGTTTTGGTTGTATAACTTTTGGTTGTTTATAAGAAGATGATCAATGTGTAAATTGATGAAATAGTTTACTTTTGGATAGTCGAAAGATACAAATTTTATTCAAATTAATCATAACGCCTAGAGTTTCAGCACATGACCATTCACCACCTAGCCAAACATAATTCAGTACTTAACACATTCCTACAAGAAATCAGAGATCATAAAATTCAACAAGACTCGATGCGTTTTCGTCGAAACATAGAAAGAATCGGAGAAATTCTTTCTTACGAAATGAGCAAAGAATTGTCTTATGCATCTAAAGAGATCACAACAGTTTTAGGTACGAAGCAAGCTGACTTGATTGATGATTCTTTGGTTATCTGTTCCATCTTAAGAGCCGGATTGCCTTTGCACAGAGGAATTCTGAATTATTTTGACGCTGCTGAAAATGCTTTTATCTCTGCGTATAGATATCATCCAAACAATGATGATGAGTTTGAGATCAAGGTAGAATATTTTGCTTCTCCTTCTATTGATGGGAAAACACTCATTCTTGCCGATCCAATGTTGGCTACCGGACAGTCTTTGGTAAGTGTATATGAAGCTATTCAAAAGTTTGGAACTCCTAAAAAGATAGTATTGGTTTCTGTAATTGGTGCTCAGGAAGGAATTGATTATATCCAAAACCATTTCCCTGAGAACACAGATCTATGGATTGCTGATGTTGACGATACTTTAAATGAAAAGGGATACATCGTTCCCGGATTGGGAGATGCGGGTGATTTGTCTTTTGGTTCTAAATTATAAGCACTAAGATCGGAATTAGAACAAATAGAATCAGGATTAAATTCTGAAATATCTTTTTAGAAACTCCTTCTATTCCATTGGCCAAAATAACAGCCGTAGGGAAAAATGCATAGATCAACTCGTTTCCGGTTCTGTTATTTGTTATAATAATCAATCCCACAGCTACCAATAAATTGATGATGGTTAAGGTCCAAAACTTCCTGTAGTTTCCGCTTACCATAAATACCTTGGGGGTTTTGAACAGTATCGAAATTACTGTCATACTTCCTATAAATATCAACGGAATTAATACGTGGTTTGATTGGTAAAATCCAAAGTTGTAATCTGTATACCAAGAAAACAGATTCAAGAATTTATCGGTATCATCATACCAAAAACAGTAAGCAAAATAGATCAACAGGGGCGCTAAGAATCCTACAATAGGGATGAGAAAAGTTCTAAAATTCAGCTTTTGAAACAACAAAATAGAAGCAAACAATAAGACTCCGTATACCATTGTAAAAGGTTCTAGCACAAATAAGATAGACAACCAAAATCCGCTATCAAACATTTTTTTGATGGTTGCTTTAGGTGTTCTTAAGCTATAAATCCTTCTAAGCAGAATAAGCAATACAATATTGAGGATCAATGCTTCTCTATCAAACTGAGTGAAAGGAAAAGTACTGAACAACAACACAAAAAATAAAAATCCGTATGAATTATAAAGTGTTAGTTTGTTCTTTGCCAATATGAAGTTGAAGAAGAAAAACAACAACAGAAATAATCCGATAACCGACGCTATCCATTGTGGACTTTTTGTTTCTAAATGATCTATAAAAAAGGAGGCAAAAAAGAAGCCGAGAAAAAGGACAAGAATGATTATAAAATTTGCCGGATTAGATTTCCCAAAAAAATTGGCTAGCATACTTTGTTTTTATATTTTTGCAGTCGTAAAGATACTCAAGATATGATAGCATTCAATATTTTCAAATGGATCGGAGATTTATTCACCAATATATTATTCTTGCCTTTTAACTATTTAAGAACAGATCTAGCTGTTCAAAGTGGTGGATGGTGGACTTCTAATATTGTAAACTGGATCTTTTTAGTAGTATTATTAGTTTTACTATGGTACTGGATGAAAGAATCTCGTAAGTTCCTTAAAGAGGGTACTGAAGATTAATTTAATTTTTCGCTTTGGGTAGCAAAAACAAACTCAAACGTTTTAAAGAGAACGAAACGTTTGCCAATGTCATTCAGCCAACTAGAGAGGAAGTTCTTGGTAATTTCCCTCACAAAGGCAAGTGGCATTCTTTTTTTAAAAACGATCGCCCGATCGTTTTAGAGTTGGGATGTGGTAAAGGTGAATATACCATTGCATTGGCTCAAAAAAATCCTGATAAGAACTTTATTGGTATCGACATTAAAGGTGCTCGATTTTGGCGTGGTGCTAAAACAGCTATAGAAGAAGAGCTAAACAATGTGGCTTTTATTAGGACTCAGATCGAATTAATCGACAATATTTTTGCTGAAAACGAAGTAGATGAGATCTGGATTACATTCCCGGATCCACAGATCAAATACAAAAGAACCAAACATCGTTTAACCAATCACGATTTCTTAAAGAGGTATCATCACATCTTAAAAGAAGACGGAATCATGAACTTAAAAACCGACAGCGAGTTCATGCATGGTTATACTTTAGGATTACTTCACGGTGAAGGGCATGAGGTTTTGCATGCCAGTCATGATGTGTACAAATTAAAATCATCTCCGGAAGAAGTTACCGAAACTCAAACTTTTTACGAGAAGCAATACCTTGAAAAAGGGAAACCTATTACCTACATTAAGTTCAAACTGAACTATTAATCCAAAACTTTAACAGGTTTTTCTTTTTTGTTGAATGAGCTAACGACACTTTGTTCATCTCTTCAGGTTTTATATCTTCACTTTATGAAAGAAGACAACTTTTTTGAAAGAGTATACGAGGTTGCTCGTTTGATCCCTTATGGTCGTGTAACCAGTTATGGTGCCATTGCCAAATATTTAGGTGCTGCACGTTCTGCCCGTATGGTGGGTTGGGCTATGAATGGTTCTGGGAAGTACGAAGATGTTCCTGCACACCGGGTGGTAAATCGTAAAGGGTTGTTGACCGGAAAGCATCATTTTCAAGGAACCAACTTAATGCAGCAACTATTGGAAAGTGAAGGAATTGTTGTCAAAGAAAATCAAATTCAGGATCTGGAAAAGATCTTTTGGGACCCTATGAAAGAGCTTTCATAAATTTCCATTATCTGCCCATCAATATTCAAGATTTACTTCCTTTATTTTCTGAGTTCTAAGCCGTATCTTTGCAGTCAATTTAGAATGAATTTAAAGAAGTAGAATGTCCTTTAAGAAGCAAGATATATTCAAAGCTTTAGAAACCATCACCGCTCCCGGTGAAGGAAAAAGCATGGTTGAAAACAACAATGTAACCAATGTGGTTGTATTTGGAGATGAAGTAATTGTTGATGTAACTATTAGCAATCCAACTTTACAAGCCAAAAAGAAAGTAGAGGTAGAAGTGATGAAAGCTATTCACCAACACGTAGATCAAAAGATCGATGTGAAAGTGAATGT
This sequence comes from Pseudotenacibaculum haliotis, assembly GCF_042684245.1. NCBI lineage: Bacteria > Pseudomonadati > Bacteroidota > Flavobacteriia > Flavobacteriales > Flavobacteriaceae > Pseudotenacibaculum > Pseudotenacibaculum haliotis. Next base: position 1,092,687 of record NZ_JBHULH010000001.1, read on the forward strand.
AAAGTCAGTTCCTAAGCCAAAACAAGAAGACCCGAACTTGATTCGCGGGAAAGAAATTCCAAATATTCAGAATATTATCGCTATTGCTTCTGGAAAAGGGGGGGTGGGAAAATCTACAATTACTGCCAATACAGCCATCACTTTGGCCAAAATGGGATTCAAAGTTGGAGTATTGGATGCTGATGTATATGGGCCTTCTATGCATTTGATGTTTGATGTAGAAACAGAAAGACCGCTATCTGTAAATGTAGATGGAAGATCTAAAATGAAGCCTATAGAAAACTATGGGGTAAAATTGTTATCTCTAGGATTCTTTACCAATCCAAATCAAGCAGTTATTTGGCGTGGACCTATGGCCTCAAAAGCGCTAAATCAATTGATCTTTGATGCTGATTGGGGTGAATTGGATTTCTTATTAATCGACTTGCCTCCAGGAACAGGAGATGTACACTTGTCTATAGTACAAGCCGTTCCTATTAACGGAGCTGTTGTGGTAAGTACTCCTCAAAACATCGCTTTGGCTGATGCCAAAAAAGGTGTAGCTATGTTCCAACAGGACAGTATCAAAGTTCCTGTGTTGGGAATCATAGAAAATATGGCTTATTTCACTCCGGAAGAACTTCCGGACAATAAATATTATATCTTTGGAAAAGATGGTGCAAAACATTTAGCAGAAGATATCGACACAAAATTCTTAGGAGAAGTTCCTTTGGTACAAAGTATTCGTGAAGCAGGAGATGTAGGACATCCCGTAGCTTTACAGGAAAACACTCCTTTAGAAGAAGCCTTTTCAGACATTACCAAAGAAATGGTTTCTGAATTGTTAAAAAGAAATGCTAATTTACCACCTACAGAGGTTGTACGAATTACAACCATGAGTGGTTGTAGCCCAGTTAAAAAGTAAAGATATGACAGCAGAAGAGACATTAGAAAATGTAGAAAAAGCATTGAGCGAAATTCGCCCTTTCTTAGAAAGCGACGGAGGAAACATCAAGCTATTGTCTATTGAAGATACTATCGTAAAAGTTCAGTTACAAGGAGCTTGTATTGGTTGTTCTGTAAACCAAATGACACTTAAGAACGGTGTTGAAGCTACCATTAAAAAGTATGCTCCAAATATCGAAGAAGTCATCAATGTAGAATAACTGATAAAAGTCAGTTTTTAAAAAACACCTAACCTTTACTTTTACCACGATTTACAGAAGATAATGATCAAAACAGATATACTCATTATTGGCGCAGGGCCAACAGGATTGTTTACAGTTTTTGAAGCAGGATTATTAAAATTAAAGTGTCATTTGATTGACGCCTTACCTCAACCGGGAGGACAGTGTTCCGAGATCTACCCTAAAAAACCTATATACGATATTCCGGCATATCCGGAAATTTTAGCCGGTGATCTAACCGATAAATTACTAGAACAGATCAAGCCGTTTGAGCCTGGATTTACCCTAGGAGAGCGTGCCGATACCATAGAAAAGTTAGAAGACGATACATTTATCGTTACCACCAATAGAGGAACAAAACACCACGCACCTGTAGTTGCTATTGCAGGAGGTTTAGGAAGTTTTGAGCCTCGCAAGCCACCTATTTCCAACATTGCAGATTACGAAGACAAAGGTGTAGAATACATCATTCGTGATCCGGAGATCTATCGCGATAAAAAAGTAGTGATTGCCGGTGGTGGAGATTCTGCTTTAGACTGGTCTATCTTCTTAACAGACGTTGCATCGGAAGTAACTTTAGTACACAGAAGAAACGAATTCCGTGGAGCTTTAGATTCTGTAGACAAAGTACAAGAACTAAAAGATGCCGGAAAGATCAACTTGATTACTCCTGCAGAAGTAAAAGAGATTCATGGTGAAGATCATGTTACCGGAGTAACGATCATCAAAAACAAGGATGAAAAATTCACCTTGGACACAGATCATTTTATTCCTCTATTTGGATTGTCTCCAAAACTAGGACCTATTGCTAATTGGGGCTTAGAGATAGAAAAGAATGCGATCAAAGTTAACAATGCGTTGGATTACCAAACTAATATTCCGGGAATCTATGCCATTGGGGATGTAAATACGTATCCGGGAAAATTAAAGCTGATTTTATGTGGTTTCCACGAAGCAACTTTAATGTGTCAGAGTGCTTACCAACGTATTTTTCCTGACAAGAAATATGTGATGAAATATACAACTGTAGGTGGTGTAGAAGGTTTTGACGGAACCAAAAAAGAAGCGCCAAAAGCAGTTGTGAAAAAAATTGAATAAAACTAAATGTATAGAAAGCTAAGAAAATTATCTCTTCAAGCACGAATACTCTGTATAGGAGTAGCTTTCTTCATTTGGATTAAATTAGGTTCTTTTATAAATGTAAAAGGTGAATTAGCACTAGTACTCTCCACCATTGTATTAGCAATAATAACATTTGTTTTTTTGATTTTAATTCCGGAAAACTTAGAAAAACCTAACAACAAAAAATAAGATTTATAGTGGATATTACCATTAAAATAACTGACAGAGACGGCGTTACTCACGAAGTATTAGCTCCTACAGACATGGCAATGAACTTGATGGAAGTAGTTCGTTCTTACGAACTTGCTCCTGAAGGAACTATTGGTGTTTGTGGCGGAATGGCCATGTGTGCCTCTTGTCAGTGTTATGTAAAATCCGACCACGAATTACCTGAAATGTCGGACGATGAAGACTTGATGTTGGCAGAAGCTTTTTATGTAGAAGACAACAGTCGTTTGGGATGTCAAATCCAAATGAATCCTGAATTAGATGGCTTAGAAGTAGAATTAGCTCCTGAGAGTTAAATTCATTCACACTTTTAATTATATTTGTATAGCGTTATCTTTAAAGCGCTTAGCCATGTATAAGGAGTTATTGATTCACTTAAAATTTCTTATCAAGAGAAACCCCGAGTAAAGTTGTTCAATGAAACAATTGATTAGTTCATGGATGTACCAATGAGCCTTGGTCATTGCTGCATTTTCTTATTAACTTATTAAATCATTGAAAAATGCCTTTTTATCATAAACTCGGGAAAATACCTCCCAAAAGACATATACAATTTAGAAAAGAAGACGGAAGTCTTTATTATGAGCAATTGTTTGGTACAATTGGTTTCGATGGAATGTCGTCTAACCTCTATCATGAGCATAGACCAACCATGGTAAAAGAAATCAGAAAGCAGTATTCTGTTGCGCCAAAAGTTGCCAAAGCCAATAATATTCAATCGTATCGATTCAGAGGGTTCCAAGTTCCTCAAGTCGAAGATTATTTAGAAAGTAGAAAAGTGGTTTTAACCAATTCAGATTGTAATATCATTCTCTCTGCTCCTAAACAATCAACAAACGATTACTTTTATAAAAACACCGATGCAGACGAAGTTATTTTTGTGCATCGTGGTACAGGGAAATTAAGAACCCACATGGGGAATCTTGATTTTAAATATGGAGACTACCTTGTAATTCCACGTGGTATGATCTATAAATTGGATTTCGACACGGAAGACAACCGTTTGTTTATCGTAGAATCCTATCGTCCTGTATATACTCCAAAAAGGTATAGAAACTGGTTTGGACAGTTATTAGAGCACTCTCCGTTTTGTGAGCGAGATATTCGTCAACCACAAGAATTGGAGACCTATAACGAAAAAGGAGATTTTCTTATGAAAATCAAAAAACAAGACGAGATCATAGAAATGGTTTACGCTTCTCACCCTTTTGATGTTGTGGGCTACGACGGATATAATTATCCGTATGCTTTTTCTATTCACGATTTTGAACCAATCACCGGAAGAGTTCATCAACCACCACCGGTACATCAAACATTTGAAACAGATGCTTTTGTGATCTGTAGTTTTGTGCCTCGTTTGTATGATTATCATCCAGAAGCAATTCCGGCTCCATACAATCACAGTAATATAGACTCTGATGAAGTTTTGTATTATGTTGATGGTGACTTTATGAGCAGAAACGATATTGACGCAGGTCATATCTCACTGCACCCCGCGGGAATTCCTCACGGACCACACCCGGGAGCAACGGAAAGAAGTATTGGGCAAACTGAAACTGAAGAATTAGCGGTAATGGTAGACACCTTTAAGCCGTTAAAAGTCACAGAAGAAGCCATGAAGATAGCCGATGAAGATTATTACAAATCTTGGCTCGAGTAAACAATGTGTAAATGTGCTAATGACATTCTCGAATTAGCCAATTATCAACCTTTCAAATCAAACAAAAATGTCAAAAGAGATAAAATCAGTAAACTACGGTTTAGAAAAAATATTTGAAGGAGCTCAAGATTTCCTTCCATTACTAGGTACAGACTATGTAGAATTCTATGTAGGAAACGCCAAACAATCGGCGCACTTTTACAAAACTGCATTCGGTTTTCAGTCCTTTGCTTATAAAGGTCTAGAGACAGGATCTACAGATTCTGTAAGCTATGTGCTAAAACAAGATAAGATCCGTTTGGTCTTAACAACTCCACTAAATAGCAAATCTCCCATCAACGATCATATTGTAAAACACGGTGATGGTGTAAAAGTGGTTGCGCTATGGGTAGATGATGCCCGAAGTGCTTATGAAGAAACTACCAAAAGAGGAGCCAAATCTTATATGGAGCCTACTGTTGAAACTGACGAACACGGGGAAGTAGTAAGAGCCGGGATCTATACTTATGGTGAAACTGTACATATGTTTGTAGAACGTAAAGACTACAACGGTACTTTTATGCCGGGATTCCAAAAATGGGAATCTGACTACAATCCAAGTCCGGTTGGTTTAAAATTCATCGATCACATGGTAGGTAATGTAGGTTGGGGACAAATGAATAAGTGGGTAAAGTGGTATGAAGATGTAATGGGATTTGTAAACTTCCTTTCATTTGATGATAAGCAAATTCACACTGAATATTCTGCCCTAATGAGTAAGGTGATGAGCAACGGAAACGGGCGTATTAAATTCCCGATCAATGAGCCTGCAAAAGCACCAAAACGTTCACAGATCGAAGAATATTTAGATTTTTATGAGGGCGAAGGCGTACAGCATATTGCCGTAGCCACAGATGATATTATTGAAACAGTTTCTCAATTAAAAGCAAGAGGTGTTGAGTTCTTACCTCCACCACCTCAATCTTATTATGATATGATTCCTGAGCGATTGGGAGAGCATATGGAGATTATGAATGAAGATATCAATAGGCTTCAAGAGCTTTCCATCTTGGTGGATGCAGATGAAGAAGGGTATTTGCTTCAGATCTTTACCAAACCAGTAGAAGATAGACCTACTTTATTCTTTGAAATTATTCAGAGAATGGGAGCAAAAGGTTTTGGAGCAGGAAACTTTAAAGCCTTATTTGAATCTATCGAAAGAGAGCAACAAAAAAGAGGAACTCTATAATTAATAAAGGGAAAGAAGTAAAGAGAAGGAAGAAAGGATAACCATTCCAACTGTTTTCTACTCTTTACTTCTTTGATTCTTATCAAAATGAACAACAACTATCTTTTTACATCAGAGCGATTAGGTTTTCGAAATTGGCAAGATGATGATTTGGAAGAATTTGCCAGCATGAATGCCGACCCTGAGGTCATGGAGCATTTTCCAAAGGTGCTTACTAAGCAAGAAACTTTTGATTTTATCAAACGTCTTCAAAAACATTTTGAAGAAAGAGGATACAATTATTTTGCCACGGAAATAGTAGAAACAGGTGAATTCATTGGTTTTATTGGTCTTGCTTATCAAGACTATGAAACAGCATTTACTCCTGCTGTAGATATTGGTTGGCGCTTGAAAAGGTCTTCTTGGGGAAAAGGATATGCAACCGAAGGTGCCAAAAGATGCCTTGAGTATGCCTTTGATGATCTCAAACTAGATCACGTGGTTTCAGTTTGTGTTTTAGCCAATGAGAATTCAGAAAACGTAATGAATAAAATAGGGATGGTTAAAAAAGGAACTTTTAACCACCCAAAACTTAAAGAATATCCAGCACTTGAAAAATGTGTTTGGTACGAAATTCAAAAGAACTAAAATGAGCAAAGAAGAAATATTAAAATCCATTGAGGAGAAATATGAGAAACTAGGAGTCCCAATGGATTCTATGCTAGAAGGATTACTTTGGAGCAAACCTATCACCTACTGGGACTATATACAAACCGATGCCTTATTAGGTTTGCAAACTCCTAGAACAACACAACCAGACGAAATGGTTTTTATCATGTATCATCAGGTAAATGAATTGTTGTTTAAAATGATCCTATGGGAAATTGATCAGGTAGCAAAATCTGAAGAAGTGGAAGTAGGAAAGTTTACCAAGCATTTGATGCGAATCAGTCGTTATTTCGATATGCTTTGTAGTTCTTTTACTGTGATGGCAGACGGAATGGATCCAGAGCAATATTTAAAATTTAGAAATACCTTAACTCCTGCCAGTGGATTTCAAAGCGCTCAGTATAGAAAAATAGAATTTGCCTCTACAGAACTCATCAATTTGATCGATGCTCGTTTTAGAGATACCATAGACAGAAACTCATCTTTTAAGAATGCTTACGATCATTTGTATTGGCAAGCTGCAGGCAAAAACCATAAGACAGGAGAAAAATCAATTTTGATCAAGCTTTTTGACAAAAAGTACATGGGTGATTTTATTGATTTCATGGAAGATTATAATGAGTGCAATCTTTCAAAAAAATTCAAGCAACTACCGGAAGAAGTACAGAAAGATGAAGAATTAGTTAAAGCCATGCGTCATTACGATTATACCGTAAATGTAAAATGGGTAATGGCTCACTACAACGCAGCCGGTAAATATTTAGGAGGAGATGAAAAAGAGCTGGAAGCAACTGGCGGTAGTAGTTGGCGCAAATATTTACACCCCAAATACCAAAGGAGAATTTTCTTCCCTTACTTATGGAGCGAAGAAGAATTGAACAATTGGGGAACGTTCTAAAAAATGATAAATAATCGTTAAAAAAGCTATTGGAAGATCACTTCGGATAGCTTTTTGTTTTTCTATCAATCAAATTTCACGCATTTTTTATAAGTTTGAAACATATGAAAAGAAATACGTTAACCATTCTCCTCTTACTCGTTTCTCTGATTACATTTTCACAAGAAACAACCCCTAAGGCTTATAAAAGTGGCGAATGGCTGCAATACAGAATGAGTTATAGCGGTTTTTTAAAAGCCGGTACTGCTACGCTTGAACTAAAGGAAACTGTTCTTGACGGGAAAAAAGTCTATCATGCCAAAGGTTTTGGAAAAACCAGTACAATCATAGGGTGGTTCTTTAAAGTAAGAGACACCTACGAATCTTATTTTGATACAGAAACTTCAAAACCTTACCTCTTTAAAAGAGATGTTAATGAAGGCGGACATATTATTAGAAGAGACATTAAGTTCGATCATAAAAACAAGATCGCTACCATTCACGATCATAAGTACAAAAAGGTAACGCAAGAGCCCATTGGAAATGTTCAGGATATGATCTCTTCTTTTTATTACTTGAGAAATATAAATATTGACACCTTAAAAGTTGGAGATGAGATTGGTATGGACATGTTTTTTGATTCAAAAACCTATCCGTTCAAACTTAGATACTTAGGAACAGAAATACTTAAAACCAAATTCGGTAAAGTAAAAACAATCAAACTAAGACCTATTGTTCAGGCAGGTCGTGTTTTTAAAGAAAGTGAAAGTGTTACTATTTGGGTAACTGCTGATGACAATAAGATTCCAATAAAATTAAAAGCTTCTTTGGCTGTTGGTTCCTTAAGAGCTGAATTAAAAGCATTTAAAGGATTGGCAAATTCATTTAAGATTATATTTGATTAAATTGTATTTTTACCAAAAATCAGATAAACCCTTTTTCCCATTGAAAAAACTAGTTTTCTTTTTTCTATCCACCCTCCTACTGTTCTCCTGTGGAAAAGATCAGAAAAAAGACCTCCCCAAAACAGAAACATTAAAAGCCTCTATTCCAGAGATCATTTACGAGTTTGGTTATAAGCTCAACGATTATAAAGTGATCAAGGATACTATTAGAAAAGGTGAAAGTTTTGGGATTATTCTAGACAGACATCATGTTTTCTATCCAAAGATCAATAAGATCGCTACAACCATCAAAGATACTTTTGATGTAAGAAGGGTAAGGGTCGGTAAGCCATACATGATATTGGCTAAAAAAGATTCAACAGAAAAAGCACAGGTGTTTATCTACAAGGATAGTAAGGCTACAGCTACGGTTGTAGACTTTCAAGATTCTACCATCACTGCTTATAAATACAGAAAACCCATTAAGATCGTAGAAAAAGAAGTAGCCGGAAGAATCTACTCTACTCTATCTGAATCTATGGATAGTTTACACCTCAACCCTAATCTTACCTATGCAGTAGCAGACATTTATGCCTGGACTTTGGATTTTTACAAACTACAACGTGGAGATAAATTTAAGTTGATCTACGAAGAGAAATTCATAGACGATTCTGTTTTTGTAGGATATGGAAAAGTAAAAGCAGCTCTTTTCACGCACAATAGAAAAGATCTGTACGCTTATCGATTTGTTCCAGATTCTATCAAAGGAATTCCTGAGTATTATGACGAAGAAGGAAACATGCTTCGAAGTCAATTTTTACGATCTCCGATCAAATTCAGGTACCGTATTTCTTCTCGCTATAACCTTAAGCGTAAGATTGCTTATTATGGTAGGGTAAAACCTCATAAAGGAACTGATTTTGCAGCCCGAGTAGGAACTCCAATTATGGCTACTGCCAGCGGAACGGTTGTAGAATCGGCAAGAAGAGGAGGAAATGGAAATTATGTAAAGATCAGACACAACAATATCTACTCTACCCAATACCTCCATATGAGTAAGCGAAAGGTAAAAAAAGGACAATATGTAAAGCAAGGAGACATTATTGGCTGGGTAGGAATGACCGGAAACACAAGTGGGCCTCATGTTTGTTACCGTTTCTGGAAATACGGAAGACAAGTAGATCCTTTCAAACAAAAGTTGCCTTCTGCCAAACCGCTTAAGAAAAGCCTAAAACCTAAGTTCTTGGAGTTTATCAAACCTCTTAGAGAACAACTAGACAATATACAGTACCCCGAAAGAACAGCTGAGACTGTAGAAATTATAGCTCAAAACTAACGAAACATGCCATTACTTAATAGCAATCCTACAAGCACTGATGCTTGGAAAAAACTGGAGTCTCATTTTAATGAAATGAACTCATTTTCTATTCAAAAAGCATTTAACGACGATTCTGAAAGAAAGAATGATTTTTCTATTACTCTCGATGACCTTTTTCTAGATTATTCAAAGAATAGAATCGATCACAAAACGATGGAATTGCTTGTTGAGTTGGCCAATGAGTTGAATTTAAAAGATGCTATTGAAAAGTATTTCTCCGGAGACACCATTAATGTTACTGAAGGAAGAGCTGTACTACACACTGCATTAAGAAGCAATACAGAAGACCCGATCTTGATTGATGGAAAAGACATCAAACCACACATCAAAAAAACCTTGAGAAAGATGCGAATCTTTTCCAATAAGGTTATTTCGGGTGATTGGAAAGGATACACAGGAAAGAAGATCACAGATGTTGTGAACATTGGAATTGGAGGATCAGATCTAGGCCCGGATATGGTTGTAGAAGCACTTCAATATTATACCAATCATTTGAACACTCATTTTGTTTCTAATATTGATGGAGATCATGTTTCTGAAATTCTAAAAAAATTAAACCCTGAGACCACTTTATTTGTGATCGTTTCTAAGACCTTTACTACTCAAGAAACCATTACCAATGCCAACACCATCAAGAATTGGTTTTTAAAATCGGCTTCTCAATTCGATATCGCAAAACACTTTGTAGCCGTTTCAACAAACTTAGATGCTATTGATGCCTTTGGAATTGACCCTAACAATGTATTCCCTATGTGGAATTGGGTTGGAGGTCGTTTTTCTTTATGGTCGGCAGTTGGATTGTCTATCAGTTTATCTGTTGGGTATGACAATTACAGGTCTTTATTGAACGGAGCTGAAAAAATGGATCTTCACTTTAGAAACACTTCTTTTGATGAAAACATTCCGGTAGTTTTGGCTTTGTTAAGTGTTTGGTACAATAACTTTTATAATGCCGAATCTGAGGCCATTTTACCTTACACACAATACCTAACAAAATTAGCTCCATACTTACAGCAAGCCATTATGGAAAGTAATGGAAAAAGTGTTGATAGAAATGGAGATGTTATCAACTATCAAACCGGTACCATTGTTTGGGGAAGTACGGGAACCAATATGCAACATGCTTTTATGCAATTGGTGCACCAGGGAACCAAACTAATTCCTGCTGATTTTATTGGTTACAAAGAATCTTTATATGGTCTTACAGATCATCACAAAAAACTAATGGCAAACTACTTTGCCCAAATGGATGCTTTGGCATTTGGTAAGAGCAAAGAGGATGTTCATTTGGAATTAAAGTTTTCCGGAAATGCTGATCAGATCTCTACTCTAATGCCTTACAAAGTTTTTGAAGGAAACAGACCCAGCAACGCTATTTTATTTGACAAGTTAACCCCGGAATCTTTGGGAATGCTTATTTCTATGTATGAACATAAGATTTTTGTTCAGGGAATTATTTGGAACATCTTCAGCTATGACCAATTTGGTGTAGAATTAGGAAAAGAGCTGGCAAAGAAGTTGTTAAATAACGCTTAAAATTTCCTTTTATTTTTTGTTTAATTCTGTTTTCACATTTTGTTAATAAGATGGTTGATATTTAACCCCCTACAAAACAGTATTTTAAAAATTAAAACACTACATTTAAGTTCGTTAAAGTCTTGTTAAAGCTTAACATTAAGTTAACACTACACCCCGCAAAATAAAAGACTTTTGCAAAGCATTTAATAACATAAAATTCTACAATGAAAAACTTAAAGCACTTATTATTTGTAGCGCTATTTTTCTGTGCAGCTGCAGTAATTGGACAAACAAGGATTTCGGGAACCGTTGTTGACGAAACTAACGAAGGTTTACCTGGAGCTAGTGTTGTAATTAAAGGTACAACGAACGGAACTCAAACTGATTTTGATGGGAAATTTACCCTTTCATCTCAATCAAACAGTGGTACTATCGTTATCTCTTTTATTGGTTATAAATCTAAAGAAGTTTCTTTCTCAGGAGCTGGAGATTTAGGTACAATCAAATTAGAAGAGCAAGACAATGTCTTAGACGAGATCGTAATCAAAGGTCTTATTGACGTTGCAAAAGATAGAGAAACTCCTGTAGCAGTTTCTACCATTAAAGCTGCTGAAATTCAAGACAAATTAGGATCTCAGGAATTCCCTGAAATCTTAAACAACACTCCATCTGTTTATGCAACTAAATCTGGAGGAGGTTTCGGAGATGCTAGAATCAACATTCGTGGATTCGCTCAAGAAAACATCGCGGTATTAATCAATGGAGTTCCTGTGAACGACATGGAGAACGGTAGAGTATTCTGGTCTAACTGGGCTGGTTTATCTGACGTTACTACTGCAATGCAAGTACAAAGAGGTTTAGGATCTTCTAAATTAGCTATCTCTTCTGTTGGAGGTACTATTAACATTATTACTAAAACTACTGACAAGAAAAAAGGTGGTGTAGCAATGAGTTCTGTAGGTAACGATGGTTACTTCAAAAACTTATTCTCTTACTCTACTGGTAAAAACGAAAATGGTTTTGCTGCTTCTTTCTTATTAAGTAGAACTGCTGGAGAAGGTTACGTTCAAGGAACTGAATTCGAAGGATACAACTACTTCGTTGGATTAGGATGGGATAAAGAAGACCACAACATCCAATTCATGTTAACTGGAGCACCTCAAACTCACAACCAAAGAACTACAAGTTTCTTTAACACAGCAACTTTAGAGAACTACATCCGTTACGGAAGAAAATATAACTTCAACCACGGATACTTAAACGGTAAAGAGTTTAACTGGAGAAAGAACTTCTACCACAAGCCGGTAGCTTCTTTAAACTGGACTTGGCAAATTAACGATAACTCTAACTTAACTACTTCTGCTTACGTTTCTTTTGGACGTGGAGGTGGAACAGGAGATATCGGAAGATTACCTGGATTTAGATTTGCTTCTAACTCAATTTTTAGAAATCAAGATACTGGAGTTGTATTATGGGATGATATCGTAAGATACAACCAAGGTGAAGCTGTTGTTTTCTCTGACGGAAACACTTACCAAAGAGATCCATCTGATGGAAACATCAACGATAACAGAGACAACGGTTTAACAAGAAGAGCTTCTATTAACTCTCACAACTGGGTTGGATTGTTATCTAACTACAACACTCAATTAAACGAGAACTTATCTTTAGATTTCGGTATTGATGTACGTAGATATAAAGGAATTCACTACAGAAGACTTGACAACTTATTAGGAGCTAACGGATATAGAGTTTCTAGAGATCAAAACAATGTTGGAACAGTACTTACTACTGAGTATGATTCTGATCTTGGTAGCTTATGGAATGTATTCAGAAGTACTGATGATGAAGAGAAAATCGACTACCACAATGACGGTTTAGTTCGTTGGTTTGGTGTATTCGGTCAGTTAGAGTATAAAAACGATAACATTTCTGCATTCGTTCAAGCTTCTGCTTCTCAACAAGGATTTAAGAGAATTGATTACTTCAACTACTTATCTACTGATCCTGCAAGAGAAACTGACTGGGAGAACATCTTAGGAGGTAACATTAAAGGAGGATTAAACTGGAACATTGATGAGAACCACAATGTATTTGGTAACGCTGGTTACTACTCTAAGCAACCTTTCTTTGATGCAGTTTTCTTAAACTTTAGAAATGACGTTAACGAAGATACAGTTAACGAGAAGATCTTAGGACTTGAATTAGGATACGGATATAGATCTGAAAACTTCTCTGCAAATGTGAACTTATATAGAACACAGTGGAAAGACAGATTCGTATACTTTGGATTCGAAAACTCTGCTACTAACGAAGAAGGTAATGCTCAATTACAAGGAATTACTCAATTACACACAGGAGCTGAAATAGATTTTACTTATGATGTATCAGAAAATGTTAGATTATTAGGTACTGCTTCTATTGGTAACTGGAGATATAAAGACAGAATTACTGGTACTGCATTTGATGATTTCCAAAACCCAATTGGTACTATTGATTTAGATGTAGATGACGTAAAAGTTGGTAACTCTCCTCAAACTGTATTCAGAATTGGAGCTGTTGTAAGACCTTTTGAGAACTTCTCAATTGACTACAACCAACGTTTTAGCTCTAAATTATACTCTGACTTAGTTATTGATAACTCTTTAAATGATGATGCTAGTCAATTAGATCCTGCTATTGAATTACCTGGATACAGTCTTTCTGACTTAGGTTTCTCATACAGATGGAACTTGAAGAACACAGACAACCAGTCTATCAACTTCAGATTAAACATCAACAACTTATTCGATCAAGTATATATTGCTGAATCTATTACTAACTACCAAGTTGGACGTAGAGGAAACTTCGATACTTTCGATGGAATTAACACAGATAACAAAGCTTTCTTTGGTTTCGGAACTACTTGGAACTTCACAGTAAGATACCGTTTCTAAGCACAGAAATCTATACATATAAAAAACCACCTCAATTGAGGTGGTTTTTGTATTTTTACAAGACTAAATTCTAACGAAATGAAACTAATTCACTCTTACTGGGCCTACATCGTCCTTATCATGCTGCTTATTGCTGTTTTTAATGCAATTTCCGGACTTTCTAAAAAAAGAGAGTTTACCAACAAAGATCTAAGGATCGGGTTGTTTACTTTAATTGTTTCTCATATTCAATTATTAATTGGTTTAGGATGGTATTTTGCCAGTCCGTATTACAAAGTTTTAAAAGCGAATGCCAGTGAGGTGATGGGAGAATCTGGGGCTAGATTATTGGCTGTAGAGCACCCAATTATGATGATCATCGCTATCGTACTTATTACAATAGGTTGGTCTAAACACAAAAAGAAAACAGAAGACAGTGCCAAATTCAAAACATTTGCCATCTTTTACGGAATTGCACTTGTGCTAATCTTGGCAAGAATTCCTTGGAATCAGTGGCCTGCATTCTAACACTATAAATTCCTGAGATTTTCTCAGGTTTTTTTATATCTATCATGAAAATTATTAGCTACCTCTTTTCTACGATCTTTGGGATTGTTTTTCTTTTAATTTTATTGATCTTCCATCCATTACAATGGATCGGGTTAAAATTTGGATACAACTCGCATAAGAATGTAGTAGACTTTATGAATTGGTGTTTGGTTAAAGCATTGTTGATTCTTGGAAACACAGTACACTTTACCAAACATGCTCCTATTCCTAAGAATGCCTCCATTATTTTTGCTGCGAATCATCAAAGTTTGTTTGATATTCCGCCTATGATATGGTATCTAAGAAAGCATCATCCAAAGTTTGTTTCTAAGATTGAATTGGGAAAAGGCATTCCCAGCGTTTCTTTTAATTTAAAGCACGGAGGAGCAGCATTGATAGATAGGAAAGACCCGGCTCAAGCTCTTAGGGAGTTAGAAAATTACGGAAAGAGAATTCACGATAATCAATGGTCTGCTGCCATTTTTCCTGAAGGTACCAGAAGTAGAAACGGTGTTCCTAAAAAGTTTTCTGTAAATGGCCTAAAAATGATCATCAAGTACAACCCGGAAGCTTATATCGTTCCTATATCTATCAATAACTCATGGAAGGTATATCGTTATGGAAAGTTTCCTTTAGGAATGTTCAACAGAATTACTTTAGAAACACACGAACCTATTCCGCTTAAAGGTGCAGATATAGATCAAGTACTAAAGGATACCGAAGCGGCTATTAAAAAACACATCAACCCTTAATGGTAAACTGATCTCTATCGTTTAAGAAATTTAATTTCTTTCTCGTTTCATTCAGTCCTGATTTGTGCAAGGTGATTTGCAAGTAACCTTCTTCTCCTTCTTGAGTGGTAGCTATTTCTTTACCTAAATAATCGTATGCGGTTGTATGGCCAATATATTCATACCCGTTCTTATCTTCTCCTACTCTATTTACTCCAATACAATAGCTCATGTTTTCTATAGCTCTGGCTTTTAACAACGAGTCCCATGCTACAATTCTTGGCTTAGGCCAATTTGCCATGTAAAGTAGTACTTCGTAGTCATCATTGAATCTAGACCATACCGGAAATCTTAGATCGTAACAGATCAAAGGAAACAACTTCCAACCCTTATAATCAATAATTAGCTTTTCTGTTCCAGAAGTATACTCTTCATCCTCTCCGGCTAGGCTAAAAGAATGCCTTTTATCATACGTTTCAATACTCCCATCAGGATGCACAAAAATGGCTCTGTTATGGTAGTTATTGTTTTCTTCAATCACAACACTACCCACAATGGCTGTGTTCTTGCTTGTTGCCATTCTCTTCATCCAATCAACCGTAGTTCCATTCATTGGCTCAGCCATCATTTTAGGCTGCATGGTAAATCCGGTAGAAAACATTTCTGGCAAAACAACTAAATCAACTTCTGAAGAAAGTTCATCTATTGTCTTTTCAAAAGACTCAAGGTTTTTCTGACTATTTTCCCAAACTAAATTTGCCTGAATTGCAACTACAGTAAGTGTTTCTTGCATGGAATTAATTTTTAAACAATATTATAAAATTAGGACAACAATTTTGTACATTGTTGTAAGAAAGTAGACCTCTTCTATGCAAACGTTTATCTCTGAAACTCTTGATGATATCCTTTTAGCCCATGCGTCGTTAAAAGACTGTGTGTTGGTCTTACCATCGCAAAGAGCCGGAGTATTTGTTAAAAGTGAGTTGCGAAAGAAAGTAGCTCATGGGTTTCTGCCGGAAATTTTTACTATTGAAAAGTTTGTAGAAAAGATCGCTCAGATCAAAAGCGGAGATACCATTCAACTCCTATTTGATTTTTATAAGATCTACTGCCAAATAGAAGAAGATCCCGATACTTTTGATGTCTTTTCATCTTGGGCTTTTGTTGCCTTACAGGATTTTAATGAAGTAGACCAGTACTTGGTTAATTCTCATGATATTTTTACTTATTTAAGAGACATCCAACGTTTGAGGAAATGGTCTGTAAAAGGTGAGTTTAAAGAAACAGAGCTGATCAAAGATCATTTTAAGTTCATGGAATCTTTGGGAAAATATTACCAAAAATTCTATGATTTCTTACTTGAGAAAAAAACAGGATACCAAGGCTTATTATATAGAGAGGCAACTCATAAAGTAGCTTCTTTTATAGAGCAACAAACCGATAAAAAGTTCTTTTTTATTGGGTTTAATGCTTTAAACAAAGCCGAAGAATTTTTATTTCAACAATTCTTAGCTACCCAAAGAGCAGATATTTACTGGGACATAGATCGCTCCTTTTTTGAAAGCAATCATGCTGCCGGATCATTTATAAGAGGATATAAAACACAGTGGAAATACTATCAAAACAGAGATCTAAAACTAGTCTCTTCTCACTTTTCTAGCCCGAAAAAAATCGAGGTTATTGGAGCCACTAAAAACATTGCTCAGTTAAAGTATGCCGGAGAGATCTTAGAAAGCTTTGAGAGTTTTGAAAACACTGCGCTGGTATTGGGAGACGAATCTTTGCTTTCTGTTGCACTCAATTCCATTCCAAAAAAGGTAAGTTCCATCAACATTACCATGGGATACCCTCTTCAAAATGTGCCTACATCGCAATTTGTGGTTTCTGTTTTTCAATTGTTCATCAATCAAGAAAAACTTCAGAAATCAGATACCAACGAGTTTTATTACAAAGACGTTATTCGTTTTTTTAAGAACCCAATCGTTTATCAAATCATTCAAAAACACGATCCGGAACTTATTTTTCACATTCAAAATACCATTTCCGGCGAAAACCGTTCGTTCTTAAGTGGAGAACTAATTCAATCTTACTTTGCTGATCTAGATAACGAAGTTTCTGAACTCCTTTCAACAATCTTTGCGCCTATAGATACCGTAGAAGAATTCATCAATAGAATCTTGTACTTTATTGAGGCTGTAAGAGACGATGTAACCGTACTGGAAAAAGAATATTTATATAGATTCTATACTGCCTTTACCCAGCTAAAGAATTTAAACAACACACATGGGTATTTTCAAAGTATTAAAACGCTTTTTATCTTTTACAGAAGGATTGTTGCCTCAGAGAAGCTTTCTTTCCAAGGAGAGCCTTTAAGAGGACTGCAATTGATGGGAATGTTAGAAACTCGTGTGCTCGATTTTGAGAATGTGATCATTACTTCTGTAAACGAAAGTATCATTCCTTCCAACAGCACTCAAAATACCTTTATTCCTTTTGATGTAAAGCTGCAATTTGGACTGCCTACTTATAAGGAAAAAGATGCCATCTTCTCCTATCACTTCTTCCGTTTGTTGCAAAGAGCAAAGAATGTATATCTCTTGTACAATACAGAAAGTGATTCCTACGGAAGTGGTGAAAAAAGCCGATTTATTTCTCAATTGGAATTGATCAATCCAGATATTACAACTTCCTTCCTAAACCAAAAAGTAGTTACACAAAAAAGAGAATTACAAGAGATTCATAAACACCCTTCTGTTCTAAAAAAATTGGAAGAACTGGCTAAAAAAGGAATCTCTCCTTCTGCCATTGCCAATTATTTGTACAACCCTATTGCTTTTTACAAGGATAAGATTTTGGGCATACGCGAACTTGAAGAAGTAGAAGAAACTGTAGCTGCCAACACTTTAGGAACCGTAGTTCATGATACTTTAGAAGAACTCTACAAACCTTATATTCATCAGTTTTTAAAGCTCGAAGACCTTCAGTCTATGCAAAAAATTGCCAAAGGACTGGTTGAAAAATATTTTCGAAAGCACTTTAGAAGTGGCGAAATGAACCAAGGAAAAAACCGATTGATCTTTGAAGTTGCCAATAGATATATAGAACGATTTTTGAGCTCAGAAAAAGAAGTTCTCAAAGCCGGACATCAATTAAAGATTATAGCTACAGAACAAAAACTGGAAACTACATTACAGATTCCCGGTGTAGATTTTCCTGTAAAGATCAAAGGAATTGTAGATAGAATTGATGAGTTAAACGGAGTAACCCGCGTAATTGATTACAAAACAGGAATGGTGGCTGCTAATGATTTGAGAGTTGCAGATCTGGAGCTGTTGAAAGACTTTAAATACAGCAAAGCCATACAGATTCTTTTGTATTCTCTCTTATACACACAAGACAAAAGCATTGATGCCGATAGATTGGAAGCAGGAATTTATTCTTTTAAAAATCTGAAAAACGGATTCTTACGAGTGAATTTCTCTGGAAACTACCGATCTCCGGATTATAAAATTTCGGAAGAGCGATTGCAAGAAGCTATAGATCGTATAGGTGAAGTGATTGCAGAAATCTACAATCCTCTTATTTCTTTTAAAGAACCGGAGGAGTTGCCTTTTTAAAAACTTAGCCTTTTAGCTTTACATCTTTATACACCTCTTTCAACATCTCACAAGGGTCTACATCAATAGCAAGAGCAATCAAATACAGTTCATCTGCTCGAAGTTTAGTTGAATCGTTTGAACTCAATTGAGAAAGTCGAGCCTGACTTATTCCAGTTCTTCTGGAAACCATTGCCCTATTCACAGATTTTTTAGTTAAGTATAGCCCTAAAGAAGTCATAAACCTTTCGAATTTGTTGAGATAAATTTAGCTATTGAAAAGATTAATATAGAATTTCTATATTTTTATTTTGAATTTTAATAGATTATGAATAGATTTGTTTAGAAAATCTAAAGATTGATATAAAAAATGAAAAGATATACCAAAGCTGATTTAGAAAAAATAGTTTACTCACAATACGAAAACTTAAATGCAATACACGATCTGTTGCGTATTATGAAACATCAAAATGAGTTGTTGCAGGAAGTCAATAAAAAGCTAAAAGACGAAATGACTGAGGTAAAGTGTAAAATGTACCCAAAGCTTAGAAGAAAAAAGTAAGTCTTCTCTAAGTTTATACAAGGAAGCTCTGTATTTTAGTTCTCTAATTTTTATTAATGACCATTCAATTCAAACAAATAGAACCTAAAGATAAAGAGGTTGTCTTACACTTATTTAAAGAAACTGCAGAAAAGATCCATCAAATGAATGTAGATCATTGGCAGTATTGGAAAAATCCGCCCCAAGAAAAAATACAATGGGTAGAAGAAGGCATTCAGAACAAGGAGTTCTTTTTTATTGAAACTTCTAACAATGAAAATTTAGGCATGGTTAGAATCATGAATGAAGACATGCTGTATTGGGGCAAGCAAAACGAAAAGGCTAAATACATTCATTCTTTGGTAATTAAAGAAGCCTATAACGGAAAAGGATTGGGATCTAAAGTTATTGAAGCCATTGCAAGAAATGCTCAAAAAGAAGATACTAAATATCTGAGGCTAGATGCTGTTGCAAAAAATACAGGTCTTTGCAGGTATTACGAAAAACTAGGTTTTAAAAAAGTAGGAGAAAAAGCAATGCCTTTATCTGTGAACAACCTATATGAGAAAGCTTTATAAAAGAACAAAAGTTACGCTTTTAAACAGGCTATATACGATTACGTAAAGATGACGTAAACTTGACGTCATCAGAAATATGAAGCCCGAAATACATTTGCTGAAACAAAAATTACATTCAACATGGAAACAAAAAATTTAGCAAAAAAATTAAAAGAATTACGCTCTTTAAGAGGCATGTCTCAAGAGTATTTAGCAGAAGAATCTCGTGTAAGCCTACGAACAATTCAAAGAATTGAAAACAATGAATCTACTCCTACAGGCGAAACTATTAAAAGAATTGCAAGTGCTTTAGATGTAGAGTTAAGCGAGTTATCTGAACAAGGAAGCATTTCTGAAACTGCAGATATAAAAGCAACAATTGTTTATCTAAAAAAACAGCTTAGCAAAACAAGTGAAAAATCGGAGATCAAAACCTTCGAAAGGTTTATTGGCATTTTAACCAAGCTTAGAGAGAAGAATTTAGATCCGGAACAAATAGAGGGAATTGAGCGTTATCTAGAATACTTAGAACTCGAAAAAATACCTTCATTTAACAACGAGATCTTTAAAAGAAAATTAAACCTCTTTAAAAAGTATCTAAAAAATAAATTACGATTTGTTCCTGCTAATTATTACACAGCACTAACTGCCGGATTTGGAATTGCGTTTGCAACTGGGTTTGCCGTGCAAACCAATATTGATACACCTATTAAAATTGGTGTAATTTCTGCTGCTGTTTTGTTAATTATTATAGGCATAGCTATAGATTCAAGTATAAAAAAGCAGAATCGTTCATTCAATTTCTAAAAAACCGAAAAGAATAGAACAAACATTTATAATTTTATAATTGTGAGTAGAATATAAAATTGCTATGAAAACACTGTGGTTTTTACAGTTCTTATTATTTAGAGAATGACTAATAAAAAACTTGACATATTATTTGAAGAATTTGAAAAAATAGGAACAGCTATTAAACTTCAAAGTCATAAAACATTGATTGATCTTAATGAGATAGCCAACAAAATGTTTTTTGTAAAAAAAGGTGGTGCTGTACTCTATCACATTCACCCAAAAACAGGAGAAGAAAGAGCCATCAATTTTTTCATTCCCGGTTATCACCCTGTAGCCACTATTGCCGAATCTTTTGCTTATGGAAAGCCTTCTAAATATCGTCTTGCAACCTTTACCAACTCTGAATTGATTGAAATTTCAAAAGAAGCCGCAACAAGCTTAAGAAACAATCCTGAGTTTGGCGAAATCTTCCAAAACTATGGAATAATGACTCTTTTGGAGAAAAATGAATTGAGAGCAATGCTAATTAGTTTGAGTAGTGAAGAAATGCTTCATTACCTTCATGCCAACTTACCACAAATCATTCAGCAAGTCCCTTCAAAGTACATTGCCAATTTTTTAGGGATCACTCCACAATGGTTGAGCAAGCTAAAGCACAGTCTTTGATTTCTGAAATTAATTTCAGCTTTAAGAAGCCTATTATTTTTAATTATGTAGTTCGGAATTTTCAGTAATTAAAAATAGTTTTATCAAGGAAATATGAAGAAGTGGAATGCAGACAGCATACCTGATCTTAGCAACAAAACGGCAATAGTAACAGGTGGTAATGCAGGTTTAGGATATCAAATTAGTTTAGAACTAGCTCGCAAAAATGCTAAAATAGTAATCGCTTGTAGAGCGCAAGAAAAAGGGTTAGAAGCTATTAAAAGAATAGAAAAAAAGCTCGGTAGAAAAATCGATTTTGAAGTCATTCGTTTAGACCTGACAGACATCAATTCAATTAGGCAATTTGCAAATGAGTTTGGTCGAAAAAACAATCAACTGGACATTCTTGTTAATAATGCAGGCGTTGTTAGCTTAAAAGAACGTCTCGTAACCAATGACGGAATTGAAATGCATTTAGCCACCAATCATTTGGGGCATTTTGCCTTAACCGGGTTACTTCTTCCGCAGATTAAAAAAGCACATGATGCAAGAGTAGTTACAATGTCTAGTGGCGGCTATCTTTTTGCCACGTTAGATTTTAACGATATGAATTGGGAAAAGCGAGCTTATGACAGAACAAAATGTTACGGAGCAAGCAAATTAGCCAACCTATTGTTTATGGTTGAATTGGACAGGCAATTTAAAAAACACAGATACTCGGCAATTTCAGTAGGATCGCATCCGGGACTTTCGGCAACTAAAGGGCAAAAGAACAGAGCTGAAGGATTATTCTATAAAACCATGGCTCAATCAGTTGAAGTTGGTGCCTTACCTGCATTGATGGGAGCTACAGCTAAAAACATTGAAGGAACAACCTATTTTGGCCCAAGATGGTTTATAAGAGGCTACCCCAAACCTTCAAAAATGAAAGATGTTGTTTTTGATAAAGAGCTGGCTAAAAAACTTTGGGATTTTAGTGTAGAAAAAACAGGTATAGATTATGTGTTCTAAAGTGATTGACAAGCATAAAAAAAGACAACAATCTAATTGTTACATTAGATCATTGTCTCATTAAACTTGTGGAGCATATCGGAGTCGAACCGATGACCTCTACGCTGCCAGCGTAGCGCTCTAGCCAGCTGAGCTAATGCCCCAAATTATTTTCCCATAGCTATAAAGAACTTTTGCAAACCAGCCAGCTGACCTGCCCGAATGAATTCGTTCAGGCGGGGCTAATGCCCCATTTACTAAAGGTTTCCAAATGTATTGCTAAAAAATATAGGAACAAAGAATTTTTTACAATTCTCAGGTACTTTTGGCAAGTTCAGATTACTGTCTTCCGCTTAAAACTAATAACGGAATAGAACAATGGAATTCCGATTTCAAAACCGTATTGGTTTGCCACAGTTTCTTAAAAAACCCTCTTTTACGTCTAAATACGCATAACAAATCCGGATTGTTTGATTGGAAATGTTCTAAAACTCCTTGGAATGTAGTTACATTCTCTGTAGTAGTTAAGTTGTTTTGCATTGCTTGTAAAGCATCGTCCAACACCAAATCTTCTTCTTTATAATCAGGAGTTTTTACCAATAAAAGGTTCACTTTGGTATCAAATTTACTTTTGATTGCTTGCAAAGCTGTCAACATTCCTTCTTTGCGAAGAACACCCGATTTAAATGCTGTTAATGCTGTAGTATAAGGTTTGAATTGATATCCTTCCGGAACAACCAACACAGGAATTTCTGTTTGCTTTACAATACTTCCAGAAGTATTTCCTAAGAAGACCTCTTCTTTAATGGAGTTACTTCTTGGTCCTACCACAACTAAATCAATACCTATCTCATCGTTAATGGCATTAATACTTTCAATTACAGAACCTCTTGCAGTAGCAACTTTGATGTTTACATCTTTCTGATCAATTGAGTTTACAATAGAACGCAAATACAACTGCGTTTCTTTGGCCATAAACTCATCAACATTCATCATAGTCCCCGCTTTAGAAAACACCTGATAAGCTCTAAAAACAGTTACCTGAGCATTAAACTCTGCAGCAAAGTTTATAGCATATTGCAATGTGTTAGACGCATTGTCTGTGGAG
This sequence comes from Pseudotenacibaculum haliotis, assembly GCF_042684245.1. Classification (NCBI taxonomy): domain Bacteria; kingdom Pseudomonadati; phylum Bacteroidota; class Flavobacteriia; order Flavobacteriales; family Flavobacteriaceae; genus Pseudotenacibaculum; species Pseudotenacibaculum haliotis. The sequence continues at coordinate 1,115,820 of NZ_JBHULH010000001.1, forward strand.
CCTATTGGGACTAAGATATGTTTCATGATCGTAAGTTTGGTTTCACACAAAGGTACATTTTTTTTGGATGTAATTTCGTTCGAAAAACAACGGGTATCCTTACCTTTGTGTTTCAATTATTTCCGTTGAAAACAGACATCAGTTTTAAGAGGATAAACACCTTAGCGATCCCTGCTTTGATCGCCGGAATTGCTGAACCTTTAATCTCGATTACTGATACTGCCATTATTGGAAATATAGATTTTCAAGCCAAAGAAAGTTTAGGAGCTGTTGCTATTGTAGGTTCTTTCCTTTCTATGCTTATTTGGGTTTTTGCTCAGTTTAGAAGTGCCATTTCATCCATCATTTCTCAGTATTTAGGAGCTCACAAATTAGATGAAGTAAAAACCTTGCCCGCGCAAGCCACACTTATTGTTGTGATCATAAGCATGCTTATTATTGCAATTACTTATCCTTTTGCAGAATTTATCTTTAAGATTTACGGTGCTGAGCATTTGATCTTAACCTATTCTATAGACTACTATGAGATACGGATTTTTGGATTGCCTTTTACCTTATTTGTCTTTGCTGTTTTTGGAACATTTAGAGGGCTTCAAAATACCTTTTACCCTATGGTAATTGCCATTATGGGAGCCTTATTAAATATTGTGCTGGATTGGATCTTGGTATATGGTATAGAAGGGTGGATTCCAGCTATGAATATAGAAGGTGCTGCTTATGCTAGTGTAATTGCTCAAATAACCATGGCTATTACGGCTGCTGTTCTCTTGATAAAAAAGACTTCTATCCGATTGAAAGTTGTACTTCCATTTAACAAAGAAATTCCGAGATTGATTAAAATGGTGTTTGATCTGTTCTTAAGAACTGTTGCCCTAAATGCAGCTTTAATCTTTGCTGTGTACAGAGCTACAAGTTATGGTACTGATGCTTTGGCTCCTTACGGAATTGGAATTCAACTTTGGTTCTTTGGAGCCTTCTTTATTGATGGATATTCCAGTGCCGGAAATATCTTATCGGGTCGCTTATTGGGTGCCAAAGAGTATGATACTCTTGTGAAGTTAGGAAATCGTTTGATCAATTATGGATTTTTAACGGGTGTTGGTTTGGCTGCTTTTGGTTTCTTGTTCTACAATTACATTGGAGAAGTATTTATTCAAGATCAAGCCGTATTAGATCGCTTTTACGAGGTTTTCTGGATCATATTGATCATGCAGCCTTTGTGTTCTATCACTTTTATTTTTGATGGTATGTTTAAAGGAATGGGATTGACCGGTTTTTTAAGAAACCTGCTTCTCTTTGCTACATTTATTGTTTTTATCCCATCGTTGATACTCTTTGACAAATTTGACCTAAAACTACACGGTGTTTGGTACACCTTTGTTTTATGGATTACAGCCAGAGGTTTGCCTTTGGTCATCAAATTCCGACGAAAGTTTTTGCCCCTTGTGGAAAAGAGTTAATTTTGACAAAACTTTTTTCATGAGTGCCATAAGAATCACCAAACAGTTTAATTTCGAAACAGGCCATGCCTTATATGGATATGATGGTAAGTGCAGAAATGTACATGGACATAGTTACAAGCTTTCTGTGACCGTTATTGGAAGCCCTATTAATGATTCTTCTCATGTAAAATATGGGATGGTTATTGATTTTGGTGATCTAAAAAAGATCGTCAACGAAGAAATTGTTGATGTGTTTGACCATGCTACAGTTTTCAATCAGAATACTCCTCATGTAGAGTTGGCAAAGGAATTAAAAGATCGCGGACATCATGTGTTGTTAGTAGATTATCAACCTACTAGTGAAATGATGGTTATTGATTTTGCTAGTAAGATCAAAGCAAGGCTTCCAGAAAATATTCAATTGCATTCTATTAAGCTTCAAGAGACTGAAACTTCATTTGCTGAGTGGTACGCTAGTGACAATTAGCAGAGATACAATTATCAGTTATTAGTAATACAATTATCATTGATCATTGATCATTGTTCACTGAACATTGAAGAAACTACTTTCCGTTAAAATTATTCATAGTATTGGCAAGGCCATCTGTACCAAAAGAGAGTACCGCTTTTACAGAAGTAGGAATACGTTCTATTAATTGACTTTCTTCATCTTTGTTCCATTCTCCTAAAACAAAGTCAACCTGACGTCCTTTAGGGTAGTTTCCTCCTACACCAAAGCGAAATCTAGCATATTTTTGTGTGCTCAATTTAGCCTCAATATCCTTCATTCCATTATGTCCTCCTGCACTACCTTTTGCTTTGAAACGAATGGCTCCAAAATCGATATTAACATCATCGGTAATGATCAATACATTTTCAAGTGCTACCTTCTCTTTGTCCATCCAGTACTTTACTGCTTTTCCACTTAAATTCATAAATGTACTTGGCTTTAATAGGACAAAGGTTCTTCCTTTGAAGCGAAAGCGAGTCACATCGCCTAATTTATCAGTCTCAAATTTAGCTTCGTGCTCTTTGGCCAAAGCATCAACAATTTGAAAACCGATATTATGTCGTGTGTTGGTATACTTTTCACCAATGTTTCCTAATCCGACGATCAAAAATTTTTTCATGAGTTCCTCTTTGCTTTCCTTGGGTTTTTTAGAGAAGAATTTTAGGATATTCATTCAGCAAAAATAGCAAAATAAAAAAGCGTTACTCATCGTAACGCTTTTTAAATGTTTTGTGCTATTGGACTTACTCTGCTTCAGCTTCTTCTGCTGCTGCTGCGTTTGCCATTGCGTTACGAGACATTCTTACTTGAGCAACCACAGTGTTGTCTGGGTGTAATAACGTATAGTTATCATTTCTCAACTCAGTAACATATAATTTGTTACCAATTTGTAACTCAGTAATATCAGCTTCGATAAAGTCAGGTAAGTTCGCTGGTAAAGCTTTTACTCTAAGCTTACGTAAGTTGTGACGTAAAGCTCCTCCGACCATTACCCCTTTCGCATTTCCTACCAAACGAACAGGAATGTTCATTGTGATTTCTTTGTCTTCGAATAATTGGTAGAAATCGATGTGTAAGATCTTATCACTTACTGGGTGAAACTGGATGTCTTGTAAAACAGCATCATAAGTTTGTCCGTCAAGTTCAATCTTTGCAGTGTATACATTTGGAGTGTACACTAAGTTTTTGAACGCTTTTTCATCTGCTGAAAAGTGAACAGGCTTGTCTCCTCCGTATAACACGCAAGGAACCTTTCCAGCATTACGTAAGGCTTTAGTAGCTACTTTACCTACGCTTTCTCTTTGAGATCCATTGATTGTAATTGATTTCATTACTTCTTTTAATTATTATTTACATTAAAAATTGATCGCTGATGGATGTATTGCTTTGAACCTTGTCCATCACATCGGCGAATAAGGGCGCGCAAGATACAACTTTTATTTTAGATATCTCCTTTTTCAAAGGAATTGTATCTGAGACAATTAACTCTGTCAAACTAGAGTTTTCAATCTTCTCATAAGCGTTCCCGGAAAGTATTGGATGTGTACAAATTGCGCGTACACTTATGGCTCCTCTTTCCATCATTAAATCTGCTGCTCTGGTCAATGTTCCTCCGGTGTCAATCATGTCATCTACTAAGATCACATTCTTTCCTTTTACATCACCAATCAGCTCCATATGACCGATTACATTTGCCTTTTTTCTTTGCTTGTAACAGATAACTACATCAGACATCAAATATTTAGAATAGGCATAGGCTCTTTTTGACCCTCCCATATCTGGAGATGCAATCGTCAAATTATCCAAATTCAACTCATTGATGTAAGGCATAAAAATGGTAGAAGCATACAGATGATCTACCGGTTTTTCGAAAAATCCTTGAATTTGATCTGCATGCAGATCCATTGTCATGATTCTTGTGGCTCCTGCTGCTTGCAATAAATTAGCAACCAGTTTAGCACCGATAGCAACTCTAGGCTGATCTTTTCTGTCTTGGCGTGCCCATCCAAAATAAGGCATCACCGCAGTAATGTGTCTTGCAGATGCTCTTTTTGCAGCATCTAACATTAATAACATTTCCATTAAATTGTCTGCACTAGGGAACGTAGATCCTATAATGAAAACTCTACGACCTCTTACAGATTCTTCAAAAGCTGGCTGAAATTCGCCGTCGCTAAAATGTGTTGTTTTTACCTTTCCTAATTCTGCTCCGTATTCTTTGGCAATTTTTTCTGCTAGTTCCATGCTTTGCTGACATGCAAAAAGCTTGGGCTTTAAGGTACTTAGTGACATTTAGTTGTATATTATTAGTTTGTGTTGTTCGCAGCAAAAATAAAATTATTTGATGAGTATTTACAGATTAAATGCCACAATCATAAAATATTTTTTAGATTTGCAGTCCCAATTCAAAAGCCAGAGTGTGGTCCCGATGTTTCGGGAGGTAGACACACTAGGCAAACAGCCAGAGTGGTGGAATTGGTAGACACGTTGGATTCAAAATCCAATGAGGGCAACCTCGTGTGGGTTCGAGTCCCACCTCTGGTACTAAAAAGTCGAAACAAATGTTTCGACTTTTTTTGTTTTCATAATTATTTTCTTGAGAAAACAATCATAACTATAGGTTTATAAATATCTTTGGAATCTGTAGATCATCAACTAAACAACCTTAGGCATGCCAAACTCTGGGTATTATCTTTTTAAAGAAGATGTTTTCAATCAAAATATAGAAGACATCAAAAATGCCTTCAATTCACAGCATTTCGATTTTACGCTTGGATATTCTATCAAAGCAAATTACAACGAATTGCTTATCAAAAGCGCCTACGATAAAGGTGTGCATTTTGATTGTGCTTCATTGGATGAAATAAAAAGGTTGAAAGAACTACATGTTCCATCACATGCAATGTGGGTAAATACATCCCACCTTACTAATGATTTGCTAGACTGTCTAGACAAAGAGGGTATCTTTATGTTTGCCGATAGTTTCCTTCAGCTTGAACAGTTGAAAGAGTTTTGCACAGCTGATCAAAAAGTAACCGTTGGAGTACGTATTTGCTTACAACAGCACAAGAGTAGATTTGGCATAGAAGCAAGCAATGAGAACATTGCTCAACTCCATTCTTTTTTTAAAGAGCATAAGAATATTGAGCTCAAAGGGTTGAGTATTCATTATTCTACAGCAGACCGTTCTATTTCTAAATTTAGATCAAGGGTTGAGGAGTTTGTTCAACTATATGCCAACTTCTTTCAAGACTTTACTATTGATACTTTAAATTTTGGTGGTGGATTTGCAGGAAATATGAGTCTTGAATTGGCTGCACAGTTCGAGTATACAATTCCTACGTGGGAAGAGTATGCAAAAGTGATCAAAACAACATTCGCTAAGAACAATATTCCTCATCTTAAAGTTCTCATAGAACCCGGAATTGCTTTGGCTGCTGATAGTTTTGATTTTATTGCTGAAGTAATTGACATCAAATACAATGGTGGGCAGCACATTGCTTTGCTCAACACCAGCACACTTTTCCTAAAACCTACCGGCCACTCTAAAGACATTTCATTTGATATAGAAAATCCATCAACAGAAAAAGGTGTAGAAAAAGAATATCTTTTGGCAGGAATGTCTTGTATGGAAACAGATACTTTGGGAGTTTATAAAGGGCATTTGCAGCCCGGAAGTAGACTTCGATTTAAAAATGTGGGTTCTTACACGCTCTCTTTTCGAGAGAATTTTATTTTTGATCAGCCTGAAGTGATTCCTTTACGTGTTTTAGATCTCCAAAACACGAATTAATGTGTATGTTCAACACATAACCTTGAGGCTTTAAACCTTCTCTTACGAATGTTTTTTGAATGGCATTATGATGGATCTGTGCATAGGCCAATCCCCATTTTTGTCCGATAGACTTCCCGTAGTTTTGAATGAACCGAACTAAATCTAAATAATATCCTCTTCCAACATAGCTATCCAAGATTCCGGCATAGACCACACCTCCTCCTTGACCCTCTTTATAACTGGATATAAATCCCATTGGGGTATCATCTGCATACATAATGTGTGTGTATTTAGATGCATCCAACTCTTTGCAATAGCTACCAATATATTTAGACAAACAGCGCAATTGCTTTTGGGTATCCGATGCATTTACCAATAGTGGGTTTTTAAAATAAGAAGCAGTATTGTGTTTAAAAATATCTTTGACCAAGGCATCTAAGAGTTCTTTCTTGTCAAGTGTATATTCTTCAAAACGCACTGACGGATGCAGGTATTCTTTGGTATCCGGATTTTTGGCAAAAACAGATTTGTATTCTTGTACAATTCCCAAAACGTAGTAATCCAGTTGCAACGCATCCAATTTTAGATACAAATCAGCAGGCGGATTCTTACAATTTAATTTTAGGATGTCTACTTTTTCTTTCTCTAATGTTTCAACCAAACTAGTAGGATTTTCCAAACAACTATCATCACCTCTTGCGACATGAAATCCTAAAATTTGACTTTCTTCTTTACTAGAGTAAAACATGTTAAAAATTTTAAGCAAGATATAAATCAAATTTTTATTTTTATTCGAAATAAGCCACGATGATTTCTACCCATAGAGAGTTTAAGAATCCATTTACAATTTCACAGCGATTCGGGTATGGTTTTTTTCAGTTTTTAGATCATTTTTTATCCCGAAAACTCACTGTTAAGCTATTTGGAAAACTCCGATACAAGCTGTTCTTAAGTATCTCTAAAACTCTAAAGAAAAAGGGTAAAGGAACTATTAAAGAGGTAGATGTTAGAGAAAATCTTTCTGTAGAAGAATTCAAAAAACAGTATCTCAAAAAGAAAATTCCTGTGGTTCTTAAAGGAGCTGCAAAGGATTGGGAAAGCTGCCAAAAATGGACTCCAGATTTTTTTAAAGAGTTGTATGGCGAAGATGAAGTGCCTCTAATTGATGCCATATATCTAGAACAAGGGGTAAAATACGTCAAATTAAAACAGATCATAGAAGAAGTTTTAAAAGGAAACAGTTCTTATTTGAGGTTTTACAATCTTCTTTCCCGACATCCTGAGAGGTATGATGATTTTAATAAAAAATGGCTTCAAAAATTAAAGCATAAAAGTTCTTACGTTACGTTTACACAAATATTTATCGGAGGAAAAAATTCCAACACAGGGTTACACAACTCCCATGCCGATAACTTATTTGTACAAATGCACGGAGAAAAAGAATGGGTTTTATATCCTAACTATTTTGCGCCGCTTATAGATCCTCCAAGTACAACCGGAGGTACCTACAGAGTAACTCCCAAAAGAGGAAAGTTTGGACAACCTTTTAACCCTTTTCAACCTGATTATGAAGATTATCCTTTGTATAAATATATAGATGGTTATAAAGTTGTATTGCAACCGGGAGATGTATTTTACAATCCTCCCTACGTATGGCATTCGGTTAGAAACAACACAGAAAGTATTGGTTTAGGCTATCGATGGGTAAGTGCCTTTAGCGCGTTTACCTCTTCTCCTTTGTATTATTTTCTAGACTTATGTGCCTACAGACCTTCATATTTTAAAGCATATAAATGGTATAAAGACGATAGCAATGCAGAATTCCTTTACGCTGAAAAAATGCTGAAAAAGCAACAAGAGAGAATGAAGCGAAAAGAATCAAAAAAGAAGTAATCAAGGGTCTTAGTATGAATACAACTCCTCAATTCCCCAAGACACCCTTTAGCTTTTGGCAAAGAGCCGGATACAACTTTTTCCAAATTTTGGATCATTTTATCTCCAGGTCTGTCACCATAAAGCTCTTTGGGAAAATACGGTACAGGATGTTTCTTTCTCTGGTAAAGTCTCTAAAAAAAACGGGGGAGTCTAAAGTTTTTGAGGTAGAAAGAAGAACAGATCTAAGTTTAGAGGAGTTTAAAAATCACTATGTCAAAAAAGGTATCCCTGTTATTTTTGACGGATTGGCCAAAGACTGGAAGTGTGTACAAGAATGGAGCCCGGAATATTTCAAAGAAAAATACGGAACAGATGAAGTGCCTCTAATTGATAGTGTTGAGTTTGATAAGGGTGTTGAATACATTTCTCTTGCTGAGCTTATTGATGAAATAGACAAAGGAAACAACAAGTTGTATTTTAGATTTTACAATCTCCTGTTTCGTTATCCGAAGCATTTAAAAGACTTTGATCTCTCATGGCTAAGAAAGCATCGTCATAAAAAAGCCTATTTCGAATCTTTTCAGGTATTTATCGGAGGTAAGAATTCTACTACCGGGATTCACAACGCTCATATCTCTAACCTCTTTGTACAAGCTTATGGTGAAAAAGAATGGTATTTGTACCCTAATCACCTCATTCCTTTTATAGATCCGTTACCTACTTTAAATGGTATTTACAGGAATGCTGCTGCAAGATCTAAGGGCGTTGCTTTTAATCCTTTTGATCCCGATTATGAGGGATATCCTTATTTTAAATATCTCGATTGCTATCACCTGACATTGCAACCGGGTGATGTATTTTACAATCCACCATACATGTGGCACACGGTTAAAAACAATACCAAAAGTATTGGTGTTGGTTTTCGATGGGTCAACTTTTTCCATTCATTTAAAGCTTCTCCTGTTTATTATCTGCTAGATCTAATGGCGTATCGCCCTAATTACTTTAAGTCGATTAGAATGGTTCAAAAAAATGCAAATGATCAGTTCATTCACAGGTTTGCAAAAATGAAAAAGAGGTTTGAAAAGAAAAACGACTAGCGTTCTTCCCAGATCGCATAAGCATCTGCTCCCAAATGCCTTAAATAGATTGTTCTTAAGTAAATAAAAAGAGCTGTAAATCCTAAGCTTAACAACACAATGCTTAAGCTAAGCATGGCTAAGATCAATACATTTGAAATTGCCAAAGAATAGCCTATGGCAATGCTCACCGCAATGAGTATGAGAATTGGAACAGCAATTAATACACTCGATAAAAAGATATAAGTAGGAAGTTCGGTAGTAACAAGCAATAGCTCAAACGCTATTTTTAATTTCTTTAGTAGGTTGTAATTAGAATTTCCTTTCTTCCTTTTTTCATGTTCCACTTCGACCCAGTCCATCAAATGAGGAGATACCATGGTAAAGAATACCTGAGCACTTTGCATGGTTTGCTCATTGTAGTTTTCAGTATCGAATCGTTTTTTGGTTAGAATCCTAAATGAAGAAAAGCGAACTTTTGTTTTTCCTCTCAGTACAATCGCATTTAGAAAACGTTCAATTGTTTGGGAAGAGATTTTTTTAAGTAAGGAGGTTTGCTTCTTTTTAGGAACACCAAAAAGGATGTATTTCTCTTCCGGATTGAAATGGGTAATGAGTTTTTTAATTTCTTCCGGCGGAAATTGTAGATCGTCATCAATCAAGATCATTGTTTCTGCTTTCGCCTTTCTGATACCGCATAAAGAAGCTGCTGCTTGTCCGAAATTTCTGGTGAAACGAATCAAACGGATATAGCTTTTTTCTTGTTGAAGTTTCTTTAATACTTGCCATGAATTATCTTCACTAAAATCGTCGATCAGTAAAACCTCAAAAGACTCTCCTATTTCTAAAAGTGTAGATTCTATTCTTTCAACCAGTTCTAAAAGTGTTTCTTCACTGTTATATACAGGTACAATTACCGAATATGTTGGATTGTCTTTCACCTGTCTAAATATACGTGGTTTTCTAAGAACTCTACAATGTACTCACTTAATAACTCCGGCTCTTCTTCTTGTATAAAGTGATTGGCTTTCGGCACTTTTTTGTGTGCAATTCCCTGAGCTCCTTTTACCTCTTTGATAAAGTCCAATTCTACTTTTTTGGTAAACGGATCTTTTCCCGAAAAAACAGTTAAAAACGGCTTTGAAAAATTGCATAATTCTTTCCACAAAGATTTGTTCTTTTTCACTTCTTTTTGCCATGGGTAAATGGGTACTAGTTTAGGAAAGATCTTGGGAGCAATCTTATATTTGGCATTGGGATAAGGAGCATCATAAGCCAACATTTCATCTTTCTTTACAGCACTATTGATTCCTAATGGAATGAGTTTGCTATAAGGAACTATCGATATGATGAACGCAATGATTCGCCATATATAGAAAATCGGATTAAATCCTTCTATCCTAGGAAAAGCTGTATTGGTTGCAACTACAGATGCAAATTTTTCCGGGAATCTGGCTACCAATCTCAATGCTATTAGTCCTCCCCAGTCGTGCACAACTAAATTGATCTCGTTTAAATTCAATTCATCAAACAAAAACTCTTGTAACCACTCTTCATTTTGCGAATAGGAATAGCTTTTTTTATCGAGAGGTTTGTCTGATTTTCCAAACCCTATCAGATCGGGAACAATGACCCTGTATCCTGCTTTTGCCAATATCGGAATCATTTTTCTGTACAAGTATCCCCAAGTAGGTTCTCCGTGAAGTAAGACAATGACCTTTTTTGCATTTGGGTTCTCATCAACATAATGCATTCTCATCTCTTGTACTTGAGCAAAATGTTCTTTGAAGGGATAATCTACATCCTTAAAACAAGAGTCGGGTGTTCTTAAAACTTCAAGCCCATAGCTTGTTGTGTATTTGAACAAGTCAGAGCTCTTATCCATTTTTTTGTAAGATATAAAGCATGTATCTCAGCTTTCCTTCTGCGAGATATCGATAATTTCTAGAACCTTTCAATCCTGCAAAGCTCTTAAAGAAAGTGTAGAAAAGAGGCGTGTCTTTTAGTATTTCTCGCTTGGTCTTATCCGACTCGTCAAGCGCTTTAAGAACCCATTTTGTAATATCTTCTTGATGTTGAATAGAAAAACCGTGACTGATAAAATCTTCTTCCATTTTAGGAACATCGTATGCATAACGGATATCGGCAATGGCCATTGTTCCTTCTTTTTTTAGGGTTTTGTATACTCCTTTCAAAAAAGCTGAAAAATCCGGATATCCGTGAGAAGACTCTATATTTACCACAACATCGTAGAAGTTTTCCGGCTCTTTTAAGTTGCAAGCATTGCCTTGTTCGAAAACAATAGGGTGTTGTTGATGTCTTTTCTTAGCAAGGTTGATCTGCGATTCTATAAGGTCGATCCCTTTCAAGTATTTGGGCTGTAAGTACTCACTGATAAAATAACAACCTCCTCCAACACTGGATCCTATTTCTAAAATAGCTTTTTCTTTTAGCGATAATGTACGACAAGCATATTGATACATTTGAAAGTAAATTCGATCTTTCTCATCTTCAGCTTTTAGAACTAATGTTTCGTTTTCAGGAAGTACAAGTCCGAAGTTAAAACAAGTTGTTTTGAATCGAGCACTTCTTTTTTGAAGAAAAGCATTTAAGTTATATACAATTCGGACATAGATCACTTTTAAAAAACCAATTCCTTTTTTTAGTACTTGATTTTTGTGAATTTTTTTTCTTGCCGGATATTGTAATTCCAAAATTTATACTCTGAATTTAATACAGTATTTTTAGCCAATATTAACCATTATTATTGAAACCTTGAAACAGAAAACACTAATTCTTGGAGCCGGTTCTTTTCAAAAAGGGCTTATCTCTTATCTTAAGGATCAAGGTTTTTATACAATTTGTGTTACCAACAAACCGCATGAGATATCGGCTTTGGAAGCCGATAAGGTATTAGATGTAAGTTATCTTGAAATCTCTGAGGTTTTAAAAATATTTGAACAGGAAAATGCAGCACAGATCTTTTGTGTTGCTTCCGATCTTGCCTTACCTACACAATCGGCTGTTCAATCGCATTTTAAGTTAAGAGGCCTTCAAAAAGAGGAAGTTGATTTCTTTGCTAATAAATGGAACTATAAATCTTTACTGAATCAAACTTCTTTGGCTCCCATCACGCGTAGGGTTGAGAAAATGGAAGAGTTGGCGGATTTTCTTGAAGAAGTAGATTTGATTATTGGCAAACCAAAGTCAGGTAGTGGTAGCAAAGGAATACTAAAGATCTCTTCTGCTGAAAAAGCAGATCTCTTGCCTCCCAAAAAACTCAAAGAATACATCTTTGAAGGGTATATTGAAGGAAACGAATTGGGTTGTGATCTTTTTATCCTTGATGATACTATTGCCTACGCATGTCCTACTCACAAGGAAACCAATACCAAAGGCGTTCCTATGGGGCATTTGATTCTTTCTGGATTGCAAAATGAATCTTTGTTAGTTTATTTAAACAGGCTTAAAAAAGCGCTCAAACTGAATGATGGATTTTACAATTTGGACATCATGCAACAGGGAGAACAATACTATCTTCTTGATATTTCACCTCGACTGGGTGGAAACTGTATCCCTGAGGTGATTCATTTGGGCTATGGAGTTCATGAATATGAACTGCTCACAAAATGGTTCTTTCAAAAAACGATTTCTCCGCTTACTGTAAGCTTTCGCAAAAATGTGGGTGTTTACATTATTCATTCCGAAGAAAAAGGAATGCTTTTAAGTAAGGAAGAAAACAACCATCCATTTAAAAAGCATGAGGTAGAACTGTTTTGGAACAAACGTATTGGAGACACAATTGAAATCTTCGATCAAGGAGCACATCATATGGGATATTTTATTTTCTCTGCCAATTCGAATGAAGAATTACTCGAACTTTTTGAAGAGATCAAAAGCTATTCTTGGTTTACACTTGAAAAGCACTAAAAATTTATCCTTGATTTTTACAAAAAACTTTTCACAGTCCTTATATTTGGAGAGCACAAGACAGAATACTCCTTGAAGTTTCCAAATCTTACATATCAAAAAATCATCCTGATTGTTCTTATATTCATTTCATTTGGAGCTTCTATTTGGAACGAATATTCGCTGGATGACGAGTATGTTACAACTTTAGCAAATCAAAAAGTAAGTAAGGGTTTTGATGGATTAAAAGAAATTTTCATAAGTCCTTACGTTGATGAAAATGTAGATAGCAGATCTTTTGAATACAGACCTTTTACTCAAGCTGTTTTTGCTGTAGAAAAAGGCTTTTTTGGCTTCAACGCAGGACTTGGCCATCTCATAAATCTGCTTATTTATATTTGGATTGTTCTATTAGGTCTAAAGATTTTGAGAACATTATTATCTGAAGATTACTATCCGTACATCTTCTTTGCCTTGGCTCTTTTTTCTTTGCATCCGTTGCATTCCGAAGTAGTGTTGAGTTTAAAGAATAGAGAAGAGCTTTTAGTGACCTTATTTGGGTTATATGCTCTCTTGTATGCTATAAAATACTCTCGTACTGAAAAAAGAAAAACAGCTATTATTTCCATTGTCTTTCTAGTATTGGGAACTTTAACAAAAGCCACAATAGCTCCCTTTGTTTTGGTCATACCTCTAACACTTTGGCTATTCAAATTAAGTTCTGCTAAGAAAAGTCTTTTGTTCTTTTTGGCTTCATTTGCCATTATGACCTTTGTTCGATTTCTTTCTTTTATCGCATTTAATATTTCAATAAACAGAGAGATCTCTTTTGTAGAGAGTCCTTTATTGCATAAGCCTTTCTGGGATCGATTGCCTATGGCTTTTTATTCTTTTTATGAGTACTTAAGTCTACACCTTATTCCTCATCCTTTATTGTCTTATTACGGATACAATCAGGTTCCTATACTGTCGTGGTCGGATAGCAAGGTGTATCTAGGTCTTTTATTTGCTGTTGCAGCAGTGTTTTTATTTTTCTATTTCTTAAAAAGAAACAGGTTGTTTTCCTACGGGATATTATTGACTGTAATTTTCCTATTACCGTTCTTAAACTTCCCTTTTCCGGCAACAGGGATTTTAGCTGAACGATATACTTTCAATTCTGTCTTAGGTTTTTCTATATTGATTATTGTGCTATTGAAAAAACTATCTGAGCTTGTTAAAGTACAGCAGTTAACCCTAGTTATTACTAGTATTATCCTTGTTGGATATAGCTTTTTAAATATCAAAAGAACTCCACATTGGAAGTCTAAATTAAGTTTGATTGAAAATGATGCCAAATACGGAACTCAATCCTATAAACTTCAAGCTCTTTTAGGAGATATATACCAAGAGCAAATTGGCAAGTCGTCAAATGTAAAGGATAAGAAACTGTTTTTTGAGAAAACATTAAGGGCTTATGAAAAAGCAGCAAAGATCTACGATAAAGACCCTGGTTTGTATAACAACATAGGAACTACATTTTTTGCCGGAGCTCAATATGAAAATGCAATCATTCTCTTTAAGAAAGCGATAGAATTAGGAGCCGATAGTGAAACTCATTACTATAATCTTGGTCTGGCATACGAGCTATCCGGAAAGCGAGAAGAAGCAAAACAACAATACAATATCATCTTGAAGAAAAACCCCAACTATCAAGATGTTAAACAACGCCTGAAGGCTTTAAACTAAAGCTTATTTTATTCTTTTATGATCTTTGAATCGAGCTTCTTATAATCTTTTGCTGTAATTGCCACTCCGTTGATTTGATCTACATCCCAATCTTGAGCAATTTTCCATTTGCCTCCTTCTTTTTTAAGTAAGACACTAAACCTTCCAAAATAGGATTCTTCTTTTCCTTCTTTAAAATACGTTACTTTAAAATAGCCTACTTCGTATGCGATGTCTTTCTCATGGATTCGGTGTTCGTGCTTGAACTCAATCTTTCTTTTAGGTTGATTGGCTCTTCCATAAGATTTGATAATTCCTTTTTTAAAGGTCTCTCCTTGACGAATTCCTCTTTTTGTAATCCTTACAATGTCATCTGTGTGAATATCGTTGTATAGGGCTGCATTTCTAGAATTATAGGCTTTTACAAATTGTTCCCATAATTGTGTATCAATTTCTTTTGAGAAATCGTGCTTTTCTTTTTGTTGTGAATGGCTTATACAACTTATACAAACCATTATTAGAAGAGTTATTAGCTGTTTCATTTTATTGTAATTCAAAAAATTGAGTTTTAAGTTACAAAATTCAATGCATAAAAAAGCCTCAGAGTACTCTGAGGCTTTTCTTTGAATTTATTAAAACTACTAAAATTGATATTTTAAAATTAATTCTAACGAACCATTGTCGTTAATATCGCTTGCATCCATTGTTGTTACATCATAGGCTGCTCCTAGTTTTAGTCTGTCTAATACTTGGAACAATCCGTATGCTGATACTGTTTCATCTACTCTGTAGTTCACCCCTGCAATAAACTTCTTGTTGATCTCTAAAGATGATCCTAGATCGTAACTCGTTGGTGCTCCTTCTACCGTTCTCATCATTACTCTTGGAGTTAAGATCAAACTACTGTTTAAGGTAATGTTGTATCCTCCTCCTAAGTAGAAGTGTGCTTGATCTACAGCTGCACTTGGTCTGTTTCCTTGCTTCTCATATCTGTCTCCCTTTAAGAAGTTTGGTGTAGAGATACTGATGTAGAACTTCTCGTTCTGAATATTGATCCCTGCTCCGATATGTGGATTGAAGAAACTTTGGTTCTGTGTAAACAATGGGTCATTCCCAGGGTTGCTTGCCTTGGTTAGATCGATGTTTACAAATCCTCCTCCGGCTTTTAGTCCAAAGTATAGGTTTGTTTCTTCATCTA
>NZ_JBHULH010000002.1:0-42355 GCF_042684245.1 Pseudotenacibaculum haliotis
TCATGATTGTTCTCTTTGGGTGTTTGTGAATCATTTTGCTTTATTAATAATTAATGTATAACCATCCGCGGAGAGGTCTACCTCCATCTCCTAGATCTATTACATAGATATAAGGTCCAACAGGTAATCTGTTTTCTAATCCGCTATTGTTGATCTGATTCGACACTGCTTCCCAGTCATTTTGATATCCTTTCTTCTTAAACACAAGCTTACCGGATCTACTATACACACTTACCGTATTATTAGGGAAAGCTGTAATATTCTCAATCACCCATCCGTCGTTTACTCCATCTCCGTTTGGAGAGAATCCATAACTTCTGGTTTGTTCTATTGGAGCACGACATGAACTATTGTCTGTATCCAAACTATCAATAATTCCATCTCCGTCACAATCCTGATCAGAGTCAGATGTTCCGTCTCCATTTACATCATCATCACAGAAGTCTGCAATACCGTCGTTATCGCTATCTACTGTATCGATTGTAATTGTAAATGGTGCTGAAAGATCTCCGGTGTTTCCTGCAATATCTGTAGCTCTTGCTGTAATATTATAGGTTCCGTCTGCCAAGGTTGTTCCTGTGTAGTCGAACTCAAAGAATCCGTTATCTCCAGTAACAACTGTTCCCACTGAAATTGCTTCAACAAATACCTCTACAGTAGACAATGCTTCTGCTGTTCCAAAGATCTCTAAGGTATTATCTCCCGTTGTAGCTACCGTACCACTACATGTAAACTCAGAAATGTGAGTAACAGTTGGTGGGTTTGGCGGAATATTATCGTATTCGATCATAAATTGTGCAGCTTCATTCCCGTTAGTTGCTGCATCTTCTGCTACGTTTTCTGCGATATCTACTGTGATATCTCCAGCTGCTGTTGGCGTGATCATTACTGCATATACACTTGCACTTGTTGCTATAAAGTCACTTAGCGTTCCATTAACTATAGCAATATCAGCCATCTCAAATCCGGTTACATCTTCACTAAATACTATATCAAGAGTAAATGGTGCATTTACCGGGCTTGCTGCCGTTGTACTCATAGCAATCGTAGGTCTAGTTGCATCATACAATACAGAAAACTCATTAGAAACTTCGTTACCGTTTGTTGCTGCATCTTCTGCTACGTTTTCCGGAACTAATACAGTAACTCCTCCATCAGCTGTTGGTGTGATGGTTGCTGTATATACAGATCCTGTTCCTGCAAAGTCACTTGCTGTTGCATTTCCTAAGTCTAGATCTGCCATTTCAAATCCGGTTACATCTTCACTAAATGTGATCGTTACGCTAAATGATGTATTTGTTGGATCTGGCACACCTGAAGTGATTACAACAGTAGGTCTTGTACCGTCGTAGTCTATTTCAAATACATCTGATCCTTCGTTACCATTTGTTGCAGCATCTTGAGAAACATTCTCTAGAACCTCAACTGTAACTACACCGTCAGTTGCCGGAGTAATTGTAGCTGTATATACAGATCCTGTTCCTGCAAAGTCACTTGCTGTTCCGTTTACTGCTGTAATATCAGCTAATTCAAATCCGGTTACATCTTCACTAAATGTGAACGTTGCTGTGAAAGCTCCGTTGATCGGGTTTGCTGCTGTTGAAGTAATTGCAACTGTAGGTCTTGTAATATCATATTCTACAGAGTATTGAGTTGCTGCTTCGTTTCCATTAGTCGCTGCATCTTGTGCTACATTTTCTGCAACATCTATGTTTACTGCTCCATCCAATTCAGGAGTAATGAAAACTGTATATACAGAGGCACTAGTTGCGTTGAAACTACTTGGAGTTCCATTTTCTACTTCTATATCTGATATATCGAATCCTGTAACATCTTCATTAAACGTAATCGTTGCAGTAAATGATGCATTAGTTGGATCTGGTGCATCTGAAGTAATTACTACTGTAGGTCTTATATCATCAAATGAGATACTGAACTGTCCTGCCTGAATATTTGGGTTTCCGGCAATATCATTTGCAGATCCTGCATTAACATCTACTGTAATATTAGCATTCACATTAACTGTTGGAGTGATCAATGCTGAGTATTGACTTGCTGAAATCACCATAAAGTCACTAGCAGCACCATTTCCTACAACCAAGTCACTAATGTCAAACCCGGTTACATCCTCATTAAAGTTAAAGTCTACTGTAAAGGCTCCATTAGTTGGGTTTGCCGCAGTTGTAGACATTACAAGCAGAGGCGATGTTCCATCATAATTGATACTGAATATAGATTCTTCGTTGCTATTGTTTGCATTGTCTTCTACTGTATCATCTTCCAATGTAACAGATACTGCCCCATCTGTAGTTGGTGTAATTGTAGCTGTATATACAAGACTAGATACCATTGTGAAATCACTAATCGATGCATTAACCAATGTAAGGTCAGCAGCTTCAAAAGATGCTAGTTCTTCACTAAACGTAAATGTTAATGTAAACGGTCCGTTTGTAGGGTCAGCTGCACCAGTTGTCATTACCAAGGTAGGTCTTGTAATATCATAAGTGATTGTTACAGTATTTGACGCTTCGTTGTCGTTTGCGTTTGACGATTGATCTTGCAATACTCCTGCTGCAATACTCACATCTACATCACCATCAGTTGTTGGTGTAATCAAAATGCTATATGAAACTGCATTCAATTGATTGAATACACTTGCTGTTCCATTAGTCACTGTAATATCAGTAAGATCAAAATTAGTTACAGCTTCTGAGAACAAAATGTTTACCGTAAACGGAAGGTTTGTTGGTGAACTTGCTGTTGTACTCAAAGTTACTGTTGGTGCAGTAATATCTTCTGTAACAAAATTCCATGCTGTATTTCCTGTAATAGCATCGTTTCCTTGGTTTGATGAATTCTCAAACGCTCCTGCCGGTACTTCTACATAAATATTTGTTTCACTTGGCAAATCGCTACTTGGATCTATGGTAACTACATTGTTGTTGATAGTTACTTGAGATCCTGTTACATCTATTGATTCAATCGTACTGTCGTCTCTATCGTCCTTGATCAAGATGTTTCCAGTTCCTTTAAATACATTCTGGTTATAGGTCATGGTCAAGTTTGCTCCAATTACAACATCTACTGCATCATCTGCAGGTGTAGTTGCTGTTAATACCGGAGCATCATCATCATTAATGGTTACTGTAGCTCCGTCTGTGATATCAATATTACTCGCAGTTACTGTTGTTGGAACTAGATTGTCCATAGAAACAGTGAAGTTTTCAGTTTCTTCACCAATTGCATCGTTTCCAATGGTAATAGTTACTGTTTGTGTTTCTCCTGCATTTCCTGCAAACGTCTCCGTTCCAGAAGTTACTGCTGTATAGTCGCTTCCTGCTGTTGTAGCTGTATTGTCAGCTGTACTAACATCTACAGTAAATCCTCCATCTACAGCATTGTTTAGAGTTAGGGTAACTGTAGCTGATCCGTCAGATTCTCCAACAGTTACATCTTCAATTGTAACCGTAGCGGTATCATCATTATCGATTGTTACTGTTGCTCCGTCGGTAATATCAACAGATAGACCTGTTGCTGCCAAATTACTTTGACTTACAGTTACAGTCTCATTTGCTTCAACCTTGGTATCAGTCGTTGGAGTAACCGTAAAGGTTTGCGTTTCTCCTGCATTTCCTGTAAATGTCAATGTTTGACTAGTTACTGCTGTATAATCACTATCAGCTACCGTTGCTGTTCCGTCAGCTGTACTCACATCTACAGTAAACCCTCCTTGAACAGGATTGTCTAAAGTTGCAGTTAAAGTAATCGCTCCATCATTTTCATTTCCACTTACATCTTCAATCGTTACGGCAGCACTATCATTATTATTAATTGTATAGGTATGACTTGTGTTTGCTCCTAAAGTTGCGTTGGTAGGATTTGATAAGGTAACGATTACTGTTTCGTCAGCTTCCAAAATCATATCATCTACAATACTGGCAATTGTTATATTCCCACTATTGTTTCCACTATTAATGGTTAATGTTCCATCAGCCAATACAAAATCACTACCTCCAGTTGCTGTACCTGAAATTGCATAGTCAACCGTAATGGTAGTAGTAGCAGTAGCATTTAAGTCTACCTGCAAATTCGCACTACTTACACTTTCTGCACCATTGCTGCTTGTTGAATTGAAAGCTATTGTTGGTAAAGAAATATCTGCTGATAAAGTAGGTTGTGTTAAGCTATAGTTTCCAGAGTCTGTTCCTGAAATGGTATATCCGGTAGTTGAAATACTAATGTTTGTTCCCGGTCCTGCAGAAGCAAAAGTAAATACTGGTGAACCTCCAATACTTACATCATCCGCTCCAATCACTCCGCTTAACGTAGCGGTTCCTGAAGCTGTTGCCGCTGTGGTTCCGTCATATACTTTATCATCTCCTGTTAATCCTACAACCGTTAAGGTTGCTGTTGTAATATCTGCGGATAATGTGGGCTGTGTTAAGGTATAATTTCCAGAATCCGTTCCACTCAAACTAACTCCTGATGTGTTGATCGTAATTCCCGTTCCTACATTGGCACTGGCAAATGTAAAGACTGGTGTACCCGATAAGATTACATCATCGGCTCCTATAATTCCTGATATAACCGGTGTTCCTGTAGCTGTAGCTGCTGTGGTTCCGTCATATGCCTTGTTATCTCCTGTTAAGCCTACTACGGTTAAGGTAGCTGCTGTGATATCTGCTGATAAGGTAGGTTGTGTTAAGGTGTAATTTCCTGAATCCGTTCCACTAATGGTGTAACCTGTAGTATTGATCGTGATTCCTGTTCCTACATTCGCGCTTGCAAACGTAAATACCGGAGAACCTCCTAAACTCACATCATCCGCTCCAATGATACCGCTTAAGGTAGCCGTTCCTGTTGCTGTTGCCGCTGTGGTTCCATCATATACTTTGTCATTTCCTGTCAATCCTACAACCGTTAAACTTGCTGCTGTGATATCTGCTGATAAGGTAGGTTGTGTTAAGGTGTAATTTCCTGAATCCGTTCCACTAATAGTATAACCTGTGGTGTTGATCGTGATTCCTGTTCCTACATTCGCACTTGCAAACGTAAATACCGGTGAACCTCCGATGCTTACATCGTCTGCTCCAATCACTCCACTTAAGGTAGCAGTTCCTGTTGCAGTTCCTGCCGTAGTTCCATCATATACTTTGTCATTTCCTGTCAATCCAACAACCGTTAAGGTAGCTGCAGTGATGTCTGCAGATAATGTTGGTTGTGTTAAGGTATATTTTCCTGCATCGGCTCCACTTAATGTGAATCCTGATGTCGTAATCGTAATTCCTGTTCCTACATTGGCACTTGCAAAGGTATATACCGGAGATCCACTTAAACTTACATCATCTCCTCCGGAAACTCCACTTAAGGTAGCCGTTCCTGTTGCTGTTCCTGCTGTAGTTCCATCATACACTTTGTCATTTCCTGTTAATCCGGTAATGGTTACGGCTATTCCTGTAATATCTGCTGATAAAGTAGGTTGTGTTAAGCTATAGTTTCCTGAATCTGTTCCACTAATGGTGTAACCTGTAGTGTTGATCGTGATTCCTGTTCCTACATTCGCACTTGCAAACGTAAATACCGGTGAACCTCCTAAACTCACATCGTCCGCTCCAATCACTCCGCTTAAGGTAGCCGTTCCTGTTGCTGTTGCTGCTGTGGTTCCGTCATAAGCTTTGTCATTTCCTGTCAATCCAACAACCGTTAAGGTTGCTGCTGTGATATCTGCTGATAAGGTAGGTTGTGTTAAGGTGTAATTTCCTGAATCCGTTCCACTAATAGTATAACCTGTGGTATTGATCGTGATTCCTGTTCCTACATTCGCACTTGCAAACGTAAATACTGGTGAACCTCCAATACTTACATCATCTGCTCCAATCACTCCACTTAAGGTAGCAGTTCCTGTTGCAGTTCCTGCCGTAGTTCCATCATATACTTTGTCATTTCCTGTTAAGCCCACTACGGTTAAAGTAGCTGCAGTGATATCTGCTGATAACGTTGGTTGTGTTAAGGTATAATTGCCTGATTTCGTTCCGCTAATGGTGTAACCTGTGGTGTTGATCGTGATTCCTGTTCCTACATTCGCGCTTGCAAACGTAAATACCGGAGAACCTCCTAAACTCACATCATCCGCTCCAATCACTCCACTTAACGTAGCAGTTCCCGTTGCTGTTCCTGCGGTAGTTCCATCGTATACTTTATTGTTTCCTGTCAACCCTACAACAGTTAAAGTAGCTGCAGTGATATCTGCTGATAAGGTAGGTTGTGTTAAGGTGTAATTTCCTGAATCCGTTCCACTAATAGTATAACCTGTGGTGTTGATCGTGATTCCTGTTCCTACATTCGCACTTGCAAACGTAAATACCGGTGAACCTCCGATGCTTACATCGTCTGCTCCAATCACTCCACTTAAAGTAGCAGTTCCTGTTGCAGTTCCTGCCGTAGTTCCATCATATACTTTGTCATTTCCTGTCAATCCAACAACCGTTAAGGTTGCTGCAGTGATGTCTGCAGATAATGTTGGTTGTGTTAAGGTATATTTTCCTGCATCGGCTCCACTTAAAGTGAATCCTGATGTCGTAATGGTAATTCCTGTTCCTACATTGGCACTGGCAAATGTATATACCGGAGATCCACTTAAACTTACATCATCTCCTCCGGAAACTCCACTTAAGGTAGCCGTTCCTGTTGCGGTTCCTGCGGTAGTTCCGTCATATACTTTATTATTCCCTGTCAATCCGGTAATAGTTAACGGTATTGCAGTTGTTGTTACGTCTACTTTTGTAGGGCTGGTTTGAAGATTCGGGCTTCCTTCATCATCTTCTGCAGCCACATATACATCATATGCTGTTCCTCCTGTCAAACTTGTAACGCTAAAATCGTGAGTAAATCCTCCTGAATTGACGGCCTGATTGCCCGAGGTGACCTGTCCGGAGCCCCCACTTCCTGTTCCTGCTTTGACTTCTGCAGAGGTTGGTGCTGTCGCACCATCTGCGACGACGACGTAATAAATTGTTCCTGCTTCATCAATATCTGTACTTAAAGTAAAGCCGGTTTGTGTAACTGAAGAAGAGCTTGGTGTACTATTTTCAAATGCCGGAGGTGTTGTGTCTGAAGCAATAACTCCATTTCCGGTGAAATTAATTACAAAAGGATCATCGTTAGGGTCATCAGTATCAATACTAAGAGATCCAGCGGTAGCTCCTGCTCCTGCCGGTTCAAGACGTACATTAAAGGTCGTAGTTCCCGATGCTGAAGTTACAGTATTACCAGGCTGACTAGTTACCGAATATCCTGTTCCTGTTGGGCTTAAAGGAGTGGTTACTGCTAAGTCTGTAGCCCCTTGAAGGTTGGTGATCGTAAAAGTTACTGTTGAGTTACTACCTACGGTAACATCTCCAAAATCATAAGTACCTCCATTCAGAATAGGGGTTGCACTCTGTGTAATTGTCATGGTTTGCGACCTAGTTGCCTGAGTAGTACTTCCTCCTGTAGTTTCATAGGTTTCTACTCCTGAACAATCATTGTATGCATATACTATGAAGTGATAGGTAGTTGCGGGATTTAACCCTGTTATTGTAACACTCGGTGAGGCTGAGGTTCCAAAATAAATGGCCTGTTGCCCGGAGCCATTCCAACTTGTATCTGCTGTAGGTTCATCCCCGTCACTGGGCGCTGTAAAACTAGCCGAAGTATTCATGTAGATGGCATATCCATCTGCACCTCCTGCAGGTGCTGTAAAACTATTGAACGATAACGAAGTACTACTGGCTGGTCGCGTAACTATTATTGTCGTTACCTGAGCTGTAGGCGCTGTACAAGGTGGTGAAAAAGCACTTCCTGTAAAATTTGAAACGACACTACCACTATGTGTATAATCTCCAAAAACCCAGTTGGTTCCTGTATTATAGACTTGAGTTAAACAATCTCCTATGGTACTGTTACACGTAGTAAGACCTGTATATCTTCCTTCTCCTGAGAAAGATAAAATTTGGCTTGAAGATAATCCTGTTCCTGAACTATTAAAAGGAACTCCATCGCTTCCTTCAGTAGCTGTTAAAAAAGTTCCCGGTGAGGCTCTTGTTCCTGTAACGGCAACAAAATCTTCTGCTGAACCTAAATTAAATCCTGCATCTACCTCATCTACTGTTCCTAATGAGGCAGATTCTGTTGCTCCATCTGCATCATAAATGCTGATGACCGTTCCGGCAGAAATAGTACTTCCTGTATTGTTTTCCCATAAAAGATCTCCTTCTCCAGTTCCAAAACCGGTTCCATTCCACTCTTCGTCTATAAAACGAATTTGTGTTCCGTTGGGAGCATCATCTAAGAGGATAAAAGAAAATCCATCTTCTTCTCCTGAAGAACCATCATCAGCATGGTAAGCTACAATGGCGATATCACCTGCGGCATCAATGGAGCCGTTCTGGTCTTGCGCAAAAGTTTGATTGTAAAAAAATATCGTTAGGGCAAACGATACAATTACACGAGTAATTTTGTTCATAGTTTTGTTTGATTAGTATAACTGTCCTTTTCAAAATTCGAGGGCGGTTAAAATTAAGAAAAAAAGGGGTAACTCCTTTAGAACCACATTAAAGAATCTTAAAAAAATAGGTGTTTTTACCTATGAAACATAAAAAATGCCAGAAGGAAACTTCTGGCATTTTACACATATCTAATTAGTTTTTAGCTTCTTGACGGATAATACCCTTCCATAGCAATGATATAATTGATTGCTAAATATGGCTGAATATTTGTATGCCATTGGCTTCCACCAGTAGGTAAATTGGTAATTGAAGTACCTATTACAGGTGCTGTAGCTCCATAATATCCGTTTGGAGCAGATGTTGTATATAAATCATCTCCTGTATTTGCCAAAACTCCTGCTGCCGGACTTGTAGAATCTGCATCTCCATCTGTAGTATTTACAGGAATGTGAGCTGCACCTTCAACAACCGATGCCAAGTGTGTATGAGAAGGAATTTGAAGCTGAGTCAATGTTACTGTTTCAACTCCTCCTCTTTGTCCTAAGACATAGTTAGATAATCCAGGTCCGTGTCTCGGTCCTATGGCAACTCTACCTCGTAAATCAGGTAAAGCAAACGTAGTTCTTCCATCTCCTCCATAGGTTGTTCCTAATAAAGAGAACAACGCCGTATGGCTATTGATAGCTAATAGTTGTCCATCGCAATAAGCCCAACCCCTAGGGGCAAAGTTTCCTGCGAAAATCATAATCGATGCCAACATTGGATCCATAATGTAATAAATTTTAAGGTTAATAATTAACTTCTAGATGGGAAGAATCCAACTGTAGCAATGATGTAATTGATTGCTAAAAATGGCTGAATATTTGTATGCCATTGATTTCCTCCTGTCGGTAAATTTGTAACAGTAGTTCCTGTTACAGGAGCTCCTTCCGGATACGTTCCGTTTGGAGCAGATGTTGTATACAAATCATCTCCCGTATTTGCCAAAACTCCTGCTGCCGGACTTGTAGAATCTGCATCTCCATCTGTAGTATTTACAGGAATGTGAGCTGCACCCGGTGCTACACTTGCAAGGTGCGTGTGCGAAGGAATTTGAGTAATGTTTAACGTTACTGTTTCAACTCCTCCTCTTTGTCCTAAGACATAGTTAGATAATCCAGGTCCGTGTCTCGGTCCTATAGCTGCCCTACCTCGTAAATCTGGTAGGCCAAACGTGGTTCTTCCGTCTCCTCCATAGGTTGTTCCTAACAGAGAAAACAATGCTGAATTCTGATTAATAGACAATAGCTGTCCATCGCAAAAGAGCCAGCCCCTCGGAGCAAAGTTCCCAGCGAAAATCATAATTGATGCCATCATTGGATCCATAGTGTAAAGTATTTAAGGTTAATAAATAAAGTTTCCGTTTTTGTCTAAAATTTATCCCCTTCTCAGTGTGTTATTGCTCTTTTTTTTAATGCAAAAAAGTAGCAACAAGGCAAGGGATATCAAACTTAACTTTATGATCTATGGTTTTTTAGGAAGTAAATACGCAATCCACAAAACAGGTAGAAATACCTACAAATATATTTTCGAGTTTATTGTCGTTACTCTTTCATATATTTGATGCTATCAATTTTTCACCATGGATGATTTTATACTATATTTTAGATTAGGCCTAGAACATGTTCTTGATTTTAGTGCCTACGACCATATTTTATTTTTGATCGTTTTGGCTGTAGTTTTCAGCTTTAACCAATGGAAAAAGGCTGTTTGGCTTATTACTTTTTTTACCATTGGTCATACGCTAACACTGGCTTTGGCCGCTTATGGAGTCATCAACATACGAGTAGATATCATTGAGTTTTTAATTCCTGTTACCATCTTTATTACAGGGCTTGCCAATGTAGTTCGTGTTAACAAAGCCTCTACAGGTAAAGAAAAAATCAATTTGTTTCTCGCCTTGTTCTTCGGACTAGTACATGGTTTAGGGTTTTCCAATTATTTCCGTTTGATGATTGGTCAAGAAGAAGATAAACTCTTACCTTTATTAGAATTTGCTCTGGGAATTGAAGCTTCTCAGGTCATTATAGTTTTTGGAATTTTAATTATTGGCACACTCCTTCAAAATTTCTTCAGAGTTACCAAACGCGATTGGGTTTTGGTGGCTTCATCTATTGTTATTGGATTTACCATTCCAATGATGATCGAACGAGTTTTTTGGTAAATAATTAACGTTCTTGTTTTTTAAATCTCTGTATTTTTAGCTTTCATGAATTCTAAACAACTCAAATACGACAAAGCCTATCTGAGAATGGCTTATGAGTGGGGGAAATTATCGCACTGTGAACGTAAACAAGTAGGTGCATTGATCGTAAAGGGTAGAATGATCATCTCTGATGGTTTTAACGGTACACCCACAGGTTTTGACAATTGTTGTGAGGATGAAGAGGGACTTACCAAATGGGAAGTGCTACATGCCGAGGCAAATGCTATTTTAAAAGTAGCCGCCTCAACTCAGTCTTCAGAAGGAGCAACTTTATACATCACACTTTCTCCTTGCAGACAATGTAGTAAACTCATTCATCAGGCAGGAATTAAAAGAGTGGTTTACTCTAGATCTTACAGAGATACCAGCGGTTTAGAATTTTTAGAAAAAGCAGGTGTAGAACTTACGTATTTACCAATAGATGAACAAGAATAACATTCCCATATATCTATCTCTAGCAACCGTACTAGGTATCTTAATTGGTACTTTTTTTAGCGGAGGCTCTAGTGGATTATCTTTGAATAGCGGCTCTAAAAATGAAGCCAAGATCAAGCGTTTGATGGATTATATTGAACGCGATTATGTTGATGATGTTAATACCGACAATCTTTTAGATGAGGCTATTACTCAAATGCTGGGAAAACTAGACCCTCATTCTGTATACATTCCAAAAGAGAACTTGCAAGCTGTTCAGGAAAACATGCAAGGAAATTTTGTTGGGATTGGAGTTCAGTTTCGAATGATCAACGACTCCATCACTGTAATTCAACCGATGAAAGGTGGTCCTAGTATCAAAGCCGGTATCAAGGCAGGAGATCGCATCATTGCAGCTGATAAAGACACTCTTTCAGGGAAAAAACTAACAAGTAATGACATTCCTAAATTTTTAAAAGGTCAGTCCAACACCAATGTAAAACTTCAGGTGTATAGAAAAACCAATGATTCTTTGTTTACTGTAGACATTAAAAGAGGGAAGGTAAACATTAAGAGTGTTGATCTTTCTTATATGGTAAATAATCATATTGGGTACATCAAATTAGATCGTTTTGCCCGTAATACGTATCGAGAGTTCAAATCTGCGCTAACAGAGTTGAAAGATCAGGGAATGGAAGACCTTATCTTAGATCTACGTGGTAATGGCGGAGGTTTTGTAGATATTGCTACCCGAATTGTTGACGAGTTCTTAGAGGATGATAAACTCATTGTTTTCACTAAAAACAACAAAGGAAAAATTGACAAATCTTATGCCTCTGCAAGAGGAGATTTCGAAAAAGGAGGGTTGTACGTACTTATTGATGAAAACTCTGCTTCTGCTTCCGAAATTGTTGCCGGAGCTTTGCAAGACAACGACAAAGGAACCATTATTGGACGTCGTTCTTTCGGTAAAGGTTTGGTACAAATAGAAATGGATCTGGGTGATGGATCTGCTGTTCGTTTAACAACTGCCAGATATTATACCCCTACAGGAAGATCTATTCAAAAGCCTTATTCTAAAAACGGAGATGACAGCTACTATAAAGATTATCAAAAGAGAATTAAAAATGGTGAGCTGTTAAGTCAAGACAGCATTCCTGTTGTAGACTCACTACAATACACGACTCCTAAAGGGAAGGTTGTTTATGGTGGTGGTGGAATTATTCCCGATGTTTTTGTTGCAGTAGACACTACTGCTTATTTAAACAACTTTTACTTTAGAACAGCTAGCAATTTTGCTTTTGATTATGTAGACAAGAATCGAAAAGAGATCACAGAAAAATGGACTTTGGATAATTTTGTGGAGAATTTCGATAAAGACGATACTGTTTTTCAATCTTACTTAGCTAGAATAAAAGAAATCAATACATCAAATTCTTATCGCACTATAGAAACCTTACGCAGATACATAAAAGCCTCTATTGCAAACGAATTGTTTGGCGATGTTGGCTTCTACAGGATTATTCATACAAACGACAAAATGCTTCAAAAGGTTTTAGAATTGGATTCTAAAAAGGAATAGTGTTACTTTGTAGTAATGATTACAATTCAGACTTCTGAAAATAAGAAGATATACTTTGCCTCTGATCAACATTTAGGGGCACCTACTCCAGAAGCTAGTTTACCTAGAGAAAAAAAGTTTGTTTCTTGGTTAGACACCGTAAAAGAAGATGCCGAAGCTATTTTCTTATTGGGAGATCTCTTCGACTTTTGGTTCGAATACAAGACAGTAGTTCCAAAAGGGTTTGTACGTGTTTTAGGAAAACTTGCAGAGATTAGAGATTCCGGAATTCCCATTTACTTTTTTGTAGGAAACCACGATTTATGGATGCGTGATTATTTTGACAAAGAGCTAAACATTCCTGTCTATCATCAACCACAAGAATTTGAGATTAACGGAAAGCTTTTTTTAATTGGACATGGAGATGGTTTAGGCCCTGGAGACAAAGGCTACAAACGAATGAAAAAGGTTTTTACCTTTCCTCTTTTTCAGTGGATGTTTCGTTGGTTGCATCCGGATTGGGGTGTAAAATTAGGGCAATACCTTTCTGTTAAAAACAAATTGATCTCTGGAGATGAAGATGCTCAGTTCTTAGGAAATGATAACGAATGGCTGGTTCAATACTGTCACAGAAAACTCACACAAAAGCATTACGACTTTTTCATTTTTGGGCATAGACACCTTCCTTTAGATATCAGCCTAAATGACAAAAGCAAGTACATCAACCTTGGAGATTGGATCAAGTACTATACGTATGGTGAGTTCATGAAAACCTTTAAACTGAAAGAGTTTTAATCGGTTTTTAGCGCATTTACAAATTTTACCAACTGATATACTCCCTTGTACATGTTTGGGCATTCTTGCTTAAGAAAATCGATATTTACAGTTCCTTTTTCTCGATAAGCCATCATTGCTTTTGTTCCATCAAAATCTACAAAAGCCAAACGAAAGAACAGCTCATTTTCTTGAAACCCAAAATCGGATGCCGGTAACAAAGCCACTTGGTATTCTTCTAATAAATAAATTGCCAGCTCTTTACTTGTGCGTATTCCTAAAGCGTTGATCTGGTCTTGAAACTGATCAAACCCAATCATCATATAAAAAGCTCCTCTCGGGTTTGTACATGTAATACGATATGCTGTTAATTGCTGAAAGATAAATGAAGAAACTCCTGATAGGATAACAGAAGCTTCTGAAACGTATTTCTGTATATCTTCGGAATACTTATATGCTTTCACAGCAGCATATTGTACAGGTGATGCTACACAGCTAAAGGTTTCACTAAACAAAGAGCGATATACCTTAGTTAACGAAGCAAATTCCTTTGGCAAAACCATATAACCTAATCGGTATCCTCCTGCAGAAAACACCTTGCTTAACCCTCCAAAAACAATCGTTTTTTCCGGATAGTATGAAGAAATACTACAGGCGTGATCCTTGTCAAAATTGACCTGAGAGTAAATCTCATCAGACAACACAATAATTTCATGTTTCCTACAAGCCTCAGCTAGTTCTTTGTACTCTTCATCGGTATAAATAGCTCCCGTTGGATTGTTAGGTGAATTAAGGATCAAGATGTATTGCTCTTGCTTATCATGTTCCTGAATAAACTCTTCTAACCCTTGCGCAGTAAGTTTGAAATCATGCTCAATACTTGTTTCTAGGATTGAGTATGCTCCTCCTTTGGATTTGATTTGCGGAATGTAGCTTACCCAGCTTCCTTTCGGAATCAAAAAATGGCCTTCAAAAATAAGAATGGATTGATATAGTAATTCTTTACTTCCAGGTCCAATAAAAATCTGCTCTTTCTCTGCATTGATTCCTTGATTTTTTGATAAAAATTCAGATACCTGAGATCTTAATTCTTCAAGTCCGTCAACAGGCAAATAATGATTATTTGTTGCGTGGTCTTTGAGTTCGTTAACTATTTCGTCATGAATTGGAAAAGGCGATTGTCCAAACCCAAAATGATTGATTGTTTGTCCTTCTTTTCTCAACGCTTTTACCTTTTCGTTGATCTCCAAGGTTGCAGAAGGTTTTAAGCTAAAGATGTCTTTATTGATCTTCATTTTATATTTATGGTATTAAAAAAGAGGCTGGAAAACCAGCCTCTTTCTTTATTGTATACTTAATAATTTATTAAGCTGGGTCTTCTGTAAAGATTGAATATGAAATATTTCCGTCTCCATCAGTTGATTTCGTAAACCAAATCGCATTTCCATCAGCAGTTACGTTAATGTTGGTTGTTAACACTCCAATAGCAGTTAACATCTCAACAGTAACAGCTTCTGGTGCTGCAGCTCCGAAATACTGGAAGAAGATCGCATAGTTTCCATCAGGAAGCGGAGAACCTTCTAATACTTCTGTATTGGTTACTCCAAGACTTGTATCGATCCAAGCGAAAGTACTTCCCCAAGCAGCTGTCATTGGCTGTAATCCAACATCCAAATCTGAAGTTCCCGGCCACGTGATTGTAGCAACAAATGTTCCTTGCTTAGCAATCGTAGCTGAGTTACTACTTGATACTACTGCATTAATATCTTGAGCAGCTCCATTGATAATGGTAAATCCAGTTAATACAACTTCGTGAGAATTCTCATCTGCTGCAAATGTAATTGGAATGGTTGCTGTAGAAGTTCCTGTGTTTAACGTTAGAGCTTGCTCTACACCATCAACAGTATAGAAAAGTCTAGACAACTCTGGAATTACATCTGTAAAGTTAATTCCTAACTGATATACTGTTGTATCGTCTGGTACTGCAATAATACCTGTTCTATTTAACCCAATAACTAGGTCTCTCTCATTGCTTACTACCGGATCATCATCATCTATAGCACAACCTGTAAATGTGAACACCGCTAATACTAATAAGCTTAATTTATATATATGTTTCATGTTTTTTAGTTTAGTTAGTTTGGATTATATATTGATAAGATATCTAACACCTGTAGCGGTAGTTTCCTTCGTTACTTTAATCCAGATAAAATCTGTTAACTCTGATAAAAGAAGTTCACTCTGCCCGTCAGGGAAAGTAACTACTAAAGTACATGCTACTGAATATGGCGGAGTAACATTAAAGTTATCTACACCAATATAGTATTCTCCATCTCCTAAAGCACCTGGCATTGTCATTGTTTCAGGTTGACCGAACCAACTAAAATCGATGTTAGGGTTACCTCCAGCAAATCCTGGCTCATCTCTTAAATAAAGATCCAAATCTTCAGATCCTGCCCAATCTAATCTGATTGCTACATCTCCGGCAATTGTATCTACAATTAATGGTAATGTATCGAATACATTAGAAGTTCTAGAACTCCCATCATACGTTAGGTACAATGTAGGAGAACTAGGGTATTCTACATTTGCAATAGTAAATGTATTTACCTCACCTGCAGAATCATTTTGTCCATCATCAGTAAATGTAACTGTTACATCTGCCGAAGTACTTCCTGCAGAGATTACAACAGAGCTAAAGCTAGCCTCTGCCGATCCATCTGAAGAAGACATTGCAAAACTTACAGTAGCGTCTGCTGCCAAAGCTTCGCTTAACGTAACTGTATAGGTAACAGTTCCTCCGTCTTCTAGCAACAACATTCCGTCATTACTATCTGTAAATCCAATATTTACTTGATTAGAATCAGTAAAAGTTCCTGGATTTGTGATACTATCTACATCATCTTCGCCACATGAAAATATAAGTGCCAAAGAGAAGAAATAGATGATATATTTTAAATTTTTCATTTGTTTAATTTTTGAATTACAGTTTAAAGTTTAATCTTCCAAAGATCGTTCTACCATTGATTCCAAACTGAGAAGTAACACGTGGATAGATAAAGTTGTTTCCACTTGTTAAGTTAGATGGTGTCTCATCTGGGTAAACGTCAAAAATATTGCTCGATCCTACAGTAAGTGATAAGTTATCTGTAAGGTCGTATCCAAATGAAAGATCCGTAATTATCTTCGAACCAAACTCTTGGTGATCTCCATCAGGGTTAAATACTGATCCAAAGAATGAATTTCTTACAAATACATTCCATTTATCAGCCTGAAGTAAGTGTCCTAAGTTCGCTTTAACTCTTGGTTGAGCTAATTCTAAGAAATAAGATTCCCTCTCTCCAAAGTAAGTATCGATTTGACTCGCTAATTGTTGAGAAGCGTGAATGTCATCTACTCTGTTTGTTTTTGCATAAGAGAATGCAAAATCACTAGTTAATCTTAAGTCAGAGATATTTGCTCTGTGAGAGATCACAATATCAATTCCTTTTGTTTCGGTATCAATAGCATTTGCAAAGAAACGTGCTCTTGTAGCATTTGCTTGATCGAACAATGTCTGTAATTCACTAGCCGTGTCTGGTCTAGAGAAGTTTCCTGTTAACACTACTCTATCTTCGATTCCAGTATAGAATCCGTCAATAGTTAACGTTAAGTTTGCATCAGGGATTTTAGCTGTAAATCCTAAGCTTGCACTAAAAGATTCTTCCTCTTTTAATTGTGGAATTCCTAAAATGCTTGCAATTCTACTATCGTTAGAGAATGTTCCTACTTCATTTGGAATACCGTTGATGAAGTTTGTACTAGTAGCGTTAAAGTTTTGTTGGTGTAATGATGGTGCTCTAAATCCTGTACTTGCAGCAGCTCTAAAGTTTAAGTTCTCACTTAATTTTACTCTGGTTGCCAACTTCCAGTTTAATGTAGATCCAAAATCACTATAATTCTCATATCTAAGTGCTCCAGAAACTAACCAAGTCTCAGAAAGATCTGCTTCAACATCAGCATAGAATGCATAACTGTTTCTGTGTGCGTTTCTTTCGTTCTCTGGTCTAAATCCTGGGAATACTTGAATTCCTCCCGGTCTTGCATTTCCAAAGAAATCTACTACTTGAGTAGCTGCAGACCCATCCCAAATGTTTCCGTTAATATCATATGTTGCCCAAGACTCTTCTTGTCCTTGGAAAATGTTATAGTTCTCTAATCTGTACTCTGCTCCAAAAGCTACGTTTAATCCTTCGAAAGTGTCTTCAAAATATTGAGAGATATCTAAGTTAGTAGTGTTTTGTGCAAAAGAGAACCCTCCTGCATATGCAGTAAGCGGTGAGCTATTCAACAACGTTGCATTGTTTGAATTGCTGATTGTAAAGTCAAATGAGTTTTGACCCCAAGTGTTACTGAAATCGATATCCCAGTCACCTTGCTTTCCTCTAATTCCTACAGCTACAGACTTGTCTTTTACATCACTATTGATCTCAGGTAAGAAACCTCCCGGATACAATCCTGTGAATGCTCTTGATTGATCTGGTCTTCTGTAGAATCCTCCGGCATTACCTCTTCTATAGCTAATTCCTCCAAATGCATAGAACGCCATGTCTTCAGATAAAGGAATCTCCATGTTAGCGAAGAATTTTCCGTTTCTCAATTGAGATTGTCCTACTCTCATACTGAAATCGCTTCTTGTTAAGCTTCTAACACCTAATTCAGCATCTGTAGTATCAAAGTTTAAAATTGATTGTAAATCAGTAATAGAACCTGCGGCATTGATTTGGTTCTTTAAAGCAATGTCGAAGTGAGTAACTCCCTGTGCTAATAATTTAATTTCTCCTAAAGAATACCCAGTAATGTCAGACCCTAGTCCACTGTTCAATCCAATCCACTCGATAGAGTTTGCAGCGTTAAAGATAGATCCTGTAAATCCGTCTTTTCCTGCTCTAGATGAAGGAGCTCTTGTAGACAATTCACCAGTAAAGTTGATGAATCCTCCTTTGTCTCCAATTGGTAATCCGTAGTTTGCATTGATTTGGAAGTTTTCTCCATCAAGACCTCCGTCTTGATTGTTAGTTTCACTTCCCCAGTTAGATCCTGTATTAACAGCAATCTCAAATCCTTCTGTATCCTTTAATACAATATTGATTACACCGGCAATAGCATCACTACCATACTGTGCAGCAGCACCGTCTTTTAGTAATTCAATTCTTTTAATGGCAAATGCTGGAATCGCATTCATGTCAGTTCCTACACTACCACGTCCTACAGTACTGTTAACGTTTACCAAAGCAGAATTGTGTCTTCTTTTTCCGTTAACTAATACCAAAACTTGGTCTGGTCCTAAACCTCTTACAGATGCAGGATCGATATGGTCGGTTCCGTCAGAAATAGTTTGCGTGGTCGATGTAAATGAGGGGGCGACATAGTTTAATATGTCATTTACAGTAATCTGTGGTCCAGCGTTAACTAATTCAGAAACATCAATAATATCAATAGGAACCGGCGTATTGGCTACAGTCCTATTTTTATTTCTTGATCCAACCAGTACTACTTCGTCTAGAGCTACATTATCTTCTTCTAATACGATCGTTATATAGCTCGTATCCGTAACTCTTTTCTCAGTAGTTTTAAATCCTAATGATGATACAACAATTACAGTAGGTAATTTTTGTACATTTAATGAAAACTCACCATTCTCATCTGTGGTAGTTCCATTCGTAGTTCCTTTTTCCACGACATTCATAAAAGATAACCCTTCTCCGCTAGAATCTGTTACCTTTCCTTTTATTGTTTGAGCGCCTAAAGAAATTGCCCCCAAGAATAAAAATACAACCGTGAAAATTTTTAAAAAGTCATTGTGTTTCATATAAATATGGTTGATTGATTAAAGAACGAAAGTTACTTTTTTTTTTGAGAAAAACAAGAACTAATTACCTTATTATTACCAATTTGCCATCTTTTACATCCATTTGTTAATGTTTTATTACGAAACTTGCCTTTTTACATAATTAATGATAAATTTTCATTAAAGATTTCTAACAATCTCAAAGCTCAAAAATTTTGTGAATTTACCTCGAGGGAGGTTTAACCTATCTTTAACAATGTAAAAATTCCTATTATTGTAGCTTTGTTTTTCGATTTTAAACTGTTAAAACCTCGTAATTAAAATGGATGTAGACGTTAGAGTTATCAATGAAAAAATAGAAAGAGAGAGTGCTTTTGTAGATTTACTTACCTCTGAAATGAATAAAGTAATCGTGGGTCAAAAGCAAATGATAGAGCGACTACTGATTGGCCTGTTAGGAAATGGTCATATCTTACTTGAAGGAGTTCCAGGGTTGGCAAAAACCTTAGCCATTAATACACTTTCTAAAGCTGTACAAGGAACTTTTAGCAGGGTTCAATTTACACCGGATTTACTTCCTGCCGATGTTGTAGGAACAATGATCTACAATGTAAAAGAGAACGATTTTTCCATTAAGAAAGGACCTATTTTTGCCAACTTCGTTTTGGCAGATGAGATCAACCGTGCACCTGCTAAAGTACAATCGGCATTATTAGAAGCCATGCAGGAGCGTCAGATCACCATTGGAGACGAAACCTTTAAACTGGATGAGCCGTTCTTAGTAATGGCAACTCAAAACCCGGTAGAACAAGAAGGAACATATCCTTTACCGGAAGCTCAAGTAGACCGTTTTATGTTAAAAGCTGTGATCGATTATCCAAAATTAGAAGATGAGCAAACTATTATGCGTCAAAATCTAAATGGTGGGTTTTCTAGTGTAAACCCTGTGGTTTCTATCGATCAGATCTTAAAAGCAAGAGAGGCTGTTAACGAGGTTTACATGGATGAAAAAATTGAAAAATACATTCTTGATATCATCTTTGCTACTAGATATCCGGATAGATACAACTTAGCAAACCTTGCTCCTCTTATTAGTTTTGGTGCCTCTCCAAGGGGAAGTATCAATTTAGCGAAAGCTGCTAAATGTTATGCTTTCATTAAAAGAAGAGGGTATGTAATTCCTGAAGATGTAAGAGCCGTTGTTTATGACGTACTAAGACATAGAATTGGAATTACCTACGAAGCAGAAGCAGAAAATATTTCATCAATCGATATTATAAATTCCATCATCAATGAAATAGAAGTTCCATAGAACATATAGACATATCGTCAATTAAAAAAATTAATGTTGAATCCCCTTAAAACTTTAAATGCTATGAAATATAAATTGACAACGTACAAAACCTTAACCGGAAACAAAGAAATTTTAGAATTAACAGAAGATGCGTATGGACAGTGGATCATTTATCAAAACAAGAAACCTAAGTTTCATGTCAACTGTTTTGATTTTAAGAATGAATCCAATCAAATTTTGAACAGTTTATTGCTATCGCAGCAAAAAACCATCAAAGAAATCCTGAGCAGCATCAACAAAAAGAACAATACAAACCTATCAATTGAAAAAGCCCCTATGCTAGAGATTAAAGTTGATTCGAAGTTAAAAGAACTCAACTTAGAACCTTTACCACTTGAGTGGGTTAGTTAAGAAATGGATACCAAAGAGATACTAAAAAAAGTACGAAAAATTGAGATCAAAACCAGAAGACTGTCTGATCATATATTTGGAGGAGAATATCATTCTACCTTCAAAGGAAGAGGAATGACTTTTTCTGAAGTTCGTCAGTATCAATTTGGAGACGATGTAAGAACTATTGACTGGAACGTAACTGCTCGTTACAACGAACCTTATGTAAAGGTTTTTGAAGAAGAACGAGAACTCACCATGATGCTTATGGTAGATGTTTCCGGATCGGAGCTTTTTGGTACCACAGAACAATTCAAAAAAGATACGGTAACCGAGATCGCAGCTACTTTGGCATTTTCTGCGATACAGAATAACGATAAAGTAGGGTTGATTCTTTTCTCTGATGAAGTAGAGCTTTTTATTCCTCCTAAAAAAGGAAAAAGCCATGTACTTAGAATCATCAGAGACCTTATTGAATTTACTCCCAAAAGCAGAAAGACCAATATTGCCGAGGCCTTTAAGTTTTTAAGCAATGTTATGAAGAAGAAAGCTATTGTTTTTATGCTTTCTGATTTTATGGATGATGATTACGAAAGAACCTTGAAAATTGTTGGAAACAAGCATGATATTACCGGAATTCGAGTGTATGACAAGCACGATGAAGAGATTCCAAACTTAGGAATGGTTCCTATGCTAGATGCAGAAACCAATCAAGTACAACTCATCAACACTTCTTCTAAAACCGTAAGAAGAAATTACAAAGCAAATGCTTTGCGATTATCAGATTATTATCAATCTACTTTTAAAAGAAGTGGTGCCGGAACTATTAGCACACGAGTTGACGAAAGCTATGTGAAAAAATTACTAGGATATTTTAAACACAAAGGAAGTTAGGCAAATGAAGATACGAATCCTTTTATTTTTTTTATTTCTCAGTACAGTAACATTGGCTCAACAAGTAAAAGTTGAAGTTGATACTACCAACATTCGTATTGGAGAGCAGTTTCACTTCAAAATTTCTGTAAGTGATACTGCAAATGTGATTATTCCTAAACTCGAAAACCTAAAAGGTTTAGAAGTTGTAGAAGATTACAAAATAGATACGATCAAAAACAATCTGATCAAAAAATACTTGTTGACCGGTTTTGATAGCGGAGCTTATTACATTCCTTCTCAACAGATCTTTATCAGAAACAGAGCGCATATCACAGATTCTATCTTGATCAATGTTGCTACCGTGGCTATTGACACCACAAAACAGAAAATGTTTCCTATCAAAGCCATCAAAAGCGAGCCTTACACCTTTGATGATTTCTTACCGTATTTAATATGGGTAATTCTAGGAATTCTATTGATCGGAGGGTTGATCTATTACCTAAAAACACGTAAGAAAGAAGAAATATCTGAAGAAGAGATCATTGCTGCATTGCCTCCTTTTGAAGAAGCTATAGAACGATTACACAAACTAGACGAAAAGCTTCTTTGGCAGAATAATGAGGTGAAAAAATATTATAGTGAACTAACAGAGATCATCAGAAGCTATATAGAAAAAGAGTTGAAGATTCCTGCCCTAGAAAGCACTACGGATGAGCTTATAGATACTCTTGCCGATTTTAATGATGCAAAAACCATTGAAACCAGCAGAGACGCTATCAAAAAATTAAAAGAGTTATTACAGGAAGCTGATTTGGTGAAGTTTGCCAAGTCGAAACCACTATCTCACGAAATAGAGGAAGATAGAAAAGATGCGGAAAATGTATTAGAAAACCTTAAAGCAAAGCCTGTAATTGAAGAAGTAGAAACAGAGACAAAAACAGAAGAGAAAGAAGATGAATTGGAGTAATTTTGAGTTTCATAATCCTGAGTTCCTTTGGCTGTTAATAGCGATTCCGCTATTGGCTGTATGGTACTTTTTTGTCCGAAAAAAAGATGCAGCAGTCCTAACGATTCCAAGTGTAAAAGGATTTAACGCCGGAGGCTCGATCTTACCTAAATTAAAGCCGCTACTTTATGTGTTCAGACTCTTGGCTTTGGCATTTTTATTTGTGGCTTTAGCTCGTCCTCAAAATGTAGCTGTAAGTACTAAAATAAAGGCCAATAGAGGTATAGATATTGTAATGGCTATTGATGTTTCTGCCAGTATGTTGGCACGAGATTTGAAACCCAACAGATTAGAAGCTTTAAAAGGGGTTGCAACAAACTTTATAAACAGAAGACCTAATGACAGGATAGGAATTGTTGTATATGCCGGAGAAAGCTTTACACAAACTCCTATTACCAGTGATAAAGGAATTGTAAAAAGAACAATTTCTGGGATCAAATGGGGACAATTAGAAGGAGGAACTGCTATTGGTATGGGATTGGGTTCTGCTGTAAACAGGCTTAAAGAAAGCGAAGCAAAAAGCAAAGTAATCATCTTACTTACAGACGGAGTTAACAACTCCGGGTTTGTAGATCCTAAAACAGCAACCGAACTAGCCAAAGAACTGGAAATAAAAGTATACACCATTGGAATAGGAACTAATGGAATGGCCGATTTCCCATATAGCAAAGATCCTAGAACCGGTCAGTTACAATTCAGAAAGCAACAAGTAGAAATTGATGAAAAACTCTTACAATACATTGCTGATGAAACAGAAGGGCAATATTTTAGAGCTACCAATAACACCAAACTACAAGCAATCTATGATGAGATTGATAAGTTAGAAAAGACCAAGATCGAAGAATTTAAATACACCAATTTTGATGAAAAGTATCGAATCTTTGTCTTTTTTGCAGGCGGATTGTTATTGCTAGAATTTTTATTACGAAACACATTGTTTAGAAGCTTTATATAATGTACAAGATAGAAGAACCTATATATTTTTATTTTTTCGCTGCAGTTCCGGTAATTGTGGTTGTTTTTCTATTGGTATTATGGTGGAAAAAAAGAGCACAGCGCAAATTCTCCAACAAAGTACTACTTAAGAAACTGGCTCCAAATGTTTCAGTTTTCAAATCTGTGTTAAAGCTTCTCTTCTTTATTCTTGGGATATCCTTTCTTATTCTTGCTTTGGTAAATCCTAAAATAGGAACCAAGTTAAAAACCTTAAAAAGAGAAGGAGTAGATGTGGTTTTTGCCTTGGATGTATCTAAGAGTATGCTGGCCGAAGATATTGCTCCTAACCGCTTGGAAAAATCAAAACAGATTATTTCTAAGATCATTGATAAATTGGGAAGCGATCGTGTAGGAGTAATAATTTATGCAGGAAATTCTTATCCTCTGCTTCCAATCACAACAGACCATGCTGCTGCAAAAATGTTCTTACAAAATGCCAATCCCGATTTGGTATCAAGCCAAGGAACTGCCATCAACGAAGCTTTAAATCTGGCGAAGACCTATTATAACAATGATGAGCAAACCAATCGTTTTTTGATCATTATTTCTGATGGTGAAGATCATCAGGAAGAAACCAAACAAGTAGCACAAACCATCGCAGATGAGGGGGTAAAAGTGTATACAATTGGTGTTGGAACAGAAAAAGGAGGCCCTATTCCATTAAAGATCAACGGATCTTTGATCGGATATAAGAAAGACAGAAAAGGAGAAACCGTTATCACACAGCGCAAGCCGGATGTTTTACAAAGCATTGCCGATGCCGCCAACGGAAGTTATATTGATGGAAATAAAACAGATAAACCTGTAAAAACCATCGAAGATATTATTGGAAACGCTCAAAAAAGTGAATTTGAGACGAAGCAATTTTCAGATTATAAAGACCAGTTTCAATGGTTTTTAGGAATCGGTATTTTATTCTTGGTTTTAGACATCTTCTTATTAGACAAGAAGACCCGTTGGCTAAGAAAAGTAGACTTGTTTAACGAAGAAGACAAATAAATTCTGAATCATGAAGAATTTACAATACATCATCGCTTTTATCATGCTGCTAACAGCAGGAGTTTCCTTTGCACAAAAAGATTCGATCGCTTTGCAAAGAGATGCCAGAAAGTTTGTTAGAGAAGGTAACAAGCTGTACGAAAACAAAAACTATACAGATGCTTCTGTAGCTTATAAGAAAGCACTTGAAAAAAATGCTGCTTACAACAAAGCAACTTATAACATGGGAAATTCCTTATACCAAGGAAAAAATTACAAAGAAGCCATTCCACAATTCGAATTAGCAGCCAAAGCTGCCAAGGATAAGGCTTCCAAATCTGAAGCTTTTCACAATATCGGAAACGCTCATATGGAAGGTAAGAATTACCAAGGTGCTGTTGATGCGTACAAAAATGCGCTTCGCAACAATCCTAATGATGATGAAACCCGATACAATCTTGCTGTTGCTCAAAAACTGCTAGATAAGCAGAACAACAAAAACAAGAATAAGAACAAGGATAAAAACAAGCAGGACAAGAATAAGGATAAGAACAAGGATCAGAATAAAGATAAAAAAGACGGAGACGACAAGGACAAAAAAGATCCTAAAGACAAAAACGATAAAGGAGACCAAAATAAGGACAAGAAAAATCAAGATCCTAACAAAGACGACAAGAAGAAGAAAAAGAAAAAACCTCAGCAAGGAAAGATGTCTCCTGAGCAAATTAAGCAGCTTTTAGAGAGTTTGAATAACGAAGAAAAAAAGACTCAGAAAAAACTAAACGCTAAAAAAGCAAGAGGTAAAAAAGTTAAGCAGGAAAAAGATTGGTAAATTCTATATTTGCCACGAATTGAAAAACGTCCATGAGGCAAAGGATAAAATATATTGCTTTTATACTGTTCGCTCTTTTGAGTGTGTCTCTGCATGCCCAAGAAACTAAAAAACCCAACCCAGAACCTGAGCTTACCGCTAGCGTTAGTAAAAATAAGTTGGGAGTAAATCAAAGGTTACGCATAGAATTCAAGATCAATAAGCACGGAGCAGATCATTTTACTCCTCCTAATTTTCAGAATTTCAGAGTAATTAGCGGACCAATTCAATCCATTAGTCAATCGTATATCAATGGAAAGGCAAGCTATTCTCAGTCTTACACTTACATCATACAACCCAGAAAAAAAGGTGAGTTCTTA
Source organism: Pseudotenacibaculum haliotis (assembly GCF_042684245.1). Lineage (NCBI taxonomy): Bacteria > Pseudomonadati > Bacteroidota > Flavobacteriia > Flavobacteriales > Flavobacteriaceae > Pseudotenacibaculum > Pseudotenacibaculum haliotis. The sequence continues at coordinate 26,042 of NZ_JBHULH010000002.1, forward strand.
ATTCCATCAGCAAGCATTCAATTGGGTAAAAAAACACTAAAATCAAAACCCGTTAAGGTGATTGTTTTAGACGCTGTGGAAATTCCTAAAGACCCTAACGATCCTAATTATATCGCTCAGCAAAATATTCATTTAGTAGCTGAGATCTCTAAATCCAGACCCTATGTTGGCGAAGGTGTTTATGTAGAATACAAACTCTATGTAAGTAAGAATATTAGCGTTAACGACTTTTCTGTTACCGAGTCGCCCCAATACAATGGTTTCTGGAATCAGGATATCAAAATTAATGGACTTAGAACGCATCTAGGAACTTACAATGGCGAGCAATATAGATATGTGGTATTAAAAAGAGCTCTATTGATTCCTACCAAGTCAGGACGATTAGCTATTGATCCCATGAAAATGGATATTGTTATTGGCGTTCCTACCGGAAGAGGCGATTTCTTTGGAAATCCTATTACCAGAAACATTACCAGAAGCTTTGCTTCTCCAAGAAAATTTGTAAATGCAAAAGAGTTACCCATTGAAGGAAAACCGGAAAGCTTTAATGGTGCTGTGGGTGATTTCGACTTTAAAGTTACCACAAGCAGAAGCGTGTTAAAATCTAACGAATCTGCTAGAGTTTCTGTAGAAGTAAACGGTATTGGTAACCTAAAGCTTTTTGAGCTTCCTGAAATTAAAACTCCTTCTGAATTGGAAGTATTTACTCCTGAACAAAAAGAAAGAGTTACAGTAGGTCCTACCGGAATTAAAGGTAGAATTACAAAAGAATATACAGTTGTTCCGGAATTCAAAGGAAAATACAAGATTCCAAATACAGAATTCTCCTATTTCAACCCAAAAGAGAAAAAATACGTTACCATAACTTCGGATGATCTGTTTGTAGATGTCTTAGAAGGAAAAGAGTTGGTTACTGATTCTGATAAGAATTCTGTTGCTAAAAAAGATGTGGTTTCTACAGGTGCCAGCTTTAGATACATTCAAACAAAAGCAACATTCTCACCTGCTAAAACAGTAGATTTCTTTAAGTCTAATTCTTATTATCTGTTACTTTTCCTTCCTTTGGTATTCATTCCAATAGGAATTGTTGTTGCCAAGAGAAGAGAAGCCAGAAGTAATGATGTGCTTGGAAATAAATTGAGAAAAGCTGATCGATTGGCGAAGAAATACCTATCGGAAGCTAAAAAGCAATTAGGGCAAAAAGAACAATTCTATATCGCATTGGAAAAGGCATTACACAACTACCTGAAAGCGAAGTTGCGTATAGAAACATCAGACATCAGCAAAGAAAAGATCACAGAACTCTTAGAAGATAAAAAAGTTGATAACGATTCTATCAGTTCGTTCATCGATGTTTTCAAGAGTTGTGATATGGCCAGATATTCTCCTGTTACCGTTGTAGAAATGAATCAGGATTACGAAAAGGCTAAACAAGTAATTACTCAAATCGACAAACAGCTATAATATGAAGAAGTTATTGATCTTGTTATTGTTTGTAGCTCAGAGTGTATTTTCACAATCTGCCGATGAGTTGTTTACTCAAGCCAACGAAAAGTATAAATCAGAGCAATATGAAGAAGCTATAAAGCTCTATGACCAGATCGAAAGTTTGGGCGTAGTTTCTTCAGAATTATATTACAACCTAGGAAATAGTTATTACAAGCTAAATAAAGTAGCTCCTTCTATATATAATTACGAAAAAGCACTCCTTTTAGATCCTTTGAACGAAGATGCTCAAAACAATTTAGTCTTTGCAAAGCGATTGACAATAGACAATATTGAAGAATTGCCAAAATCGGTTTTACAGAAGATCGACGAGTCCATTGTAAAGAAACTATCTTATAATCAATGGTCTATGATTTCAGTTGGGTTGTCTGTTTTAGGATCTTTGCTCTTTTTGCTATTCTATTTTGCTTACTCACCATCCAGAAAACGACTGTTTTTTGTTACCAGCATGATCAGTTTTTTATTGTTGATTACAACTTCCATTTTTGCATTTAAAGAGTATTCTTTTGCAAAAAATAATGTTGAAGCAATTGTATTCGCAGAAGAAACAGAAATTAAAAATGCACCTACTTTAAACAGTGAAAATGTGTTTACTTTACACGAAGGAACAAAGGTAAAAGTCTTAGACACAGTCGATAACTGGAGGAAAATCAAAATTGCAGACGGTAAAGTTGGATGGATCATTTCTAATGATCTTAAGTTGTTGAATAATTTTTAAAAAATATTTAACAATTTCCTCATGGCCATATCGTATCTTTGACTTTTTCAAAAGGAAATATGACCAAAAATATCGTTATTTTTTTCTTCTCTTTTATCCTAATGGCGTCTATCGTGGTTCCAACCTACGTTACGTTGATGGATGGGAAATGTGAAATAGCAGAAGTGGTTGATTTTGGAGACGAAGAAGAGAACAAAAAAGGAAAAGAAGCTGCCAAAGATTTGGAATTAAAGCTCTTTTACGAAAACGATAGTTCTCAGCTTTTTGTCGGCTTGGAAAAGAAAAAAAGAATCAGTTTTTACTCAAAAAACTACGTTTCTTATCAGAAGAAACTACTCTCACCTCCTCCCGAAGTGATTTCTTAAACTTTTCGGGATTTTATTATCAAACAATTTAATTACAACTGTTAGTTCAAACAACTAACATCACCTCTTTTTTTATCATGTTTAAAACTATAAAAAGTGATTTACCCGCTAGTATAGTGGTGTTTTTCGTGGCCTTACCTTTATGTTTAGGTATTGCCCTTGCAAGTGGAGCCCCTTTGTTTTCCGGATTAATTGCCGGTATCATAGGAGGTATTGTCGTAGGATCTTTAAGTGGATCTAAAATTGGGGTTAGTGGACCTGCAGCAGGATTGGCTGCCATCGTGTTGTCTGCTATCGCCACTTTAGGAAGTTACGAGAACTTCTTATTGGCTGTCGTTCTAGGAGGAATCATCCAATTACTTTTTGGAGTGATTCGTTTAGGGATTATTGGATACTATTTCCCTTCTTCAGTAATTAAGGGAATGTTAACCGGTATTGGAATCATTATCATTTTAAAACAGATTCCTCATTTCTTTGGATATGACGCAACTATCGAAGGAGATTTTACCTTCTTTGAAGTAGACGGAGGAAATACATTCTCAGAAATTTTAGAATCTTTTAACCACATCAGCTTAGGCCCAAGTATCATTGGTTTGATCAGTTTAGCCATCTTAATCCTTTGGGATCGAGTATTGACTAAAAAAGCAAAAATCTTCCAATTGATTCAAGGTCCTTTGGTTGCTGTAATTGCAGGGATCATCTTCTTTGTGTTTACTCAGTCTAACGAATCTTTAGGATTTAGAGCTACTCAATTGGTAAGTGTTCCTGTACCAGAAGATATCGATTCTTTCTTTGGTCAGTTTACCTTCCCAAATTTTGGTGTTTTAGGAAATCCTGATATTTGGATTGTAGCCTTTACCATTGCTTTGGTAGCTAGTTTAGAAACTCTTTTATGTGTGGAAGCAACTGACAAGTTGGATCCTGAGAAAAACGTAACTCCTACCAACAGAGAGTTATTGGCTCAAGGAACCGGAAACATCATTTCTGGAATGATCGGAGGGCTTCCTATTACTCAGGTAATTGTAAGAAGTTCTGCAAACATTCAATCGGGAGGAAAAAGTAAAATGTCTGCCATTGTTCACGGTTTCTTCTTATTAATTTCTGTGATGTTAATCCCTACGCTTTTAAATAAGATTCCTTTGGCTGTATTGGCTGCGGTTCTGTTTATTGTAGGATATAAATTGGCAAAACCGGCTTTGTTTAAGAAGATGTTCCTATTAGGATGGAAACAATGGATTCCATTCGTAACAACTGTTGGAGGAATTGTATTTATCGACCTATTAAAAGGATTGGCTCTTGGATTGGCTGTAGGAATTGTAGTGATCTTAATTAAAAGTTTCCAAAACTCTCACTTCTTACACATTGAAGACATGAGTAACGGAATTCACAAAATAAAAATGACTTTGGCTGAAGAAGTAACCTTCTTTAACAAAGGAGCTATTTTGAAAGAATTAGACAGCTTACCTAGAAATACACACTTAGAACTGGATGTAAGAAAAACAAGATATCTGGATAATGATATTATCGAGATTCTCGAAGATTTTTCTTTCAAAGCCAGAGAGCGAAGCATCGACATTAGGTTGATCTCAGAAAGAGGAATTGTAGAAAATCCTCCAAGTTTTATCGAATTTTTCAGATTGAGACCTAAGAATGCTTAACTCAAAAGATTATGAAAACAAATAATAACAAATACAAAATACTTGTGCTCTCTGATCTAAAAGGAGACACAACAAGCACCTTAAGAAGCTCAGTAAACCTCGCCAAGATGATTGGCGGGGATGTTGAGTTCTTTCACGTTAAAAGTCCAACAGAGATCGTAGAAAACGATAATCAGTTAGCTGCCAATCGTGCTGTTAATTTAGAATTTACTTCTACAAACAAGAAGATCAAGAATATGATGAACTTGTTCTCTAAAGATTACGGTACTGAAACCAACATCAATTTCAAATTTACCTTTGGAAATGTAAAGAACGAGATCGAAAAACGTATCGATGAGGTGCAACCGGACATTATTGTCTTAGGAAAGAAAAAAGTAAAGCCGTTAAAGTTTATCGGTGACAACATCACCCAATTTATCTTGAAAAAACACCAAGGTTCTGTGATGATTGTTTCTGATAAGAACGGATTGGATTCAACTGAAGAAATATCTTTAGGAATACTCAATGGAAATAAGCAATCTTTCAGCATGGATTTTGCTGAAAGCCTTTTAGAAAATGTAAAAGGTCCTTTGAACTCTTTTAACATTGTAAAAGGAACAGATGCTATTGAAAAAGTACAGATTCCTACAGGTCAAAAAGTGGTTGAATATGTATTTGACGAAAATGATAATTCCATCAAAAACCTGTCTCACTATTTATTAAAAAATAATATTAACTTGTTATGCATAAATAGAGAGAGTAGAAAGCGTATTGGTAAGTCAAATATAGATCAAGCTATCGGAAAACTGAATGTTTCTCTCTTGGTAGCAAATTAATACAAACTAAAATCAACATTCTTAATTATAAAAATTATGAAAGCACATACTAAAGAAACACAAGCAGCAATTACACCAGATGCTGCCATCAATCTTTTAAAAGAAGGAAATGCAAGATTTGTAGCGAACAAAGCTGTAGATAGAGATTTACAAGAGCAAGTTGCTGATACAAGCGGCGGGCAGTTTCCTTTTGCAACTATTTTACACTGTATCGATTCTAGAGTTTCTGCAGAATTGGTGTTTGACCAAGGAATCGGAGACGTATTCAGTATTCGTATCGCAGGTAACTTTGTAAACGAAGATATTTTAGGAAGTATGGAGTTTGCTAGTAAGTTGGCAGGAACAAAAGTAGTAGTAGTTTTAGGACATACTGCTTGTGGAGCTGTTAAAGGAGCTTGTGATGATGCAAAATTAGGAAACTTAACTACTTTGATTAGTAAATTAAAGCCGGCAGTAGCAGCAGTTGAGTCGCCAGCAGACCCAAGTGAGCGTACTTCTCAAAACATAGATTTCGTAAACAATGTAGCTGAGAAAAATGTATACATGACTATGGACAACATCCGTTCTCAAAGTGCTGTTTTGAAAGAAATGGAAGATAACGGAGAAATCAAGATCGTTGGTGCTATGTATGACATCAAAGACGGTTCTGTAACATTTTACTAGTAAAAAGCGTTTATGAAAAAAGTAGTATTCATACTGGCATTAGCCTTAGTTTCTTTTTCTGCTAAAGCTCAAGAAAGCGGACCTGGAAATTGGTTGATCTATATTGGAAGTAAGCAACTGAACGAAAAATGGAACTTACACCACGAGATTCAGTATAGAAATTACAATGCTATAGGTGATCTGGAACAACTGTTGATCAGAACCGGATTGGGATATAACATTGGCTCAAGAAGCAATGTCTTATTGGGTTATGGATATATCAACTCTGAGAATTTCACAGGAAATGGTGATGATCAAACTACTGTAGAAGAACATAGAATCTTCCAGCAGTTCATTACCAAGCAAAATATCGGAAGTGTTACTTTACAACACCGTTATCGTTTCGAGCAACGTTTTGTTGAGAGTGACTTTAAAACACGTTTCCGTTATTTCTTAAGTCTTAATATTCCGTTCAAGAAAGAATCGAAATACTATTTATCTGCTTACAATGAGATTTTCTTAAACGGAGAATCTAGAGTTTTTGATAGAAATCGAATCTACGGAGGTTTAGGTTACAAGCTTAGAAAAGGAGTTAAAATAGAGCTAGGTTATATGAGCCAGGTTTTTGAAACTTCGAGCCGAGATCAGATCAATATTATTACATTAGTCAACTTTTAACATTGACAAAATAACTGTTAAAAAAGCCGATGAGTCTATTCATCGGTTTTTTTTTGCGCTAAATTTCCCTATTTTAGGACTTTACATTTAAAAACCTTACAACAGGCATGAAGAATCTTTTTTCTAATCTCCGTGGAGATATTTTCGGTGGTGTTACCGCTGGGATCGTTGCTCTTCCATTAGCTTTGGCTTTTGGTGTATCATCCGGCTTAGGTCCGGATGCAGGACTTTATGGTGCTATTTTCATCAGTTTTTTTGCAGCTTTATTTGGAGGAACTCCAACTCAGATCTCAGGCCCTACTGCCCCTATGACGGCAGTAAGTATGGTGATCATTGCCGGAATTATTGCGGCAAACGACGGAGACGTGAACAAAGCCTTGCCCGCTATCTTATTGGTATTCTTACTTGCCGGATTGATACAGATTGTATTAGGTTTGGCCGGAATAGGAAAATACATTCGATACATACCCTATCCGGTAGTATCGGGGTTTATGACGGCTATTGGGGTTATCATTCTAATTACTCAAATAGCTCCTTCTTTAGGATACAATCCAAAAGATGATGTAGAGTTTGTAAATCAATTCAAGCCTGAAGCAGAAGAAAGAATTTTAGAGAACATTTTAAAAGAAGAAGCCGGTGAAGGTATTCTTGTACTGGAAGACTTTAAAGAAACGATTGACAGAGCCGAAAAAATTACCCAAGACGATATTCTAAGAGAATCTCAAACACTGGCCGCAAAAGAAGCCTCAGGCGTTCTGGGGTCAATTAAAGTATTGCCTAGAATGATTCGAAACATCAATTGGTTAGAACTAGGTCTTTCCTTGGTAACCATTTTTATCATTTTCGGTTTCAAACGGATCACAACCAAAATACCGAGTACATTGGTAGCCTTAGTCGTCGTTTCAGGAGGAGCTGTTGCCTTTGGTCTGGATTACAATCCTATTCGAGAGATCCCAAGTGGATTCCCATCACCTAACTTAGGTATTTTTAAATCCTTTAGTATATCTGCCATCTCACCTTACATATTTACCGCTATTGCACTGGCTTTCTTAGGGGCTATTGACTCGTTGTTGACCAGTGTGGTTGCCGACAATATGACCAAGACCAAACACAAACCTAATCAGGAATTGATCGGTCAGGGAATTGGTAACAGTATTGCTTCTGTCTTTGGAGGAATTCCGGGAGCCGGAGCAACAATTCGTACGGTTGTAAATATTAATGCCGGAGGTAAAACCAAATTATCGGGAATGATTGCCGGGGTAATGTTATTGGTAATCATGTTAGGGTTTAGCTCTGTAGCATCTAAAATTCCCGCTGCTGTATTGGCCGGAATCTTAGTAACTGTAGGTATCGGAGTTATGGACTACAAAGGATTGCGTGCAATTCCTAGTTTACCTAAGGACACCAAGATCAAAATATTCAAAGTAATTTCTATAAAACTAAGTTCTGAAGTAATGATTATGTTGGTAGTGCTTATTTTATCGAGTTTATGGGATTTGGTAAATGCTGTAGGTATTGGACTTGTAATTGCATCATTGGTCTTTATGAAGCGTATCGGAGATCTCACAGGTCAGCGATCCGATGTCAAACCGCTTACTGAAGAACCTTGGGCTGATGAAGTGGGCCTTACAGCAGAATTAAAAGAGAAAGTCTTTATCAAACATATAAAAGGACCTTTATTCTTTGGCTCTACGAGCGACTTCCAGCAATTGGCCAAGCAGATACCTAAATCTGCATCTACCATTGTGATTCGTATGGATCGTATGCAATATATCGATCAATCCGGTTTGTATACGTTGGAAGATATTATTGTAGATCTTAAGAAAGAAGATAAGAATGTACTCTTCGTTGATGTTCAGACTCAACCTAGATATATGATGGAGCGAATTGATATGATTCCTGATCTGATTGGTGAAGAGTGTATCTTCGACGATTTTAAGGGGTCTTTAGAATGGATGAAGGAGCATAAAGACTCGTAAAACCTATTCTTCTTTTTTAGGTTTTATTTTTGTCATTTTTCCTTCCCAAGTTCTTCCACCCATAGAAGATTTGTAGTAAACTCTGTCTCCTTTCACTTTGGTGATTTTGATATGGAGTTTACTACCTAATCGAAATGGAAAATCTGGTAGTGTTACATCTTGAATAATCAGATAGTATTCGCAATCTGATACCCACTTGATGTTTGACTTGATGTAATATTTCTTGTCTTGATGATATTCTACGTGCTTACCTTCTTCAAATTGTACCAATACATCTTGTTTTGCCAATTTATAGACAAAAGAATTGTTCTTTAAAATAGTGCAGTCCTGAACCTCTCCTGTTCCAAAAGAGGCAACAAAAAGTAACGGAATTAAAAACTTAGCAACGATTTTCATAGAATTAATACTACTGCAATTTACTGTTTTTGTAAAAAACTAACAGTGTGGTTTATCTCAGTTTCTTCAGATTCGATCTCTTTTACAATTGAAGGGAATATTGTAGGTACGATACTCTTTACCGGAGCGTACAAGATCGAATTATCAAGGGTCTCTTTTCCTACAAAAGGAATTGCTCCATTGATCCTAGCAAAGAAAACAAAAATAACGCTCAAAATCAAAATACTTTTCAATAATGCAAAAACACCCCCTAAAATTTTATTAACTAGGCCTAAAGCTGCAAAATCTGCCACTTTCGTTAACATCTTTCCTAGAGAAGAAATAGCAATTACAATGGCAATAAACGTAATGGCAAAGGCTGTGAGTGATATATAATTTTCGTCCCAATCTACACGTTCTTCCAATAAATCTGCTGCAAAATATGAAAAGTGGATTGCTCCGAAAACTCCTCCAACCAACGCTATCAAAGAAGCAACCTCTACAAAAAAACCTTTCATGAAACCTCTTACAAAAGCGTAAATAAGGAGTGCGGCTATGATAATATCAAAAACGTTCATGAAGATTTCTTATTTGTTCAAATATAAGTAACTCGTCCTTATTTTTGAATCTTTCTTGTTTGTATCTTTATAACGATGTTTGCTTTAGTAGATTGTAATAACTTTTATACTTCTTGTGAGCGGGTATTTGACCCGAACTTGCAAGGAAAGCCTGTTGCCATTCTAAGCAATAATGATGGCTGTGTGATCTCTCGCAGCGATGAGGCAAAATCTATTGGGCTTCCTATGGGTGCTCCTATTTTTAAGTGGGAACGTTTTTGCAAGCAGAACAATATTCGAATCTTGTCTTCTAACTATCCGTTGTATGGCGATATGAGTGCGCGTGTAATGCGTATCTTAGAACAGTTTACTCCCGATGTAGAAGTCTACAGTATAGACGAAGCCTTTTTGGAGTTTAGAGGCTTTGATAAGTACGATTTTGACGATTACGGGCATCAAATTCGCAATCGGATTTTGAAATGGACAGGAATTCCTACTTGTGTAGGCATAGCACCTACCAAGGCACTGAGTAAAATAGCCAATAAAGTAGCCCGAAAGTTTCCAAAAGAAACGGGAGGTGTATATGTAATCGATTCTGAAGAAAAACGAATCAAAGCTCTAAAATGGATCAAACTAGGTAGTGTTTGGGGTATTGGATATCGTTTGCAAAAACGATTGAATGCTAAAGGGTGTAAAACAGGTTACGATTTTACTCAGCTATCTGACAGTTGGGTGCGAAAAAACTTTTCCATCACAGAATGGAAACTCAAAAAAGACCTGCAAGGTGTTTCTAAATTAGAATTAGACGTTCGGGAAACCAAACGTGCTATTGCCACCACTCGTAGCTTTGAGTATACGTATTCTGATATTGAAAACATTAAAGAACGTATCTCTACTTTTGCTTCTAGTTGTGCCGAGAAGTTGCGTACTCAAGGATCTAGCTGTCATATGGTTGTTGTTATGCTAAGCAGCGATCGACATAAAAAGGATAGCGAGCAACATAGAGGGTCTAAAACCGTTGTTTTTCCTTATCCTACAGATTCTACGCTTACCATTACCAATGCAGCAGTAGAAGCCATCAAAACTATTTTTAAACCCGGTATCAAATACAAACGTGCGGGTGTAATTGTAACCGGTTTGGTTCCTACAGACAATCATCAATTGGATTTGTTTGTTGGAGAAAATCCCAAACACAAACCATTGATGCATACTATTGATCATCTGAATAAAAAGTTTAAAGCCGATAAGATCAAACTAGGCAATCAAGACCTGGAACGAACCTGGAAAATGCGTCAAGAACGCTTATCACCTAAATACACCACAAAAATTTCCGATATTATCACTGTAAAATAAAAACTATGTCCCTTCAATTTTTTACACCCAAAACCTCTGATAGCAATGGTGCTATTTTTATCGATACCGGAATTTCGGCCGGATTTCCTTCGCCTGCTGATGACTTTCGTGAAACCCGTATCTCTTTAGATGAAGAGCTTATTGTAAATAAAGAGGCTACCTTCTTTGCTCGAGTAAGCGGACAATCTATGATTGGTGCCGGACTGGACGATAATGATCTTTTGGTTATTGATCGTAGTTTAGAGCCGGAACACAACAAAATTGCCGTGTGTTTTTTGGATGGCGAGTTTACCGTAAAACGACTCAAAGTAAAAAATGGAGAGGTTTGGTTGCAACCTGAAAATCCGGATTATCCTATCATCAAGATCACTGAAGAAAACAATTTTGTGATCTGGGGAATTGTAACCAATGTGATCAAAAAAGTATAGACTACCTGAAACCTATGAAAAAACTTCTCTTCCTTTTTTGTGCTGTTCTTTTGCTTAACGCATCTTATGCGCAAAAAACGGAAGTATATCAAGACACCATTCCTTTTAGAAATGATCTGGGACTCATTATCATTCCCATCACATTTAACGGCGTAGAAAAACAGTTTGCTTTTGATACGGGTGCTGAATATTCGGTGGCTTATGGTTGGGCTAAAGAGGATCTAAAGAAAACCAACAAAACAATGACCATTCATTCGTCTAGTGGACGAAAAAGTAGAATGCGTTTTTACAGTAGTGGATTGATTGAATTGGGAAGTAGAAAAATTAGAAAGCATCGCATTTTAAATGCTCCTAAAAACGAGATTTTCTCCTGTCATAAAGTAGATGGTATTCTGGGTGTAGATATTATCAAAGCGCTCAATTGGACGATTGATTATAAAAACAAGATTCTGATCATGTATCCTGCCAATTACTTTCCAAAAAAAGTGAAAAAGATGTATCCTTTGGATTTTGATTTTCGCAATCAGCGCCCTTATGTGTACTTAGCACTGAAAAAAAATCGACTTCGGTTTTTATTGGATACCGGAGCCGGAGGAACATCTAATATCTCTAAGCGAAATTATAACTTAACGGATTTAGACAAGTACAAACAGATTACTTTTTACAGTGGTAGTTTTGATGTGAATGGCATTTTAACTTCTTCTAAACCTACGGTTTTTCAACTTCCAAAAAAGACTTCAAAGAAAGTACAACTCTCTCCTATTGTTTATTACGACAACCTAAAATCAACCAAGATTGGCAACAGCTTATGGAAAGATCAAGAGCTGTTTTTAAGTCTAAAAAACAAACGACTATACCTAGCTTCTTCAGAAATTAATGAGAGCTACAGTAGTTATTCTTGTTCTGTCATGTTTATAAAAGGAAAGATGCGCATAGTGCGAATTCAAGAAGGAAGTGATGTATGGAATTTAGGGGTTCGTCAAGGAGACGAAGTTCTATCTTTTAACGGTAAGCAATTTTCAGATTTTTGTTCTATGGATCAATATCGCAGAGCAGTCATCAACTCCGGAAAATCTTTTACCATACAACTGACCAGCGGAAAAACAGTAACGATTTCTAAAAAGCCGTTGTTAGATTAGGTTGCTTTCTAATCTCTGATTTTCTTTAACACAAATTCCTTTCTTTTTTCCTTAGCTTTGAGACTCATAAAAACTTTTTTCATGCGAGTTCACTCTATCAAATTGCTATTTCTTTTCGTATTGGTTTCATTTATTTCTTGTGATCAAAAAAATGATGCCGGTACTGCCGCTGTAGACTATGTTATTTCTTTTCCTAATGCCGTTCATCACGAAGCAGAAGTTAGTGTTACTTTTTCGGAAGTTCCTTCGGGAATATTTGCTTTTCGTATGAGTAGAACTTCACCGGGAAGGTATGCTTTGCACGAGTTTGCAAAAAACGTTTACAATGTAAAAGCTACCAATGGAAAAGGAGAGCTTTTAGATATCACTCGCCCTGACCCATATCAATGGGTGGTAGAGAGCAATGACGGAACGGTTAATGTTTCTTATACATTGTTTGCCAACAGAGGTGGCGGAACCTATGCTCAGGTAGATGAAACGCATGCGCACTTGAACATTCCGGCTACTTTTATGTTTGCGCCTTCTCAAGCAAATAGACCAATAAATGTTGTTTTTGATGTAAGGGAAGATTTGAACTGGAAAGTGGCTACGCAATTGAAAAAGGAAGGTGGTAACAGATTTTCGGCTCCCGACTTACAGTACTTTATGGACAGTCCTACAGAGATTAGCAATCACCAAATCCGTGCTTTTGATGTAGAATCGAACGGAAAGAATTATACAATCAATTTTGTATTGCACCACAACGGAACCAGCGCAGAGCTGGATGCTTATTTTGAAGATGTAAAAGCGATTGTATTACAACAGAAAGAGGTCTTTGGCGAATTGCCTGATTTTGATTTTGGAGAGTATTTCTTCTTGGGTTGTTACATTCCGAATGCTAGTGGTGATGGAATGGAACACAGAAACTCAACCATTTTGACCACAACTAGAAGTTTGGCTGATGGCGGAGCCATCGGAACGGTTTCGCATGAGTTTTTCCACGCTTGGAATGTAGAGCGTATCCGGCCAAAATCTTTAGAACCTTTTGACTTTGAGGAAGCGAATATGAGTGGCGAATTGTGGTTTGCTGAAGGTTTTACCAGTTATTATACGAGTTTGATCTTATGTCGTGCTGATGTACGTACGGTAGAGCAATACATTAACGGACTAAATGGTGGATTTAATTATGTATGGAACTCTCCGGGAACTCAGTTTTTCAACCCTATTGAAATGAGTTATCAAGCTCCTTTTGTGGATGCGGCTCGTTCTGTAGACCCTGTGAATCGTGGAAATACATTTATCTCTTATTACACTTACGGAAGTGTTCTTGGTTTGGCCTTGGACTTGGCTTTGCGTAATGAAGAAGGTAATCTCAACCTGGACGATTATATGAAGCTGGTTTGGAATACCTACGGGAAAGAAGAGATTCCGTATACCATAGACAATTTGCATCAGGCACTGAATACTTATGCAGGAAAAGATTTTGGTGACGCTTTTTTTAACAACTATATATACGACAGTAAAATGCCGGATTACCAACGTTTGTTTGCTTCTGTAGGTGTGGCATTGAGTCAGGATGGTAAGACACCGTATTTTGGTGCTCGCGTGTCTAGCTCTCATAGAATTAGCAACGAGCCTACCATTGGATCTCCTGCCTACAAAGCAGGATTGGACAGTGGAGATACTATTTTGTCTGTAAACGGAAAAAAGCTGGACGCCAATACTTCTTTTGGTAGTCTTTTATCTACGTTTAAAACTGATGATGAAATTACCTTAGCGATTAACCGACATGGCAATGAGAAGACTTTAAAAGTAACATTGGCAAAAGATCCGCGTTATACCATACAACCGTATGAAAAAGTTGGGTTAGAGTTAACTCAGGGTATTCTAGACAAACGAAATGCTTGGTTGGGGAGGAAGTAAGGTTTTAGAATTTATTTGGTGTTAATGTTTTATGCTTGGATTGCGCTATGATAAATCCAAGTTATCAGGGTATAAAGCAAAAAATATAAACAGTGTTAAAATAAGCTTTTTATACATTTTTTATAATTATTATTATCGCAGATATTATCACTATAATTGGTAAAATTTTATCTTCTGCATCTCTTCTCTTAGAAAACGCGCTAGAATCAATCGGTTTCTTTTTTAAAAAGTAACTCCAGTATCCGTACAAAAGGCCTAAGACGAGAAGCCCTATCCCAATTAAAAGATATTCATTCATTTTTTATTAAGGTTTAGTTCCCTTAGTTGGTGAGGGAATAAATTTAGGTATATTGTAGCTTACTAAGTATCAGATACTAGTTGAAGCAACAAAAGAATTGTGTATAATATTCCAATTATAATTATAGCTTTAGAAACTCTTTTTCCTTTTGTATTAACCCATGTTTCATACTCGGCCTTTCTACTTAAATTTAATTTACCTATACTAAGTAGGTAAATACTAATTATTAGAATATAGAAGGCCAATGGATATAAAAAATTCATTGTTTTTATTTTAAGTTGTGCGAGGTAATTTCCTTTCTCCTTTTCATTTTCTATATAAGAAATCCCCAGCTGGTGCGCCCTCGCGTTCCAATAAAAATAAAAAAACTACGCTAATTTCTTAACGTAGTTTTTATTTACTCTATATACACATCTTCTACTTTACCACACGAAACACTTCGGCAAGCTCAGTGCAAGCATTTCCCGTAAATACGGGACAAGCTGTGCGGGAGCGGAACATTACTCTCTCTCATTAAAAAGTTCTTTTAATTTTTGTTCCAATTTTTCCCCTCTTAAGTTTCTAGCTATAATTGTTCCTTCATTATCAATTAAAACATTACTAGGAAGCTCAGTAACTCCATAAGTAAAGGCAACATCTGATTCTAGTCCTTTAGTATCTATAACATTCTCCCATAATAAACCATCTTTTTTTACTGCATTTAACCAACTTCTTTTAAATACATCAATAGAAACACCAAAAATTTCAAAACCGTTTAAATGATATTTTTTATACAATGATATTAAGTGTGGATTAGACTTTCTACAAGGAGCACACCAAGAAGTCCAAAACTCTATTAAAGTAAAAGTTGCCTTCACATCTGATAACGAAATTTCTTTGTTATGAATGTTTTTAAGTTTTATATCAACGAACTTATCTCCAATATTTAAATCTCTACTAACTTCTATAAAATGACTAATCTCACTTCCAACTTTTGAGTTCTTAGTTTCAATGCTCATGTTAGAAAATAATTTTTCAATCATTTCTTTCCCATACGCTTCTTTAATTAAAATTTTCCAATCATTTAAAGTAGAACTACCTATCAAGGTATTTGGAAAATCTTCTATAAAGTCTATGGTAACATTCAGTTCATCTATTCTGGCTTTCTCTTTAAGCTTTAATAGAAACTCCCTCTGCTTATCTGACAATGACCTATCTTTTAACAAAACTTTTAGGCTGTCTTGAAAATCATCAAATTTGTCAACTCTCAATAAAAATTTTTCTTGAAGTTTTTGAGTTTTTGAACCTTTGATAATAGCTTGTTTTAAGTTTTCAGTTTCAGATATCAATTGGATTTTGCTGTTCTCCAGCCAAAAAGATTTAAACCCTTCCTTTCCTTCAACTATGATTTCTACATTAATAGGCTCTCTTATAGTTCCTGTAAATAAAAATCGCTCATTTTGAATACGAGCAGTGTCAATAATCTTATTATTAGATTGAAGTTGGACAATAGAATTATTTCTAGAATTCTTAACGACACCTATAATTTCATATACCTCTTTTCTCTGGATCTCTTTTTTACAAGAAATTAAAATAAAAAAAGATATTATTAAAAATGATATAACTTTTCTCATGTTTGACACTTTCTTCTATGACGAAAAATATTAAATACTGTCGCAGAAATTTTTGTGAGAAAACCCTGCTCCTGCACGAATCTTTCGTGTGGTTATTCTAACTTAATAACCTAAAAACAGTCACATCTTTTATCAATCCTTGTTCTCCAGAATAATCTAAAACACTACTATATACATAATCTTCAGGATGATAAACCAACCCTGCTTCTACAGGATTATTATGAATATAATCTATCTTCTCTTTAATTACTTTATTACTCCATAATTCAATGGGTTTATTATCATGTC